>NZ_QEQO01000003.1:0-617720 GCF_003097195.1 Klebsiella sp. GL120222-02
CCCCCTCCATCAGGCAGTTTCCCAGACATTACTCACCCGTCCGCCGCTCGTCACCCGAGAGCAAGCTCTCTGTGCTACCGCTCGACTTGCATGTGTTAGGCCTGCCGCCAGCGTTCAATCTGAGCCATGATCAAACTCTTCAATTTAAGTTTGATGCTCGTGAATTAAACTTCGTAATGAATTACGTATGTTCACTCAGAGACTTGGTGTTCGTTTATTGTCCGAAGACATTAAGAATCCATGTCACTTTGAGTGCCCACACAGATTGTCTGATAAATTGTTAAAGAGCAGTTGCGACGCGCTTTAGCGCTCTGTCGCGAGGTCCCGTATAATACGTTTTCCTCATTCAGAGTCAAGCGCTTATTTTGCTTTTCTCTGTCGGCTTTCAACGTCGATTTCCGTCGTTGAATCCTCCTGACCCGGCGGCTTGTTTGCCGTTGTTCCGTGTCAGTGGAGGCGCATTATAGGGAGTAATTCTGAAGTGACAAGGATAAATTCAAAAAAAGAATTCAACCGCTCACTTTTCAACCAAACCAGGTGTTGAGCTTTAATTCTTGCCTGGTTTTTAAACAAAAACGAGCCCGTTGGGCCCGTTTTTGTCGTTTTGTGATTTACTGCACTGCCACAATACGGTCGTCTTTCACCACCAGCTCGACAGCTTTCCCCGGAACCAGCTCACCGGAAAGGATCTGCTGGGCTAACGGGTTCTCAATCTGCTGCTGAATAGCGCGTTTCAGTGGCCGCGCGCCGTATACCGGATCGTAACCGTTGGCGCTCAGCAACTTCAGCGCCTCATCGGACATCCGCACTTCATACCCACGCTCTTCCAGGCGTTTATACAAACGCTGCAGCTGGATCTGGGCAATAGAAGCAATGTGTTTCTCACCCAGAGGATGGAAGACCACCACTTCGTCGATACGGTTAATAAACTCCGGACGGAAGTTCTGGCTTACCACTCCCAGTACCAGATCCTTCATATGACCGTAGTCCAGTTCGCCAAACCGTTCCTGAATCAGATCGGAACCGAGGTTCGAGGTCATGATGACCACCGTATTACGGAAGTCGACCGTTCTCCCCTGCCCGTCGGTCAGACGCCCGTCGTCGAGTACCTGCAGCAGAATGTTGAACACATCCGGGTGCGCTTTTTCCACTTCATCCAGCAGAATGACGGAATAAGGACGACGACGCACCGCCTCGGTCAGGTAACCGCCCTCTTCATAGCCGACGTATCCCGGAGGCGCACCGACCAGACGCGAGACGGAGTGTTTCTCCATAAACTCGGACATATCGATACGCACCATCGCGTCGTCGCTGTCGAACATAAAGTTAGCCAGCGTTTTACACAGCTCGGTTTTACCGACCCCGGTTGGACCGAGGAACAGGAACGAACCAATCGGCCGGTTCGGATCGGATAGCCCAGCGCGGCTACGGCGAATGGCGTTCGATACCGCTTCAACCGCCTCATCCTGGCCAATCACCCGATGATGCAGCTCCTGCTCCATACGCAGCAGTTTGTCGCGCTCGCTTTCCATCATCCGGGAGACAGGGATACCGGTCCAGCGGGCCAGCACTTCGGCGATCTCAGCATCCGTCACTTTATTACGCAGCAGACGCATGGTTTTCCCTTCGGACTGAGTGGCAGCCGCCAGCTGTTTCTCCAGTTCCGGAATTTTGCCGTACTGCAGCTCGGACATCCGCGCCAGATCGCCGACGCGACGCGCCTGTTCGATAGCGATTTTCGCCTGTTCCAGCTCGGCTTTAATAGTCTGGGTGCCGGAGAGAGAGGCTTTTTCCGCTTTCCACTCTTCTTCCAGTACCGAGTACTGACGCTCTTTATCCGCCAGCTCCTCGTTGAGCATATCGAGACGTTTCAGGCTCGCTTCATCAGACTCTTTCTTCAGCGCCTGCTGTTCCAGTTTCAGCTGGATAATACGTCTATCGAGACGGTCCAGCTCTTCCGGCTTGGAGTCGATCTGCATACGAATGCTGGACGCCGCCTCATCGATAAGGTCGATGGCTTTATCCGGCAGCTGACGGTCGGCAATATAGCGATGCGACAAGGTCGCCGCCGCGACAATCGCCGGGTCAGTGATCTGCACGTGGTGGTGCAGCTCGTAACGTTCTTTCAGGCCACGCAGAATAGCGATGGTATCTTCTACCGTCGGCTCGGCGACGAACACTTTCTGGAAGCGACGTTCCAGCGCGGCGTCTTTTTCGATGTACTGACGGTATTCATCAAGCGTTGTCGCCCCGACGCAGTGCAGTTCACCACGCGCCAGCGCCGGCTTCAGCATGTTACCCGCATCCATCGCGCCGTCGGCTTTACCAGCGCCCACCATGGTATGCAGTTCGTCGATAAACAGAATGACGTTGCCTTCCTGTTTTGACAGGTCAGTCAGCACGCCTTTCAGACGCTCTTCAAACTCACCGCGGTATTTCGCCCCGGCCACCAGCGCCCCCATATCCAGCGCCAATACCCGACGGCCTTTCAACCCTTCTGGTACTTCGCCGTTGACGATACGCTGCGCCAGTCCTTCGACGATTGCCGTTTTACCCACCCCGGGTTCACCAATCAGTACCGGGTTGTTTTTGGTACGACGCTGCAGTACCTGGATGGTACGGCGAATCTCTTCATCACGGCCGATCACCGGATCCAGCTTGCCCTGCTCGGCTCGCTCGGTCAGATCGACGGTAAATTTCTTCAATGCCTGACGTTGGTCTTCGGCACCCTGATCGTTCACGCTTTCACCTCCGCGCATTTGTTCAATCGCCTGAGTCACGTTGGCGGTTGTTGCTCCGGCGGATTTTAAAAGGTCGGTCAGCGTACCGCGCGATTCAAGCGCCGCCAGAACGAACAGTTCCGACGAAATAAAGTTGTCCTTTTTCTTTTGCGCCAGCTTGTCGCAAAGGTTCAGGATCCGCACTAAATCCTGAGAAGGTTGTACATCGCCGCCGGTGCCTTCCACCTGCGGTAAACGGCTCAAGGCCTGCTCGATGTCAGTGCGTAGTTTCCCGGCATTGACGCCCGCCGAGGTTAATAAAGGACGTACCGATCCCCCTTCCTGATTCAGTAAGGCGCTCATTAAATGAAGAGGTTCGATGAATTGGTTGTCGTGCCCGAGTGCGAGTGACTGGGCATCGGCAAGAGCAAGCTGGAATTTATTGGTAAGACGATCCAGACGCATAACTCCTCCCATAAACAGGTCAAATTTGCTACTGGAGATTAAATGAGGTCATCCCTCAATTATTCAAGGTTAAAGACCTGAACTATGCGAAAAATAAGTTTGCCTTCTGGATCGTCTTGATTCTCTAGGTTATATCAGCCAAATGAAACTTGCCATACGACCGGTGGTCTTGTCGCGCCGGTAAGAGAAAAAATCATCCTTTTCGCTTAGCGTGCAGCGATCGCCGCCGAAAATCTGCTCAACGCCGACGTTTGCCAGACGCTGCCGAGCCAGTTGATAGATATCAGCAAAATATTTCTCGCCTGCCGGACGAAAAGCCCGGTGCGCGTTCTCGTCTTTCGCCATAAAGGCATCCCGGACTTCCGGCCCCACCTCAAATGCCTGCGGACCAATGCCCGGGCCCAGCCACGCCATCATGTTTTCGGCTTTATCGGCGAAACGGGCAACCGTCTCTTCCAGAACCCCTTCGCATAAGCCGCGCCATCCCGCATGCGCCGCGGCGACTTCGGTGCCGTCGCGGTTACAGAACAGGACCGGCAGGCAGTCGGCGGTCATCACCGCACAGACGGTGCCTGGCGTACGACTATAAGAAGCATCTGCGCGTTTCGATGGATAGGGTCCGCCGTCCAGCGTCAGAACATCGGTGCCATGAACCTGCTCCAGCCAAACCGGGTAAGACGGCAAGCCACCGGCAGCAAACATCCGCCGCCGGTTTTCTTCAACATGCTGCAGATTGTCTCCGCAATGGGCGCCCAGGTTGAGCGAGTCATAGGGCGGCAGACTCACGCCGCCAATGCGGGTCGAACTACAGGCCGCCACGCTGCGGGGCATCGGCCACTGCGGTACAATCAGTTTAGTCATAACCAGTCAATATCATCCTTATGGGCTTCAAAATCGGCACGCATCGCCTCGATGAGCTCGACCATATCCTGTGGGATGGGCGCGTGCCACTCCATTTCAATGCCGGTGATCGGGTGATACAGACGCAACATGGTGGCGTGCAGCGCCTGACGGTCGAATTTACGCAGCGCGGTGATGAACTCCTCCGACGCGCCCTTCGGCGGACGCGGCCGGCCGCCATACACCTGGTCACCCACCAGCGGATGGGTGATATGCGACATATGCACACGGATCTGGTGTGTACGACCGGTTTCCAGGCGCAGGCGCAGGCGGGTATGGATGCGGAAATGTTCCATAATGCGGTAGTGGGTCACCGCCGGTTTGCCCATCGGATGCACCGCCATATGGGTACGTTTCGTCGGGTGACGACTGATCGGCTCTTCCACTGTGCCACCGGAAGTCATATGACCGATGGCCACCGCTTCATACTCGCGAGTGATCTCGCGCAGCTGCAACGACTCCACCAGCCGGGTTTGTGCCGGAATGGTTTTCGCCACCACCATCAGACCGGTGGTGTCCTTATCCAGACGGTGCACGATCCCCGCGCGCGGCACATCGGCGATCGGCGGATAGTAGTGCAGCAGCGCATTCAGCACAGTACCGTCAGGGTTGCCCGCGCCAGGATGCACAACCAGATCGCGCGGTTTGTTAATCACGAGGATGTCATCATCTTCGTAAACGATATTGAGCGGAATATCCTGCGGCTGGAAGCGCGCCTCTTCTTCGATTTCGACATCGATAGCGATGTGCTCTCCCCCCAGCACTTTTTCTTTCGGCTTATCGCCAATGCTGCCATTGACTAATACGCGTTGGTCCAGGATCCATTCTTTTATCCGCGATCGCGAATAATCAGGGAACAATTCGGCCAAAGCCTGATCTAAGCGTTGACCGAGTTGATTTTCGGTCACCGTTGCGGTGAGTTGTACTCGTTGTGCCATATACAGCTTCTTCGTTTAACGTTGGGTTTTACGGCTTTGCCGTTTAATATAGTGTGCTATTGTAGCTGGTCTTAATCGGGAGCAGGAACAGAGATTCTCCCGCATAAACATTTTGAGGAAGTCAAAACGTCATGACGCGCATGAAATACCTGGTGGCAGCCGCCACACTGAGCCTGGCTTTGGTGGGTTGCTCCGGCTCTAAGGAAGAGGTGCCTGATAATCCGCCGAATGAAATCTACGCGACCGCCCAGCAAAAACTGCAGGACGGTAACTGGAAACAGGCGATAACGCAACTGGAAGCGTTGGATAACCGTTATCCATTCGGCCCTTATTCCCAACAGGTACAGCTGGATCTGATTTATGCGTATTACAAAAACGCCGATCTGCCGCTGGCTCAGGCGGCCATCGATCGCTTCATGCGTTTGAACCCCACCCACCCGAATATCGATTACGTCATCTATATGCGCGGCCTGACCAACATGGCCCTGGATGACAGCGCCCTGCAGGGCTTCTTTGGTGTCGATCGCTCTGACCGCGATCCACAGCACGCGCGCGATGCCTTCAATGACTTCTCCAAACTGGTGCGTGGTTACCCGAACAGCCAGTACGCCACTGACGCCTATAAACGTATGGTGTTCCTGAAAGATCGCCTGGCCAAATATGAGCTGTCGGTCGTGGATTACTACACCGACCGTGGCGCATGGGTTGCCGTCGTGAACCGCGTGGAAGGTATGATGCGTAACTATCCGGATACCCAGGCCACCCGCGATGCCCTGCCGAAGATGGAAAACGCCTATCGTCAGATGCAAATGAACGCCCAGGCGGACAAAGTCGCGAAGATAATCGCCGCGAACAGCAAGAACACCTGAGTCTGATTCATGGATCGCAAACGGCAGCCAGTGGCTGCCGTTTTTTTATACTTTATCCCGTCAAGCTGAAGCGGTTTAGCGCCGGGTTAACTCATCAAATATGGCCTGCTTTACCGGGTTCGACAAGTAAAATCTCACTTCTTCCTGCCCTGTCTCACAAAATGAATTCGTTGACAAAAAGTGACAATAAAATGTGATTTAGATCACGCTTTTTGACATTGGGAAAGGTATGCTGGATTCACCAAGACGGGAAAGACAAGAGGTAAAATTTATGACAATGAACATTACCAGTAAACAAATGGAAATTACTCCGGCAATCCGCCAGCATGTCGCAGACCGTCTCGCCAAACTGGATAAGTGGCAAACTCATTTAATCAACCCGCACATCATTCTGTCTAAGGAGCCGCAGGGTTTTATCGCTGATGCAACCATCAATACGCCAAACGGTCATCTGGTTGCCAGTGCGCGTCATGAAGATATGTACGCCGCCATTAACGAATTGATCAACAAGCTGGAACGGCAGCTGAATAAAGTGCAACACAAAGGGGAAGCCCGCCGCGCCGCAACATCGGTGAAAGAGGCAGGCTTTGTGGAAGAAGAAGAGTAATCCTTAACTTAAGTTGTGTCATGCCACGCGCCTTCGGGCGCGTTTTTTATTGACAGAGTGAAAACAGTACAGGTACTGTAATCCCCACTACCTCAAGGAATTTACCATGAAACGTGTCCCGTTCTTCTTCGCATTCTTTTTTACCTTCCCCTGACCGGGAGGCAATTCGTCGTATAAGAAAGAATGCGAAGACGAACAATAAGGCCTCCCACCCGGGAGGCCTTTTTTATTTGATAACAACAAAGGCAACATCTATGACCGAGGAAAACCCATTACTGGCGCTGCGCGATAAGATAAGCGCACTGGACGAGAAACTGCTTGCTCTGCTGGCGGAGCGCCGCGGGCTGGCTGTTGAGGTTGGTAAAGCCAAACTGGCCTCCCACCGTCCAGTGCGTGATATTGACCGCGAACGCGATCTGCTGGAGCGTCTGATGACCATCGGCAAGCGCCATAATCTGGATGCGCACTACATCACCCGCCTGTTCCAGCTGATCATCGAAGACTCCGTCCTGACCCAACAAACCCTGCTGCAGCAGCATCTGAATAAAATTAATCCGCATTCGGCCCGCGTGGCCTTCCTTGGCCCTAAAGGCTCTTATTCGCATCTGGCGGCGCGTCAGTACGCCGCTCGCCATTTTGAGCAGTTTATTGAGAGCGGCTGCGCGAAGTTCGCCGATATTTTTAATCAGGTAGAGACCGGCCAGGCCGATTACGCCGTGGTGCCGATTGAAAACACCAGCTCTGGCGGGATCAACGACGTCTACGATCTGCTGCAGCACACCAGCCTGTCGATCGTTGGCGAGCTAACGATCCCTATCGATCATTGCGTGCTGGTTAGCACCTCGACGGATGCCGATAAAATTCAGACCGTCTACAGCCATCCGCAGCCGTTCCAGCAGTGCAGCCAGTATCTGAGCCGCTACCCGCACTGGAAGATTGAATATACCGAGAGCACCTCGGCGGCAATGGAAAAAGTGGCGCAGGCGAACTCCCCGGCCGTTGCGGCACTGGGCAGCGAAGCGGGTGGCGCCCTGTATAGCCTGCAGGTGCTGGAGCACTGCCAGGCCAACCAGACGCAGAACATCACGCGCTTCCTCGTCCTGGCGCGCAAAGCGGTGAACGTCTCCGATCAGGTTCCGGCCAAGACCACGCTGTTAATGGCGACCGGTCAGCAGGCGGGCGCCCTGGTGGAAGCCCTGCTGGTGCTGCGCAACCACAATCTGATCATGACCAAACTGGAATCTCGCCCGATCCACGGCAATCCCTGGGAAGAGATGTTTTATCTCGATATTCAGGCCAACCTGGACTCGCTGCCCATGCGCAAGGCATTAAAGGAGCTGGCGGAAATCACCCGCTCCATGAAGGTCCTCGGTTGCTACCCCAGCGAAAACGTGGTGCCAGTGGATCCGGTTTAACGTTCGCGGAACGGTAATTTCTTCATCCCTGCCACCGCAACCGGCAGGGTGAAGATGGCGCCTGACAGCGGGTACTTCGCCAGCTCATCGTCCTCCATGTTTTCCCGGGTTGTGGTGATATAGAGCGTTTTCATATCCGCCCCACCGAAGCAGACCATTGTCGGACAACGAACCGGCATCGGGTAAGTCTCCAGCTCCTCGCCCTGCGGCGAGAAACGAGCAATCCGCCAGCCGTCAAACATCGCGCTCCAGTAACAGCCCTCCACATCGATCGCCGCCCCGTCAGGGATGCCTTCGCCCGGCTGGAAACGGCGAAACACCTCGCGTCGTCCAGGCTCACCCTGTTCATCCAGCGGCGTACGGTAGATCACGGCGTTCGGCGTATCAGAGGTATACATCCAGCGCTGGTCGGCGCTAAACGCCAGACCGTTGGCGCCATGGATATCACACTGGATCACTTTCGGCTTCAGGTCATTATCGACTCGCATCAGCAGCGCGCCGTTGTAATCCCCCGGCCCCCAGAAGGTGCCGGCATAAAAACGCCCCTCGCGATCGGTCCCACCATCGTTAAACCGCGCCAGCTCCGGATTGCTCGGATTATCACAGACTTTCCGCCGCAGCAGGCCGTGGGCGTCGGTCAGCCAGATGCCACTGCGTAATGCAACGATAAATCCGCCCTTCTCACGCAGGGAGAAACAGCCGACCTCCTCCGGAAACTGCAGCACCTGGTGTTCGCCGCTGCGGGTATCGTAGCGGTGGATTTCACACTCCATGATATCGGCCCAGTAGAGGGCCTGTTCAGCCTCGCTCCAGGTCGGGCATTCCGGCAGGTATCCGGTGTAGTCAAACAGCGGTTGTGGTTCAGCCATCGTTGTCATCCCTATAAAAAAAGCCAGCGGTCGCTGGCTTTATTGTATACATCTTTTTCGCTTTACTGCCGATTATCGTTCGCCTGACGCAGCAGCGTGCGGCTCTCGCTCTGGAAACGCTGAGCGTAATCGCCAAACCAATGTTCGACTTTACGGAAGCTGTCGATAAACGCCTGCTTATCGCCCTGCTCCAGCAAGCCAATCGCTTCGCCGAAACGCTGGTAATAGCGCTTAATCAGCGCCAGGTTATTTTCCGATGACATAATAATGTCGGCGTACAGCTGCGGATCCTGGGCAAACAGGCGCCCCACCATCGCCAGCTCCAGCCGGTAAATAGGTGACGAAAGCGCCAGCAGTTGCTCAAGACGCACATTCTCTTCTGCCAGGTGCAGGCCATAGGCGAAGGTGGCAAAGTGGCGCAGCGCCTGAATAAACGCCATGTTCTGATCGTGCTCAACGGCGCTGATGCGGTGCAGCCGCGCGCCCCAAACCTGAATTTGTTCGAGGAACCACTGATAGGCCTCCGGCTGGCGGCCATCACAATAGACCACCACCTGCTTCGCCAGGCTGCCGCTGTCCGGACCGAACATCGGGTGCAGGCCAAGAACCGGGCCCTGATGCGCTGCCAGCATCGCCTGCAGCGGCTCCGCTTTCACCGAGGCAAGGTCAACCAGAATGCAATCCGCCGGCAGCGGCGGCAGCCTGCCGATCGTCTCCACGGTGGTGTGAATCGGTACGCTGACGATGACCATGCCGGCATCGGCGACGATATCCGCCGCCCGGGCCCAATCGTCTTTTTCCAGAATACGCACCTGGTAGCCGGACAGCGTTAACATCTTCTCAAACAGACGCCCCATCTGCCCGCCGCCGCCGACGATGACCACCGGCCGCAGATTCGGGTGCAGGGTTTTGAAGCCTTTGTCGTTTTCGCTGGAATAGGATTCCCGCATCACGCGACGCAGAACATCCTCGATCAGATCCGGCGGTACGCCGAGCGCAGCCGCCTCTTCACGCCGGGAGGCGAGCATCGCCGCCTCGCGCTCCGGGACGTAAATCGGCAGACCATACTGGCTCTTCACCTCGCCGACTTCGGCCACCAGTTCCAGACGCTTAGCCAGCAGGCTAAGCAACGCTTTATCCACTTCATCAATTTGATCGCGTAACGCGGTCAGTTCAGCAACCATACTTTCCTCTTACACCAAACGGGCCGCCAGATGGCCGCGGAGATCCTTATCCAGTTCACGCAGCAGCGCATCGGTGGTTTCCCAGCTGATGCAGGCATCCGTCACCGAAACGCCGTATTTCATCGTCTCACGCGGCTGTTCAGAGGACTGATTGCCTTCGTGGATATTACTCTCGATCATCAGGCCGATAATGGAGCGGTTGCCATCTTTGATCTGTGCGACAACGGATTCAGCCACGGCTGGCTGGCGGCGGAAATCTTTATTGGAGTTCCCATGACTGCAATCTACCATCAGCGACGGTTTCAGTCCCGCCTGCGCCATCTCTTTTTCGCATTTCGCCACATCTTCCGGACCGTAGTTCGGCGCCTTACCGCCGCGCAGGATCACATGGCCGTTCGGATTACCCTGCGTTTGCAGCAGGCAGACCTGCCCGGCCTGGTTGATGCCGACGAAACGGTGCGGCATTGCCGCGGCGCGCATGGCGTTGATGGCCGTCGCCAGACTACCGTCGGTACCGTTTTTAAAGCCGACCGGCATCGACAGGCCAGAGGCCATTTCGCGGTGCGTTTGTGATTCCGTGGTACGTGCGCCGATAGCAGACCAGCTGAACAGATCGCCAAGGTATTGCGGGCTGTTCGGATCCAGTGCTTCCGTCGCCAGCGGCAGTCCCATATTGACGAGCTCGACCAGCAGACGACGCGCAATCTTCAGGCCGCCTTCAACATCAAACGAACCATCCATGTGCGGATCGTTAATCAGCCCCTTCCAGCCGACAGTGGTACGGGGTTTTTCAAAGTAGACGCGCATCACCAGGTAGAGGCTATCGCTGACCTCTGCGGCAAGAGCTTTAAATCGACGAGCATATTCAATCGCGGCTTCCGGATCGTGGATCGAGCAAGGGCCGCAAACCACCAGCAGGCGCGGATCGCGGCCGGCGATAATATCGGAGATAGTCTCACGGGCATGCGCAATCTGCGCTTCCTGTTCAACGCTTAGCGGGAATTCCGCCTTCAGTTGCTCCGGGGTCATTAACACCTGTTCGTCGGTAATATGTACGTTATTCAGCGCGTCTTTTTGCATGATTGCGATCCTGTGTAGCTCGTTTGCGATAAAGGGTGCCTCAGCGGGCATGGCGTAACGATACCACACAAAGTAAAGAATTCAATCCATATTCCGTAAATTTTAATTTACACCGGCAAATTAATTGCCACTTAACTCGACAAAATATGTACTAAAATGTTTACACAACCAAAATTCACAGCAAACTTGCGCGCTATCGCGATCGCGATTACGAAAAATCCTGGTGAGATTTGTCCCAAAGCAAAGGGCGCATGTAATGACGGGTTTTGTTAACAGTGGTATTCTGCGCCGGGCATCGGCAGCGGCTTTTCCCGCGCTATGGCGAATTTGACGGAAGCGTTAATGACAGTATTACACCGTCTTTTATTGACTGTATTTTTTCTCATCGCGGTATCTCCTGTTTTTGCTGCCGGACCTTCAGAACATGTTCGCGCTATTGTTTCCGGGATCGTGACCTACACCCGTTGGCCGGCATTAACAGGGGCGCCGAAGCTGTGCATTTTTGCCTCATCACGCTTCACCCATAGCCTGGCTCATGAAGATCCGGATGCCTTGCCCTATCAACCGGTGATAGTACGTAATAGTGAAGAAGCGTTAAAAACAACCTGCGATGGTTTTTATTTTGGCAGTGAATCGCCGACCCAACAGTCGGAATTAACTCGCCGCTATGGCCCGAAGCCGCTTTTACTCATCGCAGAACAAAATACGGATTGCTCCATTGGTAGCGCGTTTTGCCTGATCATCAACGACGACAGGGTCCGCTTCTCCGTTAATCTGGACGTTCTGACGCACAGCGGGGTCCGGGTTAACCCGGACGTCCTGATGCTTGCCCGGAAAAAACCACATGAATAAGGACTTTTCACAGACCGCGCGCCCGACATTTAAACGCGCGCTTCGTCGAATTAGCGTGATAAGCGTGGTGATCTCCATGACGCTGGTCTGGCTGCTGCTAAGCACAGCCTCAATCTTCACGCTCAAGCAGTACGCGCAGAAAAATCTAGAGCTCACTGCCGCGACCATGGGTCGCAGCCTCGAAGCCGCCCTGGTGTTTGGCGATAGCGCGGCGGCGGAGGAGACCCTTGCTTCGCTGGGGAAGCAAGGGCAGATTTCCCAGGCGATTGTGCTCAACGGCCAGAAGCAGCACTTCGCCGCATGGCGCCATGAACCGCTGGCCAACAAAGAACAAGTGAGCGGCCTTATCAGTCAATGGCTGTTTCCGGAGCCCACGGTGCAGCCCATCTGGCACCAGGGCAAACAAATCGGCGAGCTTCGACTGACCGCGCTTGATGAACTGATCAGCCACTTTCTCGGTATCTCGATTCTGGTACTGACCGGCAGCATTCTGCTCGCCTCGTTCATCGCCCTGCTGCTGACCCACTCACTGCACCGGGGGATCGTCACCGCCCTGCAGAGCATCACCGAGGTTGTGCACGATATTCGTGAAAACCGTCATTTCTCACGTCGGGTGCCCGAGGAGCGTATTGAGGAATTCCATATTTTCGCCCAGGACTTTAACAGCCTGCTGGGGGAGATGGAGGACTGGCAGCGCCAGCTGCAGGCCAAGAATGCCCAGCTGTTGCGTAGCTCGCTACATGACCCGCTGACCGGCCTGGCTAACCGCGCCGCCTTTCGCAACGCGCTCGCCGAACTGATGAAGAACGAGGTGGATCACCAGACCTCGGCATTACTGTTTCTTGACGGCGATAACTTCAAGCTGATCAATGACAACTGGGGGCACGCGGCAGGCGATAAAGTGCTGACGGAGGTCGCCAGCCGCCTGATGGCCTTCGCCGGAAAACGCCATCTGGCGTGGCGTCTCGGCGGCGATGAGTTTGCCGTTCTGCTGCGTGAGGTGCGCTCGGAAGCCGAAGTGCAGGCTCTGTGCCAGGCGCTGTCGGAACAATTTCTTCCGCCATTCAACCTGCACAATGGCCATAGCGCCACGCTCTCGCTGAGCGTCGGTTATGCCCTGGCGTGGGAGCACGCCACCGCGGAATCACTGCAAGAACTTGCCGATCAGAATATGTATCGCATGAAAAACCAACGTATCCAGCAGACGCTGAAATAATAAAGGACTCATTATGCTCAGAAAATATTTCGTCCCCGCCCTGATGGCGGCGGCGCTTTTGACAGGTTGCCAGGCTCCTCAGGGAAAATTTACCCCCGAGCAGGTGGCGGCGATGAAATCTTACGGCTTCACTGAAAGCAATGGCGATTGGTCCCTGGGCTTATCCGATAGCATCCTGTTTGACAAGAATGACTACCGACTACGTCCCGACAGCCGCCAGCAGATCACCACGATGGCCTCGCGGCTGGCGGCGACCGGGATCACCCATAGCCGCCTTGAAGGCCACACCGATAATTACGGTGAGGATAGCTATAACGAAGCCCTGTCGCTTAAGCGCGCCAATAGCGTAGCCGATGCCTGGGCGGAAGGCGCCCATGTCCCGCGCAGTCATTTAGTCACCCGCGGCCTTGGCAAGAAATACCCGATCGCCAGCAACGACACGGCGGCCGGGCGCGCTGAAAACCGCCGGGTCACGGTGGTCATCAGCACGCCGTAAGCCTTCGCTTAATCGCTGGACTTCGCCATCCTCATTGCCGTTGCCGCGCGCCAGCGCAGGTAGTCAACGGCAATGAACAGCACCAGACTTGCCCCCATCAATGGCATGGCCAGACCCAGGGCTAACGCTATCCCCAGTACCAGCCCACGGGCAGGCCAGGCGAGCGACAGCCATGCCTGCAGCAGCGAATGCGCCGGATCCCAGACCGCCTGAGGCGGACGGCGGATCCACCACAGCCGGTAGCCCACGCCGATGGTGACGCACAGCGCGCAGCCGAACCCTACCAGCAGCAACTGATTCACCAGACCAAAGAGGACCCCCATGTGGAAATCGACGCCCCAGCGGGTGAGCTTCGCCATCAGCGGGAAGTCGGCGAACCGGGTGCGATCCACCACCTGCATCGTGGCGCCATCGATCGCCACCGCGTCCACCTGCGTCGGCCAGCGGCGGTCGATCTCATTTACCGTCCAGGCTCGTTCCTTCGAAACCGGCGGACGGATCTCCAGCCGGCTGGCGTTCAGCCCCGCCTGACGGGCCACCGCCAGTACCAGGTCAAACTGCGCTGGCTGCAGCACTGACTGATGCTGCATGGCCATCCCGTCCATATGATGCCCGGCGTGGGGATCGTGCGCCATCGGCGCCTCACCGTGCAGCAGGGTATTCACCTGCGGCGTCCACCAGCCGAAAGCCGCCCGCATTTTATCCACATTACCGCCAGCCCATTGCGACCAGGTCAGGCCGGTGGCGGAGAAGAGCAGCATGCCCAGCAGTAAGCCCCAGCCCAGCGTCACGTGCAACCGACGATGATTCTGCAGGACGTTATTGATCCGCCGTTTTGGACGTGTCATCGCCCACAGGGCAATGCCACCCAGCGCGGCAACCCACATCCATGAGGCAGCCAGTTCGCTGTATAACCTCCCGCTGTCGCCCAGCAGTAGCGAACGATGCGCATAATCAATCCACTGGCGCAGCGGCAGGATGCCGCTGGTACCGTAGACCGTCATATCGCCCTTCACCCGTAGCGAGATCGGATCGACGAAAATGGCCCGGGATTCTGACTCGCCCAGGCTCGGGTCAACAAACATAATCCGGGTGGTCTCCCCCATCGCGGGGGCCGGCCGCACCGCCAGCAGCCGCAGATTACCCTGGGTCGCTTCTTCCGCCACTGCAATCTGGGCGCTGAGCGGCTGCGGGGTCCCGTCGGCAAGGCCATGCAGCGCGTCGTGATAGAGCCAGTTTTCCAGCTGCGGCGTCGCCACGTACAGCGTGCCGGTCAGGGCAGCGACAAAGATAAACGGTCCGATAAACAGTCCGATGTAGAAATGGAGGCGACGCAGCAGGTTTAACCATGCCGCGCGCGAGGTGCAGGTTGTCATACTCTTCCTTTTTTAAAGCAAAAGAGGTTATTGCGCCGTGCGCAGATTGATTTTTATTAAAGGGAAAAAGCAGACAGCCGCGGCGGGGCGCGGGTTTCAGGGTAGAGCCAGGGGAAGTAGTGCCAGTGTTTTAATACCGGGCGAGAAGCCGGCAGGCGAATACGCCGCAGGAGCATGGCGACGAACAGCGCCAGCGCGAAAAGCAGCCCCGGGACATGGGCTAACAGCACGCAATAGCCACACGCTTCGGCATGGTCCAGCGGCAGTTCGTGTCCGGTATGCGTGGCGCCGTCTGTGCTATGCATCATCGCCATCTCGTGCTCGGGCATTTGCGCCATGCTCGCGGACGAGCTGTCCATCATCATGGCGTGATGCATGCCGGGCATCGCGCTCATGGGGTCTTTTTGCAGGGAGATGGAGATCAGGGGGGCCACGACGATCAACAGGATCGCCAACAGTGCCAGCCAGGCGGCTCGCCGTTTAGGTGTCGTTTGCTGGAAACTGTTGCTGACCACCGCCCCTCCGAATAGAGGGCGTATTGTAAATGATTTACATCACGATGGTTACAACAAAGATAAAAAAAGGGCCAGCCATCTGGCCAGCCCTTCTGTCAGGATGTCGCGAAAGCGAATCTTAGTTAAGACGCTCTTTGATACGAGCAGACTTACCAGTACGCTCACGCAGGTAGTACAGTTTAGCTTTACGTACAGCACCACGACGTTTAACAGCAATGCTGTCAACTACCGGAGAGTGAGTCTGGAAGACACGCTCAACGCCTTCGCCGTTGGAAATTTTGCGAACAGTGAATGCAGAGTGCAGACCGCGGTTACGAATAGCGATAACCACGCCCTCGAATGCCTGCAGACGTTTTTTGGAACCTTCAACAACCCATACTTTCACTTCCACGGTATCACCCGGACGGAAGGAAGGTACGTCCTGCTTCATCTGTTCTTGTTCAAGTTGCTTAATAATGTTGCTCATAATTTAATCTCTTATCCTGGGTAAACTGATATTGGGGGCTCACGCCTGCCCATCATGTTTATGCTGCTGTTGCGCGTGTTCGCTTTTGAACTGCGCCAGCAACTTTGCTTGCTCTTCAGTCAGAGCCAGGTTTTCCAGAAGTTCAGGTCTTCTAAGCCAGGTGCGGCCCAGCGACTGCTTCAGACGCCAGCGACGTATCTCAGCATGGTTTCCCGACAGCAATACTGGCGGTACTTCCATCTCTTCTAACACTTCAGGACGGGTATAGTGCGGGCAATCCAGCAACCCATCAGCAAAGGAATCTTCCGTTGCCGAAGCTTCATGGCCCAGTACTCCCGGAATGAACCGGGAAACGGAGTCAATCAGCGTCATTGCCGGTAACTCACCACCGCTGAGAACGTAATCGCCGATTGACCATTCTTCGTCAATTTCGGTTTGGATTACGCGCTCGTCTATCCCTTCGTAGCGACCGCACACCAGAATCAGTTTCTGATTCGTTGCCAGTTCGCTGACGCCCGCTTGATCAAGCTTGCGTCCCTGAGGTGACAGATAAATCACCTTCGCGCCTTCACCTGCCGCGGCTTTTGCTGCATGAATAGCATCCCGTAAAGGTTGCACCATCATTAGCATCCCCGGTCCGCCGCCGTAAGGACGATCGTCCACGGTACGGTGCCGGTCATGAGCGAAGTCGCGAGGACTCCAGCTTTCGATGCTCAGCAGGCCATTTTTTACTGCCCGGCCAGTTACCCCGTAATCGGTAATTGCGCGGAACATTTCAGGAAACAGGCTAATTATGCCAATCCACATAGCGCCGTCTTTTACCGTTTATCCGGAGAATTTAAAAACCAGGATCCCAATCTACTTCGATAGTACGCGTAGTGAGATCGACTTTCTTGATAACCTGCCCATCGAGGAACGGAACCAACCGCTCCTTGATGCCAAATGCATCTTTCAGGTTTGCCTTGATGACGAGTACGTCATTAGACCCGGTTTCCATCATATCAATGACTTTACCGAGGCTATAGCCTTCCGTTGTCACTACCTGGCAGCCCATCAGGTCTTTCCAGTAGTAGTCACCCTCTTCCAGCTCCGGCAACTGCGATGAATCCACGATAATTTCGCAATTAGTCAGTAGATTCGCGGCATCACGATCGTCAACGCCTTTCAGCTTGATGATGATGTCCTGATTGTGGTGGCGCCAGCCTTCCAGCTCAACAACCTGCCACTGACCCGCCTTCTGGATTAACCAGGGCTGATAGTCAAAAATGCTTTCGGCGTCTTCGGTGGAGGAAAACACTCTGAGCCAACCACGGATACCGTAGGAAGAACCCATTTTCCCCAATACGATCGGATCAACAGGTGCTTGTGCGGTGTGTTGCTTGCTCATCATGACCACCGTGACAGATTAAGCTGCTTTGTTAGCGGCTTTGATCAGCGCGGCAACGCGATCGGAAACAGTAGCGCCCAGGCCAACCCAGTGAGCGATACGATCCAGATCCAGGCGAGTTTCTTCTTCCGCGCCGCTAGCGATCGGGTTGAAGAAACCAACGCGCTCGATGAAGCGACCGTTGCGTGCATTACGGCTGTCGGTGACAACAACCTGGTAGAACGGACGCTTTTTAGCGCCGTGACGTGCTAAACGAATAGTTACCATAACATCCTCTTGTGTGAATAAAACAACCGGGCCCCATCGAGGAACGGAGCCCGGTGTCATATTAAAAGCCCGAAAATTTTACTGATTTCTGTGCAAAAATCAATTCAAAACTATATACGCTAAATAATTCGAGTTGCAGGAAGGCGGCAAGTGAGTAAATCCCCGGGAGCGTACACAAGTACGTGACCGGGGTGAACGAACGCAGCCAACGCATCTGCGGCTTGAATTATGACGCGTATTAGCGGCCCGGGAAGCCTGGCGGCATCATCCCTTTCATCCCGCGCATCATCTTCATCATGCCGCCTTTCGACTTCATCTTCTTCATCATGCGCTGCATGTCGTCGAACTGCTTGAGCAGACGGTTCACATCCTGCACCTGCATCCCGCAGCCGGCGGCGATACGGCGCTTACGTGAACCTTTGATGATTTCCGGTTTGGCGCGCTCTTTCAGGGTCATCGAGTTGATGATGGCTTCCATACGCACCAGCACTTTGTCGTCCATCTGCGCTTTCACGTTGTCCGGGATCTGGCCCATACCCGGCAGCTTGCCCATCAGGCTGGCCATGCCGCCCATGTTTTTCATCTGACGCAGCTGCTCAAGGAAGTCCGTCAGATCGAAACCGTCGCCTTTCTTCAGTTTGGAGGCCAGCTTCTCGGCCTGCGCGCGGTCAACTTTGCTCTCGATATCTTCGATCAGCGACAGCACGTCGCCCATGCCGAGGATGCGGGAAGCGACGCGGTCCGGATGGAACGGCTCCAGCGCTTCGGTTTTCTCGCCGACGCCGAGGAATTTAATCGGTTTGCCGGTAATATGGCGAATCGACAGCGCCGCGCCGCCGCGGGCGTCGCCGTCCACTTTAGTCAGCACCACGCCGGTCAGCGGCAGCGCTTCGTTAAAGGCCTTCGCGGTATTCGCCGCATCCTGACCGGTCATCGCATCGACGACGAACAGGGTTTCAACCGGGTTAATGGCGGCGTGGACGTGCTTGATTTCGTCCATCATCGCTTCGTCAACGTGCAGACGACCGGCGGTATCCACCAGCAGCACGTCGTAGAATTTGAGTTTCGCTTCTTTCAGCGCCGCATTGACGATATCCACCGGCTTCTGGCCGACGTCAGACGGGAAGAAATCGACGCCGACCTGCTCGGCCAGGGTTTCCAGCTGTTTGATCGCCGCCGGGCGGTAAACGTCCGCGGAAACGACCAGCACTTTCTTCTTGTGCTTCTCGCGCAGGAATTTCCCCAGCTTACCGACGCTGGTGGTTTTACCGGCACCCTGCAGACCCGCCATCAGCACCACGGCCGGCGGCTGCGCGGCCAGGTCGAGCGTCTGGTTCTCTTCGCCCATCGCCGCCACCAGCTCGTTGCGGACGATTTTGACGAACTCCTGACCCGGGGTCAGGCTTTTATTGACTTCATGGCCGACCGCGCTCTCTTTCACGCGGCTGATGAAATCACGAACCACCGGAAGCGCAACGTCCGCTTCCAGCAGCGCCATGCGCACTTCGCGCAGGGTGTCTTTAATATTGTCTTCTGTAAGGCGTCCGCGGCCGCTAATGTTGCGCAGCGTACGCGACAAACGATCGGTTAAATTATCAAACATTGTCTCTCGCCTGAGGTGGAAACGGTCGGTCGCCGCAGCGACACACAAAACGAATGTGGCGGAGTATAACACGACATCAATCTGAATGTGCTGCAACGGTTGGAGCAGAGGCCTGCTGACGTTATACTGCTTCTCTTTCTTATTTAGCCAACAGCCGACACCTATGCCTGTTTTTGCTCTACTCGCCCTTGTCGCCTACTCCGTCAGCCTCGCGCTGATTATCCCCGGCTTGCTGCAAAAAAACAGCAGCTGGCGGCGAATGGCGATTTTATCTGCGACTATCGCGTTGATCTGCCATGCTTTTGCGCTGGAAGCACGGATATTCCCCGGCGGCGAGAGCGGGCAAAACCTCAGCTTACTGAACGTCGGGTCGCTGGTCAGCCTGATGATCTGTACGGTGATGACTATCGTGGCCTCGCGCAATCGCGGCTGGCTGCTGCTGCCTATCGTCTATGCCTTCGCGCTGATCAATCTGGCCTTCGCCACTTTCGTGCCTAACGAATATATCACCCACCTTGAAACCACCCCGGGGATGCTGGTGCATATCGGCCTGTCGCTCTTCTCGTACGCCACGCTGATCATCGCCGCGCTGTATGCGCTGCAGCTGGCGTGGATCGACTACCAGTTAAAGAATAAAAAGCTGGCCTTCAGCAGCGAAATGCCGCCGCTGATGAGCATCGAGCGCAAAATGTTCCACATCACCCAGGTCGGCGTGGTGCTGCTGACTCTGACGCTGTGCAGCGGCCTGTTCTATATGCACAATCTGTTCAGCAGCGAAAACATTGATAAAGCGGTGCTGTCGATTATTGCGTGGTTCGTCTATATCGTTCTGCTGTGGGGCCACTATCATGAAGGGTGGCGCGGACGTCGCGTGGTCTGGTTCAGCGTCGCTGGCGCCGGTCTGCTGACGCTGGCCTATTTTGGTAGCCGCGTGCTGCAGCAGTTCGTGAGCTAAGTCTTTTAAGGAATCCTACGTGGAACATATCTCCACCACCACGCTGATCATAACGCTGATCGTCATGGTGATTATCTCTGCCTATTTCTCCGGCTCCGAAACCGGCATGATGACGCTGAACCGCTATCGGCTGCGTCATATGGCGAAACAAGGCAACCGCCCCGCCAAGCGCGTGGAGAAGCTGCTGCGCAAGCCGGACCGCCTGATTAGCCTCGTGCTCATCGGCAATAACCTCGTCAACATTCTCGCCTCGGCGCTGGGCACCATCGTCGGCATGCGCCTGTACGGCGACGCCGGCGTCGCGATCGCCACTGGCGTGCTCACCTTTGTGGTACTGGTATTTGCCGAGGTGCTGCCGAAGACCATCGCCGCGCTCTATCCGGAAAAGGTCGCCTACCCCAGCAGCTTCCTGCTGGCGCCCCTGCAGGTGCTGATGATGCCGCTGGTGTGGCTGCTGAATACCATCACCCGCATGCTGATGCGCATGATGGGCATCCGCACCGATACCGTCATCAGCAGCGCTTTGAGCAAAGATGAACTGCGCACGATTGTGAATGAATCCCGTTCACAAATCTCACGGCGCAACCAGGATATGCTGCTGTCGGTCCTGGATCTGGAAAAAGTCAGCGTTAACGACATTATGGTGCCGCGCAATGAGATTGTCGGCATCGACATCAATGATGACTGGAAATCTATCGTCCGCCAGCTGACCCACTCGCCGCATGGCCGCATCGTGCTCTACCGCGATTCACTGGACGATGCCATCAGCATGCTGCGCGTTCGCGAAGCCTACCGTCTGATGACGGAGAAGAAAGAATTCACAAAAGAGATCATGCTGCGGGCGGCAGATGAGATCTACTTTGTTCCGGAAGGGACGCCGCTCAGCACCCAGCTGGTGAAATTTCAGCGCAATAAAAAGAAAGTGGGTCTGGTGGTCGATGAATACGGCGATATTCAGGGGCTGGTCACCGTCGAAGATATTCTTGAAGAGATTGTCGGCGACTTCACCACCTCCATGTCACCCACCCTGGCGGAGGAAGTGACCCCGCTTAACGACGGCACGGTGATTATCGACGGTAGCGCCAACGTTCGTGAGATCAATAAAGCCTTCAACTGGCATCTGCCGGAAGATGAAGCGCGCACCGTCAACGGTATCATCCTCGAAGCGCTGGAAGAGATCCCGGTCCCGGGCACCCGCGTGCGCATTGAGCAGTACGATATAGATATCCTCGACGTGCAGGACAACATGATCAAACAGGTGAAAGTGATGCCGGTGAAATCATTACGCGAGAGCGTCGCGGAGTAGCGCGAGCGAAGGAATTAACATCACGGTGGGCTGCGGCCCGCCGTTTTTTATCTCACGCCGGGAGTGGTGGCATAAAAAAACGGCCGCCCGCGGGCAGCCGTTGAGCAATGCAGCAAACGTTATTTCGCTTTCGCTACCGTCACCATCGCGGCGCGAATAGTACGGCCGTTCAGGGTATAACCTTTCTGCATCACGGCCAGCACGTTGCCCGCCGCCACGTCTTCAGATTCGACCATCGCAATGGCCTGGTGGACGTTCGGATCCAGCGGAACGTTGGTGTCGGCAATCACTTCCACGCCGAACTTACGCACCACGTCCAGCATGGATTTCAGGGTCAGTTCGATCCCTTCCACCATCGGCGCCAGGTCCGGATTAGCCTTGTCGGCCACTTCCAGCGCGCGGTCCAGGCTGTCGATCACCGGCAGCAGTTCATTGACGAATTTTTCCAGCGCGAATTTGTGCGCTTTCTCGATATCCTGCTCGGTACGGCGACGCAGGTTATCTTCGTCGGCTTTGGCACGCAGCATCACTTCACGTTCACGTTTCTGCGCTTCAGCCAGCTGGGCTTCCAGATTCGCAATTTTTTCATCGCGCGGATCCACCTGCTCAGCCGAAACTTCAGGCTCTACTGCCTCAACGTCGTCGTGCTGCTCCGTGATAATTTCTTCCGGGGCTTGCCCCTCAGGCGTTTTCTGTTCTTTACTACTCATGAATTTCTCCGCGTTTTTTTCGCATTCATCTCGCTAACTTCGCTTATTATGGGGATCAGTTTCCGGGTTTCAAGGGAAGCGGACAGATTGTCACTATTTCATTTAACGCAAGGACATCCAGATCATGAAGAACCATTTCAAGTGTATCGGCATTGTGGGACATCCTCGTCACCCCACCGCCCTGACCACACATGAAATGCTCTGGCGCTGGCTGTGCAGCAAAGGGTATGAAGTGCTGGTTGAACAGCAGATCGCCCATGAACTTCAGCTCAGCAACGTGAAAACCGGCACGCTGGCGGAGATTGGCCAACAGGCCGACCTCGCGGTGGTGGTGGGCGGCGACGGCAATATGCTCGGCGCGGCGCGGACCCTGGCCCGTTACGACATTAACGTCATCGGCATTAACCGCGGCAACCTCGGCTTTCTCACCGACCTTGACCCGGACAACGCCCTGCAGCAGCTCGCCGACGTGCTGGAAGGCCACTACATCGCCGAGAAACGCTTTCTGCTGGAGGCCCAGGTGTGCCAGCAGGATTGCCAGAAACGCATCAGCACCGCCATCAACGAAGTGGTGCTGCACCCCGGCAAAGTGGCGCATATGATTGAGTTCGAAGTCTATATCGACGAAGTCTTTGCGTTCTCTCAGCGCTCTGATGGCCTGATAATCTCCACCCCGACCGGCTCCACCGCTTATTCATTGTCGGCCGGCGGCCCGATCCTCACCCCGTCGCTGGACGCTATCACCCTGGTGCCGATGTTCCCGCACACCCTTTCAGCGCGACCACTGGTGATCAATGGCGACAGCACTATCCGCCTGCGCTTCTCTCATCGCTGCAGCGATCTGGAGATCAGCTGCGACAGCCAGATTGCCCTACCGATCCAGGATGGCGAAGACGTTCTCATTCGCCGCTGTGATTATCACCTCAATCTGATTCACCCGAAAGATTACAGCTATTTCAATACATTAAGCACCAAGCTCGGCTGGTCGAAAAAATTGTTCTGATTTACATCGCTGCCTCTTTACTGGATAAAAAACCAGTCTATACTGTACGAAAACACAGTATTGGTTTTTCATACAGGAAGGCAGCTATGTTGGCGCAACTCACCATCAGTAATTTTGCTATCGTTCGTGAACTGGAAATTGATTTCCACAGCGGTATGACCGCCATCACCGGGGAAACCGGCGCCGGGAAATCCATTGCCATCGACGCGCTGGGGCTGTGCCTCGGCGGCAGAGCGGAAGCCGACATGGTGCGTCGCGGCGCCACCCGCGCCGACCTGTGCGCGCGCTTCGCGCTGAAAGATACTCCGGCCGCCCAGCGCTGGCTGGAAGAGAACCAGCTGGAGAGCGGGCGTGAGTGTTTACTTCGTCGGGTGATCAGCGCTGACGGCCGCTCTCGCGGCTTTATCAACGGCACCGCCGTCCCGCTCTCTCAGCTGCGCGAGCTGGGCCAGCTGCTGATCCAGATCCACGGCCAGCATGCGCACCAGCTGTTGACCAAACCCGAACACCAGAAAACGCTGCTCGACGGCTATACCGGTGAGTATGCGCTCACTCAGCGCATGGCCGAGCATTACCGCCAGTGGCACCAGAGTTGCCGCGAGCTGGCCCTGCACCAGCAGCAGAGCCAGGAGCGCGCCGCCCGCGCCGATCTGCTGCAGTATCAGCTTAAAGAGCTGAACGAATTTAACCCGCTGCCGGGAGAATTCGAGCAGATTGACGAAGAGTACAAGCGCCTGGCCAACAGCGGCCAGCTGCTCAGCACCTGCCAGCACGCCCTGACGGTACTGGCGGACGGTGAAGAGGCCAATCTGCAGAGCCTGCTTTATACCGCGAAGCAGCTGGTCAGCGAGCTGGTGGGTATGGACAGCAAGCTTTCCGGCGTGCTGGATATGCTGGAAGAGGCGGCCATTCAGCTCAGCGAGGCCAGCGACGAGCTGCGCCACTATCACGACCGTCTGGATCTCGATCCGAACCGTCTGTTCGAACTTGAGCAGCGGATTTCCCGGCAAATCGCGCTGGCGCGTAAACACCAGGTAATGCCGGAAGAGCTGCCGGCGGTTTATCAGGCGATGCTGGAAGAGCAGCGTCTGCTGGACGATAGCGCCGGCTCGCTGGAATCCCTCAGCCAGCAGGTGGTCGAACATCATCAGCTGGCGCTGGAGACCGCGCGTCAGCTGCACGCCCTGCGCCAGGCCAGCGCCGACGAGCTGACCCAGCTTATCACCGAGAGTATGCACTCACTTTCGATGCCGCACGGAATCTTCGCGATTGAGGTCGCTTTCGATGAACGCCATCTCACCGCCGACGGCGCCGATCATATTGAGTTCCGCGTCACCACTAACCCCGGTCAGCCGCTGCAGCCGATCGCGAAAGTAGCCTCCGGCGGCGAACTGTCGCGTATTGCGCTGGCGATTCAGGTGATCACCGCGCGTAAAATGGAAACCCCGGCGCTGATCTTCGACGAAGTGGACGTCGGCATCAGCGGCCCGACCGCCGCCGTGGTCGGCAAGCTGCTGCGTCAGCTGGGCGAGTCCACGCAGGTGATGTGCGTGACCCACCTGCCGCAGGTTGCGGGCTGCGGCCACCATCATTTCTTTGTCTGCAAAGAGACCGATGGCGAGATGACCGAAACCCATATGCAGCCGCTGGATAAGCGCGCTCGTCTGCAGGAGCTGGCTCGCCTGCTGGGCGGCAGCGAGGTCACGCGCAACACCCTGGCGAACGCGAAAGAGTTGCTTGCGGCGTAAACTTTTTGATTTTCACAGGGTCATAGTGAACAGCAAATTGCCTGCTGACCTGCAGCCGGAGGTTTCCATCGGCGCGAAGGTCTATTATTATCGGCATATTACAGATGAGCCACGTACTGCTCGGGCCCAAAAAGGAATCAAATCACTATGCGCTGTAAAACGCTGACTGCTGCCGCAGCGGTTCTTCTTATGTTGACCGCAGGCTGTTCCACTCTGGAACGAGTGGTTTACCGTCCTGACATCAACCAGGGTAACTATCTGGCCCCTAACGATGTAGCAAAAATTCGTGTCGGTATGACGCAACAGCAGGTTGCTTATGCTCTCGGAACGCCAATGATGTCGGATCCGTTCGGCACCAACACCTGGTTCTATGTATTCCGTCAGGAGCCGGGCCACGAGAAAGTGACTCAGCAGACCCTGACCCTGACCTTCAACAGCGGCGGCGTGTTAACCAACATTGATAACAAGCCCGCGCTGACCAGTCAGTAAGGCCCGGAAAAGCAAAAAGCGCTCAGTGAGCGCTTTTTTTATGGCTGATAGCCGGTCTGCTGCTGTGGGTTACTTCGCAGCGCTTTTCTCTGCCCGCTGGCGACGCAGTTCTTTCGGGTCTGCGATCAGCGGGCGATAGATTTCGACCCGGTCGCCGTCGTGAACTTCGTCATGCAGCTTAACCGGACGACTGTAGATCCCCAGCTTGTTCTTCGCCAGATCGATATCATCACGCAAGGCCAATAGCCCGCTGGCGATAATCGCCTGCTCGACCGTCGCTCCCTCATCCAGGGTGACTCGCTGCAAATACTGCTTTTCAGGCAGCGCGTAGGCGACTTCAACACGAATATTAGCTGGCACTGTAGACCTCTTTGGCGCGCGAAGTGAACGCCTGCACCATGTTGGCGGCCAGCTCTTTGAAGACCCGGCCAAAGGCCATCTCAATCAGCTTATTGGTAAACTCAAAATCGAGATGGAACTCGATTTTGCACGCCTCGGGGCTCAGCGGAATAAACTTCCAGCCGCCAATCAGCTTCTTGAACGGGCCATCCACCAGGCTCATCAAAATGCTCTGGTTGCTGGTCAGTGTATTCCGGGTCGTGAAGGTCTTACTGATGCCGGCTTTGGACACATCAACCGCCGCCGTCATTTGCGTCGGCCCGAATTCCAGCACGCGGCTACCGGTGCAGCCTGGCAGAAAATCAGGATAGGACTTCACATCGTTTACCAGTTGATACATCTGTTCCGCGCTGAAAGGCACCAGCGCAGTACGGCTAATCTGAGGCATAGCAGGTTCCACATTTAAACACAGTGCAAATAATATCATTTATCTGCTGCTAAAAAAAACGCTGTGCCGCAACTCGTGCTAAGATGCGCAGTACACCTCGCAGGATGCGATCGAGGTAACTGTGTATAAGACGATGACTTCAGGACATTATGACTAAGAAAAAAGCCCACAAACCTGGATCAGCCACCATTGCGCTGAATAAACGCGCCCGTCACGAATACTTTATCGAAGATGAATACGAGGCTGGTCTCGCCCTGCAGGGCTGGGAAGTCAAATCCCTGCGTGCAGGCAAAGCCAACATCGGCGATAGCTATGTCATCCTGAAGGATGGCGAAGCCTTCCTGTTCGGCGCCAACTTTACGCCCATGGCCGTGGCTTCCACCCACTATGTGTGCGACCCGACGCGCACCCGTAAGCTACTGCTTAACCAGCGTGAGCTGGACACGCTGTACGGCCGCATTAACCGCGAAGGTTACACTGTCGTCGCCCTGTCGCTGTACTGGAAGAACGCCTGGTGCAAAGTGAAAATCGGCGTCGCCAAAGGTAAGAAACAGCACGACAAGCGTACCGACCTGAAAGATCGTGAATGGGCGCTGGATAAGGCGCGTATTATGAAGCACGCCGGACGCTAACCCCCTCCCCTGAGGGCCAGCTCTCGCTGGCCCTTACGCTATATCCTTGTTGATGCTGCTTTTTCATCCACCCCGTTGAAACAATCCTGCGTAATGGGGCTGGTAACGACATTCACAAATCTGTTATACTTGACCTACACATTGGGGCTGATTCTGGATTCGACGGGATTTGCGAAACCCAAGGTGCATGCCGAGGGGCGGTTGGCCTCGTAAAAAGCCGCAAAAAATAGTCGCAAACGACGAAAACTACGCTTTAGCAGCTTAATAACCTGCTCTGAGCCCTCTCTCCCTAGCTTCCGCTCTTAAGACGGGGATCAAAGAGAGGTCAAACCCAAAAGAGATCGCGTGGATGCCCTGCCTGGGGTTGAAGCGTTAAATCTAATCAGGCTAGTTTGTTAGTGGCGTGTCTGTCCGCAGCTGGCAAGCGAATGTAAAGACTGACTAAGCATGTAGTGCCGAGGATGTAGGAATTTCGGACGCGGGTTCAACTCCCGCCAGCTCCACCAAAATTCTCCATCGGTGATTACCAGAGTCATCCGATGAAGTCCTGAAAGCCCGCACGGCGCAAGCCCTGCGGGCTTTTTTGTGCCTTGAATTTATCCCGCGAAGTCCGAAGAGAACTCATTAAATCCGAACCTTTTAGGCCCATTGATAGGCCCAACGAAAAGCTCTGTTGTTTTCGCGCTACCAATTACCCGCCAACCCCCCCTCTCAGAATTAGACCTCCCACGACACTCGCACAACCCTTTCACCTCCGGCCGCGTCCGCGGCCGGAGGGATAGATTTACTCCCTGTCAGAATACGCGTCCAGCATGGCAAGGACCGCCCGACGCGCCGCATCGTCTGCAATATTGTCAGGCAGCGCATCAGCCCGCAGAGTGACATAAGCGTCAGCAGCCCTTCGAATGGCAATCCCGACGGAGTGACGATCGTGCGTTGCCAGGGTGGAAGTCAGCAGGCCATCGGGATCAATGCCGAGGGCTTCTATTCGGCGAACGCCGCGTTGCGGTAGATTGGCGCGACGGAACAGCATCGGTCCCAGCACTTGTTCCCGGAAGAAGGACAGCATCCCCAGCGCTTCGAAGAGTTCGCCCCTGCCCAGTTTAACCACGGCATAATGCAGCCAGATCCAGGCTCGGGACTCAAACCACTCCGGCGTCATGTTCGGCCAGTGCGCGCTAAATTTTGCCAGCTGTCGCTCGAGAGCATCATTATCACGGGTAAATAGCACGGCAGGCTCCTCAACGCGCTGAGTGAGCATGTCCAGGGTGATAAATTTCATATCGACATGCAGAAGTTGCGGGCCAAACAGGCAGATCAGCAGGCGAGGCTCACCGACGTGTTCCCCGGTGAAAGCATGCAGCAGATGGCCGAGCGTTCCGGCGAACGCCATACGCTTAGCCATGATTTCGTCATAATAGAGAGGGTCGACCACCACCACAAAATCCAGATCGGAGTATTGATCAAACCCGCCATGGATAAACGAGCCGCCAGCGAGAAGGGCGTGGATCCGCGAATCAGACTGTAATTTAAGCTTCAGTTGCTCTGCAAAACTTCTGTGTAAATCGGGTAGCGTATTAAGCATACTTTTTCCTGTTCACAAAAAAGACAAAGCATTACAGAATATCCAGCGATTCATCAGCAGACCAGATATTTCTGCTGGAACCCTCCCCTCCCTGGCGGGGCTCCCGACGCGCTATATCGGAAGCAATACCTCCCTCAAACCACCTCGCTCATCCACTCAGCAAACGCCCGTACAGCGGGAGAGAGAAAGCGCTGGTGCGGATAGAGCAATGTGACGGGTACCGGGGGCGGCTGCCAGTCCGTCAGCACTTCCACCAGTCTCCCCTCCTGCAGGTGGTCAGCAACGATATTCTCCGCCAGCTGCGCCAGCCCGAAGCCCGCCAGGCACATTTTTATATAGAGCCCCGTTTCATTCACCGCGGCGTTGCCGCTGACGGGTACAGAAAAGGTCTCCCCGTGGCGAACGAAGCGGAACTCATCGGCCCGCCTCGCCTGGCCGGAGAAATAATGCACAGCCCGGTGCTGAGAGAGCGCCTCCGGTGACGACGGCACGCCATATTCCCTGAGATAGTCCGGCGACGCGCAGGTTACCCAGCGAAAGCGGCCCAGAGGGCGGGCCACCAGGCTGGAGTTGTTCAGCTCTCCCATGCGTATCACGCAGTCGACGCCTTCCTGAATGAGATCGACCTGGCGATCGCTGACGCCGATCATCAGGTAGATATCGGGATAGCGCCGGTAAAAGTCCGGCAGATGCGGCATGACGATGAAATGCGCGATGCCCGCGGGCATATCAACCCGCAGGCGCCCCTGAGGCCGCGCGACAGACTCGCTCAGGCTGGATTCGCTATGTTCGATGAGGGCGAGAATTTCCCGGCACTGCGCCAGATACTGCAGCCCTTCCGGAGTGAGACTCACCCGCCTTGTGGTCCGGTTCAGCAGCCGCACCTTCAGGTATTTCTCAAGGTTTTTAATGGTACTGGTGACAGTGGAGGCAGGCAGGGAAAGGGTTTCCGCGGCACGCACGAAGCTCCCTGCCTCCGCGACGCGCATAAACATCTGCATAGCCTGGATACGATCCACCTTCTTTCTCTCCTGAAGCAAGCAACTTACCGACTGACGGCATGATTATTCGTTAATTATGAATAATGAAAACAATTTACGCACCTTTTTTCGCTTAATCGACTGGCGTATCGTTGCACGGTGGATTACGAAGGGGGCCCGAAAATGAACATGCCCTCAATAAATATCCAGATAATCATTACGTTAAATAGCATGCACAAAGGAAAAACCATGTCCGTTCAGCCTGTCGAATTAAGTAAGGCCTATCGTTTATTGCAGGTCGGGTCCACCACCATGATTTCCGCAAAATATGATGGTGTCGAAAATGTCATGTCAGCCGCCTGGGTTGGGCTGGCAGGCGAGCGAAAAGTGGTGGCCTATATCGGCCCCCAGGCCTTCACACGTCAGCTGGTGGAAAAGAGCGGCTATTTCGTGGTGCAGATCCCCGTAGTCAGCCAGATGGCAACCGTCCTCTACGCTGGCGGGCGCAGCTATGCCGACGCGCCGGATAAAAATGACTCCATCCCCTTCATTTATCAGCCGGGGTTCGACATCCCCCTCGTGGCAGGCTGCGCCGGCTGGCTGGTGTGCAAAGTGATGCCCTACCCGGACATTCAGCAGCAACACAATCTGTTTCTGGGCGACATCGTCGCCGCCTGGAGCGATGACCGGGTATTCCGTAACGGACACTGGATTTTTGATGATGCGCCGGACGAGCTACGGACCGTTCACTATGTCGCAGGCGGGCAGTTCTATGCCATCGGCAAAGGCAGCAAATTCGATCATGGACCGGGTCAGGACTGATCCTCCCCGGTCATGAAGATCACTGACGAGATGCTTGCCCTGCAGAGCGGCTGATACTCCGGCGCCAGACGCCGGGCGCCTGGCCGTACTGGCGCTTGAAGCTGCGGTTGAAGGACTGCTGGGAGTCAAAGCCGAGGGCGATCGCCACGTTGAGGATCGGCTCGTTGCTGTGGGCTAAGCGTTCAACCGACTTTTGCAGCTTTTGCGCCCGAATATATTCTCCGAGGGGCTGCCCGGTATGTTCTTTGAAGATCCGCTGCAGGTGCCACTTCGAATAGCCGGATCGTCGGGCAACGGTGTCAATATCCAGACGGCTATCAAGATGGTTGTCGATCCAGTCGATCAGATCCTGAATGATGGCGCCAGTATTCATCATGTTACCTCCGCGCAGCCGGTTAAAAGCATCTTTGTCAGTTGCATTTAAAGGTGGCCTGTTTTTACACAAAATGCAAGTTTTATTGTTACATTTAAATCCACGCCGGGATCGCGGTTTTTGTCTCCCCCCTGGACCGCACATAAAGTGCAACAATTATTCTTGCACTTAGTTAAGCGCCTTCCTACAATCGCCGCGATAGTGTATTCGAAATTGTTACAGTTTTGTGGCGATGATCGACACAAATGGCCTTAAGCCAGCCCGGACAAAGGAAGTGGCGCGGCCTCTCACGCTGCGTCTTGCCCGGCGGCTACAATTACCGGAATAAAAATAATGAGCCTGCAAAAAACCTGGGGAAACATTCACCTGACCGCGCTCGGCGCGATGATGCTCTCCTTTCTGCTCGTCGGCTGCGACGACAGCGTCGCGCAAAATGCCGCGCCTCCCGCCCCGACGGTCAGCGCCGCTAAGGTGCTGGTGAAGTCGATCAGTCAGTGGGATAGTTTTAACGGTCGCATTGAAGCGGTGGAGAGCGTTCAGCTTCGCCCTCGCGTCTCGGGATATATTGATAAAGTGAATTACACCGACGGTCAGGAGGTGAAAAAGGGCCAGGTGCTGTTCACCATAGATGACAGAACCTATCGCGCCGCGCTGGAGCAGGCGCAGGCGACGCTGGCGAGAGCCAAAACGCAGGCCAGCCTGGCGCAAAGCGAGGCGAACCGCACCGATAAATTAGTCCATACCAATCTTGTCTCCCGTGAAGAGTGGGAGCAGCGCCGGTCAGCCGCGGTTCAGGCGCAGGCTGATATTCGCGCCGCGCAGGCGGCGGTGGATGCCGCGCAGCTTAACCTCGACTTCACCAAAGTGACCGCCCCTATTGACGGCCGCGCCAGCCGGGCGCTGATCACCAGCGGTAACCTGGTCACCGCGGGCGACACCGCCAGCGTGCTCACCACTCTGGTCTCGCAGAAGACGGTGTACGTCTACTTTGACGTCGACGAGTCAACCTACCTCCACTATCAAAACCTCGCCCGCCGTGGGCAAGGGGCGTCCAGCGATAATCAGGCGCTCCCGGTGGAGATTGGCCTGGTTGGCGAGGAGGGTTACCCCCATCAGGGCAAAGTGGATTTTCTTGATAATCAGTTAACGCCGAGTACCGGCACCATCCGCATGCGCGCGCTGCTGGATAACTCGCAGCGTCTGTTCACACCGGGGCTGTTTGCCCGCGTGCGTCTGCCGGGCAGCGCCGAGTTCAAAGCCACGCTGATCGACGACAAAGCGGTACTGACCGATCAGGATCGTAAATACGTCTATATCGTTGATAAAGATGGTAAAGCGCAGCGACGTGATATTACCCCGGGGCGTCTGGCAGACGGTTTACGCATCGTTCAGAAGGGGTTGAACCCTGGGGATAGCGTCATCGTCGACGGGTTACAAAAAGTGTTTATGCCGGGTATGCCGGTGAATGCCAAAACCGTTGCCATGACCACCAGCGCCGCCCTCAACTGATCCCTAATCAGAGAATCCAACACATGGACTTTTCCCGCTTTTTTATCGACAGGCCGATTTTCGCCGCGGTGCTGTCGATTTTAATTTTTATCACCGGGTTAATCGCTATCCCGCTGCTGCCGGTGAGCGAATATCCGGACGTCGTCCCGCCGAGCGTCCAGGTGCGCGCGGAGTATCCCGGCGCCAACCCGAAAGTGATTGCCGAGACCGTGGCGACGCCGCTGGAGGAAGCGATCAACGGCGTTGAAAACATGATGTACATGAAATCGGTCGCTGGCTCCGACGGCGTGCTGGTCACCACCGTCACCTTCCGCCCGGGTACCGACCCGGATCAGGCGCAGGTTCAGGTGCAGAACCGGGTCGCGCAGGCGGAAGCGCGTCTGCCGGAGGATGTACGCCGTCTGGGCATCACCACCCAGAAACAGTCTCCGACGCTAACCCTGGTGGTGCATCTGTTTTCGCCAAACGGTAAGTACGACTCGCTGTATATGCGCAACTACGCCACGCTGAAAGTGAAGGATGAGCTGGCGCGCCTGCCCGGCGTCGGCCAGATCCAGATTTTTGGCTCCGGTGAATATGCGATGCGCGTCTGGCTGGATCCCAATAAGGTCGCGGCCCGCGGTCTGACAGCCTCGGATGTGGTGACGGCGATGCAGGAGCAAAACGTCCAGGTGTCTGCCGGACAGCTTGGTGCCGAGCCGCTGCCGCAGGAGAGCGATTTCCTGATCTCCATTAACGCCCAGGGCCGTCTGCATACCGAAGAAGAGTTTGGCAATATCATTCTGAAAACGGCGCAGGATGGCTCGCTGGTCCGCCTGCGCGACGTGGCGCGCATCGAGATGGGTTCCGGCAGCTATGCGCTGCGCTCCCAGCTCAACAATAAGGATGCGGTCGGGATCGGTATCTTCCAGTCGCCGGGGGCTAACGCCATCGATCTGTCGAACGCGGTACGCGCCAAAATGGCCGAGCTGGCCTCCCGCTTCCCGGAAGATATGAAATGGGCGGCGCCGTACGACCCGACGGTTTTCGTGCGCGACTCCATCCGCGCGGTGGTGCAGACGCTGCTGGAAGCAGTGGTGCTGGTGGTGCTGGTGGTGATCCTGTTCCTGCAGACCTGGCGCGCGTCGATTATCCCATTGATCGCCGTGCCGGTATCGGTGGTGGGTACCTTCAGCATTCTCTATCTGCTGGGCTTCTCGCTGAATACCTTGAGCCTGTTCGGGCTGGTACTGGCTATCGGTATCGTGGTGGACGACGCCATCGTGGTGGTGGAGAACGTTGAGCGTAATATCGAAGAGGGGCTTGCGCCGCTTGCCGCGGCGCATCAGGCGATGCGTGAGGTCTCCGGGCCGATTATCGCCATTGCGCTGGTGCTGTGTGCGGTGTTCGTGCCGATGGCGTTTCTCTCTGGGGTCACCGGCCAGTTCTACAAACAGTTCGCGGTGACCATCGCCATCTCGACGGTGATCTCGGCCATCAACTCGCTGACGCTCTCCCCGGCGCTGGCGGCCCTGCTGTTAAAGCCGCACGGCGCGAAGAAAGACCTCCCTACCCGGCTGATCGATCGTCTGTTTGGCTGGATTTTCCGTCCGTTTAACCGCTTTTTCCTGCGCAGCTCGAACGGCTATCAGGGACTGGTGAGCAAAACCCTCGGACGCCGTGGCGCGGTGTTTGTGGTGTATTTGCTGCTGCTCTGCGCCGCTGGGGTGATGTTTAAAGTCGTCCCCGGCGGGTTTATTCCCACCCAGGATAAGCTGTATCTCATTGGCGGCGTGAAGATGCCGGAAGGTTCGTCGCTGGCGCGCACCGACGCGGTGATCCGCAAAATGAGCGAGATCGGGATGAATACCGAAGGGGTCGATTATGCGGTCGCTTTCCCGGGGCTTAACGCGCTGCAGTTCACCAACACGCCGAATACCGGGACGGTCTTTTTTGGCCTGAAACCGTTCGACCAGCGCAAACACACGGCGGCGGAAATTAACGCGGAGATCAACGCCAAAATCGCGCAAATCCAGCAGGGCTTTGGCTTCTCCATCCTGCCGCCGCCGATTTTAGGACTGGGTCAGGGTTCCGGCTACTCCCTGTACATCCAGGATCGCGGTGGGCTGGGCTATGGCGCGCTGCAAAGCGCGGTGAATGCGATGTCCGGGGCGATTATGCAGACGCCAGGGATGCACTTCCCGATCTCGACTTACCAGGCTAACGTGCCGCAGCTGGACGTGCAGGTCGATCGCGATAAGGCGAAAGCGCAGGGGGTGTCGCTAACCGATCTGTTCGGCACGCTGCAGACCTATCTCGGCTCGTCTTATGTCAATGACTTTAACCAGTTCGGGCGTACCTGGCGCGTGATGGCCCAGGCCGATGGGCCATTCCGCGAGAGCGTGGAAGATATTGCTAATCTGCGCACCCGCAATAATCAGGGCGAAATGGTGCCGATCGGCAGTATGGTGAATATCAGTACCACCTACGGGCCGGATCCGGTGATCCGCTACAACGGTTATCCAGCGGCGGACCTGATTGGCGATGCCGATCCGCGGGTCCTCTCTTCTTCACAGGCGATGACGCATCTGGAGGAGCTGTCGAAGCAGATCCTGCCGAATGGGATGAATATTGAGTGGACGGATCTCAGCTTCCAGCAGGCCACCCAGGGCAACACGGCGCTGATCGTCTTCCCGGTGGCGGTGCTGCTGGCGTTCCTCGTGCTGGCCGCTCTGTATGAAAGCTGGACCCTGCCGCTGGCGGTGATCCTTATCGTACCGATGACGATGCTCTCCGCGCTGTTTGGCGTCTGGCTGACCGGGGGCGATAACAACGTCTTCGTGCAGGTGGGTCTGGTGGTCCTGATGGGCCTGGCCTGTAAAAACGCCATTCTGATCGTCGAGTTTGCCCGCGAGCTGGAGATCCAGGGGAAAGGCATCATGGAAGCGGCGCTGGAGGCATGCCGCCTGCGTCTGCGCCCGATCGTGATGACCTCCATCGCCTTTATCGCCGGGACCATTCCGCTGATCCTCGGCCACGGTGCAGGAGCGGAAGTCCGCGGTGTCACCGGGATCACGGTGTTCTCCGGGATGCTGGGCGTGACGCTGTTTGGTCTGTTCCTGACGCCGGTGTTTTACGTGACGCTGCGGAAACTGGTGACCCGCAGGAAGCCGGTCCAGGAGGATCTGCCCGCCTAGCCTGCAGCAGATAACAAAAAACCGCCTTCACATTTGAAGGCGGTTTTTTTTCGTCACCAGAAAATGATTAATGCGCTTTTTTAAAGCGGGCGATCATTTCCGGCACCGGGTCGCAGCCGCTGCTATCGCCATTTTTGACCGCCTCCAGCGCGCTGGCCACGGTGTGACGAGCAAGGACGTTTAGCGAAGCCTGCTCTGCTTCATCGGCAATCGATTTGAAGTACCAACAGGCGTTGGCGCTGACCACGCAGCGAGCCGGAACTTCAGGACGCGACGCCCACAGCTTTTTATCTTCAATAACCGAAAGATAGATATCACGCAGGGTGATCTTGTCCGCCGGGCGGCCAAGATGAATAGAGCCGTTGCGGCCAAGCGTGGAGACGATGATGCCGTCACGAGTAAGCGGAACCATTAGTTTACGGATAAAGCTCGGGTTCGCTTCCAGGCCGTAGGCCAGAATCGCACTCGTCGAACGTTCACCCATCTGCTCCGCCATTGCTACGCTGAGAACCATCTGCAAAGCTGTCGGGAAGCGGTAATCTAACATGGTATTGTCCTGGGTTGCGGTGAATCTTGTTCTTTTTGGCACCGCAGAGGTGAATAATCAATGAACAACAATATAACAAATACGGGAATTTTTTTGAAGCAATCTGCGGTTAGCCTGCGAAGTAAATTTTCTGATTTCACGGGCAAAGGCTGCCGGATGACAAACCCGGCAACCACATACCGTGCCATCTAAAAACCGCGAAGATCATCCACCGGTACGTTCAGCTGGTTATTCTCAACAATGCGTTGCAGGGTCAGGCTGATCACGTCAATGTTGTTATCGAAACTGCCGTGGGAAGCATCGATCATCACGCCTGGGCCACCACAGACCTTATCGATATCAATGATGTTGGTTCGGCCGCGCTTTTCCAGCCCCGCCTCAGCCGCGGCATGACGCCAGTTACGCAATGCTTCCCCGGTGCTCGACGAACCGTCCCAGCCCGAGTAGTTTTTGTCGCGTATCTTGTCCATTCCCAGCAGCGGTGTTCGCCGATCCCCTTCTAACGCGTTGGAGACGAAATAGAGGAGCGACTTGCGATAAATAGCTGCCACATTGTCGGCTCGTTCAATGCGATCGGACAGGATATGGAGATACATACGTTTCATCAGCAATTCATGCGGGGCATAGTGTCGGTTGGCAAACTGTACCGTACATGCCGGCGCATAGAGATGCGCAGACTTGAGAGCGTCACCCAGGCCGCGGGATGACAACAGATCGACGAAATGGCCGAGAATAATACTGCCCGCCGAGTGACCAATTATATGAATTTCAAGCGCTTTCCCCCAGGTTTCCACTAACTTTTGCAGGGCTGTCACCAGCAGATCGCCTGCGCGTCCTGAAACGCAACTAAATTCAGCGTTCTCCTTCATTTCGCTCCACAGAGGCTTCGCGGCCGGCCGGCCAATAGTTTCCTCAATCAGCAGATCGGAAGCCTCAGTCAATGCCTCACGCACGCCACCCGCGCGCGAGGGTTCACGGCGAAAATGGTCGGAGAAGATATCGCCAAAGGACTCCAGGATCCCTGTTTTCCACACCAGAAAGAGTGGATAGCAATCGTTGCCAGTGAAGTAACGTCCCATCGCCCGCGCCCGCGCAATCGACCCGGCCTCATTGTTGAGCCCGCCATGCGCATAAATGACTAAGCGTTTAGTCTCTGCGTGTTGTAAGCGAAACCAACGATCGGGCAATACGCATCCCTGATACATCAGCGTACGCGTCATCTCGTCCTGAGTCAGGTAGCGGTCCACCCGACCATCGTTGCCGATAACAATACTGTGCTGATAGGCAGTGGTTTCGTCCCACCACTGCGGGTGATTACCCGCGGCGGCCGGTGTGGCAAGGGCTGGCGAACCCGTTGCAAGCTGCCCTGGCACCACGCCGGGCACGCCCAGCGCCGCCACCCAGGCATCCATCGCGTTGGTCAGCCAGTCGGCATAACTCAGTACCGCGAAGCCACCGCATCCCCACTCTGTACCCCAGGAGTTTTGTACGATAAACCCGTCGCGGTTAAACCCAACCAGCGCAAACGCATGACCGCCCGTTTTAGTAGGCTTGCCATTGAACGCGATGACCGCCAGCGAGTCATGATTGGTGGGCGCCTTTTTCGCTGTCGGTACCGTCTGCCAGCCCTCATGGGTAAAGGCGGAAACGTAGATAGCCCCCACGTCATGGATGGCGGCCTGCATATCGGTAATATTTTTGATATCAATACGATAGTAGACCCCCAGCGTCGTATTCACCGCGCGCTCCGCGTATCCGTATTGCGGCGGGATATTTTCCTGCTCCCGGTAAGGCCAGTCAGACTCCAGACACACGCCGTGATGGAACCACCCTTTAAGCGCACCACGGCAGCTCGAACCGTCATAATCTTCCCCGGCGTATTCGTCGTATCGCCGGGCAAAGTTGTAAAGCATGCGGGGGCTCACTGAATCGAGTTTTTTCGGGAAACCGGCTTTACGCCAGCGCAAATAGTTCACCACGCAGGCTAAGCCAAAACCCGTGCAGGCGCCTTCCCGCCCCTGATCGAGGATCAGCTGCGCCTGGGTGTAGACGGTCAGTAGCGTGGCGATATCCTTATCAACCGGAAAGCGGTCCGGTAGGCTCACCGGCGGCGGCGTATAGGTACGATCGCGCAGATCAAGCGGATCCTTCGACGCATTGAGAACCGGTCCCTCTGCCGGGGCCGCGATCGCGGCGGCGCCCGCCTGCTGTCTGCTCCCTCTGCCAGCTCCCGCGCCCTGTATCTGGCTGGTCTGCTGCATAACCGCTGGCAAGACCGCTGCAAGCGTGAAGACTTTTTTGAAACTATCCAGCCCGTGCGCCCCGCCATTCACCAGCCTGCGCGCTTTCCGATAGTCGGGGGGCGTGGCTGTCAGGGCCGAGGTTAACGCCTCTCGACGATCGCCGAGGAACATCGCCAACAGTACCGCCGCCACCTCGGGTGCATTAGCTAAATCGGGAGAGCCGATAATGTCCACACCTATGCGGGAAGCATATTTCTGGTAGTTCGACCGCCCCGTAAGCTGTACGAAACCACGTCCGCGAAACCTGGCGCCATCGCCAGGGTTGATGTTACCAAGATTCTTGCCTTTGTCGGTCCCTGCGTCGTAGGCGCTGAACGCCGGCAGCCCTGGCAGCGTGTTGAACTGCGAGGGATATTCGGAAATCGGCACGAAGCCTTCGGTCTCCGCGCGGATGGTCCCCAGGGCGGCCAGGATCAACGGGATCGTCGTGAGCCCTTCGCTGGTTAACGCTGCCGCGACGTACGGCAGATAGCGCAGCACATTGGATGGTTTGGTGGCGGGGAATAAATGCTGCACCTCATCTGCCCGCAGCGCAAACGCAGGCAGCTTGATAAGCGCCAACAGGCTCTGGCAATAGGGACCGACGACGCCATCGGCGATGATGCCGATATTCGACTGCCAGTGTCGGACCGCCGAGGCGAGCGTGGCATCGAACGTGTCACTATTCGACGGCAATGCAAACATCTTCGCATCTGCTCCCAGCGTTTTCGCCAGACGTTTGCGTAACTCGACAACCTCCGGGCCGGATGAGCCCTGCAACAGCAATTTAACCATGACAATAATCCTCGAAAAGCGATGACCGTGCGGCGATATTGATATAGGCCGCAGTACGCAACATAACGTTGAGCTGTCCTTGTGAAATGAGGCTGACAAGTGGTATTGCTTCAGGCTGCAAAGCGACCCGGCGGCCGCGGATGATATCCTTCGACAAAGATGGCGCGTGTCGCTCTCTCGTTTGAGGCGGGCAAACTTCGTCTGGGCAGGCGTTCCGGCATGCTCGTATGAGTATAGGAGAAGCGTAACGGCACCCGAGGATTTATTACTGGCTGAAATCTGTCACGGGTCAGCCGTTGACGGGCGGTTCAGGAGACATCATTCTCTCCCCGTTCGCCAACTATCCGCTGCCATAACGGCAGCGGATCCTGCGGGATTTGTCTGGCGCTGATCTGCCTGCACAAACTCTCCACCATCGCGATGGCGGAAAAAACCATTAAAGCGAATCGCTAACGACTGCGCTGCCCGGCGACCTGTCCACACCAGCGGCGCCTAACCCTGTGGATAACCTGGAGGCAGTTGCCTGGCAGCCGCAGCCCGGGCGGGCTACCGGCTGCTGTTCGTTTTTTAAACAGGAGAAATGCCACCGCCAGGCTGCGCGCTGAGCGCCAGAGCCACCACCGCGGCGGAGGGAAGCCCCTACCCCACTCAGTAATTCCACTTCGGCCGCGCCACCGTGTTTTTCTTCAACAGGTCGCGGAACGCTTTCAGGTAGGGCTCATTGCTGCGCCCGCGCTTACAGATAGCGGAGAACGGCGACTGAAAGCCAAACTCGTTGGGCAGCAGCACCCGCAGGCGGTTCTCTTTGATCCACGGCCAGGCGTAATGCTCCGGCAGATAGCCAATATATTTCCCCGAGAGGATCAGCAACAGCTGGGCGTCGACGGTCTCGACGGTGGCGCTGCCTTTGCTGAAGCCCCGGCGGCGCAAATCGCTGGTGTTCCAGTAGCTGCGGGTCACCAGCGGGCACTGGCTGATCTGCTCTTTATCCAGCTGACGGCTGAAGAACATCGGGTGCAGATCGCTGCAGTAGAGCCAGTGCTGTTCGCGGTACAGCGGCTCGCTGATGATGTTATGCACCTGCGAGTTGTAGCTACCGATGGCCAGGTCGATATGGTTGTTCAGCACGCCGTTCAGTTGCTCCGCCGGGGTGCGAATAATCAGTTTGATATGCACATGGGGAAATTTGTCGCTGAAGCTGCGCAGAACCACCGGCAGCGAGAGCGCCGTTTCGGTCTCGATGGAGTCGAGCGTCGAGATGCACAAGGTGCCGCTGTGCTCCCCTTTGAGCAGCGCCGACTGCCGCTCCAGCTCATTGAGTTCACTCAGCACGCGGATCGCCTGCTGTAAAAACTGCTGACCTTTCTCAGTCAGGGAAAAACCGCCGCGCCCGCGCTGGCAGAGGGTGAAGCCAAGCTGTCCCTCCAGCTGCGACATGGCATTGCTGATGGCGGAGACCGAAATGCCCAGCTCCTGCTGGGCCCGGCTATAGCTCTCCAGGCGGGCCACCGCCTCGAAAACCTGCAGCTGTCGAATATTAAGGCTGGCGTCGTGATGCATCGTATTTAGTTCACCAATAAATGAACTGAGTATTTACGTCAGACGATGTAAAGTCCAGCGCGGGTTGCGCACTATCTCTCCTGTTACGTTTCATCCGTCAGATTCAGGAGCAGACATGGATAACCTCTTTCACCAACCGCAGGGTGGCAATGAGATGCCACGCTTCGCCGGCCGCGCCACGATGATGCGCCTGCCGTTTATTGAAGATTTACAGGGACTTGATGCGGCATTTGTCGGCATTCCGCTGGATATCGGCACCTCGCAGCGCTCAGGTACGCGCTACGGACCGCGCTATATTCGCGCCGAATCGGTGATGATCCGTCCGTACAATATGGCAACCGGCGCCGCGCCGTTCGACTCGCTGTCGGTGGCCGACATCGGCGATGTGCCGATCAATACCTACAGCCTGCTCAAATCGGTGCAAATTATCGAAGATTACTACACCGGTTTGAATAGTTATCCGCTGATCCCGCTAACCCTCGGCGGGGACCACACCATTACCCTGCCGATCCTGCGGGCGCTGACCAAAAAACATGGTCCGGTGGGGCTCATCCACGTCGACGCCCATACCGATACCAATGATGAGATGTTCGGAGAGAAAATCGCCCACGGCACCACCTTCCGCCGCGCCGTTGAGGAGGGACTGCTCGACCTCAAACGGGTGGTGCAGATTGGCCAGCGCGCCCAGGGCTATGCCGCCGGCGACTTCCAGTGGGGCGTTGACCAGGGCTTTCGCCTGGTGCAGGCGGAGCAGTGCTGGCATACCTCGCTGGCGCCACTGATGGCCGAAGTCCGCCAGCAGATGGGCGACGGGCCGGTGTATCTCAGCTTTGATATCGACAGCCTCGATCCCATCTGGGCCCCGGGAACCGGGACGCCGGAAGTCGGCGGCCTGACCTCCATTCAGGCGCTGGAGATCGTCCGCGGCTGCCGCGGCCTGAACCTGATTGGCGCCGATCTGGTCGAGGTCTCGCCCCCCTATGACGTGAGTGGTAATACCTCCCAGCTGGCGGCCAACCTGCTGTACGAGATGCTCTGCGTCCTGCCCGGCGTGAAGTACGCCTGAGGAAGCCGCCATGGAGCTGAAATGCTTTCGCACCCTCTGGGGAGTCACCACCCCCTGGTCGCAAACGCTGGATGAACTGCAGCGCGTCGGCTGCTGCGGTATCGAAGCCCGCGTGCCGTTAACGGTGGCCGAACGGCGGGAGCTCGCCGACCGCCTGCAGGCGTCGGGGCTGGAGTATATCGCCATTCTTTTCAGCGGCGGCGGAGTGCTCCCCGCCCAGCATGAAACGCCGGAGCAGCATCTGGCGCGCCTGCAGACCCGCTTCGCCGAGGCCAGCAGCCTCAACCCGCGCTTTGTCAATCTGCTGGCGGGCAACGATCGCTGGCCGCTGGCGCAGCAGGTCGATTTTCTCGGCAAGGCGCACGAGCTGGCCGCCGGGTTTGGTTTGACCTGCAGCTTTGAAACCCATCGCGCCACCTCGCTGTACAGCCCGTGGCTCACGCTGGAGATTATTCAGCAGCTCCCCCAGTTGCGCTTTACCGCCGACATCAGCCACTGGGTGGTGGTCAGCGAGCGCCTGCTGGATGACCCCTGCGATGACTTCAGCGCCTTTATCGACCGCGTGCATCACGTGCAGGCCCGGGTGGGCTACGACCAGGGGCCGCAGGTGCCGCACCCGGCGGCGCCGGAGTATCAGCCGGCGCTGGCTTTTGCCGAGCGCTTCTGGCAGCAGGTCTGGCATTCACAGCGCCAGCGCGGCTACCCGCAGACCACGCTGACCCCGGAGTTTGGCGCCGACGGCTATCTGCACCATCTGCCGTTCACCAACGTTCCGGTGGCCGACCTCTGGTCGCTCAACGCCTGGATGGCCGCGCGCCAGCAGGCCCACTTTCAGCAGTTTTTAACGCTCACTGAACAGGAACCGCAGCCATGACCGCCGTGAAGCACGCTTTTACTGAACTCCCGACCATCGATATCCGCGATCTGGCCGGCGACGATCTCGCCAGGCGCCAGGCGGTGGCCGACGCCATCGGCCGCGCGGCGCGCGAGGTGGGCTTTTTCTACATCACTGGCCACGGCATCGACCCGGCGCTGATCGCCGGCGTCCGCGAGGCGGCGAAGCAGATCTTCGCCCTGCCGATGGAGGAGAAGATGAACTATTACATCGGCCACTCCAAAAGCCATAAGGGCTACGTTCCGGAAGGAGAAGAGATCTACGGCTCCGGCAAGCCGGACCATAAAGAGGCTTTCGATATCGGCTTCCAGGCAGCGGATGACCATCCGCTGGTGCTCGCCGGCACGCCGCTGATCGGCGCCAATGAGTGGCCCGATCTGCCGGATTTCCGCGCGCGGGTGATGGCCTACTACGACGCAGTCTTCGCCCTCGGCCACCGTCTGTTCGACGCTTTCGCCCTCGCGCTCGGCCTGCCGGAAGGGTATTTCAAACCGATGGTGACCTGCCCGCCGGCCAAGCTGCGGCTGATCCATTACCCGTTCGACGCCAGCGTCGAAGATGTTCCCGGAATTGGTGCACACACCGACTATGAGTGCTTCACCCTGCTGCTCGCCGACCAGCCCGGCCTTGAAGTCCTCAATGAAGAAAGCGTGTGGATCGATGCACCTCCCGTCAAGAACGCCGCCGGAGAAGAGGCGTTCGTGATCAATATCGGCGACATGCTGGAAGTGCTCAGCGCTGGCACATTTGTTGCTACAGCCCACCGGGTGCGCAAAGTGCCGCAGGAGCGGTACTCCTTCCCGCTGTTTTTCGCCTGCGATTACCACACGCTGATCCGCCCGCTGCCGACCTTCCTCGCCGCCGGCGAAGCCGGTGAATATCAGGAGCTCAGCATCGGGGAGCATATGTGGAGCCAGGCGCTGCAAACCTATCGCTACCTGCGCGAGAAGGTCAATCGCGGTGAACTTCAGCTACCGGAGCGCGCGCGCGGCACCAATACCTTTGGCCATTTGAAAAAACAGGCACAGCAAAAAAACCCCTAACCACCCGTGAGGAACCATGATGACTAGCACCCTGAAAAAAATCTCGCGCCGTGTCGCGCTTACCCTCGCCGTCAGCGCCTGTTTTTCCCCTGTCACCCAGGCGGCGGAACTGCTGACCGAGGGCGTCTTTAAGGTGGGGATGGAGGTCACCTACCCGCCGTTTGAGTCCTATGACAGCAATAACAACATCGTCGGTCTCGACCCGGATTTCGCCGCGCTGATCGCCCAACATCTGCAGGCCAAACCGCAGCTGATCGACACCAAGTTCACCAGCCTGATCCTCGGCATCGGCAAGAAATATGATGCGGTGATCTCCGGGATGTACGTGACGCCGGAACGCCAGAAGCAGGCCGACGCCATCCCTTACGCCCTCTCCGGCGCGTCGATCATCGCCCTGAAGGGCGGCGCGGTGCAGCCGAAAACCGAAGATGAGCTGTGCGGCGTGAAGGTCGGCCTGCAGGCAGGCACCACCTGGGTGACCAGCCTGAAAAAACACTCCGATGAGTGGTGCCTGAAAAACGGCAAACCGGCCATCACCATTCAGGAGTTCCCGACGGCGCCGGAAGCCTCGCAGGCGCTGCTGTCGAAGAACATCGGCGCCCAGCTTGAGATTGCCCCGGCGGCGCAGATCATCGTCGACAAGAGCCGCGGCCGCCTGGGGATAAGCTCTACGCGCCTGGTCTACCCGCTGCCGTTGGGGATCTACGTCGCCAAAGGCAACACCGAGCTGGCGGAGGCGATTAAGGCTACCCTGGCCGCGCTGAAAGCCAACGGCCAATATGCCGCGCTGATCAAAAAATACAACTTAGAAAGCATCGATTAAGACAATAAGCACTGCGCAACAGGAGTCGGTATGGCGTTCGATTGGGGATACTTTTTTTCACTGTTTAGCATTGGAGCATTCTGGCAGGCGTGCGTGACCGTGATCGTGGTCAGCACCTTGTCCTGGGGGATCGGCCTGGTGGTCGGTTTTCTGTTAGCCTGCGCGAAGCTCTCCGCGCCGCGCTGGGTCAAGATCCCCGTCGAACTCTATATCTGGTTTTTTCGCAGCGTGCCGCTGATGGTGCTGCTGGTGTTTGTCTACAACCTGCCGCAGCTGTTTCCGGTGACCCAGCCGCTACTCGGGGTGCCGTTTATCGCCGGGCTGGTGTCGATGACCGTCACCGAAGCGGCCTATATGGCGGAGATCCACCGCGGCGGCCTGCTGTCGGTGGCCAAGGGGCAGAGCGAGGCGGGCCATGCGCTGAGCTTCAGCTTTATCGGCATCCAGCGGCTGATTGTTATTCCTCAGGCGTTTCGCATCTCGCTGCCGACGCTGATCAATGAATACATCACCATCATTAAGCTGAGCTCGATTCTGTCGGTGGTCTCCTTACCCGAGCTGCTGCTCACCGGCCAGCGCTTGTATGCGCAAAATTTCCTCGTGATGGAGACCCTGCTGGCGGTGGCGGTGTACTACGTGATGGTGGTTACCGTCTTCACCTGGCTGTTCCGGGCGCTGGAAAATCGTCTCGATATTCAGCGCAAGCGTCCGCAAACCCTCAGCGAGGCGGAATGCCAGGCGCTGCGCCAGAGCCTGCCGGCACTGACGGAGGAGATCAAAACGCCGGCCGTCAACGGCGCGCCGCCAGCGCTCGATCTGCGGGGCATCCGCAAATCCTGGGGTCAGCATGAGGTGCTGAAAGGCATCGATCTGCAGGTGGAGAACGGGGAGGTGATCAGCATCATCGGCCCGTCCGGCTCCGGCAAAACCACCCTGATCCGCACCATCAACGCCCTCGAAAGCCTTGATGGCGGGGAGATCATTCTCTACGGCGAGGACTATCTGAAGGGCGGAGCCATCGTCGACAAACGCCAGATGCGCGCCGGGGTGCGGCGCATCGGCATGGTCTTCCAGAGCTTCAACCTGTTCCCCCACCGCACGGTGCTCGACAACGTGATGCTGGCCCCGCGCTATCACCAGCTGCTTGACCAGCCGGTCGCCCGCGAGCAGGCCCTGGCGCTGCTCGACCGCGTCGGCCTGCTGGCCCATGCCCACAAATACCCCTGGCAGCTCTCAGGCGGCCAGCAGCAGCGCGTGGCGATCGCCCGGGCGCTGGCTCTGAAGCCGGACATTATGCTGTTTGACGAGCCAACCTCGGCGCTGGATCCGGAGCTGGTAGGCGAAGTGTTGAAGGTCATTCAGTCGCTGGCCCGCGAAGGCATGACCATGCTGATTGTCACTCACGAGATGGACTTCGCCCTGTCGATTTCCGACCGCGTGGTGCTGATGGAGAACGGCGTGGTGCAGGCCGATATCGCCCCGCAGGTGATCCGCAGCCCGCTGGAGGCCCCTTCTCTGCAACGAATCCGTGAATTTATGGGAGTACGCTAAATGGCAACTGAGCAACACCTGCGCCAGCAGTTGGCCGCCGCCTACCGGCTGGCGGCGCTGTTCGGCTGGGAGGATACCCTCTACACCCACTTCTCCGTGCGCCTGCCCGGCGATGGCGAGCCGCGTTTTTTAATTAACCCCTTCGGCATGATGTTTGACGAAGTCACCGCCAGCAACCTGATCGTGGTGGATATGCAGGGCAAGGTCGTAGAGGGCGACGCACCGGCTAACTCGGCGGGCTTTACCATCCACAGCGCGGTGCATATGGCCCGGGAAGACGCCCACTGCGTGATCCACACCCATACGCTGCCGGGAATGGCGGTGGCCGCCTGCGAGGACGGCCTGCTGCAGCTTAACCAGATCAGTACCGAGTTTTACCAGCGCGTCGGCTACCATCCCTATGAAGGGGTGGCCTTTGACCTCGACGAACGGGCGCGCATCCAGCGCTCGCTGGGGAATAATATCGCCATGATCCTGCAGAGCCACGGCCTGCTGTCGGTGGGCCGCACCGTGGCCGATGCGTTTTACATCATGTACTACCTGAACCGCGCCTGCGAGATCCAGATGGCCACCGCCCAGCTGGCGGCCCTCAGCCCGATCCACACCATCGCTCCGCACCTCAGCCAGCACGCCTGCGAGCAGCTGATGGGCGTGGAGCATGAACGTCAACAGGTCTGGCAGGCGTGGCTGCGCCGTCTTGACCGTCTCGATACCTCTTACAAAGACTAACGCCTATGTCTGATATCACTATCGTTGTGGATTGTAACGACGCGGATTTCGCCCGCGATATTTGCGCCGCCCTGCAGCAGTTTCCCGACGTCACGGCGCTTCTGCCCCATCACCAGGCGGCGCGCGACGCCCAGTACGCCAGCTGCTGGTTCCCGGACCCGCAGCTGCTGAGCCGCTCGCCGGGGCTGAAGCTGATCCAGGCCGCGTCCGCCGGGGTCGATCATCTGCCGCCCGCGCTGTTCGCCAGCGAGATCCCGCTGTGCCGGGTGATCGATGAAGATTTTCGCCACGGCATGTTCGAATATGCTCTGTGGAGCGTCCTGTGGTTTCAGCGCCATTTCGACCGGGCGCTGGCCCACCAGCGAACCCAAACCTGGAAGCTCTATCCCCAGCGCGCCGCCGCCGACTTCCATATCGGCATTATGGGTCTGGGCGAAATTGGCGGCTATATCGCAGACCAGCTGGCCCGCCTCGGCTATCGGGTCTCCGGCTGGTCGCGCAGTGAAAAGCAGCTGGCTGGTGTCACCTGCTATCGCGGCGAGGAGGCGCTCGACCACTTTCTTGGGTCGCTTGACGGGCTGATTAACCTCCTGCCGCTCACCGCGCAGACCCGAGGTATCCTCGCCGCGCCGCTGTTCAACCGGCTACCCGCCGGGGCGGTGTTGATCAACTGCGGCCGCGGGGAACATATGGTCAATGACGATGTGCTGGCGGCGCTGGAGAGCGGCCAGCTCGCCGGGGCGGTGCTCGACGTCTTCCCGCAGGAGCCATTGCCGGCGGACGATCCGCTGTGGCGCCATCCGCTGGTGGTCATCACCCCGCATATGGCCTCTGCGGCCCCTGCCGAGGTGATCGCCCGCCAGTTGCTGGAGAACATTCAGCGCCAGCGCCGCGGGCTGCCGCTGAAGAACCTGGTCAATAAGCACGCCGGTTACTGATCCCCAGCCATACTGCCGCTGCTACGCTTAATGGGAGATCCACAACCAGAAGGCAGGAACATGAAGATTGATTTATCGGGGAAAGTCGCGCTGGTCACCGCCTCCACGGCGGGTATTGGCTTCGCCATCGCCAAAGGCCTGGCGGAGAGCGGCGCAGAGATCATCATTAACGGGCGCAGCGAGCAGAGCGTGAACGCCGCCATCGCTCGTCTGCAAAATGAGGTGTCGGGCGCGAAGGCGCGACCCGCCATCGCCGACCTCAGCGACGCCGACGGCGCAGCCCAGCTGCTGCGGGCGGTGACCGGCGTCGATATTCTGGTCAATAACGCCGGGATCTATGGCCCGCAGGATTTCTACGCCACCGACGACGCGACATGGGACAACTACTGGCAGACCAACGTCATGTCCGGCGTACGCCTGTCACGGGGGCTGCTCCCGGCGATGGTCAGTAAAGGCTGGGGGCGGGTGGTGTTTATCTCCTCAGAATCGGCGCGCAATATCCCGGCGGACATGATCCATTATGGCGTGACCAAGACCGCGCAGCTGTCGCTGGCCCGCGGCCTGGCGAAATATGTCGCCGGCAGCGGAGTGACCGTTAACAGCGTACTGCCAGGGCCGACGATTTCCGACGGCTTTGCCGAGATGCTGAAAGACGACGTGGCGAAAACCGGCAAGTCGCTGGAGGAACTGGCGAAAGCGTTTGTCATGACCCATCGTCCGAGCTCGGTGATCCAGCGGGCGGCCTCGGTGGGAGAGGTCGCCAATATGGTGGTCTACGTCTGCTCGCCGCAGGCATCGGCCACCTCCGGCGCCGCACTGCGCGTCGACGGCGGCGTGGTGGATGATATTCTCTGACGCCCACCTCATTCAGGGGAGTCACCCTCCCCTGTCGCCTTCGCCGGCGCTAAACCGCGCAAAATGTTAAAAAAACGCGGCAAAGTCGCACAAAGTGAACAGGAACATGCATTCCCAAAACTTATGATATTTCTTTTAAGTATAAGTTGTGGTGTTAATGTCTCTGTTACGAAGCTTGCTATTCTTTCTCGGCGCGGCGGTCGCAGCCGCCCTCGCGGTACTCTGTCTGTGGGTGGATATTCGGGTGTTTGGCAACGACATCCCGGAGGTGTCGCTCACCGAAGTGGTGCAGGAGAGCGTGCTGGCCGTCATCGTACTGGTTCACTTCCTGCTGGCGCGAAAATATACCCACCTGCGCTATAGCAATATCCTCATCGGCGGCTTCTTCCTCGCCATGCTGATCCGTGAACTGGATGGCCTGTTTGATTTGCTCTCCCACGGCAGCTGGGTGTGGTTTGCCCTGCTGGCCACCGTAGGGTCGCTGCTGGCGCCGCTGCGCCATCTGCGTCAGACCCTGTCGCAGCTGGCGGAGTATACCCGCACGCCCTATTACGGGATGATGATCAGCGGCCTGCTGGCGATTCTGGTCTTCTCGCGGCTGTTCGGCATGCACGGCCTGTGGTACGCCGTGCTGGATGAGAACTACGCCCGGGTGGTGAAAAACACGGTCGAGGAAGGCAGCGAGTCGTTTGGCTATATGCTGTGCCTGACCGCCACCCTCGGCTACGCCTGCTACTTCCGCGGCCTCGCGCGACAGCCCCTGTCGCCGCAGCGCTAACCGTGGACGATAACCACCGCCGGACGCGTCTGCCGGCGGTGGCGCGCCGCCGCGTTAACCGCGAATTTTCCACTTCCGTTTGAGAACCTCTTTGTCCTGGCTATCCAGCCACTGGTTCACTTTCTCCAGCAGCGCCGGGTTATCCTTATTCATCATATACACCTTGTCGCTGGCGGTGCCGGCGAACGGTGTTTCGTTAGCAACGCAGAACACGCCGGGCTCTTTGCTTTGGTAATAGTCGCCTTCGATCAGGTCTGTCACCATCATATCGGCTGTTTTCTGCCGCAGCGCCTCCAGATTGTCGACGTTGTTCTGTACGCGAATGATCTGCGCCTGCTTGATATGCTCATCGACAAAGCTCTGGTTTGTGCCGCCAGGGTTGACGACCACCTTCACCTCCGGGCGGTCAATCTTCGCCAGCGAGCCGAGCCGCGGGGCGGCCTGGCAGTTGGCTAAGGCGATTTTACCGTTCGCCACTACCGGATGGCTGAGGGCGAAGTCCTTCGCCCGCGCCGGAGTCTGCGTCACGCCGCCCATCGCAATATCAAACTTGTCCGCCCACAGATCGGCGGCGAGCGCTGGCCAGCTGGTGTAGACGAAGCTCACCTTCAGCCCCAGCGTGCGCCCGAGATCGCGGGCCATGTCCACGTCATAGCCCTGCAGCTCGCCGGCGGCATTGCGAAACGCCAGCGGGGCGTAATCGCCCGGCACGCCCACTTTCAGCTCACCGCTGTGCTCGATGGTTTGCATATCGCGCGCCTGGGCGCCGCAGGTCATTATCGCCAGCGTCAGCGCCAGCCCCACCGTCAGTTTCATCTCGCCATCCTTATCGTTATCGATTTTTCGCGCCGGGGTGATCGGCCGCTTATCAGTCCACACCATCCGCAGCATACGCCAGGGCATTCATCCTATTTTTAATCATCGTGACATACAACCCGGCAGCACGGTTGCCGATCGCAAATCTGGCGATAAAAAACAGCCCCCCTCCGGTGAATGATCCCTCATCTGCCGGGCGTAGCCTTACGTGAACGATCGTATTTTCCACCATGAAGTGGGTTCGAACACCTGGCAAAAAAGAGCAATAAGCTATTTCTAATCCATTGAATTAAAATAGCAATTTATTTTATCGAGCGATATTTGGCATTCAACTCGCGTTAATAACCGTCTTATTTACGTCGCAATTCCCCCACGCTACTATCCCGACAAAAGCAGCCCCTAAATAACAAGCCAGTTTATTTCCTGGTATTAATAAATTTGTCAGTCAGATGAATTAATAAAAAACATACCTGGCGTAAATAAGACTCATCAAAATAACGGCCCTGGCGCCAGCTTTACGGGCAATAGAGAAGGAAAGAAAATGAAAATAATCACGCTGTGTCTGGCGACGGTCTTTGCCGGGCTGGCCGCTGTCCCTGCACTCGCGGCAGAGGGCAAGCTGAATTTCATCGGCAAGGTCGTGAACGCCTCCTGCAAGCTCGAAGGGGTGAGCGACAGCGGGGTCATCGACGTCAGTATGGGCGCTATTCCGCTGTCGAGACTGAAAAACAGTCAGTCTGGGACCGGGCCGGCGGTCGGCATCGACATTCGCGTTAAAGATTGTGAGAAAGGCACTTACTACATTGTGGTTGACGGCCCCTCGCCTGCCGACACACCTGAAAACCGCGTGCTGGCGCTCGACGGCAGCGGTAAGCCGGCCAGCAAGGTAGGTATTCTGCTCACTGACCGCACGGGCACCCCGCTCAGCCTCGATGAACGCCTTGATCCGCAACACGATCCCCGCATAGAGATCCCGGTGGACGGCGGCTCCGGAACCTTCAGGCTGAACGCCTTCTATTACACCTGGGACAAAACCCACGCCGATCCCGGCGACGGCAATGCGACGGCCCGATTTACCATTATGCAGGAATAGCTTCCCGGTCAGGGATGAGACGTCAAGGGAGTCCTCATGAAAACACAGCTGGCGATTCTGCTCTGCGCAGTGACCTTTCAGGCCTGCGCCGGGATCACCATTAATGCCACGCGGGTGGTCTATTCCGGGAAAGAAAAGGTCGCCAGCCTGAACATTCACAATCGCAGCAGCACGCCTTATAAAGTGCAGATCTGGCTGGACGCCGGACTCAATACCTCGCGCGTCGGCCTGCCGATAGTGGCGACGCCGCCGCAGGTCTATTTATCGCCGCAACAATCCGCCCAGCTGCGCTTTATCTATCTCGGCGGCGGGCTGCCCGGCGATCGGGAAAGCGTGTACTGGGTCAATATCCAGGAGACGCCTCCCGCAGCCGTCGGCACGCATACGCTGCAATTTGTCGTCCGTACCCGCCTGAAGCTCTTTTATCGTCCGCCCGCCATCACCACCACCCTCGCCAGAGAGGTGCAAAAGCTGCAGTGGCAGCAGAGCGGGAATCACCTGCGCTTTACCAACTCAGGCCCACTGCATATCACCCTGGTCAACGGGACGCTGATCGATAATAAAGGCCACCTCTCGCCGATGAGAAACGTGATGCTCCGGCCATACAGCAGCCATACCGTGATGACCACCGACAGCACTCGCCTGTACCAGCTGAACTATATCGACGACTACGGCGCGGTGGTGCCCATCCCCCTGCAGAATGCCCATGCGCCAGCGTCAGGCTAGTTATACTCCAGGGCGAAGGTCACCATGCTGTTGGCCGTGCCCGCCCCCACCGTGGCGTCAGTTTGCACATACTGGGCGTTAAAATTGATCGCCTCGGCGGTACCGGCGTTTGTGCCGGTCACCCTTTTCAGGATCGGCAAGTTGCTGGCCTCATTGATCTTAACGCTGGTGCCATCAGAGACCGCCGCGCCGGGGTTATTGCCGTAGGTCAGCTTCACGCCGACGCCGCTGGCGCTGTTGCTGGCCTTGCTCAGGGCCAGGGTATCGCTCTCCACGCTGACGCCGAAAAAGCCGATGCGCACGTCGGTCGGCGACGGGCAGAACACCGGGATCGAAAAGCGCTTCGCCTGGCCGCCGGTGCTCCCTTTGCCGTGAAACTCCGCCCGGTTTACCGTGCCCAGAGTGACCTGGATCGTCGACGTCGCTACCTGACAGCTGCCGCTGCTGCCGATGTCCACGTTCAGGGCCGCCATATCGATACTGACCGGCGCGCTGGCGACATAGCTGGCGCTCCCGCTGGCCTGCTGCTCAATGGTCATCTCCCCCACCTGCGGCAGCGACGGCGAGTTGGTGTGCGTCCCGTCCGCCAGCTGCACCGTCCCGGTTTTATAGAAGGTCACCGCGATCCTGACCGTGGTTTGCTGCTGCGTCATCAGCGCCGGAAGCATTGCGCTGTCGCACACCACCACCGACTCGCCGCCTGCGGAGTGGCTGCCATCGATAGCGCGCATCGGGCCGCCCGCGCACTGAAAGCTGAGCGAGTAACCGATGCCGTCGATGGCGCTGGGGTAGACGTGCTGTCCGTTAATCACCACCGGCGAGCCGCCGGTTTTCAGTTGCTTATAGACGATGCGTTTGGCGCTCGCCGTCGGCAGCTGCAGGTCGCAGGAAAAGGGGATCCCGCTGCCGTTATCCGCCATCGCGCTGGTCATCTGGGTATTGACCGGCAGCGTGGGTAAATATTTGATATTGGGAATATTGACCGTGGTCTGGCCGATATTCGCGCGGCAGGTTTCAGCCCGCACGCCGGGGAGGTAACCACTCAGCGCCAGCAGAAAGAGAACAGGAAGTAGACGAAAAACAGATTTCATAGCCGCCTCAGCGTGTCTGGCACAGTCCGGAGACGGTTTTCACCGTATTCAGACTCTGCTGTGGGTTATCCGGAAGTTGAAAATGCAGCGTGCAGCTCTGCGACTGGTTGTTAACGACCCAGCTCACCGCCAGGGTCCCCTCCTGCGGCACGCCGCTGAGGTACACCTGCCCACCGTCAGCCACCATGCCGCCCGGCGCATTGCCGCTCTCCTCCGCCGTGACCAGCCGCGCGCTGGCGCCAAACGGCAACGGCCCCTGGGCATTGCGCAGGGTAAACAGCACCCGGTTGCCAATGTGGGTCCGGTAGTTGGCCATCACCACCGCGCCGCCGCCGGGGATCACGGTCTGCCCCTCCTGATCGACGTCGGTATCGTCGGCCATCGACTCTGTGTCGAGGGTAATGACATTTTTTCGATAGGCGGTCAGGGATGGCACCACGGCATAGCCGCGCCAGTCGGTGTGCACATTGTTGCCGTTTTGTACCGCCACCCCAGCGGCCCCCGGCGCGCGGACGATGGCGAAGCTCTCGCCCACCGTCTGGCCGAAGGTGACGCCGTGCGGATGCGCGACCACCGAGCCGGCGCCTCCCCAGGTCAGCTGGTTGCTGGCGGCGTCATGACGATAGCCGAGCTGGACGTTGCCGAAGCCGCCGTGGTAATCCAGCGCGACGCTGCTGTTGCTGCCTCGCCCCTGGTTGCCATAGCCCTGCTGGACCGAATAGAACAGATTTGGCCGCGTCGGCACCGCGCCATACAGCGAGACCTGCTGCGAGGTATAGCCATTGCTGTCCGAGGTGGTGTTATAGCTTACCGCGCTGTCGGACAGCGGGCCGCCCAGCGGGATGTTGATATTAAATGACCAGGAACGGTCATTTTTTTCCTGATTGCTGGCGCGGGTGTAGTAATAGCCCACGCCCCAGGAGATCCCCTTCCAGGCGCTGTAGAACCCGAGGTGTACCGTCTCATCCCGGCTCTGCCGGTGCCAGTAATCCTGCGACCAGGCGGAGATCGCCAGACTGCCGAGGCCGCCAAGGCTTTGTGTCACCGACAGCTCTTCCCGGCGACGCCGGTTGTCCACCTGCCCCTGCGCGCTTTCCAGCGCGCTGGCTTCGGCAAAATCGTAATAGCCGCTGGAGGAGTAGCGGTAGCTGGCGAGGCTGAATGAGGTCCCCGAGCTGACAAAATCTTTCTGATACTGGGCGCGCAGCGAATGGCCCGCGTAGCGCTTGCCCGACGGCGTGCGGGTGACGGCCTGGGTCACGTCGCCTCCCAGCGACCCGAACTCGCCGAAACCGCGCCCCAGGCCCAGCGCCCAGGACTGATAGTCCTGGGCCAGTTGCGTACCGCCATAGAGAGTAAATCCCGCCGACAGACCGTAGAACAGGGTTCCCTGCAGGAATTCCGGCGAGCGGACGGTATCCGCCCCCGAATGGTAGCGCCCGGCGCTAAGGCTGAATTTGCCGCGCCCTTCGCGCAGCATAAAAGGAACTGCGGAATAGGGCTGAGTAAAGGTGCGCACCGAACCATTGCTCTCGGTCACCTTCACCTCCAGATCGCCGCTCTGCGAGGTGGGGTAAAGATCGCTGATGGCAAATGCCCCCGGCGACACGAAGGTTTCGTAGATCACATACCCGTGCTGAGAGACGGTCACTTTGGCATTGCTGTGCGCCACGCCGCGGATGGTGGGGGCAAAGCCGCGCTGGCTGTCCGGAAGCATCTCATCGTCAGACATCAGCTGGACGCCGCGAAAGGGGATGCTGTCAAACACATCGCCGGTGGTGTAGGTATCGCCGATCCGCAGCAAGCTCTTCAGCGAGCGGACGTCGCGCTGCAGCCAGGTGCTCTGGGTATCCCAGTGCCGGCGCTGCTGGTCGTACTGCATTGAGGAGACGTTGCGCAGCCGCCAGGCGCCCAGGTTCACGCCGCTGCGTAAATTGAGGTAGTTTGAGCGGCTGCTCTCCCCGTCATCGGCGTTCTTTATTTGCGCGCCGGAAAAATAGTAATCGACAAACGCGGCCGGCACGCCATCGTCCCAGCGCGAGGGATCGACATAGCCGCGGCTTTGCACGTTCATCGCCGCCTGGGGAATACTCAGCGTCAGGCGCTGGTTAGCAAAGGTGAACCGACTGCTGGCGTCGGGAATAAACTTCTCGATCCGGGTGAAGGTTTCTCCTTCATGCAGCGTTTGAAAGGCGGGAAAGGCGCTGACGTTGACCCCATAATCCGCCAGCTGACCGGGCGTCAGCACCGGCTGCAGCTTCCCGCCATCGTCAACAAACGTAATATCAGCCTGACCCAGCTCCTGATCGTTAACCACCACGGTGACAGAGTAAGTGCCCGGCTGCTGCCCGCCGGGTTTGGCGAAGTAGTGCAGGTCGGAGGTTTGCTGCTGCGGGTCGGCAAACTCCAGCGCCGCCGGGTCAAAATAGTCGTCGGCCAGCGCCCGGTTCAGCGGGCTGAGACAAAACATCATCGTCGGCACTGTCGCCAGCGCCAGCGCCCGTCCTGCGGTCACTGGCATTGCGGCATACTCCCGCACCTTCGCTGTTGTTGTTCTTTTCATGCTGGCGCCGTCCGGTCATGTCATCACAAAAGGGAATTACTGCTGGGCGAAATCGCTGACGCCACCGTAGTCGTTAATCGCCCGCCATTTGACGGCGCCGTGCCCGCTCACCGGCCACGTTTTCTGGCCGAACGGAGCCACCATGCCTGGCTCATCGATGCTCTGCCCGCCCACCGCGACGGAGTAAAAAGAGACAAAATAGGGAGTGGGGTTTGCCACCGTCAGATGACCGCCGGACTGGGTAAACTTCAGCTGCTGCCAGGCTTTTGCCGGGTCGCCCGCCAGACCGTTGGGGCAATAGAAAATTTTGAATTTCGACTTAATATTGACCTGCAGCTTATTCACCTCGCCCTGCGGCGTCGGAGAAATACTTTTGACGTTCAGCCAAAACACCGACTCACGATCGCCGGGCAGCGAGGCGCCAATAAAGTTAATACGCAGAACGTTATTCTGCTCCGGATCGAGACGGAACAGCGGTGGGGTCACAATAAAGGGCACCTTGCTCTTGTCATTTTCCGCGTAATTTTCCACCCACGACTGCACCAGATAGGGTGTGTGAGTATCGGCATTGGTGACTGAAATAGCGGCTTCACGCTTCCCTTCCTGATAAATCACACGGGTTCCCCCCATGACAATACCGGCCTGCGCTGCCGTGGAGCACAGCAGAAAAGCCGCAACGGCAATTATTTTCTTCATCATTAATAACCATCAGGTAAAGGTTGAACAGACAATAAAATAAAGCTGTGAATAACAGAGCCAGTCACCATTGAGATAATTAGCAGGAACAACAATACCGTCACGAATATATATCGCGACTGCTTCGCCATTAATATTTCAACAGACTGCTAGGGATCCAGACGCAATGGACTGGCTCTGAATAACGCGCAATATGCTTAGTTATAAATCATATTGAAATTAGCCGTACCGTTGGCATCGCCCGCCGCCACGGCTCCGGTAGAGACATAGTCGGCGTAAAACTCGAGGTCAGCAGAGCCGGTGCCGGCAGTGGCGCCCGCGACGACCGGGTGATCTTTGGACACTTTGCCGAGGCTGACCGCCGTGTTCTGGTCGTCTTCATACAGCTTGATCGCCACGCCGGTGGCGCCGCCATTGGTGGCCAGCAGAGTGGTATCAGACTGATCGCGCGCGCCGTCAAACAGCACCGCAACCTTGGCCACGCTGGCCGGGCAATCTTTGACTTTGATATGGAAGGGAGTTTTGGTGGTTTCGGAGCCGGTGCCGGTAAAATAGCTGCTGGCCCATTTGCCCAGATCCACGGTCTGGCCGGTTGAACCGCTGTCGACGTTGCAGGAGCTGTCGGTAATAGAGCCGTTAAAAATTACCTGCCCACCGGTACCCTGAGTGCCTGCGCTGGCGCCTGGGTTAACGGTCATTGTCGATCTTGCCGGTTGCGTATTGCCTGAAATTGCCGCGCCCGAAACCAGCGCGCCCATGAGAATTGCCATAATACGAAGTTGGGTTTTCATTATTTATCTCATCGTTAACGAATATATCGCACAGTCATCGGCAATAGCGCTTGGCTATCGCGAAGCTGCTCATCAGTTCCTCCTTGTAAATGTTCATTGCGTTCCTTCCGCAGGATAGTAGGCACACGCCCTCTCGCTCTGCTTTATTCCGTCAAAAGGTGACCATTAATAAAAAACAGAAGCTAAAAAAGTTATTTTGGTGTGCGAAATAAATATATTACCGCACCTACCAAAAGGCAACCCGGCACAATGTTACGAATAAGTTAATGATTATCAGAGGCATAAAATTTATTTTTGAAATGCCTTTTCAATGTTAATTTACATATCTATACAAACGGCAATAAAATACTTTCAAACAACAACAGATCAAAACCATTAACAAATTTAAAGATAATTACTCAAAAAGTTGTCTTGTTTTATTGTGCTTCCGATCGACAGCACAGGAAAATTAGGAATTTTCCTGGTATTAATATTCATCATTTCTACATAAATGAAGCACAAGTGTCCGCCTCACTGCGCATAATTTCTTGTTGTGGAACCCTTTTTATTTTCAAGTGAAAGATATTACATCAGCCGTGTGAATGTGTTGGTCATGCCGCTCAATAAAACCGGCTAAATAGCAGGGTTATTTTGCAGTTAAAAAAAATCCGCAACCCGGACGGATTGCGGACAGAGGTTGGAACAGAAGCGCGGGGTTGTATTTAGAACAGACCCAGCGGGGCGGTGCCGTAGCTCACCAGCAGATTTTTGGTTTGCTGATAGGCATCCAGCGCCATCTTGTGCGTTTCCCGGCCAACGCCAGACTGTTTATAGCCACCGAACGCCGCATGCGCCGGGTAGACATGATAGCAGTTGGTCCATACGCGGCCGGCTTTAATCCCGCGGCCCATGCGATAGGCGAGGTTGGTATCCCGCGTCCAGACCCCGGCGCCAAGGCCAAACTGGGTCTCATTGGCGATGGTCAGCGCTTCCGCTTCGTCCTTAAAGGTGGTCACCCCGATCACGGGCCCAAAGATCTCCTCCTGGAAGCTGCGCATATCGTTGCGGCCTTTAATCAGCGTGGGCTGAATATAAAAACCGTTATCCAGCGCCGGCGCGATAGCCGCCCGCTCGCCGCCGGTCAGAATTTGCCCACCCTCTTCCCGCGCAATCTGAATGTAGGAGAGGATCTTATCGAACTGCTGGCGGGAAGCCTGCGCGCCGATCATGGTGTCGGTATCTAACGGGTCACCACGGCGGATCTGCGCCACCTTCTCCATGACCCGCGCCATAAAGGGCTCATAGATGGATTCATGGATCAGCGCCCGCGACGGGCAGGTACATACCTCCCCCTGGTTGAAGAAGCCAAGCACCAGTCCCTCCACCGCCTTCTCAATAAACTCCTCTTCTCCCTCCATTACGTCGGCGAAGTAGATGTTGGGCGATTTGCCCCCCAGCTCGACAGTGCAGGGGATAATATTTTCCGCCGCGCAGGCGAGAATATGCCGCCCGACCGGCGTGGAGCCAGTGAACGCCAGCTTGGCGATACGCTTGCTGGTGGCCAGCGCCTCGCCTGCCTCTTTGCCGAATCCCTGTACCACGTTAAGCACCCCGGCCGGGAACAGATCGCCGATCAGCTCCAGCAGCAGGGTAATGCTCAGCGGCGTCTGTTCAGCCGGCTTGAGCACCACGCAGTTACCCGCCGCCAGGGCCGGGGCCAGCTTCCACGCGGCCATCAGCAGCGGAAAGTTCCACGGGATAATCTGCCCGACCACCCCCAGCGGTTCATGGAAATGATAGGCCACCGTCGTTTCGTCAATCTCGGCGGTGCTTCCCTCCTGGGCGCGCAGGCAGCCGGCGAAGTAGCGGAAATGGTCCACCGCCAGCGGCAGGTCGGCATTCAGGGTTTCGCGGATCGGTTTCCCGTTGTCCCAGCTCTCCGCGACGGCCAGATACTCCAGGTGCTGTTCAATACGATCGGCGACCTGTAGCAGCAGCCTGGAGCGCTGCTGCACTGACGTTTTACCCCACGCCGGCGCCGCACGGTGAGCGGCATCGAGGGCGAACTCAATGTCTTTGGCGTCCGAGCGGGGAAACTGCGCAATGTTGCTGCCGTCGACCGGGGAGGTATTCATAAAGAATTCACCGCTCAGCGGCTCGACAAATTTACCGTCAATGAAGTTGCCGTAAGCGGATTTAAATGAAACCAGGGCGCCGGGCTGGCCAGGATGTGCATAACGCATCGCAAATCTCCTTCTGTAGGGTTGAGACGCAGCGGCATATTGATTTTTTAAACTTGCCGCCGAACGCTTCTCACTTTGCAGGGGTTATGCCAGTTTTTTATTGCCAATAATTTATATTATTTATTAATGAGTTAGGATTATTTATTTACCAGGATGGCAGGCGCTGTCGCACAGATGTCCACTTCTGTGTTGCAAATCGCAACACCAAATAAACCAAATGGCTACAATATTGCAACACAGCAACATCGACCCTGAGGTGCCCTGTGCCAGGTAATCCCTATCTTCTCGCACCAGAGGTTAACGCTAACCCCCTGCTCAGCGACTCGTGGTCTCGCTGCCAGCGCTATGGTCTGGATCCCGCTACCGAGGATTTTCCCCGTCTGCGCGCCGGGGAACTGGCAGACCGGCTCGCCAGCCACCGCAGCCTGCAGCAGCTGGCGCAGCCGGTGGTGGATGCCCTGTCGCGCCAGGTGGCGGACCTGCAGTCGGTGGTGGTCCTCTCCGACCCCAGTGGCCTGGTGCTGCACACCGTCGGCGATACTCAGGCGATGCAGAAGGCTCAGCGCGTGGCGCTGGCCCCCGGCAATCTGTGGAGCGAAAGCGGGCGCGGGACCAACGCCATTGGCACCGCGCTGGTCATTGATGACGGCTGCGAAATCGATGGCCGCCAGCATTTTCTTACCCGCAATCAGAATCTGTACTGTGCGGCGATGCCGCTCCAGCGGCCGGACGGAAGTATTGCCGGGGTGCTGGATATCTCCGGCCCGGCGGATTTTCCCCACCAGCATACCTTCGGCTGGGTGAAGGCGGCGGCAAAGCAGATTGAGTATCTGTGGGTGAAACAGAGCCTGCATCCGGAGCAGTGGCTGATGAGCCTGCACCGGCAGGTGGACAAGCTCGACAGCGTCGAGGAGCTGCTGCTGGTCTTTTCTGACAACGTCCTCACCGCCGGCAACCGACTGGCGATGCGCGAGTTCGGCCTGAGCGCGGCGCAGTTTGGCCAGCTCACCTTTGCGTCGCTTTTTCCGACGCTGGCGCAAACGGCGGTCAGCGTCCCGCTGCCGCTGACCACCCCGCAGGGCCGCTATCACTATCGCCTGCGGGAGCCCACCCGCCGCCGGGTGGCGGTAAGCGCCCCGCCGGTCATGCATCTCCCTTTCACCAGCCCGCGCGAAGGCGAAAAGCTGCTGCGGCTGCTCAACGCCGGCATTGCGCTATGCATTGAGGGAGAAACCGGCAGCGGCAAGGAGTATGTCAGCCGTACGCTGCATCAGCACAGCCGCTGGCGCAGTGGCAAATTTGTCGCCATCAACTGCGCGGCCATCCCGGAATCGCTGATCGAATCCGAGCTCTTCGGCTACCAGCCGGGGGCATTTACCGGCGCCAGCAAAAACGGCTATATCGGTAAAATCCGCGAGGCTGAGGGCGGGGTACTGTTTCTCGATGAGATCGGCGATATGCCGCTGGCGCTGCAGACGCGGCTCCTGCGGGTGTTGCAGGAAAAAGAGGTGGCCCCGCTGGGCGCCAGCCGCAGCGTGCCGGTGAATTTCGCCTTGATCTGCGCCACCCACCGCAATCTGACGCAACGGGTCAGCGCCGGCGAATTCCGTGAAGATCTGCTGTGGCGCCTGCGGGAGTATGCCCTGGCGCTGCCCCCGCTGCGCGAGTGGCCGGCGCTGGAAACCTTTATCGCCACGCTGTGGCGCGACCTGGGCGGTGTTTCACGCCGGGTGACGCTGTCAGGCGCGCTGCTGAGCCACCTCAGCCAGCTGCCGTGGCCGGGAAACGTGCGCCAGCTGCAGAGCGTCCTGAAGGTGATGCTGGCTCTGGCCGATGAGGGCGACACGCTGACGCCCGACGCGCTGCCGGAGGCGTATCGCACCGCGCCTGCGCCGCTGCCGCGCGGAGGATTGCAGGCCCATGACGAGCAGTTGATTGTCGATACCCTGGCCAGCGTTAACGGCAACGTCAGCCGGGCGGCACAGATACTGGGTATCGCCCGCAGCACGCTATACCGCCGCGCCGCCCGTACCGGACGGCCTCGTCGCTGAGGCTATGGCGTAAAGCGCGCCGGCAGCCAGGAGAACATCCGCCGGCTGACGGCCTCGCACAGCAGCACCAGCCGTGGGCCGACCGCCTGCCAGACCCGCTTCGCCACGATGACCCCGCCAATGGAGACCAGGGCTGCGCCCACCATATCCAGCGGAAAATGCACCCCAAGATAGATCCGCGACCAGGCCACCGGCAGCGCAGCCAGCAGCATCAGCAGACCAGGCGCCCGCAGGCGCAGCGACAGCAGCGCAAACGCGGCGCTGAACATCACCGTAGCGTGATCGCTGGGGAAGCTGTTATCCGCCGGATGACTTATCCAGTTATGGCCGAGGGGGATCATAAACGGCCGCGGATGAAACCAGAGCGTCCCGCACACCATCCCCAGCCCGAGGGAAATCATCACGGCCAGGGTCATAAACAGCGCCTGGCGGTGTCCCTCACGACCACCGAGAAACCACAGGCCGAGCGCGATCGCCGGCATCATAAACACGATGCCGCTGGCGCAAAAACGGGCCAGCGACAGCAGGCCCTCCGCGGCGCCAGGCTGCGCGTTAAGCGCGAAAAAAACAGATTGATTCAGGGTTTCCAGGGCGTTCATGGCGATAGCTCTCAGTCGTCATCTTTCTGTCATTATCGCCCGGTCGCCTTAAGATACCCTTAACCGCTGGGCGGTGTGCTTTTAGCAAGGCGCAGTCCTTCCCGCAGGGCATCGATCGCCACCCGCGTTTTTTGCGGCAGCCACGGCCCCTCCGGCCACACCGCGTGGATAGCGAAACGCACCTGAGCGCTGGGCGCCAGCACCTGCTGCAGCGTCCCGTCGGCGAGCGCCTGCGCCACCAGCCAGTCCGGCAACCAGGCGATGCCCATCCCCTGCTGCACCGCCGCCGCGATGGCGGCAAAATCATCCTGTACCAGCCCCGTCTGCGGACTGAAGCGCACTTCGCCCTGCTGCGGGTCGTACAGTTGCCATTTTTGCAGTTGGCCGTTGTGCAGATAGCCGAGGGTGCGGTGCTCGCTCAGCCCGGCGATGGTCTGCGGCGCCGGCTGGCGGCGCAGGTACTCTACCGCCGCGCACAGCACCATGCCATGCTCCCCCAGCGCCCGCGCCCGTAGCGACCCGGTATCGGCCAGGTTTCCGATACGCACCGCAAGATCAAACCCCTCCTCCAGCAGATTGACCTGCCGGTCGCTGTAGTGGAGCTCGAGCTTCAGTAACGGATAGCGCTGGCTCAGGCGGAACAGCAGCGGCGCCACGCAGCGCTGACCAAAGAGCACTGGTAGCGAGATCCGCAGCCGCCCCTGCACCTCGCCCTTCCCGCGCTGGAGCGCCTCTTCGGCCTCGCGGATGCGCGCCAGCGCTTCCCGGCACTGGTGGTAAAATTGCTCCCCCTCTTCCGTCAGCAGTTGCCGACGGGTAGTGCGCTGGAATAACGCCACGCCGAGGCGCGCTTCCAGCCGGGCAATGGTTTTACCCACCGCCGAACGCGTCACGTGGAGGATCGCCGCCGCGCTGGCAAAGTTACCGCTCTCGACCACGGTGACAAACACCGGGATCGCGTTCAGATCGTCACGCACAGATTGGTTCCTTACGGGATACAATAGAGGAAAATAATGTCACTCCAGAGAGAAAAAAGACAGTGTTAGTCTCTGCCTCTCCCCTTCACTTGAGGCACTCATCATGGCTAACGTTCTGGTATTAAAATCCAGCATTAATGGCGAAACATCCCTGACCAATCAGCTGATTAACGAATTTCTCGCGGCGCGCCGGGCAGCAGGACACCGCGATCGGCTCACGGAACACGATCTCAGCGCCATGGCGCTGCCAACGCTGGATCGCCCCCTGTTCGCCGCCCTGCGCGGGGCAGTGGATCCGCAGCCGGCCATCCGCGCGGCGGTTGCGCTCTCCGACCAGCTTATCGCCGAATTAAAAGCCAGCGATCTGCTGGTGATCGGGGCGCCGATGTATAACCTCAACGTCCCGACCGACCTGAAGAAATGGTTCGACCTCGTGGCGCGGGCGCGGGAAACCTTTCGCTACACCGACAGCTGGCCGCAGGGGCTGGTCGAGGGCGTTCGGGCGGTGGTCGTCAGCAGCCGCGGCGGTATTCACCAGGGAGAGACCACCGACGCCATCACCCCCTATCTGCGCGCGGTACTGGGGCTGATGGGGATCCATGAGGTGGAATTTATCTATGCCGAAGGGCTGGACAATCGTCCGCATGGTCGCGACGCAGGGATCGCCAGCGCGCGAGCGCAGATTGCCCAGCTCGCCGTTCCGGCCTGAGTCACAGATAAAAAAATGCTGGCGCAGGGGATGTTTTTATTTTAGAGTTATCTAAATTTAGAAAAATCTAAAATACATGACCACACCTGAAGACCTGCAGGCCCGCGCCGGAGAAGCCGCCGCGCTGATGAAAGCCATGAGCAATCCTCACCGATTGCTGATCCTGTGCATACTGTGCGATGCGCCGCGGGCCAGCGCCGGTGAACTATCGCGCGCTACCGGCCTGAGCCCTTCCGCCACCTCGCAGCACCTTGCGCGGATGCGTGACGAGGGGCTGATCGACAGCGAGCGCGATGCCCAGCGTATCCACTATTTCATCACCCACCCTGCGGTACAGCAGGTGATCAACACGCTGAAAACGCTCTATTGCCCGTGAGGATCCTATGACCATCGCTACCTTAACCCCGGCCGAAGCCCGGGCGCTGATTGCCCAGGGCGCCAGACTGATTGATATCCGTGATGCGGATGAATACGCGCGCGAACATATTCCCGATGCCGAACTGGTGCCGCTGGCCAGCCTGACCAACGGTGCGACCCTCAATGCCCGGGCCGGAGAGACAGTCATCTTTCACTGCCAGGCGGGTTCCCGGACGCAGAATAACGCGATTCGCCTGGCCGCCGCCGCCGCACCGGCGCAGGCAAGCCTGCTGGCCGGGGGGATTCAGGGCTGGAGGGCCGCGGGGTTCCCGGTTGAGGAGGATAAATCCCAGCCGCTGCCGCTGATGCGCCAGGTACAAATTGCCGCTGGCGTCCTGATTTTACTCGGTGTACTGCTGGGCTATACCGTGAGCAGCGGCTTCTTCCTGCTCAGCGGCGCGGTCGGCGCCGGGCTCACCTTCGCCGGGGTGACCGGCTTTTGCGGCATGGCGCGTCTGCTGGCGATCATGCCCTGGAACCGGCGTCATGAGGGTTAAAACGCACTCCAGATAAGCCAGGCAATGCCGCCGAACAGCAGCCATTTAACGATGTAATAGACCGTCTTATTCCATTTTTTCAGCCGCTTGCCGACAATGCGGATCTGGTAGATATAGCGAAACGCCCGGTTAATCCCGCCAATGCGATCGCCGGTATCATTGGGCGCCGAGGCGGCGCTCATCAGATGACGTCCCAGCCAGTGGTTCACCTGCTGCGCCCAGCGGTAGCGCATGGGCCGTTCAATATCACAGAACAGAATCAGCCGATTCTCACCGCTGGTATTTTCCGCATAGTGAATATAGGTCTCATCAAACAGCACCCCTTCCCCATCGCGCCAGCTGTAGCGCTGGCCATCCACCTCGATAAAGCAGCGGTCATCGTTCGGCGTCGCCAGGCCGAGATGAAAGCGCAGCGAACCGGCGTAGGGATCGCGGTGGCGCGGCAGACGGCTGCCGTCTGGCAGGGTGGCGAACATGGCCGCTTTCACCGACGGGATATCGCGCAGTAGCGCGGTGGTGTGTGGACAGAGCTGGCTGGCGGAGGGATGGGCATCCTCATACCATTTCAGATAAAAACGTTTCCAGCCGGTTTTAAAAAATGAGTTAAATCCGGCATCGTTATATTTATCGGCCGCTTTAATCTGCTCCAGCTGCTGAAGGTGGAGACCTTCATCGCGAATTACCTGCCAGTTCTGCTGCAATATCGCCAGCTCGGGAAACATCTCCGGGCGCAGATATGGCGTATTCGGCACGCGGGAAAATAAATACATAAATCCATTCAGCGGAGCAGTAAATGTTGAATGATCGGAGAGCTGTCGCCAGAAACGATAGCGCACCCGCCCGCGATAATGGACATACAGAACAGCAATAACAATGATCAATAGAACGATATACTTCATGGTGTCTTTCCTGACCTGATTGATGGTAACCCTACCCTCGCCGTCCCCCCTTCTCAGCAGCGGTATGGCGCCAGCAAAACATTAACAACATTAATACATATACCCCCAAATTGTTTTAACAAAAAACAGCACAGCCAGTGTTCACTGGCCAGTCGTTGAGCTATGGTTGAGGTTCATCCAGGATGTTAACCGTGAGGAGTGAATGATGTTTTCTGTCGGCGATCTGGTACAACCGCGTGCGGGTGGACCAAAACTGAAAGTGGTTGAAGTACAGGGAGAACAGCTGGTGGTGGTTCAGGCCGCGCAAGAGCAGGGCGAGCGCTATACGCTGAACTCAGAAGAGGTGACGCCATACCAGGAAGAGGGCGACTTTGGCGTCTGCTAAAGCCCCTCTCCCGGAGAGTGATAAGGCCGGACGGAACGGCGGGTCTCCCCCACTGTCCTGATACCGGCCGGATCGGCTTTAAATGAGGAAACTGTCCAGCGATTTGCCCTGAGCAACCGCCTGAGCAATCGGCTTCGGCATTCTTCCCTGACCGGTCCAGGTTTTTTCTGCGCCAGTATGATCGGTATAACGATATTTCGCCGGGCGCGGTTGCCGCTTTTTCCCTACCGCCATCGACGGCTGAATATCGGCCACGAGGTCGTCAGGAGAAATACCGTCGGCGCGCATCAGCTCAAGCCAGGTATTCACTTTTTCCTGATATTCCGCCTGCTGCTGCGCCGCCAGCTGCTGTTGCGTACGTTTTTCTTCAGTGACGATCCTGAGCTTTTCCAGCATCTCTTCAAGCACGTCAATGGAGAATTCACGGGACAGGGCACGCAGTGAACGGATATTATTCAGTTTGTGTAACATTAAAGACATAAAATTAAGAAATCCCAGATAACCAATTAAAAGATACAACGCGGCAAGTGTAATGGAAACACTTATTTATTTCCAGCCTTCGGTTGTCCAGATAAATATATTATGCAAAGAGTAAACCTTTTCCGCCTGCCCTATATCGGCAAATCCCCGGTTCTTTTTCGCCAGCGCAGGCCAACAAGACCATGAATAAATAAAAGCGGCGGATGGTAAGATATGAAAATATATTCAGCAGGCGATATTACCTTTATGGTCAGCGGTTTATCCTCTTATCGTCGGCGGATGCGCAGGCCCTCTCCACACGGCCTAATGAATAGTTACCCAGCCAATCAGAATAAAACGCCACACGTCATTTTAGAATTTTTCACCACAAAAACCGGCATAATGGCATAAAAACATCTAAACGAGACCTTCATCACAGGCTCACGCGATTTTGCGCCACAGCGGGCGGTCAGACGCCGCCTCCCTGGTCAGATATCATGCAAAAACGTCAAGTAACCAACTGAAATTAAACACATTTCACAAAACCAGCAATAAAAGTAGCGTAACGGGCAGAAAACCAACTGTCGCAGAGTATTTTATCGACAAAAAGGCAATAAATAAAAATTTATAGCTAGTTGCCACTTTTAATGCAGAGATATACTCTACGCACATCAAAACAGGCAGCCCAAAAACGCTATACCAACGCGCATTTTTCGGCGTTATTGACTTCATTTTCGAGGAGCACTCCGATGTTCTCTGCGCACTCCCGCTTGCGGCATGCGGTTGCAGACACCTTTGCGATGGTGGTTTACTGCACCGTCGTCAACATGATGATCGAAATTTTTCTCTCTGGTATGACGTTTGAGCAGTCGTTATCGTCGCGCCTGGTGGCGATCCCGGTCAACATTATTATTGCCGTGCCCTATGGTTTTTATCGCGACTTTGCGATGCGTCAGGCCCGGCGCATTAGCCCGGCAGGCTGGATGAAAAATATGGCCGACGTGCTGGCCTACGTCACTTTCCAGTCGCCAGTGTATGTCGCAATATTGTGGAGCGTAGGTGCAGACTGGCACCAGATTGTCGCTGCAGTGAGCTCAAACCTGGCGGTATCGATGATGATGGGCGCTGCTTACGGCTACTTCCTCGACTATTGCCGCCGCCTGTTCCGCGTGGCCCCCTACCAGCAGGCGAAAGCCTGACCGACGCTATTCCAGCGACTGGCCCTGCCAGTCGCTCTCTCGCCAGCCTGCTCCGCCCCGGTCTTAACCGTCGTATTAATTTGTCGACATCGCCGGCTGGGCTTCGCCAAATAGTCCATTCAGAAAACGCTCAAGCGCCATCCGTGAGCTAAATCCGTGCGGAATACCATAATGCTGCTGCGCATCTCCGGCTAAATACAGCGGAAATTGTTCATAATGGTCGCAGGTTTTGATATCTGAGGCCGGTTCGGCCAACATATTGCTACGCTCTTTTAGCGCTGGATGAATAATTAACGCTGTCCGCCCCATGCGCGCTTCGCGGTTCACATAAACATAATTATCGCCTCGGCGATAGCCGTACGCTTTTTGCGTCACAACATCCATGGTGAAGCCGGCTTTTTCAAGAACACGCGCCACCTCATCGGGTCTTAAATACATACTGATTCCTCGTTATCTTTTACCGCACATTGACCTTACCTTATTCGTTAAGCGCAGTGCTTTCGGAATATTCCAGAAACCACAGCAGTAAGCATAATTCAAAATCTTGTCCTACACTTACTCACTCGATGGAATTAAGGGAGATAACGATGGCTAACCATGTGAACCGCAACAATTTTGACGAGAATGCTGAGGATATCCATAACGATGTCAGTCAATTAGCGGATACGCTGGAAGAGGTGCTGAAATCGTGGGGCAGTGACGCGAAAGAGGAAGCCGAAGCGGCGCGCGTTAAAGCTCAGTCGCTGCTGAAAGAGACCCGTGCCCGCCTCAATGGTCACAACCGGGTGCAGCAGGCGGCGCTGGATGCCCGTCAGGCAGCCTGTGATGCGCTGGGCTGCGCCGATACCTATGTGCGCAATAAACCCTGGCACAGCGTCGGCGCCGCAGCCGCCGTCGGGGTATTTATTGGCGTATTGCTCAATTTACGTCGATAATAGAGACAGCGTCAGCTTCCGCGCGCGCCTGGCGAGCGGAAGCCCGCGAGCTTCACGGAATCTAATGAAGATAACAAATACGCGTCAGCCCCTGCGCGCCTCTGGCCGCAGGGGTTTTTTATGCGCCATCGTTCGCGATCGCCTCTCTGAGCCGCCGGGCCAGCGCATCGGCCATCGCCGCTGAGCGAATATTGGTAAAACTCATCAGTAATCCCCCCTCGCCTGCATGGCGAAGACGCCAGTCGCTCAGCGCCTGCACCGCCAGCCCGGCCTCAACCGCCTGCCGGGCCAGCAGGCGATCGTTGCCGCTGACCGGCATGACCAGCTGAATGCCCCCCTGCTGCGGCGTGACCTGAAAGCCCTGCGCCTGCAGGGCCGACTCCAGCCACTGTCGGCGCTGGCTATAGCTGGCGCGCATTTTTTTCAGATGACGCCAGAAATGTCCCTGCTGGATAAAATCCGCCAGCGTCTGCTGCCACAGAGTAGGAACGGTGCAGGGCTGGCGCTCCGCCGTCTGATGAAAACGCGCCGCCAGCGGGGTCGGCACCACAAGCCAGGCGGTGCGCAGCGCCGGAAACATCGACTTACTGAAAGTGCCGGCGTAGATAACCCGCTGCGGCGCATCGAGGCTTTTCACTGGCGGCAGCGGTTTGCCGTGATAGCGAAACTCACTATCGTAATCGTCCTCAATAATCCACGCGTCGCGCGCTGTCGCCCACGCCAGCAGCTGGCGACGCCGGGGCAGCGACAGCGCGACCCCCAGCGGGCTCTGGTGTGCCGGGGTGAGCAGGGCAAACCGCGCTTGAGGGTGATGCCGCAAGCCCCAGCCAACATCCATTCCTTCGTCGTCCACCGGGATCGCATCCACCACCAGCTGCCTGGCCTCAACGACCGGGCGGATAAAGGGATACCCCGGATCCTCCATCCACATATGCTGCCCCGGCTGCGCCAGCGTACGCAGGATAAGATCCATGGAGGTAGCATAGTTGCCGGTAATCAGCACCTGCTCCGGCTGGCAGTCAATACTGCGCGACAGGCGCAGATACTCCACGATAGCCTGGCGCAGAAGCGGGTCGCCGCCGGGATCGCCGGGGGCAAGGTCGAACCGCGACTGCGTCCGCAGCCGACGACCCATCACTCGCGCCCACAGCCCGCGCGGAAAGAGATCCAGCGCCGGCAGCCCCATCTGAAAGGGCAACGGGTCCGTCGAGGCGGCTGATTGCGCTGGCGTTACCGGCGCCAGCTGGCGCGGACTGAGCCGCTCGCTGACAAAGGTCCCCGCCTGCCCACGCCGCTCAAGCCACCCCTGGGCGACCAGTTCACCCCAGGCGTTTTCGATAGTCGCCCGGGAGACACCCTGCTCCTGGGCAAACACCCGGCTGGCGGGCAGACGGCTGCCCGGGGTCAGTTCGCCCCGTTCAATTGCCGATTTCAGCTGGCGGGCAATACGCTGATAAAGAGGGAGGTGGATCGCTTCCATTATGGTCTGCTTTTTTCATCACAATATGGCTATCTTTTGCAGTCCATTATAGTGCTATTTTGGCTGCCGTCTTAGAGAGGAGAACACCATGAGCCAATTACGTCAGCCATTCAGTGAACTGAGCCCGGAAGTCTATAAAGGGCTGGTACAGGCCAGCATCGCGCTGGAGAAAAGCGAGCTGGGCAGCGCCCTGGTAGAGCTGGTTTATTTACGCGTCTCGCAGATCAACGGCTGCGCCTTCTGCCTTGAGAAGCACAGCCAGGCGCTGCGCAAGGGCGGTATGGCGCAAAGCAAACTGGATGCCCTGCGGGCTGGCGGGTAAGCGCCCACTTCACACCTGGCGAACGCGCAGCGCTGGCGTGGGCCGAGTCGGTCACCGACATTGCCGCCAGCCATGCGGAAGATGACGTTTACCTGCCGCTGCGCGAACATTTTACCCCGCGTCAGATAAGCGATCTGACCTTAGCCATCAGCCTGATGAACGCTTTCAACCGACTCGCCGTCGCCATGCGTCTGTAGTTCCGCACAGCCTTCCCCCTCCTCCGCCGAATTGTCCCGGCGGGGGATTTCCTTGCTAAAAACGCTATATATTGAGTGGTTGAACTTTCAAACAACTACATCTAGTATTTCCTTATCGAATGACCCACAACGTTCGACGCTGCGTTTAGCGCCGTGCTGTTATCTTAAATGGAAATACGAATCATGCGCATTATTATTTACACTCGAAATGACTGCGTGCAGTGCCATGCCACACGGCGAGCCATGGAGAGCCGAGGACTGGCCTTTGAAATGGTGAACGTCGACCAGCAGCCGGATGCAGCTGACACCCTGCGCGAGCAGGGATTTCGCCAGCTGCCGGTGGTGATCGCCGGTGAGCTACGCTGGAGCGGCTTCCGCCCGGATATGATCAATCGCCTGCGCCCCTCCGTCACGGCGGCCAGCGCATGAGCCTCATCGTCTACTTCTCCAGCCGTTCGGAGAATACCCATCGCTTTGTGCAGCGCCTGGGGCTGCCGGCGGTGCGCATTCCGCTGAACGAGCGCGAACATCTCCAGGTAGACGAACCCTATATTCTCATCGTTCCCAGCTATGGCGGCGGCGGTACGGCCGGCGCGGTACCGCGTCAGGCGATCCGCTTTTTAAACGACGTGCATAACCGCCAGCTGATCCGCGGGGTGATTGCCGCTGGCAATCGCAACTTTGGCGACGCCTGGGGGCGTGCCGGGGAGGTCATCGCGCAAAAATGCGCCGTGCCCTATCTCTACCGCTTCGAGCTGATGGGAACCCCCGACGATATCGACAACGTGCGTAAAGGAGTCAGCGAATTTTGGCAACGACAACCGCAGAACGTATAACCGCCGCGGCGGATTTTCACGCCCTCAACGCGATGCTGAATTTGTACGACAGCGAGGGTCGCATCCCGTTTGAGAAAGATCGCCAGGCGGTGGAGGCCTTTATGACCGCCCAGGTCCGGCCCAACACCCTCACCTTTGCCAGCCAGGAGGATAAACTCACCTGGCTCGTCCGCGAAGGTTATTACGATCCGCAGGTGCTGGCCGGCTATGACCGCGGGTTTGTGCTGGCGTTGTTCGCCCATGCCCGGCGCGCCGCATTTCGCTTTCAGACCTTCCTCGGCGCCTGGAAGTTCTATACCAGCTACGCGCTGAAGACCTTTGACGGCAAGCACTACCTCGAGGATTTTGCCGATCGCTGCGTAATGGTGGCGCTGACGCTGGCCCAGGGGGATGACCAGCAGGCGCGGCAGCTAATGGAAGAGATGCTCAGCGGCCGCTTCCAGCCCGCGACCCCCACCTTCCTCAACGCCGGCAAACAGCAGCGCGGGGAGCTGATCTCCTGCTTCCTGCTGCGCATTGAAGATAATATGGAATCCATCGGCCGGGCGGTTAACTCGGCGCTGCAGCTGTCGAAGCGCGGCGGCGGCGTGGCCTTTTTACTCTCCAACCTGCGCGAGGCCGGGGCGCCGATCAAGCGTATCGAAAACCAGTCCTCCGGGGTGGTGCCGGTGATGAAGATGCTGGAGGACGCCTTCTCCTATGCCAACCAGCTTGGCGCCCGCCAGGGGGCGGGAGCGGTCTGGCTGCATGCGCACCATCCCGATATTTTGCGCTTCCTCGATACCCGGCGTGAGAATGCCGATGAGAAAATCCGCATCAAAACTTTGTCGCTGGGAGTGGTGATCCCCGATATCACCTTCCAGCTGGCAAAAGAAGACGCGCAGATGGCCCTGTTCTCGCCGTATGACGTCGAGCGGCTGTACGGTAAACCCTTCGCCGACTGCGCCATCGGCGATATCTATCCGCAGCTGGTGGCCGACGAACGGGTCCGCAAGCGCTGGATCCGCGCCCGCGACCTTTTCCAGCGCCTGGCGGAGATCCAGTTTGAGTCCGGCTATCCGTACATCATGTTTGAAGATACCGTCAATCGCGCCAATCCGGTGGCCGGACGGATCACCATGAGCAATCTGTGTTCGGAAATTCTGCAGGTCAGTACGCCATCCACCTATGATGAGAACCTCAGTTACGCCCATATCGGCGAGGATATCTCCTGCAACCTCGGCTCGCTGAACATCGCCCATACCATGGACTCGCCGGATTTTGCCCGCACTATCGCCACCGCGGTGCGCGCCCTGACCGCGGTATCCGATATGAGCGACATACAGTCGGTTCCCTCGGTGGCGGCCGGCAATGCGGCCTCCCACGCCATCGGCCTGGGGCAGATGAATCTGCACGGCTACCTGGCGCGAGAAGGGATTGCCTACGGCAGTCCGGAGGGGCTGGACTTCACCAATATCTATTTTTACACCGTGACCTGGCATGCCCTGCACACCTCGATGCTGCTGGCCCGCGAGCGCGGCCAGCGCTTCGCTGGCTTCGAACAGTCACGCTACGCCAGCGGGGCGTACTTCGACAAATATCTGCAGGAGGAGTGGCAGCCGAAAACCGAACGGGTGCGCGCACTGTTCGCCCGCGCCGGTATCCCCCTGCCCGACCGGGAAAGCTGGCGCCAGCTGCGCGACGATGTCATGCGCTATGGCATCTATAACCGTTATCTGCAGGCGGTGCCGCCCACCGGGTCGATCTCGTACATCAACCATGCCACCTCCAGCATTCATCCGATCGTCTCGAAGATTGAGATCCGCAAAGAGGGGAAGACCGGGCGGGTGTACTACCCCGCGCCGTTTATGAATAACGACAATCTGGCCCTTTATCAGGATGCGTACGAGATAGGGCCCCAGAAGATCATTGACACCTACGCCGAGGCGACGCGCCACGTCGATCAGGGGCTGTCGTTGACGCTGTTCTTCCCGGATACCGCCACCACCCGCGATATCAACAAGGCGCAAATCTACGCCTGGAAGAAAGGCATTAAGACCCTCTACTACATCCGTCTGCGCCAGCTGGCGCTGGAAGGCACTGAAATTGAAGGCTGCGTGTCCTGCGCACTGTAAGGAGAACAGGATGACCCATTTAACGCGCATCAGCGCTATCAACTGGAACTGCATTGATGACGACAAAGATCTTGAGGTCTGGAATCGTCTCACCAGCAACTTCTGGCTACCGGAGAAAGTGCCGCTATCGAACGACATTCCCGCCTGGCAAACCCTCAGCGCGGCGGAGCAGCAGTTGACCATTCGCGTCTTCACCGGGCTGACGCTGCTCGACACCATTCAGAACACGGTCGGCGCGCCGGCGCTGATGGCGGACGCGCTGACCCCGCATGAGGAGGCGGTGCTGTCGAACATCAGCTTTATGGAAGCGGTTCATGCCCGCTCTTACAGCTCCATTTTTTCCACGCTGTGCCACAGCAAAGAGGTGGATGCCGCCTTCGCCTGGAGTGAAAGCTGCGAACCCCTGCAGCGCAAGGCGCAACTGATGCTGGGCTACTATCAGGCCGACGAGCCGCTGAAGAAAAAAATCGCCAGCGTGTTCCTCGAATCCTTTCTCTTCTACTCCGGCTTCTGGCTGCCAATGCACTTCTCCAGCCGGGGAAAACTGACCAATACCGCGGATCTGATCCGTCTGATCATTCGCGATGAAGCGGTACATGGCTATTACATTGGCTACAAGTATCAGAAAGGACTGGAGATCGTCAGCCCCGGAAAGCGCGAAGAACTGAAAAATTTCGCCCTCGATCTGCTGATGGATCTTTACGACAACGAGCTGGCCTACAGTCGGGAACTGTACGGCGAGAGCGGCTGGTTTGACGACGTCAGCGCTTTCCTGTGCTACAACGCCAACAAAGCGCTGATGAACCTCGGTTATGAAGCGCTGTTTCCGGCGGAGATGGCAGCGGTTAACCCGGCGATCCTCGCCGCGCTGTCGCCTAACGCCGATGAAAACCACGACTTTTTCTCCGGCTCCGGCTCCTCGTACGTGATAGGCAAAACGGAAGAAACCGCCGACGACGATTGGGACTTTTAACCATACTTTCACCAGGAATATGGCGGGCTGGTTCCTGGTGATCTATTTCGCAGAAAAGTGGGTTCATCTGCCAAATATTCTCTCCATCGCATAACCGTCATCACTCCGTCATATTTAACAGAAAACTGGTCCATTTCAGTCGAATTATCCAGAGATAATCAAAAAATATTACCCACAACAAATTGACGCTCAGCCCTTATATCACGGGGGCTGCGCCACCCTATCCCTCACGCCATTTTGCCGAGAGTTTGCCATTGAGGGTTGTCACAGAATCTGAGTATGTTAGGGTGTAAAAAGATCATAATCACCATCGGGTATCGTATCGCAATAAACAAATAACAGGAACTTCTCTATTGCATGGCAATTAAATTAGAAATTAAAAATCTTTATAAGATATTTGGCGAGCACCCAAACCGGGCTTTCAAATATATTGAGAAAGGACTCAACAAAGCGCAAATACTGGAAAAAACGGGGCTGTCGCTTGGCGTCAAAGACGCCAGTCTGGCCATTGAAGAAGGCGAGATATTCGTCATCATGGGGCTCTCCGGCTCGGGGAAATCCACCATGGTTCGCCTTCTCAATCGCCTGATTGAACCCACCCGCGGCCAGGTGCTGATTGACGGAGTCGATATCGCCAAAATGTCGGACGCCGAGCTGCGCGAGGTGCGTCGCAAGAAAATTGCGATGGTTTTTCAGTCCTTTGCGCTGATGCCACACATGAGCGTGCTCGACAACACGGCGTTTGGCATGGCGCTGGCCGGCGTCCCGACCGCCGAACGAGAACAAAAAGCGCGGGAGGCGCTGCGGCAGGTGGGGCTGGAGAATTATGCCCACGCCTGGCCGGATGAACTCTCCGGCGGGATGCGTCAGCGCGTCGGTTTAGCTCGCGCGCTGGCGATTAATCCCGATATTCTGTTAATGGATGAAGCCTTCTCCGCGCTCGACCCGCTCATTCGCACCGAAATGCAGGATGAGCTCATCAAATTACAGGCTAAGCATCAACGCACTATCGTCTTTATTTCCCATGACCTTGATGAAGCCATGCGAATTGGCGATCGCATTGCCATTATGCAAAATGGCGAAGTGGTCCAGGTCGGTACGCCGGATGAAATACTGAATAATCCGGCCAATGATTATGTGCGCACCTTCTTCCGCGGCGTGGATATTAGCCAGGTCTTCAGCGCCAAAGATATTGCCCGCCGCAGCCCGGTTGGATTGATTCGTAAAACCCCAGGTTTTGGCCCCCGCTCCGCGCTGAAATTATTACAGGATGAAGACCGGGAATATGGCTATGTCATCGAACGCGGAAATCGCTTTGTCGGGATTGTCTCGATCGATTCTCTGAAAACCGCGCTCAGCGTCGGCCAGGGGATCGAGGCGGCGCTGATTGACGCCCCGCTGGCGGTGGAGGCGCAAACGCCGCTCAGCGATCTGCTCTCCCACGTCGGCCACGCCCCGTGCGCCGTCCCGGTGGTGGATGAAGAACAACAATACATTGGCATCATTTCCAAACGAATGCTGCTCCAGGCTTTAGATCGCGAGGGGGTGAATCATGGCTGATCAAACTAATCCGTGGGACAGCGCCCCGGCAACCGACAGCGCTGCGCAGGCCGCCGACGCCTGGGGTGGCGCCTCTACTGCCGCGCCGGCCAACGGCGGCGGCGCCGACTGGCTGCACAGCGCGCCCGCGCCGCAGCCGGAATCGTTCAACATCATGGACCCGTTCCATAAAACGCTGATCCCGCTCGACAGCTGGGTCACCCACGCTATCGACTGGATCGTGCTGCACTTCCGTCCGCTATTCCAGGGGATCCGCGTGCCGATCGACTACATCCTCAGCGCCTTCCAGCAGCTGTTGTTGGGGATGCCAGCGCCGGTGGCGATTATCGTCTTCGCGCTGATCGCCTGGCAGATCTCCAGCCTCGGCATGGGGGTCGCCACCCTGGTTTCGCTGATTGCCATCGGTGCTATCGGCGCCTGGTCGCAGGCGATGGTCACCCTGGCGCTGGTCCTCACCGCCCTGCTGTTCTGCATGGTTATCGGCCTGCCGCTGGGTATTTGGCTGGCGCGCAGCCCGCGGGCGGCGAAAATTATCCGCCCGCTGCTGGATGCCATGCAGACCACGCCGGCCTTCGTCTACCTGGTGCCGATCGTGATGCTGTTCGGCATCGGCAACGTGCCGGGCGTGGTGGTGACGATTATCTTCGCCTTGCCGCCGATCGTCCGTCTGACCATCCTCGGGATAAACCAGGTGCCCGCGGATCTGATCGAAGCGTCGCGCTCGTTTGGCGCCAGCCCGCGCCAGTTGTTGTTTAAGGTTCAGCTGCCGCTGGCGATGCCCACCATTATGGCTGGGGTAAACCAGACGCTGATGCTGGCCCTGTCGATGGTGGTGATCGCCTCGATGATTGCCGTCGGCGGTCTTGGCCAGATGGTGCTGCGCGGCATTGGCCGCCTGGATATGGGTCTCGCCACCGTCGGCGGAGTGGGGATCGTGATCCTCGCGATTATTCTTGACCGCCTCACCCAGGCCGTCGGTCGCGACGCCCGCAGTCGCGGCAACCGCCGCTGGTACACCACCGGCCCACTGGGGCTTATCACTCGCCCTTTCTGTCGATAAGTCGATAACAGCGCCGCTCCCCGGCACCAGCCGAGGCCGGGGGGTCGCTCTTCCCGTTAAACAATAAGAGGAACCACCATGCGACATCGTACGATGATGGCCACCGCCGCCTTTGCCACCCTGATCGCCACCAGCACCTTCGCCGCCGACCTGCCGGGCAAAGGGATTACCGTGAAGCCTGCCCAGAGCACTATTTCGGAAGAGACCTTCCAGACCCTGCTGGTCAGTCGCGCGCTGGAGAAGCTTGGCTACACCGTCGAGAAACCGAGCGAAGTGGACTATAACGTTGCCTATACCTCGATTGCCGCCGGGGATACCACCTTTATCGCCACCAACTGGCAGCCGCTGCACGATGACATGTACGCCGCGGCGGGCGGTGATAACAAATTCTATCGTAAAGGGGTGTATGTCTCAGGCGCCGCCCAGGGCTATCTGATCGACAAAAAAACCGCCGAGCAGTACCACATCACCTCCATCGATCAGCTTAAAGATCCGCAGATCGCCAAACTGTTTGATACCAATAACGACGGTAAAGCGGATCTCACCGGCTGTACGCCAGGCTGGGGCTGCGAAGCGGTGATTAACCACCAGATTGACGCCTATGGCCTGAGCAAAACCGTCACCCATAACCAGGGCAACTACGCGGCGATGATGGCTGACACCATCGCCCGCTATAAAGAGGGTAAACCGGTGCTCTACTACACCTGGACGCCGTACTGGGTCAGCGACGTGCTGAAACCTGGCAAAGACGTCGTCTGGCTGCAGGTGCCGTTCTCCTCCCTGCCGGGCGAGCAGAAAAACATCGACACCAAACTGGCCAACGGCGCCAACTATGGCTTCCCGGTGAACACGATGCACATCGTCGCCAACAAAACCTGGGCCGAGAAAAATCCGGCCGCCGCCACCCTGTTTAGCGTCATGAAGCTGCCGATCGCCGACATCAACGCCGAGAATGCGATGATGCACGAAGGCCATGCTTCCGAAGCCGACATTAACGGTCATGTCGATGGCTGGATCAAAGCCCACCAGCCGCTGTTCGACAGCTGGGTGAAAGCGGCGCTCGCCGCGCAGCAGTAACCCTGCCTCCCGGATAAGGCGCTCCGTCTTATCCGGGCTCCCTTTCCCTCGTTGCTCGCAGCACAGAGTATGGAAAAGCGGATTCCAGGAATTTCCATAGTGTTAAGGCGCGTCGCGCTCTGTTAAGGTGGACCCATCGGTCAATTTGTCACCTTCACATGGATCCAGCGATAAGTTATTCATATGGAAAACCCCGCGCCCTTAACCTGTGCCTTACCTGAACGTGTCGCCACCGTCGGCGAAGGCATCAAAGACAGTCTCCCCATCGTTATCAGCTACCTGCCGGTGGCTTTCGCCTTCGGACTGAACGCCACCCGGCTGGGATTCACCCCGCTGGAAAGCCTGTTTTTCTCCTGCATTATTTACGCCGGCGCCAGCCAGTTTGTGATCACCGCCATGCTGGCCGCCGGCAGTTCGCTGTGGGTCGCCGCCCTGACGGTGATGGCGATGGATGTCCGCCACGTGCTGTATGGTCCCTCATTGCGCAGCCGCATTCGCTCAGCGCTGGATAAAAAGAAAACCGCCCTCTGGGCCTTCGGCCTGACCGATGAGGTTTTCGCCGCGGCCACCGCCAGGCTGGTTCGCGATAACCGCCGCTGGAGCGAAAACTGGATGCTCGGTCTCGCTTTTACTTCCTGGGCATCGTGGGTGTGCGGCACGCTGGCCGGCGCCTGGTCCGGTAACGGCCTGCTGGTGGATTATCCCGCGGTGGAGGCCGCGCTCGGCTTTATGCTGCCGGCGCTGTTTATGAGCTTCCTGCTGGCCTCATTCCAGCGCCAGCAGTCACTCTGCGTCACGGCAGCCCTGGCGGGCGCGCTGGGTGGCATTTTGTTATTTTCCATTCCGGCGGCCATCCTCGCCGGGATTGTCTGCGGGTGTCTGACGGCGCTGGTCCAGGCCATGCTTAAGGGGATGCCGGATGAACAGTGAAGTCCTTCTGCTCGGGGTGATAGTCGGCAGCGTGAATTATCTGTTTCGCTATCTTCCCCTGCGCCTGCGCGCCGGCCATGCCCGGCCTGCCCGCCGTGGCCCGGTCAGCGTGCTGCTGGATACCATCGGCATCGCCTCGATTTGCGCGCTGCTGGTGGTCTCCAGCGTGCCGGAGATCCTCGCCGATGCCCATCGCCTGGCGCCGACGCTGATCGGCTTCCTGGTGCTGGGGGCCGCCTTCTGGAAAACCCGCAGCATTATTGTCCCGACGCTGCTGTCGGCGTTGGCCTACGGTCTGGCATGGAAAATCACCAGCGGACTCTAAGCTTTACGTATCAATTTTAGTCAATAATTCATTTGATTTATTTGTCACAATAGTTATTATATCGGCTGTAATTAATGAGGTCATACCCAAATGGATAGTTCGTTTACTCCCATTGAGCAAATGCTCAAATTCCGCGCCAGCCGCCATGAAGATTTCCCGTTCCAGGAGATCCTGTTAACTCGTCTTTGCATGCATATGCAAGGTAAGCTGCTGGAAAATCGCAATAAAATGCTCAAAGCGCAGGGAATTAACGAGACATTATTTATGGCGCTGATTACGCTGGAGTCACAGGAAAACCACAGCATCCAGCCGTCCGAGCTGAGTTGCGCGCTGGGCTCGTCGCGTACCAACGCCACCCGTATCGCTGATGAACTGGAAAAACGCGGCTGGATTGAACGTCGCGAGAGCGATAACGATCGCCGCTGTCTGCATCTGCAACTGACCGAAAAGGGTCATCAGTTTTTGCGTGAAGTCCTGCCACCGCAGCATAACTGCCTGCATCAGCTGTGGTCTTCACTCAGCACCAGCGAAAAAGATCAGCTCGAACATATCACCCGCAAACTCCTGAGCCGCCTTGACCAGATGGAAGAAGAAGGCGTGCTGGCGGACTCTCTACGCTAAGGGCGGCGTCGCTCAGCCCATTTTTACGTTGCAAGGAAAACAGCCAGGCCAGCAGATCTCTGCTGGCCTTTCTGATAAACAGGTCGGCTCAGCCGATGTGAAATAATAAGATCGTGGAGAATAACATGAGCGCAAATGCGGAGAGCCAAACCCCGCAGCAACCAGGCAGCAAAAAAGGAAAGCGCAAAGGCGCACTCCTGTTGCTGACATTGCTCTTTATTATTATTGCCGTGGCATATGGGATTTACTGGTTTCTGGTACTGCGTCACTACGAAGAGACCGACGATGCCTACGTGGCAGGGAACCAGGTACAAATTATGGCCCAGGTCTCAGGCAGCGTGACCAAAGTCTGGGCTGACAACACGGACTACGTGCAGAAAGGCGATCCGCTGGTGACGCTCGATCAGACCGATGCCCAGCAGGCGTTTGAGAAAGCCAAAACGCAGCTGGCCGCCAGCGTGCGTCAGACCCGTCAGCAGATGATCAACAGCAAGCAGCTGCAGGCGAACATCGACGTCAAAAAGACCGCCCTCGCCCAGGCGCAGGCTGACCTGAACCGCCGCATTCCGCTGGGCGCCGCGAACCTGATCGGTCGCGAAGAGCTGCAGCACGCCCGCGACACCGTCGCCAGCGCGCAGGCCGAACTCGACGTGGCAATCCAGCAATACAACGCCAACCAGGCGATCGTGCTGGGCACCAAACTGGAACAGCAGCCGGCGGTGCTACAGGCGGCCACCGAAGTACGTAACGCCTGGCTGGCCCTGCAGCGTACGCAAATCGTCAGCCCGATTAGCGGCTACGTTTCCCGTCGCTCGGTACAGCCTGGGGCGCAGATCGGCACCACCACGCCGCTGATGGCGGTGGTCCCGGCGACCAACCTGTGGATCGACGCCAACTTTAAAGAGACCCAGCTGGCGCACATGCGCATTGGCCAGCCGGCCACCGTGATCAGCGACATCTATGGCGATGACGTGAAATACACTGGCAAAGTGGTCGGCCTCGATATGGGCACCGGCAGCGCCTTCTCCCTGCTGCCGGCGCAGAACGCCACCGGTAACTGGATCAAAGTGGTACAGCGCCTGCCGGTCCGTATCGAGCTGGACGAAAAACAGCTGGCGGAACACCCGCTGCGCATCGGCCTCTCCACGCTGGTGGAAGTCAACACCACCGATCGCGATGGCGAAATGCTGGCCAGCCAGGTGCGAAGCTCCCCGGTTTACGAGAGCAATGCCCGCGAAATCGCGCTTGAGCCGGTTAATAAACTGATCGACGAGATCATTCAGGCCAACGCCGGATAATTCGGGGTGAGCGTAATGCAACAGCAAAAACCGCTCGAAGGCGCGCAACTGGTCATTATGACCATTGCGCTGTCGCTGGCGACGTTCATGCAGGTGCTGGACTCCACGATCGCCAACGTGGCGATCCCAACCATTGCCGGTAACCTTGGCTCGTCGCTGAGCCAGGGGACGTGGGTCATCACCTCGTTCGGGGTGGCCAACGCCATCTCCATCCCCATTACCGGCTGGCTGGCGAAGCGCGTCGGCGAGGTGAAGCTTTTCGTCTGGTCGACGGTGGCATTCGCTATCGCCTCCTGGGCCTGTGGGGTGTCGAACAGCCTGACGATGCTGATTTTCTTCCGCGTCATTCAGGGGATCGTCGCCGGTCCGCTGATCCCGCTGTCGCAGAGCCTGTTGCTCAGCAACTACCCACCGGCGAAGCGTTCTATTGCGCTGGCCCTGTGGTCAATGACCGTGATCGTCGCGCCGATCTGTGGCCCGATTCTCGGCGGCTATATCAGCGATAACTACCACTGGGGCTGGATCTTCTTCATCAACGTGCCGATTGGTATCGCAGTGGTGATCATGACGCTGCAAACCCTGCGCGGGCGCGAAACCCGTACCGAACAGCGACGTATCGACGGCGTCGGGCTGGCGTTGCTGATTATCGGTATCGGTAGCCTGCAGGTGATGCTCGACCGCGGTAAAGAGCTCGACTGGTTCGCTTCCAACGAGATTATCATCCTGACCATCGTGGCGGTGGTGGCGATAAGCTTCCTGATTGTCTGGGAGCTGACTGACGATAACCCGATAGTCGACCTGTCGCTGTTTAAGTCTCGCAACTTCACCATCGGCTGTTTGTGTATCAGCCTGGCCTATATGCTCTACTTCGGCGCTATCGTACTGCTGCCGCAGCTGTTGCAGGAGGTCTACGGCTACACCGCTACCTGGGCCGGTTTGGCGTCGGCGCCGGTGGGGGTGATCCCGGTCATTCTGTCGCCGATTATTGGCCGCTTTGCCCATAAGCTCGATATGCGTCGGCTGGTCACCTTCAGCTTTATTATGTATGCCGTCTGCTTCTACTGGCGTGCGTGGACCTTTGAACCGGGTATGGACTTTGGTGCATCGGCGTGGCCGCAGTTTATCCAGGGCTTCGCGGTGGCTTGTTTCTTCATGCCATTGACCACCATCACCCTCTCCGGCCTGCCGCCGGAGCGGCTGGCGGCGGCGTCGAGCTTGTCAAACTTTACCCGAACTCTGGCCGGCTCCATCGGGACCTCGATCACCACCACCATGTGGACCAACCGTGAGGCGCTGCACCATGCGCAGCTCACCGAGTCGGTGACGCCGTTCAACCCCAACGCCCAGCAGATGTACGATCAGCTGCAGGGCATGGGAATGACCCAGCAGCAGGCTTCCGGCTGGATAGCGCAGCAGATAACCAACCAGGGGTTGATTATCTCCGCCAACGAAATCTTCTGGGTTTCGGCGGGGATCTTTATTCTTCTGCTCAGCCTGGTGTGGTTCGCCAGGCCGCCATTCAGTGCCGGCGGCGGCGGCGGGGGCGGGGGCGCACACTAAGCATCAGACTAAGGGACCTGCGGGTCCCTTTTTTATGGCGTCAGATTGTCCAATTCTCGCTAGTTTCTGTCTCGTTTGCGAAAGCTCGCCACCCGGTGCTCGGGCAGGATAAAGGCTGACCATTAAGGAGAACACTATGCTGAGCCATCCTGCTGAAAAGTACCGTCCCTATCCGCCGATTGCCCTGCCCGACCGCCGCTGGCCCGACCGGCAAATCAGCCACGCCCCGCGCTGGCTGTCGACCGACCTGCGCGACGGCAACCAGGCGCTGGCGGAGCCCATGGACAGCGCCCGCAAACTGCAGTTCTGGGATCTGCTGCTGGAGTGCGGTTTTAAAGAGATTGAGGTCGCCTTCCCTTCCGCTTCGCAAACCGATTTCAACTTCGTCCGCCAGCTGATCGACGAGCATCGCATCCCGGAAGATGTCACCATCCAGGTGCTGACCCAGGCGCGGGATCCGCTGATCCTGCGCACCTTTGAGGCACTGCGCGGCGCCCGCCAGGCCACCGTCCACCTCTACAATGCCACCGCGCCGCTGTTTCGCGAGCTGGTCTTCGGGATGGATAAAGCCGAAGTGATCGCCCTGGCGACCCGCGCCACCCGACTTATCCGCCAGCAGTGCGAACAACAGCCGGAGACCCGCTGGCAATACGAATACTCACCAGAGACCTTCTGCTTTACCGAACCCGAGTTTGCCCTTGAGATTTGCGAGGCGGTGGCGGACGTCTGGCAGCCCTGCGCCGAACGGCCGATGATCGTCAATCTGCCGGCGACGGTGGAAGTGAACACCCCCAACGTCTATGCCGATCAGATCGAGTATTTTTGCCGCCACTTCTCCCGCCGCGGCGAGGTCTGCATCAGCGTGCACCCGCACAACGACCGCGGGACCGGTGTCGCCAGCGCCGAGCTGGCGGTGATGGCCGGCGCCGATCGGGTGGAAGGCTGCCTGTTTGGCAATGGCGAACGCACCGGCAACGTCTGCCTGGTGACGCTGGCCATGAATCTCTACAGCCAGGGCATCGACCCTGAGCTTCGCTTCGAGCAGATGAACCGGGTGGTGGAGGTGGTGGAAAACTGCAACCAGATCCCCGTTCACCCACGCCACCCGTGGGCGGGAAGTCTGGCTTATACCGCCTTCTCCGGCTCCCATCAGGATGCCATCAAAAAAGGGTTTGATGCCCGTCAGCCAGGCGATCCGTGGCAGATGCCCTACCTGCCCATTGATCCACAGGATATTGGCTGTAGCTATGAGGCGGTGATCCGCGTCAACAGCCAGTCGGGAAAAAGCGGCAGCGCCTGGCTTATCGAACAAAACCATGGTCTCAAGCTGCCCCGCGGGCTGCAGCAGGACTTCAGTCAGCATGTACAGCAGGCGACCGATAGCGACGGCAAAGAGATGACCCACCACGCGCTGTGGCAGCTGTTCCGCACGCGCTACGGCCTGCTGGCGCAGCCTGCGCTGACGCTGCTTGATTATCAGAGCGCCAGCCAACAGGATGGCCAGCTTTCGCTGCAGGCGACGCTGCGACACCACGGCGAAACCCGACGCCTGCAGGGCCAGGGCAACGGCCTGCTGTCGGCCGCCGCCAGCGGCCTCAGCGCGCTGCTCAGACAACCGTTTATGATCAAGGACTACCATGAGCATACCCTTGGCGCGCGCAGCGACAGTCGGTCGGTCGCCTATATCCGCTGCGTTTTTCCACAAGGTGAAAGCTACTGGGGAGTGGGTATTGATAATGACGTGGCGCGCGCTTCGCTGCAGGCATTGTGCAATGCGATCAGCGTCGCCGATCAGGTCGAAGGGCGAAAATAGTCGCTGGGGGCGACGCCCATCACCCGACGAAACATGGCGCTGAAGGCGCTGTGGCTGCCGTAGCCCAGCTCCAGCGCCACCCGCAGCACGGAGTGACCCTGCGCCAGGCGAATCAGCGCTTCCATTAGCTTCGCCCGGCGCACCCACTCGCTCCACGTCAGGCTAGTCTGCTGCTGAAAATGGCGGTTAAGGGTTCGCTCACTCATGCTGCACACCTTTGCCGCCTGGCCGCTGCTCCAGGCTTCGCCCGGCGCCTCGCGTACCTGCTGGCACAGCCGACGCAGCGTGTCACTTTGCGGTTCCGGCAGGCCAAACGGCAGGATCGCCATCCCGCGGATCTCATCGAGGATCAGCTCATAAATCCGTTCGTCACGGCTGGCGGGGGCATAGCACTCGGCCAGTCCCAGGGATGAGACGATCAGTTCCCGCAGCAGCGGCGTGATCTGTACGATCTGGCAACCCGCCGGGAGATCGGCGCGCGCCAGCGGATCGATAAACAGGGTGCGCGCCGCCACGTTGCCGGTCATACGCAGCGCGTGCGGCGTTCCCGCCGGCAGCCAGACGCCGCGCCCGGGAGGCACCACCCAGTAACCTGCCGGTGTCGCGACCCGCACCACGCCGCTTAAAATATGCAGCAGCTGGGCGCAGTCATGCTGATGCCAGTCTTCCTGGTCACCGTGGGCATAATCATGGGCAAAAGGCACCAGCGGGCGGTGCTGAAAGGAGAAAGTCGTGGTGGTCGTCATGGCGGCGTCAGGAGAGCGGCCCGGCGACAGGCGTCGGGCCGTGGCGGAAGCACTAGATGTGCAGTTCCTGCAGTTTTTCTTTCGGCAGCGCCAGTTCGTCGTTGCTGTTGATGCGTACATCGCGCTCAATGATATGACGAGCGATGTCCTGGGCCTCTTCCAGCGAGTGCATGGTATAGGTTCCGCACTGGTAGACGTTGAGCTCCGGGATCTGGTTCTGATCTTTCACCTTCAGCACATCGGCCATCGCCGCTTTCCAGGCGTCAGCGACGCGCTGCTCGTCCGGTGTACCAATCAGGCTCATATAGAACCCGGTGCGGCAGCCCATTGGCGAAATGTCGATAATTTCCACGCCATTCCCGTTCAGGTGATCGCGCATAAAGCCCGCGAACAGGTGCTCCAGGGTGTGGATACCGCGTTCCGGCATCACTTCCTGGTTCGGCACGCAGAAGCGCAGATCGAAAACGGTGATTTCATCGCCATGCGGCGTGTTCATTTTCTTCGCGACACGCACCGCTGGGGCTTCCATTCGGGTATGGTCGACTGTGAAACTATCTAACAACGGCATTCGTCACCTCCGGGAGTGATTTTTTTTAAAATAAAATGAACTCTTTGTTCAGCCGCGAGTCTCAGTATATGAAAGACGCGCATTTATTATCATCATCATCCCTGAATCAGAGATGAAAGTTTGGCCACATTGATGTGGCCTTTTTCTTTTGTATCGTCAGCGGCTACGCGTGTCGTGCCAGCAGCGCTTCGAACGGCTCACTGTCTTCCGCTTCCACTTTCTTCTGCCGCGCCACCGATGCCTCGCGCTCGGCGATGAAATCGGCTTCGCTCAGGATCTCCAGCGGCTCTTCCCGCAGCTGCGTCCGATAGCGATCCGCCAATTCACGGCCAGTGCCGCCAATCCCTTCTTCAATCATAGAACGCAGAATGCGGGCTGAGAAGGTTAATTCCGGATCGTCAAAGCAGGCCAGCAGCTCGTCGCAGACCTGCTGATATGCCTGGCCACCGTGGATACTGTCAAGGGTCTGCGCCACGCGGCGTAAATCGCGGAACAGATCTTTGCCCACCTGAGCCAGCGGGAACTGCGCGCTTTCGCAGCCAATCCCCAGCGTTAAGCCCGGCTTACGCCCTTCCAGAATCACCCGATTCCAGTTGGTGCGAGTGCACAGCAGCTCATCGCTGCTCATCTCCGGCGCGTCGGCCAGCGCGCACCAGACCATAAACAGATCGAGGAAACGCACCTGCTGGGCGTCAACGCCGATCGGCGAGAACGGGTTGATATCCAGCGAACGCACTTCAATGTACTCAATGCCGCCGCGCAGCAGCGCATCGGACGGGGTTTCGCCCCGACGGGTCACGCGTTTCGGACGGATCGGCGCATAGAGTTCGTTTTCAATCTGCAGGATATTGCTGTTGATCTGCAGATACTTGCCGTCTTTCTGCAGCCCGATTTTAGCGTACTCTTCCGACGGCGTTTTAATCGCCCGCTTCAATCCTGCCACATACTCATGCAGATCGTTAAACGTAATTCCGAGATTGCTTTGCGACTTATTGGTATAACCGAGGTCGCTGAGGCGCAGCGAGGTGGCGTACGGCAGGTAGTACATACCATTACCCGCTTCCTCAAAAGGCAGCGTCGTCGGTTTCCCTTGCAGGAACGAGGAGCAAATCGCCGGCGAGGCGCCGAACAGATAAGGGATCACCCAGCCAAAACGATAGTAGTTACGAATCGAGCGGAAATAGCCCGCCGAGATAGCTTCTTTACCGCTTTCGACGTCTTCCACGCCACACTTCGCCTGCCAGAACGCCATCGGCAGCGAGAAGTTATAGTGCACGCCGGAGATAGTCTGCATCAACGCGCCATAGCGGTTCTTCAGCCCCTCGCGATACAGCGTTTTCAGACGCCCCACGTTTGAGGTGCCGTACTGCGCCAGCTCAATATCCTGACCGGGAGCGATATAGCATGGCATACTCAGCGGCCACATCCGCTCGTCGCCCAGCTGACGCGCGGTATAGCGATGGACATCGCGCATAAAGGTCAGCATATGCTCAATATCGCCATCCACCGGCGTAATGAACTCGAGTAAAGCTTCGGCAAAATCGGTGGTAATCCATTTATGCGTCAGCGCTGAGCCTAACGCCAGAGGGTGACCGGTCGTTGCAAGGGTGCCGTCTGCGTTCACGCGCAGCGTTTCCCGCTCCAGACCACGTTGAATACCCTGCAGAGCCTGCGGATGTTTTTCCAGCCAGGCCAGCGCCTGTGATACGTCCGGGATCAATTTGACCTCCCGCCTGTCGAAATCGTTTGAATAAGCATAATTGTAATGGATGAACTATCAGTCCAATTAGTGCCACCACGTCATACCCTGAAGCGTCGCTGCTGCAATAACGATATAGCGCAGCGCCTTACCAAGGCATAAGAAAAAGAGTACCGGTCCCCAGGAAATGCGCATCCATCCCGCCAGCAAACACAGTAAATCGCCGACAACCGGCGCCCAGCTCAGTAAGAGCGTGACCGCGCCGTAGCGCTTAAGCCAGCCAGCCGCCCGCTCCTGCCAGCGCGAGGTTTTGCGCAGGGGAAACAAGCGCCCCAGAATAACGTTAGTTACCCCTCCAAGGCTATTGCCGATTGTTGCTATTAATACTAACCACCATGGATGACTGACCCCTGCAAGTAGCATAGCCACCAGCACAACCTCCGAATTACCGGGAAGCAGCGTGGCGCTTAAAAAGCTACTGGCAAACAGCGAGGTGAGTGACAGCGCGTCGCTCACAGCAAACGCACGTCAACAGCGTCCATGCCTGCACGCTTCGCCGCTTGCAGACCAAAGTCGGCATCTTCGAAGACCACGCATTTTTCCGGCGCGACGCCCATGCGCTCGGCGCACAGCAGGAAGGTATCGGGCGCGGGTTTATGGTTGACCACATGATCGGCCGCCACCACCGCGGTGAAGTAATGACGCAGGCCCAGGTGCGCCAGCAGTGCCTCGGCGACGGCGCTTTCGCTGCCGGTACCCACCGACATCGGGCGACGGCCATGCCATGCCTTGACCACCTCAATCAGCGGCAATGGGCGTACGCTGTCCAGCAGCATCGCCTTAACCGCCTGGGTTTTTTCCTGCGCCAGGCGATGTGGATCGAGATCCGCCTGGTTGAGTTCAATAATCGCCTGGGCAATCCGCCAGGTTGGTGAGCCATTGAGCGCGACCATCGCCTGTTCGTCGAAACGCATACCGTAGCGGCCCAACACCTCGTTCCATGCCTGACGATGCGTCGGCTCGGTATCGAGAATGGTACCATCCATATCAAAGATCAGTCCTGCGTAACCTTCGTACATTGTCTTCTCACCAACCGGTTAATGAATAGTTACTCTATCGCAAAAGCCGGTCGTTGTCGCGGCCAGCGGCTTAAACGACAAAGGCGCCCTCAGGCGCCTTCAGGCATAAAACCAGATAGCCGGTCTTATTTAATACGCAGATCGTTCTCGACCATACGCACGCCCTGCACCCGACGGGTGACTTCCACCGCACGTTTAGCGCTTTCCGCAGAGGAGACAAACCCGCTCAACTGCACGCGGCCTTTAAAGGTCTGGACGCTGATTTCTGAGGACTTGATATCTTTATCGTTAAAGAGCGCCGTTTTCACCTTAGTGGTCACCACGGTATCGTCAATGTAACCGCCGGTGCTTTCTTTGGTGGACGAACCGGCACAGCCAGTAAGGGCCGTCGCCACCAGCAGCGTCGCGCAAAAAGCAGGTATTGCTTTGAACCATTTCATGGATTTCTCTCCTTGCATTTAACTCAGCCTGATAACGCTGATATACAAGGATAAATTATAGTGGAAAGCGCGGCTTGCCAATAAAAAAAGTCAGGATGAAACCGGTGATGGAAAACGAGGTTATAGGGATGGAGAGAGAAGAGTGAGGATGGTGTATTCGAAAGGGTGCTGACGATAATTTCGCAGACCATGCAACAACATCGTCGCTGCTACTAAGGAGAATATGGTGCATCCGGGAGGATTCGAACCTCCGACCGCTCGGTTCGTAGCCGAGTACTCTATCCAGCTGAGCTACGGATGCATCGGGAAAGCTATTTTACTGCGGAGTTACTCTCCTGGCACTTGCGATAGTTTCGCAAACCAGATAACAACAATGTTGCTGTTACTAAGGAGAATATGGTGCATCCGGGAGGATTACTCGGCTGCGCCTCGCCCTACGGGCCGTTGCTTACGCAACGTTATCCTCCCTGGTGCTGGCGATAATTTCGCAAACCATACAACAACATCGTCGCTGTTGCTAAGGAGAATATGGTGCATCCGGGAGGATTCGAACCTCCGACCGCTCGGTTCGTAGCCGAGTACTCTATCCAGCTGAGCTACGGATGCATCGGGATTACTGCTGTAATTCTGATATCAAATTTCGCGATTTGCCATTCTTATCAAAGAATGGTGCATCCGGGAGGATTCGAACCTCCGACCGCTCGGTTCGTAGCCGAGTACTCTATCCAGCTGAGCTACGGATGCATCGGGAAACTTGCTTTACTACGCGTCAGTGTCACAACTAACACATGCCACACTGAGTATGATGGCCTAATCGGTAGAGTGACTCGATTATGCCTCGCACTGCGGGCCGCTGCTTTCACAGCGTTATCCTCCCTGGTGCTGGCGATAATTTCGCAGCCCCTGCAACAACGATATCGCTGTTACTAAGGAGAATATGGTGCATCCGGGAGGATTCGAACCTCCGACCGCTCGGTTCGTAGCCGAGTACTCTATCCAGCTGAGCTACGGATGCAAAATGGCGGTGAGGCGGGGATTCGAACCCCGGATGCAGCTTTTGACCGCATACTCCCTTAGCAGGGGAGCGCCTTCAGCCTCTCGGCCACCTCACCACACACGCCTCTTTCGAGTGCTTCGAAGAACTTGTTTCTGCTCTTCGTCGCTGCGATGGCGCACATATTACTTTCTGGTACTTATAAGTCAAACACTTTTTCGAGACCTTTTTTCGTTTGCACACTTCGCACGCAATTCGCGTGCAAAAACGGCAAAAAGGGCAATTTATCAACAGGAAATCAGACCTGGCGCTGGCATAACGCCAAACAGCCAAAGCGACAAAGGGTGATGAAAATCGGTATTGCGCAGGGGAAAAAGTGAAAAAGGCAAAAATAACGGCGGTAAGGGATGCGCCTCACTGAACAGCGAGGCGCGGAAACCTTAGTAACTGGACTGCTGGGATTTTTCAGCCTGAATACGCTGGTAGATCTCTTCACGGTGAACAGATACTTCTTTAGGGGCGTTTACGCCAATACGAACCTGGTTACCCTTCACCCCTAAAACTGTCACAGTGACCTCATCTCCAATCATGAGGGTCTCACCAACTCGACGAGTCAGAATCAGCATTCTTTGCTCCTTGAAAGATTAAAAGAGTCGGGTCTCTCGTATCCCGGCATTATCCATCATATAACGCCAAAAAGTAAGCGATGACAAATACCTTGCGGTATAAGGCAGTCATGGCATCACATTCTGTTAAACCTAAGTTTAGCCGATATACACAATTTCAACCCGACTTTATCGTTATCAGTACTTATGACGCAAGGTGCCGTTTCCCCGAGGTTACGGCACCTATACCCGCCATACTTCAAGTTGCCTGTGTGTTGGCTTTCCTCACTCACCCCAGTCACTTACTTGAGTAAGCTCCTGGGGATTCGCTGCGTCGCCGCCTTCCTGCCACTCGAATTATTTAGGGTATAGGCGTTTATAGTTATTACAGTTTTGCGCTGACCCAGCCTTTCACACTGGCTAACGCTGCAGGGAGAGCAGACGCATCGGTACCACCGGCCTGCGCCATATCCGGACGACCGCCCCCTTTACCGCCCACCTGCTGAGCGACCATACCAACCAGCTCCCCTGCCTTCACGCGATCTGTCACATCCTTAGACACACCGGCAATCAGGGAAACTTTACCGTCTGCGACCGTAGCCAACACCACAACCGTCGAACCCAGTTGGTTCTTCAGATCGTCAACCATGGTACGCAGCATCTTCGGCTCCACGCCGGCCAGCTCGCTGACCAGCAGCTTAACGCCGTTAATCTCTTCCGCTTTGCTGGAGAGGTTTGCGCTCTCCTGCGCCGCAGCCTGCTCTTTCAGCTGCTGCAGCTCTTTTTCCAGCTGACGGGTACGCTCCAGCGCGGCGCGAACTTTCTCGCCGAGATTGTGGCTGTCGCCCTTCAGCAGCTGTGCGATATCGCTGAGCTGATCGCTCTGCGCGCGCAGCATGGCTATCGCGCCCTCACCGGTCACCGCTTCGATACGGCGCACGCCAGCGGCGGTACCGGACTCAGACGTGATGCGGAACAGGCCGATATCACCGGTACGCGCCGCGTGAGTCCCGCCGCACAGTTCAGTGGAGAAATCGCCCATCTGCAGCACGCGGACACGGTCATCGTATTTCTCGCCGAACAGCGCCATGGCGCCGGATGCGCGCGCGGCATCGATATCCATAATGTTGGTTTCGATAGCCAGGTTACGACGGATCTGCGCGTTGACCAGATCTTCGACTGCACGGATCTCTTCCGGCTTCATCGCTTCGAAATGCGAGAAGTCAAAGCGCAGCGCTTTATCGTTAACCAGCGAGCCTTTCTGCGCCACATGGGTGCCGAGCACCTGGCGCAGCGCCGCATGCATCAGATGCGTCGCGGAGTGGTTCAGACGGATACGCTGACGGCGAGCCTCGTCCACATCGGCCTGCACCGCGTCGCCCACTTTCAGAGAACCGCTGGCGACTTTACCGATATGACCAATGGCCTGACCGTACTTCTGCGTGTCGCTGACGGCGAAGGAGAAGCCTGCGCCTTTCAGTTCGCCTTTATCGCCCACCTGGCCGCCGGACTCCGCATAGAACGGGGTCTGGTCGAGGATCACCACCGCTTCCTGGCCCGCGCTGACGCTATCCACCGCTTTACCGTCGATAAACAGCGCAGTCACTTTGCCGTTCAGCTCCAGATGATCGTAGCCTTTAAATTCAGAGGCGCCGTCAACGCGGATCATCGCGTTATAGTCAGCGCCGAAACCGCTGGACTCGCGCGCACGGCGGCGCTGCTCTTCCATGGCGGCCTCAAAGCCAGCTTCGTCAACTTTAATGTTGCGTTCGCGGCACACGTCCGCCGTCAGGTCGACCGGGAAGCCGTAGGTGTCGTACAGACGGAAGGCCGTTTCGCCATCCAGCGTGTCGCCTTTCAGCTTCGACAGCTCTTCATCCAGCAGCGCCAGTCCGCGCTCCAGAGTACGGGCGAACTGCTCTTCTTCAGTTTTCAGTACCTGCTCAACCTGAGCCTGCTGCTGTTTCAGTTCTTCACCGGCGGAACCCATCACGGCGATCAGCGGGGCAACCAGTTTCCAGAAGAAGGTGTCCTTCGCGCCCAGCATGTTGCCGTGACGGATCGCACGGCGAATGATGCGACGCAGCACGTAGCCGCGGTTTTCATTCGACGGGATCACGCCGTCAGCAATCAGGAATGCACAGGAGCGAATGTGGTCGGCAATCACACGCAGCGACTTGTTCGTCAGGTCGGTCGCGCCGGTGACTTTCGCCACGCTGGCGATCAGATCGCGGAACAGGTCGATATCATAGTTGGAGTTAACGTGCTGCAGCACGGCGGCAATACGCTCCAGCCCCATACCGGTATCAACGGACGGCTTCGGCAGCGGCTCCATGGTACCGTCAGCCTGACGGTTGAACTGCATGAAGACGATGTTCCAGATCTCGATGTAACGGTCGCCGTCTTCTTCCGGGCTTCCCGGAGGGCCGCCCCAGATGTGATCGCCGTGGTCAAAGAAGATTTCGGTGCACGGGCCGCACGGACCCGTGTCGCCCATCTGCCAGAAGTTATCAGAAGCAAACGGCGCGCCTTTGTTGTCGCCGATGCGGATGATACGCTCGCGCGGAACGCCTACTTCGTTAGCCCAGATGTCGAACGCTTCGTCATCGGTCTCGTAGACGGTAACCCACAGCTTCTCTTTCGGCAGGGCGAACCAGTTTTCACCGGTCAGCAGTTCCCATGCGTATTTGATGGCATCCTGTTTGAAGTAATCGCCAAAGCTGAAGTTGCCCAGCATTTCAAAGAAGGTGTGGTGACGCGCGGTGTAACCGACGTTTTCCAGATCGTTGTGTTTACCACCCGCACGCACGCAACGCTGCGCGGTGGTCGCGCGCGAGTAATTACGTTTGTCGAGGCCAAGGAAGACATCCTTGAACTGGTTCATCCCGGCGTTGGTAAACAGCAGGGTTGGATCGTTGTGCGGTACCAGGGAGCTGCTGGCAACTACCTGATGTCCCTTACTATGGAAAAAGTCGAGAAACGCCTGACGGATCTCAGCGGTGCTCTTGCTCATAATTATCCTGAAATCAAGCTACACGTCATCCTTCAAGTCGCCTCTGTCCTGGCTGCGCTTGCTCTCCCGGCACCGAACTGACGTGCGTTCCAGAAGATGTTCTCTCTTGCCGCCCTGATGCAGCTTGAATGATTTTGTGTATAAGGAATAATCGCCCTGGACGCTGTCTGTACTGTCACAACCAGCGGCCCGACGGAATAAAGTGGGAATAAGATAAGTTTTCTTTACGGCGAAGTAAAATCCCCGATGGGTCAATCTGCAAAATTTCGCCAGATTTCCTGGATATCTTCCATCAGGTAGCCGCGGTAAAGCAGGAATCGCTGAACTTTCACTTTCTCAGTAAAGGCGGAAGGTAACGGTTCGCCGTATTTACGCTGCGCCTGCTCCCTGGCAAGGCTCACCCAGTCGATATCACATTCGCGCATCGCCTGTTCAACGTCCTGGCGGGCAATCCCTTTCTGGCTGAGCTCCTGACGAATGCGCGCCGGACCATAGCCTTTGCGGCTCCGGCTGGCGATGAACTGGCCGACAAAACGGTGATCGTCGAGATAGCGGTTTTCGATACACCAGGCAACCACCTGCTCCAGCTCTTCGGGGGTGACGTCCAGCGCCTCGGGGCCATTTTTGCTCATTACTGGTGCAGCCAGTTTGCGCCGCAGCTCCTGTTCGCTGTGGTCGCGCATGGCCAGAATGCGGATAGCGCGGTCCAGCAGGCGAGCGTAGCCGGAGCGGCGTGATGAAGGTTCAGTCACAGGCACCTCAATAATCTAAGAAATGCAAAAGGGCCGCATAAGCAGCCCTTTATCACTCTGTTAGACGATATTAGAAATCTTGTTCCGTTTCTTCTGCGTCGTTGCCGTCAACGGCGAAGTCCGGCGTAGAGTCCTGGTTGTTGAGCAGCAGTTCGCGAACTTTCTTCTCAATTTCTTTCGCCGCCGCCGGGTTCTCTTTCAGCCAGGTGATCGCGTTCGCTTTACCCTGACCAATTTTGTCGCCGTTGTAGCTGTACCAGGCGCCCGCTTTCTCAATCAGCTTCTCTTTCACGCCCAGGTCAACCAGCTCGCCGAAGAAGTTGATGCCTTCGCCGTAGAGGATCTGGAATTCAGCCTGTTTGAACGGCGCGGCGATCTTGTTCTTCACCACTTTGACGCGGGTTTCGCTGCCGACGACATTGTCGCCCTCTTTCACCGCGCCGATGCGGCGGATGTCCAGACGCACGGAGGCGTAGAACTTCAGCGCGTTGCCGCCGGTGGTGGTTTCCGGGTTACCGAACATTACGCCGATTTTCATACGGATCTGGTTGATGAAGATCAGCAGCGTGTTGGACTGCTTCAGGTTACCCGCCAGCTTACGCATCGCCTGGCTCATCATACGCGCCGCGAGACCCATGTGAGAATCGCCGATTTCGCCTTCGATTTCCGCTTTCGGCGTCAGCGCCGCGACGGAGTCGACGACGATAACGTCAACCGCGCCAGAGCGCGCCAGCGCGTCACAGATTTCCAGCGCCTGTTCACCGGTATCCGGCTGAGAACACAGCAGGTTGTCGATATCCACGCCCAGTTTGCGCGCATAGACCGGGTCCAGCGCGTGTTCGGCATCGATGAACGCACAGGTTTTACCTTCACGCTGCGCTGCGGCGATAACCTGCAGCGTCAGGGTGGTTTTACCGGAAGATTCCGGCCCGTAGATCTCGACGATACGGCCCATTGGCAGACCGCCGGCGCCGAGCGCAATATCCAGAGAAAGCGAGCCGGTGGAGATGGTTTCTACGTCCATAGAACGGTCTTCACCCAGGCGCATGATGGAGCCTTTACCGAATTGCTTTTCGATCTGGCCCAGTGCAGCCGCCAACGCTTTCTGTTTGTTTTCGTCGATCGCCATTGTTACTCCTAATCATGCAGGGTGAAGCGTGTTCGCTTCGCCGTTAATATTTGTTCAGTTGAGGCAATTATACTGTATGGTCATACAGTATCAAGTGTTTTGTAGAAATTGTTGCCAGAGCAGATTGAGCGCATAGGCCGTCGCCTGACGACGCACCGCTTCGCGGTCTCCGGCAAAGCATTCGCGCCGCGTCACGCCTTGCCCGCTCACGCTGGCGACACCAAACCACACCGTGCCGACCGGCTTTTCGTCGCTGCCGCCATCCGGCCCGGCGACGCCGCTAACGGAGATGGCATAGTCCGCGCGCGCCGCGCGCAGTGCGCCGATCGCCATCTCGACCACCACCGGTTCGCTCACTGCACCGTTCTCCCGCAGCGTCGCTTCGCTGACGCCGATCATTTGCGATTTGGCTTCGTTGCTGTAGGTCACAAAACCGCGTTCAAACCACGCTGAGCTGCCGGCAATATCGGTGATCGCTTTCGCTATCCAGCCGCCGGTGCAGGATTCCGCCGTGGTCACCGTCGCACCGCGCGCCTTCAGCGCCCGGCCCACCTTCTCGCTTAGCTGCATTAATTCTGAATCGGTCATTATCGCCCCGCTTTGGTCTGGATAAAGAGGCCATCAAAGATAGCACTTTCCACAGAGATATGGGGACGAGGTGTGGAATTTACGAGGGGACATCCAAAATGAATCATCCCGGCGACGCCGGGATGATAAATCGCACGATTACTTCATGCTGGCAGCGATCAGCGCCACGTTATGACGCATCATTTTCACATAGCTATCCGCGACGCCACCCGGTGCGGAGAGCGCCTCCGGATAGAGTTCGCCCCCCGGCTGGGCGCCTGTCGCGCTGGCGATTTGCTTCACCAGCCGCGGGTCAAGCTGGTTCTCCATAAACCAGGTATGGACGCCATCGGCTTTGATTTGCTTAATCAGCGCCGCCACCTGCGCCGCGCTGGCCTCGCTCTCTGAAGAGAGCCCCTGTGGCGCGAGGAATGTCACATTGTAAGCGCGGCCAAAATAGCCGAAGGCGTCATGGCTGGTCAGGACCTTGCGCTTTGCCAGCGGAATGGCGCTGAACTGCGCTTTCGCCCAGCCGTCGATATTCGTCAACTGCTCGATATAGCGCTTGCCGCTGCTGGTCAACGCCGCTTTATCTTCCGGGTCGGCTTTCACCAGACCATCGAGGATATTCTGCGCATACAACGCGCCGTTCGCCGCGCTGTTCCAGGCGTGGGGATCGGTCACCGTTTTGCCATCCTCATCAAGGGTATGGGTCTTGACGCCTTTCGAGGCCACCACCAGCTCGCCCTTAAAACCAGAGGCCTTAATCAGACGATCCAGCCACCCTTCCAGCCCCAGGCCGTTGACCACCACCACGTCGGCCTTGCTGAGCAGCGCACTATCTTTCGGCGAGGGCTCGAAGGTGTGTGGATCGCCGTCCGGGCCGACCAGCGTATCGACATGGACATGCTCGCCGCCGACCTGCTGCACCATATCACCCAGCACCGAAAAACTGCTTACCACGTTCAGCGTTTTTGCCATCGCCCCCTGCGCCATCAGCCCCAAAGCCAGCGCCACAACCATTGCACTACGTTTCATCATTTCCTTACCCCATCAATTTGCGCCAGCCGATCAGCAGCCGGCTATGCGTGCCAAAAAACAGCGAAATAAAAAACAGCGCGCTGGCGGTCAGCACGATGGCGGGCCCGGCGGGAAGACTGGCCGCCCAGGAGAGACTTAATCCCAGCCAGGCGCAGAGTGCGCCGGAGAGCGCCGCCAGCAGCAGAATGCCCGGCAGCGTTCGCGCCCAGCAGCGCGCGGCAACCGCCGGAAGCATCATCACCCCTACCGCCATCAGCGTGCCGAGTACCTGAAACCCCGCCACCAGATTAAGCACCAGCAGCGCCAGAAACAGTCCATGCAGCAGCGCGGGAAGGCGGGGGTGGTTCACCTGCAGCCAGGCGCTGTCGAACGCCTCGCTGACCAGACCGCGGTAGCACAGCGCAATGCACAGCAGCGTCAGGCTGGCGACGCCGCTGACAAACAGCGCCGCGTCACGATCGACCGCCAGAATAGAGCCAAATAACAGATGCAGGAGGTCGACGCTGGAGCCGCGCAGCGACACCAGGGTGACGCCCAGGGCCAGCGATCCCAGATAAAATCCGGCAAAGCTGGCGTCCTCTTTTAACGGTGTCCGCCGGCTCACCCACCCGGCCACCAGCGCCACCACGATGCCGGCGATGAAGCCGCCCAGGGTCATGGCCAGCAGCGACATGCCGCTCAGCAGATACCCCACCGCCACCCCGGGGAGAATGGCGTGCGACAGCGCATCGCCCATCAGGCTCATACGCCGCAGCAGCAGGAAGACGCCCAGCATGGTGGTGCTCAGCGACAGCGCCAGACACACCACCAGCGCCCGGCGCATAAAACCAAATTCAATAAAAGGCTGAAAGAAGGTGTACCAGATCATGCCGACCTCGCATGACTGAAAGCCGGAAGTACCGCCCGGGTGACGCCCCAGCAGGCGCGTTGGGAAGTCAGCAGCAGCGTCTCGGGGAAAAAGTCGGCCACCCGCTGGTTATCATGCAGCACCGACAGGATGGTCTGCCCCTGCTGATGCATCTCGAGGATCAATTCCATCAGTTCCCGGCAGGTCGCTTCGTCGATGCCGGTGAAGGGCTCGTCGAGCATCACCAGCGGCGCCTGCTGCACCATCACCCGGGCAAACAACATGCGCTGAAACTGGCCGCCGGAGAGCGCCTCAATCGGCGATTTCGCCAGACCCGCCAGCCCGACCCGCTCCAGCACCGCGCTGATACGTCGCCGGGTATCGCCGCCCAGACCGCGTAGCAGCGACACGCCGGGCCATGCGCCCTGACTCACCACATCCTGCACGTTGAGAGGAAACTGCGACTCGAGGGCATGGCGCTGCGCCAGCCAGCCAATCACCGGCCGTTTCCCCTGCCAGCGCAGGCGGCCACTGACCGGTGGTAGAAACCCGGCGAGCGTTTTCAGCAGCGTTGATTTTCCGCAGCCATTGAGGCCAACGATTGCTGTCAGGCTGCCGGGGCATATCATCCCGCTCAACGGTGGGGTGATCGCCACCCCGTCATAGCCAGCGACCAGTTGCTCCAGCTCAATCATGGCAGCGCCACCGCCCACCAGGTCGCTAACCATAGCGCCACCAGCAGCACGCCTGCGATGGTCGCGCGCGTCGCGCCGGAGGCCATAAAAACTGATGTGAACATATTTCACCTCTTTTAATGTTATAACATAACAATACAGAAGCGAAAAAAGAATGTAAATCAGTGTCAGTGGGCAGAAATGTAACAAAGGTCAACAAGAGGCATGCGGGCGGGAAAAAACGAGAGGTTAAGCGCGGCCTCCCCGGCGTCATCCCCCGGTCGCGCTGCGCTTACCGGGGCTAGCAACCGGATACCGCATCGTAGCCCGGATAAAGCGCTGCGTGCCGCTATCCGGGGAGGCGCGGAATCTGTCAGTAACGTAGCCGCAGTGTTACCGATGGGCGACAAGCTGTCATTGAACTCTCCCCCGGTCGCGCTGCGCTTACCGGGGCTAGGCTAGCAACCGGATACCGGACCGTAGCCCGGCTAAGGCGCTACGCGCCGCTATCCGGGGAGGCGCGGAATCTGTCAGTAACGTAGCCGCTGTGTTGCCGATGGGTGACAAGCTGTCATTGAACTCTCCCCCGGTCGCGCTGCGCTTACCGGGGCTAGCAACCGGATACCGGACCGTAGCCCGGATAAGGCGCTGCGCGCCGCTATCCGGGGAGGCGCGGAATCTGTCAGTAACGTAGCCGCAGTGTTGCCGATGGGCGACAAGCTGTCATTGAACTCTCCCCCGGTCGCGCTGCGCTTACCGGGGCTACCAACCGGATACCAGACCGTAGCCCGGATAAGGCGCTGCGCGCCGCTATCCGGGGAGGCGCGGAATCTGTCAGCCGGATGAAAATCAGTACCCGCCGCGGGCCTGCGAAACCGCCAGGCCCAGTTGCCAGACGGCCATCGCGTAGTGGGTGCTGTGGTTATAGCGGGTGATGGTGTAGAAGTTCGGCAGCCCGTACCAGTACTCATAGCCGGTGCCGACATCCAGCCGTAGCAGACTGGCCTGCTGATGGTTACCCAGCGGCTGGGTTGGGGTTAGCCCCGCCGCCGCCAGCTGCGACACGCTGTATTTGGTTTTGAAACCATTCTCCAGCCCCGGCGCCTGGCCCAGCGCCTGCACCGCCACCAGATCGCCGCTCACCCAACCATGCTGTTTGAAGTAGTTGGCCACGCTGCCGATGGCATCCACCGGGTCCCACAGGTTGATATGGCCGTCACCGTTAAAATCGACCGCATACTGCTTATAGGAGGACGGCATAAACTGGCCGTAACCCATCGCCCCGGCGAAAGAGCCTTTCAGATCCAGCGGGTCGTCGCTTTCGCTGCGCGCCATTAACAGGAAGGTTTCCAGCTCCGACGAGAAGTATTCAGCGCGGCGCGGGTAGCTAAATGACAGGGTCGCCAGCGCATCAAGGATACGGGTTTTGCCCATCACCCGGCCCCAGCGAGTCTCCACGCCGATAATGCCGACGATGATTTCCGGCGGCACGCCATAAACCTGATAAGCGCGGTTCAGCGCATCCTGATACTGGTTCCAGAACACTACGCCGTTCTGCACATTATCCGGGGTAATAAACTGTTTCTTGTAGCGCAGCCAGGCGCCGGTCGGCCCGGTCGGCGGCAGGCCGGTCGGCGCCTGACGATCCATCAGCCGCAGGACGTAATCCAGGCGCTTAGCCTGCGACAGGATCTCCTGCAGCTGCTGCCTGTCGAAGCCGTGCTTCGCCACCATCTTATCAATGAACTGCGCCGCCGCCGGGTTGTTGGCGAAGTCGCCGCCCATCTGCATCACGTTATGCTGCGGTTCCAGCAAAAAGCCGCCGGTTCCACTCGCCATCTCCGTTTCCGCGGGGGTCTTGGGTTTGCTGCTGCAGGCAGCGAGGAGCACACAAAGGGGAAGTAAAGCCAGATAGCGACGCTTCAACATGGGAATTCCGTTTAACAAATTCAGCAAGGGATAATTATGGTAAAGCATGCGACGACCAACAAGAAAGCGACAATCCGTTTGTAGACAAAATAGTCCTTCATCGCCCCCTTCCCGGCATGCTGTCATGCGCCTCATCGTTTCATCCTCTTACCCCCAAACTTTCAAAATAAAATATTTATCTTTCATTTTGCGATCCATTTAACACTTTAAAACCTTTCAAAGTGATTAAAATCAGCCTGCAGTTAGCAAGAAAAATAACACGCTGAAGGAGAGAACAATGATTGACGTCGTTACCCACGGCGCGGAGTGGTTTATCGGCCTGTTTCAGAAAGGCGGCGAGGTATTTACCGGCATGGTGACCGGGATCCTCCCCTTACTGATCAGCCTGCTGGTGATCATGAACGCGCTGATCAACTTTATCGGCCAGCAGCGGATCGAAAAACTGGCGCAGCGCTGCGCCGGAAATCCGATCTCCCGCTATCTGCTGTTGCCCTGCATCGGCACCTTCGTTTTTTGTAACCCAATGACCTTAAGTCTCGGCCGCTTTATGCCAGAGAAGTACAAGCCCAGCTATTACGCGGCGGCGTCCTATAGCTGCCACTCAATGAACGGTCTCTTTCCACATATCAACCCCGGCGAGCTGTTTGTTTATCTCGGCATCGCCAACGGCCTCACCACGCTGGGCCTGCCGCTTGGTCCCCTGGCGGTGAGCTATCTGCTGGTTGGGCTGGTGACCAACTTCTTCCGCGGCTGGGTCACCGACCTGACCACCTCTATTTTCGAGAAAAAAATGGCGATTCAGCTTGCCCGGAAAGTGCATCTGTCAGGAGCGACATCATGACCCGCATTCGTATTGAGAAAGGCACCGGCGGCTGGGGCGGCCCGCTTGAGCTCGACGTCGTCGAGGGCAAAAAGATCGTCTATATCACCGCCGGCACCCGCCCGGCGATCGTTGACCGCATCGCCAGCCTGACCGGCTGGCAGGCGGTGGACGGTTTTAAAGAGGGCGAACCGGCGGAAAGCGACATCGGCGTGGCGATTATCGACTGTGGGGGTACCCTGCGCTGCGGGCTCTATCCCAAGCGCCGTATCCCTACGGTGAATATCCATGCCACCGGCAAATCGGGGCCGCTGGCGCAGTATATCGTCGAGGATATTTACGTCTCCGGGGTGAAAGAAGAGAACATCAAACTGCTGGAAGATAGCGGCGAGACGGCAGCGCAACCACTCCCTGCCGCGGGACGCGATTATGACGCCAGCAAAAAGATCACCGAACAGAGCGACGGCCTGCTGGCTAAGGTCGGGATGGGGATGGGATCGGTGGTGGCGGTGCTGTTCCAGGCCGGACGCGACACCATCGACACGGTGCTGAAAACCATTCTGCCGTTTATGGCCTTCGTCTCGGCGCTGATCGGCATCATCATGGCCTCCGGCATCGGCGACTGGATTGCCCATGGCCTGGCGCCGCTTGCCAGCCATCCGCTGGGGCTGGTGACCCTGGCGCTGATCTGCTCCTTCCCGCTGCTGTCGCCGTTTCTCGGCCCCGGCGCCGTTATCGCCCAGGTCATCGGCGTGCTGATCGGCGTCCAGATCGGCCTTGGCAACATTCCACCACACCTCGCCCTGCCCGCGCTGTTTGCCATTAACGCCCAGGCCGCCTGCGATTTTATCCCGGTAGGCCTGTCGCTGGCCGAGGCCCGTCAGGATACCGTGCGCGTCGGCGTGCCGTCGGTGCTGGTCAGCCGCTTCCTCACCGGCGCGCCAACCGTGCTGATCGCGTGGTTCGTTTCCGGATTTATTTACCAGTAAGAGGTTCCTGAAGATGACCGTCATTTACCACACCACCATTACCCGCATCGGCGCCTGCGCGACGATGGCGCTGGAAGAGCAGATGCTGATCACCTTCCGCGAGGGCGCCCCGGCGGATATCGAAGAGTATTGCTTTATTCACAACCACGGCGAGCTTGCCGGCCCCCTGACGCCGGGCGCAGAGCTGCAGCTCGGCGACAGGCGTTATCCGGTGACCGCCGTCGGCGAGGTCGCCGAACAAAACCTGCGCGAGCTGGGCCACATCACCCTGCGCTTCGACGGCCATCGTGAAGCGGAGTTTCCCGGAACCGTTCACGTCGCCGGCCCGGTGCCGGATGCTATCGCGACCGGCTGCGTACTGAAATTTGTTGCTTAGAAGGAGAGAAAGATGAATCAGGTTGCTGTTGTCATTGGTGGCGGACAAACCTTAGGAGAGTTTCTGTGCCGCGGTCTGGCCGCCGAGGGCTACCGCGTGGCGGTGGTCGATATTCAAAGTGAAAAAGCCAGCCGCGTCGCCCAGGAGATCAACGCTGAATATGGCGAAGGCACGGCATACGGCTTCGGCGCCGACGCCACCAGCGAAGCCAGCGTCACTGCCCTGGCTCACGGGGTGGATGAGATTTTCACGCGCGTCGATCTGCTGGTGTACAGCGCCGGGATTGCCAAAGCGGCGTTTATTAGCGACTTTGCGCTGGGGGATTTCGACCGCTCGCTGCAGGTGAACCTGGTGGGCTATTTCCTCTGCGCCCGCGAGTTCTCGCGGCTGATGATCCGCGATGGCATTAAAGGTCGCATCATTCAGATCAACTCGAAGTCCGGCAAAGTGGGCAGTAAGCACAACTCCGGCTACAGCGCGGCGAAGTTCGGCGGCGTCGGGCTGACCCAGTCGCTGGCGCTGGATCTGGCGGAGTACGGTATTACCGTCCATTCGCTGATGCTCGGCAATCTGTTGAAATCGCCGATGTTCCAGTCGCTGCTGCCGCAGTATGCCACCAAGCTCGGCATTGATGAGAGCGAAGTCGAGCAGTACTACATCGATAAGGTGCCGTTGAAACGCGGCTGCGATTACCAGGATGTGCTGAACGTGTTGATGTTTTACGCCAGCCCGCAGGCGTCGTACTGCACCGGGCAGTCAATTAACGTTACCGGCGGCCAGGTGATGTTTTAAAAGGTTCCCGGATGGCGCGGCGCTTATCCGGGCTACAAAAATGTCGGTCGGGTCAGGCGCTAGCCGCCACCCGACAAAAAACGGTACCCGGGTTTTACCCGGTACCCCACCTTCAGGAGACATTATGGTTACCACATTAATCACCGTCGCCGCTATCGCCTGGCTGACTCAGCTGGCTTTCGGCGGCTGGCAAATTCGCCGCTTCAATCGCGCTTTTGATAGCCTTTGCCAGCAGGGCCGCGTTGGCGTCGGCCGTTCCTCCGGGCGCTTTAAACCACGCGCGATTGTCGCTATCGCCGTCGATGAAAACGATCGTATTTGCGATACGCTGTTGATGAAGGGTCTCACCGTCTTCGCCAGCCCGCAAAAAATCCCCACGCTTAGCGGTAAACATCTCAAGGAATTGCAGCCTGATGTGATCTTTCCCAATGATCCGCTCTGTCAGAATGCACTATCATTAGCGCTTAATCCGAAACATGCATAATTTCGTTGTGAAAGTTAATATCTTGCGAAATTATCACTTCGAAACTTAAACGCAGGATACAACGCCTATGAAACCACGTCAGCGCCAGGCAGCCATTCTCGAGCACCTGCAATCGCAGGGCAAATGCTCGGTCGAAGAGCTGGCGCAACACTTCGACACCACCGGCACCACTATCCGCAAGGATCTGGTGATTCTGGAGAATGCCGGGACCGTCATCCGCACCTACGGCGGCGTAGTGTTGAATAAAGACGAGGCCGACCCGCCTATCGACCACAAGACGCTGATCAACACCCACAAGAAAGCGCAGATTGCCGAGGCCGCCGTACGCTACATCCACGATGGCGATTCAATTATCCTCGACGCCGGCAGTACCGTGCTGCAAATGGTGCCGTTGCTGAGCCGCTTCAATAACATCACGGTGATGACCAACAGCCTGCATATCGTCAACGCCCTTTCCGAGTTCGATAACGAGCAGACCATCCTGATGCCGGGCGGCACCTTCCGTAAAAAATCGGCTTCATTCCACGGCCAGCTGGCGGAAAACGCCTTCGAACAATTCAGCTTCGACAAGCTGTTTATGGGCACCGACGGCATCGATCTGGTCGCGGGCGTCACCACCTTTAACGAGGTCTATACCGTCAGTAAGGCGATGTGTAACGCCGCCCGCGAAGTGATCCTGATGGCCGACTCATCCAAGTTTGGCCGTAAAAGTCCCAACATTGTCTGCGGCCTTGAACGCGTGGATAAATTGATTACCGATGCCGAGATTGACCCTGAATTCCAGCGGGCGCTGGAAGCCAAAGGTATTGAAGTCATTATTACTGGAGAACATCATGAGTAACTTTTTGTTAGAGGCCGGACGCCAGACCCTGATGCTTGAGCTGCAGGAGGCGAGCCGCCTGCCGGAACGCCTGGGCGACGACTTCATCCGCGCGGCGGAAACCATCATCCACTGCGAGGGCAAACTGATTGTCTCCGGTATCGGTAAATCCGGCCACATCGGTAAAAAGCTGGCGGCAACCTTCGCCAGCACCGGCACCCCGGCCTTTTTCGTCCATCCGGCGGAAGCCCTGCACGGCGATCTCGGTATGCTCGATAGCCGCGACGTGATGCTGTTTATCTCCTACTCCGGTAGCGCAAAAGAGCTGGATCTCATCGTGCCGCGGCTGGAAGAGAAATCCATTCCGCTGCTGGCGATGACCGGCAAATCCACCTCGCCGCTGGCGCTGGCGGCGAAAGCGGTGCTGGATATCGCCGTGGAGCGCGAAGCCTGTCCGATGCATCTGGCGCCGACCTCCAGCACCGTTAACACCCTGATGCTGGGCGACGCGCTGGCGATGGCGGTGATGCAGGCGCGCGGTTTCAATGAAGAAGATTTCGCCCGTTCCCATCCGGCGGGCGCCCTCGGCGCGCGTCTGCTGAATAAGGTGCATCACCTGATGCGCCGCGACGAAGAAGTGCCGCGGGTCGATGCCGGGGCCAACGTCATGGACGCCATGCTTGAACTCAGCCGAACCGGGCTCGGCCTGGTGGCGGTCTGCGATGAAACCAACCGCGTGCAGGGCGTTTTCACCGACGGCGACCTGCGCCGCTGGCTGGTTGCTGGCGGTACGCTCAACGATAGCGTCACTCGGGCGATGACCCGCAACGGCGTAACGCTGCAGGCGGAAAGCCGCGCGGTGGAAGCCAAAGAGCGACTGATGAAACACAAAATCAGCGCCGCGCCGGTCGTGGATGAAAACGGTCAACTGGTCGGCGCCATCAACCTGCAGAATTTTTACCAGGCGGGGATCCTTTAAGTCCCAGACGTTTCGCCAGCCGATGCAGGTTGGCGACGTCCAGTTCCAGCGCACGGGCGGTCGCCGCCCAGTTGCGCTGGTTCGCCTCGAGCGCGCGGCTAATCGCTTCCCGCTGAAAAGAGTCGGTCGCCTCGCGTAGATTGACCTTCTCTATCGCGGGTGCCGCTGCCGCCGTCTCAGTCGGTAACATCGGCGCAGCCACCGCAAACTGGAAATGCTGCGGCTCCAGCACCACTTCATCGCCGGCCTGGGTGGCCCGCGCCAGCACCACCGCCCGGTGAATAGCATGCTCCAGTTCGCGCACGTTGCCCGGCCAGGACCACTGCTGCAGCCTGTTTCGCGCCGCTTCGCTGAGTATCACCCGCGCCAGCCCCATCCGCAGGCGGCACTGCTCACAGAAATAGCCCGCCAGCAGCACCACATCGCTGTCCCGATCGCGTAGCGCCGGAACCGACAGCGGGAAGACGCTCAGCCGATGGTACAGATCGGCGCGAAAGCGCCCTTCCACCACCTCCTGGCGCAGATCGCGGTTCGTCGCCGCCAGCACCCGCACATCGACCCGCAGACTGCGGTCATCGCCGACGCGCTGAATATCGCCATACTGCAGCACGCGCAGCAGCTTCGCCTGCAACGCCAGCGACAGTTCGCCAATTTCATCAAGGAACAGGGTGCCGTTATCAGCCATCTCAAATTTACCGCTGCGGTTGCTGATAGCCCCGGTAAACGCCCCTTTCACATGGCCAAACAGCTCGCTCTCCGCCACGCTTTCCGGCAGCGCCGCGCAGTTGAGATAGACCAGCGGATTGGCGGCTCGCGGCGATCCCTGGTGCACCGCCTTCGCCACCAGCTCTTTACCGGTGCCGGTTTCGCCGCTTATCAGCACGTTTAAATCCGAGGCGGCGACGATATCGATCTCTTTTTTCAGCTGCAGCATGGGCGCCGACAGGCCGATAATTTCCTGGCGCTCAGGTTGCGCGTCATTCACCGGTTGCACCGGCAACACATTTTGCGCCTCTAGGCGGGCGATGAGCAGCGCGTTATTCAAGGCGCCAGCCACCAGCGCGGCAATCAGCCGCAGCTCTTCATCGCTGAAGCTATCGAAACGGTCGGCATCCATACCATCAAGGGTCAGCGCGCCAATCAGCGTCTGCCCGGCAAACAGCGGCAGGCCAACGCAGGCGTGAACCTTCAGGCTCTCATGACCGGGGATCAGCCCGTCATAGGGGTCGGGCAAATCGCTATCCGCCGGGAAGCGCACCACATCCCCGGCGCGCGCAATCGCCTCAAGCCGCGGATGCCCTTCCAGGGCAAAGCGCCGACCAAGCACATCCTGCGCCAGGCCATCGATCGCCAGCGGCACAAACTGATGCGCCTCATAGCGCAGCAGCGCCGAGGCATCGCAGCCGAGGATCTGCCGCAGGGTAGTAATCAGGCGCGAAAAGCGGTCGGCATGACCGATATCGCTTTGTAAATCAATGGCGATTCTCGCCAACTCGTCGACGGAAAAACTCATTGCCGCTCCATTGTCATTTTGACAACACGCATTGTCATATAGACTATTTTAGCTATTGTCATTTTGACAGCAACCAAAATCAGAAAAAATTAAAAATAGATAATTATCAATGAATTAAAAAGTTGGCATGTAACTTGATATAAGCCAGTCAACTGAGTTTAAACACACTGTATTGATTGAGGTTGCTATGTCTATTGCGGTTAAAAATAACATTCTTTGGGTTGGCCAACGTGACTGGGAAGTGCGTGATTTCCACGGCACCGAATATAAAACGCTGCGCGGCAGCAGCTACAACAGCTATCTCATCCGCGAAGAGAAGAACGTGCTGATTGATACCGTCGATCATAAATTCAGCCGCGAGTTCGTGCAGAACCTGCGCAGCGAAATCGATCTGGCCGACCTCGACTATATCGTCATTAACCACGCCGAAGAGGACCATGCCGGCGCGCTGACTGAGCTGATGATGCAGATCCCGGATACGCCGATCTACTGCACCGCCAACGCTATCGACTCGATCAACGGCCACCATCATCATCCTGAGTGGAACTTCCACGTGGTGAAAACCGGCGATACTCTCGATATCGGTAATGGTAAACAGCTGATCTTCGTGGAAACGCCGATGCTGCACTGGCCTGACAGCATGATGACCTACCTGACCGGCGATGCGGTGCTGTTCAGCAATGACGCCTTCGGCCAGCACTACTGCGACGAACACCTGTTCAACGATGAAGTGGACCAGATTGAACTGTACGAACAGTGCCAGCGCTACTACGCCAACATCCTGACGCCGTTTAGCCGCCTGGTGACGCCAAAAATTACCGAGATCCTCGGTTTCAACCTGCCGGTGGAGATGATTGCCACCTCCCACGGCGTGGTCTGGCGCGATAACCCGACGCAAATCGTCGAGAAATACCTCGAGTGGGCGGCGGATTATCAGGAAGATCGCATCACGATTTTCTACGACACCATGTCCAACAACACCCGTATGATGGCGGATGCTATCGCTCAGGGGATCACTGAAGTCGACCCGCGGGTAGCGGTAAAAATCTTCAACGTCGCCCGCAGCGACAAAAACGACATTCTCACCAATGTTTTCCGCTCGAAAGGCGTACTGGTGGGCACCTCCACCATGAACAACGTGATGATGCCGAAAATCGCCGGGTTGGTGGAAGAGATGACCGGGCTGCGTTTTCGCAATAAACGCGCCAGCGCCTTTGGCTCGCACGGCTGGAGCGGCGGCGCGGTAGACCGCCTCTCCACCCGCCTGCAGGATGCCGGCTTTGAGATGTCGCTGAGCCTGAAAGCCAAATGGCGCCCGGATATCGACGCGCTGGAATTGTGCCGCCAACACGGACGCGACATCGCCCGCCAGTGGGCCCTCTCGCCGCTGCCGGTTGCTGAAGCAGCGACAACGCCGGAACAACAGGACTGTGCCTGTGCCGCCGCCGCGGCCGCCGATCTCGGTCCCATGATGCAGTGCAGCGTGTGCCAGTGGGTCTATGACCCGGCGAAAGGCGAACCTAACCAGGATGTCCAGCCGGGTACGCCGTGGAGTGAAGTGCCGGACAATTTCCTCTGCCCAGAGTGTTCTCTTGGCAAAGATGTCTTTGACGTACTGGCGACGGAGGCAAAATGAGTGATGGCATCGTCATCATCGGCTCGGGCTTCGCGGCCCGCCAGCTGGTGAAAAATATCCGTAAGCAGGATACGCAAATCCCGCTGACGTTAATCGCCGCCGATAGCATGGATGAATACAACAAACCGGACCTCAGCCATGTCATCAGCCGCGGGCAGAAGGCCGACGATCTGACCCTGCAAAGCGCCGGCGAGTTCGCCGAGCAGTATAATCTGCGTCTGTTTCCCCATACCTGGGTGAGCGATATCGACGCCGAAAAACGGTTAGTGAAGAGCCAGGATAACCAGTGGCGCTATGACAAACTGGTGCTGGCCACCGGGGCGACGCCGTTTATCCCGCCGGTGCCGGGACGCGAGCTAATGCTGACGCTGAACAGCCAGCGCGAATATGGCGCGGCGCAGAGCCAGCTGCACGACGCGAAGCGCGTGCTGATCGTCGGCGGCGGCCTGATTGGCTGCGAACTGGCGATGGATTTCTGCCGCGCCGGTAAAGCGGTAACGGTGGTCGATAACTCAGCCAGCGTGCTGGCGGCGCTGATGCCGCCGGAGGCCAGTAGCCGCCTGCAGCATCGGCTTACCGAGATGGGCGTACATCTGATGCTCAAGGCGCAGCTTGAGGGGTTAGAGCAAACCGCCGACGGCATTCGCGTCAGTCTCGACCGCCAGCGCGCGATAACCGTCGATGCGGTGGTGGCCGCCGCCGGCCTGCGCCCGGAAACGTCGCTGGCGCGCCATGCCGGATTGCAGATTAACCGCGGCGTGGTGGTCAATAACCAACTGCAAACCAGCGACCCGGCGATTTATGCGCTCGGCGACTGTGCGGAAATCAACGGTACGGTACTGCCGTTCCTGCAGCCGATTTTACTCAGCGCCATGTGCCTGAGTAAAAACCTGCTGGCGCAAACGGGCGAGCTCATCTTGCCGCCAATGCTGGTGAAAGTGAAAACGCCGGATCTGCCGCTGCATCTGGCCGGCGACACCCGCCGCGACGATCTGACGTGGAATATCGTAGCCGCCAAAGAGGGGCTGGTAGCGAAAGGCGTGGATGCCGAAAACCAGCTGCGCGCCTTTGTGGTGAGTGAAGACAAAATGAAGGAAGCCTTTGCGCTGCTCAAACAGCTGGTGAGTTGATTACCGTCCAGGCAGCCCTGTTTTGCCGGGTGGCGCTACGCTTACCCGGCCTACGGAGGCCGCCCGTAAGCTCATATACTGTAGGCCCGCGCAAGCGCAGCGCCGCCGGCGCAGGGGGCGGCGTCTGGCCGCTCCCTGCGCCACGGAAAACAGAGTGCCGAAAAATTAACCGGGAGCGCAGGTTCGGTTAACACTCAAAACGTTGTTTCTGTCTGAGCCGACTCCTGCAGCACCTGCAGAATGTTGGCTGCGGCGGCGGTCCCCATTTTCACGTAAGAGGCATCGCTAACGCCACCCACATGCGGAGACAGAATGACATTATCAATCGCCTGCCAGATATGCGGCGTGGTGAGTGGTTCACTGTGAAAGCTGTCGAGCGCCGCCCAGCGCAAGGTCCCCGCTTTTAATGCTGCGGCCAGCGCCACATCGTCAATCAACCCGCCGCGCGCAGTATTCACCAGGATAGCGCCCGGCTTACACTGCGCCAGCGTGGCGGCATTGATCATTCCTCTGTTGTGTTGCGTCAAGGGACAATGAAGGGACAGAACATCGGCCTGCATCAGCAGGTCTTTGAGTTCGTCAACACGTTCACATTCCGGCGGGACCGTTTTCGCGTAGGGATCGTAAGCCAGAACCTTCATACCAAAGGCGACGGCAATTTTCGCCACACGGCTGCCAATAGCGCCGAGGCCGACCAGTCCCAGCGTTCTGCCCTCAAGTTCGAGTGATTTATGCGTTGATTTATCCCAGTGCCCTTCACGCAGGCGGCGGTCAAGCGGAATTACCGACTTGGCACAGGCCAGAATTAACGCCCAGGTGTGTTCGGAAACCGCGGCGGCATTGGCCCCCGTCGCCGCGCGAACCATTATGCCGCGCGCGGTGGCCGCCTCAACGTCAATGACATCAATGCCGCTGCCATGTTTGGCAATCACCTTCAATGCCGGGGCGGCATCCATGACGGCGGCCGTGATTTTGCCATAGCGCACCAGTATCGCGAGCGGATTGTGCTGCTGGCACAAGGCTATCAGCTGGGATTCTGTTGGCTGGCGGCCGGCAAAGACAAGCTCGTAATCTTCCAGCATCTCCAGCGCTGCTGCAGCCAAATCGCTGCCGGTAATCAGGATGACGTTTTTAGCGCTCATGGCAGTGTCTCCCCTTCGCTCAGCATCCCTGCCTGACGCAGAGCGCTCTCCAGCCAGTGCGGACGAAGGTCGCCGTCGCGGATAGCAACCAGACGTTTTGATTCCATCGCCAGTTTGCCTTTCGCCAGTTCGATGATGGTGCGAACTTCATCGCGCGGGATAACGACCACGCCGTCAATATCCCCTACCACTAAGTCACCTGCCTGCACGGCGGCGCCACCGACTGAAATAGCGTGATTGACCCTGCCTGGAATGAACTTGGTGGGGCCGCACGGATTCAGGCCGGCGGCGAAAACCGGAAAGAGTTGGTTACTTAAGGTTTCCGCATCGCGAACGGCACCGTCAATGATAATCCCTGCGATACCGCTGGCCTGGGCCTGCGTGGCCATGATCTCTCCCAGCAGCGCGCAGGAGAGATCGCCCTTCCCGTCGATGACCAGCACATCGCCAGGTTTGGCGACGGCCATTGCGGCGTGAATAGCGAGGTTATCCCCCGGGCGGACCTCTACGGTAATCGCTGGCCCGGCAACCGCCATATGCGGCGCCAGCGGCTTGATGCGGCCATGTAATGTGCCACGGCGTCCGGCCACGTCAGCCAGAATGGCGGCCTGAAATTCGGCGGCCTGGCGGACCTCTTCCGCGCCAACACGCGCAATATCAAAGTTGATGAGTTTCTGTTGCGAAGCAGGCATGGTTACTCTCCATTTGTTTTACTAGATACAACTCATGTGTACTATATAAAACAACTATACGAGCATTGCTTCGCTTTTCGCCAGTGTTGCGAAGTTGTTTGTGATGTAAACACGAAGTTACTCACAAAATTCAGGTACAATTTTGTTCGGCAAAAAGGAGAACATGATGGGGAATGAAGGCGTAATTGCCGTTGAAAAGGCGCTGGCTTTACTTGATTGCTTCCGTCCCGGTAATGACAGTCTGACGTTAACGGAGCTGGCCCAGCTTTCGGGATATCACAAAACAACCGTTTATCGCCTGATGAATTCGCTTGAGCGAATGAACTACATCATCCGGCACGACGATGGCACCTATACGCTCGGCCACCGTCTGCTCTATCTCGGCAAGCTCTATGAGCAATCATTTGAACTTGCCAGAGTCGTACAGCCGGAATTGCAGGCGCTGTCACAGGCCTCCAGCGAAAGCGCGAGCTGGTATGTGATTGAGGGGGGACAGCGCCTGTGTCTGTTCCGCGCCGAAGCCTCCCAGGGATTACGCCACAGCAACCTGCCCGGCAGCCAGTTCCCGCTGGATGGTTCCGCTATCAGCAAGGTTTTACGCCACTGGGGATTGGGTGAATCGTTGCAGGAAGACGAACCGACGCTGCCGTTCTATACCTCCGGCGCGCGCGACCCGCACACCGCGGCCTTCGCAATGCCGGTGTTTGGCGTCCACGATAAACTGATCGCGGCGCTGGCCCTGACCGGGCCGGCATCGCGTCTGACGGAAGATCGTAAAGAAAACGGCATCAGCCAGCTCATGCAGGAGACGGCCAACCGCCTGTCGCTCAAGCTAGGCGCCAGCAAGCCATTCTGCGAAAGGTTTTACGGTCTGAAAGAGTAAGATTGGCTAAGAAGGCGGGAAAAATCCCGCCTTTGCTTATTAATGGGTCATCTGTTTTTCCTGCCTGGCAGTCTGCGAGTAACGCCGTCCCATGGCCAGCACCGCAATGCCGCCTGCCAGACACAAGGCGGCCAGCGGCAGCATCGCCAGCGTATGGCTTCCTGTCCGTTCGCTAATAATGCCATAGGCATTCACCATCACCGCGCCGCCAATCAGGTTGGCGATCGCGCCGATGGCCGCCAGCCCGGCGGCGGCTGACGTGCTGCTCATCCAGCCCGATGCCAGCGCCCAGAAGGGGCCCTTCGCCGCATAAGCGCCAATCAGTATGGTACTGAGGATCATAATGGTGGCCGGAAGCGACAGATTGATAAATGCCGCGAACACGCCAGCCGCAATCATAAAGAGGGTAAGCGCCGTGTGCCAGCGGCGTTCATTTTTCCGGTCCGAACTGCGTCCCCAGACAATCATCAGCACCGACGCCAGTCCATAGGGGATGGCATTCAGCAGCCCGGTGGTCAGGTTATCAAGATGGAACGACTTCAGCAGCTGTGGAGACCAGACGCTAAGCGTGGTGCCGGCAGACGACGCACCGGCGTAAATCAACGCCATCAGCCAGATTTGGCGATGCTTCAACAGTTGCCATGTGGTGGTATGGCCGATCTGTTTCTGCTGTTGGCGCTCCGCCTGAAGCGTGTTTTCCAGCCACGTCTTCTGCCGGTCGTTTAACCAGCCAGCCTGATGCGGGCGGTCGCGCAAAATAAAGAAAGCGGCAATCCCCAGCAGCACCGCCGGCAACCCTTCAATAATGAATAACAGATGCCAGCCGCGCAGCCCTAACCAGCCATCCAGCATCAGGATCAGCCCTGAAAGCGGTGAGCCGATAAAGTTAGCCAGCGGAATGGCCACCATAAAAGAGGCAATAATACGCGCACGGTAGCGTGACGGGATCCACCAGGTAAGATAGAGTACCACGCCCGGAAAAAAGCCCGCTTCGGCAGCGCCCAGTAAAAAACGGACGATGTAAAGGGAGGTGGTGTTCTGCACCAGCGCCATACACATCGATACCACTCCCCAACTGATCATAATGCGCGGGATCCACAAGCGCGCCCCCACCTTCTGCATCGCCAGGTTGCTGGGCACTTCAAAGATAAAATAGGCGACAAAATACAAACTGCTGGCGAAGCCAAAAGCCGCCTTACTCAGGCCCAGATCCTCATTCATCTGCAGCGCAGCCATACCAATATTGCCCCGGTCAATAATCGACACCAGGTAGCTGACAACCAGGAAAGGCAGGATGCGCCAGATAACCCGCCGCATGGTCTCTTTTTCCAGCGCATCGTTATCGATAGCGCGGTTCGGTAATTGATCGGTCATGGTTTCCTCGCAGGGTTTCATTATGTTTATCAGGAAAACGATGTAGTGACGAAATAAGTGACTTCAGCCTGATGCGTCCGTTTTGCCGCGTCCGGAGATGAGGATGGGCTGCCTGGGTTGTCATGTTGCTTCACCAGGTAACGCAAGCCACACGTTTCTGGCCGCAAGGTGCGGCGCGGTAACGATCTCCATGAACATCTCGCCTTTGTTGCACTGTGTACAACTTAGTTTTATTTTACAAAACTACTATAACGAGGCTGCCGTGTTTTTATCCAGTTAACGATCGGTTTAAATTATGTAAATAAGAGGTGAATCACAGATACTTCGGGTCGTTAAAACGAGGGAAAATGAAGATTTGATAAAAAACACTAATTTTTCAGTGAGTTAAGTAATTGAGATTATTGACGCAGAGCGATGCATCGCCAGGACCTGGGTCAGCCTGCGCAGCGCAGCGCCGCCGGGCAGATCGGGTAGCCCGGCTAAGCACAGCGCAAGCCGGGAAAATCTCCAGGTTAACGCGCCAGATTGTCGTAGCCGCGCCAGCGGTAGTTAAGCACCGACAGCGCCCAACAGGCGACGAACAGCCCCACCACCACAAATCCGGCATCGCCAAGGTTATCGTTTAACATCCCCACCCAGCGCCATATCCCGCCACTGAGCGCAAACTTATCCATCAGCAGGCCCAGCGCTTCCAGGCCGCCGATAAACAGCGCCACCACCACCGAGGTGCCGGTGATGGTCATATTGTAATAAAGCTTGCGCTGCGGTTTGCTGAACGCCCAGCCGTAGGCGCCGACCATCAGCACGTTATCGAGGGTATCCACCAGCGCCATACCACTGGCGAACAGCGCCGGGAAGACCATAATCGACCAGACGGAAATCCCGCTCGACGCGCCGGCGGCGGAGATACCCAGCACGCCGATTTCGGTAGCGGTGTCAAAACCGAGGCCGAACAGGAAGCCGACCAGGTACATCTGCCAGCTGCGGCTGACCAGACGGAAGGTTTTGCCAAACAGCCAGCTCATCACCCCGCCGCCGCTGACGATTTCGTCGCTCACCTTCTCACCGCGCTTCCACGCCCGAAAGCTGCGCCACACGCTGCGTAAAATCACCAGGTTGATAAAGGCCATCGCCAGTAAAAACAGGGCCGACACGGCGGTGCCGATGACGCTGCCGGTGTCATGCAGCCAGCTCATCTGCGCGCTGAAGGCGGTGGCGGTCGCGGCAATCGCCGCCGAGGCCAGCACCACAATCGATGAGTGGCCCAGCGAGAACCAGGCCCCGACGGCGAATGGCCGCCGCCCCTGCTGCATCATCTTGCGGGTCACGTTATCAATCGCCGCGATATGGTCGGCATCCACCGCGTGGCGCAGGCCGTAGCCCCAGGCCAGAAGGCTGGCGGCTATCAGCGCGCCGCTGTCGCCAAAGGCCTGCAGCGCCCAGCACCAGGCCAGTAAGTTCGCCGCGATCAACCCCAACACCAGTCCCGCAGCGCGCGGCTGCTGGCGTAAAACTGTCATTATCATTGTTATGTTCCTTGAGCCTGCCCGCGGGCGGCGGCGATCACCGCCTGACCATAGGCGATTGCGCCGTCGCCGGCCGGCAACTGCTGCGCAAACAGCAGAGTAAAATCCGCCAGATAAAAGGTCAATCGCGCCGCCAGCAAGCGGTTATGCAGCACCCCGCCGCTGCAGACCATCGTCTCGATACCGCGGGCAGTGGCGCAGTCGCGGGCCATCGCCGCCAGCCCACAGGCCAGGGCGTCATGGAAGGCCCAGGCTTTCTGCGCCGGGGTCGCCTGCCAGCCCAGCCATTGTCGCCAGAAGGTGGCTAAGTCCAGCACGTCGTCGCGCCACGGCAGCGTAACCGGGTGGCTGACGCCGGGGCAGCTGGCGGCCAGCGCTTCCAGCCGACAGGCTGCTTCGCCTTCATAGCTCAGGCTCTCCGGCGCGCAATCCAGCGCGCAGGCAACGGCATCAAACAGCCGTCCGCAGGACGAGGCGCGCGGCGCATTAATGCCGCGTTCAATGGCCTGCGCCAGCAGCGGCCAGTTGCGCTGGCGGAGGGGGGCGGTCTGCGGATAATCCTGCCAGTCAGGGACAAAGGCCAGGCACTGAGCCAGCAGATTTCGCCACGGCTGGCGCGCCGCCAGGTCACCGCCCGGCAGCGCGACGGCCGGCAACCCGCCAAGATGTTCGCACTGGCGATAGTTAACCCGCAGGCACTCCCCGCCCCACAGCGCGCCGTTCTCCCCCATGCCGATGCCGTCGAGGGTCAGGGCGATAACGTCGCCGCCGTCAAGCGGCCAGCGGTGCTCGGCCAGGCACGCCGCGGCATGAGCATGGTGATGCAGCACCGTCTCCACCGGCAGCGACAGGGACGCCGCCCACTGCGTTGAGCGATAGCCGGGGTGGGCATCAACCACCACCCGCTGCGGCACAAACGCGTAAATGCTTTGCATCAGCTGCAGGGTGCTGCGCCACTGCTGTTCAACGCCTTCCTCGCCAAGATCGCCAAAGTGCTGGCTCAGCAGCGCTTCGCTGCCGCGCGCCAGGCAGAAGGTATTTTTCATATCCGCGCCGAGAGCCAGTAGCGGCGGGATGTCTTGTAGCCCCGGCGGCAGCGGCAGCGCATCCGGGACGTAGCCCCGGGCGCGGCGCAGCATTTCACCGCTTGACCGCACCAGCGAATCATCCATTCGCTGCAGGATGTCGCGATTATGCAAGAGAAAGCCGTCGGCAATGTCGGCTAAGTCGTTGAGCGCCTGAGCATTACTTAACGCCGGCGGACGGCCGCTAAGGTTGCCGGAGGTCATGACGATGGGGCGCGCCAGGGCCTGCAGAAGTAAATGCTGCAGCGGATTAGACGGCAGCATCACCCCTACTTCCGCAAGTCCTGGCGCAATCTCGTCACACAGGCCGGAGACCTGCGCTTTAGCAATCAGTACGATGGGCGCCGCCGGGGAGCCCATCAGCGCCGCGGCGTCGGCGGGTAAGCCCGCCGCTGACGGCAACATCACCGCCAGCGGTTTCGCCGGACGGTGTTTCCTCGCCCGCAGCGTGGCAACGGCAGCGGGATTACCGGCATCGCAGGCCAGATGAAAGCCGCCGATGCCTTTTATCGCCACGATGTCGCCTGCCGCCAGCCGCGTGATGGCCGCCTGCAGCGCCGCCTCGCTGTTCAGCGTTTCCCCCTCTGCCCGCCATTCCAGCCGCGGTCCGCAGTCGGGGCAGGCCACCGGCTGGGCGTGAAAACGGCGATCCGCAGGATCGCGGAACTCCGCCTCACAAGGGGAACAGAGCGGGAACGGCGCCATTGCGGTGAAAGGCCGGTCGTAGGGCATGGCGCGGATAATGGTTAACCGCGGCCCGCAGTGGGTGCAGTTGATAAAGGGGTAGCGGTAGCGGCGCGCCCGGGGATCGTTCATCTCCGCGAGGCACGCCGGACAGGTCGCGGCATCGGGCACGATCTGAGTGCGCATGCATCCCGCCCCGCTCTCGCGGATGGTGAAATCCTGCGGCGTGGCCGTCCAGCAATAAGGGGTGCAGTCGGTGCTGTCGATACGCGCCAGCGGCGGGCAGTGGTCAGCCAGAGCGGCAGTAAAACCATCGTCGCCCCCGGCCAGCCGCACCAGGACGCCGTCACCGTCATTACAGACATCGCCGCAGCGGGCCTGCCTCCGGGCCAGCCGCCAGACAAAGGGGCGGAACCCCACCCCCTGCACTTTACCGCGAATGCGGATTTGCACCCCGTTCATGCCACGACTTACCAGGCCAGCGCCGTACGGCGACGTTTCTCGATATTCATCTGCTCCAGCTTGTTGCGGTCAACGCACACCAGGGCGTGCGTCGGGCAGACTTCCATGCAGGCCGGGCCGCTCTCGCGGTGGAAGCAGAGGTCGCACTTGTTGGCTTCGGCTTTTTCCGCCACGACGTTCAGTCCGGCACCGCTATGGCGGATCACCGGGCGCACCACCACCTCCATCGCCCCGTACGGGCAGGCAACAACGCAGGTTTTGCAGCCGATGCAGCGCTCCTGCATCACATGGACAAAGCCTTTATCGCGGCTGATGGCGCCGTTCGGGCAGACGTTGGCGCAGGGGGCGTCTTCACACTGACGGCAGGCGGTCGCCGTGGAGACATTGACCCCTTTGATCACGTGAATACGCGGTTGAAAGGTGTGAGGCGTCAGGGCGGCGCAATCCTGATGTTCCTGATGGGACACCACGCAGGCCACTTCGCAAGTGCGACAGCCGATACATTTGCTCGCATCGGCGATAATGAAACGGTTCATCCATTTCTCCAGCAGTAAGAAGGTTAGGCGCCGGAGTATGCATAATACGTTCCAGTTTTTATATTATTGATAGTTAAGAGAATTAAATCGAACATTTGCTGTCATCGTCAGTAGTGACGATGACAGCTGACGACGTCAGGCACAGGGACCCGCCACCAGTGAATCACGCTCAATTAGCGCCCCGGGGAAGCTCTGCTGAAAGTTGAACTCCCCACCATCCAGCATAAATATCAGCCGATTGATGCTCTCTTTAATCATCTCCGTCACCGGTACCCGAACGCTGGCGAGCGACGGCACCATATACGGCGCCAGCACAATATCATCAAACCCCACCACCGAGACCTGATCCGGAACCTTAACGCCCAGCTGGTGAAGCTGCTTCATCGCTCCGATCGCCATATCGTCATTGCTCGCCACCAGCGCGCTGTAGGTCACCCCGCGCTGACGCAGGATCTCCACCGCCGCCGCGCCGGTTTCCGGCGTCCAGCGCCCCTCCGCGATGAGCGCCTCGTTCAGGGCGATGCCATGGCCAGCCAGCGCGTCTTTGTAGCCGGCAAGGCGTTCGACGCCGGTGGGTGAGTCAAGGGAACCGGTAATAAAGGCGATATCGCGATGGCCAAGCGCAATCAGCCGCTCCACCACCCGCATCGCCGAGGCTTTTTGATCGGACCAGACACAGTGGCTGGCGTGGCGACGCAGGCGGCGGTTAAGCACCATGATCGGCTGCGAGTGGTTCTCAACGATCTCGTCCATCTCGTCAACGGTGAGAAAGCGCGGGTAGATGATGATCGCATCGCAGCGCAGGTCCAGCAGGTACTGGATCGCCTCCCGCTCCTCTTGCGCGCTGTGCTTGCCGTCGGCCAGGATCAGCTGTCGTCCCTTGTCTTCCGTCATCCGCGCCACGTGATACAGCAGCTCGCTGAAATAGACGCCGTGGTACAGGGTGTTGGTCACCACCAGGCCCAGGGTTTGCGTCGTTTTGGTCGCCAGGTTGCGCGCCAGCAGATTAGGCCGATAGCCGCTCTCCGCCACTGCCTTAAACACCCGGTCTTTGGTCTCCTGACTGACATAGCCGTTGCCCGACAGTACCCGCGAAACGGTTGCCTTCGATACCCCCGCGCGCTTTGCGACCTCCAGCATCGTTGCCATGTGATTCTTCCTGTTGCAAAAGTTGCAGGCAGTGTACTGCACGTTTCCCGCTTTTACAGCATTCCCCTGTTCACCACCGCGATCCGGCTCACGGCGACGCTTCGCGATCAAAATCACAAAATTGAGATCATCTTTTTTTATTTCTTGTGCAATCAAATGAAACTCACCATTATTTTGTGGAACCGGTTTCCTATATAAACATGGTATCGCCCGGCGATGCGGCGCGGTAGCAGATCAGTACCCTATTGATAAACAGGATAAAATCCGATGTCGAAAAATTATGCAGCCCTGGCGCAACAGATAGTCGCGGCAATCGGCGGAGTCGATAACGTCGCCGCCGTGACCCACTGCATGACCCGTCTGCGCTTCGTGGTCAAAGACGACGAAAAGGTCGATAGCCCCACCCTGAAAGGCCTGACCGGGGTACTCGGCGTTGTGCGCAGCGATAACCAATGCCAGGTGATCATCGGCAATACCGTTTCCCAGGCCTACCGCGAGGTGGTGAATCTGCTGCCTGGCGACCTGCGCCCGGCTGAGCCGCAGGGCAAAGCGCCGCTAACCCTGAAACGCATCGGCGCCGGGATCCTTGACGCGCTGATCGGCACCATGTCGCCGCTGATCCCGGCGATTATCGGCGGATCGATGGTCAAGCTGCTGGCAATGATCCTTGAGATGAGCGGCGCACTGCCGAAAGGCTCGCCGACGCTGACACTTCTGGCGCTTATCGGCGATGGCGCATTTTTCTTCCTGCCGCTGATGGTGGCCGCCTCCGCGGCGGTGAAATTCAAAACCAATATGTCGCTGGCTATCGCCATCGCCGGGGTGCTGGTGCATCCCGGGTTTATCGAATTGATGGCCAAAGCCGCCCAGGGCGAACACGTTGAATTTGCCTTTATTCCGGTTACCGCGGTGAAATACACCTACACGGTGATCCCGGCGCTGGTGATGACCTGGTGCCTGTCGTATATCGAGCGCTGGGTGGATCGCATTACCCCGGCGGTGACGAAAAACTTCCTTAAGCCGATGCTGATCGTGCTGATCGCCGCCCCGCTGGCGATCCTGCTGATTGGCCCGCTGGGCATCTGGATCGGTAGCGCCATTTCCGCGCTGGTGTATACGATCCACAGCTATCTCGGCTGGCTGTCGGTGGCGATCATGGGCGGGCTGTGGCCACTGCTGGTGATGACCGGGATGCACCGCGTCTTTACGCCAACCATCATTCAGACCATCGCCGAAACCGGCAAAGAGGGCATGGTGATGCCATCGGAGATCGGCGCCAACCTGTCGCTGGGCGGATCGTCGCTGGCGGTGGCGTGGAAAACCAAAAACCCGGAGCTGCGCCAGACGGCGCTGGCCGCCGCGGCATCGGCGATTCTGGCCGGGATTTCCGAACCGGCGCTGTACGGCGTGGCGGTGCGCCTGAAGCGCCCGCTGATCGCCAGCTTAATCAGCGGCTTTATCTGCGGCGCGGTGGCGGGAATCGCCGGTCTGGCCAGCCATTCGATGGCGGCGCCAGGGCTGTTTACCAGCGTGCAGTTTTTCGATCCAGCCAATCCGATGACTATCGTCTGGGTATTTGGCGTGATGGCGCTGTCGGTGGTGCTGTCGTTTGCCCTGACGCTGATCCTCGGCTTTGAAGATATTCCCGTTGAACAGGCCGCTGCCGACGCCAGAGCGCGCCAGGCCCGGGCCCAGGCATCCCACGCCTGAACACACAATTGATAATGAGGTAATGCATGGCGAGTTTCCCACAGGGATTTTTATGGGGCGGCGCACTGGCCGCCAACCAGTCTGAAGGCGCTTATCTTGAAGGCGGTAAGGGGCTGACCACCGTGGATACCCTCCCCCACGGCGCCCACCGCCTGCCGGTAAAATTAGGCCTGGAGAAGCGCTTTACGCTGCGTGAAGACGAATTTTACCCCAGCCATGAAGCGATCGATTTTTACCATCGCTATAAAGAAGATATTGCCCTGATGGCCGAGATGGGGTTCAGCGTCTTTCGCACCTCCATCGCCTGGAGCCGCCTGTTCCCGCGCGGCGACGAGCAGCAGCCGAATCCGCAGGGCATCGCCTTCTATCGCTCACTGTTTGAGGAGTGCAAAAAGCACGGTATCGAGCCGCTGGTCACGCTGTGTCATTTCGACGTGCCGATGCATCTGGTGATGGAGTACGGCTCCTGGCGCAACCGCAAAATGGTGGATTTTTTCAGCCACTACGCCCGCACCTGCTTTGAAGCTTTTGACGGTCTGGTGAAATACTGGCTCACCTTCAATGAAATCAACATCATGCTGCACAGCCCCTACTCCGGCGCCGGTCTGGTGTTTGAAGAGGGTGAAAACCAGGAGCAGGTGAAGTACCAGGCCGCGCATCACGAGTTGGTGGCCAGCGCGCTGGCGACAAAAATCGCTCATGAGATTAACCCGCAAAATCAGGTCGGCTGCATGCTGGCGGGCGGCAATTTCTATCCTTACTCCTGCAAGCCGGAAGATGTGTGGATGGCGCTGGAGAAGGACCGCGAAAATCTGTTCTTTATCGACGTCCAGGCGCGCGGCGCCTATCCGGTGTGGGCCGCGCGGGTGTTCCGGGAAAAAGGGGTCACGATTGCGAAACAGCCGGGCGATGACGAGATCCTCAAAAACACCGTCGATTTCGTCTCCTTTAGCTACTACGCGTCGCGCTGCGCCTCGGCGGAGATGAACGCCAGCAACACCAATGCCGCCAACATCGTCAAGTCGCTGAAGAACCCGCACATCCCGGCCAGCGAATGGGGCTGGGGCATCGACCCGCTGGGCCTGCGCATCACCATGAACATGATGTATGACCGCTATCAGAAACCGCTGTTCCTGGTGGAAAACGGGCTTGGCGCCCGCGATGAGATCGATGCCAATGGCGACATCAATGACGACTATCGCATCAGCTACCTGCGCGAGCACATCAGGGCAATGCGCGACGCTATCGGCGACGGTATTCCGGTGCTGGGCTACACCAGCTGGGGCTGCATCGATCTGGTCTCGGCGTCAACCGGCGAGATGAGCAAGCGCTACGGCTTTGTCTATGTCGATCGCGACGATGCCGGCAACGGCACCCTGGCGCGTAAGCGTAAAAAGTCATTCTTCTGGTACCAGAAGGTGATAGCCAGCAACGGCGCCGATCTCGACTAAGCGTCCTCGCCCACGCGCGCCCATTCCCCGCGATAAACGGGGGACGGGCGTCTGCTTTCTGTTGCATCTATTACATGCTTTTTTCTCGAGCCTGATTCCAGTTTCTGGTTTGCCTCCTGTTCACAATAACTGGTATTTTATCCAGTACTTTTACAGGGGTATCTTCAGCAAGGAGCACATCATGAGCGCACAGCACACTACCGCAGCCAGAGGGATAGCCAGGGCCATTCGCCAGTTAACCGTGGGATATGTCAGAAAACGCCATGAAGACCGCAAAACGCGGGAGACGCGGCGCTACACCCGCCACGCAGCCCTGAACCTGAACGGCGACTGGCTGGAGCAGGCGGGGTTTCCGGTCGGCACGCAGGTCAGAGTCTCGGTGTCACCCGGGAAATTAGTGATAGAGAATCTTGAGCTGGCGCCGCCGGGAACGGGGCTCCCGGCAGGTCAGTCGTGCGCCGGCGGAGAGCCCGGTTCGCCGCTGGGTTAATCGTCTTCAGCCTCCAGCCGGGCAAAGCCGCCCTGGCCCTGCCAGTCTGCCAGCTGCTGGTACACCCGGGCAACGGCCTCTTTTACCGGCTGGGTCATCGGATAATAAAAACCGACGATATCCGGCTGAATGCCGAGGAAAATCACCTCGCCGACGTCCTCTTTCAACTGATCGACCAGATAGTTGAGCGGCATGTTATGGGTGGTCATCATAAACATCTCGGCGATGTCGTCGGGGTCGATGACGCGAATGTCGCCGGGGTTGAGGCCCATATCGGTGGCATCGACAATCAGCAGGCGTTCGGGGCGTAATTCGCGGATCGCCACGATGTCGTTTTCCGGCGCGCTGCCGCCGTCGATGACCACCCACTGGCCGGCCGGGTTCGCCGCGCACATCTCCGCCAGCAGCGGGCCGGCACCGTCGTCGCCCATCATGCTGTTGCCAACACAGAGTAAAACGTCAGTCACGTAATCTCCTCACCATCAGATAGATGGCGCTCTCCTGGTGAATATCATGCAGCATGCTGAGCAGGGTTTTACTCCACGCCTGCTGCTGCGGGGTCTGCGCGGACTGCGCTTTATCAAAGGCGTTGGCCAGCATCGCCACATGGCTGCTGTCGATGACGATTTCGCCATACTTCGGCACACCCTCCATTTTGCGCCGCGCGGCGCTCCCGGCCTCAAGGGTGGCGATCCATGCCAGATACGCCTCCCACGGGCAGCTCAGCGCCGCCTCGAGACAGTCGATGACGCCGAGGTGGTGGCCAATCGCCAGGCTGTAATAGACCACCTGCTGCGCCTGATCCGGCGTGGCGTCGTTCTCATCAATAAATTTACGGCTCAGCTGACTGAACACCACCGTCTCGCTCATCGGATACGCGCCCCCTCGACCACCTGGTTGAGATGGGTGACGATCTCGGTCAGACGCGGATCTTTCTCCGCCTCCAGCCAGCGCAGCACCTGGCTGTCGCCCTGGCCGAGCAGACGCATATAGTCGTCAGCAATCTGCCGGCCATAGCGATAGCCCGCCAGACGCCGCGCTTCGCGATCGATGCGCACCCGCAGGGGCTGCACCATATCGGCATGCAGCAGCTCGGTCGGCTGTTCGTCGAGTTCGCCTGGCAGACGAGCATGGATTTTCTGCTCCAGCAGGCCGAGCGCCATAGCAAAGCCGTACAGGGTGGCGGCGGGCGTCGGCGGGCAGCCCGGAATATAGACATCGACCGGTACGATTTTATCGGTACCGCCCCAGACACAGTACAGGTCGTGGAAGATGCCGCCGCTGTTGCCGCAGGCGCCGTAGGAGATACAGATCTTCGGATCCGGCGCCGACTGCCAGGCGCGCAGCGCCGGGGAGCGCATGGCGCGGGTCACCGCCCCGGTAAACAGCAGGATATCGGCATGGCGCGGCGAAGGCACCACTTTAATCCCGAAGCGTTCAGCGTCGAACAGCGGCGAAAGGGTGGCGAAGATTTCAATTTCGCAACCGTTGCAGCCGCCGCAGTCGACGCGGTAGACGTAGGCCGAACGTTTAATCTTCTTCAGCAGCGAGGCCTTCATGCTGGCGATGGATTCATCCACCGTCATCGGCACGGGAATGCCGTTTTCATCGCGCGGGCCAAGTAAAGTACTCATCAGCTGGCCTCCCTCATATGGCGGGTTAGTTCAATACGATCGGACGGCACCAGGCATTTCTGGCGCTTGCATTCCGGGCAGGTTTCGAAGCTTTCGCGGTGCAGCTCGGCGCGGGTATCGCCGTTATGCTTGAGCAGCGCGATGGCGTAGTCGATCTCCTTCTGCACCGCGAACGGACGCTGGCACTCCCGGCAGTGGCAGATAGCGAAGCGCGACTGCTGGAGGAAATCCTCTTTCTTCCACACCGCCAGCTCATACTCCGGCGACAGCTTAATCGCCGCCGTCGGGCACACCTCTTCACAGCGGCCGCAGAAGATGCAGCGCCCGAGGTTGAACTGCCACGCCAGCTGTTTAGTGGTCAGATCGGTCTCGACCGTCAGGGCGTTCGACGGGCAGGCGTTCACGCAGGCCGCGCAGCCGATACACTGCTGCGGCGTATGCTCCGGCTTGCCGCGAAAGTTTTTGTCTACCGGCATCGGCTCCAGCGGGTAGGCGTGCGTCGCGGTGCCGGTCTTAATAACTTTTTTAATAAAGGTAAACATGGCGATTCCTTATTTCAGCGGCGAGTTTTTACGCTCGATGCTGTAGCGCTCCAGCTCTTTGTACGGCACCACTTTGCTCTTCTTCTTGCGTACGTCGACAACGGTCATGCGGTCGGTACAGGAGTAGCACGGGTCGAGGCTGCCGATGATCAGCGGCGCATCGGAAACGGTGTTGCCGCGCAGCATATAGCGCAGGGTCGGCCAGTTGGCATAGGTCGCCGCCCGGCAGCGCCAGCGGTACAGTTTCTGGTTGTCGCCGGTCATGCTCCAGTGGATATCGTCGCCGCGCGGCGCCTCGGAGAAGCCCAGTGCGAAGCGGTGCGGAATATAGGTGAACCCTTCCACCATCAGCGGGCCGCCCGGCAGGTTATCGAGACCGAAATCAATCATATTCAGCGCGGTATAAACCTCGTTGATCCGCACCTTGAGGCGAGATATTACGTCGCAACCCTGCTCGCTGTGGACTTCCATCGGCAGCAGGCCGTAGCCGACAAACGGGTGGTCGGCGCGGGTGTCGCGGGCGTGGCCGCTGGCGCGCACCATCGGGCCGACGTTACTAAAGTCGCGGGCGATTTCCGGATCCAGACGGCCAATACCGACGGTACGCTGTTCCATATTCGGCGTGCTGAGCAGCATATCCACCAGTTCCTGCACGTCGCGGCGCATCTGCTGCGCCAGCTGACGGGTCTGGATCATGTCCTCTTTCAGCAGGTCGCGGCGGATCCCGCCGATCAGGTTCAGGCCGTAGGTTTTACGCGCGCCGGTGAGAATTTCCGCCATCTTCATTGAGGTTTCGCGCACGCGGAAGAACTGCATAAAGCCGGAGTCAAAGCCGGTAAAGTGGCAGGCCAGACCGAGGTTCAGCAGGTGCGAGTGCAGGCGTTCCACCTCCAGCAGAATGGCGCGGATCATCTGCGCCCGCTCCGGCACCACGATGCCCATCGCGTTCTCCACCGAGGTGGTGTAAGCGGTACTGTGGGCGAAGCCGCAGATGCCGCACACCCGGTCCGACAGGAAGGTCACTTCGTTATAGCCCATGCGGGTTTCCGCCAGCTTTTCCATCCCGCGATGGACGTAGAACAGGCGGTAGTCGGCATCGATAATGTTCTCGCCGTCAACGAACAGGCGGAAGTGGCCAGGTTCATCAGAGGTGACGTGCAGCGGGCCGATCGGCACCACGTTGTTTTTCTTGCTGCCGAGCTCGTTAATGAACTCGTAGGTTTCCGCGTCGGTGGTCGGCGCCGGACGCTGGCGATAGTCCATGCTGTCTTTGCGCAGCGGATAGAGTTCGTCCGGCCAGTCGTCCGGTAGCACCAGACGACGTTCGTCCGGCAGGCCGACCGGCACCAGGCCGTACATATCGCGCACTTCGCGCTCGCCCCACACCGCCGCCGGGACGCGCGGCGTCACCGACGGGTATTCCGGTTTGTTGGCGTCCACTTCCACGCGCACGGTGATCCAGCATTTGGTGCCCTGCTCCATCGACAGCACGTAATAGACCGCGTAGTGGCCGTTGAGCTTACGTTCATCGTTGCCGAACAGCACCGACAGCCAGCCACCCTGCTGGTAGTAGAGAAACTCCACCACTTCCGGCAGGTAGTTGACCTTCACGGTGATAGTTAACTGGTCTTTGGTCTGCCAGGCTTCGTCCAGCACCACGCCCGGAAAGGCCTGGTGCAGCGCCGCAAGATAGTGTTGACCGATTTTTTCTTCAGACATGCTCAAACTCTCTTAATCACGCCACCAGCAAGGAGACGAAAGCTAAAAAGGCAAAACCAAACCCGGCCCAGGTGACGCGGGAGGTGGCACAAAAACGCAGACGCGCCATGCTGTTTTCAAACAACGCGATAATCAGCACCCCGACCACCAGCTTGACGATGGCGACCACCAGCGCCAATAGCAGGCCGCCGACGCTGAAGCTGGTCATCTGACCCCACGGGAAAAAGACCCCGACAAACATCTGCAGCACCACCAGCTGTTTGAGGCTGATGCCCCACTTCAGGATGCCAAAGCCGCTGCCGCTGTATTCCGACAGGGGGCCCTCCTGCAGCTCCTGCTCTGCTTCCGCCAGATCGAACGGCAGTTTGCCCATCTCAATAAAGGTGGCGAAGGCGCAGGCGCACAGCGCCAGAATCAGTGGAATGCTGCGCGCCGCCGGCCAGTGGTAAAGGGTATCGGTGATGGTGCTGATATGGGTCGAGCCGGCGACCTGCGCCGCCACCCACAGGCCCAGCAGCAGGATCGGCTCCACCAGCACGCCGAGCATCGCTTCGCGACTGCTGCCCAGCGCGGTAAACGGGCTGCCGGTGTCCAGACCAGAAATGGCAAAGAAGAAACGGGCGATGGCGAACAGGTAGATCAGGGTGATGAGATCCCCGAGCACCGGCAGCGGAGAGTCCACCGTCACCACCGGCAGCGCGGTGGCGATGGTCAGCATCACGCCCACCATGACGTACGGCGTCAGGCGAAACACCCAGCCCGAGGCGTCAGGGCCGACGCTCTGGCGGCTCAGCAGTTTCAGGATATCGCGATACTCCTGCAGTACCCCCGGTCCGCGGCGGTTATGCAGCCGCGCGCGGGCGACGCGAACGATCCCGGACAACAGCGGCGCGACGGCAAACAGCACCAGCGCCTGTAGCAATGCAATTAACAGACTCATTCTCAGGCTCCTCGCGAAATGACAATCACCACCAGCACCGCCAGCTCAACCAGCGCGATCCCACGCAGCAGCGCCGGCGCCGAGGCCGATTGCCAGCCCGGCACCAGACGCACCGGGTTCAGCCAGTGACGCAGCTTCAGCAACGGCGCAAAGGCCTCTTTCACCGGCATGGCAAAGCCGTGGGCCGTTACCACCATCGACTGCTCGTGGTCGTAACCGCAGACCCACGCCGCGCCGCGCGAGCGCGCCGCCAGGCGATCGCCTTTAAAGAAGATCATCAGCAGGAACGGCAGCAGCGGGCAGGCGATAAGCAGCAGCGCGATCATCGGCTGCGATACCACGCTCGATACCTGAGCCTGCACCGGGAAGGCGCCGCTCACCAGCGGCAGCAGCCACGGCGCGGCGATGCCGCCAACGAGGCAGAAGACCGCCGCCAGTATTACGCTCAGGGTCATCAGCCAGGGGGCGCAGGTGGCGTTTTCCGCCTCTTTCGTCCGCGGCGCGCCGAGGAAGGTCACGCCATAGACTTTCGCCATACACATCACCGCCAGTGCGCCGGTGATCGCCAGGCCGACGGCCAGCAGCGGCCCCAGCAGACGGCCAATAAACAGGTCGCCGGTGCTCATTTTGAAGAAGGACTGGTAGATAACCCACTCGCCGGCGAAGCCGTTCAGCGGCGGCAGGGCCGCCATTGCCATCAGTCCTACCAGCATGGCGAGGGAGATCAACGGCATTTTTTTACCGATGCCGCCCAGCTTCTCGATATCGCGATGGCCGGTACGGAACCACACCGCCCCGGCGCCGAGGAACAGCGTGGTTTTGAACAGGCTGTGGTTAATCAGGTGATACATGCCGCCGATAAACCCCAGCACCATCAGCGTGCTGTTGCGGGTTGCCACGCCGGTAACAAAGGCGCCCAGCCCCAGCAGGATGATGCCGATGTTCTCGAGGGTGTGATAGGCCAGCAGACGCTGAATGTTATGCTCCATCAGGGCATACAGCCCGCCGATAAAGGCGGTGATCATCCCCAGCGCCAGCAGCATGACGCCCCACCACAGCGGCGGCACGCCGCCGGCCAGCGAGACGGTCAGCATGCCGTAAAGACCGACCTTCATCACCACGGTGGAAAACAGCGCGGCGGCCGGCGCGCTGGCCCCGGCGTGAGCCTGCGGCGCCCAGCCGTGCAGCGGGATCGCCCCGGCCAGCAGGGCGAACCCCACCAGTCCCGGCAGCCACAGCAGCGGGTTCTGCATCATATCCACTGCCTGGAGGTTGATCTGCGCCAGCTCGAGGGTGCCGTAGGTCGACCACACCAGCCAGCAGGTCCAGGCCATCAGCAACGTGCCGAGACGCCCCAGGGCAAACCACAGCTTACCGGAAGCGGCGCAGCCGGTGAGAAACGCCGCGCAGAGCGCCATGATCTCCGCCATCACCACCAGCGAACCGATATTGGTCACCACCACCGCGCAGGTGGCGGCGGCCAACAGCAGGTTGACCAGCAGGCCGTTGGCCTTCACCTGCGGATGGCGATGCCAGCTAATATTGAACAATGACACCGGCAGCGCCGACAGGCCGATGGCCAGCAGCCACAGCGCGTTGACACCGCCCACCCGCATCGTCAGATGCAGAAACTGCAGCATTCCGCCGTGGATCCGTTCCGGCATCAAGAGCGCTGAGCCGCCGGCAACCACCAGCATGGCGCTGGCCACCGCGCCGCCGATCCCGGCAATAGCGCCGCTGAGCGGTTTACGCATGGCAAACACAAAGGCCAGCACGGCGCTGGCGGCGTACCACATCACCGCCTGATTGACTAATCCTATTACACTCATTCCCTCTCCCCCTGTTGCGCCTGGAACAGCGACAAGTCGCCAAGGTCGGTATTAAAGGTCAGCTGGCGTTTACGCTTGCTGGCCTGGGCGATATCCCGGCTATCCACCAACAGCAGCGCGTTGGTCGGGCAGGTCCTCACGCAGGCCGGGCCCTGGTCATCGAAGTGGCAGAGGTCGCATTTCACGGCAATGGCGCGCACGCCGGGCACCCAGTCGAGCAGCGAGCTGACACGGGCCGGCGCCGGCGGCGCGGGGGGCGCCAGTCGGGTATTGGCATTGGCCGGAATATCCAGCGGACGGCTGCCGGAAAATTCGATGGCGCCAAACGGGCAGGCGATGCCGCACAGTTTGCAGCTTACGCACAGGCTCTCGTTGAGCTGGACGGCGCCATCGACGCGCTGGATGGCGTTAACCGGGCAGACGGTGGCGCAGGGGGCATCTTCGCAGTGGTGGCACATCTGCGGTGCCGATTCTTTTTCATTACGCATCACCTGCAGCCGCGGCATAGCCTGCAGGCCGCGCTGGCGATGCGTCTCAGAGCAGGCGGCTTCGCAGGTGCGGCAGCCGATACAGACAGTGGAGTCAGCAATTACAAAACGGTTCACCGGGTCATCCTCGGGTGAAAGTCATTTTTGACGAAATCAGGTTGCGCAGGTGTCATTTTCGACACGTGTCGACACCTCGCGATCAGTGGGTCAGGGCCAGATGGCTTAAATCCACCGGTTGGTCTTGCTCCATGGCGTCATATAGACGGTCATAGACAGTGGCGATAATCGCCAGATAGTGCTCCAGCACCTGGTCGCGGGAGCGGTTGCTGATCCGCCCGTCCACCGTGCCATCTGCCACCAGCGTGGCCTGAGCAATCAGGTACTTATCACCGCCGCCTTTGTTTTCGACGTAGTATTCGATGGTGTGGCTGTTAAAGCCTTCCGCCAGCGCGACAAACACCTGAAAATGGCCGAACAGCACGAAGCACAGCTCTTTATCCGGCGCGCAGCTCATCGCGTGATGCAGGCGGGCCTTCGACAGGGTGATCCCCTGAACCAGCGAGTTACAGTAGATGTGCCACTGCTCCTGCTGCTGCCGGTGACGGTCGGCGATGTAATCCGCCTTTTCACTTATTTCCCAAATAGTCATATCGGTTTCTCCGTTGCATGAGATGCACCCTCTAAGCATTTTTCATGCCATTTTTTATTTAATTGATTTAACTATGTTTTTGTATTCATCCCTACCGATGCGACATGTCGATGACAGCCCCGGGGCGTCGACATCGACATCGACGGCCACGACGATTTCATTCTGGCATCGTTATTGCATACAAGGCGCATTGCGATACGGAGGCGACTATGCACGAAATCACCCTCAGCCAGCGGGCGCTGGAAATTATTGAACAACAGGCGCAGCAGGCCGGCGCGCGACGGGTGACCGGCGTGTGGCTCAAGGTCGGCGCATTTTCCTGCGTGGAAGCCAGCGCCCTGACCTTCTGCTTTGAGCTGGTCTGCCGCGGCACGCTGGCGGAGGGGTGCGAACTGCATATCGCCGAACAACAGGCTGAATGCTGGTGCGAACGCTGCCAGCAGTACGTCCATCTTGTCTCGCAGCACGTCCGCCGCTGCCCGCTCTGCAATAACGACCAGCTACAGATCGTGGCGGATGACGGCTTACAGATTCAGCGTTTAGAACTGGAGTAAACTATGTGTACAACATGCGGCTGTGGCGAAGGCAACCTCTATATTGAAGGAGACGAACGAAACCCGCATTCCGCGTTCCGCAGCGCCCCCTTCGCGCCCGCCCCACGCCAGACGATGACCATCACCGGTGTCAAAACCGATCACTTCGCCCCCACCCGCACGCCAGAGGGCGACCTGCATTACGGCCATGGCGAGGCTGGGACTCACGCCCCGGGGCAGAGCCAGCGGCGGATGCTGGAAGTGGAGATCGACGTGCTGGATAAAAACAACCGTCTGGCGGCGCGCAACCGCGCACACTTTGCGGCGAAACAGCAGCTGGTGCTGAATCTGGTTTCCAGCCCCGGCTCCGGTAAAACCACCCTGCTGACCGAAACCCTCACCCGGCTGAAAGGACGCGCCGACTGCGCGGTGATTGAAGGCGATCAGCAAACGGTCAATGACGCCGCCCGCATTCGCGCCACCGGCACCCCGGCGATTCAGGTCAATACCGGGAAAGGCTGCCATCTCGATGCCCAGATGATCGCCGACGCCGCCCCGCGCCTGCCGCTGGCTGACCACGGCATTCTGTTTATCGAAAACGTCGGCAACCTGGTCTGCCCGGCCAGCTTTGATCTTGGCGAACGCCATAAGGTGGCAGTGCTGTCGGTCACCGAAGGCGAAGACAAGCCGCTGAAATATCCACATATGTTTGCCGCCGCCAGCCTGATGCTGCTCAACAAAGTCGACCTGCTGCCGTATCTCAATTTCGACGTTGAGAAGTGCCTGGCCTGCGCCCGTGAGGTCAATCCGCATATTGAGATTATTCTCCTCTCGGCCACCAGCGGCGAAGGCATGGAGCAGTGGCTCACCTGGCTGGAGACGCAGCGATGTGCATAGGCATTCCGGGACAAATTTGCGCCATCGACGGCGTGCTGGCTAAGGTGGAAGTCTGTGGCATTCAGCGCGACGTCGACCTGACGCTGGTGGGCGCCGTTGACGAGCAGGGTCAGACGCGTCTCGGCCAGTGGGTGCTGGTGCACGTTGGGTTCGCCATGAGCGTGATCAATGAAGCCGAAGCGCGCGACACTCTCGAGGCGCTGCAAAATATGTTTGACGTGGAGCCGGACGTCGGCGCCCTGCTGTACGGCGAGGAGCGATAATGCGTTACGTTGACGAATACCGCGCCCCCGAACAGGTGATGCAGCTGGTGGCGCATCTTCAGCAGCGTGCGCGTCTGCTGCCGCACACCGCCGCGCGACCGCTACGCATCATGGAGGTCTGCGGCGGCCATACTCATGCCATTTTTAAATTCGGGCTCGACCAGCTGTTGCCGGAGAATATCGAATTTATTCATGGGCCAGGCTGCCCGGTGTGCGTCCTGCCGATGGGGCGCATCGATGCCTGCATTGAGATTGCCAGCCGTCCGGGGGTCATCTTCTGCACCTTCGGCGACGCCATGCGCGTGCCAGGTAAAAACGGCTCGCTGCTGCAGGCGAAATCCCGCGGCGCCGATGTCCGCATCGTTTACTCGCCGATGGACGCCCTGCGGCTGGCGCAGCAAAACCCGCAGCGTGAGGTGGTCTTTTTCGGCCTCGGTTTCGAAACCACCATGCCCGCCACCGCCCTCACCCTGCGTCAGGCGCGGGAGCGCAACGTCGATAACTTCTACTTTTTCTGCCAGCACATCACCCTGCTGCCGACCCTGCGCAGCCTGCTGGATCAGCCGGACAACAGTATCGACGCCTTTCTCGCCCCGGGCCACGTCAGTATGGTGATCGGCACCGAAGCCTACGGCTTTATCGCCAGCGACTATCATCGTCCTTTAGTGGTCGCTGGTTTCGAACCGCTTGATCTACTGCAAGGCGCGGTGATGCTGGTTGAGCAGACAATAGCGCAGCGCAGCGATGTGGAAAATCAGTACCGTCGCGTGGTGCCGGATGCCGGCAACCCGCTGGCGCAGGCGGCGATGGCCGACGTCTTTCGCCTGGATGGCGACAGCGAATGGCGCGGCCTGGGGGTCATTAGCGACTCCGGCGTGCAGCTTACGCCAGCCTATCAGCGCTTCGATGCCGAGGCGCATTTCCGCCCGGCGCCGCAGCGCGTGTGCGACGACCCGCGGGCCCGCTGCGGCGAGGTGCTGACCGGCCGCTGTAAACCGCACCAGTGCCCGCTCTTCGCCCGCACCTGCAATCCGCAAAGCGCCTTTGGCGCGCTGATGGTCTCCTCAGAAGGGGCCTGCGCCGCCTGGTATCAATATCGCAGTCAGGAAAATGAAGCATGAAAAGCGTCCAGTTAGCCCACGGTAGCGGCGGTCAGGCAATGCAGCAGCTGATCGGCGACCTGTTTATGCAGGCCTTCGCCAACCCCTGGCTGGCGGAGCAGGAGGATCAGGCGCGCCTCGATCTGGCGGCGCTCGCCGCCCAGGGGGACCGCCTCGCCTTCTCCACCGACAGCTACGTGATTGACCCGCTGTTCTTTCCCGGCGGCAATATCGGCAAGCTGGCCGTCTGCGGTACCGCCAACGATGTGGCGGTCAGCGGCGCCATCCCCCGCTATCTTTCCTGCGGCTTTATTCTCGAAGAGGGGCTGGAGATGGCCACCCTGGAAGCGGTGGTCGCCAGCATGGCCGACACCGCCCGGGCGGCAGGGATCGCCATCGTCACCGGCGACACTAAAGTGGTGCCGCGCGGCGCGGCGGATAAGCTGTTTATTAACACCGCCGGCATCGGCGCCATCCCGGCGGACGTTCGCTGGGGGACGCAGCAGATTAGCGCCGGTGATGTGCTACTGGTCAGCGGCACGCTGGGGGATCATGGCGCCACCATCCTTAACCTGCGCGAGCAGATGGGGCTGGACGGCGCGCTGTCCAGCGATTGCGCGGTGCTGACGCCGCTTATCCAGACCCTGCGGCCACTGAGTGGAGTGAAAGCTCTGCGCGACGCCACCCGCGGCGGGGTCAATGCCGTCGCCCATGAGTTCGCCGCCGCCAGCGGCTGCGGCATCGAACTGCAGGAGGCAACGCTGCCGGTCAACGATACGGTGCGCGGCGTCTGCGAACTGCTTGGGCTGGACGCCCTGAACTTCGCCAATGAAGGCAAACTGGTGCTCGCCGTCGCCCGCGAGGCCGCGGAAAACGTGCTAGCGCATTTGCGGTCTCACCCACTGGGACGCGATGCGGCGATAATCGGCGAAGTGGTCGACCGCCCGGGCGTGCGTTCCGTTGGGCTGTACGGCGTGAAGCGTACGCTCGATCTTCCCCACGCCGAGCCGCTGCCGAGAATTTGTTAACGACGGCGTCGGGTCCCGGATAGCGGCTGGCGCCTTATCCGGGCTACAAAACTGCGCGCACGTAGCCCGGCTAAGCGCAGCGCGAGCCGGGGTTAAAGCGGCAATAACCGCTTTATTAACATACTATTATTTGTACCATCATTTTCTTATGCGCCACGTTGTCGGCGCGTTTTGGACGTAAGCAATGTCGTATACACCGATGAGCGATCTCGGCCAGCAAGGGCTGTTCGATATCACCCGGCTTTTATTACAGCAGCCCGATCTGGCCGCGCTGAGCGAAACTCTCACCCGCCTGGTGCAACAGTCTGCGCTCGCCGACGAGGCGGCCATCATCCTGTGGAACGCGGGTAACCACCGCGCGGCCAGGTACGCCTGCGATGAAGCCGGTCACCCGGTGAGCTACGAGGACGAAACCGTGCTCGCCCACGGTCCGGTGCGCCGCTTACTCTCCCGGCCGGATGCCCTGCATTGCGACCACGAGACCTTTGCCGACACCTGGCCGCAGCTTATCCGCAGCGGGCTCTATCGCCCGTTCGGGTACTACTCGCTGCTGCCGCTGGCGGCTGATGGGCGGATCTTCGGCGGCTGTGAATTTCTGCGCCGTGACAACCGGCCGTGGAGCGAGAAAGAGTTCCAGCGGCTGCATACCTTCACGCAGATCGTCGCCGTCGTCACCGAGCAAATTCAGAACCGGGTCAGCAATAACGTCGATTACGATCTGCTGTGCCACGAGCGCGACAACTTTCGCATCCTGGTGGCGATCACCAACGCGGTGCTCTCACGCCTGGATATCGACGAGCTGGTCAGCGAGGTGGCGAAAGAGATCCATCGCTACTTCCGGATCGACGCCATCAGCGTGGTGCTGCGCAGCGACCGCAAAGGGAAGCTCAACATCTATTCCACGCATTATCTTGACGCCAGCCATCCCGTCCACGACCAGAGCGAGGTGGATGAAGCTGGTACCCTCACCGAGCGCGTGTTCAAAAGCAAAGAGATGCTGCTGCTCAACCTGCACGAGCATGACACCCTCGCGCCGTATGAGAAAATGCTCTTCGAGATGTGGGGCAATAAGATCCAGACCCTGTGCCTGCTGCCGCTGATGTCCGGCAATACCCTGCTCGGGGTGCTGAAGCTGGCGCAGTGCGACGAACAGGTCTTCACCACCACCAATCTCAAGCTGCTGCGGCAGATCGCCGAGCGGGTATCGATCGCTATCGATAACGCCCTCGCCTACCGCGAAATTCAGCGCCTGAAAGAGCGGCTGGTGGATGAGAACCTCGCCCTCACCGAGCAGCTCAATAATGTCGAGAGCGAATTCGGCGAGATCATCGGCCGCAGCGAGGCGATGAACAATGTGCTCAAACAGGTCGAGATGGTGGCGCACAGCGACAGCACCGTGCTGATCCTCGGCGAAACCGGCACCGGTAAAGAGCTTATCGCCCGCGCCATCCACAACCTCAGCGGGCGTAACGGTCGACGGATGGTGAAGATGAACTGCGCCGCGATGCCCGCCGGGCTGCTGGAGAGCGATCTGTTCGGCCACGAACGCGGCGCGTTCACCGGGGCCAGCGCCCAGCGTATCGGCCGCTTCGAGCTGGCGGACAAAAGCTCCCTGTTCCTTGATGAAGTGGGCGATATGCCGCTGGAGTTGCAACCTAAACTGCTGCGCGTCCTCCAGGAGCAGGAGTTCGAACGTCTGGGGAGCAACAAGCTGATCCAGACCGACGTCCGGCTGATCGCCGCCACCAACCGCGATCTCAAGCAGATGGTTATCGACAGGGAATTCCGCAGCGATCTCTACTATCGGCTCAACGTGTTCCCCATCCACCTGCCGCCGCTGCGCGAACGTCCCGACGATATCCCGCTGCTGGTGAAGGCCTTTACCTTTAAAATCGCCCGCCGCATGGGGCGCAACATCGACAGCATTCCGGCGGAAACCCTGCGCACCTTGACGCGGATGGAGTGGCCGGGCAACGTGCGCGAGCTGGAAAACGTTATCGAACGGGCGGTGTTACTCACCCGCGGCAACGTACTGCAGCTCTCCCTGCCGGAGCGGGAGATCGTGGAAGTTCCTCGAACGCCGGCGGTCCTGCCTGAGGAAGGTGAGGATGAATATCAGCTGATCGTCCGGGTGCTGAAGGAGAGCAACGGCGTGGTGGCCGGGCCGAAAGGCGCCGCCCAGCGACTGGGGCTCAAGCGCACCACGCTCCTGTCGCGCATGAAGCGGCTGGGTATTAATAAAGACGAACTGGTGTAACCTCGCGCGCTCCCCCTTTCCGCCCCGGTGAGAGGGAGCGCTGGCGCCGCGCGCTATTTATCGCTGGTAAAACCGTTGCTGGTCGCCAGTTCGGCAAACCACAGCGCATTGCGTTTTATCTGTCGCTCGCCGGTCACCAGATCCAGTCGCCAGAAGCCGTAGCGTCGTTTGAAGGCATTGATCCACGACCAGTTGTCGATAAACGTCCACTGGTGTACGCCAAAGCAGTTCGCGCCGTCGGCAATGGCGCGGTGCAGCTGCACCAGATGCTCCTCCATCAGCTGGATGCGGAAATTATCGTCTATCACCCCGTCCGCCCCGGGCTCTCCCTCTGATTGTCGATCCATCGCGATGCCGATTTCCGCGAGATACCACTTAATGTTGCCGTAGTTATCGCGAATATTGGCGGCAATGTCATAGATCGCCTGCGGCAGGATCTCGTTGTTATCACGATAGGGATTAAAGCGGCCCTGCGGGTTCACCGCGTTTTCGAAATAGTATTCCGGGGTGAAATAATCGAGATCATATTCGCCCTCACGCGCTTTTACCCGCCGCGGCACGTAATAGTTCACCCCAAGAAAATCGATATCCGCGCTGAGGATCAACGCCACGTCGTCTTTGCTGGTCGTCGGCAGGCAATCGTGGGCGGCGAGGATCTCGCACAGCGCTTTGGGGAATTCATGTTTTACCAGCGGGTCAAGGAAGCTGCGGTTAAAAAACAGGTCGGCATACCCGGCGGCTTTTTTATCCGCGTCGCTGTCGGTGAGGGTATAGCTCGGGGTCAGGTTGAGCACCACGCCGATCTCGCCCACCAGCGCCAGTTCACGATAAGCCGTTACCGCTTTGGCGTGCGCCAGCATAATGTTAAACGCCACCTGCGCCGCCAGCCGGCCATCTTTCTTACACGGATAGTGGAAGTCGTACAGGTAGCCCCCCTCAACCGGCACAATCGGCTCGTTGAAGGTTATCCAGTATTTAACCTTATGGCCAAACAGGCTAAAGGCGGTGCGGGCAAAGCGGGCAAACAGCTCGGCCACGTGCGCCGATTCAAAGCCGCCGTACTGTTTCTGCAGCGCTTCCGGCATATCAAAGTGGTAGAGATTGATCATCGGCTCAATGCCGTTGGCGATCATCTCATCGAGATAGGCGTGATAAAAACGCACCGCGTCCGGGTCCGGCGCACCGGTTTCTAAATCAGCGATCAGTCGTGACCACTGTATCGAGGTGCGAAACGAGTTGAAGCCGGTCTGTTTCATTAGCGCCACGTCCTGCGGATACTGATGATAAGTATCACATACGGTTTGCGGCCCTACCTGCTGATAAAATCGCTCCGGTTGTTCGGCAAACCAGCTATCCCAGATGGAACGATGGCGCTTATTGGTGACCCCTTCCGTTTGCGGGCCGGACGCCGCCGCCCCCCACAGGAACCCTTGCGGAAACTGATATTGCTGCATAACCTCTCCTTCGAAAAAAGGCTGCGCCCGTCTGGCGCAGCCTGAACGTACTACTCTGCGACCACTTCGATCGATTTAATGAACATATAGCCCCAGTCGCCGGCGAAGCGGCCGAAGTCAATCTGATTAGTCCCCGCGTTAAGCGTCACCGGTATCCGCAACTGCTGGCCCTGCTCATCCGTCTGCGGGAAGGCCACGGCCTGCGGAGCGCCCCCGTTGACGACAAATGAGTTCTGCTTACCGCCCCATTTGCCGTTGAAGGTTACATTGAGCAGGAACTGACCGCTCCACGGCGCCTGCACCTGCCAGCTGACCTTATCCCCCTCGTTGGCAAATGGGCCGAGGAAGCCGTCCTCGCCAACTGTCAGCGCGTCTTTATCACTCTTCATCACCGTCAGCCGCCCCTCAGCCACGCCATAAACTTCGCCCTGATAACGACAAAAATCTGCTGGCGCTTTCCCCGTCGCTTCGCCCACCGTCACGGTCACGGTTTTGCTGCTTTTCAGCAGCCCATCGTCCGCCGTGAACGTCAGCGCATAGGTACCTGGCGCCGTAAACCAGGCCCGGGTTTGAGCCCGATCGGCATGGCAAAAATGCACCTGCCCCTCACCGGCGTGCTGCCAGCCCACCTTAACCTCTCGCGACGGCAGGCCATCGTCCTGCCAGCTGGCCGTAAGCTCGACGCCCTGGTCCTGCGTGGTGGTTAGGGCCGGTTCCAGCGTGACAACCGGCGGCTGATTCTCCTCGCTATGCTGCACGCTAATCACATTGGAAGGAGCCGAATGACCGCTCTCGTTTTTCGCCGTCACCCGGTAGTAATACGTATGCCCGAGCTGAAGCTGACGATAATCGTCGCGGAACAGAACCATGGTTACCGGATTCCATTCGTTAACGCCATCGGAGATATCCCGGCCCACCACCGTCCACGGCCCGGTCGGCGAGGCGGCGCGTTCGACATCGTAGCTGCGTCCCACCGCGGCTCCCATCCAGTTGATCGCGAAGGGCGAGGTGGTCTCGCGCAGCAAAGGCGCGTCCGGCTTCGGCAGCGGCGCCATCGTCTGCTGCCCGGCCATCTGCGCCGCGGCCGTGCGCACCAGATCGACCACCGCCTGCTCCTGGTTCGCTTCGCCTTCTTTGGCAAACCCCGGCAGGTGGTAACTGTAGTGCCCGGTCGACTCCTTATGCCAGTAGAAGCCGCCGTCGTGACGATGGCCGCGGAAGCCCCAGATAAGCCCGCCGGCGGCTTGCGCCCCGTTGACGTCGCTGTGAACGATCGACTGCATAATGGCGTTCAGTTGATCCGCCGGCAGCAGGCCAAACTCGCCGACGAGATAGACTTTTTGCCCGCCGACGGCGCGCAGATCCTGCGTCACCTGCCCGGGATGGTTATTATCGGCATTGGTGTAATAGTGATTGCTGACGATATCTACATTGGGGTCGGTCAGCGCAAAGGAATTGATTTTCTTATAGGTGCCATCCACCACCAGCTGATGAGGGGCCCATTTTTTAATCCACGCCGCGGTCTGATGCAGGAAATCGGCGTTGGTATCCTCCAGCTCGTTACCGGTTTCCCAGGCCATGATCGCCTTTTCATCATAATAGGCGCGGCCGGTGACAGTATTTGTCCGGGTGATAACCTGGCGGATCACATCCAGATAGGCTTTGAAGGTCTTGCTATCGGTCCGATAAAAGTCTTCCGCTTTTTCGTGGTAGAACGCCGCCAGCTGCTCACGCCCGCCCCACCACCACCAGTGGTCAATAAACGGCAGGATCAGTCGCAATCCCTGTTTATCCGCTTCGGCAATCATGTTGTCATACACCCGCATGGCTTTCTCATTCAGCCGCGGCATGCCGTCCGCCGTTTCCGGCGCCAGAATATGGGTCTCGCGCCCGCAGGCTTTATCAAATTCCTGCTGCACCGACAGCACGTAGACGCGCTGGGCTTTCGCCCCGGTTTGCACCATCGCCTGGATCCAGTTTTGCTGCTCCTGCGCCGTTGGCCATTTAAAGTATTGTCCCCAGCCGCGCGGGTCTGCTCTGCAGGGGCCGCGGGCGTCGTCTTCAATGCGGTGCAGCTCCGGCGCGTGGATCCCGGCGAAACGAAACACCTTGTCGCCGTCCTTGAGGGTGGCGCCGTCGCGAGTGATAAAGTGCGTAAAGTGCGAGCGCTCGGCGGCCAGCGCCCCGCCGGCCCCCAGCGCGGACAGCAGCCCCATCAGCAGCAGGTTTTTCATCGGCTTCATCGTTGTCTCTCCTTAGAACCAGACCTCGGCCTGTACGCCGAAGTTAACGGTGTCGGTAGAGCCACTGCGGGAATACCCGCCGGCGGTGATGGTATTGGTATCCCAGTTGTAGTTGCCGTCCAGCGCATCGGAGACACCTTTATCCCACTTCGCGTAGGTGACGAAGAAGCGCAGCTGCGGGCGTGCCCAGAAACCGGAGTCAAAGGTCAGGGTTGGCGCAACGGTGACTTTGGTCAGGCCGCCTTTGCCTTTGCCGTTTACCCCTTTGTAGTTTTTGTCATCCAGGTATTCGTAGCCCAGCTCGTACTGCATGGCAAAGTTGCGGGTGATCTGATGATAAGGGCGGATACCGGCGACCCACATCGAGCGTCCCCAGCCATGGTCATCTTCCGTCCACCAGCGGTAGTTTTTATCTTTCTGCCAGAAAGCGAAGGTCGAGATCTCCAGGTCGCCCATCGAGGCCACGCTATCCAGCACCACTCGCCAGGACTGAGTGTTTTCCAGATTGGCCCAGCCCCAGCCGTTTTTACCCAGTGAGTCACCCGCCGCCAGCCCTTTCCCGTACTGCAATGCAAGGCGGGAGTAGCCTCCGGTCAGACCATAGAAACCGTCAAAGTTATAAATACCGGTCACGCCATAGCCCTTCTCGGCGGAAGTCGGGTGGTTTTCGTTACGGTTCATATGGTGGCCGATCAGCTCCAGATCGAAGCCTGTCCCCGCGATCTTTTTCAGCCACAGGTTGAGGGAATAGTCATCCGGGTAGCCCTGATCTCCCTTATCCACCGGGTAGGCTTTGGTTTCATCGGTGGGTGAAAAGGCGTACACCCCGGCGTCGAAGCGGGCGAAGCCGAGATCCATGTTGTCGAAGCCGCCGCCGGTGCCGTTGTACTGAATGTACTCCCAGTCGAACTGATGGCTGGAGGTGTTGGAGCTGCTGTAGCGCTTACCGGCCCAGAAGGTCATCTCCGGCGCAAAATCCAGATTGCTCAGCTCGGCGAACCCTTCGCGAAACTGTACGTCATGGCCATCGTCATCCTGACAGTTCCAGTCGGAGGTGCATTTCGACTGATGAGTGAGGTTGGCCTGCACTTTCGCCACCACGCCGCTGTCCGCCGTCAGCGTCACGGTGGGGATCAGTTCGATCTTGGTGTCTTCTTCGTTGCCCAGTCGCCACTTACCGTCCGGCATCAGGCCGACGGAGTCCGCGCGGTTGCCATCGGAGTTCGCCAGGATCCCGGAGCGGATATAGCCATGCAGCGCAAAATCATACTTCGGATCGGCGCAGGCCAGGCTGCTGGCCCCTGCCAGCGAGAGGAGAGCCAGAGGTATTGAATGTTTCAGCTTTATCATTATTTTTTTCCCACGTTATGTTTGTTAACACGAACCGATAACGGAGGGGAAATTTACGGATCAAAAATGGAAATGTACATCCGCTAATGGAAAGCGCTTTCCATAATTGCCTATCTGGTTCACAAAATTCGCTCCGCGACGAATATATTCGTGAGACTGATCACATAAAATAACAAGAATGCCGCCGGGAGCCGGCAGCAGAGCGGAAGGAGGAGCAGGTGAATGAGTGCCGCCGGGGGATAAGCCGCCGACGGCGAGGGGGTCAGCGTTCGGTTTCCGCGAGCTGGCGTTCGTACACTTTGAAGAAGGGGCGATAGAGCATCCAGGCGTTAAACATCGCGAACAGGCTCATGCACAAATTTTTCCAGCTACCGTTCGCCGACCATGCTGCCCCCAGCGGGGAAGGCATCGACCATGGCAGCATCGCCACCGCGCGGTCGAGGATACCCAGCTGAGTTAAATACCATGCGATACAGGCATTTATCAGCGGAACAAAGAGAAACGGCAGTAAAAAAACCGGGTTCATGATTACCGGAAAACCAAACAGTATTGGCTCGTTGATATTAAACAGCGACGGCAGCAGGCCAATTTTTGCCACGCTTTTCAGCTGCCGCGAGCGGCTGCGCATCGCCATCAGCACCAGCGGCAAAGTGGAGCCAATACCGCCGATCAGCAGGTAAAAATCCCAGAACCCCTGCAGATAAATATGCGGTAGCGTTGGCGAACCCGCCGCCAGCGCCTGCTGATTTTCAAACAGATAGGTCATCCAGAAGGGGTTCATGATCCCGGTGATGATCAGCGCGCCGTGGATACCGATAAACCAGAGTAAGTTACAGATAAATAAAGAGATCAGTACCGCCATCAGCGTGTCGGACGCCAGCACCAGCGGCCGCACCGCTTCGCTGATCAACTCCGGTACGATGCGTCCGGTGGTCTGCAGCAGTATGGCATTCATCACGCTTATCGACAGCATCACCACCAGCAGCGGGATCAGCAGTTGAAAGCCATTGCGGGTCATCAGCGGCACTTCATCAGGCAAGCGAATACACCAGCCTTTTTTGTAGAAAAAGCGAATTATCTCAATGGAATAGGTGCTGGATATCAGAGCGGTAAATATCCCCATACCGCCGAGATAAACATTGCTCACCGCAGTCTCGCGAAAGCCGATAAACAGCAGAAAAGCCAGACACCCGGTTAAACCGCAGAGCCGTTCCGGCAGACGGTACTGCTTGGCGAGACTGGCGCTGGCGCCGAAGGCGACAATCAGCGCCACCAGGCCAATGGTTAGCTGAAAGGTCGGCAGCAGGATAGGCCGCAGTAGCAAATAGACCTGGCCGAAACGCGAGGCGCCGTCGATGGAAACGGGCGGAAACAAAATGGGCACCAACAGGCTGCCAACAATCACAAAGGGCATCGCCAGCGCAAAGCTATCGCGCATCGCCGTAATGTGGTTGTTGCGCGTCAGAACATTCGCCAGCGGCGCCAGCCGCTGCTCGATGATGTCCACGGCCACATTCATTAACTGAATGTTCATACTCCTACCTTTGCGAATGGTTGTCTCGCCGGGATGATCGCCCACAACACCGGAAAGTGAAAGCCTGCCATAGGTGATCATGGTCACAATTAATAAATCCACAAACGGAAAGCGCTTTCCGTAATGCATCCATTTTGACTATAGTCCGCTCATCCAACCTCATCAGGAGCGGTACTTATGAAAAAAATTATGTTGTGTTGTTCGGCAGGCATGTCCACCAGCCTGCTGATGAAAAAAATGATTGCCGAAGCCGAACAGCGGGGCCTGCCGGTAGAGATCAATGCCTATGGCGTAGCGGAGTTCGCCGAACAGGTTGGCCATTATCAGGTGGTGCTGCTGGGGCCGCAGGTGAAATACATGCAGCAGGATCTGCAAAAACAGGCGGATAAATACGGTATTCGCGTCGAACCCATCAATATGATGGACTACGGCATGCAAAAAGGCGCCGCGGTCCTCGATTTCGCCCTTTCCCTCATTGAAAACAAGAACTAAGGAAAGAACATGAGCTCTCTGTACGCTAAACTGATCGATGTGATCGAACGGCAGATCACGCCTATGGCGGGGGCGATCGGCCAGCAAAAATACGTCACCTCGATCCGCGACGGTTTTATTACCGCCCTGCCCTTTATGATCGTAGGCTCGTTTTTGCTGGTATTTATCTTTCCGCCGTTTTCTCCGGATACGACGTGGGGCTTTGCCCGCGCCTGGCTGCAATTTTCGCTCGATCATCGCGATGCGCTGATGCTGCCGTTCAACTTCAGCATGGGGGTGATGACCCTGTTCATTGCCGTCGGGATCGCCGCCAGCCTCGCCAAGCACCATCACCTGGACTCGCTGACCGCCGGGATGCTGTCGCTGATGTCGTTTCTGCTGGTGGCCGCGCCGCTGAAAGATGGCCAGATCTCTACGGCCTACTTCTCCGGCCAGGGGATCTTCACCGCCATTCTGGTGGCCATCTATTCCACCGAGCTGTACGCCTTCCTCAAGCGGCATAACATCACCATTCGCCTGCCGCCGGAAGTGCCTGCCGGGGTGGCGCGCTCGTTCGAGATCCTGATCCCGGTGCTGGCGATCATTCTGACGCTGCATCCGCTGAACCTGTTTATCGAGGCTCAGCTGGGGATGATCATTCCGGAAGCGATCATGTCGCTGGTCAAACCCCTGGTCGCGGCTTCCGATACGCTGCCGGCCATTCTGTTGTCAGTGCTGGTCTGTCAGGTACTGTGGTTCGCCGGGATCCACGGCGCGCTGATCGTCACCGGGATCATGAACCCGTTCTGGATGGCCAACCTGTCGGTCAATCAGGCGGCCATGGCGGCAGGTACCGCTATCCCGCACATCTATGTCCAGGGCTTCTGGGATCACTATCTGCTGATCGGCGGCGTCGGCTCCACCCTACCGCTGGCGCTGATGCTGCTGCGCAGCAAGGCCGTGCATCTGCGGACGATTGGCCGGATGGGGGTCGTGCCGGGGGTATTCAATATTAACGAACCGATCCTCTTCGGCGCGCCGATCATCATGAACCCACTGTTTTTCCTGCCGTTCGTGCTGGTGCCGATGGTCAACGCGACCCTGGCGTACTTTGCGCTGAAGCTGGATCTCGTCAGCCGCGTAGTATCGATGACGCCGTGGACAACGCCGGCGCCCATCGGCGCCTCGTGGGCGGCGAACTGGAGCTTTAGCCCGGTGATTCTGTGCCTCATTTGTATGGCCACCTCCATGGTGATGTACCTGCCATTTCTCAAAGCTTACGAAAAACAGCTGCTGGCCCAGGAGCGTGAAAACGCCGTCGGCCAGGCTGACAACGCGGCGCAAACCGCTTAACGCTAACGATTCAGAGGATAATCATGGAATTAGAAGAACAGGTGATGGGGATCATCATCAACGCCGGCCAGTCACGTAGTCTGTGCTACGAAGCGCTGCACGCCGCTAAAGCGGGTGATTTCGCCACCGCCGACGCCAAAATGCAGGAAGCGGCGCACTATTCCCGCGAAGCTCACCTTGTACAGACCCAGCTTATCGAAGCTGACGAAGGCGAGGGAAAAACCAAAATGACGCTGGTAATGGTCCATGCTCAGGATCACCTGATGACCTCCATTCTGGCGAAAGAGCTGATTGCCGAACTGATTGCGATTTACCGCGCGCAACCGCTTCACGCCTAGCGCGTTCCCCGGCCAGGCGCGCTGGCCGGGTCTGATTCCCCGAGGTCACTATGTTACATCTTGGAATAGATATTGGCGGCACCAAAATGGAAGCCGTACTGCTGGACCCGGCAGGCGAATGCGTCCAGCGCCTGCGCCGGCCGACCCACAAAGAGAGCTATGACGCCTTTATGCGTCAGCTGCTGACCCTGATTGCCGATATTCGCGCGGTCAGCCCGCAGCCATTCACCCTGGGGATCGGCCTGCCCGGGGCTATCGATCCGCAAAGCGGGCGCATTAAAAACTGCAACTGCCTGGTGCTCAACGGTCACGATCTGCGCCGGGATATCATGCAGCAGCTTGGCCAGCCGGTGTGGATGGCAAACGATGCCGACTGCTTCACCCTTTCGGAGGCGGTGGATGGCGCCGGCGCCGGGGCCTCCACCGTCTTCGGGGTGATTATCGGTACCGGCTGCGGCGGCGGGATCGCCGTTCATCAACAACTGCTCAGCGGCCCCAACGCTATCGCCGGGGAGTGGGGGCATAATCCGCTGCCGGGCTATACTCCTGAGCGCGATGGTCCGCCGCAGCCCTGCTACTGCGGCAAAACGAACTGCATCGAAAGCTTTCTCTCCGGCACCGGCTTCGCCCGCCGCTATGGGGAACAAGCCCGTGCGGAAGCCATTGTCGCCGCGGCGCAAAACGGCGATCCGCGCGCGCTGGCCCACTGGCGACACTTTATCGATGCCTTTGCCCGTAGCCTGGCGTCGGTGATCAATATTCTCGACCCGCAGGTGATTGTGCTGGGCGGCGGTCTGTCCAACGTCAGCCAGATCTATCGCGATCTGCCTGCCGCCATCGTGCCGTGGATCTTCTCCGACACCTGCCGCACGCAGATCAAACCGGCCCGCTTCGGCGACGCCAGCGGCGTGCGCGGCGCGGCCTGGCTGCCCCGTCTGCCCGGCGCCGCGGACGGGCAGCGGTAGACACTTTTTTCAGCAGGTATGTTAAGCTAGGCGAAAATGTTCAGACAGAAAAAGCCATGCCAACGATTGATGATGTTTCAAGATTAGCGAATGTCTCAAGAGCGACGGTTTCCCGCGTGCTGACCGGCACCCGGGGCGTGCGCGAAGAGAGCCGGGAAGCTGTGCTGCGGGCCGTTGAAGAACTCAACTATCGCCCGAGCTTTGCCGCGCAAAACCTCGCCAGTCAGACATCCAGCCACGTTGGTCTGGTGATTTCCGCGCAGGACGAAAGCCACGGCGCGCGTCTGCTGCCGCTGCTCTCTCAGGCGCTGAAAGGGCTGAATAAAAGCCTGCTGGTCCAGTATGTCAGCGATCCGGTAGAGCAGGCGGCGGTGATCGACGATCTGCAGCGCCAGTGCGTGGCGGTGGTGGTGCTGGGCGCCGTTGCCGCCGACGCGCCGCGCAACGTTATCGCCTTTGACCGCTTCGGCGTCGCCGGGAGCAACAGCCAGGGCTACGACTTCGCCTTCGCCACCGAAAGCGCCTGCCGCTATGTGATTGGCAAGGGACACCGCAACATCGCCCTGCTGGTGGACAGCGATAGCGACGATGCCAGCCGTCAGATGCTGGAAGGCTACCGCAACGTCCTGCAAAACTACTCCATTCCTTTTAACCGCCAGCTGGTGCTGACGGCCAACGATGACGTCGAGCAGGCGCTGCTGACCTTAATTAACAGCTTCAGTAAATACTCAGTCATTATCGTTAAACGCGACCGCTACGCGGCTGAGGCGATGCGTCTGTTACGCGAATTCACCATCGCCGTCCCGCAGGAGGTCTCCCTGTTGAGCCTTGAGGATTCCCCGCTCGCCTCGCTGCTCTACCCGCCGCTGACCTGCATCTCCTGGCCACTGGAGGCGCTGCTGGATAACTGTATTCAGCGTATTCGCAGCCTGATTGACGACCGGCCAACCTTCACCGCCGAGGGCCGCTCGCTGGCTGGCCGCCTGATCCCGCGCCAGTCTGTCGCCGATATCTCTTGATCTTCGCCCGGTTCGCGCCGGGCCAGCCTTATCTCCCCCTTTCTTGTCGCTTTCGTTTCCCGGCTCATTATTACTCACGCATGCAAATAAGAATTATTTTCATTTGTAAATAGCTTGTGCTATATAACATAGCAATGGCTATAAACGCTGGGAAATTAACCACACCATTGCGAGGGATCCTATGCAACACCTGACACTGCTGAAATCATTGCTGCTGGCCAGCGCGCTGGCTCTGCTGGCCGCGACGCCGGCCACCGCGCAGGAGAAATTCAGGGTTATCACTACCTTCACGGTTATCGCCGATATGGCGCAGAACGTGGCCGGCGACGCCGCCGTCGTCAGTTCCATCACCAAACCGGGCGCGGAGATCCACGATTACCAGCCCACGCCCGGCGATATCAAACGCGCGCAGGGGGCGCAGCTGATCCTCAGCAATGGGCTTAATCTCGAGCGGTGGTTTGCCCGTTTTTATCAGCACTTACAGGGCGTTCCGGAGGTGGTAGTCAGCGAGGGGATCCAGCCGATGGGCATCAGCGCGGGCCCCTATAGCGGGAAGCCCAATCCCCATGCCTGGATGTCGGCAGATAACGCCTTGATCTATGTCGATAACATTCGCGATGCGCTGGTGAAGTACGATCCGCCTCAGGTCGACACCTATCGCCGTAACGCCGAGGCCTATAAGGAGAAGATCCGCCAGACGATGGCGCCGCTGCAGGCCAGACTGGCGCAGCTGCCGGCGGATAAGCGCTGGCTGGTCACCAGCGAGGGGGCCTTCTCCTATCTGGCCCACGACTATGGTCTGCGCGAACTGTATCTGTGGCCGATCAATGCCGACCAGCAGGGCACCCCGCAACAGGTGCGCAAGGTTATCGACATCATGAAGAAAGAACGCATCCCGACCATCTTCAGCGAAAGCACCATCTCCGATAAACCGGCGCGTCAGGTGGCGCGCGAAGCCGGGGCCCACTACGGCGGCGTGCTGTATGTCGATTCGCTGAGCGCCGCCGACGGCCCGGTGCCGACCTGGCTCGACCTGCTGCGCGTCACCACCGAAACCATCGTCAACGGTATCCAGGACGGGATGAGGAAGCAGCCATGAATGCAGCGCAAGCGGGACTGTATGTCGACCAGCTCACCGTCACCTGGCGCAACGGCCACACTGCCCTGCGCGACGCCTCGTTCAGCGTACCGCGCGGCTCCATTGCCGCACTGGTGGGCGTTAACGGCTCGGGTAAATCCACACTGTTTAAAGCGCTGATGGGCTTTGTGCGCGTCGGCCACGGCGAGATCGCCATACTCGGCCAGCCGGTCAACCGCGCGCTGCGCCAGAACCTGGTCGCCTATGTCCCGCAGTCGGAAGAGGTGGACTGGTCCTTCCCGGTGCTGGTGGAGGATGTGGTGATGATGGGCCGCTACGGCCATATGGGCTGGCTGCGGCGGGCAAAGCCGCGCGATCGCGAGATTGTCGATGCCGCGCTGGCCCGCGTGGGCATGAGCGAGTTCCGCCATCGGCAGATTGGCGAGCTCTCCGGCGGGCAGAAAAAGCGCGTTTTCCTTGCCCGCGCTATCGCTCAGCAGGGTCAGGTGATCCTGCTGGATGAGCCTTTTACCGGCGTCGATGTGCAGACCGAAGCGCGGATCATCAGCCTGCTGCGCGAGCTCCGCGATGAGGGCTGTACCATGCTGGTCTCCACCCACAACCTCGGGTCAGTGAGCGAATTTTGTGATTACACGGTGATGGTGAAAGGCACCGTGCTGGCCAGCGGCCCGACAGAAACCACCTTCACCGCCGAGAATCTGGAGCGGGCTTTCAGCGGCGTGCTGCGCCACGTCGCGCTCACCGGCGGGGAAGCGCAGGTTATCACCGATGACGAGCGGCCGTTTATCAGCCGGCGCGCGGCAGGAGGCCCACGATGAGCTGGCTGCTGGAGCCGTTTGGCTATCACTATATGATCAATGCGATGTGGGTGTCGGCGCTGGTAGGCGGCGTCTGTGCGTTTCTCTCCTGCTACCTGATGCTGAAGGGCTGGTCGCTGATTGGCGACGCCCTCTCCCACTCGATTGTGCCCGGCGTCGCCGGGGCCTATATGCTCGGCCTGCCTTTCGCGCTCGGCGCGTTTCTCTCCGGCGGCCTGGCGGCGGGCAGCATGCTGTTTTTGCAGCAGCGCTCGCGGCTGAAAGAGGATGCCATTATTGGCCTGATCTTCTCCTCCTTCTTCGGGATCGGGCTGTTTATGGTGTCGCTGAATCCGACGTCGGTGAATATCCAGACCATTATCCTCGGCAATATTCTGGCCATCGCCCCGGAGGATATTATCCAGCTGGCGGCGATCGGCTTTATCTCGATGGCGATCCTGCTGCTGAAGTGGAAAGATCTGATGGTGACCTTCTTTGATGAAAACCATGCCCGCTCGATTGGCCTGAACACCCGCGGCCTGAAGCTGCTGTTCTTTACCCTGCTGGCCGCCTGCACCGTGGCGGCGCTGCAGACCGTCGGCGCCTTTCTGGTCATCTGCCTGGTGGTGACTCCCGGGGCCACCGCGTGGCTGTTAACCGACCGCTTTCCGCGCCTGCTGGCCATCGCCGTGGCTATCGGCAGTCTGACCAGTTTCTTCGGCGCCTGGCTCAGCTACTATCTCGACGGCGCCACCGGCGGCATTATCGTGGTCGCGCAAACGCTGTTGTTCCTCATCACCTTTATCTTCGCGCCGAAGCACGGCCTGCTGGCCAGCCGCCGCCGTGCCAGGGAGGCCGCATGCTGAACCTGTTCCTGGCCCCGTTCCAGTTTCCTTTTATGGTCAATGCGATAGCGGTATCGATCATCGTGGCCGTGCCCTGCGCGCTACTGTCGGTTTTTCTGGTGCTCAAAGGCTGGGCGCTGATGGGCGACGCCATGAGCCACGCGGTCTTTCCGGGCGTGGTGCTGGCCTACATTATCGGCATCCCCTTCGCCATCGGCGCGTTTATCGCCGGGCTGCTGTGCGCCGTGACGACCGGTTTTCTCGACGATAACAGCCGACTCAAGCGCGATACCATCATGGGGATTGTCTTCTCCGGCATGTTTGGCGCCGGGCTGGTGCTGTATGTAGCGATCCAGTCCGATGTTCATCTCGACCATATCCTGTTCGGCGACATGCTGGGGATATCCCTTCGCGATATTGGACAAACGGCGGCTATCGCGCTGGTGATTGCGCTGATTATCGGTCTCAAATGGCGGGATTTTTTGCTGCACGCCTTTGACCCGACGCAGGCCAAAGCCAGCGGCCTGCGCGGCGGGCTATTGCACTACGGCCTGCTGTGCATGATCGCCCTGACCATCGTCGCGACGCTGCAGTCGGTGGGGATTATTCTGTCGATTTCGCTGCTGATTGCTCCCGGGGCGATCGCGCTCCTGCTGGTGCGGCGCTTTATCCACGCCCTGCTGCTGGCGGTAGCGGTGGCCATCGGCTGCTCGGCGGGAGGGGTGTGGCTGGCGTTTTATCTCGACAGCGCGCCGGCGCCGACTATCGTGGTGCTGTTTTCCGCGCTGTTTGTGGTCGCCTTTGTGGCAAGCACAATTCGGGATAGTCAGAAACAGAGGGCTTCAGCAACCATCCCCGGTGGCGGCTAATGCCTTACCGGGGCCGACTTGTCGCCCGGCTACGCGCCGCGCTGACCAGGGAAAGGCCGCTATTTTTTCGGTCGGTATTTTTCCGGTAGCGCCGGCACCGGGCGCCTGTCGTCCAGCAGATGGCGAATAGTGAGGATCGGGTGGCGCCAGAGCATTCGCGGCCCGGCCCAGCGCATAATCTGCTTCATCTCTTCGCGCTTCGCCGGCTGGTAGCAATGCACCGGACACTGCTTGCAGGCTGGTTTATTCTCGCCAAACACGCACTTATCAAGGCGCTTGTCGGCGTAGGCGTTCAGCGCCTGATAGTGCGCATTATCGGCCAGCGCCCCGGGACAGCGCCGCTGGTAGAGGGCAATCATCCGCTGAATCGTCATCTTTTCCCGTTCGATACGCTTCCCCATCTCCCCGCCTTTCGCCTGTTATTAAGATGCATATATTATACACCTTATTGTTCGTGCCCGACCAGCCTCACTGCTTGAGATGCTGGATCAACTGCAGGGCTGCCCCGGACAGAACCCCGAAATGGCTGTAGGCATAGAAATCGCGGATAAAAACGCTGCCCTCGAGTTCGAACGGACGCAGCAGGCCCAGCGCTTCCTCGTGCCGGTAAACCGGGGCCGGCATCGACGTTAACAGATCGCTCTCGCACAGAAAGGCCTTAATGGCCGAGGAGGACGCGCACTCAATCACCGGCTGCGGACAGGGTAGCTGATGGGCACGAAAGATATCCTCAAGGATGTTCATCGGGGTACTTAACGGCGGCGGCATGATCCACGGATAGTCCAGCATCGCCTCGAGGGATAAGTTCGCCGCCTGATGTAGCGGGTGGTACTGCCTGGCGACGATGCAGATCCGGTCCTGCCAGTTAATTTTACCGCGCACCACGATTTTCTCATCATGCGGTAAGGGGCCGCAGAGGGCGATATCGATGTCGTGCATCCGCAGGAGTTTAAAGAGCTCGGAGTCAATGCGGTCAACGATCCGCAGATGGATCTTGGGATGACGCTGATGGAAAGCCGCCAGCTTATCGATGAAATGGCTGGTCAGCAGGCTGGAAACACAGCCAATCCGCAGGATACCTTTCCCGGCGCCGCGGATGAGCGCAATCTCCTCGCGGGCCTTTTGTTCGGTATTCAGCATCGTCAGCGCATAGGGTAAAAAGGCGCTGCCATATTCGCTCAACGCCATACCGTGTTTGTGTCTTTCGAATAAGGTCGCGCTCAGGTCCGCTTCCAGGCTCAATAACAGCCGGCTCAGTCCCGACTGAGTGATCCCCATCTTCTCTGCGGCCAGGGTCATATTGCCTTCGTGAGCGACAGTAATAAAAGCCTGAATCTGCTTAAATTTCATTGGCATGATATTTACTCATTGAATAAACGGTTTTTGCATTTCCCTTGCGGCCTGTTTTAGCGAATAAATGTCGCTATCAATACGCTCAAAAATAGCTACCGCGCATCAGGAAAAACGGATTTATTAACCTCATCACGCACGGCAAAAACGAATTGCGGACCCGAAGATAATTTATAACGAGAATATATCACCATGACACAGAACAATATTCTATTAATTTCAGGCGCTATATTACCGGTCATCATTACCGTCATCATCGGCTATATTAGCGGTAAACGAAAAGACTTTAACTGGCAGCAGGCAGGAGACATCAATAAAATTGTGATGCTCTATGCATTACCACTAAGTATTTTCAGCAATATGGTGATGACGCCGCGACACATCGTCATGACCATGGGCCCGGTTGCGGTGGCCATTATCCTCGCGCTGATTCTGAGCTTCGTCATTCCCTTACTGGTCGCCCGCTATCTGTTCCGACGCGACCTCGCCCTCAGTACGCTGCAGGCGCTGGCCATCGGCTCGCCGGCGGTTCCTTTCATCGGCACCTCAGTGCTGGCCTTTTTATTTGGCACCGTCAGCGCGTCGCTGATCACGGTGTCCAGCATCACGCAAAATGTCTTCCAGCTGCCGCTGGTGATGATTCTGATGTCGGTCGCCACTGGCGATAAAAGCCAGCATATCTCCTTTGGCACACGGGTGATAAACGCCATTAAACAACCTGTGGTCTGGTCACCGGTGATCGCCCTGATCATCGTGCTGGCGGATATCCATATTCCGCAGACTATCTCGATGTCGCTGGGTCTGCTGGGTAAAGCCTCTGGCGGGCTGGCGCTGTTTGCCGCCGGGATCGTGCTCTATACACGCAGCATTGTTATCACCACCGCTACCATTATCACCGTTATCGCCCGCAATATTTTGGTGCCCGGCGCCTGCTATCTCCTGTTATTAAAAATGGGCTTCAGCATGGAGCAAATAAAGGAAGTCGTATTGACGATGGCTATCCCGGTAGGCTCCATCGCGATAATTATTGCCATGCAGTATAAAACCGGCGAGCAGGAAATGGCCTCGACGATGGCGCTGAGTATTATTGCCTCCATCATTACGATGGGCGGATTTATTTTCTTAACCTTTTAATTATCGCGATTACACCGCGTGAATACGGAGAGAATATGGCCTCTATCACATTATCGGCTGCTGAACTGTTACTGCATCGGCTACAGGCGCTGGACGTGGCATATATTTTTATTAACTCGGGCACCGATTATCCGCCAGTTATTGAAGCCTGGGCAAAGGCCCGGGCGACCGGGCAAAAGGTACCCGAGCTGGTGATCTGCCCGCATGAAAACGCCGCCATCGGCATGGCGCACGGCTACTACCTCGGCACTGGCAAGGTGCAGGCGGTAATGGTTCATACCAACGTCGGGTTAGCCAACGCCGCCTGCGGTGTCATCAATCTGGCGAACAGCAATATCCCGGTGCTGATTTTTGGTGGTCGCACGCCGATTAGCGAACATTCCCACTTCGGCTGCCGCAATACGCCGATTGGCTACGGCCAGGAGATGCGCGACCAGGCGGCGCTGATCCGTGAATCCGTGAAGTGGGATTTTGAACTGCGGCTGGCCGATCAGATCGGCGAGCATGTTGACCGGGCCTGGGCGATTGCCAGCTCCCTGCCGAAAGGGCCGGTCTACCTGAGCTTACCGCGCGAGCCATTGTGCGAGACCTTTGCTATTGATGAGGCCGCACTGCAGGCCGGTCCTTCGCAGCAGCCGGTCCGCTATGCGCCAGTCCGGGAAGATATCGCCCGGGCCGCCGAGGCAATCGCCTGCGCCAGGCATCCCGTCATCTTCGCCCAGCGCGGCGCCCGAACGGCGGGTGGCTTTGCGCGACTTAATAGCCTGGTGCGCGAATGGGCGATCCCATTGGTGGAATACTGGGGTACCGAGGTGACCCTGAGCGCCGATAACCCACTGCTCGCCGGGGCTGATCCCAGCGCCTGGCTCGCCGACGCCGATGTGATTCTGGTGGTCGACTCGCAGGCGCCATGGATGCTCGCCGAGGGCGACTGTCGCCAGGACTGCACCGTGATCCAGATGGGCCCCGATCCGCTCTTCTCCCGCTACCCGGTACGTGGCTATCGCGCGGACATCAACCTGGCGGGCGAGACCGATGAAGTCTTCAGCCTGCTGGAAGAGGCGCTGCGCCCGCTGCAGGCCGCCCGCCAGCAACATGTGGCGGAGCGGGCGGCATATACGCAGAACCGCATCCAGCAACAGAAAAACCAGCGCGACGCGCTTCTCCATGCCAGCCAGACCGGGGCCATTACCAAACCCTGGCTCAGCTACTGCCTCGGTCATCTGGCGAATCAACACCGTGGCCGGATCGTTTCTGAACTGACCACGCTGCCGCAGTTTGCCGGACTGATCCATGCCGAGAGCTATTACCAGGAAGCGCTGGCCGGCGGCCTGGGCGAAGCCCTGCCTATCGCGCTGGGGCTGCAGCTTGCGCGCCGGGAAGAGCTGATTATTGCCGCCGTCGGCGACGGGTCGTACCTGTTCGCCAACCCTGCGGTCTGCCACCATATTGCGGAGGTAATGAAGCTCCCTGTCCTCGTCGTGGTCGGAAATAACGGCGGATGGGGCGCCGTCGCGGGCGGCACCAAAGCGCTCTACCCGGACGGCTACGCAGCCCGCGCGGAGACCATTCCGGCCACCGCCTTTACCACCTCGCCGGATTTCGCCGCGATCGCCGCCTCCAGCCGCGCGGCGGCCCTGTCGGTTTCCCGGGCCGAGGATCTCCCCGGCGTGCTGGAAGAAGCGGTCACCCTCATACGCACCCGCCGACAAAGCGTGCTGGTTGACGTGCAGTTAGCCCGCTAACGGCTTCTCCTCCGGGCGCTTGTCGCCCGGAGGGGGTTGTCACCCCTTCTGCTCACCTTTATCCACATGGCCCAGCGGCTTCTCCGGGAAACAGACATCGCGCACCCGGCGTTTCAGCTCGGCCGCATCCGGAAAACCGCCATCCTGCTTGCGCTCCCAGATCTGCTGGCCATCGATATCGATCGTGAAGATCCCGCCGGTCCCCGGCACCAGCGTCACCGAGGCGATGTCGGTGCTGAAGGTATGTAACAGCTCCTGCGCCATCCAGCTGGCGCGCAGCATCCAGTTGCACTGGGAACAGTAGGTGATGGTGATGGCCGCTTTTGAGTTCATCGTCGTCTCGCTAAGTCTGAAAGGGCAAATTGTAAACAAAGTGCAGTTTAAATGAAGAACACATGATTATTTTGTTGCAAACGATAATACCTATCATTACCATTCGCAATCAACAAATGGAGTAAGACCCCATCCGCAACGGAAAAGACGGAGCAACCTGCAACTCTGGAAGTAACGCGTGAGCCGATACTAATAACGATCAAGGCGTGGCGACTATGTACAAATCGACTCCGTCAGCAGCATGGTGTAAAAAACGCCTGCTGGTGACCTCTTTGCTTGCAGCAATTTATCAGACTTCTGCCATCGCAGCAGACACTTCCGCCGTTAGCGGCGAGGCGGTGGATGACACCTCGGAACAAATGACCGTTACCGCTCCCGCACCGGTGCAGAAAGCCGGTAGTGAGCACAGCATCAGCGCCCGGGAGCTGGAGGATAAAGGCGCTAACGATTTTGGCTCTATCATGCGCTATGAGCCGCTCATCAGCGCCACCGGGGCCAGCGGCGGCTCCGGCAACGGCAAAAGCGGCTTCGACCGCGGAGGCTACACCGGCTACAACATCCGCGGCATGGAGAGCAACCGCGTCGGCATCGACGTGGACGGTATTGCCCAACCCAACGCTACCGGCCGCGGCTACGTCGGTCGCGCCGGGCTCAACACCTTCGGCATCGGCCGCGATTATATCGACCCGTATATGTATGGCAGTGTGGATATTCAGTCCGGCGCCACCTCGACGGAAACGGCCAACAGCGCTATCGGGGGAAATGTCTCCTTCCGCCCGAAATCGGCAGATGATTACCTGCGCCCGGGCAAGACCAGCGCCTTCGGCTACCGCAGCGGTTACGACTCTGCGGATCGCAGCTGGCACAACGGGGTGACCGTCGCCGGCGGCGATGAGTTCCTGCGCGGAATTTTGGTCTATAGCCGCCGTGACGGCCAGGAAACCGAAAACAACAGCGGCACCGTCGACGCCTACCCGGCGAACTGGCACTCCGATGCGTTTCTGGCCTCCGGGATCTGGCAGCCTAACGATGAGCACAAGCTGACCAGCACCTTCGACTATTACCATAAAACCAACCACACCCACTACGATACCTGGGACTCCAGCGGCAACAGCACCATCGGCACCGCCAACCAGACCAGCCAGACCCGGCGCTGGGGCCTGAGCCTGAAGGATGACTGGACGCCGATGAACGACTACCTCGACAGCGTCTCCACGAAAATCTACTACCAGCATACCGAAGCCCATGACTGGACTTATATGCCGGACAGCGTCACCCGCAGAATGCAGACGGTGAACTCTAACTACGATACCGATACCTGGGGCCTGCAGACCGCGCTGGCGAAAACCCTGGGCCGCCACGATCTGAGCGCCGGCATCAACGCCAGCACCAGCAAAACCCAGCGGCCGTTCAGCCAGTCGCCGATCCCCAGCGTTTACAGCGAGATCATGCAGCCGGAGGCAGACAGCCGCAGCTACACTCTCGGCGGCTTTGTCCAGGATAAGATCAACTTCGACCTTGATAGCCACAACTTCGCCATTATTCCCGGCGTGCGCGTGGTGCATCAATCGACTAAGCCGGAAAATCTGTCCGACCTTGCCGCCAACAGCAGCGTACTGACCGAATCGTCGGTGGCGAATCTGTACGGCAAAAACAGCGATACCCAGGTTCTGCCGTCGTTGACCTTCCAGTACGACCTCACCCCGCGCCTGATGACCTACCTGCAGTACCAGCGCGGCGCGCAGTTCCCCAACGCCAGCCAGCTGTATGGCTCCTGGAACCTTGGCTCCAGCTACGCCGGCAGCCAGCAATATGCCCTGCTCGGCAATACCGATCTGAAGACGGAAACCAGCGATAATCTCGAGTGGGGGCTGAAGGGGGAAGTCACCGAAGGCATCACCGTGCGCACGGCGCTGTTCTACAACAGCTATAAGAACTTTATCGCCTATACGCGCTATACCCGCGCCAATAATCCGGGCCAGTTCACGAATGTGCCGTCGAACATCTACACCATTTATCAGGCGGAAAACCGCGATAAAGCCTATATCTACGGCGGTGAGATCAGCACCAAATTTAACTTTGGCACCTGGTTTGAGCAGGTGAACGGCCTGAGCACCACCCTCGCCCTCGGCTATAGCGAAGGGAAATCGAAATCCAGCTACAGCGGCGATAAATACGTCGACCTCGACAGCGTGGCGCCGATGAAAGCCATCGTCGGCGTGGCGTGGGACGATCCGGCGAAACGCTACGGCACCGCCCTGACGGCGACCTTTGTCAAAGGGAAACAGGCGACCACCACCAACCGAGAAAGCTACAGCAACAGCGGGTCCGCCATTACCGATGCCAGCAGCGACTATATGCGCGTGCCGGGCTACGGCATGCTGGACTGGACCGCGTACTGGCAGGTGGCGAAAAACGTGCGCCTCAATGGCGGGGTCTACAACCTCACCGATCGTAAATACTGGGATTACCTGAGCAGCCGCAATATCGAGACCGGCACCAACCAGGACGCCAACGATAAAGCGCTGGCGGTGATGCCGGGCCGCACCTGGCAACTGGGCGTCAACGTCGACTTCTGATTGCCCGAATAATAACGCACCTGCCCCCGGCCCGCCGGCCGGGGATATTCATCGTCGAGAAGGATATGATTATGCCAAATGCACACCCTGACCTGTGGCAGCGCTACCAGGCCACCAAAGCGGCCAGTACCGCGAAATATGCCCGCGATATCGCCGCGGAAATGGGGATCAGCGAAGCCGAGCTGACCGCCGCCCGCCTCGGCCATGATGCCGTGCGCCTGAGCGATGACGCCCGGACGCTGATTGCCGCCCTGGAGCGCGTCGGCGAAACCAAATGCATCTGCCGCAACGAGTATGCCGTGCATGAGCAGGTGGGCCAGTTCACGCACCAGCACCTCAGCGGCCACGCCGGGCTGGTGCTGAACCCGCGCGCGCTCGACCTGCGTCTGTTCCTCAGCCAGTGGGCCAGCGCCTTCCATCTGAACGATAATGGCCGTCAGAGCATCCAGTTTTTCGACCACCACGGCGACGCCCTGCTGAAAGTCTATGCGACCACGCAGACCGACATGGCGGCCTGGGACACCCTGATCGCGGAACATCGGGTGGCGGCGCCGGCACCGCTGGCCCTGCGCCCGCTGGAGCCGGTGAAATATGCCGATACCGCCGACAGCGCCGCCCTGGAGAACGACTGGCGCGCGATGACCGACGTTCACCAGTTCTTCGGTCTGCTGCGTAAATATCAGCTTTCCCGCCAGCAGGCTTTCCGTCTGGTGAGCGACGACCTCGCCTGCCGCGTGGATCGCCATGCGCTGCCGCCGCTGCTGGAGACGGTGCGCCAGGAAGGTAATGAAATTATGATTTTCGTCGGCAATCGCGGCTGCGTGCAGATCTTCACCGGCGCCCTGGAAAAGCTGGCCCCCATGCGCGGCTGGCTGAATATCTTCAATACCACTTTTACCCTGCATCTGCGCGAAGAGAGCCTCGATGAAGTGTGGGTGACCCGTAAACCGACCTCAGATGGACACGTCACCAGCGTCGAACTGTTCGCCAAAGACGGCACCCAGATTGCCCAGCTCTATGGCCAGCGCAGCGAAGGCCACCCAGAGCAGGCACAATGGCGCCAGCAGGTAGATCGTCTGACCCGTGAAGGACTGCCCGCATGATGCGCTGGTTACTGCTCTTCATCGCTTTCCCGCTGCTGAGCCACGCCGCCGTTGAGCGACTCGTCACCCTCGGCGGAGATGTCACTGAGATCGTCTATGCCCTTGACGCGGAACAGAGCCTGGTGGCGCGGGACAGCACCAGCAGCTGGCCCCCGGCGGCGCAAAAGCTGCCGGACGTCGGCTACCTGCGACAGCTGAACGCCGAGGGGATCCTCGCGTTACGCCCGCAGCTGGTATTAGCGAGCGCCCAGGCGCAGCCCTCGCTGGTCTTACACAAAGTACAGGCGAGCGGGGTGAAGGTGGTTAACGTGCCGGGCGGCGAAAGTCTGTCCGCGATCGATAACAAAGTGGCTGTCATTGCCGAAGCGTTAGGCAAAACGGCGGCAGGCGACGCGCTGCGCCAGCAGCTTCAGCAACAGATCGCCGCCATTCCCACGCAGCCGGTTGCTAAGCGGGTGCTGTTTATTCTCAGCCACGGCGGAATGAATACCCTGGTGGCCGGACAGCACACCGCGGCCGATGGCGCCATTCGCGCCGCCGGGCTGCAGAACGCGATGCAGGGCTTCGACCACTATCGCGCCATGTCGCAGGAAGGGGTCGCCGCCAGCCAGGCGGATCTGGTGGTGATCTCCGCCGATGGTCTCAAAGGGATGGGCGGCGAAGCCGGGCTGTGGAAACTGCCCGGTCTGGCACAGACCCCGGCGGGGCGTCATAAACAGCTGCTGACGATCGACGATATGGCCCTGCTCGGCTTCGGGCCGCGCACCCCGCAGGCGATAATCGCGCTGCGAAACAAAGCGGAGCAGTTGCCCTGATGCGCCCTGCCCTCGCCCGCCGTTTGCTGTTGATGACGCTGCTGCTGGTCTCCCTGACGCTGTTTGCCACCACCCTCGGCGCTATGCGCTTGCCGCTGGTCAACCTGCTGCCTTCCGGGGATGAGATGCTGCGCCACATCTGGCTGAGTATCCGTCTGCCGCGGGTGCTGCTGGCCCTGCTGGTGGGCGCGGCGCTGGCCCTCTCCGGTTGCGTGATGCAGGGGCTGTTTCGCAACCCACTTGCCGACCCGGGCCTGCTGGGCATCAGCAGCGGCGCCGCGCTGGCGGTGGCCAGCTGGCTGGTGCTTCCGTTCTCCGCTACGGGGCTGATCGCCCTGTACATGCCGATGCTGGCGGCGTTTATTGGCAGCCTGGCGGTGATGGTGGTGATTTTCATCCTCAGCCGGGCGGAAGAGGGTTCGCTGTCGCGCCTGCTGCTGGTGGGGATCGCCATCAACGCGCTGTGCGGCGCGCTGGTCGGCGTCCTGTCCTGGCTGAGCAATGACGCCCAGCTGCGCCAGCTGTCGCTGTGGGGCATGGGCAGTCTGGGCCAGGCCGAATGGCCGACGCTGCTGGTGGCCGCGACCTTGATTATCCCGGCGGCGCTGGCGGTGTGGTGGATGGCGTCCCGCCTCAATCTGCTGCAGCTTGGCGATGAAGAGGCACACTATCTCGGGGTCAACGTGCAGGCGCTACAGCGCTGGCTGCTGCTGTGCAGCGCGGTGCTGGTGGCCGCCGCGGTGGCCATCAGCGGAGTCATCGGCTTTATCGGCCTGGTGGTGCCGCACCTGATGCGCCTGTGGCTGGGGCCGGACCATCGCGGACTGATCCCCGGCTCGCTGTTGGCCGGCGCGATCCTGCTTCTGCTGGCCGACACCCTGGCTCGCACCGTGGCGGCGCCGGCGGAGATACCGGTCGGTCTGCTCACCAGCCTGCTGGGCGCCCCCTGGTTTCTGTGGCTGGTCTTTCGTCGGGAGAACTCCAGACATGGTTAATGAATACTGCGCCCAGGGGCTGTCACTTCACCTTGGTAAACGACAGATTATCGACAACGTCTCCGTCGCGCTGCGCGGCGGCGAGATGACAGCGCTTATCGGACCGAACGGCGCCGGGAAATCCACCCTGCTGCGGCTGTTGACCGGCTTTCTGACTCCGGACAGCGGCACCCGCCGTCTTGCAGGCAAGCCGCTGGAGGCCTGGTCCCCCGAGGCGCTGTCGCGCCGTCGGGCGGTCATGCTGCAGCGAACGGCCCTGCAGGCCGACTGGACGGTGGAAACGGTCATTGCCATGGGACGCGCACCGTGGGGCGCGACGGCAGATCCGGCGGTGCTGGCGGCGGTGATGGCCGTCACCGGCTGCGATGGCCTTGCCGGTCGCCGCTATCCCGGCCTCTCCGGCGGCGAGCAGCAGCGGGTGCAGCTGGCCCGCTGTCTGGCGCAGCTGTGGCGCGACGGCGCGCCGCAGGGCTGGCTGTTTCTCGATGAGCCCACCTCGGCGCTGGATCTTTACTATCAGCAGCACCTGCTGCGTTTGCTCAAACGGCTCACCGCCGGCGGGCAACTGCATGTCTGCGTGGTGCTGCATGACCTTAACCTCGCCGCCCTGTGGGCCGACCGCATTCTGCTGCTCCACCAGGGCCATCTGGTCGCCCAGGGCACGCCGCAGGAGGTGATCCAGCAGCCGGTTATCCATCGCTGGTACGGGGCGGATGTCCGCCTCGTCCAGCACCCGGACAACGCGGCCCCCCAGGTTTATCTGGCGCCATAATCCCCGCGCGGCGCAACTGGAATCCGGATCGCGCCGCGCTTACGCTTTCTGGCAATAATTGCCTGCATTATATTATTGAGGGTCATTTATATTTAAAATCTATACCAATGGCGTAATAACCCAATGAAATATTTACGACAGCTATTTTTAAATATAAACCATCATTACAGAGAAGATATTTCCCGTATTAATCCAAAAACGACACATTGATTATTTACTGCGCTTAATCAACTCGATACACTGTTTTCTTACTAATGATAATAGAGGGAAGAAGAAGCATGGCTATTCCAGGTAATATGTGGATATACGACGACGGTGGGGCACTAATCAAAGGTGGTTGTGATGTGTTATCGCCCGTTATGTTCCGTGGTTAGGTTGGATAGGACTTGTAAACTCAATTTATCAAGCCTCAAGGAAAACTCACGAAAATACAAACCAATAGCTCGCCACAAAGACCGTATACAATGGACATCCTTTTAATGAAAAGCATTCAAGATCAGGTTTTAGACTTGTTTAAAGATGAGATCTCAACCCGTTTAGATAAAAATTGGAAAGAAATCCCATTGGAACTTGATTATGACTTATTTGATGCTCCCGGCGACGATCTGCATGACGCTTTAAATAAATTTGAACAAAAATTTAATGTTGATCTTTCCAGTGTTAAATGGTCGTGTTATTTCCCTTGGGAGAATACTCCAATGCTAACTCGGTGGTTTAAAGTAAAACGAGAAGATGTAGAAAAAACGCGTAAACCTTTAACCATCAAAATGTTTGCCGAATCAGCAAAAGCAGGTAAATGGCTTTACGACTAGCAACCACAAGCCGTTGTCGTAACGAGGTCTGCGGCCAGAAGGCAGAACAACATCGACGGCGAACGTAATGCATGAAGACGATCGCGTGCCGGTGATTCAACCACTGTGACGGTACCCCGCCCCCTCTGCAACTGGAATCCGGATCGCGCCGCGCGCTTTCGTCGGTTTCCCTCACCTGCCCATCTCCGTTATTATGTCTCATCCATGTGATAACGACGACAACTACAAAATCGCAGCCATTTCAAATCAGGGATCTGGATAACACCCCATGAGCACAATTGACAATCTCGACGCCCACACGCCGATGATGCAGCAGTATCTCAAGCTGAAGGCGCAACATCCTGACATTCTACTGTTTTACCGGATGGGGGATTTTTACGAGCTATTTTATGACGATGCGAAACGCGCGTCGCAGCTGCTCGATATCTCGCTGACCAAGCGCGGCGCCTCCGCGGGCGAACCCATCCCGATGGCCGGCATCCCCCACCACGCGGTCGAGAACTACCTCGCCAAACTGGTCAACCAGGGCGAGTCGGTGGCCATTTGCGAGCAGATTGGCGACCCGGCCACCACCAAGGGACCGGTCGAGCGTAAAGTGGTGCGTATCGTTACGCCGGGCACCATCAGCGATGAAGCGCTGCTGCAGGAGCGCCAGGACAACCTGCTGGCCGCCATCTGGCAGGACAGCAAGGGCTTTGGTTACGCGACGCTGGATATCAGCTCCGGGCGCTTTCGCCTGAGTGAACCGGCCGACCGCGAAACCATGGCGGCAGAGCTGCAGCGTACTAATCCGGCGGAACTGCTGTATGCGGAAGATTTTGCCGAATCGTCGCTGATCGAGGGCCGCCGCGGTCTGCGCCGTCGCCCGCTGTGGGAATTTGAAATCGACACCGCGCGCCAGCAGCTTAACCTGCAGTTCGGCACCCGCGATCTGGTCGGCTTCGGCGTGGAAAACGCCCCACGCGGCCTGTGCGCCGCCGGCTGCCTGCTGCAGTATGTCAAAGACACTCAGCGCACCTCGCTGCCGCACATCCGTTCCATCACCATGGAACGCCAGCAGGACAGCATCATTATGGATGCCGCCACCCGCCGTAACCTCGAGATCACCCAGAATCTGGCCGGCGGCACCGACAACACCCTGGCCTCGGTACTCGACTGTACGGTGACGCCGATGGGCAGCCGGATGCTCAAGCGCTGGCTGCATATGCCGGTCCGCGATACCGCCGTGCTGGTGGAGCGCCAGCAGACCATCGGCGCGCTGCAGGAGCGCTATACCGAGCTGCAGCCGGTGCTGCGCCAGGTCGGCGATCTGGAACGTATTCTGGCGCGTCTGGCGCTGCGTACCGCCCGTCCACGCGATTTAGCCCGCATGCGTCATGCCCTGCAGCAGTTGCCGCTGCTGCGTGAGCTGCTGGCCGACGTTGACCGTCAGCCGGTGCAAAAATTGCGCGAGAAAATGGGCGAGTTCACCGAACTGCGCGAACTGCTGGAGCGCGCGGTGATTGACGCGCCGCCGGTGCTGGTCCGCGACGGCGGAGTCATCGCTCCGGGCTATAGCGAAGAGCTGGACGAGTGGCGGGCGCTGGCCGATGGCGCCACCGATTATCTCGATAAGCTGGAGATCCGCGAGCGCGAGCGGCTGGGCCTCGATACCCTGAAAGTCGGCTACAACGCCGTCCACGGCTACTACATCCAGATTAGCCGCGGCCAGAGCCACCTCGCGCCGATCCACTACGTGCGCCGCCAGACGCTGAAGAACGCCGAACGCTACATTATTCCTGAGCTGAAGGAATACGAAGATAAGGTGCTGACCTCCAAGGGCAAAGCGCTGGCACTGGAAAAACAGCTTTATGACGAACTGTTCGACCTGCTGCTGCCGCATCTCGCCGACCTGCAAACCAGCGCCAGCGCGCTGGCCGAGCTGGACGTGCTGGTCAACCTGGCGGAACGGGCGGAAACCCTGAACTACTGCTGTCCGACCTTTAGCGATAAGCCGGGCATTCGCATCAGCGAAGGCCGCCATCCGGTGGTCGAGCAGGTGCTGAAAGAGCCGTTTATCGCCAACCCGCTGCAGCTAGCGCCGCAGCGGCGGATGCTGATCATCACCGGGCCGAACATGGGCGGTAAAAGTACCTATATGCGCCAGACCGCGCTGATTGCGCTGCTGGCCTATATCGGCAGCTACGTCCCGGCGCAGAAGGTGGAGATCGGGCCCATCGATCGCATCTTTACCCGCGTCGGCGCGGCGGATGACCTGGCCAGCGGCCGCTCGACCTTTATGGTGGAGATGACTGAAACCGCCAATATTCTGCACAACGCCACCGAGCATAGCCTGGTGCTGATGGATGAGATTGGCCGCGGCACGTCCACCTACGACGGGCTATCGCTGGCGTGGGCCTGTGCGGAAAATCTGGCCAACAAAATCAAGGCGCTGACGCTGTTCGCCACCCACTACTTCGAGCTCACTCAGCTGCCGGAGAAAATGGAAGGCGTCGCCAACGTCCACCTCGACGCGCTGGAGCACGGCGATACCATCGCCTTTATGCACAGCGTGCAGGATGGCGCGGCCAGCAAGAGCTATGGCCTGGCGGTCGCCGCGCTGGCCGGGGTGCCGAAAGAGGTGATCAAGCGCGCGCGGCAGAAACTGCGCGAGCTGGAGAGCATCTCGCCCAACGCGGCGGCGACCCAGGTCGACGGCACGCAGATGTCGCTGCTCGCCGCCCCGGAAGAGACCTCGCCTGCGGTTGAAGCACTGGAGAATCTTGATCCCGACTCCCTGACCCCGCGTCAGGCGCTGGAGTGGATCTACCGTCTGAAAAGCCTGGTTTAGCCACCCATTAAGGTGAAAAACGGCAGCGCCGCTCAGCGCTGCCGTTTTAACAAACTAAAAATGGGTGCTAGAGGATGCGTCCTGACAACCCATACGCGGGGTTGCCCCCGCGCGGATGCTACTTCTTCGATTCGTAAGCGAGAACAGCTTTAAACTCAATATTACGCTCTTTAATACTCAGCTCGCATAGTGAGCTGTGCACCAACAGCGTAAATCCCAGTACCGTAATACAGAGTACGATGATTGCCACAAGGGCATATTTTGTCAGCATATCTTGCCTCCCTGCAAAGAAGAGACTAACATCTGAATTGTCGATGTTCATTCGCTAGCCTCAGTTGATAGAAATATCTCCTGGGGCTTTCGTCTGTCTGGGGTCCTGGTAATGCTCAAGGCCAGACAGCCTCAAGCACCCGCCGCTATTCTATACTCGTCAGGGCGTGAAATTTATCTGCAAGGAATTAATCAGACGGATTTTATAATAATCTGGAAGCAGGCTCGCAAAGTCATCCCAGTATATTAACCCTTCGCGTAATTTTTTAATTTAATGAAAAAATAGCTTCCATAATTGTACTAAATATAAAAAAGGCCCGACTTAGCGGGCCCCTTTCATTAACGCTTATCTTCCGGCAATAGCGGCGGTACGTGTGGCACCTGCGGTGCCTCATCAATATCTTTCTGCGTCATGCGGAACGCTTCCGGATAGTGTTCGCGACTGGTGCGGCGCAGCGGCTCGGTATCTCGCCAGGTGTAAAGACAGTGCTGGCACTGATACACGGTCCAGACCCCTTTCACCGGCGAGGTCGCCATGACTTCAATCTTTTCATCGGCGCAACGTGGACAAATCATCTTTTTCTCCTTATTTACGGTTGGCCAGCATAGCGGTCAGTTTTTCAGCCCAGGCTTTAGTTTCCGGCAGATCCTGCACCGGCTGGCTGTAGTGGCCGCGAAGGTCCGGCGCAACCGGGGTGGTGGCGTCGATAATCAGTTTGTCGGTGATGCCTGCCGGGCTGGAGCCAGGGTCAAGTTCAAGGACCGACATGTTCGGCAACTGCACCAGGTCACCCGCCGGGTTAACTTTCGAGGAGAGCGCCCACATCACCTGCGGCAGGTTGAACGGGTCGACGTCTTCATCAACCATGATCACCATCTTCACATAGCCGAGGCCGTGCGGAGTGGTCATCGCCCGCAGGCCCACCGCGCGGGCAAAACCGCCGTAGCGTTTTTTGGTGGAGATGATCGCCAGCAGACCATGGGTGTACATGGCGTTGACCGCCTGCACTTCCGGGAACTCTGCCTTCAACTGCTGATACAGCGGCACGCAGGTCGCCGGGCCCATCAGATAGTCAATCTCGGTCCACGGCATACCGAGATAGAGCGATTCAAAAATCGGTTTGCTGCGATACGAGACTTTGTCGATACGCACTACCGTCATGTTACGACCGCCGGAGTAGTGACCGGTAAACTCACCGAACGGCCCCTCGATCTCACGCTTACGCCCTTCAATGACCCCTTCGAGGATCACTTCCGAACCCCAGGGCACGTCAAAGCCGGTCAGCGGCGCGGTGGCGATGGGATACGGGCTCTCGCGCAGCGCGCCAGCCATTTCATATTCTGATTGATCGTATTTCAGCGGCGTGGCGCCCATCAGGGTAATAATCGGGTCGTTACCGAGGGTAATAGCGATCGGCAGATCTTCCCCACGCTCTTCCGCTTTGTGCAGATGCAGCGCGATATCGTGCATCGGCACCGGCTGCAGGCCGAGCTTGCGCTTGCCTTTCACTTCCATGCGGTAGATACCGACGTTTTGCTTACCGAAGTTGTCAGGATCAAGCGGATCGCGCGAAACGACACAGGCTTTATCGAGGTAGAAACCGCCGTCACCATCGTTGAGGCGGAACAGTGGCAGAATATCGAACAGGTTGATATCGTCGCCATCCACGGTGTTTTCCGCCCACGCCGGGTTGGCGCGGCGCTCTGGCGTCACCGGGAAGTTATCCCAGCGGCGAATGAATTCATCAATCTGCTTTTTCACCGGCGTGTTGGGCGGCAGGCCCAGCGAGATGGCATGGTTCTGCCACGAGCCGATGGTGTTCATCGTCACGCGGGCGTCGGTAAAGCCGCGAATATTATCGAACCACAGCGCCGGGGCGCCGTCGCCGATGCGTCCGGTCGCATTGGCGGCCGCCGCCAGATCGGGCTCAGCGTTCACCTCTTCACTGATTTTCAGCAGTTGTCCCTGGTCATTCAGCGCCTGCAAAAAGCTGCGCAAATCATCAAAAGCCATTATTCGATCTCCTGTGCAAATTGTTCTGCCGTGCGCAAGCCGTTCCAGCGGCGCGCTTTGTGATAGTCGAGGCCAAACTGATCCAGCACCCGGGTGACGATATGATTGGTGATATCGTCAACCGTCTCCGGGTGGTTGTAGTAAGCCGGCATCGGCGGCACCATCGCCACGCCCATGCGCGACAGCGCCAGCATGTTCTCCAGATGGATCGTGCTGAGCGGCATTTCCCGCGGGACCAGCACCAGCTTGCGCCCCTCTTTGAGCACCACGTCCGCCGCGCGGCCCACCAGCCCTTCGGCATAACCCGCGCGAATGCCTGCCAGCGTTTTCATACTGCAGGGAATAACGATCATGCCGTCGGTACGAAATGAACCGGAAGAGATGGTGGCGGCCTGGTCTGCCGGGCTGTGGGAAAAGTCCGCCAGCGCGGCCACTTCGCGCGCTGTCCAGGGCGTTTCCAGCTCGATGGTGGTTTTGGCCCATTTCGACATCACCAGGTGGGTTTCCACCTCCGGCATATCACGTAGCGCCTGCAGCAATGCCACCCCAAGCGGAGCCCCGGTGGCCCCCGTCATCCCAATAATCAGTTTCATTCCAGACCTCATTCATTTTGTTCGTACACGAACTTTATATTTAAATTACCCTCTCCGGACAGGGATGACAAGATCGTTCGTATACGTGCGCATTTTTAATCAAAAACGCAGAAAGGGTATAAAATGGCGTACGAACGGCTATCATAGAGGTGACAGTTTTGTTACGGAGTATTCATGGAGTTACGAAACGAAGCATTTCACCTGCTGCGCCAGCTTTTTCAACAACATACCGCCCGCTGGCAGCAGGCGTTACCGGACCTGACTAAACCTCAGTATGCGGTGATGCGCTCGGTAGCGGAGCAGCCGGGTATTGAGCAGGTCGTGCTGATTGAAGCGGCGGTCAGTACCAAGGCCACGCTGGCGGAGATGCTCAGCCGGATGGAGGCGCGCGGCCTGGTGCGCCGGGAACACGATCCCGCCGATAAACGCCGCCGTTTTGTCTATCTGACCGAACAAGGCGAGGCGTTGCTTAACCGTTCGATTCCGCAGGGCAATGAGATCGATGACGAGTTTCTCGGCCGCCTGAGCGATGGCGAACGTGAACAGTTCACCCGGCTGGTGCGCAAAATGATGGCGCCCTGAACGGGCGCTTAACCGACCTTCTCGCGCAGGAAGTCAATAAACGCCCGCACCCGGGTCGGCATATGCTGCGCATCGGGATAAAGGGCATACACGCCCTGCTGTGGGAAATGGTATTCCGACAGGAGCGGCACCAGCTCCCGCTGCGCCACTTTTTCGGCTACCAGCCATGCCGGCAGCAAGGCGATGCCGCACCCGGCCAGGGCAAAGCTCATCAGCGCCGTAGCGCTGTCGGCTGAAAAGCGCGGCGCGCTGGCGATGGCGAAATCTACCTCTGTCTGTTGATCCGTGCGCAGCTGCCAGCGCAGCGGCGCCGACAGACGCTCATGAATAATCCAGTCAGCTTGCGCCAGATCGGACAGCGTCTGCACCGGATGGCTTGCCAGCCAGGCCGGAGAGGCGACGGGCAGGATCGCGAAACTGGCTATCCGCGTCGCCCGATAGCGGGAATCGGCCAGCGTACCGAGGCGTATCGCCACATCAAATCGTTCTGAAATGAGGTCCGCATGATGGGAGGAGGAGACGTGGCGCACCCGCAGCGCCGGGTGACGACGGGCAAACGCGGCTAGCGCCGGAATGATAACCTGCGCGCCATACTCCGGCGTGGTGGTGATCCGCAGCTCGCCACTTAAGCCGGTATGGCTGGCCCGCACCTCATCCTGCAGATTTTCCGCCGCTTTCAGCAGCGCCACCCCGCGCTGATAGAACAACGTCCCGGCGTCAGTGAGCCGCAGACGACGCGTAGAGCGCAGCAGCAGGGTCACCCCCAGCTCATTTTCCAGTTGCCGCACGTTAAAGCTGACCACCGCCTTGGTCTGCCCCAGCGCCGCAGCGGCCAGGGTGAAGCTGCCGGCATCCACCACGGCGATAAACATGGTCACACGCTGAAGATTAAGCATTGTCGTCCGGATGATTGTCAAAAATATTCAGACAGTATATCCCGACCAGCCCCGTTTATCCCCCGCAGAACCGGGTTTACAGTAGCCGCCTGTCTGAGGGAGTGAACCATGACCTATCGCCACCGCGTTGCCACCGTTTTTCTGTTCGGCTTTTTTCTCGATTTGATCAATATGTTTATCGCCAGCATCGCCTTCCCGGCCATCAGCCGCGCGCTGGCGGTTTCCGTCTCTCAGCTGGCGTGGGTCAGCAATGCCTATATTCTCGGTCTGACGGTCGTCGTACCGTTCAGCGCCTGGCTTAGTCAGCGCTGGGGGGCGAAACGGCTGTTTTTACTTTCGCTGGGGCTGTTCAGCCTCGGCGCGCTGGCGGCAGGGCTTGCCAGCAGTCTCGGCGAGCTGATTTTCTGGCGGACGCTGCAGGGGATGGGCGGCGGGCTGTTAATCCCCCTTGGCCAGGCATTGACGTGGCCGCTGTTTCAGTCGCATGAGCGGGCGAAACTCTCGGCGGCGGTGATGCTGGTCGGCCTGCTGGCGCCAGCCTGCTCGCCGGCGATCGGCGGCTTGTTAGTCGAGGCCTTCAGCTGGCGCTGGGTCTTTTTCGCCAGCCTGCCTGTGGCTCTGCTAACCTTTGTGCTGGCAGTGCGATGGCTGAACGACAGCCCCGGCCCGGTTCGCCCAACTCGCTTTCTTCCGCTGTCGTTGCTGGCCGATCCCCTGCTGCGCTTCGCGATGCTGATCTACCTCTGCGTACCGGGGATGTTTATTGGCGTCAACGTGGTCGGGATGTTCTACCTGCAACGCGTCACCGGGATGGCGCCGGGGGCCATCGGTGCCCTGATGGTGCCCTGGTCACTGGCCTCGTTCGCCGCCATCACTTTTACCGGCAGGTATTTCAACCGCTTCGGGCCCCGGCCGCTGGTCGTCATCGGCTGCCTGCTTCAGGCGGCGGGGATCCTGCTGCTGCTGAAGATCGATACGCACAGCCCGCTGGCGCTGTTGATTCTGGCCTTTACGCTGATGGGCGGCGGAGGCAGCTTATGCAGCAGTACTGCGCAAAGCAGCGCCTTCCTGCATATGCCTGCCGAAGAGATGCCTGACGCCAGCGCGCTGTGGAATCTGAACCGCCAGCTCAGCTTCTTTGCCGGCAGCGCGCTGCTCGCCCTGCTGCTGAGGGTGTTCCCGCCGGTCTACGCCTGGCAGGGGGTGTTTATTAGCGCCGCTGCCATCACCCTGTTGCCGCTGCTGTTTTGCCTGCGGCTGAACAATCGGGCGATTATCCATCGCCTGCACACCACTCTGGAGAAGTCATGAACCCTTATCTGCAGGAAGTCCTCGACGCCCATGTCCTTATTGAACGCTGGTTAAGCCAGGGGGAAGGAAGCGCTGAGGCGCTGATGACACGTTTTGCCGCCGAATTCATCATGATCCCTCCGGGCGGCGAGAAGATGGACTACCCGGCGGTGAGCCGTTTTTTCCACCATGCGGGGGCAACCCGTCCGGGATTACACATCGTGGTGGATCAGGCGAAAATCATTAGCGAGTGGCACGACGGCGCCGCAGTGCGATACCGTGAAAGCCAAACGCTGGCGGATGGCAGTGAGAACGTACGCTGGTCGACGGCGATTTTTCAGCAAGCGGAAGGAAAAATGATCTGGCGTCATCTGCAGGAAACCCGCCTCGGCTAGCGCAAAGAAAAAGGCCCCGACTGTCGAGGGGGCCTTTTTGAGAGAAAAGATCTTATTCGCGGAAGAGCGCTTCGATATTCAGCCCCTGTCCCTGCAGAATTTCCCGCAGGCGACGTAGACCTTCCACCTGGATCTGCCGCACACGCTCGCGGGTGAGGCCAATTTCACGGCCCACATCTTCCAGCGTGGCTGCTTCATAACCCAGCAGACCGAAACGACGCGCCAGAACTTCACGCTGCTTGGCGTTCAGTTCGAACAGCCATTTGACGATGCTTTGCTTCATATCATCGTCCTGCGTGGTGTCTTCCGGGCCGTTCTCTTTCTCATCGGCCAGAATATCCAGCAGCGCTTTTTCTGAATCGCCACCCAGCGGAGTATCCACGGAGGTGATGCGCTCGTTCAGACGCAGCATACGGCTGACGTCATCGACCGGTTTGTCCAGCTGTTCGGCAATCTCTTCCGCACTCGGCTCGTGGTCCAGCTTATGGGACAACTCGCGCGCGGTACGCAGATAGACGTTCAGCTCTTTAACAATGTGGATCGGCAAACGGATCGTACGGGTTTGGTTCATGATCGCCCGTTCAATAGTCTGGCGGATCCACCAGGTCGCATAAGTCGAAAAACGGAACCCACGTTCCGGGTCAAACTTTTCAACGGCGCGGATCAGTCCGAGGTTACCTTCTTCAATCAGATCCAGCAGCGCCAGACCACGATTGCTGTAACGACGGGCAATCTTCACCACCAGACGCAGGTTGCTTTCAATCATGCGACGGCGTGAAGCGACATCACCACGCAGTGCGCGACGCGCGAAATAGACTTCCTCTTCCGCGGTCAGCAGTGGGGAATAACCAATCTCTCCAAGATAAAGCTGAGTGGCGTCAAGTACGCGTTGTGTTGCGCCTTGCGACAGCAGCTCTTCCTCAGCCAGATCGCTATCACTGGGTTCCTCTTCTACTAAGGCCTTCTCGTCGAAAACCTCAATTCCGTTCTCATCAAATTCCGCGTCTTCATTTAAATCATGAACTTTCAGCGTATTCTGACTCATAAAGGTGGCTCCTACCCGTGATCCCTGAGCAAAGCACCTTCCACGGCACATCAACAAACGACGCCTGGACGATTTCCCCTGCCCTCTCTGCGAGAGGGACATAGACACCGCCCTGGCGCCTGTTAGCTGATGCTTCGCTTATCCGTACTTTGCCAAATTATCGCTGCGGTAAGTACTGCAGCGGGTTGACGGATTTCCCCTTGTAACGAATTTCAAAATGTAATCTTGTTGAGCTGGTTCCGGTGCTACCCATGGTAGCGATTTTCTGCCCCGCTTTGACTTCCTGTTGCTCCCGAACCAGCATGGTATCGTTATGAGCGTAGGCACTCAGGTAATCATCGTTGTGTTTGATGATAATAAGATTACCGTAGCCGCGCAGTGCGTTACCGGCATAGACGACACGCCCATCGGCGGTCGCGACAATAGCCTGTCCCTTACTGCCTGCAATGTCGATACCTTTATTGCCGCCTTCCGCGCCGCTAAAGTTCTCGATAACCTTGCCATCAGTCGGCCAGCGCCATGATGAGATCGGCGAACTGGTTGACGTACTGCTTGCAGTCGGCTGGGTTGTGCTCACCGTTGTTGGTGCCGTCACCGGCGCGACAACCGTTGTGGTCGTGGTCGCTGGTTTATTATTAGGCAACATCTTGGTAGCACTCTGTTCACCTGAAGATTCAGAATACGTAATAGTCGGTTGTGAAGCAACCACCGCGGTCGATTTTTGTGCAGAAGTTGTGGTGGCTGTCGCACCGCCGCTCGCCCTTGCGCTGGCCTGAGAAACGGCGTTTTCACCAGTGATCGGCTGGCCTGAGGCGTTGCCGACCTGCAGCACCTGACCCACGTTCAGCGCGTACGGGGCCGGGACATTGTTGCGTTGCGCCAGGTCGCGGAAATCGTTGCCGGTGACCCACGCGATATAGAACAGCGTGTCGCCGCGTTTGACCGTATAGGTACTGCCGCCGGTGTAGCTACCTTTCGGAATATCGCCATATTTGCGGTTGTAAACGATCTTACCGTTCACCGTCTGCACCGGCTCCTGCGCCATCGGCGTCGGCTGCGGCTGAATGGTCTGGGTCTGTACCGGCTGGATCGGCTGCGCCTGAGGAGCAGACTTGACGCCGGAGGATGGCGGCGTAATCAGCATGCCGGAGTTGGTGCTGGAAGAGGCGGCACCGCCGGCAGAGCTAACCGGCGCTGGCGGATTATTGGTGTTGGTACACCCGGCCAGCCAGAGTGAAACCAGTGAAAGAGCCGCAATACGGCTGACGGTAAATTTGGTGCTTCCCGCGCTCATTTATCCCCCAGGAATATGTTAACTGCCAATATCTTGCTTACCGGGCGGCGCCCGGCCAGGACACTGAAAAATGCGTCCACCCTACGCCTAAAGTCAGGCAAAAAAAACCTGGAATAATCCGGGTCTCAGGCCAGCTCCCCCTTCACCAGGGGAACAAAGCGAACGGCCTCGACGGTATCAATGATAAATTCGTTGCCCCGGCGACGGATCCGTTTGAGAAACTGATGCTCTTCGCCAACCGGCAGCACCAGCACGCCTTCGTCATCCAGCTGCGCCAGCAGCGCGGTTGGAATCTCCGGCGGCGCCGCCGTCACAATAATGGCATCAAATGGCGCCCGTGCCTGCCAACCTTGCCACCCATCGCCATGACGGGTTGAAACATTATGTAAATCAAGTTGTTTCAGGCGACGACGCGCCTGCCACTGTAAACTCTTAATCCGCTCCACCGAGCAAACGTGATGCACCAGGTGCGCCAGGATGGCCGTCTGGTAGCCGGAACCAGTGCCGATCTCCAGCACGCGCGACTCCGGCGTCAGCGTCAGCAACTCGGTCATCCGCGCCACCATGTAAGGCTGGGAGATGGTCTGCCCCTGGCCAATCGGCAGCGCGGTGTTTTCCCACGCTTTATGTTCAAAGGCTTCATCAACAAATTTTTCGCGCGGGACCCGCGCGATCGCCTCGAGGACACGCTCATCGACGATGCCCTGCGTGCGCAGTTGATTCAACAAACTTTCAACACGTTTACTTACCATTGCCCGTCAACCCCGACACGTTCCAGCCAATCGCTGACTACCTCATGCGCCTGATGGGCGGTTAAATCGACGTGCAATGGCGTCACGGAAACATAGCCTTCATCCACTGCCGCAAAATCGGTGCCCGGCCCGGCATCGCGCTTATCGCCCGGCGGGCCAATCCAGTACAGGGTGTTGCCGCGCGGATCTTTTTGCGGGATCACCTGGTCGGCCGGATGGCGGTTGCCGCAGCGGGTCACGCGAATGCCCTTGATTTGATCAAGCGGGAGATCCGGCACGTTGATGTTAAGGATCCGTCCGGTACGCAGCGGCTCGCGGCTTAAGGCGCGCAGAATGGTGCAGGTTACCGCCGCGGCGGTATCGTAATGCTGATAGCCGTTCAGCGACACGGCCAGCGCGGGGAACCCCAGATGGCGACCTTCCATCGCTGCGGCCACGGTGCCGGAATAGATGACGTCATCGCCCAGGTTGGGACCCGCGTTAATGCCGGAAACGACGATGTCCGGACGCGGGCGCATCAGCGCGTTCACGCCGAGATAGACACAGTCGGTCGGGGTGCCCATCTGGACGGCGATGTCGCCATTTTCAAAGGTAAACGTACGCAGGGATGATTCCAGCGTCAGCGAATTCGAGGCTCCGCTGCGGTTACGATCGGGTGCAACAACCTGGACCTCGGCAAACTCCCTTAAGGCCTTTGCCAGGGTCTGTATCCCCGGCGCATGGATCCCGTCATCGTTACTCAGCAATATTCGCATAGTCACCCGTTGTATTGATAAGCTCCCTGACCACGCTGGTGGCGAAGCTGCCCGCCGGCAGCCAGAAACGCAGTTCAACGGTTACGTCATCCCACCAGTTCCAGCTAAGCTGCTGCGGATAGAGGAGCATCGCCCGGCGCGCCGCCTCAACTTTCTCCCGCACCAACAGCGCCTGCAGCGACGTTTCTTCGGCGATGGCGGCCTGCTCGGCGGCCAGAGCGTCGCGCTGGCTTCCCCAGTCGCCGCTGCCCGGCAGCGCAGCCGTGATCATCAGTTCGCGGTTGTGCACCCGCGCCTGCGAAACCTCGAGTTCTTCCGGTGTGACGACAAACCAGCTCCCACGCCCCGCTAATTGTAGCGCATCGCCATCAACAACCTGATTAAATTCCGTTTTTTTTAATCTAATACTGACTTGCTGATTAAACAACGCACTGCGGGCCGCCGACAACCAAAAACTGCGCTTATTGCGATCGCGCACCGGCGCGTCGCTTTCCGCCCAGCGCAACGCGCCCTGCAGATTACTGCCGCCAATGCCAAAGCGCTGCGCGCCGAAATAGTTCGGTACGCCCCGTTCAGCGATGGCCTGCAGACGCGTCTCCACGTCCTGGCGATCGCTAATCTCGCGCAGGATCACGGTAAACTGGTTGCCTTTCAGCGCGCCTAAACGCAGCTTACGCTTATGGCGGGCATATTCCAGTACCTGGCAGCCCTCGAGCTGAAATTTGCTCAGGTCCGGCATCTCTTTGCCGGGCACCCGCGCGCACAGCCACTGCTCGGTGACGGCGTGCTTATCCTTTTGCCCGGCGAAGCTCACTTCTCGGGCGTGGATCTTGAGGAATTTCGCCAGCGCGTCGGCGACAAAGCGCGTATTGCAGCCGTTTTTCAGGATCCGCACCAGCACATGTTCGCCTTCGCCGTCCGGCGCAAAGCCCAGATCCTCCACTACCAGAAAATCTTCCGGATTGGCTTTCAGCAGCCCGCTGCTCTGCGGCTTGCCGTGCAGCCAGGTCAGTTGGTCAAAGGCGATCATTTTTCGGCCTTACGCAGCAGCGCGACCGCTTCGCAGGCGATCCCTTCCCCGCGGCCGGTGAAGCCCAGCTTCTCGGTGGTGGTCGCTTTCACGTTGACGTCGTCCATATGGCAGCCGAGATCTTCCGCGATAAAGACGCGCATCTGCGGAATATGCGGCAGCATCTTCGGCGCCTGGGCGATAATGGTGACGTCGACGTTGCCGAGCGTATAGCCTTTGGCCTGAATACGACGCCACGCTTCGCGCAGCAGTTCGCGGCTATCGGCGCCTTTAAACGCCGGATCGGTATCGGGGAACAGCTTACCGATATCGCCGAGCGCCGCGGCGCCCAGCAGCGCGTCGGTCAGCGCATGCAGCGCGACGTCGCCGTCGGAGTGGGCCAGCAGCCCTTTTTCATAAGGAATGCGTACCCCGCCAATAATGATTGGGCCTTCACCGCCAAAAGCGTGTACGTCAAAACCATGTCCAATTCGCATTAAGCTTTCTCCTGGTGTCGGGAACGGGTGAGGTAAAATTCAGCCAGCGCCAGGTCTTCCGGGCGCGTCACTTTAATATTATCCGCGCGACCGGCGACCAGTTGCGGATGGAAGCCGCAGTACTCCAGCGCCGAGGCTTCATCAGTGATGGTCGCCCCCTCGTTCAGCGCCCGGGTGAGGCAATCCACCAGCAGCTCGCGAGGGAAAAATTGCGGGGTGAGCGCATGCCACAGGTCATTACGATCGACGGTATGGGCGATAGCGGTTTTGCCCGGCTCGGCGCGCTTCATGGTGTCGCGCACCGGCGCCGCGAGGATCCCGCCGACACGGCTGGTTTCGCTGAGCGCCAGCAGACGGCTGAGGTCGTCCTGATGCAGGCAGGGGCGCGCGGCGTCATGCACCAGCACCCACTGCGCCTCCGGCAACGCCTTCAGGCCCGCGAGCACGGAATCGGCGCGCTCGGCGCCGCCATCCACGACGGTAATTTGCGGGTGCTGCGCCAGCGGTAGCTGGCTGAAGCGCCGATCGCCGGGGCTGACGGCAATCACCACGCGCTGGACGCACGCATTCGCCAGCAGTGCGGCGACGGCATGTTCGAGAATCGTTTTGTTACCGATTGAGAGATATTGTTTCGGGCATTCCGTTTGCATGCGGCGGCCAAAACCGGCTGCCGGCACCACGGCGCAAACGCCCGGAAAAGTGGCTGCCATGTCGTAATCCTGGGCCTGGTTATCGATTGTTCTGCTGTTGCCCCGATGCCTGGTTGCGTTTAGACGCATCCGGTACCAGACGATAGAAGGTTTCGCCCGGGCGGGTCATACTGAGTTCATTGCGCGCACGCTCCTCGATCGCTTCCTGCCCGCCGTTGAGGTCGTCAATTTCGGCAAATAGCTGATCGTTGCGTGCTTTTAATTTGGCGTTAGTCGCCTGCTGGGCGGTGACGTCGTCGTTAACCCGCGTGTAGTCGTGCAGGCCGTTTTTACCGAACCACAGTGAATACTGTAGCCAGACCAGCAAAGCTAATAATAGCAGCGTTAGTTTACCCATCCTGCCCCCTGAAAAACGGCATCATCATCCCAAAACTCGCCCGGGTACGCTACCGGGGCGCGCGGACGATGCCGCGTAACGCGGGGACTGTACCATATTTTTGCTGCCGATACCCATGCTTGATTCATCCCGGAAACGGGTTATCCCAACAGCCAGAGGAAGAGTAGCGCAAACATCAGCCCGACGGTCAGGATAGTCGCGCTGGCGCTATAGAGCAGTTTGCCATTGAGCAGAGAGTGCAGCGCAATACCGACCACTACCGCCACCGGCATCAACGCAAGGAAGAACGGCCAGGTGTAAAGGAGGAAGAAGAGCGTATTACTGCCATAGAGAAGGAAGGGAATACCCAGCGCCAGCAGCCATGAAATAAAGCCCACGGCAGCGCCCGACAGAGACCAGGTGGTCTCGTCGCCGATCGCCGGAGGCGGTTCTGAACGAATAATACTGAGGTTCTGGGTATTGCGCATATCGAATCCTGTAGACCGGGCAACCGGCACCCCTCGATGCCGCTGCCGTTTCAGGATCTGATAATATCGCTCTGTTGCAGCAGGTCTAATAGTTGGTGCACCAAATTTGTTACCAATTGTTCACCATCCAGATGAATTTCCGCCTTTTCCGGTGCCTCATAGACCGAGTCTATGCCGGTGAAATTGCGTAATTCCCCTGCCCGCGCCTTCTTGTATAATCCTTTCGGATCCCGCGCCTCGCAGATGGCCAGCGGGGTATCGACGAACACTTCGATAAAGCGTCCCTCCCCCAGGCGCTCGCGCACCATCTGCCGTTCCGCGCGGTGTGGTGATATAAATGCCGTCAATACCACCAGCCCGGCATCGACCATCAGCCTGGCCACTTCGCCGACGCGGCGAATGTTCTCTTTGCGATCCTCATCACTGAATCCCAGATCGCTGCACAGACCATGGCGCACGTTGTCGCCGTCCAGCAGATAGGTGCTGACGCCGCGCTCATGCAGCGCCTCTTCCAGCGCCCCGGCGACAGTGGATTTACCCGACCCCGAAAGGCCGGTAAACCACAGCACCACGCCGCGATGGCCGTGATGCTGTTCCCGCTGCTGCTGAGTCACAGGATGGGCATGCCAGACGACGTTTTCGTCATGCTGGGCCATTATTGGCCTCCCAGCAGGTCGCGGGCGTCCCAGTGTGGGAAGTGTTTACGGATCAGCTGGTTCAGCTCCAGCTCGAAGGCGCTGTACTGCGATGCCGAGGTCGACGCCTGCAGGTGCGGCTCGTTGACCATCCCGGCGCCCACGGTGACGTTGGTCAGGCGATCGATAAAGATAAGACCGCCGGTCACCGGGTTTTGCTGATACGGATCCAGCACTAAAGGTTCGTCAAAGGTCAGCTCCACCAGCCCAATGCCGTTCAGCGGGAGAGACTCGACTTCACGCTGGGTCAGGTTGTTAATATCGACCTGGTAACGGATAGCGTCGACGCGAGCGCGGGTCTTCTTCCCGGCGATTTTGATGTCGTAGCTCTGGCCCGGGGTCAGCGGCTGCTCAGCCATCCACACCACGTCGATGCTGGCGCTTTGCACCGCCGGCAGCGAGGCTTGCGCGTCAACCAGCAGGTCGCCGCGGCTGATGTCGATTTCATCTTTCAGCACAAGGGTAATGGCTTCGCCGGCGGCGGCTTCCTGCAGGTCGCCGTCGAAGGTGACGATACGCGCCACGCTCGATTCGACGCCCGACGGCAGCACCTTCAGACGCTGGCCAACGGTAACCGTGCCAGAGGCGACCGTGCCGGAGAAGCCGCGGAAATCGAGGTTCGGACGGTTAACATACTGCACCGGGAAGCGCAGCGGCTGGCTCTCGACCACCCGCTGGATCTCCACGGTTTCGAGGACTTCCAGCAGGGTCGGGCCGCTGTACCACGGTATATTCGCGCTCTGGCTGGCGACGTTATCGCCTTCCAGCGCCGACAGCGGTACAAAGCGGATATCGAGGTTGCCCGGCAGCTGCTCGGCGAAAGTCAGATAATCTTCCCGGATCTCGTTGAAGCGCGCTTCGCTAAACTCGACGAGATCCATTTTGTTGACCGCTACCACCAGGTGCTTAATGCCCAGCAGCGTAGAGATAAAGCTGTGACGGCGGGTCTGGTCGAGCACGCCTTTGCGCGCATCGATCAGCAGGATCGCCAGGTCGCAGGTTGACGCGCCGGTGGCCATATTGCGCGTGTACTGCTCGTGCCCCGGGGTGTCGGCGATGATAAATTTGCGTTTTTCGGTCGAGAAGTAGCGGTAAGCGACATCGATGGTGATGCCCTGCTCACGCTCAGCCTGCAGGCCGTCCACCAGCAGCGCCAGGTCCAGTTTTTCGCCCTGGGTACCGTGACGCTTGCTGTCGTTATGCAGAGAAGACAGCTGGTCTTCATAGATCTGGCGCGTATCGTGCAGCAGACGGCCAATTAAGGTGCTTTTGCCATCATCGACGCTGCCGCAGGTCAGAAAACGCAGCAGGCTCTTGTGCTGTTGCGCGTGCAGGTAAGCTTCTACGCCGCCTTCATTAGCAATTTGTTGGGCAATTGTGGTGTTCATGGCGGCTCCTTAGAAATACCCCTGACGTTTCTTCAGCTCCATCGAGCCGGCCTGGTCGCGGTCAATCACGCGGCCCTGACGTTCGCTGGTGGTCGATACCAGCATCTCTTCAATAATTTCCGGCAGCGTCTGCGCTTCAGACTCCACTGCGCCGGTCAGCGGCCAGCAGCCAAGGGTACGGAAACGCACCATCCGTTTTTCAATCACTTCGCCCGGCTGCAGATCGATACGGTCGTCATCGATCATCATCAGCATACCGTCGCGCTCCAGCACCGGGCGCTCAGCGGCCAGATACAGCGGCACGATTTCAATATTTTCCAGATAGATGTACTGCCAGATATCCAGCTCAGTCCAGTTGGAGAGCGGGAAGACGCGGATGCTTTCGCCTTTGTTAATCTGGCCGTTGTAGTTGTGCCACAGCTCCGGACGCTGATTTTTCGGGTCCCAGCGGTGGAAGCGGTCGCGGAAGGAGTAGATGCGCTCTTTCGCGCGGGATTTCTCTTCGTCGCGACGCGCGCCGCCGAACGCGGCGTCAAAGCCGTATTTGTTCAGCGCCTGCTTCAGGCCTTCCGTTTTCATGATATCGGTATGCTTAGCGCTGCCGTGGACAAACGGGTTGATGCCCATCGCCACCCCTTCCGGGTTTTTATGCACCAGCAGCTCACAGCCGTAGGCTTTGGCGGTACGGTCGCGGAACTCATACATCTCACGGAATTTCCAGCCGGTATCGACGTGCAGCAGCGGGAACGGCAGGGTTCCCGGATAAAACGCTTTGCGCGCCAGATGCAGCATTACGCTGGAATCTTTCCCGATGGAGTACATCATCACCGGGTTAGAAAATTCGGCGGCCACCTCACGAATAATATGGATGCTTTCCGCCTCCAGTTGCCGCAGGTGAGTGAGTCGTTTTTGGTCCATAACCGTTCCTTAAGCCAGATTGACCACCGAAGCGTTAAACCCTTCGGCGGATGATGTATGTTGAAACCAGGCGAGCTGCTGATGCAGCTGCACCACTTCGCCGACCACCAGCAGGGCGGGCATCGGGGCGTCTTTCGCCAGGTGTTCGAGTTGTTGCAATGTGCCGGTTATTGTCTGCTGATCGTCGCGGGTACCGCGGGAAATCACCGCGACCGGCGTAGCGCTGTCGCGACCGTGGGCGATCAACTGGGCGCTGATTTCCGCCGCCTTCATGGTGCCCATGTAGATCGCCAGCGTTTGTTGGCTCTTCGCCAGCAGCGACCAGTCGAAGGGGGCGCTGTCCGGCTTGTAGTGGCCGGTGACAAAGACGGCGCTTTGCGCATAGTCGCGATGGGTCAGCGGAATACCGGCGTAGGCCGTCGCCCCGGCAGCAGCAGTGACGCCAGGCACCACCTGGAACGGGATCCCCGCTTCGGCGGCAGCCTGCAGCTCTTCTGCGCCGCGGCCAAAAATAAACGGATCCCCGCCCTTCAGACGCACGACGGTTTTCCCCGCCTTCGCCGCCGCCACCAGCAGCTGATTGGTTTCATGCTGCGGCACCGAGTGCTCGCCGGCGCGTTTGCCGACACAGATCAGCTCGGCATCGCGGCGCACCAGCTCGAGAACCGACGGGGTCACCAGATGGTCGTGGAAAACCACGTCCGCCTGCTGGATCGCCTGCAGACCACGAAGGGTCAGCAGCCCGGCATCGCCCGGCCCGGCGCCCACCAGAATAATTTCTCCCGTCTCGCGTTCGGGCTTATCCAGCTCATCCTGCAGCGCCTTTTCCGCCTCCGCATGATTGCCCGCCACCATCAGGCTGGCAAAGCGGCCGGTAAAGACGCGTTCCCAGAAGCGGCGACGCGCTTCGGTGGTCGTCAGACGGGTTTTCAGATGGTTGCGCCAGTAGCTCGCCGATTCCGCCAGCCGCCCGAGGTTCGTCGGCAGCAGCGCTTCAATTTTCTCGCGCAGAATACGCGACAGCACCGGCGCTTTGCCGCTGGAGGAGATCGCCACCAGCAGCGGCGAACGGTCGACGATAGAAGGGAAGACAAACGAGCACAGCGCCTGGTTATCCACCACGTTGACCAGCCGGTAGCGCGCGTTAGCCGCCGCAAACACCCGCTGATTAAGCGCCTCATCCTCCGTGGCCGCAATCACCAGAAAGACATCATCCACCAGCGACTCGCTAAATTCCGTCGCCCGCCAGCTAAGCGCCTGGCGCGCCGCCAGATCGGCCAGCGCCGGAGAGAGCGTCCCGGCGACCACCTGCACCTGCGCCTGAGCGCGCAGCAGGAATTTAATCTTGCGTTCAGCAATCTCATCGCCGCCGATCACCAGCACGGGCCTTTGTTTCAGTTCGGCAAAAAGGGGCAAGTAATCCACGGCGCAACAACTCTCTTACAATCAGCGATACTGCGACTATAGGGTGCGCCTGAGAGCAAATGAAATTACGAAATGGAATGAGTTGTGACGCAAAGGAATAACGCTGTGGAAATACAAATATCAAAAAGTGCTTAACGCGCTATTTTTCCGCTATTTAAGAGCAATTGAAATTGTTTAACCGCGGTCACAGTTTCATACTGTACGCGTCAAATTGTCTTGTTCGTGTAAGGACCCCTTATGTTTTCCGCGTTGTGCCGCCGTCTGCTTCCTGTGGCGCTCGGCACCGGTTTTGTTTTCGCCGCCGCCCCCGCATTCAGCGCGCTGGGCGACACCGCCAGTAGCCAGGCCCGTCATATCGCCACCGTCTTCCCGGGACGAATGACCGGAACACCAGCCGAGATGTTGTCAGCCGAGTACCTCCGCCAGCAGTTCGCCCAGATGGGTTATCAGAGCGACGTGCGCAGCTTCAATACCCGCTACATCTATACCGATAACAATCAGCGTAAGAACTGGCATAACGCCACCGGCAGTACGGTGATCGCCGCCCATGAAGGCCAGTCCCGCCAGCAAATCATTATTATGGCGCACCTCGATACCTACGCGCCGCAGAGCGATAAAGACGTGGAGAACAACCTTGGCGGCCTGACGCTGCAGGGAATCGACGACAACGCGATGGGGCTCGGCGTGATGCTGGAGCTGGCGGATCATTTAAAGAATATCCCCACCCGCTATGGCATTCGCTTTATCGCCACCAGCGGTGAAGAGGAAGGTCGTCTCGGGGCGCAAAATCTGCTGCAGCGCATGAGTGAGGCGGAAAAGAAAAATACCCTGCTGGTGATCAACCTCGATAATCTGGTGGTGGGCGATAAGCTTTACTTCAACAGTGGCCGCCGCACGCCGGCCTCGGTGCGTAAGCTAACCCGCGACCGTGCGCTGGCTATCGCCCGCAGCAAGGGGATTGTCGCGGCGACCAATCCAGGACTGAACCCAGCATACCCAAAAGGCACCGCCTGCTGTAACGACGCCAGCGTCTTCGACAGCGCGGGGATCCCGGTGCTGTCGGTCGAGGCAACCAACTGGTCACTCGGCAAAAAGGATGGCTATCAGCAACGCCAGAAATCCCGCGCCTTCCCGGACGGCACCAGCTGGCATAGCGTGCAGATTGATAATCAGCAGTATCTCGACCACGCGCTGCCGGGACGCATAGAACGCCGCAGCCGCGAGGTAGTGAAAGTGATGCTGCCGCTGGTGAAAGAGCTGGCGAAGGTGGAGAAGAAAAGCTGATACGCACAAAAGAACGCGCGGTATCACCCGCGTGTTCTTCTTGAATTATCACCCAAAGAAAGCGCTAACAGCTTAACCCTCGTGCAATCCGCACTCGCGTTTAAGCCCGAAGAACCGGGTCTCTTCTTCTGCCATGCCCGGCTCCCATTTGCGCGTGGTGTGGGTATCGCCTACCGACAGATAGCCCTGATCCCACAGCGGGTGGTATTTCAGCCCGTGCTTTTGCAGGTACTGATACACCGTCCGGTTATCCCAGTCGATAATCGGCAGCACCTTGAACACCCCGCGCTGGATAGCCAGCACCGGTAAGGTCGCCCGGCTACCGGACTGCTCGCGGCGCAGACCAGCGAACCAGGTCTGGGTATTGAGCTCTTTCAGCGCCCGGTTCATCGGCTCGACTTTGTTGATCTCATTGTATTTCTCAATGCCCTCAACGCCCTGCTCCCACAGCTTACCGTAACGCGCCTCCTGCCAGGCGGCGCTCTCCTGCGCCCGATAGACCTTCAGGTTCAGCTTGAGCTTGTCGGTTAACTCATCGATAAACTGATAGGTTTCCGGAAACAGATAGCCGGTATCGGTGAGGATCACCGGAATATCCGGGCGCAGCTGGTTCACCAGGTGCAGACTCACCGCCGCCTGAATGCCAAAGCTGGAAGATAAAGCATACTCGCCAGGCAGATTTTCCAGCGCCCACGCTACGCGTTCTTCGGCGCTGAGCTTCTCCAGCTTCGCATTGGTCTCCGCCAGCGCCAGGATACGTTCCACTTTCGGCAATGCATTAAGCGCGTTTAGATCGAGTACGGACATATAAACCTCGTTTGCCTGTTTTACCGGGCGGCACTGCGTTTGCCCGGCCTACGGGTTTTACAGGCCCGGGTCGCTACGCGCCACCGGGCACCAGGATGTTATTCCCAGAAATCGCGGGCTGGGTCGAGCACCGGGCGAATGATGCCCGCACGCACCGTAAAGTCGCCGAAGCCTTCACCCGCTTCGCGCTCTTTCGCCCAGCGCCCTACCAGTTCGTCTAGCGAGTCGAGAATTTCCGACTCGGTAATATTCTCACGGTACATCCGCGGGATGCGGGTGCCGCTGCGGTTACCGCCAAGGTGCAGGTTGTAGCGCCCCGGCGCTTTGCCCACCAGTCCCACTTCCGCCAGCATCGCGCGGCCGCAGCCGTTCGGGCAGCCGGTGACGCGGGTGACGATATGCTCATCGCTCACGCCGTGCTTGTTCATCACCCCTTCCACCTTGTCGATAAACGACGGCAGGAAACGTTCGGCTTCCGCCATTGCCAACGGGCAGGTCGGGAAGGAGACGCAGGCCATCGAGTTTTCGCGCTGCGGAGTAACGGCATTCATCAGACCATGATCCCGCGCCAGCTTCTCGATCCGCGCCTTCTGATCTTCCGGTACGCTGGCAACGATCAGGTTCTGGTTGGCAGTGATGCGGAATTCGCCTTTATGGATCTTAGCAATCTCCAGCAGGCCAGTCTTCAGCGGACGACCCGGATAATCGAGAATGCGGCCGTTTTCAATAAACAGCGTCAGGTGCCATTTGTCATCAATCCCCTTCACCCAGCCGATGCGGTCGCCGCGGCCGGTGAATTCGTACGGGCGGATCGGCTCAAACTTAATGCCGGCCCGGCGCTCCACTTCCGCCTTGAAGGTTTCGACGCCAACGCGCTCAAGGGTGTACTTGGTTTTCGCATTCTTACGGTCGGTACGGTTGCCCCAGTCGCGCTGGGTAGTCACGACCGCTTCCGCCACCGCCAGAGTATGCTCCAGCGGCAGATAACCGAATTCGCTCGCCGTGCGGGCGTAGGTTTTCTTGTTGCCGTGTTCGATAGAGAGACCGCCGCCCACCAGCAGGTTAAAGCCTACCAGCTTGCCATTTTCGGCAATCGCCACGAAGTTCATGTCGTTAGCGTGCAGATCGATATCGTTCTGCGGCGGGATCACCACCGTGGTTTTAAACTTACGCGGCAGATAGGTCTGACCGAGGATCGGCTCTTCGTCAGTAGTGGCGACCTTTTTCTGATCCAGCCAGATCTCGGCATAAGCGCGGGTACGCGGCAGCAGATGCTCGGAGATCTTTTTCGCCCACTCGTAGGCCTCAGCGTGCAGCTGCGACTCGTACGGGTTGGAGGTGCACAGCACATTACGGTTCATATCGTTGGCGGTGGCCAGCGCGTCCAGCCCCACCGAGTGCAGCATCTGATGCACCGGCTTGACGTTCTTTTTCAGAATGCCGTGGAACTGGAACGTCTGCCGGTTGGTCAGACGAATACTGCCGTAAATGGTGTTGTCCGCGGCAAACTTATCGATCGCCTTCCACTGGGTGGTGGTGATCACCCCGCCCGGCAGACGGCAGCGCAGCAGCATCGCATGGCGCGGCTCCAGCTTCTGGGCGGCGCGTTCCGCGCGGATATCGCGATCGTCCTGCTGGTACATGCCGTGGAAACGGATCAGCAGGAAGTTATCGCCTTTAAAACCGCCGGTCAGACCGTCGTTTAAATCTTCCGCAATGGTGCCGCGCAGGTAGTTGCTCTCAAGCTTCATGCGCTCGGCATCGGTCAGTTTACCTTCGACCACTAAAGGCCCCGGATGTTTTTCGCTCATTAGTAGACATCTCGCTGATAACGGCGCTCAACGCGCAGCTCACTTAAAAATTCGTCCGCCGCTTCGGCGTCCATCGCGCCGTATTCGGCAATCACTTCCAGTAACGTATGTTCCACGTCTTTCGCCATACGATTGGCGTCGCCGCAGACATAAATGTGGGCGCCATCATTGATCCAGCGCCACAGCTCGGCTCCCTGCTCGCGCAGTTTGTCCTGCACGTAGACTTTTTGTTGTTGATCGCGGGACCAGGCCAGATCGATACGGGTCAGCAGACCTTCCTTCACATAGCTCTGCCACTCTACCTGATAGAGGAAATCTTCAGTGAAGTGCGGGTTGCCGAAGAACAACCAGTTCTTGCCTTGCGCCCCGTCCGCTGCGCGCTGCTGCATAAAGGCGCGGAACGGCGCAATGCCGGTGCCCGGGCCAATCATGATCACCGGCGTCTCCGGGTTAGCCGGCAGACGGAAGTTGTCATTGTGTTCAATAAAGACGCGGACTTCGCCATCTTCTTCCACGCGGTCGGCGAGGAAGCTGGAGGCACCGCCAGCCCGGGCGCGGCCTTCTATTTCATAGCGCACCACGCCCACGGTGACATGCACTTCGCTCTCCACTTCCGCCTGTGAGGAGGCAATGGAGTACAGGCGCGGCGTCAGCGGACGCAGCAGACCGATTAACGCCTCGGCGTCCAGCTGTGCCGGCGAGAAACGGACCATATCGACGATAGGCGTCGCAGCGGCATACTGCTGCAGCTGAGCTTTATCGCCCACCAGCGGCAGCAGCGATTCGCTGCGGGTCAGGGTGGCGTAGTTTTCGACGATAGTCGCGGTGTTAACCGTCAGCTCAAAATGCCACTCCAGCGCTTCCGCCAGCGGCAGAGTTTTGCCATCAACGGTTACCGGCTCGTCGCCCTTCAGCCACAGCAGCTCCACCAGCTCTTTGACCAGTTGAGGATCGTTTTGATACCAGACGCCCAGCGCGTCGCCCGGCTGATAGCGCAGACCGGAATCACCGAGGTCAATTTCGATATGGCGCACATCTTTTTCGGAATCGCGGCCAGTGATTTTCTGGTTGACCGACAGGGTCGCCGACAGCGGAGCCTCTTTGGTGTACGGGCTGGTATGGATGTCGTTCACCGCGCCGCTGGTGGCCAGCTGGGCGGGCGCGGCAACTGGCGCACGGGCTTTCAGCACCTCAACGACGCGCGCGCGCCATTCCGCAGCCGCGGTCTGATATTCGACGTCGGCATCGACGCGATCGAGCAGGCGTTCCGCGCCGAGCTCGGCCAGCTTGCTGTCGAAATCTTTGCCAGACTGGCAGAAGAATTCATAAGAAGTATCGCCGAGGCCAAAGACAGCGAACGCGGTCCCGTCCAGCTTCGGCGCTTTTTTCGAGAACAGGAACTTATGCAATGCGACCGCTTCTTCCGGCGGCTCACCTTCCCCCTGGGTGGACGTCACGACCACCAGCAGTTTTTCCGCAGCAATTTGTTTGAATTTATAATCGCCTGCATTCACCAGCTTCACGTTCAGCTTCGCTGCCAGCAGATCGTCGCGCAGCGCTTCGGCGACGCGGCGGGCGTTGCCGGTTTGCGAGGCGGAAATCAGCGTGATCGAGGGCACCTCAGCGGCCTGGGCAGGAACGGCCACAGCCGCGCCGGACTGCTGATTCAGCACGCCCCAGAAATAGCCAGACACCCAGGCAAGCTGAGTGGGCGTGAAGTCAGTGGTGGCCGCCTGAAGGCGCGCCAGTTGCTCCGGGTTGAGCGGCAGCAAGTTGGAAGGTGTGGCCTGTGTCGTCATGCGTCGTTTGTTCCAGTAAGCAAAGCTGTTGTTCGCGCCCTGTCAGCGCGACAAAAACAGAAGAGAATAGAAGGGTAACGGTGCTGATAGTAACAATTAAAGAAGGGATGGAAATAATAAATAACCAAATGGACTAACCTGTTTTAGTTGTAGTTATTAACAACAAAATCGATTAAATAACCACATGAAATATAACCATTTAATTCAGATAACCCAGATAAATGTGTCCATTTTCTGTTCAGGGCCGTTTTAGTTAATGCGAAAAAATGTGCTTTCCGGTACCCTACGGCGGTTTTTTTCGTCCTGTTGAGAGTCAATGATGTCCACCACGCTGTTTAAAGATTTCACCTTCGAAGCCGCCCACCACCTGCCGCACGTCCCGGAAGGACACAAATGCGGTCGCCTGCATGGCCACTCCTTTATGGTGCGTCTGGAGATCACCGGTGAAGTCGATCCCCATACCGGGTGGATCATGGATTTTGCCGAGCTGAAGGCCGCCTTCAAGCCGACATACGATCGCCTGGACCACTATTATCTGAACGATATCCCCGGTCTGGAAAACCCCACCAGCGAAGTGCTGGCGAAATGGATCTGGGATGAGATGAAACCGAGGGTACCGCTGCTGAGCGCCGTGATGGTCAAAGAGACCTGCACCGCTGGCTGCATCTATCGCGGCGAGTAAGCGAAAAAAAAGCCCGGTCAGTACGCTGCCGGGCTTTTTTTTATCAGGCAATATTCAAATATTTGTGCGTCTGCATGGACAGGCGCCAGTTACGGGCGATGCAGGTGTCGATACACAGGCGCGTCGCGTCTTCTTTCTGACTGATCGGCTGCAGGGCGATGATCCGCGGTTTGTCATCGCTCAGCGTTTCCAGCAGTTCGTCCAGCGCTTCGATGTCGCGGACGCGCCCTACCGGATGCTTGATCTCATCCGCCCGCTGCAGAGCCTGCGACAGCACATCATACCCACCACGCATATTAACCTTCGGGGATACCGTCACCCAGGTGTTGTGGCTGCAGCGCACTTCATGGGTGCCGCTGGTTTCAATCTGACAGCTAAAGCCGTTTTGTTCCAGAAGCGAGGTTAACGGCGTTAAATCATGAATGCAGGGTTCACCGCCGGTAATGACCACGTGGCGGGCAGTCCACCCCTGGCGCCCAATAATCGCCAGCAGATCCTCGCTGCTTGCCGGCCCCCACTTATCGCTCTCTTTGGTTTTCGCCAGGATGCTGAACAACGACACTTCCCGATCGGCCAGCTTGTCCCAGGTATGCTTAGTGTCGCACCACGCGCATCCTACCGGGCATCCCTGCAGACGAATAAAAATGGCAGGCACGCCGGTGAAGTAACCCTCGCCTTGCAGGGTCTGGAACATCTCGTTAATCGGGTACTGCATAGTCATCTCTGTTTAGGGTCATAAACGTCCATTATCGCAGATTTCAGCGCACAGGTCTTGTCCTGCGCTGCGATCCCTTTTTTACCCCTTCGTCAATATCCGTGTCGGGAATAATATTATTGATTAAAGAAACAATCTTTTCTTTTGGCTTAATTTATTAGCATGATAAGAATTAAAATAATTAATATTCTGACACGTGGACTGAAAATGTGTAACAGAAAATGTTATTCCTGTCATTCAGGATAAAATAAAAGGTCCAGACAGCAAAATAAAAAACCTTAAAATACAGTGATGTACAAACTGATACATGAAAGAGTGAATTATCTGGCCGAGCTGCGAGTCCAATTCAATCCGCCGGTGATAATAACCTTAAACTGGTCTTAATAAATCCCTGATCGGGCCCCTTCTTTATTTAATCGTCGTTTACTTTTGCCCGCCTAGAATCCCGCAGACCAACCATAATGAGATAGCGTTTATGACCACATTATTAATTACCGGCGTTACGGGGTTTCTGGGCGGTGCCGCGTTAGAGAAAATACTCCATCAGGAAACCCGGTTAGATCTGCTACTGCTCGTGCGTGCTGATAGCCCCGAGGCAGGCCTCGAACGGGTCAAAGAGAACATGCGTAAGTTCAACATCGCCGAGGAGAAGCTGGCGATGCTTCACCCGCAGCATATCCTGCTGGGCGATCTCGCTTCTCCGGAGCATTTTCTTAACGATCCGCGCCTCGATCAGGTGACGCATGTCCTCAACTGCGCCGCTGTCGCCTCGTTTGGCAGCAACCCGCTCATCTGGAAGGTTAACGTTGAGGGTACGCTGCGCCTGGCGCAACGGATGGCGCAGGTTGAGGGTCTGCAGCGTTTTCTGCACGTCGGCACAGCGATGTCATGTTCGCCTGAGCCGGATTCACTGGTCGCCGAAAGCGCGGAGTTTCGGGAACGCGCTGAGCACCTGGTGGAATACACCCACTCGAAATCAACCATCGAGCAGTTGATGCAGCAGCATTGCCCTACACTGCCGCTGGTCATTGCCCGCCCTTCTATCGTGGTGGGTCATACCCATCACGGCTGCCGGCCTTCCAGCAGTATTTTCTGGGTGTTCAGCATGGGGCTGATGCTGCAGAAATTTTTATGTTCCATGGAGGACCGAATCGATGTCATCCCGGTGGACTACTGCGCTGATGCCCTGCTGATGCTGCTTAACCAGCCGCTGGCTCACGGCGAAGTGGTGCACATCTCTGCCGGGGAGGAGAATAGCGTGAAGTTTGCCGAAATCGACCGGGCGATGGCTCAGGCCCTCGAACAGGCCCCGGTGGGGGATAAGTACGCCCAGGTCAGCTATGACACGCTGGTCAAAATGCGTCGTGAACTGAAAGGGATATTTGGGCCATGCAATGAACGTCTGATGCTGAAAGCCATGCGCTTATATGGCGCGTTCGCTACGTTGAATGTGCGCTTTAGTAACGACAAGCTGTTGAGCATGGGAATGCCAAAACCACCGCGTTTTACGGATTACATCGACCGCTGCGTGGAGACCACTCGCGGGCTGTCGATCCCCCAGCAAATGGCCGTCGATTTTAAATAATCGCCGACGAGGTAAAAAAAATGCCAGCCCTGAGGCTGGCATTATTATTTCACAAAGACAGGATTATGCCTGGCCTTTGATCTCTTTACGACCGTTGAACGGCGCTTGCTCACCCAGCGCTTCTTCGATACGAATCAGCTGGTTGTATTTAGCAACGCGGTCAGAACGGCTCATAGAACCGGTTTTGATCTGGCCTGCAGCGGTACCGACAGCCAGGTCAGCGATGGTCGCGTCTTCAGTTTCGCCAGAACGGTGAGAGATGACAGCGGTGTAGCCAGCGTCTTTCGCCATCTTGATGGCAGCCAGAGTTTCGGTCAGAGAACCGATCTGGTTGAATTTGATCAGGATGGAGTTAGCGATGCCTTTTTCGATGCCTTCTTTCAGGATCTTGGTGTTGGTTACGAACAGGTCGTCACCAACCAGCTGGATTTTGTCGCCCAGTACTTTGGTCTGGTATGCGAAACCGTCCCAGTCAGATTCGTCCAGGCCATCTTCGATGGAGACGATCGGGTACTGTTTGGTCAGGTCTTCCAGGAAGTGAGTGAACTCTTCAGAGGTGAACGCTTTGTTGCCTTCGCCAGCCAGAACGTATTTACCGTCTTTGTAGAATTCAGATGCTGCGCAGTCCATCGCCAGGGTGATGTCTTTGCCCAGCTCGTAGCCAGCAGCTTTAACCGCTTCAGCGATAACAGCCAGTGCTTCGGCGTTAGAACCCAGGTTCGGCGCGTAGCCGCCTTCGTCACCAACGGCAGTGTTCATGCCTTTGGACTTCAGCACTTTCGCCAGGTGATGGAACACTTCAGAACCCATGCGTACGGCTTCTTTCAGGGTCGGCGCGCCAACCGGCTGAATCATGAATTCCTGGATGTCGACGTTGTTGTCAGCGTGCTCACCACCGTTGATGATGTTCATCATCGGAACCGGCATGGAGTATTTGCCCGGAGTGCCGTTCAGTTCCGCGATGTGCGCGTACAGCGGCAGGCCTTTGGACGCTGCAGCTGCTTTGGCGTTTGCCAGAGAAACAGCCAGGATAGCGTTCGCACCGAAGTTAGATTTGTTTTCAGTACCGTCCAGGTCGATCATGATCTTGTCGATGCCAGCCTGATCTTTAGCATCTTTGCCCAGGATTGCCTGAGCGATCGGGCCGTTTACCGCAGCAACAGCTTTGGTTACGCCTTTACCCAGGAAACGGGATTTGTCGCCATCGCGCAGTTCCAGCGCTTCGCGGGAACCAGTAGAAGCACCTGACGGAGCAGCTGCCATACCGACGAAACCACCTTCCAGGTGTACTTCGGCTTCAACAGTCGGGTTACCACGGGAGTCGATGATTTCACGACCGATGACTTTAACGATTTTGGACATTAGGTTTTCCTCAGTACAAGTTAAACTAAAACTCCAGACAAACAATGCACCCAGTTGGGTGCATTGCCGTTCTAACTCTTTTACTTCGCCTGACGCTTCTGGTACTCGCTCGCGGCTTTCACAAAGCCAGCAAACAGCGGGTGCCCATCACGCGGCGTCGAAGTAAACTCCGGGTGGAACTGGCAGGCAACAAACCACGGATGGTTCGGCACTTCGATGATCTCGACCAACTGATCATCCCCGGAACGGCCCGCAACGCGCAGACCAGCAGCTTCAATCGGTTTCAACAACATGTTGTTGACTTCGTAGCGGTGACGATGGCGCTCGGTGATGGTCGGCTCGCCGTACAGCTGGCGCACCAGAGATTCATCATCCAGCTGGCACTGCTGTGCGCCCAGGCGCATGGTGCCGCCCAGATCGCTCTTCTCGGAGCGGACTTCAACGTTGCCATCTTCGTCACGCCATTCGGTAATCAGGGCCACAACCGGGTATTTACAGTCTGGCACAAATTCCGTCGAGTTGGCGTTTTCCATACCCGCTACGTTGCGCGCGAACTCAATCAGCGCAACCTGCATACCCAGGCAGATGCCCAGATAAGGAATATTGTTCTCACGCGCATAGCGCGCGGTGGCGATCTTACCTTCCACACCGCGGTAGCCGAAGCCGCCCGGGATAAGGATAGCATCTAAATCCTTGAGGATTTCGACGCCGCGCGTTTCCACATCCTGCGAATCGATCAGCTTGATGTTGACGGTCACGCGGTTTTTCAGACCACCGTGTTTCAGCGCTTCAATCACCGACTTGTAGGCATCCGGCAGTTCAATGTACTTACCGACCATACCAATGGTGACTTCGCCTGCCGGATTGGCTTCTTCATAGATTACCTGTTCCCATTCGGCCAAGTTTGCTTCCGGACAAGTTAAGCTGAATCGTTTACAAATATAATCGTCCAGCCCCTGAGATTTCAACAGGCCCGGAATTTTATAAATGGAATCGACGTCTTTCAGAGAAATCACAGCCTTTTCCGGAACGTTACAGAACAAAGCAATTTTGGCTCGTTCGTTGGCCGGAACCGCGCGGTCTGAGCGGCAGATCAGGATATCTGGCTGGATACCGATGGAGAGCAGCTCTTTCACGGAGTGCTGGGTCGGCTTGGTTTTGACTTCGCCCGCAGCGGCCATGTACGGCACCAGGGTCAGGTGCATAAACAGGGTATGCTCGCGGCCGATTTCTACCGCCATCTGACGAATGGCTTCGAGGAACGGCAGGGATTCGATATCGCCTACGGTACCGCCGATTTCCACCAGTACGACGTCATGGCCTTCGCCGCCCGCCAGTACGCGCTCTTTGATAGCGTTGGTGATGTGCGGAATAACCTGAACGGTGGCACCCAGATAGTCGCCACGGCGCTCTTTACGCAGTACGTCGGAGTAGATACGGCCGGTGGTGAAGTTGTTGCGACGCGTCATCTTGGTACGGATGAAACGCTCATAGTGGCCCAGGTCCAGATCGGTTTCTGCGCCGTCTTCAGTAACGAACACTTCCCCATGCTGGATTGGGCTCATGGTGCCCGGATCGACGTTGATATACGGATCCAGTTTCATGATGGTCACGTTGAGACCACGGGCTTCAAGAATGGCTGCCAGGGAGGCTGCGGCAATGCCTTTACCCAGAGAGGATACGACCCCGCCGGTCACAAAAATATAGTTCGTTGTCATGCTGAACCTGAGAAGTTAGGGTAAAACGATGGAATAACCAGGACGGGAAAGTAGTATACCCGAACATGCGTGACGCCACAAACTTTCATTCTTCCCCTCCCCTTCGTTCTTCAAGTTGCACCTGTGTTGCGACTCGAACAACTCGAAGAGGCAGGCTACATGGTGTTTCAACGACATAACGGAAAGAGAAAATAGACGCTTTTGGCGAAATGTTTTTGACGTAAATCAAGCGCTTGTTATTTATAAAATCACACAAATCGCGCTTGATCACGAAAACCCGTTAGAGATCAGTTTCCTGGCGTTTTACTTCCTGCCACACTTCTTCCATGGTATCGAGGTCGATGCCGGTCATTTCCAGGCCGCGGGCGGCGACAATGCGCTCGACCTCGCGGAAGCGACGCTCAAATTTGAGGTTTGCTTTCTGCAGCGCCACCTCGGCTTTGACCCCTAAATGACGGGATAAATTCACCGTGGCGAACAGCAGATCGCCCACTTCCTCTTCCAGTTTTGCTTCATCCACCACCGCCTGCTGCGCTTCATGCATCACTTCATCAATTTCTTCATGCACCTTGTCGAGCACCGGTCCCAGCGAGGTCCAGTCGAAACCGACCGCCGAGCAGCGGCGCTGGATTTTGTGCGCGCGCATTAGCGCCGGCAGGCTATGGGGAATATCGTCCAGCGCCGAGTGCTGGGCTTTTTCCGCTCGCTCCGCGCTTTTGATCTGCTCCCAGCGCGCCAGGACTTCGCTGCTGTTTCCTGCGGTAGCATCAGCGAAAATATGGGGATGGCGACGCTCCAGCTTGTCGCTGATGGCAGCGCAGATATCGTCAAAGTTAAAGCGTCCCTCTTCCTGCGCCATTTGCGCATAGAACACCACCTGGAACAGCAGATCGCCCAGCTCACCGCGCAGGTCGTCAAAATCTTCCCGCTGGATAGCATCGAGGACCTCGTAGGTCTCCTCAAGGGTGTAAGGGGCGATAGTGGCAAAGGTCTGCTCTTTATCCCACGGGCAGCCGTTTTCCGGGTCGCGCAGGCGCTTCATAATGCCGAGCAGGCGGTCGATTTGGGTCATGTGAGGATCCTGGAAATGTAAAAAATGGTAGAAATTGATATCGGTTTGCAACTTTTGAGCCCGGGAAAAGCGTTTTTCACGTGTGACTCCAGCGTACTTTGCGCTCCCGGTAAATGTTCTGCCATATGTCTCCTGTGGTACAGGGAGCGCACAGGAGGCGGCCAGTCGCCGCCGCCCCCTGTACCCCCGGGCTCCGGCCAGCAAAATCGCCACTGCGTGGTACCTTCGACTTATCCCTGCAGGCTTCGGGTCGGGCCGAGGCAGCGTCCCTGCAAAACACGGCCCTCAGCCCGCATCCATGCGGGCTGCCCCTGCCTTCCGGGAACGTCTCAGCGATTTTGAGGCCGCCAACGCCGGCAGTTTCAGCAGCCATTGCCTCAGCGGTCATTCATTGACCTGGCCTGGAGAGGGCTTAACCGCCGTGCAGACGGCGCGCGTCAATGACATCGGGCACCTGGTTCAGCTTACCGAGCACCCGGCCCAGCACCTGCAGGTTGTAAATCTCAATGGTCATATCGATGGTTGCCAGCTGCTGACGGGTATCGCTGCGGCTGGCGACACCCAGCACATTCACCTTCTCATTGGCGAGGATGGTGGTGATATCGCGCAGTAAACCGCTGCGATCGTTCGCCTCCACCCTGACCACCAGCGAGTAGCCCGCCGAGTAGCTTTCACCCCATACCGCATCGACGATGCGCTCCGGAGCATGCGACTGCAGTTCAGCCAGCTGATCGCAGTCGGCGCGATGCACGGAAATCCCGCGCCCCTGGGTGATAAAGCCGACGATCTCATCGCCCGGGATCGGCTGGCAGCAGCGGGCAATATGGTGCATCAGGTTGCCTACCCCTTCCACCACCACCCGGCCATTGTCCTTGGTGCGGTTCTGTGGGGCGTAGGTTTTCTGCTGCAGCTGCTTCAGCGCGGCCGCATCCTGCTCAGCGGCGCTCGGTTTATTGAACTGCGCCTGCAGGAAATTGACCATCTGGTTGAGACGGATATCGCCGCCGCCAATGGCAGCCAGCAGTTCATCGAGCTCGTTGAAGTTGTAGCGCGGCAGCAGGTGTTTTTCCGCATCCTTAAGACTGATGCCCAGATGCTCCAGCTCGTCGTCGAGGATCTGCCGACCAGCGAGAATATTCTTGTCGCGGTCCTGTTTACGGAACCAGGCGTGGATCTTCGAGCGTCCGCGACTGGTGGTCACGTAGCCGAGGTTAGGGTTCAGCCAGTCGCGGCTCGGGTTCGGCTGCTTCTGGGTAATAATTTCAATCTGATCGCCCATCTGCAGCTGATAGGTGAACGGCACGATACGGCCGCCAATTTTGGCGCCGATGCAGCGATGGCCGACGTCGCTGTGGATATGGTAGGCAAAGTCGAGCGGCGTCGACCCCGCTGGCAGGTCCACCACGTCGCCTTTCGGTGTAAAGACATACACCCGATCGTCGAAAACCTGACTGCGCACTTCGTCGAGCATTTCGCCAGAGTCGGCCATCTCTTCCTGCCAGGCAATCAGCTTACGCAGCCAGGCGATGCGGTCCTCATAGCCACGGCCACCGCCGGTGCCCGCTCCCGCCCCCTCTTTGTACTTCCAGTGCGCAGCCACGCCAAGCTCAGCATCTTCATGCATCTGCCGGGTGCGAATTTGAATCTCCACCGTCTTGCCGCTCGGGCCCAGCACCACGGTATGAATAGACTGATAGCCGTTGGGTTTCGGGTTGGCCACGTAGTCATCGAATTCATCCGGCAGGTGGCGATAGTGGGTATGGACGATCCCCAGCGCGGCGTAACAATCCTGCAAACGCTCGGCCACGATGCGCACCGCGCGAACGTCAAACAGCTCGTCAAACGCGAGGTGTTTTTTCTGCATTTTGCGCCAGATGCTGTAGATGTGCTTCGGCCGGCCATAGACTTCCGCCTTGACGCCTTCGGCTTTCATCTCCGAGCGCAGGTGACCGACGAACTCGTCGATGTAATGCTCACGGTCGATACGGCGTTCGTGGAGCAGTTTAGCAATGCGCTTGTATTCTGCCGGATGCAGATAACGGAAGCAGTAATCTTCCAGCTCCCACTTCAGCTGGCCGATACCTAAGCGGTTCGCCAGCGGCGCATAGATATTGGTGCACTCTTTCGCCGCCAGCACGCGTTCATCTTCCGGCGCGTCTTTGACCTCGCGCAGATGCGCGATCCGCTCAGCAAGCTTGATGACCACGCAGCGGAAATCGTCAACCATCGCCAGCAGCATGCGGCGAATGTTATCCACCTGCTCGGAAGATACCGAGTCGTTATGGGTGGCTTTTAGCTGGCGGATAGCGGCCATGTCCCGCACCCCGTGAATCAGGGTCACGACCGATTTACCCACGCTCTCCTGCATGACCTCTTCACTAACGACTTCACCGTCCGCCAGTGGGAACAACAGCGCCGCGCGCAGCGTATCGAGATCCATACTCAGGGTGGACAGAATCTCCACCATTTCGACGCCACGCCACAGCAGCAGGTCTGCCTGCGGGTGTCCTTGCGTTTTTTCGCGACAATAATCCCAGGTTTCGGCTAAGCGCTCACACGACTGCTGGCTGGAAATCCCCAGACTCGCGATCCATTTCTTCGGGTCAAATTCACCAGCTTTATTAAGATGTGCACTTCTTACCGCAACCATTGTCCTCTCCTTAAGGGACCGGCCTGCCGAAGTCGGCAAGCCTCAACTTTCTACATGTCATCCTGCAGGTCGCGTCAGCATTGACGGCCAGGGTGGCTCTTCTGCGACGTTGTGAATGACCTTATGTAAGCCTGCGCTCAAACAACACCATTGATTCCAGATGACCGGTATGCGGGAACATATCCAGCATCGCCAGGCGTTGAATCTGATATCCAGCCTGCAACAGGGTTTCGCTGTCTCGCGCCAGCGTCGCCGGGTTGCAGGAAACATACACCACCCGCCGCGGTGCCAGTTTTATAATATGCGGCATCACGCCCGGCGCGCCGGCGCGGGCCGGGTCCAGCAGCACTTTATCAAAGCCGTGCTTCGCCCAGGCCTGACGGGTGACATCCTCTTCCAGATTTTCATGGAAGAAAGTGACATTTGATAAACCATTGAGGGCGGCGTTTTCCCGCCCCTTTTCTACCAGCGCGGGCACCCCTTCCACCCCCACCACGTGGGCGGCTCGCGTCGCCAGCGGCAGGGTAAAGTTACCCATCCCGCAGAACAGATCCAGTACCCGGTCCTCTGGCTGCAGATCCAGCCATTCCAGCGCAGTACGCACCATCTGCTGATTCACGCCGTCGTTGACCTGGATAAAATCCCGCGGACTGAACACTAAGCGTAGTCCGTCTGAGGTATACCATGGCGCTTCGCCATGAATATGTTCCAGTATCTCGCTTTGCGGCGCGAGGTACAGGGAAAGACCGTGAGTTTGCGAAAAGCGTTCCAGTTTTTCCCTGTCGCCCGCTGGCAGGGCAGCGGTATGGCGCAGCACCATCAGCGGGCCGTTGTCCGCCTGCACCAGCTCGACGTGACCGAGGTGGCGTAATGCGCTCAGCGCGCTTAAGCACTCGCGCACGGCAGGCAGCAATGCCTCAAGTTGGGGCACCAAAACAGGGCATTGCACCACATCGACGATCGCTTTGGCGTTGGCCTGGCGAAAACCCATCTGCAATTGTTGGGTCTTTGGCTGATAATTCAAGCTTAAGCGCGCGCGACGGCGGTAGCCCCACGGCACGCCGGCGATGACCTCATCCACCTCACGCTTCATCAGCCGCGCCAGCGCGGCACGTTTACTTTGCTGCTGAAGCGCGACGCTGGCATGCTGCTGTTGGCAGCCGCCGCAGACGCCAAAATGCGGGCAGCGCGGCGCCTGGCGCTGCGGGCTGTCGGTTAGACGGCGTTTCACCTGGGCGCGGGCGTACTGTTTTTTGTCTTCCACCAGCACCACCTCGGCCTGCTCCTGCGGCAGCACACCGCTCACGAACAGCGCCTTTCCCTGGTGGCGGGCAACGCCCTGACCAAAGGGATCGAGGTCATTGACTGTAACGGTTATGATCTGGCGCGTCGTCACACGCCGTTTTGCAGAGTAGAATTGCGCCATCGTAGAGAGTTGTCTCAATCAAATAAAACGAGCTCGTTCAGGGCGGCAGTGCCACGAAGCGCACCGACGCGCACAGAACGATGATGTCTATATTCTCCCATAATGGAACCGCATGACCAACTACAGCCTGCGTGCTCGCATGATGATTCTGATACTGGCGCCAACCGTCCTGATTGGGCTGTTGCTCAGTATTTTCTTTGTCGCTCATCGTTATAACGACCTGCAACGCCAGCTGGAGGACGCCGGCGCCAGCATTATTGAGCCGCTGGCGGTCTCCAGCGAATATGGGATGAATTTGCAAAACCGCGAATCCATCGGCCAGCTGATCAGCGTCCTGCATCGGCGTCATTCGGAGATCGTGCGGGCCATCTCGGTGTATGATTCGCATAACCGGCTGTTTGTCACCTCCAATTACCAGCTCAACCCCAGCGAACTGCAGATCCCGAAAGGCGAGGCATTTCCCCGCCATCTCAGCGTCATCCGCGACGGCGACATCATGATCCTGCGCACGCCGATCGTCTCGGAAAGCTATTCTCCCGATGAGTCCCCCGAATCTGACGCCAAAATGCCGGGCAATATGCTGGGCTACGTCGCGCTGGAGCTGGATCTGAAATCAGTCCGCCTCCAGCAGTACAAAGAGATTTTCATCTCCAGTGTGATGATGCTGTTCTGCATTGGCATCGCGCTAATCTTCGGCTGGCGCCTGATGCGCGACGTCACCGGGCCTATCCGCAATATGGTCAACACCGTCGACCGTATCCGCCGCGGACAGCTGGACAGCCGGGTCGAGGGTTTTATGCTCGGCGAACTGGATATGTTGAAAAACGGCATTAACTCGATGGCCATGTCGCTGGCGGCCTACCATGAGGAGATGCAGCACAACGTCGACCAGGCGACCTCCGATCTGCGGGAAACCCTTGAGCAGATGGAGATCCAGAACGTTGAGCTGGACCTGGCGAAAAAGCGCGCCCAGGAGGCGGCGCGCATTAAGTCTGAGTTCCTGGCCAATATGTCCCACGAACTGCGCACCCCGCTCAATGGGGTGATCGGCTTTACCCGCCTGACGCTGAAAACCGATCTCAACGCCACGCAGCGCGACCACCTGACCACCATCGAACGTTCGGCCAATAATCTGCTGGCGATCATCAATGACGTGCTCGACTTTTCCAAGCTGGAAGCCGGGAAGCTGATTCTGGAGAGTATTCCGTTCCTGCTGCGCACCTCGCTTGATGAAGTGGTCACCCTGCTGGCGCATTCCGCGCACGATAAAGGGCTGGAGCTGACGCTGAACATTAAGAACAATGTGCCGGATAACGTCATTGGCGATCCGCTCCGTCTGCAGCAGATTGTGACCAACCTCGTGGGCAATGCGATTAAATTCACCGAGCACGGCAATATCGACGTGCTGGTGGAGCAGCGGGCCATCAGCAACTCGCGGGTACAGATCGAAATTCAGATCCACGATACCGGCATCGGCATCCCCGAGCGCGACCAGTCCCGACTGTTCCAGGCCTTCCGTCAGGCCGATGCCAGCATTTCACGCCGGCACGGCGGCACCGGGCTTGGGCTGGTGATCACCCAGCGTCTGGTCAAAGAGATGGGCGGCGATATTTCGTTCCACAGTCAGCCGAACCGCGGCTCCACCTTCTGGTTCCATATCAGCCTTGATCTCAACCCGAACGCCATTCCGGATATGCTGAACACCGACGGGCTGACGGGCAAACGTCTGGCCTATGTGGAAGCCAACGCGACGGCGGCGCAATGTACGCTGGAGATGCTGGCCGCCACGCCGCTGGAGGTGATCTACAGCCCTACCTTCTCCTCGCTGGCGGAAGCGCAGTACGACATTCTGCTGGTCGGCATCCCGGTCTCAATGCGCGATTTGTCGCCGCATCGGGAAAAATTAGTCAAAGCCTGCGCGATGTCTGACAACGTACTGCTTGCTCTGCCATGTCATGCCCAGGTCAGCGCCGAAGCCCTGAAGCGCGATGGCGTCGCTGCCTGCCTGTTGAAACCGCTCACTACCACCCGCCTGCTGCCGGCGCTGGTGGCCACCAATCATGCGCCAGCTTCCGCGCCGTTGACGCAGGCCGACAGTCATAAGCTGCCGATGACCGTGATGGCCGTCGACGACAATCCGGCTAACCTGAAGCTGATCGGCGCCCTGCTGGACGACCTTGTGCAGCAGGTGATCCTCTGCGACAGCGGCCAGCAGGCCGTGGACCAGGCCAAGCGGCTGCAGATGGATCTGATCCTGATGGATATTCAGATGCCGGATATGGACGGCATCCGCGCCTGCGAGCTGATTCATCATCTGTCGCATCATCAGCAAACCCCGGTGATTGCGGTCACCGCGCACGCCCTGGAGGGCCAGCGGGAGAAGCTGTTGAGCGCCGGCATGAACGATTATCTGGCGAAGCCAATCGAAGAAGAGAAACTGCACGCTCTGCTGCTGCGCTATCAGCCCAGCCTGCTCAGCGTCGCTCCGGCGGCGCTACCGCCCGCAGAGCCGGTCATCGACCATAACCTGACGCTTGACTGGCAGCTGGCGCTGCGTCAGGCCGCCATGAAGCCGGATCTGGCGCGGGAGATGCTGCAGATGCTGATCGCCTTTATGCCGGAGGTGCGTAATAAAGTGGAAGAGCAGCTGGTGGGCGAGCAGCCGGAAGGGCTGGTGGATCTGATCCACAAGCTGCACGGCAGCTGCAGCTACAGCGGCGTGCCGCGGTTGAAAAAGCTGTGCCACACCCTGGAGAGCCAGCTGCGGTCGGGTACCGCCGCCGAGGACCTGGAGCCGGAGCTGCTCGAGCTGTTAGACGAGATGGATAATGTGGCCCGCGAAGCGTGCCGGATGGGCGTGTAAACCCCGGATAGCGGCGCTACGCGCCTCATCCAGGCTACGCCCTACGGTCCAGTACTCGGTTGGTAGCCCCGGTAAGCGTAAGCGCCACCGGGGACGGTTCCCGGATCGCAGTGTTACGGTCCAGTACCCGATTGGTAGCCCCGGTAAGCGTAAGCGCCACCGGGGATGGTTCCCGGATCGCGGTGCTACGCACCTTATCCGGGCTACAAATACCACTGCGCCAACCGGGTTACCGCTTACCGCCCATCTGCAAAACCGCGGCGACGTTACGCGCCGTCATCCGCAGGTTGGCGGCGGCATTGGCCAGCGCTTCATCCAGGGTACAGATGGTATATAACACGCTGAATACCGCATCCAGTCCGTGCTGATGCACCACCCCGACATCGGCGGTAAGGCTGCCGGCAATCCCAATCACCGGGACGTTAAAACGCTTCGCCACCTTCGCTACCCCCACCGGCACTTTGCCGTGGATCGTCTGGCTATCGATACGCCCTTCGCCGGTGATCACTAAATCGGCATCCGCCACCCGCGTCGCCAGCTGCAGCGCATCGGTGACGATCTCAATGCCCGGGCGCAGCGTTGCGCCACAAAACGCATACAGCGCCGCCCCCATGCCGCCCGCCGCGCCACCGCCTTCCAGGCTCAGCACATCGATATCTAAATCACGGGCGATTATCCGGGCATAGTGCAGCAGGCCGCTGTCGAGGCGGTCGATCATCTGCGTCGTCGCCCCTTTTTGCGGGCCAAACACCGCGCTGGCCCCCTGCGGGCCGGTTAGCGGGTTGGTGACGTCGCAGGCAACCTCAATCCGGCAATCTGCCAGCCGCGGATCGAGTTCGCTAAGGTCGATACGCGCCAGCGTCTCCAGCGCGCCGCCCCCGGAGGCGATTTGCTGGCCGTCGGCGGTCAACAGTTTCGCCCCCAGCGCCTGCGCCATCCCGGCGCCACCGTCATTGGTCGCACTGCCGCCAATGCCAATAATGATCTGCCTCACGCCGGCGTCCAGCGCGTGGCGAATCAGCTCCCCGGTCCCCCAGGAGGTGGTCAGCAGTGGATTACGCTGCGCCGGGGGGACGCTCTCCAGCCCGCTGGCTGCCGCCATTTCGATAAAGGCGCACTGGCGATCGCCGGACAGCCCATAAAATGCCTCAACCGGTTCACCCAGCGGCCCGGTGACCGTCAGCGGAACCTGATGCCCGCCGGTCGCCGCCACCATGGCTTCCACCGTCCCTTCACCACCGTCGGCAACCGGCAGCTTGACGTACTCCGCGTCAGGATAAATCTCGCGAAAGCCTTGCTCTATCGCCGTGGCAACTTCCAGCGCGCTCAGACTCTCCTTCCAGGAATCCGGTGCGATCACTATTTTCATGTGCTGTCCTTACTCTGAGCCAACCCCTGGCGCTGTCGCGCAATGCCAGCCCCCGCAGAGGCCGGCGGCCATTTAGCGCACCATGCATGGACGCTTGTTGTCAAAGGTCCAGCCCGGGATCAGATACTGCATCGCCATCGCATCGTCGCGGGCGCCAAGACCATGTTTCTTATATAGCTCATTTGCCTGCATCACGCGGTCCATATCCAGCTCAACCCCCAGGCCCGGGGTACTCGGTACCTGCACCATACCGCCTTTGATTTCAAAAGGTTGTTTGGTCAGACGCTGATTGCCCTCCTGCCAAATCCAGTGGGTATCAATCGCGGTGATTTTGCCCGGCGCCGCTGCCGCGACATGGGTGAACATCGCCAGCGACACGTCGAAGTGGTTATTGGAGTGCGATCCCCAGGTCAGGCCGAACTCATGGCACATCTGCGCCACACGCACCGACCCCTGCATGGTCCAGAAGTGCGGGTCCGCCAGCGGGATATCCACCGACTGCAGGGACAAGGTATGGCCCATCTGTCGCCAGTCGGTGGCGATCATATTGGTCGCGGTCGGCAGGCCCGTCGCGCGGCGGAACTCGGCCATCACTTCGCGGCCAGAGAAACCTTGTTCGGCGCCGCATGGGTCTTCCGCATAGGCCAGCACGCCCTTCAGCTGTTTACCAATCTGGATGGCTTCCTCCAGCAGCCAGGCGCCGTTCGGGTCGAGAGTGACGCGGGCATTCGGGAAGCGTTTCGCCAGGGCGCTGATCGCCTCAGCTTCTTCAAAACCGGCCAGCACGCCGCCCTTCAGCTTAAAGTCGTTGAAGCCATATTTTTCATACGCCGCTTCCGCCAGGCGGACCACCGCATCCGGCGTCATCGCCTCTTCATGGCGCAGGCGATACCACTCGCACTGCTCATCCGGCTGGCTCTGATAGGCCAGCGGCGTGGCGTGGCGGTTGCCGACAAAGAACAGATAGCCCAGCATTTCGACTTCGCTGCGCTGCTGGCCATCGCCAAGCAGGGAAGCGACATTGACGCCAAGGTGCTGGCCCAGCAGGTCCAGCAGCGCCGCTTCAATCCCGGTTACCACGTGAATGGTGGTACGCAGGTCGAAGGTCTGCAGGCCGCGGCCCCCGGCGTCGCGGTCGGCAAACTGATTGCGCACCGCGCCCAGCACATTCTTGTACTCGCCCAGCGTTTTGCCCACCACCAGCGGCGCGGCATCTTCCAGGGTCTGGCGGATTTTTTCGCCGCCGGGGATTTCGCCGACGCCGGTATGCCCGGCGTTATCTTTGATAATCACAATATTGCGGGTGAAGTACGGGGCGTGCGCGCCGCTCAGGTTCATCAGCATGCTGTCATGGCCGGCAACCGGGATCACCTGCATGGTCGTAACAACGGGCGTTGAAGTGAAAGTCGTCATAGCATCATCCTTTTTAATTAGTGGCGGCCGAAAACGGGACGTTTGCGGTCGAATGTCCAGCCGGGGATCAGGTACTGCATCGGGCCTGCGTCGTTGCGCGCGCCGCCCGGCAGCGCTTTATAGGCCTCATGGGCTTTGCGCACCTGCTCCCAGTCAAGTTCCACGCCGAGTCCCGGCGCGTCTGGCACGGCAATCTTGCCGTGAATAATCTGCAGCGGATTTTTGGTCAGGCGCGCGTCGCCCTCCTGCCAGATCCAGTGGGTGTCAATGGCGGTGGGGTTGCCCGGCGCGGCGGCGCCGACGTGGGTAAACATCGCCAGGGAAATATCAAAGTGGTTGTTGGAATGGCAGCCCCAGGTGAGCCCCCAGTCGTCACACAGTTGCGCCACCCGTACCGCGCCGGAGAGCGTCCAGAAATGCGGGTCCGCCAGCGGGATGTCGACGGCATTGAGCATCACCGCATGGCCCATTTCACGCCAGTTGGTGGCGATCATATTGGTGGCGACCGGCAGCCCGGTGGCACGACGGAACTCGGCCATCACCTCCCGGCCGGAGAAACCTTGCTCGGCACCGCACGGATCTTCGGCATAAGTCAGGACATCCTGCAGCCCTTTGCACAGCGCGATGGCCTCATCCAGCAGCCAGGCGCCGTTCGGGTCGACGGTGATGCGCGCCTCCGGAAAACGCTTTTTCAGCGCCCACGCGGTGTCGATCTCCTGCTCGCCGGGCAGTACGCCGCCCTTCAGCTTAAAGTCTTTGAAACCGTAGCGATCCTGGGCGGCTTCCGCCAGACGCACTACCGCCTCGCTGCTCAACGCCTGCTGATGGCGCAGGCGGTACCATTCATGATCGCCCGGCGTATGGTCCAGATAGCCAAGGTCGGTTTTCTGCCGATCGCCAATATAGAACAGGTAGCCCAGCACGGTGACGGCATCACGCTGCTTACCCGGCCCCAGCAGCTCGCAGACCGGCACCTTCAGCACCTGGCCGAGCAGGTCGAGCAGCGCCGCTTCCAGCGCCGCCACCGCGTTAACCTTCAGTTCGAAGGTCCATGCCCCTTTGCCGAAGGTATCGAAATCCGCCGCCTGATTGCCTTTGTGCACCTGCTGCACTACGCGATTGAGTCGGGCGACCTCCTGGCCCACCACCTGCGGGATCGCCGCCAGCAGCGTCTGGTAGATAACCTCCCCGCCGGGCGCTTCGCCAACGCCGGTGTGGCCGGCGTTATCGGTCAATACCACGATATTGCGGGTAAACCAGGCGTTGTGCGCCCCGCCGATGTTCAGCAGCATGCTGTCGTGCCCGGCCACCGGAATGACCTTCATCTCTGTGATAATCGGGCTGGATTGGGTAGTCATGATGAGCGCTCCACCACAGGTTTCAGTTCGATGCGTTTGATATCGCCCACCAGCACCAGGTAGCTCAGCACCGCCACCAGGGCATGGATGCCGACGTAGATCAGCGCGCCGTTGAACGAGCCGGTGGTGCCAACGATATAGCCGATGGCGATGGGAGTGACGATACCGGAGATATTGCCGAACATGTTGAACAGGCCGCCGGAGAGACCGCTAATTTCTTTCGGCGCGGTATCCGCCATCACCGCCCAGCCGAGCGCCCCGATCCCTTTGCCGAAGAAGGCCATTGCCATAAAGCCGATCACCATCCACTCCACGTTGACATAGTTACACATCAGCATGGTCATGGAGAGCAGCATCCCCAGCACGATCGGCGTTTTGCGCGCGATGTTCAGCGAGCCGGTGCGGCGCATTAACCAGTCGGAAATCACCCCGCCCAGCACCCCGCCGACAAAGCCGCACACCGCCGGAACGGAGGCGACAAAGCCGGCTTTGAGGATCGACATGCCGCGCGCCTGCACCAGATAAACCGGGAACCAGGTGATAAAGAAGTAGGTTAAGGCGTTGATGCAATACTGACCGATATAGATGCCGATCATCATCCGCGATCCGATCAGCTGTCTGATCTGTCCCATTTTGACGCTAAACGGCACTTTCTGCGCGCTACTCTTCTGATCCATGTTGATCAGCGCCCCGCCTTCGGCGATATAGTCCAGCTCTTTCTGGTTCACGCCCGGATGGTTGTTCGGATCGTGGATCACTTTCAACCACACAAAGCTGATCACAATCCCCAGGCCGCCCATAAAGAAGAACACGTGCGACCAACCCACCTCATGCGTCAGCCAGCCCATGATCGGCGCGAAGATAACGGTGGCAAAGTACTGGGCGGAGTTAAAAATCGATACCGCCGTCCCCCTCTCCTGCGCCGGGAACCAGGCGGCGACGATACGGCTGTTGCCCGGGAATGACGGCGACTCGGCAAGGCCGACGAGGAAACGCAGAGTGAACAGCGCGATGATAATGCCAAAGCCGCTGAAGATATCGACGAAGCCCTGCAGCAGGGTAAACATCGACCAGATGAAGATCGACCAGAAATAGACGCGCTTCGAACCGAAGCGGTCAAGCAGCCAGCCGCCCGGGATCTGGCCGATGACATACGCCCATGAGAACGCGGAGAACACATACCCCATGCCAACAGGATCGAGGCCGATATCTTTGGCCATTTCCGAACCGGCGATCGACAGCGTCGCCCGGTCACCATAGTTAAAAGAAGTGACGATAAACAGCATCACCACTATCCAGTAGCGGGCGTTGGTGCGCTTTTCAGCCGCCGTCGCCGCCTGACTTAATGAACTCATTGTTGTACTCCTGAATCATAGCGTTTAGCTACGTTCATTCTGAACAGCACAACCTGTAGGGTAATCAGAATGACGTGGTCGTGTTTTGATAGTTGTCGTTATATCTGGCACTGCATTTATCACTGGCTGGAGCAGTATATGAAGAGGCACACCGCGGCTCACCGTGCATCTACACAGCTTTTACGCCGCTATTGCAGGTGGTTTGTGGCGAATGCCTGAAAGAATGGGGGGAAGTTCACGGAAATGAAAAACCAGCGCCGCTGGAGCCGCAAAGCACAGCAAAAAGGGCCGGAGTGTGAAATACCTCACTTGACCCGGTGAAACTGGCTGGCTTAAGCCATGATATTGCTAAGGATATTGTGGCGTTTGCCTAAAGGCGTGGCGCCAGGAACGCGCTACCATTTTGACGTCCGCGTATCTGGCCGCGACGTATTGAAAGAGCGCCCTCTGCGTAGGGAGAGGGCAGCGCTTTTATTCGAGCAGGGTGGCCCACTGCTCAACCCACGGATTGGAGACGCTCTCCGGCTCCGGGTCTTCGCTGGCGTCAATCTTCAGCATCTCGCCGATGCGCTTCGCGCCCTGCTCCTGCAGTAGCTGGTCGAACTTCAGCCCGCCGCCGCAAAAGTTAGCATAGGTGCTGTCGCCGAGCGCGATAATGCCGTAGCGCAGATGGGGCTGATACATATCTTTCATCCCCTCATACAGCGGAACAATGCTGTCCGGCAGATCGCCCTGCCCGGTGGTGGAGGTGACCACCAGCACATATTTACCCGTATAGGATTCCCAGTCGTTGACCTGCGGATCCTCGTACACGGTTGCCTTGTGTCCCAGTCCGCTGAGGATCGCTTCCGCTTCTTCCGCGACCAGCAGCGAGTTGCCGTACATGGTGCCGACAAAAATTCCGACTTCCGCCATGCTATTATCTCCCTGGATTGACCTTATTCCCTTCATCCTGACCGCAGTCGTCGGCAAACTCAACCCTTTCATTTAGCGGGAGAAGCCCGCGCCAGCCAAACTGCGACAGGGCGCGCATCCAGACCTCGTCAAAACCAGCGCGCAGGGTCAGAGGCTCGCCGGTAAAAGGATGGGTCAACGACAGCTCGCTGGCGTGCAGCATCAGGCGGTGACAGCCGAAATGTTCTGCGGCGCTGCGGTTTTGCCGCAGATCGCCGTGCTTGCTGTCGCCAAGGATCGGATGACGCAGATGAGCAAGATGGCGGCGCAGCTGGTGCTTGCGGCCGGTTTTCGGCTCCAGTTCCACCAGCCCGTAGCGAGTGGTGGGATAACGCCCGGTTGCCACCGGCATCTCCACCGTCGCCAGGCCGCGGTAGTGGGTCACCGCCGGCTGCGGATCTTTGTCCTCACGAGCAAATTTATCGGCGATTTTATCCAGCTCTTCCACCAGCGGGTAATCCAGCAGCGCTTCGTCCATCAGCCAGCCGCGGACGATCGCATGGTAGCGCTTCTGGATCTGATGCTGTTCAAATTGCTGCGCCAGCAGGCGGCCCGCCTCGCTCGACAGCCCCATCAGCAGGACGCCGGAGGTGGGCCGGTCGAGACGATGAGCGGTAAAAACGTGCTGGCCAATCTGGTCGCGCACGGTCTGCATCACCACCACTTTCTCGTCGCGATCGAGCCAGCTGCGATGCACCAGCCAGCCCGAGGGTTTATTGACCGCCACCAGCCAGTCGTCCTGGTAGATAATCTCCAGCATCAGGCCTGCTCACCGGCAAACAGCGCGTCTAACAGCAGAAGTTCCGCCAGCATGGATTCGCGGACCGGGTGGGCCTGATCCAGAGCCATCTCGTAATAAGGCGCAACGGCAAAATTTTGCGGCAGCGGCTGACCGCTCTCCAGCAGCTGGTGCATACGCGGGATCAGGACCCACTGCAGCCACTCCAGCGGCTCCAGGGTATCCAGGCAAAACGGCTTATCGCTGGCGAAGGCGCTGCTGTCCGGCGCCGTCGCCTGCCAGTGCTCTGTTTCGCGCAGCAGGGCTTCAATGGCGCGCAGGCGATCGCGCACGCTATCGTGAAGAGTCATGGGGAAACCTCGATGAGTTAAAAACCGGGCGCAGGATAGCAAATCCGCAGAAGAAATAAAAAAAGGGAGCACTGTATAAACAGTGCTCCCGGTTCGTTTTGCAGCATTCCCGCTACATTGGTGCTCCCTGCTCGTCCTTGAAAACTTTTCCTGAGGTCTCCTGACCAATGTTCATCCATAAACTCGCGCATCCTGCTTTCACACCACCCCGATGCGAAATGACTTATCCTTAAGTTTGTCCCGATCTTCCTGATCCACCGTTCATCCTGAGCGGCTCTCGTTCTCCATCCTGGAGGTGTCCATTACGCGTTCCTGCGTTATCCTTGCTTCATCCTGAAGCCTGTCCTTGCAACGCCATCCTGGCGGGTCCTGCAGAAGCGCCATCATCCTGATGTTCGCTTCATTTCGCGACTTCCTGTCGACAGACATAGGATCACTGATTCTGCCTCGTCTTACAACCCTTCTTGAGACAATCTCTTAAGATTAGTCCCCACTCAAAAGGACGAAAAAATTAAGATCTGATTTGATACCAATGACTTATAAAAAAAAGAAGGGATTAAATTTGCCTTAAATGATGACGATCTCTTACAGGTTTTGTAAGAGATCTCTCACAAACGACCAGGTAGACTGGATTACAGAACCGGCTCAAGGTGGTTGAGGAAACTCGCAAGCGAGGGGGAAAGCGTGATGCGTTTGGCGGTGCCGAGGGTCTCTTTGATCACCTCGCCGCTGAGATTACAGACGGAAATCACATCCCGTTCACTCTCGAGGGTGGCGATAAACAGCGTCGGCGCCAGCTTCAAGCGCTTCTGTACCACCAGGTGCCCGATTAAGTTTTCCTGCACCCGCTGGAAATCCTCTTCACTCCAGGTCTGCAGCAGCGTCAGCGTTTCGTCGGCAAACCGGCCGGTCATGTCGCCGGCAAACTGAGTGGTATAATAAGAATGAAGCGGCTGTTGTACCACAATATCCAGGGCGCGTTCAACCGCGCTGATATTTTGCGCCAGCGAAAACGGCTGCGGCTGCCAGAATACGGCCTCGCCTTGGGTATCAACGACGCAAGGCGACGGAACGCCGTAAAGCTCTTCACTGCGCGGCAGGCTGTTGCGCTGTTGCTGCCAGGCGGCGCAGTAACGTTGGGTAAAAGCGCGCAGCGCTTCTGCGGTCTGATGGTCCACCGGTTTCTCTCTTCACGTTAGACAGGATACACTGGAGAGATAGTGTACCCGCTTTACTATGGTGAAACATGTCTTCTTACGATAATCATCAGGCGCTGGCCGGCCTGACGCTCGGTAAATCAACCGATTACCGCGATACTTATGACGCCTCGCTGCTGCAGGGTGTCCCGCGCAGCCTTAACCGCGATCCGCTGGGCCTGCATGCCGATAACCTGCCGTTCCACGGCGCCGATATCTGGACGCTGTACGAACTCTCCTGGCTGAACGGCAAAGGCCTGCCGCAGGTGGCCGTCGGCCACGTCGAACTCCCCGACACCAGCGTCAATCTGGTGGAGTCAAAAAGCTTTAAGCTCTATCTCAACAGCTTTAACCAGACGCGTTTCGCCAGCTGGCAGGACGTTGCAGAGACGCTGACCCGCGATCTGAGCGCCTGCGCGCAGGGCGAGGTCAAGGTGGCGCTGTATCGGCTGGATGAACTGGAAGGCCAGCCGATTGCCCACCTGCACGGCGCCTGCATCGACGATCAGGATATCGAGATCGATAACTATCAGTTCAGCACCGACTATCTGCAGGGCGCCGCCAGCGGCAAAATCGTGGAAGAGACGCTGGTCAGCCATCTGCTGAAATCCAACTGCCTGATCACCCACCAGCCGGACTGGGGCTCGGTACAGATCCAGTATCGGGGGGCGAAAATCGACCGCGAGCAGCTCCTGCGCTATCTGGTCTCATTCCGCCATCATAACGAATTCCATGAGCAGTGCGTCGAGCGCATCTTTAACGATATTCTCCGTTTCTGCCAGCCGGAATCGCTTTCCGTTTACGCCCGCTATACGCGACGCGGCGGTCTGGATATCAACCCCTGGCGCAGCAACGGCGACTTTTCCCCCGCCACTGGCCGCCTCGCCCGACAATAATAAATAATTTCACAATATGCGTGCGTTTAGGCGCGCGCAAGGTTGTGGAAACGCCGCTCGCAGGGCTATTGTAATCACAGGAAGACCATAAGCGTCCTGTAAGGAGTTCACTTGATTACACATGTTAGCCCGCTTGGTTCAATGGATATGCTGTCGCAGCTGGAAGTGGATATGCTTAAGCGCACCGCCAGCAGTGACCTGTATCAACTCTTTCGCAACTGCTCGCTTGCTGTGCTCAACTCGGGGAGCCTGACCGATAACAGCAAGGAGCTGCTCTCCCGTTTTGAAAACTTCGATATTAACGTGCTGCGTCGCGAACGTGGCGTGAAGCTGGAACTGATCAACCCGCCGGAAGAGGCTTTCGTTGACGGGCGTATTATCCGTTCCCTGCAGGCCAACCTGTTCGCCGTGCTGCGCGATATCCTGTTCGTTTACGGCCAGATCCACAATACCGTTCGCTTCCCGAACCTCGATCTGGAAAGTTCGGTCCATATCACCAACCTGGTGTTTTCGATCCTGCGCAACGCCCGCGCGCTGCACGTCGGCGAAGCACCGAACATGATCGTCTGCTGGGGCGGTCACTCCATTAATGAAAACGAATATCTCTACGCCCGCCGCGTCGGTACGCAGTTGGGACTGCGCGAACTGAACATCTGCACCGGCTGCGGGCCTGGCGCAATGGAGGCCCCGATGAAAGGCGCCGCCGTCGGCCACGCGCAGCAGCGCTACAAAGACAGCCGCTTTATCGGCATGACCGAACCGTCCATCATTGCCGCAGAACCGCCGAACCCGCTGGTCAACGAACTGATCATCATGCCGGATATCGAAAAGCGTCTGGAAGCCTTCGTGCGCATCGCCCACGGGATCATTATCTTCCCGGGCGGCGTCGGCACTGCCGAAGAGCTGCTCTATCTGCTGGGTATTCTGATGCATCCGGAGAACAAAGCGCAGGTGCTGCCGCTGATCCTCACCGGACCGAAAGAGAGCGCCGACTACTTCCGCGTGCTGGACGAGTTTATCACCCATACTCTGGGCGAGTCCGCCCGTCGTCACTATCGGATCATCATCGACGATCCGGCGGAAGTGGCGCGGCAGATGAAAAAAGCGATGCCGCTGGTGAAAGAGAGCCGTCGCGAGACCGATGACGCCTACAGCTTCAACTGGTCGATTCGCATCTCGCCGGACCTGCAGATGCCGTTTGATCCGACCCATGAAAACATGGCCAATCTCAAGCTCTCCCCGGACCAACCGGTGGAAGTGCTGGCCGCCGACCTGCGTCGCGCCTTCTCCGGGATTGTCGCGGGTAACGTCAAAGAGGTGGGCATCCAGGCCATTGAGCAGTACGGTCCTTACAAGCTGCATGGCGATCCGGAGATGATGCGCCGCATGGACGATCTGCTGCAGGGCTTCGTCGCCCAGCATCGTATGAAACTGCCGGGCGGCACCGCCTATATTCCTTGCTACGAAATCATCGCCTGATTTCTCACTCTCCCGCCGGGGTATCTTCTGCAGCCTGCCCCCGGCGGGCTCTCTTCCTCTGACTTCCAGAACGCGCTAAAAACCTTTCTGTTATTATTCAGTCACCTGAATCATTTCTACATAGCCAATCGTTTGCGTTGGTAAAAACTGCGACAATTATCACTGCAAAAAATGGTTTTAAGCGCAAAAACGTCGACTACATCTCTTTTTTACAGTAAATCCCTCGTTATTACGCCGCTCCGCTTTTATCTCATATGCTGCAAATGGTAGCCTGCGCGCCACAAATCGCTGGCTGATCACCAGAAACAGGCTGTTGGACTAAAAATACGCACATTGAAAGTGGATTATTGCATTTGAGATCGCGATCACTGATGCATAAACCATATAAATGTATCTTTCCGGCCCAATTATTACGGAGAAAATTTCTAAAAAAACCGTAATTAAACGAATTTCATGTTACGCAATTGTATTTGTTCATTAGATTTTGTTGATTCCTCCAGGAGATACAGATGGAAACCACTCAAACCAGCACCATCGTTTCGGGCGAAACCCGCAGCGGATGGCGTAAAACCGACACCATGTGGATGCTGGGCCTGTACGGTACAGCGATCGGCGCGGGCGTCTTGTTCCTGCCGATCAACGCCGGCGTCGGCGGCATGATCCCCCTGATTATCATGGCGATTCTGGCCTTCCCGATGACCTTCTTCGCTCACCGGGGTATGACTCGCTTCGTCCTCTCCGGGAAAAACCCGGGCGAAGACATCACCGAAGTGGTGGAAGAACACTTCGGCGTAGGCGCAGGGAAGCTGATTACCCTGCTCTACTTCTTCGCTATCTACCCGATCCTGCTGGTGTACAGCGTGGCGATCACTAACACCGTCGAAACCTTCATGTCGCACCAGCTGCACATGACGCCGCCGCCGCGCGCCATTCTGTCGCTGATCCTGATCGTCGGTATGATGACCATCGTGCGTTTCGGTGAGCAGATGATTGTGAAAGCGATGAGCATCCTGGTGTTCCCGTTCGTTATCGCCCTGATGATTCTGGCGCTGTACCTGATCCCGCAGTGGAACGGCGCGGCGCTGGAGACGCTCTCCCTGAGCAGCGCCTCCGCAACCGGCAATGGCCTGCTGATGACCCTGTGGCTGGCGATCCCGGTGATGGTCTTCTCCTTCAACCACTCGCCGATCATCTCCTCCTTCGCGGTGGCCAAGCGTGAAGAGTACGGCGCAGGCGCCGAGAAGAAATGCTCCAGCATCCTGGCCCGCGCTCACATTATGATGGTGCTGACCGTGATGTTCTTCGTATTCAGCTGCGTCCTGAGCCTCTCTCCGGCGGACCTGGCGGCGGCGAAAGAGCAGAACATCTCGATTCTGTCTTACCTGGCAAACCACTTTAACGCGCCGGTTATCGCCTGGATGGCACCGATCATCGCGATGATCGCCATCACCAAATCCTTCCTCGGCCACTATCTGGGCGCCCGCGAAGGCTTTAACGGCATGGTGATTAAATCCCTGCGCAGTAAAGGCAAATCTATCGAAGTCAACAAACTGAACAAGCTGACCGCGCTGTTCATGCTGGTGACCACCTGGATTGTGGCGACGCTGAACCCGAGCATCCTCGGGATGATCGAGACCCTTGGCGGCCCGATTATCGCGATGATCCTGTTCCTGATGCCGATGTACGCGATTCAGAAAGTGCCGGCGATGCGTAAATACAGCGGCCATATCAGCAACGTCTTCGTGGTGATTATGGGTCTGATTGCCATCTCCGCGATCTTCTACTCGCTGTTCAGCTAATTCAGTCAATACCTCCCCCCGCGCCGCTTAACGGCGGCGCGCTTTCCGACAGCACGGGAATACATATGATCAGCGTATTCGATATCTTTAAAATCGGCATTGGCCCTTCCAGCTCCCATACCGTTGGACCGATGAAAGCGGGCAAACAATTCACTGACGATCTGATCGCACGCGGCCTGCTGGCCGACGTCAGCAAAGTCGTCGTCGACGTCTATGGCTCCCTCTCCCTGACCGGTAAAGGCCACCATACCGACATCGCGATTATCATGGGACTCGCCGGCAACCTGCCGGACACCGTCGACATCGACGCCATTCCGGGCTTTATTCAGGACGTTAACACCCATGGCCGCCTGATGCTGGCCAACGGTCAGCACGAAGTGGACTTCCCGGTCGATCAGTGCATGAATTTCCATGCCGACAACCTGTCGCTGCATGAGAACGGCATGCGCATTACCGCCCTGGCCGGTGACAAGGTGATCTACAGCCAGACGTATTACTCTATCGGCGGCGGCTTTATCGTCGACGAAGCGCACTTCGGCCAGATCGCCGATGCGCCGGTTGCGGTTCCTTACCCTTATAAAAACGCCGCCGACCTGCAGCGTCACTGCCGTGAAACCGGGCTGTCGCTCTCTGGGCTGATGATGCAGAACGAACTGGCGCTGCACAGCAAAGAAGCGCTGGAGCAACACTTTGCCGCGGTATGGGAAGTGATGAGCGCCGGTATCGAACGCGGCATCACCACCGAAGGCGTTCTGCCGGGCAAACTGCGCGTGCCGCGCCGGGCCGCCGCGCTGCGCCGCATGCTGGTGAGTCAGGACACCACCAACAGCGATCCGATGGCGGTGGTCGACTGGATCAATATGTTCGCCCTGGCGGTGAACGAAGAGAACGCCGCCGGTGGCCGGGTCGTTACCGCGCCAACCAACGGCGCCTGCGGTATCGTGCCGGCGGTGCTGGCCTACTATGACAAGTTTATCCGCAAGGTGAACAGCAACTCTCTGGCCCGCTATATGCTGGTCGCCAGCGCGATTGGTTCGCTGTATAAGATGAACGCGTCAATCTCCGGCGCCGAAGTCGGCTGTCAGGGTGAAGTGGGCGTCGCCTGCTCGATGGCGGCGGCCGGTCTGGCGGAACTGCTGGGCGGTAGCCCGGGTCAGGTGTGCATCGCGGCAGAGATCGCCATGGAGCATAACCTCGGCCTGACCTGCGACCCGGTTGCCGGCCAGGTGCAGGTACCGTGCATCGAACGCAACGCTATCGCCGCCGTGAAAGCGGTCAACGCCGCGCGAATGGCGCTGCGCCGGACCAGCGAGCCGCGCGTCTGCCTCGATAAAGTGATCGAGACCATGTACGAAACCGGTAAAGACATGAACGCCAAGTACCGGGAAACCTCTCGCGGTGGCCTGGCGATGAAGATCGTCGCCTGCGATTAATCCTCAGACCCGGCACGCGTCGGCGTGTCGGGTCATCGTCCTGAATAACTCTTTTTGTTATATCAATAAAATTTTAGTTATTTAATGGTTATAAGCGCTGTTTGTTACCTTACGCAAAACCGCTAAGGAGAACAGACAATGTCCAACCGATTCCGCCCTGCCTGGCTGCTGGTCCTCGCCGCCCTCTCTACCTCCGCGCTGGCCAAAGCGCCGGAAACCGTCAACATCGGCTATCAAAAGGCGAATATCTTCGCGCTGCTGAAGTATCGCGGCACGCTGGATGAGAGCCTGAAAAAACAGGGTATTGCCGTACGCTGGGTCGAATTCCCCGCCGGACCGCAAATGCTGGAGGGGCTGAACGTCGGTAGTATCGATCTGGCCGCGACCGGCGATGCGCCTCCGGCCTTTGCCCAGGCGGCGCAAGCCGATCTGGTCTACCTTGCCCATTCCCCCGCTAACCCGAAAACGGAAGCGATTGTGGTGCCTGAACAGTCGGCAATCCACAGCGTGGCCGACCTGAAGGGCAAGCGCGTGGGGTTGAACAAGGGGTCTGACGTCAACTACCTGCTGGTTGCCGCACTGGAAAAAGCGGGCCTCAGCTATAAAGACATCACCCCGGTCTATCTGCCGCCGGCGGATGCCCGCGCCGCTTTCCAGCGCGGGGCGATTGATGCGTGGGTGATCTGGGATCCGTTCCTCGCAGAAGTGGAAACCAACGCGAAAGCCCGACAGATCCGCAATGCCGAGGGGCTGGTGCCGCACTACACCTTCTATCTCGCCAGCCGCAAGTTTGCAGATACCTACCCGGAGACAGCAAAGCAGGTGGTGGATGAACTGGGTAAACTCAGCGCGTGGGCGAACAGCCATCAGGACGAGGCCGCCGGGCTGCTGTCGACCTCAACCGGACTGGATAAAGCCATCTGGCTGAAGACCCTGGCCCGCCTGCCCTACGGTGCCGAACGCATGACCCCGGCGGTGTATAACGAACAGCAGGCGCTGGCGGATACCTTTACGCGCATCGGCCTGCTGCCGGTGAAAGTCGACGTGCGCAGCGCCACCTGGTCGCTGGATAAACCTTGATTTTCCTGACGACGGGAAGCACTGCGCCTCCCGTCGCCGACAGGCTTACCCCGCCGTTTTCTCACCATTGCCTATCTGCCAGATAAAGGTGGGCGCTTCACCGTTCACCAGCCAGTTACCGATATTACGTGCCTTATAAATCACCGGATTATGCGAGGCGACCGTCCGCGCATTGCGCCAGTGGCGATCCAGCGCAAGGCGAGTTCGCGTATCCGACGCCCCGAGGGCATTAAACAGCTCCGTCGCCGCCCGCGGGATCCAGTCGCTGGCGATCACCTGCGCCTGCGCTGCTTCCACTTCCGCCAGCTGGTTACGCCGGGCAATCAATGCTTCGTCGTCGCTGACGTGCGCCACATAGGCCTGCTGCAGCGATTCCGCGGCCTGCAGGACCGCGGCCCGGGTCGCCCATGCCCAGCTGCTGATCTGCCCAACGACCTGCAGAACCTGAGCGTCATCGCGCGGCACGGCGGCGTTGCCGTGGCTGTACATCCGGGAGCGATGTTTGACGCCCTGCGCGGCATCCCGCTCAACCGCCAGGCCAATGCCCGCGAGGGTCGCCAGCAGCACATGCTGGTAGAAGGCGGTCTGATAGCGAAAGCGCTGGGCAAAATCATAGACATGTTCGGTTTCCACCCGAGCGCCGGTAAAGCGGGTGGTCCCGCTGCCGGTCAGCCGCTGGCCAAAGCCATCCCAGTCATCTTCCCGCGCCACGCCGGTCTGCTGGGTGCTGACCAGGGCTATCACATCGCCGGCGGTATCACTGCGTCGGGCAAACACATCGATCCAGTCGGCGTACAGCGCGCCGGTGCTGTAAAACTTCTCGCCGTCGAGTCGCCAGCCGCCCTCTGTCGGCGTCACTCTGGTGTTCACCTCTCCCAGCTTAACCGCGCCGATCTCGGTCCAGCCGCTGCCCACCAGCTCACCGTCGAGGAAGCGACGAAACCAGCGGTCGCGCCCGGCGGAATCCGGCTGATTCAGCTGATCTTCCACAAAGGCAAAGTGCGCACGCAGGGCCTGCGGCAGGTTAGAGTCCGCTTGCGCCAGCTCGATCAGCAGCGCGCTGAGCTGCGGCAGCGAAGCGCCCCAGCCGCCCTTCTCGCGCGGGATACGCAGCGTGCCGAAGCCCGCTTCTTTCAGCCAGCGGATCGGCTCATCGGGCAGAATGCGCTGCTGTTCGCGCTCCGCAGCGCCCTGGGCGATACGGGTGAATATCGGGCGGAAGGCGGCCGCCAGCGCGTCATAATCGGTGCCAGTGGAGAGCAGGGTCATTGTCAGTTCCTTATTCATGGAGTGCGTCGATATCTTCTCGCGTCGGTTCATGACGGACCGCCAGCAGGAAGAAAATGGGAATAATGGCGGCAAGCGAGACCACCCAGAACATCTGCGTGCCGAGGGAGGCCTGCAGCAGCGGCAGAATAAACAACGCCAGCGCGCTGCCGATCCCGGAGAGCGCCCGGCTGAAACCGACCCCAGTGGCGCGAATGGCAGTAGGATAGGAGAGCGCCGGGTAGATCATCAGCTGCGCCCCCGGGCCAAACCCTTCGGCGAACAGCCACAGCCCCAGCATCGCGATAGCCAGCACGATACCTGCCGTCGCGTGCGGTTGCCCCACCAGCGCCAGCACAATCAGCGCCACAAACTGCAGGGCGAAGCCGGCTATCGCCACATGACGCGAAGGATATTTCCACGCCAGATGCATACCGAGCAGCCCGCCGGTAAAAGCAAACAGGGCGTTCAGCCCCAGCGATGCCGAAATAGTTTCGAAGACGCCAGCCCCGAGGAACTGGGCAAGAATTGACGGCAGGAAAAAGGCAATCGCCGTGTACTCGAAGGAGATACAGATATTCATCACCCCGGCGACGATAGTCCGCTCGCGGTAGGGTTTTTCGAACAGCACGCGGAAGCTCACTTTCGGCGCGGGCGCGGGCTTCGCCGCCGGGACCTCATGGGCATGGATCCCCCAGGAGTCGCGTAAAATACGCACTGCAGAGGTCAGATCGCCCTGGTTCGCCGCCCACAGCGGGGATTCATTCATAAATCGACTGCGGACGGCAATAATCAGCAGTGCCGGCACGGCGCCGAACAGCAGGGAGGCGCGCCACAGCCAGTCAAGATGCTCCTGCGGCAGCAGGAAATAGAGGCCGAAGATAATGAGAAAGCAGACGGTTGAGGCGGCGTACCACATCGGGCACCACGCCGCGAGGCGAGCCGCTTTGTTGCCTTTGCCGGCAAAGCGGGAAAACTCGGCCAGATAGGACATCGCTACCGGCAGGTCGATGCCAACGCCGATGCCCATCAGGAAGCGGGCGCCAATCAACACCCAGACGTTCGGCGCCAGCCCGGCGGCGATAGCCGAAATCACGAAAAAGAACATATCGGCCATAAAAACCGAATAGCGACCATATTTATCGGTCAGCCAGCCGCCGATAATATTGCCGACGATAGTCCCGACCATAATGGACGAAGTCACCAGGCCGGTCAGCAGCGGTGAGAGCTGAAATTCACGTACAACGTCATCAATACCGTAGGAGAGCGTGGTTAAGTCATATGCGTCGAGAAAAACGCCCCCCAGCGCGAGGAAGACAATCATCCGCGCATATTTCGCTTGTTCCTTGCCGGAATTAATTAGCCGCGCCACATCCCCGACGCTACTGACCGGTACCGAAGCGATACCGGGATTATCCACTGGTAATGTACTCATTTTTTCACCTTATTATTTTGTGCAGGTCATCAGCGGTTATAGACCGCGCGCGACGAGAATCAAAACAACAAATCATTCTATAAAAATCAATATAATCAATAAGTTAATAAATATTACCAGCACAAAAAGGACGCGCTTTCGCGCATCCTCAAGGGAAATAAATAACAACGAAAATAGACGTCGTGCAGGACGCTTATTCCGCGGACACTGGAACTAATACGTCTTTTACCAGCGGGTCATCGGTGGTTTGTAACCACGTCTGGATCCGCGGGTCAGAAAAAGCCTGTTTTAATTTGACGATATTTTCCTGCGATAAATACGGTGTACCAATCACTAATTGCGAAGCAAAGGTGCGCGGCGCCGGCGGGAATAATATGCCTTTCTCACGCGGCACTTTCCCGGCGTCAAATTGCGAGACATAGCCGATGGCGGCATCCACCGAATTTAACGCCCGCGGCATGGTCAGCAGATCCAGCTCTTTAAAGACAAACTGATGCGGGTTACCGACAATATTTTTCAGCTTCGCCGTACGCGGCTCCACCGCCGGGTCGAGCGAGATCAACCCAATGCGCTGGAGCAGCCACAGGGCCTGCCCCTGATTGGCGCCATCGTCAGGCACGACAATGGTCGCGCCGTTGGGCAACGCCTGTACCGACGAGTAGCGGTCGGAATAGATGCCAAACGCCCACTGGAACACCGGCACCGTGGTCGACAGCGCAAAGCCGTTAGCGTCCACCACCTGTTTAAGCCACCACTGATGCTGATAGATCGTCCCGGCATACTGTCCTTCCGCTACCGCGCGGTCAGCCTGGACCGGATCCTGCACCCCCACCGCCTCCAGTTTCAGACCGTAATCGGGCGCAATATGCTGATTAATATACTCAATGATCCGCTGCTCGCCGGCCATCGCCGGCTCGTAGTGAATTTTTAACGTGCTGCCGAAGACCACCTGCTGGCTTTGGGTATGTCCCCGCCACCACCAGAAGGCGATGGCGAGCAGGATAATCACCGCCAGCGCCGCCAGCCAGGGCCAGCGCCGCGCTTTACGTAACTCAAATTGCTCTGTTGTCATACAAGGTTCCCCTGCGTGTGGCGTAAACGGTTGACCAGACGGTCACCCAAAAATTGAATCAACTGGATCGTGGCGATCAGGGCAACGATCGTCGCGATCATGATGTGGTTGTCGAAGCGCTGATAGCCGTACACCACGGCCAGGTAGCCGATGCCGCCGGCGCCGATGGTCCCGGCGATAGCCGAATACTCAATCATCGAGACCAGGTTTAGCGTCACCGCCGCCACCAGCGCGGGCAAAGCTTCACTGAGCTGCGCGCTGGCAATGATTTGCCAGCGCGACCCGCCGCAGACGACACCCACTGCGGTGACCTCCGCCGGCAACTCGCGCAGCGCGTTCTCCACCAGACGGCCAAAGAACGGGACGCCGGCGGCGATCATCGGCACTACCGCGGCGGGGATGCCAATCGTGGTGCCGGTCAGCCAGTAAGTGAACGGGATAATAGCGGCCATCAGCACCAGAAACGGCAGCGAACGTCCCATATTGACCACCCAGTTCAGCAGGCGGTACAGCAGCGCGTGCGGAAATAAGCCCCGCGGCGAGGCGTTAAACAACACCACCCCCACCAGCCCCCCCAGCGTGACGACAAACAGCATCACAATGGCCACCATCAGCCAGGTTTCGCCATAGGCGGGGAGCAGCAGCGAAGGGATTTCGCCCCAGGGGGTATCCTGACTGATGACTGTCGGTTTCATACCGCCTCCCTGAGCAACGGCGCGCTGTCGAGGATCTCCGCCGTTATGCCGAGCTGCGCCAGCAGGCCCTGCAGTCGCGCGGGCGACAGGCGTTCGCCCTGAAAGCGCACTCCGGCCTGCAGGCGACCGGCCAGCCGACCATTGATCACCTCGACGTGACCGCCAAGGAGATCGATCTGCAGCGCCCACTGCTGGCTCAGGCGGCTGATCCAGTCGGTGGCCACCGGCACATCCCAGCGGTAGCTCAGACGCAGCAGCAGATCGCTGTGGGTCGCTGCCGCCGGCGTCAGCGGCAACAGCTGCTGGCCGAGCAGAGAATCGGGGCGCGCCAGCAGATCTTCGATCCGCCCGTACTGGACGATCGTCCCGTCGCGGATCTCCGCCACCGCATCCGCCGCCGTGCGCACCGCGTCCATTTCATGGGTGATCAGGACGATCGCCAGCTGGTACTCGTCACGCAGCCGCTTGAGCAGAGCCAGCACCGAGGCCGTGGCCTGAGGATCGAGGCCGGAGGTGGCTTCATCCGCCAGCAGAACGGACGGGCGCAGCGCCAGCGCGCGGGCAATGCCGATCCGCTGGCGCTGGCCGCCTGAGAGCTGGGCCGGCCAGGCATCCGCTTTGTGGCTCAGGCCGACGCTCTCCAGCAGCTCGCCAACCCGAGCCTTGATATCGCGATCCACCACACCCAGCCACGCCAGCGGTAGGGCGACATTCTCCCAGGCGGTCCTGCGGCTCAACAGCGCCGAAGACTGGAAAACGGTGCCAATCGCCCGCCGTTCCCGGCGCAGCGCCTCGCCGGACAGCGCCGACAGATCCTGGCCATTGATACGAATGCTGCCGCTGTCCGGTTGCTCCAGCAGGCTGATGCAGCGCGCCAGGGTTGATTTACCGGCGCCGCTCGGCCCCACCACCGCGGTGATGGAGCGCTCAGGCACCTGCAGCGACAGCCCTTTCAGCACCGCGCTGAGCCGGCCATCCGCCGTGCGGTAACTTTTATGCAGGTCATCGATAGCGATCATGTCACCTTCTCCTCTACCGATGCCGCCGTGCGCGCATCGCGGCGGTAGCTGGCGCCCGGGTGAGGCGCGGCCAGACGCGGGCCGGCGCCGAACAGTTTTTCGCGCAGGGTCCCCTCGCGGTACTCCTGCTTAAAGACGCCGCGCTTTTGCAGCTCAGGCACCAGCAGCTCGACGACGTCGCGGAAGGTTTCGTGAGTGACGGCATAGGCGAGGTTAAAGCCATCGACGTCCGTCTCTTCGACCCAGGACTGCAGTTCGTCCGCCACGGTTTGCGCGCTGCCAACCACCAGCGGACCGAAGCCGCCGATCCCCGCCCAATCGGCCAGGGCCTGCACCGTCCACTGGCGGTTCGGATCAGCGGTCGAAAAGGCCTCCACCGCCGACTGAATGGCGTTGGTGTGCAGATACTTCAGCACCTGATCCGGCTGATACTGGCCGAAATCGATCCCCGTCCAGCCGGAGAGCAGCGCCAGCGCGCCTTCATAGCTGACGTACTGCTTATATTCCTGCCACTTCGCCTGCGCCTCGCGGTCGGTGTCGCCGACAATCACCGTCTGCAGGTTGAAGATCAGGATGCTGTGCGGATCGCGCCCCGCCTCAACTGCCCGGCGGCGAATATCCGCCACCGTCTTCTTCAGCAGCACCTTCGACGGCGCTGCGACGAAGACGCATTCGGCATGGCCGGCGGCGAACTGTTTGCCGCGGCTGGACGCCCCCGCCTGATACAGCACCGGCGTGCGCTGCGGGGATGGCTCGCAGAGGTGGATCCCCGGCACGGAAAAGAACTGTCCCTGATGGTTAATGGGATGGATTTTCCGCGGATCGCTGAAGATCTTCCGCTCTCTGTCGCGCAGCACCGCCCCGTCCTCCCAGCTTCCCTCCAGCAGTTTGTAGATCACCTGCAAATACTCATCGGCATAGTCATAGCGGGTGTCATGATCGGTCTGAGTCTGCTGGCCGATATTGCGCGCCCCGCTCTCCAGATAGGAGGTGACGATATTCCAGCCCACCCGCCCTTTGGTCAGATGATCGAGCGTCGACAGACGACGAGCGAAGGGGTAAGGATGCTCAAACGACAGCGAGGCGGTCAGGCCGAAGCCCAGATGCTCCGTCACCAGCGCCATCGGGGTGATCAGTGCCAGCGGATCGTTGACCGGAACCTGCGTCGCCTGGCGGATCGCCGCGTCGCCGCTGCCGTTCAGTACGTCATAGATCCCCAGCACGTCGGCGATAAACAGCCCGTCGAACTTGCCGCGCTCCAGCAGCCGCGCCAGATCCACCCAGTACTCCAGATCTTTATACTGCCAGGAGCGATCCCGGGGATGCGCCCACAGGCCCGGCGACTGATGGCCGACGCAGTTCATATCGAAAGCGTTAAGACGAATTTCACGTTGTGATGACATAGCTATCTCCATAGCGCGGCCCGTCGCCGGGGCGCACGCGGCAAAATGAATCAGGGAAAATAAAGGGAGGTATTCAGTACGCAGGACATCGGGAGTCCTGCGGGATCCCGAGCGTGAGTAACGCTTGCGCCGCCACGTCAGCGGCATGGTCGGCTACCTGCGGCAGGCCCATCAGTTCGCCAAAACGCCCGCGGGCGGCCGGACCGGCCACCAGCACCGGCGGCGCCTCAACGTGCGGCTCAGCCACTGCCCGGGAACGGCTGTCCACCTCCAGGCCCATGCCGAGGGCATCGGCGCGAATCAGGCCGCGGCGGGCGAGGTCCTGTAAAAATGGCTGGCTGTCGGTCAGGGCGCGGTGTGCGGGTCCGGTGGTCAGGATCAGATGATCGACGCTCAGGGTCTGCACACCGCCGCCGCGCCGCGCCAGCGTCAGACGCAGCGTTTCGCCTTCACCGCTTATCGACAGTAGCCTGGCCGCCTGCACCTGCAGACTGCCCGTGCGCTGGCGCGCCTCCAGCACCTCGGCGACCTGCGGCGCCACGCGGTAGCGGTGGACATCCCAGTAATGGCGCAGATGGCGCAGAAAACGCTGGCGATCGGCGACGCTGAGCGCCTGCCAGATCCGCTGCCCCTGCTGACGAACCGCATCCAGCACCACCTGCCAGCTCAGGCCCTGCTGCGCCGCATACGCGACGTCGAGGCGGATCTGACGCAGGCGCTGACGCAGGTTGCCCTGCTGATAGTCGCCGGGCCAGGTTGTCCCCGCGCCGCTAAGGTTGCCGCGCGACAGCAGGCCATGGCGCGAAAAGGCGACGATACTGCCGCGGTGGCCCAGCCGGTCCAGCGTCGCGACCGTATCGGCCATGGTTAATCCGGTGCCCATCACCGCCACCCGGGCGTGCGGGGCGATGGCATCGAGCGCGCCGGGCTGCCACGGGTTGGCAATCAGCGCCGGATGATGACGCCAGGCTTCGGCCTGCGGCGGCAGCGAAGGCGGTGGATGACTGATCGCCAGCACCAGCAGATCGGCCTTAAGCTGCAGGCCGCCGTCGGTGGTCACCGTCCCCTGATGAAAAGCGAGCGCCCGATCGCGCAGGTGGCGAAGCCGTCCGCCGCTGGACGCCACGGCGTCGGCAAAACGCTGCGCCACATAGCGACCAAACTGGCCGCGCTGAGGGTAGACGGAACCGTCCGGGCGCAGCGCCTGCACATCGACGGCAAAGGCAGGCTGATGGCGGTACCAATGATCGAAGGCGCCCTCTTCGTCGCCGGCCAGCTGCATGCGAGCGGCCGGGACGTTAATCCGGTGCGTCGGCTCCGCAGTGGAGTAGGCCACCCCTGCCCCGGGGGACTGGCGCGGCTCCAGCAGTGTCACGCGCACCCCGTTCGGCGCCAGGCGCAGCAGCTCAATCGCCACCGCCGCGCCGCTAAAGCCGCCGCCGATAATCACGATATGCGGTTCTGCACTCATCGCTGCCCTCCTCCGGTATGCTGTCTCATGGTCGCGCTCCGGGCCATCAGCTGGCGCTAACCTGGCGCACCGGGCGCTTATCGCCGCCGATGGTTTCGCCAAACGGACCGGTGTTCACGCTACGCGCCTTCGACGAGGCCGCGTTTTCCAGCGGCAACAGAGGCATCACCAGCTCAGCAAAGCGGTGCGCTTCTTCCAGATGTGGGTAGCCGGAGAAGATAAAGTTGCTGATGCCGAGCGCCTGATATTCGCGGATGCGTTCCGCTACCTGCTGCGGATTACCTACCAGCGCGGTACCCGCGCCGCCGCGCACCAGTCCGACGCCGGCCCACAGATTGGGCGCAATGCGCAGATTATCGCGCGACCCCTGATGCAGGGCGCTCATCCGCGCCTGGCCGGCCGAGTCCATGCGGGCGAAGATCTTTTGCGCCTGGGCAATGGTATCGTCGTCAAGATGGGCGATCAGCCGGTCGGCGGCGGCCCATGCCTCTTCTTCCGTTTCGCGCACAATGACGTGCAGACGAATGCCGTACTGCAGGGTGCGTCCGCGGGCCGCGGCGCGCTCGCGCACCACCGCCAGCTTCTCCGCCACCAGTTCCGGGGGTTCGCCCCACGTCAGATAGCTGTCGATCTGCTCGGCCGCCACATCAATGGCCGCATCAGAAGAGCCGCCGAAATAGAGCGGCGGGCCATTCTCCTGTACCGGCGGGAACAGCACTTCAGCGCCTTCCACGTGAATATGCTCGCCGTGATAGTCCACTTTTTCCCCGCGAAGCAGGCGGGTGTAAACATCAAGAAATTCGCGGGTCACCTGATAGCGCTCGCTGTGGCTGAGGAAGATACCGTCGCCTTTGTTTTCCACCGGGTCGCCGCCGGTAACGACGTTGATCAGCAGCCGACCTTCCGATAAACGGTCGAGGGTGGCCGCCATCCGTGCCGCCAGGGTTGGCGGCTGCAGGCCCGGCCTGACCGCCACCAGATAGCGCAGACGGCGGGTCAACGGCGCCAGCGCCGAGGCCACCAGCCACGAATCTTCACAGCTTTTACCGGTGGGGATCAGCACGCCGTAGTAGCCCAGACTGTCGGCCGCCAACGCCACCTGCTGCAGATAAGGTAAATCGACCGGGCGTCCACCCTCGGTGGTACCCAGATAACGGCCATCGCCATGGGTAGGTAAGAACCAGAAGACATTGATCTTGTCGGGAGCTTGCTGCGTCATTATCTATTTCCTATATAACCATATCCGATATTTATCGAAGAGATGTTTTAATTTGGTTATATGGGTGTTAGCGATAATCATGCCAATGGTGAATAAAAAATTAATCTTTTAAAATCAAGGCACTGAAAACAGCTTCGCCGCGCCACGCTGTTGCAAATCGCGCAGCCGCCGCGCATCCGCTGGCGCATTTGCAACAGCCGCGGGCCTTCCCCCTCTGGTTTCTGCGGCCGCCGCAGGATAAGTTCAGAGCGTCAACGATCGGAGGCCCGCTATGCTGAACCCAGAATCCCCTTCCACCGCTCCCGCGCTGATCGACCCGGCGTCGAAGGCCTTCCAGAGCCTGCTGGACAAGCTCGCGCCAACGGAGGCGACCGTGCTGATCGTGGGCGAAACCGGCACCGGCAAGGAGGTGGTGGCCCGCTATCTCCATCATCACAGCGCCCGTCGCCAGCAACCGTTTCTGGCCGTTAACTGCGGCGCGCTGACCGAGAGCCTCGCCGAAGCCGAACTGTTTGGCCATGAGAAAGGCGCCTTCACCGGCGCGCAGCAGGGACAGCCCGGCTGGTTTGAAGCCGCGGAAGGGGGGACGCTGCTGTTGGACGAGATCGGCGAATTAAGCCTGCCGCTGCAGGTCAAGCTGCTGCGAGTGCTGCAGGAGCGTGAAATTACCCGCGTCGGCTCACGCAAAGCGATTAAAGTGAATGTCCGGGTGATTGCCGCCACCCACGTCGACCTGGCCCAGGCGATCCGCGAGCGCCGCTTTCGCGAGGATCTCTACTATCGACTGAATATCGCGGTGGTGCCGCTGCCGCCGCTGCGCCAGCGTCGGCAGGATATCCCGCTGCTGGCGCACCACTTTTTATCACTCTATGCCCGGCGCCTCGGGCGGCCAACCCTGCGTCTGGCGCCGGAATCACTGGCCCGGCTGATGGACTATTCGTGGCCGGGCAATATTCGCGAGCTGGAAAACACCCTGCACAACGCGGTGCTCCTCAGTAAAGAAGAGGAGATCAGTCCTGCCCAGCTGCGCCTGGCGACGCTCAACGACGCCCCGGCGCCGGCGAGCGATCATGAACTGGACGACTTTATTCGCCACCAGCTGGCGCTTCCCGGCGAGCCGCTGTGGCAGCGAGTGACCAGCGCCCTGATTCGCCACGCCATGGCGCATTGCGACGATAACCAGAGCCAGGCGGCCGCGCTGTTGGGGATCAGCCGGCATACCTTGCGCACCCAGCTCGCTAACCTCGGGCTGATCAAAAGCCGCCGCCGCCCGCCTGCACCGCCGCGGGCGTTCGCCAACGCAGCCGGGGCCGATCGCGAACTGCGCATTGGCTACCAGCGCTTCGGCAGCCTCGGGATCCTGAAAGCCCGTCAGAGTCTGGAAACCGCCTTCGCCAGCCTCGGCGTCAACGTGCTGTGGAGTGAGTTTCCTGCCGGACCGCAGCTCCTCCACGCCCTCGCCTGCAACGAGATCGACTTCGGCACCACCGGAGAAGCGCCGCCGGTGTTTGCCCAGGCCAGCAATAGCGAACTGATGTACGTGGCGTGGGAGCCGCCGGCGCCGCGCAGCGTGGCGATGGTCGTCCCGCAGGAGAGCGACATTCGCCAGCTCAGCGATCTGCGCGGTAAACGCATCGCCCTCAATAAAGGGTCGAATGTCCACTGGCTGCTGCTGCAGATCCTCGAGGACGCCGGCCTGGGTCTGAACGACGTGCGGGTGGTCTATACCCCGCCGAAATATCCGCTGACCGCCAGCGACTACCTGGCGGTTGACGCCTGGATGATGTGGGACCCGCTGCTCAGCGACGCCGAACACACCGGCGAGCTGCGGGTGGTCGCCAGCGGCGAAGGTCGAGTCAACAACCATCAGTTTTATCTTTCGCGACGGGACTACCTCGCTCAGCATGGCGATATCATGCGCCGTCTGTTGACGGAGCTGACCCACACCGGGCAGTTTATCGACTCGCATCGTGGCGAAGCGGCCCGCTTACTCTCGGCAGAGCTGGGGATTGACGCCCGGTCGCTGAGCATGGCCCTCGCCCGCCGCAGCCATCGCCCGCGGCCGATGGATCTGTCGGTGATCCGCGCCCAGCAGACCATCGCCGATCGCTTTTACGCCCTCGGGCTTATCGCCAAACCGGTCCCGGTGCGCGAAGCGGTGTGGTACGGCGAACCCGCGCCGGGCGTCATCAGCCCGCTGATGGCGGTCAGTTAGCGAAATTTGCGCGTTATCTTCCTGATTGTTCAGGCGCAGATAGCCTCGATCCGATGGCGATGTTACCCTAAAGACGCTGAGAATAAGGGGGTATCTGTGGCTGTTCATCTGTTAATCGTCGACGCGTTAAATCTGATCCGCCGCATCCATGCGGTGCAGGGTTCGCCCTGCGTCGATACCTGCCTGCATGCGCTGGAGCAGCTGATCGTCCACAGTCAGCCCACCCACGCGGTGGCGGTGTTCGATGATGAGGATCGTGCCCACGGCTGGCGCCACCAGCGCCTGCCAGAGTACAAAGCCGGCCGCGCGCCGATGCCGGAGACGCTGGTGGCCGAGATGCCAGCGCTGCGGGCCGCCTTCGAACAGCGGGGGATCCGCTGCTGGGCCTCGCCGGGCAGCGAAGCGGACGACCTCGCCGCCACTCTGGCGGTGAAGGTGGCTCAGGCGGGTCATCAGGCCACCATCGTCTCCACTGACAAAGGCTACTGTCAGCTGCTGTCGCCCACCATCCGCATCCGCGACTACTTTCAGAAGCGCTGGCTGGACGCGCCCTTTATCGCCAGCGAGTTCGGCGTCACCCCAGAGCAACTGGCGGATTACTGGGGGCTGGCGGGGATCAGCAGCTCGAAGGTGCCGGGCGTGGCGGGCATTGGACCCAAAAGCGCCGCCCAGCTGTTGAACGAGTTTCAGGACCTGGAGGGGCTGTACGCCCGTCTGGCCGAGGTCCCGGAGAAGTGGCGCAAAAAGCTGGCCGCGCATCAGGAGATGGCCTTCACCTGCCGGGAAGTGGCCCGCCTGCAGACCGACCTCCAGCTGGATGGCAATCTGCAGCAGCTGCGGCTGACGCGCTAACTATCGTTAAGAGGTGCGCCGGTGCAGGGTAACTGCCTCCGGCACTGCCTGCTTTACCCGGGCCAGGCAATCACCAGGCCGCCTGATATAACCCGACGATATCGGCCAGGCTCGCCTCACGCGGGTTACCGCCGGTACACACATCCTCCAGCGCCGCCTGCGCCAGCGCCGGAATATCCTCTTTCCTGACGCCCACCTCGCGCAGATGGCCGGGAATACCGACATCGCGGTTTAGCTGGCAGACCGCCTCCACTGCCGCCTGGCGCGCGGCAGTCAGGCTTAACGCTTCCACCCTGACGCCCATCGCCCGGGCGATATCGCGATATTTTTCCCCCGTCGCCTCAGCATTAAAGCGCATCACGTGCGGCAAAAGGATGGCATTCGCCACGCCGTGCGGCGTGTTGTAAAAAGCGCCGAGCGGATGCGCCATGCCGTGCACCAGCCCGAGCCCGACGTTGGAAAATCCCATCCCCGCGACGTACTGGCCGAGCGCCATGGCTTCGCCCGCGCCGGCATCCCCGGCAACCGAGCCGCGCAGCGCCCCGGCAATGATCTCGACGGCCTTGAGGTGCAGCGCATCAGTCAAAGCCCAGGCGCCGCGGGTGAGATATCCTTCGATAGCGTGCGTCAGGGCGTCCACGCCGGTGGCCGCCTTCAGCGCCGGCGGCATGGCGTCCATCATATCGGCATCGATAAAGGCCACCTGCGGGATATCATGCGGATCGACGCAGACGAACTTACGCCGCTGTTCTTCATCGGTGATGACATAGTTAATCGTCACCTCCGCCGCGGTACCCGCGGTGGTCGGCACCGCGAAGATCGGCACGCTGGGCTGACGGGTGGGCGACAGCCCCTCGAGGCTACGGACATCGGCGAATTCCGGGTTACGCTGAATAATACCGATCGCCTTACAGGTATCCTGCGGCGAACCGCCGCCGATGGCGATCAGGTAATCCGCCCCGCTGCGCTGAAAGGTCTGCAGCCCCTGCTGGACCACGGCAATGGTCGGGTTTGGGATCACGTCGCTGAACATATCCCATGCCAGCCCGGCGGCATCCAGTTTGTCGGTGACTTTCGCCGCCACGCCGCAGCGGGCGAGGGTGCTGTCGGTGACGATCAATGCTTTGCGATAGCCGCGCCGCGCTACTTCATCGGTTAATGCGTTTATCGCCCCCCGGCCAAACCACGCCGTTTCGTTGAGGATCATTCGGTTTGCCATCGCGTCTCTCCTGTTAGCGTTGCGGCATCACTCTTCAATACGTAATCCGTAGGTTTTGAACTTCTCCAGCACGATGGCGATCGCCTCGTCATCCAGCACCGGTACCGGGTCGATAATCGCCAGGGTGCTGAGGTAGAGCTGGGCCAGGACTTCCACTTCATGCGCCAGCCAGAGCGCTTTCTCCAGGCTGGCCTCGCAGGCGATCAGGCCATGATGCTGCAGCAGCGTGGCTTTGCGGTGCTTCAGCGCTACCGCGACATGCTCAGACAGCTCGCGGGTGCCGAAGGTGGCATAGGGCGCGCAGGGGATCGAATTCCCGCCGGCCGCGGCGATCATATAGTGGATGGCCGGGATGGGCCGGTTGAGGATCGACACCGCCGTACAATGGACAGCGTGATTGTGGACCACCGCCTGGGCATCGGGCCGCGTCTGGTAGGCCGCCTGATGAAAACGCCATTCGCTGGAGGGCAGTTTTCCCTGCTCATGCTGGCCGTCGGCATCAATAAAGACGATCTTGTCTTCCGTCAGCTTTTCATACGGGATACCGGTGGGGGTGATCAACATTCCTCCCTGATAGCGCACGCTGACATTGCCGGCGGTCCCCTGATTTAACCCCAGGCGGGTCATTTCCAGGCAGGTATCGATAATCTGCCGGGCCAGTCTGTTTCTTTCCATTGCGTTCCTCTTGTGGTGACTCATCATCCGTCAACGGCAGGGCAACAGAAATATCGTCGGCTACCGTGGGATAGGGTGAATAATGGTCTTCATCATCAACCTGAATAATCAAAGGGGAATTTTCATGACTATATTTTGTGAACCGCGTCAATAATTCCGCCATGAATAAAGCAACCATGCCCATTAAGAGAGTGTTTAAAATGCCCGTTCTTAATAATATTTCATCAAGCGGGCATTTTATTTCTTTGTAACATTTGCCCGTTTTCCACGATATACATTCATTCGGTCATTAGCGTTGTGGTTTTGTGAATTTATTTTCTCAAACGGTCAGCGTTTTTGAAAAATTAAAGTGACAATTATCACATAAAATGGCCCGCAGCGCGTTAAGTGTGACCATCATCATATTAACAGGCGGTTTTTATTTGAAAATGAAGTCATGAGTTCCGCCGTGACTTTCATTTCACTCACCGGCGCGTCACCTGAGCTCACTTAATTTTGCGGTCTGCTGCAGCACCAGACTGCGCCCTGAATGCTGTTGTAAATGCTTCTGAACTGATGAGGACGCTATGGGAAACACAACGATACCAACGCAAAGTTACCGCGCCATGGAGAGCGGGCAGAGTAAGAGCTACATTATTCCTTTTGCTCTGCTGTGCTCCCTCTTTTTTCTGTGGGCGGTGGCTAATAATCTGAATGATATTTTATTACCGCAATTTCAACAGGCCTTTACCCTGACTAATTTCCAGGCCGGATTAATTCAGTCGGCCTTTTATTTTGGCTATTTTATTATTCCCATCCCCGCCGGGATGCTGATGAAAAAATTCAGCTATAAAGCAGGCATTCTTACGGGTCTGTTTTTATATGCCTGCGGCGCCGCGCTGTTCTGGCCTGCCGCCGAAGTGATGAACTACACTTTATTCCTGATTGGATTATTTATTATCGCCGCCGGGCTTGGCTGCCTGGAAACGGCGGCCAACCCGTTTGTGACCGTTCTCGGTCCGGAAAGCGGCGGTCACTTCCGCCTTAATCTGGCCCAGACCTTTAACTCATTTGGCGCCATTATTGCCGTGGTATTTGGCCAGAGTCTTATTTTGTCTAACGTCCCGCATCAGCCGCAGGATGTGCTGGATAAAATGACGCCAGAACAGCTCAGCGCCTGGAAGCACAGCCTGGTCCTGTCGGTACAAACCCCCTATATGATTATCGTGGCCATCGTCCTGCTGGTTGCCCTGCTGATCGTCTGTACCCGCTTCCCCTCCCTGCAGAGCGATGACCACAGCGACAGCGCGCAGAGCACCTTCCTCGCCTCGCTGACGCGCCTGATGCGCATCCGTCACTGGCGCTGGGCGGTGCTGGCCCAGTTCTGCTACGTCGGCGCGCAAACCGCCTGCTGGAGCTACCTGATTCGCTACGCTATCGAAGAGATCCCGGGCATGACGGCCGGTTTCGCCGCCAACTACCTGACCGCCACCATGGTCTGCTTCTTTATTGGCCGTTTCACCGGCACCTGGCTTATCCGCCGCTTTGCGCCGCATAACGTGCTCGCTATCTATGCGTTTATCGCCATGCTGCTCTGTTTGCTCTCCGCCTTCAGCGGCGGCCACGTCGGTCTGCTGGCCCTGACCCTGTGCAGCGCCTTTATGTCCATTCAGTACCCGACCATCTTCTCGCTGGGGATTAAGCATCTGGGCCAGGACACCAAATATGGCTCGTCCTTTATCGTCATGACCATTATCGGCGGCGGGATCGTCACCCCGGTGATGGGCTTTGTCAGCGACGCCGCCGGCAATATCCCGACCGCCGAACTGGTCCCGGCGCTGTGCTTCGCCATCATCTTTATTTTTGCCCGTTTCCGTTCACAAGCGGCGACGAACTAAACCTTTTATCCGCATAACCTGAGGGATCTGTAATGAAAAAAATCAGCTTACCGAAGATCGGTATCCGCCCGGTAATCGATGGTCGTCGCATGGGGGTCCGCGAGTCGCTGGAAGCGCAAACCATGAACATGGCGAAAGCCACCGCCGCGCTTATCAGCGAGAAACTGCGCCACGCCTGCGGCGCCCAGGTGGAGTGCGTGATTGCCGATACCTGCATCGCCGGCATGGCCGAGTCGGCCGCCTGTGAAGAGAAATTCAGCAGCCAGAACGTCGGCGTCACCATCACCGTCACCCCCTGCTGGTGCTACGGCAGCGAAACCATCGACATGGATCCGCTGCGCCCGAAGGCCATCTGGGGCTTTAACGGCACCGAACGTCCGGGGGCGGTCTATCTGGCCGCCGCCCTGGCGGCCCATAGCCAGAAAGGGATCCCGGCGTTCTCCATCTACGGACATGACGTGCAGGATGCCGATGACACCTCGATCCCGGCGGATGTCGAAGAAAAACTGTTGCGCTTCGCGCGCGCCGGCCTGGCCGTCGCCAGTATGAAAGGGAAAAGCTATCTGTCGCTGGGCGGCGTCTCAATGGGCATCGCCGGCTCCATCGTCGACCATAACTTTTTTGAGTCCTGGCTCGGCATGAAGGTCCAGGCTGTCGACATGACGGAGCTGCGCCGGCGAATCGATCACAAAATCTATGATGAAACCGAGCTGGAAATGGCGCTGGCGTGGGCGGATAAACACTTCCGCTACGGCGAAGATCAGAACGCCGAGCAGTATAAGCGCAATGAGGCGCAGAGCCGCGCGGTGCTGAAAGAGAGCCTGCTGATGGCGATGTGCATCCGCGACATGATGCAGGGCAACCCGAAGCTGGCGGAAAAAGGACTGGTGGAGGAGTCGCTGGGCTACAACGCCATCGCCGCCGGTTTCCAGGGTCAGCGCCACTGGACCGATCAATACCCCAATGGCGATACCGCTGAAGCGCTGCTCAACAGCTCTTTTGACTGGAACGGGGTGCGCGAGCCATTTGTCGTCGCTACCGAAAACGACAGCCTCAACGGCGTGGCCATGCTGATGGGTCATCAGCTCACCGGCACCGCCCAGGTGTTTGCCGACGTGCGCACCTACTGGTCGCCGGACGCCGTTGAGCGGGTCACCGGGCAGCCGCTCACCGGGCGGGCGGAGCACGGCATCATTCACCTGATTAACTCCGGCTCTGCGGCGCTGGACGGCTCCTGCCAGCAGCGCGACGCGCAGGGCAACCCGACGATGAAACCTCACTGGGAGATTGAGCAGAACGAGGCGGATGCCTGCCTCGCGGCGACCGAATGGTGCCCGGCGATCCACGAATACTTCCGCGGCGGCGGCTTCTCTTCCCGCTTCCTGACCGAAGGCGGCGTACCGTTCACCATGACCCGGGTAAACATCATCAAAGGCCTGGGGCCGGTGCTGCAAATTGCCGAAGGCTGGAGCGTGGCGCTGCCCAAAACGATGCACGACCAGCTCGACGCCCGTACCAACTCCACCTGGCCCACCACCTGGTTTGCCCCACGCCTGACCGGCAAGGGTCCGTTCAGCGATGTGTACTCGGTGATGGCTAACTGGGGCGCCAACCACGGCGTGCTGACCATCGGCCACGTTGGCGCGGATTTCATTACCCTCGCCGCCATGCTGCGCATTCCGGTCTGCATGCACAACGTGGAAGCGGCGAAAATCTACCGCCCCTCCGCCTGGGCTGCGCATGGCATGGATATCGAGGGCCAGGACTACCGCGCCTGCCAGAACTACGGGCCGCTGTATAAGCGTTAACAGGTTGGTTTCGCCCGGTGGCGCAGGCTTACCGGGCCTACAGATGCGCGCGGTCTGTAGGCCGGATAAGCGCCGCGCCATCCGGCGATGTTGTTTCGGGAGTCACTATGAAGCAAGACGTTATCCTGGTCCTCGACTGCGGCGCCACCAACGTGCGGGCGATGGCCGTTGACCGACAGGGAAACATTATCGCCCGCGCCGCAACGGCGAACGCCAGCGACATCGCGGCGGAGAACAGCGACTGGCACCAGTGGTCGCTGGAGGCCATTATGCAGCGCTTTGCCGACTGCTGTCGGCAGATCCATGACCAGCTGGCCTCCTGCACGGTGCGCGGCATCACCGTCACGACCTTTGGCGTCGATGGCGCGCTGGTGGATGAGCAGGGTGCCCTGCTGTATCCGATCATCAGCTGGAAATGCCCGCGCACCGCGGCGGTGATGGAGAATATCAGCCAGTATATGCCAGCACACCAGCTGCAGCAGATTGCCGGCGTCGGCGCGTTTGCGTTCAACACCCTGTATAAGCTGATCTGGCTGAAAGAGTGCCACCCGCAGCTGCTGGCGCAGGCCCATGCCTGGCTGTTTATTTCGTCGCTGATCAACCATCGGCTGACCGGGGAGTTCACCACCGACCTCACCATGGCGGGCACCAGCCAGATGCTCGATCTCCGGCAGCGCGATTTCAGCGCGCCAATCCTGCAGGCGACCGGCCTGCCGCGCCGCCTGTTCCCGCGGCTGGTTGAAGCAGGCCAGCCGATCGGCGCCCTGCTGCCGGAGGCCGCTGCGCTGCTGGGCCTTCCCGTCGGGATCCCGGTTATCTCGGCCGGGCATGACACCCAGTTCGCTCTGTTTGGCGCCGGCGCCGGGCAGGATGAGCCGGTGCTCTCCTCCGGGACCTGGGAGATCCTGATGGTGCGCAGCGCCCAGGTCGACACTTCGCTGCTCTGCGACTACAGCGGCTCCACCTGCGAGCTGGACAGCCAGCCGGGCCGCTATAACCCGGGAATGCAGTGGCTGGCCTCCGGCGTGCTCGAATGGGTGCGCAAGCTGTTGTGGAGCGCTGACACGCCGTGGCAGACGCTGATTGCCGAAGCGCAGGCGATCCCGCCCGGCGCCCAGGGCGTCAGGATGCAGTGCGACCTGCTCGCCAGCCAGCACGCCGGCTGGCAGGGCGTCACGCTCAACACCACCCGCGGCCATTTTTACCGCGCCGCGCTGGAGGGGTTAAGCGACCAGCTGGCGCAGCATCTGCAAACCCTGGAAAACATCGGCCGCTTCAGGGCGAAAGAGCTGCTGCTGGTGGGCGGCGGCAGCCGCAACGCGCTGTGGAACCAGATCAAGGCCGACCGGCTTGGAATACCGATCAAAGTTCTCGATGATGCCGAAACCACGGTGGCCGGCGCGGCGATGTTTGGCTGGTATGGCGTGGGCGAGTTCTCTTCGCCGGAACAGGCCAGAGCGCAGGTCGCGTACCGCTACCGCTATTTTTGGCCGCAAACTGAACCTGAATTAACAGAGGAAGCCTGAGATGCTCAAAACCATTTCCCCGCTGATATCGCCGGAGCTGCTGAAAGTGCTGGCCGAAATGGGCCATGGGGATGAAATCATTTTTTCCGATGCCCATTTCCCGGCGCACAGCATGGGGCCACAGGTGATCCGCGCCGATGGCCTGCGGGTCAGCGATCTGCTGCAGGCGATTATCCCGCTGTTCGAGTTAGACAGCTACGCGCCGCCGCTGGTGATGATGGCCGCCGTCGAAGGCGATGCGCTGGACCCGACGGTGGAACAGTGCTATCGGCAGGCGCTATCGGCGCAGGCCCCCTGCCCGGATATCGTGCGGATTGACCGCTTTGCCTTCTACGACCGGGCGCAAAAAGCCTTTGCGATCGTTATCACAGGAGAGCGTGCTAAGTACGGAAATATCCTTTTAAAAAAAGGAGTCACGCCGTAATCTCATGCCGGAGCGTCTGCCTGATGCAGACGCTCAATCAATGATGGGATGAGAATAAATGAAAGCAGCCCGCCAGCAGGCGATCGTCGATCTCCTGATCACCCACAGCAGCCTGACCACCGAAACCTTGTCAAAACAGCTCAACGTCAGCAGGGAAACCATTCGCCGCGATCTGAGCGAGCTGCAGGCGCAGGGCAAAGTGCTGCGCAACCACGGCCGGGCCAAAGTGATCCATCAGCGCAGCCAGGACAGCGGCGACCCTTTTCACATGCGGCTGAAAAGCCATTACGCGCATAAAGCCGATATCGCCCGCGAAGCGCTGGCCTGGATTGACGAAGGGATGGTGATCGCCCTCGATGCCAGCTCCACTTGCTGGTATCTCGCCCGCCAGCTGCCGGACCGCCCGCTGCACGTCTTTACCAACAGCCAGCCCATCTGCCAGGAGCTGGCCAAACGCGACCAAATCACGCTCACCTGCTCCGGCGGCACTCTGCAGCGGAAATATGGCTGCTACGTGAACCCGGCGCTGATTTCCCAGCTGAAATCGCTGGAGATCGATCTGTTTATTTTTTCCTGCGAAGGCATCGACCCGCAGGGCGCGCTATGGGACTCCAATGCGTTCAATGCCGACTTTAAATCGATCCTGCTTAAGCGCGCGGCGCAGTCGCTACTGCTGATCGACAAAAGCAAGTTCAACCGTTCCGGCGAGGCGAGAATTGGTCATCTGGATGACGTGACGCATATTGTGTCGGATGCGCCGCAGCCTTAAGGGGAAGGCCGGAGGACACGCACGCGTCTCCGGCCTGAGGGGGAAGGATTAACGCTCGTCGCGACGTCCGCCGACGGCGGCCCACAGGCGACGCACGTGAACGGTCACCTCTTCACGATCGTGATACAGCTGACGCGCCTGGATCTGGGCGTTGATGCCGTGCTCGTCCAGTTGGGCCTGAATATAGGCCAGATTCTGCGACACCTCTTCATAGCGCTTTTTCATCGGCAGCTTGAGGTTGAAGATGGTCTCCCGGCACCAGCCGTTGACCAGCCACTGCGCCATCAGCGCCGCCACCTTCGCCGGTTTCTCCACCATATCGCAGACCATCCACGAGATGTTGTTGCGGTTCGGACGATAGCGGAAGCCATCTTCGCGCAGCCAGGTCACCTGGCCGGTATCCATCAGGCTCTGGGCCATCGGGCCGTTATCGACCGAAGAGACCCACATGTTGCGCTTCACCAGCTGATAGGTCCAGCCGCCCGGGCAGGCGCCGAGATCGACGGCATACATGCCGTTCGCCAGGCGCTCGTCCCACTCGTCCGCCGGAATAAAGACGTGGAACGCCTCTTCCAGCTTGAGGGTGGAACGGCTCGGGGCATCGGACGGAAACTTCAGCCGCGGAATGCCCATATAGAACGGTGAGTTGTTGTTGCTGTACGAGTAGCCGGTATAGCAGCAGCCGGGTGCGATAAAGAACACATGCACCACCGGTCGCTTTGGCGTTTCATAGTTGGTCAGCACGCCCGCCTCGCGCAGCGCCGCGCGTAACGGCACCGTGAACTTGCGGCAGAACTTCATCAGCTCTTTGCTTTCGTTGGTATCCGCCACTTCCACACGCAGCTCGCCACCCTTCTCCACCACGCCCTGCAGCATGCCGACGATCGGGGTAATGCGATCCTCCGGCGGCAGGTCGCGCAGCAGTTCGCCGACCACGAACATCTGACGGGCGAAAATCAGCGAGCTGAACGGCAGATCGCGTACCAGCTTCTCACCGTCGTCTTGCTGATAACCTTCAAAAATCACATAACCAGAGTCTTCTTTGACCCGGGCAAAACCAAACACCTCAAGGCGGGCGGCCTTATCGGTAATTTCTGCTGCGCACTCTTTCTCAAACCCAGGGCGACAATAGAGGACAACCTTATTCATGAACAACGCCCTTACGTTTCAGACGAATTGCACCAATTAACATTAAAACCCAACCGGCGAGGAAGCTTACGCCGCCCACCGGGGTCACGAACGCCCACAGACGTAAATGAGACAGCGCCAGACAATAGAGGCTGCCGCTGAACAGCACGGTCCCTAACGCCAGAAACACGCTGCTCCAGTAGAACCAGATACTGATCCGACGCTGCATCGCCACCGCCAGACCAAAAATCGCCAGGGTATGGAAGGCCTGATACTCCAGGCCGGTATGGATCCAGGCCATCTCCGCCGCGCCGAGCGATTGACTTAATACATGCGCGCCAAAGGCACCCAGAGCCACAAAGATAAAGCCGCTAATCGCGGCGAATATCAGCATAAAACGGCTGGTCATGTTTTTACCCTACAAGTATTTATTGTTCATAACGAAAGCGGAATTTTTCTTGCTCACTTGCCGCTTTCGCCAGGATCCATTGCCGAAAAGCGGCTATTTTACCCAGTTCTGCCTGACTGTCATGGCAAACAAGGTAAAACGCATTCTTACTGACCAGAACATCATTAAACGGACACACCAGACGACCGGCTTCAATTTCGGACTGCGCCATCACGTTGTTGGCCAGCGCCACGCCCTGCCCGTGAATGGCCGCCTGCAGCACCATCGCGCTATGGCTGAAAATCGGCCCCTGTTGCACATTAATATGGCTTAGACCAAGCTGGCGGGTATAAGTTTGCCAGTCGCGGCGGGACGCATCGTGAAGCAGCGTATGTTGCGCCAGATCGGCAGGCGTTTTCAATGCTTTGTCGCCGGTGAGCAAGAGCGGGGAACAGACCGGCAGCAGATACTCGGCGTACAATTTTTCCACACGCAGGCCCGGCCAGTTGCCGCGGCCGTAAAAAATCGCCACATCGACATCGTCCGCCAGCTTATCCTCCTGGCGGTCCACCGCCTGGATCCTGACGTCGATTCCCGGATAAGCTGAGTTAAAGCTTGTCAGTCTCGGCACCAGCCACTGGATGGCAAAACTTGGCAATAAACTGACCGTTAATGCCCCTTTGGCGCTGCGCGCCTGAAGTTTACGCGTCGCTTCCGTCAGTTGCGAAAAAATCTCTTTAATATCCTGAAAATAGCTCTGCCCTTCTTCCGTTAACAGCAGCGAACGATTGCGCCGCCGGAACAGCTTAAGGCCCAGAAAATCCTCGAGAGACTTGATTTGATGGCTGACTGCGGCCTGCGTCACAAAAAGCTCATCGGCTGCCCGAGTGAAGCTGAGATGACGTGCGGCTGCATCAAAAACACGTAATGCATTCAGAGGTGGTAATCGCTTCGACATGGTTATTCTGGCTTAGATGTTAACTCAATTTAACAAATAGGAAACAATGATTAACCTATTAGTTTTTTTTATCTGAGCCATTATAAATTGTCCGTTGAGGTTCTACCAGCAAATACCTATAGTGGCGGCACTTCCTGAGCCGGAACGAGAAGCTTTTTTTGGAATGCGTGTTCCATCAAGCTTTTGGCTTACGGTTGTGATGTTGTGTTGTTGTGTTTGCAATTGGTCTGTCTTTGCAGACCCTGGTAGCAAAGCTACCCCTTTTCACTTCCTGTACATTTACCCTGTCTGTCCATAGTGATTTAATGTAGCACCGCAACGCGCGGTGCTTTTTTTTGCCTTTTTACTGCCTTACTCGTCCAGCTCACCCAGCTGTTTCACGTCAGAGCGATTGATCTGCTGTTTGTTGCCCCACGCGTCCTTATACGAGATCATGCCAGTATCATTATCGGTTTGCGGTTTCCCGTCGGTAACGATGGTTCGCCCATCATTGGTATGCATCACATAGTTAGAGGAACAGGCGCTCAGGCCTAAAGTCAGCATACAGGCAGAGATAATCGCAGCGGCCTTAGTCATTTTCATTTTTCTCTCCTTACGGCTATTTATACTATTCGTGACTCGTTAAGTAATAGGTTAAAACACAAACCCAACACTTTTCAGCATAACCCTCTTTGACCCACCTGGAGTCACATTCGGACAATTCCACAGGGCGCAGAGGCCTTGTCACGCCCGGCAAATTGCGCGACGATCGCGGGATTGATACGAGGAATTCCATGAACGCATTCAACCCGGCGCACTTTCGCGCGCAGTTTCCGGCTCTGGCCGATGCCGGCGTCTATCTCGACAGCGCGGCGACCGCGCTCAAACCGCAGGCGGTGATCGACGCCAGCGACCAGTTTTATCGCCTGAGCGCCGGCAACGTCCATCGCAGCCAGTTCGCCGCCGCCCAGCGGCTGACCGAGCGCTACGAGGCGGCCCGCGAGCGCGTGGCGGCGTGGCTTAACGCCCCGTCCGGCAAAGATATCGTCTGGACGCGGGGAACCACCGAGGCCATCAATATGGTGGCGCAGAGCTACGTCCGGCCGCGCCTGCAGCCTGGCGATGAAATTATCGTTAGCGAAGCCGAGCATCATGCCAACCTCGTGCCCTGGCTGATGGTAGCCGGGCAGACCGGCGCCCGAGTCGTCAAACTGCCGCTTGGCGCCGACCGCCTGCCGGATATCGCCAGCCTCAGCGCGCTCATCACCCCGCGCAGCCGGGTGCTGGCCATCGGTCAGATGTCCAACGTCACCGGCGGCTGCCCGGACCTGGCGCAGGCTATCCGCCTTGCTCACGCCGCCGGGATGGTAGTGATGGTCGATGGCGCCCAGGGCGCGGTGCATTTCCCCGCTGACGTGCAGGCGCTGGATATCGATTTTTACGCCTTTTCCGGCCATAAGCTGTATGGCCCGACCGGGATCGGCGCCCTGTACGGCAAAAGCGAGCTGCTGGCGGCGATGTCGCCCTGGCTCGGCGGCGGGAAAATGATCGCCGAGGTCAGCTTTGACGGCTTTACGCCGCAGCCGGCCCCTTATGGTCTCGAGGCCGGCACGCCGAATGTCGCCGGGGTAATCGGCCTTAGCGCCGCCCTGGAGTGGCTGGCGCAAAGCGATATCGGCCAGGCGGAAAACTGGAGCCGCAGTCTGGCGAGTCTGGCGGAAGAGGCGCTGGCGAAACGGCCGGGCTTCCGCTCTTTCCGCTGCCAGCAGTCAAGCCTGCTGGCCTTTGAGTTCGACGGTGTTCATCACAGCGATCTGGTGACGCTGCTGGCGGAGTCCGGCATTGCCCTGCGCGCCGGGCAACACTGCGCCCAACCGCTGCTGGCGGCCTTAGGGGTCAGCGGCACGCTGCGGGCCTCTTTCGCCCCCTACAATACCCAAGACGATGTTGCGGCGCTGGTCCACGCGGTGGATCGCGCTCTGGAAATTCTGGTGGATTAATGACAACTCTGCACCCCTTCGGCACAACCATTACCGACGCCACGCTGCGCCAGACCTTCGCCCCGCTGAACCAGTGGGAGGATAAATATCGTCAGCTGATTTTATTGGGCAAAAAGCTGCCGACGCTGACCGATGAGCGCAAAGCGCAGGCCCGGGAGATTGCCGGGTGTGAAAACCGCGTCTGGCTGGGCTATGAGGAGGATGCCGAGGGCAGGCTGCACTTCTTTGGCGACAGCGAAGGCCGGATTGTGCGCGGTCTGCTGGCGGTGCTGTTGACCGCCGTGGAAGGAAAAACCCGCGCCGGGATCCTGGCGCAGGATCCGCTGGCGCTGTTCGACGAGTTGGGGCTACGCGGCCAGCTCAGCGCCTCGCGCAGCCAGGGCCTCAGCGCCCTGAGCGAGGCAGTGCTCGCCGCCGCCCGCGAGAGGTAATCTTACGGTTTCGCTTACCCGCCGCCGCGCCCGGCGGGGAAACTACTTGTCAGAAGCCGCAGCGTCACGCTGCGCCTTCGCCAGCATCTTCTTCAGAGCATGCGATACCGCGACGAAGCCAAAGGTCGCGGTCACCATGGTGGCCGCGCCAAAGCCGGAAGCGCAGTCCATCCGTTTCGGCCCTTCCGCCGTGCTCTTCATCGCGCAGACGCTGCCGTCCGCTTGCGGGTAGACCAGCGCTTCCGTAGAGAAGACGCAGTCCACGCCGAGCTTACCTTTACTGTTTTTCACCACTCCAAACTGACTTTTCAGCCGCTCGCGCAGTTTAGCCGCCAACGGATCCTGGATGGTCTTCGCCAGGTCAGCGACCTGGATCTGCGTTGGGTCAATCTGACCGCCCGCCCCGCCGGTGGTGACCAGCGGCACTTTGTAGCGGCGACACCAGGCGATAAGCGCCGCTTTCGGCCGGACGCTATCGATCGCGTCGATAACATAGCTAAAGCCGACGCCAAGATATTCCGCCACGTTTTCCGGGGTCACGAAATCATCCACCACCGTCACCCGACACTCCGGGTTGATGAGACGAATACGCTCTGCCATCACTTCCGCTTTCGCCAGCCCGACGTTGCCGCTCAGGGCGTGGATCTGACGATTGGTGTTGGTGACGCAGACATCGTCCATATCGATAAGGGTGATCGCCCCGATGCCGGTTCGCGCCAGCGCTTCCGCCGCCCAGGAGCCGACCCCGCCGATCCCGACCACGCAGACGTGGGCATCGGCAAAACATTGCAGCGCTTTTTCACCATATAAACGTGCCGTACCGCCAAAACGCTGGCGCCAGGCATCGCTGATAACAACAGACATAGAACCTCAGAACAAAATGACAGCGCCCGGAGGCCGCCGTAAACGGCGTCATCCGGGCGCCCTGGTCAACAGGCATGGCCAGGGGAGTTAGCCGCTAAAAACATTCCCCGCGCCCGGGGCGTTTTTCAGCACCCATACGCGGCCATAGTGGTTATACCAGCCGGCACGGTGGCCTGCGTCAGGCCCAATGCCCTGATAGATGTCGAAATGCTGGCCTTTGATGGCCCCGCCGACGTCGAGAGCGACCATCAGGCGCAGTTCGTACTGGCCGTTAAACTTGCCGTTATTATCCAGCAGAGGCACCTCGGCCAGCAAGGTGGTTCCCGGCGGAATAATCGACCGGTCAGAGGCCACCGAGGCGCGGCCGATCAGCGGCACAGCGCTGGCCCCTTTCACCGGCGCGAAAGACTGCGGTTTAAAGAACACGAACGACGGGTTCTGCTCCAGCAGCTCGCGCACTTCCGCTTCGCTGTGCTTTTCACCCCACTCGCGGATCGCCTGCATCGACATATCTTCTTTCTTCACTTCCCCGCGGTCGATCAGCACTTTGCCGATGCTGCGATAGGGCCAGCCGTTTTTCCCGGCATAGCTAAAGAAATTGAGCGGCGAACCATCGCCAAAGTCGATATAGCCGCTGCCCTGCACGTCCATGATGAAGTTATCCATCAGCGAATTGCTGTACGCCAGCACATAGTTATCGCTCAGCGCGCCGGCATAGATGCTGGCGCGGGACGGCAGCTTACCGCGTTTCGGCGGCATCCGGTAAATGGGGTACTGGAATTCGCCCTGACGGGTGTGGCGCGCCTGCACTACCGGCGTGTAATAGCCGGTAAACTGGACGTTGCCATAGTTGTCGGTGCCCTGCATCTGCCAGGCGTCGATGCCGAACTGGCGCAGCGTGCGGGTGTCGCCGCCGGCGCGCAGCCACTCCTGCAGCGCGTTATAGACGTTGCTCTGGCTATTATAGAGGCGCGGCGAGGCGTTACGAATTTGATTAACCTGCTCGGAGAAGTCGCCGGCGTTGATCGGCGCCCCGACGGCATCCGGCTGGTTTACCAGTGAAAACGGCTGGGTGAACTTGCCATCGCTATATTGCTGACCGCGGTCGGTCGGTTTTGAGGAACAGGCGGCGAGCATGGCCAGCATTGCCCCCGTCGCTACATATTTTACCCAACGTCCTTTCATGGTGTCTCATCTTTTGCTGCGAAGCCTTAGTGCGTGTTGAAGATAACAAAGCGCCGGGGCTATTGAAATGCGCGATCTCATCGATGGCACAGATTTGTGTAAAAAAAGACCACAAGATGGCGTTTTATAAGCCAATTCTTACAAAAATGTCGATTTGGTCGAAAAAAGGTTGCATCATCTCGCTAGCGGAGTATAGTGCGCTTCCACGGACGCGGGGTGGAGCAGCCTGGTAGCTCGTCGGGCTCATAACCCGAAGGTCGTCGGTTCAAATCCGGCCCCCGCAACCAATTAAAATTTGATGAAGTACAAAGCAGTACGGTGACGCGGGGTGGAGCAGCCTGGTAGCTCGTCGGGCTCATAACCCGAAGGTCGTCGGTTCAAATCCGGCCCCCGCAACCAACATCATAAACACCCTCAAGGGTGTTTTTTTGTTTCTGCCCCGGCAAACCTCTGCCGAAAACGGGAACGGCCGTTGCCGCCCCCATCTCCTGCTTACCCCTTAGGTAACACAATATTGCTTGCCGCCAGCATGCCCATGCGATGGTACATCGCGCAGGCTGCCTCGACGATCGGCATCGCCAGCGCCGCGCCGCTGCCTTCTCCCAGACGCATGCCCATATTGAGATACGGTTCGAGGCCCAGGTGCGCCAGCGCGATACGCGCCCCCTTCTCCGCCGAATAGTGGGACGGGATCAGATACGGTTTTACCTCCGGCGCTATCTGGCACGCCGCCAGCGCTGCGGCGTAGGAAAGAAAGCCATCCAGCACCACCGGCAGTCCGCAGGCCGCCGCCCCCAGCATCACCCCCGCCATCCCCAGCAGATCGAAACCACCGACTTTGCTCAGCACATCGAGACCATCATTCGGGTCGGGCTGATTGACGGCGATAGCCCGCCGCACCACCTCCACCTTGTTGCCAACCTTCGCCAACGGCAGATTGGCGCCAATCCCGACCACCTCCTGCGCATCGCTGCCGGTCAGAACGCTGACGATCGCCGCCGCCGGCGTGGTATTGGCCATCCCCAGCTCGCCGACACCAAACAGAGTAACCCCCTCCTGGGCCAGCGCGCGGGTGTAGCGCATCACCTCCAGCAGCAATTCCTGCCCCTGCTCGCGGGTCATGGCCGGGCCGCGGGCAATATTGCCGCAGCCCCGCGCCACCCGCATATTCACCACCCCGGGGAGCGGTTCGCTATCGATACCGACATCAATTACATACACTTGCGCCCCGGCCTGGGCGGCGAGCACGCAGACGCCGGTGGTGCCGCGGGTCATATTTGCCGCCTGGATGGCGGTGACCGCTTTCGGCGAAATCGCCACCCCTTCGTCCCACACCCCATGGTCGGCGCACATCACCAGCAGCGCCTTTTTCGCCACCTGCGGCTGGCCGCCCAGGCCGGGCATTCCCGCCAGCTGAACCGCCAGCGCCTCCAGACGGCCGAGGCTGCCGGGGGGCTTAAGCAAGCCGTCGATATGGTGTTGTGCCCGCACCATGGCGTCAGCGTCCGGCGCGGGGATCGCCCGCAGAACCGTGTTTAAATTTTCCATACAGAATCCCTGCCAGGGCTGGCCCGGTCAGCCAGCGATTGAGTTATTTGATTTTGACGCCGATGCCGGAGACCACCAGCCAGACCGCATCCGCCGCGGCCGCCAGGCGCTGATTGACCCGCCCGGCGATATCGCGAAAATGCCGCGCCAGGCGGTTCTCCGGCACAATGCCCATCCCCACCTCGTTGGTCACCAGCACGACGTGCGCCGGGCAGCGCTGACAGGCGGCAATCAGCACGCCAATTTCGTCATCAATAGCCCGCTCCATGGCGGCGTAATCCCAGCCGTCGGGATCGCTGTCGCCGCCGAGCGCGAACAGCAGGTTGGTGACCATGGTGGTGATACACTCCAGCAGAATCGCCTCCGCTGGGGCGATATCCGGGGTGATCAGTTCATCAAGCTGCTGCCAGCGCTCGGCGGTGCGCCAGTGGGCGGGCCTGCCGTCGCGATGGTGCTGGATCCTTGCGGCCATCTCGTCGTCAAAGATTTGCGAGGTGGCGATATATAACACCTGCGGCGCATCGGCAATCAGCGCCTCGGCATGGCGGCTTTTGCCGCTGCGCGCGCCGCCGGTAACCAGAGTCAGCATAGGGGCTCCTGATGTTGGCGCATGATGGCGTAAATTTTATCGATGGCGATATGTTCGCGCATGGCGTCCGCCAGCCGATCAAACTGCCGGGTTTTATAGCGGGCATACTCCAGGGCGCTATCCAGCGGCGCCAGCCCTTTGCGCTGGCGCAGGCCGTTGAGCAGCGCCCGGGTAAAGGCATCGCTGTCGAACAGGCCATGGAGATAGGTGCCGAATGCCAGGCCGTCGTCGCTTATCGCCCCGTCCTCTACTGACTGTCCCGCTTTATGCAGCTGCAGCAGCGGCGGGCTGCCGGCCTCACGGCGCGTCTCGCCCATATGAATTTCGTAGCCACTGACATGCAGACCTGCCGCGTCGGCTAACCATTCCGGGAGGTTAGTTCCCAGGGTCGCCTGCACCTGGGTGGTGGTTTTGTGCTGGGCGAAGTGGGTCACGGTCTTCAACACCCCCAGTCCGGGCTGGGTGCCAAGGCCAGACTCCACCTCATCGATAATGGTTTCGCCGAGCATCTGATAGCCGCCGCAGATCCCCAGCAGCGGCACCTTGCGCTGCCGGGCCTGCTCGACTGCATGCGCCATGCCGCTCTCGCGCAGCCAGCACAGATCGCCGAGGGTATTTTTACTGCCCGGGAGAATGACCAGGTCGGCGTCGGCCAGCGCCTGCGGATCGCGGACATAGCGCACCCGGACGTCTGGCTGCGCCGCCAGGGCGTTAAAGTCGGTAAAATTGGCGATATGCGGCAGGTGAACCACGGCGATGTCGATGTCGCGCCGGTCGGTGCGATGGTATTTCCCGGCCTGCAGCGCGACGCCGTCCTCATCCTCGAGATCCACGTCAAGCCACGGCATAACGCCCAGCACCGGCACCCCGGTCAACGCCTCGATTTGCTCTATCCCCGAGCGCAGGAGCGCCACATCGCCGCGGAATTTATTGATGATCACCCCTTTCACCCGCGCCCGCTCCTGAGGCTGCAGTAGCGCCAGCGTACCGTAAATCGCGGCAAACACCCCACCGCGGTCGATATCGGCCACCAGGATCACCGGACATTGCGCCATCTCGGCCATGCCCATATTGACGATATCGCGGTCGCGCAGGTTAATCTCCGCCGGACTGCCGGCCCCTTCCAGCACCAGCGCCTCATACTCTCCGGCCAGGCTCTGGTAGACCGCGAGGATCTGCTCGCGCAGGCGCGGCTTGTACTGGTGATAGCTCACCGCGTCCATGCTGGTCGCCACCTGCCCCATCAGGACCACCTGCGCCTGACGGTCGCTGGTGGGCTTGAGCAAAATCGGGTTCATGCGGACATCCGGCGCGATCCCTGCCGCTTCGGCCTGGAAAATCTGCGCCCGGCCCATCTCTTTGCCATCCGGCGTAATGCCGGAGTTCAGCGCCATATTCTGGGATTTAAACGGCGCGGTGCGCAGCCCATCCTGATGAAAAATGCGGCACAGTCCCGCCACCAGTACGCTTTTCCCCACGTCGGAAGCCGTGCCCTGCAACATCACTGCCAGCGTCATGACGCCTCCTTTATCGCGCCTATCGCGTTGTTGTGCATCCGCTGAAAAAACTCCGCTTCGGTTTTACACAGCGGCAATCCCAGTTCGCTATGAAGTTTCACCAGCCACGGCTGCGTCAATCCCGCCTGGGCCATGATCGCCGCGCAGGCAAAGACCTCGCCGGGATCCCCCGCGGCCAGCACTTCGCCGTGACGCAGAACGTAAACGGCGTCGCTCACCTCATAGATCAGATCGATATCGTGGCTGGAGATCACCACGCGCCGCCCCTGCCCGACAATGCGCCGGATGATGGCGATCATCTGCGCCCGCCCCCGGGGATCGAGGCCCGCGGTGGGCTCGTCAAGCAGCAGGTAGCGCGCCTGCAGCACCAGCGCCCCGGCGATCGCCACCCGTTTTTTCTGTCCATGGCTGAGGCACTGGATCGGCTGCTGGCGAAACCCCTGGGCATCGACGAGGGTCAACGCTTCATCCACCCGGCGGGCGATCTCCTCTTCCGCCACCCCGAGGTTGCGCAGACTAAAAGCGATATCGCTGTCGATATCGGTATAGAAGATTTGCTGATCCGGATCCTGAAACACCGTCGCCACCTGCTGGCGCAACGCCAGCAGACCGCGCTTGCTGTAATTCAGCGCCTCTCCCTGCCACAGCACCGCCCCCTGCTGCGGGCGCAGCAGGCCGCTCAGGTTCATAAACAGCGTCGACTTTCCGCAGCCGTTGGACCCCACCAGGCCGGTCACCGCGTGGCGGGAAAAATCCAGCGTCAGCCCTTTGAGTACCGGCTCATCCTGATAGCGAAACCAGAGATCGGTTGTGGCAAGCATACTTATCCTTAGAGGTGAAAATCACCCTGGTACAATTTGATATCCAGCGCCGTGCTCATCTGCTGATAGCGCAGGAGGACGCGGGTGAACAGCAGTCCCACCAGCATCGCCAGCGAGCGATAGCCCTGCGGCACGCTACCATAGCCAAAACGCAAAGTTTGCGCGCGGTGAATCGCCATCGCCTCGTCTAACAGAATAAAAATGAAGCGCCAGGTCAGCAGGATCTGCTCCGTCAACAGACGCGGTACGCGACCGCGCTTGAGCAAGATAATCAGCTGTGGGAAAGGCATATTAAGCACCAGCCAGAGCGTGGCCGCCATCGCCGCCAGGCTGCGCCAGAAGGTCTCCCCGGCCACGGCCAGCCCCTGGGCGGAAATCCCTATCGAGAAAGCGCCCAGCCGCAAGCTCGCTAACAGCATCTGCGGGTCGCGGCTGATGCTGAACAGAATGGTCAGCACGCCGACCAGCAAAAAGCCAAAGGGCAGCGCCATCCAGCGGCACCAGCGCCAGAATGAGACCCGCAGCAGCCAGCAGGTCAGCGCGGCGGTCAGCGCCAGCGTCAGCGCCTGGCCCCACGCCGGCAGCGTAAAGGCCAACACCATCAGCAGCAGCCAGAGCAGAAACTTCCGCTCTGGCGCCACGTGCAACCAGCGGCTCTGGTAGCTGAGTCGGTCAAACCCGGTCATCACGGCGCTGTCTGCCCCTCGCATACCCGAGAATGTAAAAAATCACCGCCGCGCCCAGCGAGCCCTGCAGGGTAAACAGCAGACTCTCAATCTCACCGCTCGCCGGTTCGTACAGCGGCTGGAACCAGGGTTGATAATCCGGCGCCACCACCTGGATCTGGCTCTCCGCTTCACCGTCCGAGCCGCCAAACTCACCGCCGTGGTTAATAAAAAAGGGCAGGATCATCAGGGCAACCACCATCGCCAACAAGATCAGGGGCTTTTTCATATTAATGTCCCTCCGCGGCGATCAGCCGCCGTTTGGTCAGTTGATCGTAGATCATCACGGTAAGCAATCCTTCCGCGATGGCGATCGGGATCTGCGTCAGGCAGAAGATCCCCATAAACTTCAGGATCGATCCACCTGCCCCGGTGGCCGGATCGGGAAAGGCCACCCCGAGCTGGACGGAGGTGACAAAATAGGTCATCAGATCCGCCAGCATGGCGCAGAGAAAGACCCCGACATCGCGACGGATCCCCGCCCGGCAGGCCAGCTTCCACACCAGATAGCCGACCATCGGGCCGATCACCGCCATCGACATCCCGTTAGCGCCAAGGGTGGTCAGGCCGCCATGCGCCAGCAGCAGCGCCTGGAACAGCAGAACGATCGCCCCCAGCACCGCCACCACGCCCGGCCCGAAGAGGATCACCGCCAGACCAACGCCGGTCGGGTGCGAGCAACTGCCGGTCACCGACGGGATCTTCAGCGCCGAAAGAACAAAAATAAACGCCCCGCAGAGGGCCAGCAGCACCTTCTGATTGCTCTCCTCCTGGACGATACGCCGCAGGCGCACCAGGCCGTACCACAGGCAGGGTAAAAACAGCAGCCACCACGCCAGCGCCCACATAGGCGGTAAAAAACCCTCCATGATATGCATGGCGAACGCCTCCTGCGGGACGATGATCAGCAGAACAGCCGCTGCCAGCCCCCCGTACGAAAGCTGCTTCAGCGATTTCACCTGATTCATTACGCCTCCTCCCACTGTTTGTTAACCAGGATGGTCGAGAAATAGGGCAGCGGCTGGTCATCGCTGACCTCGCGCAGACGGCGCCAGCACTGCTCGCCCGGCAGGGTGGCCTCTGACATCATCAGCGCCGCATCCAGCAGCCCCGCCTGCGCCAGCAGCGCCTTAATGCGGGCGAAGCGGCCGTAGACTTTCATCAGCACCAGGCTGTCATGCTGGCGCAGCGCCGCGGCAATGTCCGCTTCCGGCGCGGTACAGGAGATCACCGCCAGCGACTGCTGCTCCATAGCCAGCGGGGTTTTCGCCCGCGCGGCAATGGCGGCGAAGGAGGTAACGCCAGGGACAATCTCCAGCCAGTCCGGGCAGCCAATCCGCTGCAGCAGAAAGACCCAGGTGCTGAACAACATGGCGTCGCCGAGGGTGATAAATCCGACCTGCCTGCCCGCCGCCACCTCCTGGGCCAGCGCCGCGGCAACGTCGTTCCACACCGCCTCTTTTTCCGCGCTGTCGGCGCTCATCGGAAAATGGCAGCAGCGGACCTCCGTGTGTGCGCCAAGGTACTCGCGCACGATGGAGAGCGCGAGGCTGTCGCCGCCTTTGCGGCCGGCTGGCGCATACAGCACATCCAGTTGGCCGAGGATCCGCGCCGCACGCACGGTGATCAGATCGGCCGCCCCCGGCCCGGTGCTCAGGGCGTAGAGTTTGCCGCTCATGCTGCTTTCTCCATCGCGTTATTCAGCGCCTGCTGCAGATGGGCGACAAACATCGCCCGCACCGCCGGATTTTCCCCTAACCCGTTCAGCCACGGCGTGGCAGGAATACCGGCGGCATTAAAGCGGGTTTTCCACGAATCGTCTTCGTCGGAGGCCATATCATTAATGGCATGATCGCCGGCCACCAGCATCAGGGGCATCAGATGCACGCCGGTCACGCCCTGGCGGGAGAGTTCGTTAATGACGATGTCCACTTCGGGATAGCTTTCCACCGCCCCCACCCGCGCCGGAAAACCCTGCACCGCCATCATATGATCCAGACAAGCGTAGGCCGCGAAGGCGTGGTGGCTGGCGCCGTGCCCCATAAACACCACTCGCTCCGTCGCCGCCAGCGGCGGCATCTGCTGGCGCAGGGCCTGCATCAGCTGAACATAATCGCCATGACCGCTCAGCAGCGGCACGCCCAGCGTCAGGCGCTGAAAGCGCGGGCGCAGGCTCTGCACTTCGCGAACGATCTTCTCGTACTCGTCGCCGTTGATAATGTGCAGGGACTGGATCGCCACATCCTGGTACCCCTGCTCAGCCAGCTTTTGCAGGGCCTGCAGCGGGGTATCGATATGGATACCGTCGCGCTGCCGCAGTTTGCGAATAATCATCCCCGAGGTGAAGGCGCGGAACAGCGTGCGATCCGGACAGCTGGCGGCAAGATCGCGCTCGCAGGCGGTAATGTTCTTCTCGCGGGTGTCGTGATAGCTGGTGCCGAAGCTCACCACCAGAAGTGCTTTTTTCATATCCTGTTCCTCAAGTCGCCGACAGCCAGCGCGTCAGCCGCGTAGCGAAATCGGCCTGGCTTTCCAGTAATTCATCGCCCTTCACCAGCGGCGCCGGGCGGGTAATGACGATGCAGGGGATCCCCGCATCAAGACAGGGTTGTACTTTTTCCTGATAGCCCCCTTCCGCGCCCGAGGCTTTCGTGACCACAACATCAGCCCGGCACTGGCGATAAAAGGCGGCGTTAAATTCGGCGCTGAACGGCCCGCAGAGGGCAAAGATTTCCCCGACGCCAAACCCCAGATCGCTACAGTGCTGAACCACCTCCGGCACCGGCAGCACCCGGGCGAGCAGCGTTTTCTCCGCCAGTCCCGCCCGCCAGGCCGCCAGATCTTTGCTGCCGGTGGTCAGCAGGATCCGCTCCCCGAGGCGACGGGCCAGCACGCAGGCCTCGTTCAGATCGCCGACCACGTGAAGTAGCGGATGGCGCAGATCGCTCAGCTGCTCCGGCCTTTGATAGCGGCTGAGCAGGACCCCGACGCTGGCGCAGGCGCGCACAATATTCTGGCTGACCGCCTCGGCGTAGGGGTGAGAGGCGTCAATCACCCAGCGGGTGCGCTGCGCCCTGAGCCACTCCGCCATCTGCTGCCACTCCATGCGCCCGCAGCGTATCCGCCCGCGGATATCGCCGGCCAGCCGCTCGCCGGTGGGGGTCGCCACCGACAGGGTGTAGCGCACGCCGGCGGCGTCCAGCTGCTGGCAGATCGCCCGCGCATCGCTGGTGCCCCCGATAACCAGCACGTCGCCGTGGTTCACAGCGCGTAGCCTCGCGGGGTGATCATCAGACCGTTGTCGATGTAAGTCGCTTTGTTGCCGACGATGACCAGACTGGTCATATCCACCGGGGCAAAATCCATCTCTCCGAGGGTGGTCAGCCATTTCTCCTGCTTTTTGCGCCCGGCGGATTTGACTACGCCGACCGGCGTGTCCGGGCTTTTGCTGGCCGCCAGCAGCGCAAAGGCGCGCGCCAGATGCCCTTCGCGGCCGCGGCTGCGGGGGTTGTAAAAACAGATAACGAAGTCTGCTTCCCCTGCGGCGACAATGCGTTTTTCAATCACTGGCCACGGCGTCAGCAGATCGCTGAGGCTGATATGGCAGAAATCATGCATCAGCGGCGCGCCGAGCAGCGAGGCGGCGGCGATACTCGCCGTCATCCCTGGGATCAGACGGACCTCAATGTCCAGCTGCTGCTTATTGACCAGCTCCAGCACCAGCCCCGCCATGCCGTAGATGCCGGCGTCGCCGCTGCTGATCAGCGCAACGTTGTTCCCGGCCTGCGCCAGCTCAATGGCGGCCTGGCAGCGTTCAATCTCTTTGCACATGCCGGTTTTGATCACCTGCTTGTCACCGGTAAAGGCTTTTACCAGGTGGGTGTAGGTCTTGTAGCCCACCACAATCTCTGCCGCCTGCAGGGCCTCCACGGCTTCCATGGTCATCATCGCCTGCGAGCCAGGGCCAATTCCGATTACGCTTAACATCAGTGTGTTACTCCCAAAGTAATGGTCACGCCCTGCTCGCGCAGGGTTTCGCCGGACAGGTTTCCCTGACTCAGCAGCCAGGCCACCGGACCGGAGACGCTGCCGACGCCGACCGTCTCCCGGACAAAAGACGAGGCCGGAAAGCGGTGCTCGTGCTCGCGCAGCGCCTCGGCGCTGAAGGTTTCGAACGGCACCCGGCAGCGGTGAGCCAACTGGCGCAACCCCGGCTCGTTTGCCTTCAGGCTCACGCTGCCGATCGCTTTCAGCGCCAGCGGGTCAAGACGCTGAGCGGCAAGCTGGCGATCCAGCAACGTACAGAGCAAGGAACAGGGGGTGTCGCGCCGACAGCCGATGCCCGCCACCACCCGCTGGGGCACCAGCTTCCAGTGAGGTACCGGCAGCGACGGCAGCGACCGGCGCAGGGTGACGCAGATCAGCGCGTCGAGCGCCGGCAAGCGCGCCAGGTCGCTTACCGGGATAAAGCCGCGTTGGTCGCACCGGCTTAGCGCCTCGGTGAATTCGCCGTCGCACCACAGCCCCACCCGCATACCGCTCACCAGCATCTGGTTGACGGTTTTCACCGCCGCGCGAAAATCGGTCATCCGGGCGTTCAGCTGGAAGGCCAACGTGTCGAGGGCGGCCAGCTCGTTGACATCGGTGGCGGTGGTGATCACCGGGTCGGCGTCGAGCATCCCGGCCAGATATCGGGTCAGCGCATTCGCCCCCCCGGCATGGCCGGAGAGCAGGCTGATGACGTGCCGGGCGCGCTCATCAATCACCACCACCGCCGGGTCGCTGAACTTGTCATTCACCAGCGGGGCCAGCACCCGCACGGCAATCCCGGTGGCGCCGATAAAAATCAGCGCCGAGAAGCTGCTGAATGCCTCGCGGGCTGCGCTGGCAAAGCCGCCGTTGAAGGGGATAAACCCCGCTTCCTGCAGCGCTTCGCTGGTGTAGCAGGTGAGCGGCAGCATGGCCGCCAGCCGTTTTGCCAACCGCACGCCGCCGGGCGTCAGGCAAAACAGGGCAATGGATTCAGGCTTTACGGTATTCATGGCTAAAATCCGCTGCGTACAGTTTTGAGTAGTGATACTCATCGCCGAGGAAGGGGCCGACCAGGATCAGCGCCGTTTTGCGGATCCCGGCGTCGCGTACTTTGTCGCCGATGTCCGCGAGGGTACCGCGGACGGTCTGGCTTTCCGGCCAGGTGGCCTTGTAAATCACCGCGACCGGGGTGGTCGCGGGGTAGCCGCCCTCCACCAGCCGCTCCGCCACCCGGTGAATACGTTGCACCGACAGGTAAATCGCCATCGAGGTTTGATGGCTGGCAAAGGCCTCCAGCTGTTCGCGCGCGGGAACCGGCGTGCGCCCTTCCAGACGGGTAATAATCAGACTCTGCGAGACTTCGGGCACCGTATACTCCACCCCCAGCTCCGCCGCCGCGCCGAGGAAAGCGCTGACGCCCGGCACCACCTGCCAGCGGATCCCGCGGCGGGTCAACTCTTCGCCCTGCTCGCGCACCGAGCCGTACAGCGAAACATCGCCCGTCTGCAGACGCACCACCGTTTTTCCCGCCTTCACCCCCGCCTCCATCAGGTCGAGGATCTGCTCCAGATGCAGCGCGGCGCTGTCGTGGCACTCCGCCTGTGGCGGACAGTAGACCAGCAGCTCGGTGTTGATCAGCGACCCGGCGTAGATCACCACCTGCGCCTGCTGCAGCAGACGGTAGCCTTTGAGAGTAATCAGTTCGCGATCGCCAGGACCGGCGCCGACGAACCACACGCAATGGGGATCAAAAGTCTCAGCCATGGTTTTCTTCCTTCTGACAGGCGATGACAAAAACGGGATTATGGGGTTTGAAATAGTGGCCGCTGCCCAGCGTGGCCAGGGTGGAGACCGCCAGCTGCTGACAGTCCACCTCGGGAATGCCGCACTGCCACAGGTGCCCCAGGGCGCTATGAAGGTTTTCCTGCAAAATAAAAGTCATCACCAGCCGGCCGCCAGGATGCAGCTGCGCCAGCGACCAGTCGATCAGCGCCGTCAGGTGGCCGCCGCTGCCGCCCATAAAGATCGCGTCGGCTTTGTCGGCGACCGCCAGCGGCGCAACGCCCGCCACGATAGCGATGTTGTCGCAGCCAAAGCGCTGCCGGTTGTCCGCCAGCAGGCGCAGCGCGTCGGCCTGACGCTCAATCGCCGTCACCCGTAGCGCCGGGTTCTGCAGGGCGGCCTCAATGCTGACGCTGCCGGTGCCCGCGCCGATATCAATCAGGTGGCGCGCCCGGTGCAGCTCCAGCTTCGCCAGCGCCAGCGCGCGCACGGCCTCTTTGGTCATCGGCACCTGGGCGCCGCGCAAAAACAGCTCATCTTTCATCGAGGATCACCACCGCATTCATCTCATATTCGTCCTCCACGGCGCTGACCGGCAGCCAGTGGATCCGCTCGTTTTCCATCGCCAGATTTTCGCCGATCACCATCCAGCGGTGGCCTTTGCCGCGGGCCGTCAGCTGGGCGGCAATCTCCCGCGGACCACAGCGGCCGTCGGTCACCATGGCGACTTTCCGGTGGGCGGCCAGCGCATCGAAGCTCACCGCCCGGCCATGGCTGCTGGTCAGCCACATGTCGTTCATGTCGATGCCCGCCCGGGCGCAGAGGTACTGCACCGCGCTGATGCCGGGGATCACCTGCACCCGTTCCCGGCCAAAGTGGGCAATCAGCCGGGTGCCAATGCCATAGAACAGCGGATCGCCGGAGGCCAGCACCACGACGTGGCGCCCGGCGCGGGCCTCGATCCACGCCAGCAGCGCCGGCATATCGGCCCCCAGCGCAAAGCGCTCGCCGGCGAAGGCGGGAAACTGCTGGAGATGGCGGCTGCCGCCCACCAGCGCCTCGGCGGCGGCGATCGCCTCGCGCGCGGCCGGGGTCAGCCACTGCAGCCCCGCCGGGCCCATCCCCACGACCGTCAACATGCCAGCTCCCGGGCAATCGCCTCCAGCGGACGGCTGCTGCCCAGCACCTGGTTATCAAAAGAAAACAGAACCGCGTCGCAGGTGGGCGGGTGCTGAGTGAAGCGCAGCATCTCAAGAACACGCTGGCAGATTCGCTCAGCCAGATGGTTATAGAGGCGCTGGTATCCCCAGGCGTCGATATGCTCCATTGCCGCTTCGGTGGTGTCGCACTCGCTGACCAGCGTCAGCAGCGGCAACGGCGCGCCAAGCAGCGCCAGATGGGCGACGAGGGTTTCCATCCGCGCATCGGCGATATGGCTGTGGGTATGAAAGATCCCGGCGGCGATTTTGATCAGTTTGCCGGGGTGGCCGATGAGCACAATCTGGCGGAAACCGAGCCGGACCGCCTCTTCAATCATGTAGCCGACGAAGTTGCTCATGGTGACGACTATCTGCGGGTCGATGCCCATCTGTTCGCGGACAAAGCGCTCACCGTGGTTGCCCGGCACCAGCACTACGCGATCCAGCCCGGCGGCGCGTTTTATCTCCAGCTCGAGGGAGAGCGAGCGCTTCCAGCTCTCTTCCGACATCGGGGTGACGATCCCGGTGGTGCCGATAATCGAGATCCCGCCGAGGATCCCCAGCCGCGCGTTATAGGTTTTTTGCGCGCGAAGTACACCTTCCGGGGCAAAGATCTCCACCTGCGCGCCACGGGAAGGGCCAATCGCTTCGCGAACGGCGGTCTCGATGGTGTGCCGCGGAGTACGGTTTATCGCCGGGCTGCCTGTCGGCAGACCGATCCCTTTGCGGGTCACCGTGCCGATGCCCTCGCCGCCCTGCAGGCTAATCTCTCCGCTGTCATTGAGGGTCACCCGGGCAAAAATCAGCATGCCGTGGGTGGCGTCGACATCATCGCCGCCGTCTTTACGGATCGCGGCGACCGCCTGCTGCCCTTCGACGTGCGGAGACTCGACGTTCAGGCACAGGGTGACGCCGGAGGGGGTGACGATCGAGACCTGGTGGATCAGATGCTGGCGCATCACCATCAGCGCCGCCACTTTTGCCGCCGCCGTGGCGCAGGAGCCGGTGGTGTAGCCCTTGCGCAGCGCTTTGCCGTGATGCCACACCGGGGCGTCAAAGGTCTGATCGCTCATTGCGCCTCCCGCAGGTGGTAAAGCAGAGCGTTCACAATCGCTGCCGCCACGTTGCTTCCCCCCTTGCGGCCGAGCGCGGCGATGGCCGGCAGGCCGCTCTCGCTGAGCGCCGCTTTCGACTCCGCGGCGCCGACGAACCCGACCGGCACCCCCACCACGCCGCCGATGGCCGTCTCGCGATGTTCCAGCAGGCGAAACAGTGCGGTTGGCGCATTGCCGAAGACGAACACTTTCTCCCCGGGCTCCTGCACCGCAATATCCACCGCCGCCATCGAGCGGGTCATCCCCCGGCTTTGCGCCTCGCGCACCACCCGTGGGTCGCTGATATAGCAGCGGCATTCGCCGCCAAAGCGGGCCAGCAGGTTTTTGTTGATCCCGGACAACGCCATGGTGGTATCGGTATACAGCGTGCAGGGCCGGCTCAACGCCTCGCTCAGCGCGATCAGGGCATCCGGAGAAAACCACAGAATATCCAGCCAGTCGAAGTCAGCGGTGGTGTGGATCACCCGCTTGATAATCGCCTCGTGCAGCGGGCTGGCGAAACGGTAGTCCGGTCGCGTTTCGGCGATGATCTCGCTGATGATGTCGAAGCTTTTCGCCTCGATCGCCTGCGGTTGTTGGATGTACTGCATCAGGTTCTCCTCAGGCCGCGCCGACCAGCCAGTAGCGCACGCCGATAAATAGCGCCAGCGCCAGGCTTGACGCCACCCACATTAATCGAATGGTTCGGGAAATATCGTCCACCGCGATGTCGCGGACGGCGTCGCCTATCCAGGGCTTTTCAACGCGCTGGCCGAAGTAATCGTTCGGGCCGCCAAGGCGGATCCCCAGCGCGCCGGCGACGGTCGCTTCCGGCCAGGCGCAGTTAGGACTGCTGTGCTGATAACGATCGCGCCAGCCCGTACGCAGCGCCCGGGCGCCATCTTCCCGGCATAGCACTGCGGCAAGGCTGAGCAGCAGCCAGCTCAGCCGGGCGGGAAGGAAGTTGGCTACATCATCAAGACGGGCGCTGACCATGCCGATCGCCCGGTATTTTTCGTGTTTATAGCCGACCATGGAATCGAGGGTGTTGACCGCTTTATAGGCCATGGCCAGCGGCGCGCCGCCCAGCAGCAGGAAAAAGAGCGGCGCGATAATGCCATCCACCGTGTTTTCCGCCACGGTCTCCACCACCGCACGGTTGATCTGCGCTGGCTGGAGCTGAGAGGTGTCGCGCCCGACAATCCAGGAGAGCTTATGCCGGCTTTCGGCGAGATCCCCGGCCTGCAGCGGCCGGGCCACCGCCATCGCCGACTGTGCCAGACAGCGTCCCGCCAGCACGGTGAAGATCATCCACACCTCCACCAGCCATCCCAGCCAGGGATGGAGCCCGTGCGCCAGCGCCAGTGCGCCCCAGGCCACGCCCCATGTCAGGCCGGTCACCACCAGCCACATTACCCCGCCGCCGATGCGCAGCGCCCGGTCGCTATGGCAGACGCGCCGCACCACACGCTGGCTGACGGTGATCAGGCGACCTATCCAGCGCACCGGATGCGGCCAGTGCGGCGGATCGCCAATGAGCACATCAAGTATCCAGGCCACACACCAGGCGAGAAGAGTCATTGCGCCCTCCTTGCCGCTCGCAGCCAGTGGTTGAGCATGGTGGGGCGCTGGGCAAAGTGGACATGGAGATAGCTGGCAAAGGCGCTGCCGGACTGCCATCCTCCCGGCCACTGCTGGAGCGTCTTACCGTCTCGCTGTTTACGGCAGGCCAGTACGGCAGGGGTGGCGGGCGAAAAATCGGAGTAATGAAATTCATGGCCGCGCAGCCACTCGCCAGGAGCGGCCAGCAGCGTCTGCTGCTGCGCCTGCGCTTCGCAGTAGCCGAACCGGGTCAGACGCGTCCCCATTCGGCTGTGTCCAGGAATAATATCCGCCATGGCGTAGCGCTCGCCGCCGGTGACTTCCAGGGTCGTGCCCAGATACATCAGACCGCCGCACTCGGCGTAGATCGCCACCCCGCGCCGGTGCGCCGCGCGAAGCTGCGCCAGCATCTCATGGTTGGCGGACAGCCCGGCCGCATGCAGCTCCGGGTAGCCGCCGCCGAGCCAGATCATCTGGCAGGCCGGCAACTGGCGATCGCGCAGCGGGCTAAAGCGCACCATCTTCACGCCGCAGCGCGCCAGCAGCGCCAGGTTATCGGGGTAATAAAAATTGAAGGCCTCATCGTCGGCGAGGGCCAGCGTCAGTCCTTCGCCGGCGTCGGCGGCAAGCTGTTCCCCCCACTCGCCGGCCGGCATGGCGGCCAGTTCGCTGAGGGCCAGTAGCCGGTCTATGTCGAGGGTGCGCCCCAGCAGGCTGGCAAAATCCCGCCATGCCTGCTGATTGACCACCGACTCGCGGGCGGTCACCAGCCCCAGATGCCGTTCGGGCAGCGCCACGCCTTCCACGCGCGGCACATAGCCGAGCACTGGCACCTGACAGTAGCGCTCAATGGCGCTTTTCAGCAGCTGGAAGTGCGCGTCGCTGTTAACCCGATTGACGATAACGCCAGCGATGTTGAGGGCCGGATCAAAGTGTTGAAAGCCCATCACCGTGGCGGCGACGGAAGTCGACACCGCTTTGCCATCCACCAGCAAAATCACCGGGCAGCCAAGCTGTTTGGCCATGGCCGCGCTGCTGCAGTAGTTGGGGTCGATGCCGTACCCGTCATACAGGCCCATCACCCCTTCGATAACCGCGATGTCGGCCTGCTGCAGTTGTTCGGCAAACAGCGCGTTGAGTATCGGGGCGGGAAGCATAAAGCTGTCGAGATTGCGGGAGGCGATGCCGCTGATGGCGGTGTGCCAGGCGGTGTCCAGGTAGTCTGGCCCCACTTTACAGGGTTGCACCCGCAAACCGCGCTGTTGGAGCAAGCTGAGCAGGCCAAGCGTAACGGTGGTTTTGCCACAACCGCTGCCGGTACCCGCAAGAATAAACGCACGCCTGGTTGCCATACCCTGTCCTGTTCAGGTGGTCGGGGTATAGCTGCGCGCATGCCTGGTCCTGCGACCACGCACCGCTAAGCCATCCACTTCCCACCGAAGTTGTTGGTCAGTTACCGGCAGGCAGGTCTTCTGGCTTAGCCTCGTTCTCGCCCGCCCTTCCCAATCTTTCGATCAGTGGTTTTTGCGGGGTCGTCAGCATTACAGCAGCGGGGGCTGCGGGGGATTTACACCCCCTTCCCTGACACCAAACTAGTGTCGAACCTGTCGGTTGTATTCGCCGATGCGCCATGCATCCGCGGTTAATGTTTCACGCTTACTTTTACCGCCTCATCGCCTGCAAAATGACGTCCGCGAGGTGAAACGGTGTTGTGATATTCATCAGTCTCGTATTAACGGACACTCTATCCCATCACAAAAATAAAAACTGGTGTAGTTTATCCCTCGAATATCACTATTTTGTTGCGCTATGACAATTTATTGCTCTACTGTCGTTTTTTTCATTTTATAATGATGAAGATACTCCGGGATATCAAAAATCGGCAATAGCAAAATATTGTCATTTAAAAAGACTCAGTTTGTGATCCGGCATTAATTTGCTGACGAAATGCCTGCGGCGTTACCTGATAGGTCTGGCGAAACACTTTGCAAAAATAGCTGGTTTGCGAAAAACCTAAATTCCGCGCGATGCTGGCAATGCTCCAGTCGCTGTGGCATAGCAGCTCTTTTGCGCTCGCCATCCGCTGCTGATTGACCCAGGCGTTAAAGCCGATCCCCTGATACTTTTTAAACAGTTTGCTGAAGTAGTACGGGCTGAGATAGACGTGCGCCGCCACGTCCTCCAGACGCAGCTCATCGGAGAGATGCGCGTCGATATAGCGCAGCGCCTTCTTCATTTTGCCATCGTGCGGCGAGGCCGCCCGGCAGGCCTGCGCCGGGTCGTTCTGCGGCGGGTTATCTTTGATAACCACAAAGTTGAGCTGTTTTTTCAGGCAATTCTCGACGATCAGCTTCAGCAGATCCGCCGAAGCGATAACCCGCGAATAGTCCATCTCAGGCACATCGCGAAATGCCTGGACCAGCGCCGGATCGTCCTGCCAGCGGTCATCCACGTTCAGAATATCAACCAGTTCAATATCATTGCTCAGACGCACCTGGCCGCACAGCACGAAGCCAACGAGGTGGCCGGCGATCACCAGCGGGATGGAAAAATCAGTTAACCCCGCGTGACAGCGGTAGATACACAGCTGGTCATTTTTCGAGGCTTCCAGCCCGCCGCAGCGGTCGCTCATGCGACAGCGTCCGCTGTGCTCCGGGTGCTGACGCATGAGTTGGCAAAACGGCGTGAAATTAAACAGTTCAGAAATCTCATCACCGTGAATATTGACGACCACAACCGCCAGACTGGTGGCTTGCGCAAAATCCTGTGCGATTTTATTGATGAGTTCTGAGTTCAGGGTACTCGCAGAAATCATGATAAAACCCCTCAGTTAATTTTTTGTTATAAATAAAACATATTATTCATATTTCCCTTTTTTAGCATCAGATCCCGTCGACGATAAAAAAGTGCATTGACAATAACAAAAGTCTCCCAACCCGGGGAGACTTTTTGAGCGGTTCGTGATATCGGTTCATGAAATAGTTTTGCTATTTCAGTAATACATTTTTCACTGGATGCTAACGCGTATTTTTCTCCTCAACGCAGGTATGACAGGGAAGATTATTGGCGATGAGAAAACGATAAATTGCGGCGCCGAGGCAGGCGCCCAGCAATGGCGCGATGATGGGCACGATAAAATAGGGAATATCCCTTCCGCCAGTCATCGCGATGTCGCCCCACCCGGCGAGCCAGGCAAATAATTTCGGGCCAAAATCGCGCGCCGGGTTCATCGCAAAACCGGTAAGCGGCCCGGTCGAGGCGCCGATCACCGCTACCAGAATGCCAATCAACAGCGGCGCCAGCGGGCCCTTGGGTACGCCATTGCCATCATCGGTGAGCGCCATGATCATCCCCATCAACATCGAGGTGATCACCACCTCCACCAGCGCCGCATGCCAGATGCTGAGCTCAGGCGCCGGGTAGGTACTGAAGATACTGGCCAGCTGCAGGCTTTCCAGGCTGCCACGCACCATATGATGTACCGTTTCAAATTGCGTAAACAGGGTGCTGTAAAGTATCCAGGCCAACACGGCGCCGCCAAACGCGCCGGCGACCTGGGCCACGATATAGGGCAACACTTTTCTGCCCGGGAAGCAGGCAAACAGCCACAGGGCGACGGTGACGGCGGGGTTCAGATGCCCCCCCGAAATGCCGGCCGTCAGGTACACCGCCAGAGAAATACCCAGTCCCCAGATAATACAGATCTCCCACAGCCCCAGGCTGGCGCCAGCCAGCTTCAGAGCGCTCAGGCAGCAGATACCAAAAAACAGAAATAGCCCGGTGCCTAAAAACTCGGCGATACATTGCGCGCGTAAAGAACCATTCATTGTGACACCTCTTGACGAAGTTCGTGTCCAGGCCAGCCAACCATCCGCTGGCTCGTTGGGTACGGCGAGGCCCACTATAGAAACCGGCGGCAGCAAAGTGTTGGCATCCTGCGGAAAACGGGCGGCGTAAAGTCGCTGAAGAAGAGCAATTTATTGCTATTTGCTCGCGAATCCATGCAGCAATGGCGGGCGTTCAGGGGATATTTTTATTTCCAACTCAATAATAAAAAATTGCAAAAGCGCAGTGCTTATTTTCCAACAAATATCACACCACGCAAAATATCGCATAGCAAAAACAATTTAAAAAATCACGCCCAAAAATGTAAATACGGAACAGCATCCGCAAGATAATCACATTAATAAGTAAAATAAAAACCAATAAAAACAACAATATAAAATAAATCATGACTATTTATTATTATATAAAAACCACTATTTTTTCGTTCTACACCATCAACTCAGCCATTCTTTTTCGCCGCCCCGCCATATAGTTCCCTCACTGGAACATACCCTGCGAGGTCTTTATGCAACAAGAAGCATTAGGAATGGTAGAAACCAAAGGCTTAACCGCAGCCATAGAGGCCGCTGACGCAATGGTTAAGTCGGCCAATGTTTTATTAGTTGGCTATGAAAGGATCGGTTCAGGCCTGGTGACCGTCATCGTGCGTGGCGACGTGGGGGCAGTTAAAGCTGCTACCGACGCCGGTGCCGCCGCAGCCCGCCACGTGGGCGAGGTGAAAGCCGTACACGTCATTCCCCGCCCCCATACCGATGTTGAAAAAATCTTACCGAAGGGGAATAGCCAATGAGCAGCAATGAGCTGGTTGAACAGATCATGGCGCAAGTCATAGCGCGTGTGGCGACGCCAGAGCAGCAGGCGCTTCCCGATACCCCCCATCCCACAGGAGAGACGGCTATGGCAGAGAAAAGCTGCAGCTTAACGGAATTTGTCGGGACCGCCATTGGCGACACCCTCGGGCTGGTCATCGCCAACGTGGATGCCGCATTGCTGGAAGCCATGAAGCTTGAAAAACGCTATCGCTCTATCGGCATCCTCGGTGCGCGCACCGGCGCCGGGCCGCACATTATGGCCGCCGATGAAGCGGTCAAAGCCACCAACACCGAAGTGGTCAGCATTGAGCTTCCTCGCGACACCAAAGGCGGCGCCGGCCATGGCTCGCTGATTGTGCTGGGCGGGAACGATGTTTCCGACGTCAAACGCGGGATTGAGGTCGCGCTGAAAGAGCTGGACCGTACTTTCGGCGATGTCTACGGCAACGAGGCGGGTCATATCGAGCTGCAGTATACCGCGCGCGCCAGCTACGCCCTGGAAAAAGCCTTCGGCGCTCCGCTGGGCCGCGCCTGCGGGATTATCGTCGGCGCGCCGGCGTCCGTTGGCGTGCTGATGGCCGATACCGCGCTGAAATCAGCCAACGTCGAAGTGGTGGCTTACAGCTCACCGGCCCACGGCACCAGCTTCAGCAACGAAGCCATCCTGGTGATTTCCGGCGACTCCGGCGCGGTGCGCCAGGCGGTGATCTCCGCCCGGGAGATCGGCAAAACCGTACTGGGGACGCTGGGCGCCGAACCGAAAAACGATCGCCCCTCCTACATTTAATACCCGCGAGGCTGATTCATGAGATCGAAAAGATTTGAAGCACTGGCGAAACGCCCTGTGAATCAGGATGGTTTCGTTAAGGAGTGGATCGAAGAGGGCTTTATCGCGATGGAAAGCCCTAACGATCCCAAACCCTCTATCCGCATCGTCAACGGCGCGGTGACCGAACTCGACGGCAAACCGGTTGAGCAGTTCGACCTGATTGACCACTTTATCGCGCGCTACGGTATCAATCTGGCGCGTGCCGAAGAAGTGATGGCCATGGATTCGGTCAAGCTCGCCAATATGCTCTGCGACCCGAACGTTAAACGCAGCGACATCGTGCCGCTCACCACCGCGATGACCCCGGCGAAAATCGTCGAAGTGGTGTCGCATATGAACGTGGTCGAGATGATGATGGCGATGCAAAAAATGCGCGCCCGCCGCACGCCGTCCCAGCAGGCGCATGTCACTAATATCAAAGATAATCCGGTACAGATTGCCGCCGACGCCGCTGAAGGCGCATGGCGCGGCTTTGACGAGCAGGAGACCACCGTCGCCGTGGCGCGCTACGCGCCGTTCAACGCCATCGCCCTGCTGGTCGGTTCACAGGTGGGCCGCCCCGGCGTCCTCACCCAGTGTTCGCTGGAAGAAGCCACCGAGCTGAAACTGGGCATGCTGGGCCATACCTGCTATGCCGAAACCATTTCGGTCTACGGTACGGAACCGGTGTTTACCGATGGCGATGACACCCCATGGTCAAAAGGCTTCCTCGCCTCCTCCTACGCCTCGCGCGGCCTGAAAATGCGCTTTACCTCCGGCTCCGGCTCTGAAGTGCAGATGGGTTATGCCGAAGGCAAATCGATGCTGTATCTCGAAGCGCGCTGCATCTACATCACCAAAGCCGCCGGGGTGCAAGGCCTGCAGAATGGCTCCGTCAGCTGTATCGGCGTGCCGTCCGCCGTACCGTCGGGTATCCGCGCCGTACTGGCGGAAAACCTGATTTGCTCAGCGCTGGATCTGGAGTGCGCCTCAAGTAACGATCAAACCTTTACCCACTCGGATATGCGGCGTACCGCGCGCCTGCTGATGCAGTTCCTGCCAGGCACCGACTTTATCTCCTCCGGTTACTCGGCGGTGCCGAACTACGACAACATGTTCGCCGGTTCCAACGAAGATGCCGAAGACTTCGACGACTACAACGTGATCCAGCGCGATCTGAAGGTCGATGGCGGCCTGCGGCCGGTGCGTGAAGAGGACGTGATCGCCATTCGTAATAAAGCCGCCCGCGCGCTGCAAGCGGTATTTGCCGGCATGGGTTTGCCGCCAATTACGGATGAAGAGGTGGAGGCCGCCACTTACGCCCACGGTTCAAAAGATATGCCTGAGCGCAACATCGTTGAGGACATCAAGTTTGCCCAGGAGATCATCAACAAGAACCGCAACGGCCTGGAGGTGGTGAAAGCCCTGGCGAAAGGCGGCTTCCCCGATGTCGCCCAGGACATGCTCAATATTCAGAAAGCCAAGCTCACCGGCGACTACCTGCACACCTCCGCCATCATCGTCGGCGAAGGCCAGGTGCTCTCGGCCGTGAATGACGTGAACGATTATGCCGGTCCGGCAACAGGCTACCGCCTGCAAGGCGAGCGCTGGGAAGAGATTAAAAATATCCCGGGCGCGCTCGATCCCAATGAACTTGGCTAAGGGGTGAAAAATGGAAATTAACGAAACGCTGCTGCGCCAGATTATCGAAGAGGTGCTGTCGGAGATGAAATCAGGCGCAGATAAGCCAGTCTCCTTTAGCGCGCCTGCCGCTTCCGTCGCGTCGGCCGCTGTTGCGCCTGTGTCCAGCGACAGCTTCCTGACGGAAATCGGCGAAGCCAAACCCGGCACGCAGCAGGATGAAGTCATCATTGCCGTCGGGCCCGCCTTTGGCCTGGCGCAAACCGCCAATATCGTCGGCATTCCGCATAAAAATATCCTGCGCGAAGTGATCGCCGGCATTGAGGAAGAAGGCATCAAAGCCCGGGTGATCCGCTGCTTTAAATCTTCTGACGTCGCCTTCGTGGCGGTGGAAGGCAACCGCCTGAGCGGCTCCGGCATCTCGATCGGTATTCAGTCGAAAGGCACCACCGTCATCCACCAGCGGGGCCTGCCGCCGCTTTCCAATCTGGAACTCTTCCCGCAGGCGCCGCTGCTGACCCTGGAAACCTACCGCCAGATTGGCAAAAACGCCGCGCGCTACGCCAAACGCGAGTCGCCACAGCCAGTGCCGACGCTCAACGATCAGATGGCTCGTCCCAAATACCAGGCGAAGTCGGCCATTTTGCACATTAAAGAGACCAAATACGTAGTGACCGGCAAAAACCCGCAGGAACTGCGCATGGCGCTTTAACAAAGGATATCCCGATGAATACCGACGCAATTGAATCCATGGTACGCGACGTGCTGAGCCGGATGAACAGCCTACAGGACGGGGCAACGCCCGCGCCAGCCGCACCGACAAACGACACCGCTCGCCAGCCTAAAGTCAGCGACTACCCGTTAGCCACCCGCCATCCGGAGTGGGTCAAAACCGCTACCAATAAAACGCTCGATGACCTGACGCTGGAGAACGTATTAAGCGATCGCGTTACGGCGCAGGACATGCGCATTACCCCGGAAACGCTGCGGATGCAGGCGGCGATCGCCCAGGATGCCGGACGCGATCGGCTGGCGATGAACTTTGAGCGGGCCGCCGAGCTCACCGCGGTTCCCGACGACCGGATCCTTGAGATCTACAACGCCCTGCGCCCATACCGTTCCACCCAGGCGGAGCTACTGGCGATCGCTGACGACCTGGAGCATCGCTACCAGGCCCGGATCTGTGCCGCCTTTGTTCGGGAAGCGGCCGGGCTGTACGTCGAGCGTAAGAAACTGAAAGGCGACGATTAACAGGGGGCAAGCATGCGCTATATCGCTGGCATTGATATTGGCAACTCATCGACAGAGGTCGCCCTGGCGACGGTCGATGACGCAGGTGTGCTGAACATCCGCCACAGCGCGCTGGCTGAAACCACCGGTATTAAAGGCACATTACGTAATGTGTTCGGTATTCAGGAGGCGCTAACACAGGCGGCAAAAGCGGCAGGCATTCAGGTCAGCGATATCTCGCTTATTCGCATTAACGAAGCCACGCCGGTCATTGGCGATGTGGCGATGGAGACCATCACGGAAACCATCATCACCGAGTCCACCATGATCGGCCACAACCCGAAGACACCCGGCGGCGTCGGACTGGGGGTCGGCATCACCATCACACCGGAGGCGCTGCTGTCCTGCGCTGCGGACGCCCCCTATATTCTGGTGGTCTCCTCAGCCTTTGACTTTGCCGATGTCGCTGCGATGGTCAATGCGGCGACGGCAGCGGGCTATCAGATTTCCGGCATTATTTTGCAGCAGGATGACGGCGTGCTGGTCAATAACCGGCTACAGCAACCGCTGCCGGTGATCGATGAAGTTCAGCATATCGACCGTATTCCACTTGGCATGCTGGCGGCCGTCGAGGTCGCTTTACCCGGCAAGATTATCGAAACGCTCTCCAACCCCTATGGTATTGCCACCGTTTTCAATCTCAACGCCGAAGAGACCAAAAATATCGTGCCAATGGCGCGGGCGCTGATTGGCAATCGTTCGGCCGTAGTGGTGAAAACCCCCTCCGGCGACGTCAAGGCACGGACTATTCCGGCGGGGAATCTGCTGCTCATCGCTCAGGGGCGCAGCGTACAGGTTGATGTGGCCGCCGGGGCGGAAGCCATCATGAAGGCGGTTGACGGCTGCGGCAAACTGGACAACGTCGCGGGAGAAGCGGGCACCAATATCGGCGGCATGCTTGAGCATGTGCGCCAGACCATGGCTGAGCTTACCAATAAGCCAGCTCAGGAGATCCGCATTCAGGATCTGCTGGCCGTTGATACGGCGGTGCCAGTCAGCGTGACCGGTGGCCTGGCGGGGGAGTTCTCGCTGGAGCAGGCGGTGGGTATCGCCTCGATGGTCAAGTCGGATCGCCTGCAGATGGCCCTGATCGCCCGTGAAATTGAGCACAAACTGCAGATTGCGGTTCAGGTGGGTGGCGCTGAGGCGGAAGCGGCCATTCTCGGGGCGCTCACCACTCCCGGCACCACGCGCCCGCTGGCGATCCTCGATCTGGGCGCCGGGTCGACCGACGCCTCCATTATCAATGCGCAAGGAGAGATCAGCGCCACTCACCTGGCCGGCGCCGGCGATATGGTCACGATGATCATCGCCCGCGAGCTGGGGCTTGAGGACCGCTACCTGGCGGAAGAGATCAAAAAATATCCGCTGGCAAAAGTCGAAAGCCTGTTTCATCTGCGTCATGAAGACGGCAGCGTCCAGTTTTTTCCGTCGGCCTTACCACCGGCGGTATTTGCCCGCGTCTGCGTGGTGAAACCGGATGAACTGGTTCCCCTGCCCGGCGATCTGCCGCTGGAGAAAGTGCGCGCCATTCGCCGTAGCGCCAAATCACGCGTCTTTGTCACCAACGCCCTGCGGGCGTTACGCCAGGTGAGCCCTACCGGCAACATTCGCGACATCCCGTTCGTAGTGCTGGTGGGCGGCTCGTCCCTCGATTTCGAGATCCCCCAGCTGGTCACCGACGCGCTGGCGCACTACCGGCTGGTTGCCGGGCGCGGCAACATCCGCGGCAGTGAAGGCCCGCGCAATGCGGTCGCCAGCGGATTACTCCTTGCCTGGCAAAAAGGAGGTACGCATGGAGAGTAGCCTCGTCACCCCCGCCATCGTCATTGCGGTCACTGACGAATGCAGCGAACAGTGGCGCGATGTCCTGCTGGGCATTGAAGAGGAAGGCATTCCTTTCGTTCTGCAACCGCGGACCGGCGGCGATCTTGTCCATCACGCCTGGCAGGCGGCGCAGCGTTCGCCGCTGCTGGTGGGCATCGCCTGCGACCGGGAACAGCTCATCGTGCACTACAAAAATTTACCCGCATCAACTCCGCTGTTTTCGCTGAGGTATCACCAGGACAGGCTGGCCCGGCGAAACACTGGCAACAATGCGGCTCGTCTCGTCAAAGGGATCCCATTTCGGGATCGCCATGCTTAATCCACAGGAGAACACAATATGAATAACGCACTAGGACTGGTTGAAACGAAAGGCCTGGTTGGCGCCATTGAAGCCGCTGATGCAATGGTGAAATCCGCCAACGTGCAGTTGATTGGTTACGAAAAAATTGGCTCCGGGCTGATTACCGTGATGGTCCGCGGAGACGTCGGTGCAGTGAAAGCCGCCGTTGACGCCGGGAGCGCGGCGGCCAGCGTGGTCGGCGAGGTCAAGTCCAGCCATGTGATCCCACGCCCGCACAGCGATGTTGAGGCCATTCTGCCGAAATCCGTCTGACCTTGAAACAAGGAGCACTGCGTGAAGCAATCACTGGGATTACTTGAGGTCAGCGGCCTGGCCCTGGCCATCACCTGCGCCGACGCCATGGCGAAAGCGGCCGCCATCACGCTGCTCGCCCTGGAAAAGACCAACGGCTCCGGCTGGATGGTGGTGAAGATCGCCGGTGATGTGGCCTCTGTCCAGGCGGCGGTGATGACCGGGGCCGAACTCGCCGACCGGCAGCAGGGGCTGGTGGCGCAGAAGGTTATCGCCAGGCCCGGCGCAGGCCTGCTGCCAGCCCGCGTCGAAGCGCCTTCACCAGCACCTGACGCTGCTCTGGAAGAGGAGAACGCCACCGTAATGGATGAGCGCAGAGATCCCGCAGACACCCTCCCCCGCCCTGCGGAGCAGGTGACCTGCAACCTGTGCCTGGACCCGCACTGTCCACGGCAAAAAGGCGAACCTCGCTCGCAGTGCCTGCACGCCGGTAAACGAGGTGACGCGTAATGGATAAACAACAGCTGGCTTCAACAGTCAACAAAGTGCTGGATGAGATGCGCCAGCGTCCCATCCCTATCGGTATCTCCAGTCGCCATATCCATTTAGCGGCGGCTGACTACGCCAGGCTCTTTCCCGCTCAGCCTATCCAGCCGAAAAAAGCGCTGCTGCAGCCCGGACAGTATGCTGCAGAGCAGACGGTGACCCTGGTTGGCCCCAAAGGACGATTAAACAACGTGCGCCTGCTCGGCCCTTTGCGCCAGACCAGCCAGGTGGAAATCTCACGCACCGACGCCCGGACCCTCGGTATCGCCGCGCCGCTGCGCATGTCCGGCAATCTGCAGGACACGCCGGGGATCCGCCTGATAAGCCCCTTTGCCGAACTGGAGCTGAGCAGCGGGACGATCGTCGCCCAACGACATATTCATATGTCCCCGCTCGATGCCCTGATCCTGCGCGTCGCCCATGGCGATAGCGTCGCGGTGGCGATCGAAGGCAGCGACAGGCGGCTTATCTTCGACAATGTAGCGGTCCGCGTAGCCCCGGATATGCGTCTTGAGATGCACATCGATACTGACGAAGCCAATGCGGCAGGCGCTGACGCTGCGCAGGCCTGGGCTACGCTGGTGACGAAGCCATGAACCACGCGATGCTGCAGCGTATCGTCGAAGAGGTCGCCGCCCGCCTGCGTCGTCGCGCCCGGAGTACGGCCACGCTCAGCGTGGCCCAGCTCGGCGAAGCGGATATCCACAGCCTGCTGTGCCAGCACGCTTCGCTGCGCATCGTGCAGGTGGATTTACCGCTGCTGGAGCAGCTTACCGGCCAGCGCGCACTGACGGCCGCCGGTTGCGCGTTGCATGAGGCGATGGCCTGGGGCGTTCGGGTACAGCTAACGCTGCTTCCCGCCCTGCTCCCCGCGCTGGCGGTAAAAAAACTCGCCCGTTTGCCGCTGACGTTCAGCGACCCGCCTGGCCAGCCCGTCAGACTTCACGCCGCGTCGGTGCTCACCTACGCCGATGTAGCCCGCCTCCACGGAGGTTATCTGGTGCTGCGCCGCCGCCCCATTATCACCGCCCTCGCCCGCGAAGCGGCCGTCGCGCGGCATGTTCAATTGATTACGCAGGAGTGAACTATGCATCTGGCACGCGTGACCGGCGCCGTCGTCTCGACGCAAAAATCGCCCTCTCTGAACGGCAAAAAACTGCTGCTGGTACGCCGGGTAAGCACAGACGACGAACATCCATTTCCGCCCGCGAGCGGCGATGAAGTGGCGGTAGATTCGGTTGGCGCTGGCGTCGGCGAGCTGGTGCTGCTCTGCAGCGGCTCGAGCGCACGCCACGTCTTTAGCGGCCCGAATGAGGCTATCGATCTTGCCGTTGTGGGCATTGTTGACTCACTTTCACGCTAAGGGGGCGCCTGTGGCTATTTATACCCGAACCGGCGATGCCGGCAGTACATCACTCTTTACCGGCCAGCGGGTCAGCAAGACGCATCCGCGCGTCGAAGCCTACGGCACCCTGGATGAACTGAACGCGGTGCTGAGCCTGTGCGTCTGCGCCGTCGCTGAAGAGGAACATCGCGTCCTGCTCGAAGCCCTGCAGCAACATATTTTCTGGTTCAGCGCGGAGCTCGCCAGCGACAGCGAACAGCCATCACCGGGTAAGCGCTATATCAGCAGCGAAGAGATTGCCCTGCTGGAGCAGACCATCGATCGCGAGATGGCCCGCGTGCCGGCGCTGCACCAGTTTGTGTTGCCCGGACGGTGCGAAGCCGCCAGTCGTCTGCACCTGGCCCGCACCGTTTCCCGTCGGGCGGAGCGCCGGCTGGTCGAGCTGGCGGCAGAGGTCACTATCCGTCAGATACTGCTGCGTTATCTGAACCGCTTATCTGACTGCCTGTATGCCCTGGCGCGCAGCGAGGATCAGGCCGATCACCAGCGCCGCCTCGTGGCGGAGATTGCCGCCCGCTACCTGGCCGCCAGCGGGTCGCCTGCGTCCGACGCGCCCAAAGCCCAGGCCGGGTCGCTCTCCTTTCACGAGCTGCATCAGCTTACCCGTCAGGCTATCGAACACGCCCGCCAGCTGCAGGTGCCGGTGGTGGTGAGCATCGTTGACGCACACGGTACCGAAACCGTGACCTGGCGAATGCCCGATGCGCTGCTGGTCAGCAGCGAGCTGGCGCCGAAAAAAGCCTGGACCGCCGTCGCCATGAAAACCGCCACCCACGAGCTCGCGACGACCGTACAGCCAGGCGCTGCGCTGTACGGTCTGGAGAGCCATCTGCAGGGCAAAGTCGTCACCTTTGGCGGCGGATATCCGCTGTGGCGCGATGGCCAGCTAATAGCCGGCCTCGGGATTAGCGGCGGCAGCATCGAGCAGGATATGGCTATTGCACAGGCTGCTATGGCGGCCATTAACGTGAGAACACATCAATGAATACAGCAGAACTGGAAACCCTTATCCGCACCATTCTCAGCGAAAAGCTCGCGCCCGCCCCCGTTTCTCAGGAACAGCAGGGCATTTTCCGCGACGTCGGCAGCGCCATCGACGCCGCCCATCAGGCTTTTCTCCGCTATCAGCAGTGTCCGCTAAAAACCCGCAGCGCCATTATCAGCGCGCTGCGGGAGACGCTGGCCCCCGAGCTGGCGACGCTGGCGGAGGAGAGCGCCACGGAAACCGGCATGGGCAACAAAGAAGATAAATATCTGAAAAATAAAGCTGCCCTTGAGAACACACCGGGCATTGAGGATCTCACTACCAGCGCCCTCACCGGCGATGGCGGGATGGTGCTGTTTGAGTACTCACCGTTCGGGGTTATTGGCGCCGTGGCGCCCAGCACCAACCCAACGGAAACCATTATCAACAACAGTATCAGCATGCTGGCGGCGGGTAACAGCGTCTATTTCAGCCCCCATCCCGGCGCGAAAAAGGTCTCGTTAACGCTTATCGCCAGGATCGAAGAGATCGCCTACCGCTGCAGCGGGATCCGTAACCTGGTGGTGACCGTTGCCGAGCCGACCTTTGAAGCCACCCAGCAAATGATGGCCCACCCGCTGATTGCCGTTCTGGCTATCACCGGCGGCCCTGGCATTGTGGCGATGGGCATGAAAAGCGGTAAAAAAGTGATCGGCGCTGGCGCCGGCAATCCGCCGTGCATCGTTGATGAAACGGCCGATCTCGTCAAAGCCGCCGAAGATATCATCAGCGGCGCCGCCTTCGATTACAACCTGCCCTGTATCGCCGAAAAAAGCCTGATCGTCGTCGCCTCCGTCGCTGACCGCCTGATCCAGCAGATGCAGGATTTTGACGCGCTGCTGTTGAGCCCGCAGGAGACCGATACCCTGCGCGCCGTCTGCCTGCCCGACGGCGCGGCGAATAAAAAACTGGTTGGTAAGAGCCCGGCTGAGCTGCTGGCGGCCGCCGGTCTCGCCGTCCCTTCCCGCCCCCCTCGCCTGCTGATAGCCGAGGTGCAGGCGAACGACCCCTGGGTGACCTGCGAGCAACTGATGCCGGTGCTGCCGATCGTCCGGGTCGCCGATTTTGATAGCGCCCTGGCCCTGGCCCTGCGCGTTGAGGAGGGTCTGCACCACACCGCCATTATGCACTCGCAGAATGTCTCGCGGCTCAATCTGGCGGCACGCACGCTGCAGACCTCCATTTTTGTCAAAAATGGTCCGTCTTACGCGGGTATCGGCGTCGGCGGCGAAGGGTTTACCACCTTCACCATCGCCACGCCAACCGGAGAAGGCACCACCTCCGCGCGGACGTTCGCCCGCCTGCGGCGCTGCGTGTTGACCAACGGTTTTTCCATTCGCTAGCCGGGGGCGCCATGCACACCTTTTCTCTGCAAACGCGCCTCTACAGCGGCCCGGGCAGCCTGGCCGCGCTGCAGCGCTTTAGCCATCAGCACATCTGGATCGTCTGCGACGGCTTCCTGGCGCGCTCGCCGCTGTTCGAGCGGCTGCGCGCCGCGCTGCCCGCCAGCAACCGCGTCAGCGTGTTCAGTGATATTACACCGGATCCGACCATTCACACCGTGGCGAAAGGGATAGCGCAGATGCAGGCCCTGCGTCCGCAGGTGGTGATCGGCTTCGGCGGCGGCTCGGCGATGGACGCCGCCAAGGCGATCGTCTGGTTCAGCCAGCAGGGCGGGCTGCCTGTCGACACCTGCGTGGCGATCCCCACCACCAGCGGTACCGGGTCGGAAGTGACCAGCGCCTGCGTCATCAGCGACCCGGAAAAAGGGATCAAGTATCCGCTGTTCCATGAGGCGCTCTGTCCCGACATGGCGATCCTTGACCCAACGCTGGTGGTCAGCGTACCGCCCACCATCACAGCCCATACCGGGCTGGACGTCCTGACCCACGCCCTTGAGGCATGGGTATCGCCGCAGGCCACCGATTTTACCGATGCACTGGCGGAAAAAGCCGCCAGGCTGGTATTTCGCGCCCTGCCCGTTGCGGTTCGCCAGGGCGACTGCGTTGCGACCCGCAGCAAAATGCACAATGCTTCAACCCTTGCCGGCATGGCCTTTAGCCAGGCTGGCCTTGGGCTCAATCATGCTATCGCCCATCAGCTTGGCGGCCAGTTTCACCTCCCCCATGGCCTGGCCAACGCGCTGCTGCTGACCGCGGTGATCCGCTTTAACGCCGGCGAGCCGCGAGCGGCGAAGCGCTATGCGCGCCTGGCCAGGGCCTGCCGGTTCTGCCCGCCGGAAGCTGGCGAACAGGAGGCTCTCCAGGCGCTGATTGCCGCGGTGGAAACACTGAAACAGCAGTGCGCCATTCCCACCCTCAAGGGCGCCTTGCAGGAAAAATATCCCCTTTTCTTATCGCGAATTCCCGCCATGGTGCCGGCCGCGCTGGCCGACGCCACCCTGCGCACCAACCCGCGTCCGGCCGATGGCGCGGCCATCGCGCAACTGCTGGAGAGCCTGCAATGAGTGAAGCGATAGTGCCACTACCAGACATTGACGCGGCGGAGATCCGCGAGCGCGTCCGGGCCGCCGGCGTGGTGGGCGCCGGTGGGGCGGGCTTTCCGACCCACATCAAACTGCAGGCCCGGGTAGACACCGTGCTGGTGAACGCCGCTGAATGCGAACCGATGCTGAAGGTTGATCAACAGCTGATGGCGCAGCAGGCTGACCGGCTGATTCGCGGCCTGGGTTACGCAATGACCGCCACCGGCGCCCGGGAAGGGATCATTGCCCTGAAGGCGAAATATACTCCGGCGATTGCGGCGTTAACCCCGCGACTACCGGAATGGGCCCGGCTGCATATTCTGCCTGATGTCTATCCGGCCGGGGATGAGGTGCTCACTATCTGGCTGGCGACGGGGCGTCGCGTGCCGCCTGCCGCGCTGCCGGTCAGCGTCGGCGTAGTGGTCAATAACGTGCAGACGGTGCTCAATATCGCCAGAGCCGTGGAGCAGGGCTATCCGGTGACCCGCCGGACGTTGACCGTCAATGGCGCTGTCGCCCGTCCGCTGACGCTGACTGTCCCGCTGGGCATGTCGCTGCGCGAGGTGCTGGCCCTGGCCGGCGGCGCGACGGTTGCCGAACCGGGGTTTATCAACGGCGGTCCGATGATGGGCGCACTCATCACCTCCCTCGAGACACCGGTCACCAAAACCACCGGCGGCCTGCTGGTGCTTCCGGGCAACCATCCGTTGATCCAGCGGCGGCGGCAGGATGAGCACACCCTGCTCGCCATCGCCCGCACCGTCTGTGAGCAGTGCCGCTTATGCACGGATTTATGCCCCCGGCACCTGATCGGCCATGAGCTTTCTCCCCACCTGCTGGTGCGGGCGGTGAACTATCGCCAGGCGGCCACCCCGTCGCTGCTGCTCAGCGCCCTGACCTGCTCGGAGTGCAACGTTTGCGAGAGCGTCGCCTGCCCGGTGGGGATTTCCCCCATGCGCATCAACCGTCTGCTGAAACGTGAGCTGAGGGCGAAAAACCTGCGCTACGAGGGACCGCTACGTCCGGCGGACGAGATGGCGAAGCACCGCCTGGTGCCGGTCAAACGGCTCATCAGCAAACTGGGGCTTGATCCCTGGTATCAGGAGGCGCCGCTGACGGCGGTGGAGCCGGAGGTGGGCTGCGTCACCCTGCCGCTGCGCCAGCATATCGGCATCAGCGCCGTGCCCTGCGTCGCACCGGGAGAGCGAGTAACGCGCGGCCAGCTGCTGGCAGACATCCCTGCCGACGCCCTCGGTGCGCCGGTACACGCCAGTATTGACGGCCAGGTCTCCGCCATCACGGAGCAGGCCATTACGCTTGTAAGAGGTTAATCATGACCCAGGCTATCGGAATTTTAGAACTGACCAGTATCGCCAGGGGAATGGAGCTGGGCGACGTCATGCTGAAAAGCGCGAACGTACAGCTCCTGCTCTGCAGAACCCTTTGTCCCGGGAAATTCCTGCTGATGCTCGGCGGCGACGTCGGCGCCGTGCAACAGGCAATCGCCGCCGGCACGGCGCGCGCCGGGGAGATGCTGGTGGACAGCCTGGTGCTGGCCAACATTCACCCCAGCGTACTGCCGGCGATCAGCGGACTCAACGTGGTCGAGCAGCGGCAGGCGGCGGGGATCGTCGAAACCTGGAGCGTGGCAGCGTGCATCAGCGCCGCCGACCGCGCGGTGAAAGCGGCCAACGTCACCCTGGTGCGCATCCATATGGCGTTTGGTATCGGCGGCAAGTGTTACATGGTGGTGGCTGGCGATATCGCCGATGTCGACAACGCCGTCACGGTGGCCAGCGACAGCGCAGGCGAGAAAGGATTACTGGTTTACCGGGCAGTGATCCCGCGACCGCACGACGCGCTGTGGCAACAGCTGATGGAGGGATAATGGAACCGCAAACCCCTACCGAACGCATGATCCAGGAGTATGTCCCGGGTAAACAGGTCACTCTGGCGCATCTCATCGCCAATCCGGGCAAAGATCTGTTCAAAAAGCTGGGCCTGCCGGACGCGGTCTCCGCCATCGGCATTCTCACCATTACCCCCAGTGAGGCATCAATTATCGCCTGCGACATCGCCACCAAGTCTGGCGCGGTGGAGATCGGCTTTCTCGATCGCTTCACCGGCGCGGTGGTGCTGACCGGCGATGTCTCCGCGGTGGAGTACGCGCTAAAGCAGGTTACGCGCACGCTCGGTGAGCTGATGCGCTTCACCGCCTGCCCGATCACACGGACCTGAGCCCATGAAACGCCTGATGCTTATCGGACCCAGCCAGTGCGGCAAAACCTCGCTGACCCAGGTATTGCATGGCGAAACCCTGCGTTATCAGAAAACGCAGGCCATCGTCTGGACGCCGACCGCCATCGACACCCCGGGGGAATATCTGGAAAACCGCTGCCTGTACAGCGCGCTGCTCACCAGCGCCTGCGAGGCCGATGTCATCGCGCTGGTACTGAATGCCGATGCGCCCTGGTCACCCTTTTCTCCGGGGTTTACCGCTCCGATGAACCGCCCGGTCATCGGGGTGATCACCAAAGCCGATTTGGCCGCCCCGCCCCGTCTGCAACAGGTCCGGGCATGGCTCGAGGCGGCAGGCGCCGAACATATCTTTATCACCAGCGCGTTAACCGGCGACGGGCTTGATGACCTGCTCGCCTGCCTGAACGTAGAGGAATATCAATGACCTATAAAATCATGGCGATCAACGCCGGCAGCTCCTCCCTGAAATTTCAGCTGCTTAACATGCCGCAGGGAGCGTTGCTCTGCCAGGGGCTGATCGAACGTATTGGCCTGCCCGAGGCCCGCTTCACGCTGAAAACGCCGACGCAGAAATGGCAGGAGACGCTGCCCATCGCCGATCACCATGAGGCAGTGACCCTGCTGCTGGAGGCGCTGACCGGCCGCGGGATCCTGAGCAGCCTGCAGGAAATAGACGGCGTTGGCCACCGCGTCGCCCACGGCGGCGAACGCTTCAAAGACGCCGCGCTGGTCTGCGACGACACCCTGCGGGAGATCGAACGCCTGGCGGAGCTGGCGCCGTTGCATAACCCGGTCAATGCGCTGGGCATTCGTCTTTTTCGCCAGCTGTTACCCGCGGTACCGGCGGTGGCAGTTTTTGATACCGCCTTTCACCAGACCCTGGCGCCGGAGGCCTGGCTCTATCCCCTGCCCTGGCGCTATTACGCCGAGCTGGGCATTCGCCGCTACGGTTTTCACGGCACCAGCCATCACTATGTCAGCAGCGCGCTGGCGGAAAAGCTGGGCGTACCGCTGAGCGCCCTGCGGGTAGTGAGCTGCCACCTGGGCAATGGCTGTAGCGTCTGCGCCATCAAAGGCGGGCAGTCGGTGAATACCTCAATGGGCTTTACTCCCCAGTCCGGGGTGATGATGGGCACCCGCAGCGGCGATATCGATCCGTCGATTCTTCCCTGGCTGGTGGAGAAAGAGGGGAAATCCGCCCTGCAGCTCAGCCAGTTGCTGAATAATGAATCCGGGCTGCTGGGCGTCTCCGGCGTGTCTTCTGATTACCGCGACGTCGAACAGGCAGCCGACGCCGGCAACGAAAGGGCGGCTCTGGCGCTGTCGCTGTTTGCCGAACGCATTCGCGCAACTATCGGCAGCTATATCATGCAGATGGGAGGTCTGGACGCGCTGATCTTTACCGGCGGCATAGGCGAGCATTCCGCCCGGGCGCGGGCGACGATCTGCCGCAATTTGCATTTTCTCGGCCTCGCACTGGACGACGAGAAAAACCAGCGGAGCGCGACCTTTATTCAGGCGGATAATGCGCTGGTCAAAGTGGCGGTGATCAACACCAATGAAGAGCTGATGATTGCCCGCGACGTCATGCGTCTTGCCTTGCCGCAGGCGCGCGAGCTGGCGGTGTCGGCCTAAACGACGTACCTCCTCTTGCGGAGAATCATGGTAACCGGCGGGTCGCCATGCCACTATGCGCCATGGCGAAGGTAAGCGGAAAGGTGAAAACGTGGCTGTTGCACAATGTCCCGCCTCGTGCGGAGAACTTATCCAGGGCTGGATCCTCGGCAGCGAGAAACTGGTCTCCTGCCCGGTGGACTGGTACAGCACCGTCGAGGTCGAGACCGGGGTGCCGCGAAAAGATGAGCGGCCGCTGTCACGGGCGATGGTCGACCAGTTGCTGGCCCACTGGGGCTACCCCCCAGCGCTGAGCCAGCAGATCCGCATCACCCTGCACTCAACGATCCCGGTGGCCAAAGGGATGGCCAGCAGCACCGCCGATATCGCTGCCACCGCCGTCGCCACCGCCCATCATCTGGGCCATCTACTGGATGAGCCGACGCTGGCGCGCCTGTGCGTCGCGCTGGAGCCTACCGACAGCACCCTGTTTCGCCAGCTGACGCTGTTCGACCATAATACCGCCGCCACGCAAATCGCCTGTCCCCCTCCGCCAGCGCTCGACCTGTTAGTACTGGAGAGCCCGCTGACGCTGCGCACCACCGACTACCACCAGCTGCCGCGCGAGGCGGGTCTGTTGGCTAACGCCTCCCGACTGCAGCTGGCGTGGGAGAAAGTGCAGCAGGCCTGCCACTGCGGCAGCCCACAGCTGCTGGGCGAAGCGGCGACCATCAGCGCCATCGCCAGCCAGCAGCTGTTGCCCAAACCGGGGTTTGACGCGCTACTGCAACTGGTGGAAAGCGCAGGATTGTATGGCCTTAATGTAGCGCACAGCGGCAGCGTCGTCGGCCTGCTGCTGGACCGCCGTCGTCATGACGTCGAATTTCTGCAATGGCGGCTGGCAGAGAGCGACATCGCCGCCCACTGGCCGCAGCAGCATCTGCTGGCGATGGTGCCCGGGGGCGTCACCCTGCAGTAGGCCTCAGGCCAGCGCCCGGCGCAGCGCCGCCAGCAGCTGGTCGTTTTCGCTGGCGCTACGGATCGCCACCCGGAAATAACGGCTATCCAACCCCGGGTAGTTGGCGCAGCTGCGGATCAGCACATGCTGGCGCAACAGGGCGTATTGCAGGTCAAGCCCTTGCCTGTCGCAGCGCAAGAACAGGTAGTTAGCACGCCCGGGCCACACGGTCAGCCCGGTAATCTCTTTCAGTCGTGAATAGAAACGCGCCCCCTCCTCCTGCAGCCACTGCCAGGTGGCCCGCTGATACGCCCGGTCCTGGAGAATAATTTCCCCGGCCAGGGCGGCATAGGCATTGATGGACCACGGCATTTGTCGCTCGCGCAGTCGGGCCACTGCCTGGGCGTCAGCGTTGAGCAGATAGCCGAGACGCAGCCCAGGAATGGCATAAAATTTGGTGAGAGAACGCAGAACCCAGACGTGCGGGTGCTGCGCCAGCAGAGGAATAAACCCCGGCTGGTCGGGGATAAAGTCGAGGAAGGCCTCATCGAGGATCAGGCTGATGTTCAGCGCCCGACAGCGCTGCGCAATGGCTTCCAGCAGGCCCCGCTCCGGCAGCAGGCCGGTGGGGTTATTCGGGGTGCAAAGAAACAGGCAGTCCAGCGCCGGAGTCAGGGCATCGAGGATGGCGTCAGTCAGCTGCCAGCCATCGCACTCCCTGAGGGCATACTCCACCACCTCGCAGTCCACCGTCTGCAGCGCCCGCCGGTACTCCGCGAAACCAGGAATGACGATCATCGCCCGCCGCGGCTTAAGGCCGTGGACGAGGGTGAAGATCGATTCAGTTTCGCCGTTGCCGGCAAGGATATGCGCCGCCGGCAGCTGATGGTGGGCAGCCAGCGCCTGATGCAGCTGTTGATATTCAACGTCAGGGTAGCGCTCGGCGCAGCCTGGGTTGTCGACGATCGCCTGCCTGAGCGAAGCTGGCATCCCCAGCGGATTGATGTTGGCGCTAAAATCCAGCAGCTCGCCGGGCGCAATACCCAGCAGGGCGGCGGCCTCGCGGATGTTACCGCCATGGGCGCTTTTCAGTAAGGCCATATCCCTTTCCTGTGTGGTTATCCGCGACGGGCCAGCGTCGCGCCGTCGGCGAAGTAGGCTTTAATCCCGGCGAGGATCGACTCGGCTACCTCCTGCTGGAATTTGGCCGTTTTCAGCTTCCGCTCTTCTTCCACGTTACTGATAAACGCCGTCTCCACCAGAATGGAGGGGATATCAGGCGCCTTCAGCACCGCAAAGCCCGCCTGCTCTACCCGATTCTTGTGCAGGTTATTGATATTGCCCATTTTCTCCAGCACCGCCTTGCCAAATTTGAGGCTGTCGGCGATGGTCAGGGACTGCACCATATCGAACATGGTGTGGTCGACATAGCGGTCGCCGCTCTTGCTGACCCCACCGATCAGATCCGAGGCATTCTGCGTCTGGGCGAGATATTTTGCCGCGGTACTGGTGGCCCCCCTGGTGGAGAGGGCAAACACTGAGGAACCGCTGGGCTGGCGGCTGGTAAAGGCGTCGGCGTGAATCGACACGAACAGGTCGGCGCGCTGCTTCTGCGCCTTGGCGACACGCACCTTCAACGGGATAAACACGTCTTCGTTGCGGGTCATATAGGCCTTCATATTGCCTTCTTTGTCGATCAGCGCCCGGAGGCGGCGGGCAATCTGCAGCACCACATCTTTCTCACGGGTGCGATACTTCCCCACGGCGCCGGAGTCTTCGCCGCCGTGTCCGGGATCGAGCATAATGACAATCGGCCGGTCACGCCCGGCTTTGCCCGGCTGCGGTCCGCTTTGCGCCGGCGGCACCTGACGCTCCAGATCGCCTTTGTTGTAATCCTCGAGCAGTGCCAGCAGCGGATCCTGAACATCGGTGGCGTTGGCGGGGTAGAGGTCCATCACCAGACGCTCTTTAAAGCCGGCCACCGGCGCGAGGGCAAACAGCTGCGGCTTAACGTTCTGCTTGAGCTCAAAAACCATGCGCACGGTTTGCGGATCAAACTGGCCCACGCGGGCGGACTGAATAAAGGGGTCGTCATCGCGGATCTGCCCCCCCATGCCCTTCAGCACAGAGTTAAGGTTAACCCCTTCCAGATCCACCACCACCCGCTCCGGGTTACTGAGGGCAAACTGCCGGTATTTCAGCACATGATTCGATTCTACCGTGACGCGCGTGTAGGTCGATGCTGGCCAGACGCGAACAGCGACCACCCGCGCATCGGCAGCCAGCCCCACAGGGCTCACGCTCATTAACCACATGGCGCCCGCGCCCTGCAGCAGACGGCGACGGCTTAATCCAGAGTTGTTTCCCGACATGCCACTCCCAAGCAATAAAAACGCATTTGTACCCAAAACAAACAGATTGACCAGAAACTTTAACGAAAGGCATATAACCTGTCATCTATAAAAGGGTAAACATTCATTGACACCCTGCGCCGGGTCACATGTTTTTCGTGGCTTAGCCTAAAATTGGCACTTGCGTTTAACAGCAAAACAGAATAAAAATACAATAATTACGAATAATCATGCATTGAGGGTTTGTCATGGTGAAGGAACGTCGCACTGAACTGGTAGAAGGATTCCGCCATTCTGTTCCCTATATTAATGCCCATCGGGGAAAAACGTTTGTCATCATGCTGGGCGGCGAAGCCATTGAGCATGAAAATTTCTCAAATATTGTCAATGACATAGGATTATTGCATAGCCTGGGCATTCGCCTGGTCGTGGTCTATGGCGCCCGCCCGCAGATTGACGCTAACCTCGCCGAGCACCACCACGAGCCGGTCTATCACAAGCAGACGCGAGTGACTGACGCTAAAACGCTTGAGCTGGTTAAGCAGGCGGCGGGGATGCTGCAGCTGGAGATCACCGCCCGCCTGTCGATGAGCCTCAACAACACCCCGCTGCAGGGGGCCCATATCAACGTTGTCAGCGGCAACTTTATCATCGCCCAGCCGCTGGGCGTCGATGACGGCGTCGATTATTGCCACAGCGGACGCATTCGCCGCATTGACGAAGAGGCGATTCATCGTCAGCTCGACAGCGGCGCCATTGTCCTGATGGGGCCGGTCGCGGTGTCGGTCACCGGCGAGAGCTTTAACCTGACTTCGGAAGAGATCGCCACCCAGCTGGCCATCAAGCTGAAGGCGGAGAAAATGATCGGCTTCTGTTCGTCGCAAGGGGTTTACAACCAGGCCGGAGAAATCGTCTCCGAACTGTTCCCTAATGAAGCGCAGGCCCGCGTCGAAGAGCTGGAAGCGGACGAAGATTATAACTCCGGCACCGTGCGCTTCCTGCGCGGGGCCGTGAAGGCCTGCCGCAGCGGCGTGCGGCGCTGCCACCTGATCAGCTATCAGGAAAATGGCGCGCTGCTGCAGGAGCTGTTCTCACGCGACGGCATCGGCACCCAGATCGTCATGGAGAGCGCGGAGCAGATCCGCCGGGCGACCATCAACGATATCGGCGGTATTCTTGAGCTGATAAGCCCGCTTGAGCAGCAGGGCATCCTGGTGCGCCGCTCCCGCGAGCAGCTGGAGATGGAGATCGACAAATTCACCATTATTCAGCGCGATAACACCACTATCGCCTGCGCTGCCCTCTATCCTTTCCCGGAAGAGAAGATCGGCGAAATGGCCTGCGTGGCGGTGCATCCGGATTACCGGAGCTCGTCGCGGGGAGAGGTGCTTCTGGAACGTATTGCCGCTCAGGCCAGACAGATGGGACTGAGCAAGCTGTTCGTGCTCACCACCCGCAGCATCCACTGGTTCCAGGAGCGCGGCTTCACGCCGGTGGATATCGACCTGCTGCCGGAGAGTAAAAAGCAGATGTATAACTATCAGCGCCGGTCGAAGGTGCTGATGGCCGACCTCGCTTAAGCCCTTCTTCACCCTTTCTAACGGCCCGGGATAGCGCGACGCTTATCGCTTTATCCTGGGCCGGTCTCCCGCCACGCTTCGCGCCAGCGCTCGTCTGCGGTACGCGGGCTAAATTCCTGGTTTCCGCGCAGACCATTTCTTTCTCGCTGGCTCACCGATATGCTACTGGCTGTCGACAGGACGTCGACTGGCGCCACGGCCGCCACCCGCCCTGCAAGGATCGCTGAAATAATGGAAACCAAACCGAACTGGCTGGTCAGACATATCAACCTCATTACCGCCACGGTCACCCTCTATCCGTGGTTGCTGATGATACTGCTCCTCTGGGATAACCAGCGCCATCATCAGCATGGTTATGCCGCACTCGGCGCCGCCATCGCGATATTATTCCTGCTGGCCCTGACGTCCGGCATGAATGTTCTCATCTCCTCGCTGGTGATTTTTGTTGCCCGCTGTTCCACCCCACCGCTGGCCAGCGGCGCGGCAGTCCGCTTTTTCGCGATGAATTCGATATCACTATTGTGGCTCGGACTGCTGGCCATATGACCTTAAAGCGCCCCTCCGTCATCATGATTCAGGCGAAACGCACGATAAATAATTCATTACGCTAAGGACAGATAATGACTAAGAAAAGGCAGCCCAACTGGGTGATCAGAAACATCAAAAACATCGTGCTGGTCATCTCCCTCTATCCCTGGGTACTGTTGCTGATAACGATGATGGCGGGTAGCGGAGGCCCCTCATCCGGTGCCATGGCGGCCGGGCTGATGGGGGTATTGCTGTTTATCGTCATGTCGATAGCCAACCTGATTATTTCACTGGTTGTTATCGTTATTGCCGATCTCTCAACGTCATCACTCCCCATGCGCTATGGGGCCTATTTTTGCGCCATGAACTCGATATCGGTGCTCTGGCTCATCCCCCTGGTCTTCAGCTACTGATTTTTCTGCCAGTCCGGGCAACGGGCTGCATTATTTTCCCATCGCCCGGATGCGGCCTCTCAGGGGGCTTCGCGCCCGGCGAAAATCTCCGCCAGGCCGCTGCGCCGCTCGGTGCGCGTCACAATGGCCTGGGAGAGCACCTGCTCGTCGGCATAGAGTGACAATCGCTGTTTCGCACGGGTGATCGCCGTGTAGACCAGTTCGCGGGTCACCAGCGGGACGCTGCGCGCCGGCAGGATCAGCGCCGCATGTTCGAACTCGGAGCCCTGCGATTTATGCACGGTCATCGCCCAGGCGGTATCATGCTCCGGCAGGCGACTCGGTTGCACCGACTTGATGGTGCCGTCGGGCATCAGGAACCACACCCGCAGCTCGCCGTTGCGCTCCAGCGCTATGCCGATATCGCCGTTAAACAGCCCCAGCGCGCTGTCGTTGCGCGATATCATGATCGGTCGGCCGTCATACCAGCGGGAGTGGCGCGGCAGGGCGATCGCCCGCTGGCGGTTGAGCCGCTGCTCCAGCCGCTCATTGACGCCGCTCACGCCGTACGGCCCTTCACGCAGCGCGCACAGCAGCTGGAATTCGCTGAAAGCGGCCAGCATGGCCTGCGGTTCGGCCCGCTCGCGGCGCAGCTGCAGGTAGCGTTCATAGCCCTGCTGGGCCGCGCCGAGCATGGCCTCGTACTCTTCAGTCGTGCTGAGGGGATGAAGCGCGATATCGTCAAACGGCTGGCGCAGCGTGGCCTTCACCTCCGCGCGCGCGCCAGCATTCACCGCCCGCGCCAGGCTCCCGATGCCGGAGTGACTGCCGAAGCGATAGCTCTTTTGCAGCAGGCACAAGCTGTCTCTCAGCGCGCCAGCGATAGCCCCCTCGCCCGCCGGCACCGGCGAACCGGTCAGCCGGGTCAGCTCCTGCGCCCGCGCGGCAGTGTAGCCCGAGCTCGCCCAGGCGCAGATATCCCCCAGCACCGCCCCCGCTTCCACGGAGGCCAGCTGGTCGCGATCGCCGAGGAAAATCACCCGCCCGTGGGCCGGCAGCGCGTCGATAAGCCGCGACATCATCGGCAGGTCAATCATCGAGGCTTCATCCACGACCAGCACATCCAGATGCAGCGGGTTGCCGGCGTGATAGCGCATGCGCTGGCTGCCGGGCTGGGCGCCCAGCAGACGATGCAGCGTGCTGGCCTCGGAGGGAATTAACGCTTTCTGCGCATCGGTCAGCGGCAGCTTTCTCAGCGCCGCGCCCAGCGATTCGGTCAGGCGCGCCGCCGCTTTCCCCGTCGGTGCCGCCAGGCGAATACGACAGCGTGGACTGTCGTCAATCTGGATCAGCGCCGCCAGAAGCTTCGCCACGGTGGTGGTTTTCCCGGTCCCGGGACCACCGGAGATCACCGAGATACGGCGGGTCAGCGCCACCGCCGCGGCCACTTTTTGCCAGTCGGTTTCGCCAGTGGCGGGAAACAGCGCATTTAGCGTTGACGCCAGCCGCGCCTCATCCATCTCCAGCACCCGGTTGGCTTCGTTAAAGAAGCGGGCGACGGTCAGCTCGTTGCGCCACATCCGGTTCAGATAGAGCCGGTCGCCGCACAAAATCATCGGCGCCGGAGCATCGCCGCAGCTCACCGCCGACGAAGCGAGCAGCAGCGCGGGCCAGTCCTCCGGCGCGCCGGCTTCGGCCAGCAGCCGATCGCGGATCTCCCCCGCTTTTCCGCTCAGCGCCTCGTCGCCGCTCAACCGCGACAGCGGCAGGCAAACGTGCCCCTCGCCAGCATCCCGGCTCAGCAAGGCCGCCGCCAGCATGACCGCCGGCGGGTCGTTTTGCGCCACCATCAGGGCAAACTGGACGTCCAGCGGCCGCAGCAGACGCTGCTCCACCGCCGCCAGCAGTAATTGTTCGAAAGTCATGAGGCCTCCTCCTGAGTTTCTCCGGCAAAAAGCTGATCCAGACCGTCAATCAGCGGTCTCACCGGCCGGGTGGTGAAGATCCCCTGCCCTCCCTCCTGCCCGTCCATGCCGCGCAGGAAAAGATAAATCACGCCGCCGAAGTGGCGGTCATAGTCATAATCGGCCAGCCGGTGGCGCAGATAGCGGTGCAGCGCCAGGCTGTACAACTGATACTGCAGATCGTAGCGGTGGGCACGCATCGCCTGCTCCATTGCCGGCCGGGTGTAGGCCTCGCGGTCTTCCCCCAGCCAGTTGGATTTGTAATCCAGCAGGTAATAACGGCCTTCGTGGCGGAAGACCAGATCGATAAAGCCCTTCAGCATGCCACGCACCTGGCGGAAATCCAGCGGTGGCGTGTCGGCGGAGAGGGGATCGTACTGGCGGATAAGCGCGTCAAGGCGCTCCGCCGTCAGCAGCTGAGCGATAGGCAGATAAAACGCCATCTCCACCTGTTTATCCCGCGCCGCAAGCTGATTGAGCGCAATATCCGCTCCCGGCAGGCGAGTCTTCAGCACGCCCCCCAGCCAGTCGGTCAGCACCGGCGCCCACTGCGCGTCAAACCCGCTCAGCTGCAGCTTCTCCGCCATCCACCCGTCCGGCACCGGCTGGGTGAAGTCCAGCTCCTCAAACAGGCTGTGCAGGAAGGTCCCCGGCGCGGCGCCGCGCGGAAACTGGTGCGGAGTCAGCTGCGGCTCTTCCACGACTTCGCCGACGCCGGCGGCATCGACATCCAGACGCGGCAGCAGATCCTGCCCGCCGCTGAAACCATGCTGTTGCAGTCCGGAGTAGCTGGTCACCCGCCAGTCGTCGGCGATGCGGCGCTGCAGCTCGCGCGCCGACAGCGGGGGGATGGTCGCCGCGGGCGCCTGCCACGGGGTCAGATCCAGCTCGCCCGGTCTCTGTAATGCAATATCGCCATGACAGAAGTCCGCCAGCCGCGCGGCCAGCCCGGCGGCGTCCATGGCTTCGCCCGCCTGCAACAGCCGCCCCAGCGCGCTGAGGTGGAAATCGCTGTTGCCGGATTTCCGGCTGCTTAGCGGCGCCACGCCGAGGCTGCAGTGCCAGACCGCACGGGTCAGGGCGACGTATAGCAGGCGCAGATCTTCCGCCAGCCGTTCCGCCTCCGCCAGCTCGAGACTGGCCTCATCCTGGCCCAGATCCAGTACCGCCGCGAACGTCTCGCGATCGTGGTAGAACGCCTGGTCCTGTTTACGAAACCGGGCGATAAACGGCAGCCAGACCAGGGGGTACTCCAGCCCTTTTGACTTGTGAATGGTGACAATTTGCACGAGGTGCTTATCGCTTTCGAGACGCATCTGCTGGCTGGCGGCGTTGCTGTCCGGCTCGGCGATATGCTGCGCCAGCCAGCGCACCAGGGCATGCTCGCTTTCCAGCTGGCTGGCCGCCTCCTGCAGCAGTTCGCTGATATGCAGAATGTCGGTTAAGCGCCGCTCGCCGCCGCGGGTCGCCAGCAGATTCTCGGCGATATGCCGGGCCGTCATCAACGCCCGCAGCATCGGCATCACTCCGCGCTGACGCCAGATCTGGCGGTATTCGCTGAACTCTTCCACCAGCGCGTCCCACGCCTGCTCATCCTGGTTCAGGTTTTCAATATCCAGCGCGGTCAGGCCAAACATCGAGGTCGCCAGCGCGCTGCGCAGGGTATTTTCCCGCTCCGGGGCCAGCACCGCCTGCAGCAGCCAGAGCAGCTCCTGGGCCTCCAGCGTCTCAAAAACGCTGTCGCGGTTGGAGAGGTAGACCGAGGGGATGCCCAGCGTCTGCAGCGCTTCACGCACCTGCGCCGCCTCCAGCCGGTTGCGCACCAGCACGGTAATATCCGAGGCCTGCACCGGGCGCGAGGTTTCCCCGCGCCACAGCAGCGCGCGCCCCTGCTGCCCGGCGCTCAGCCAGTCGCGGATCTGCGTGGCGCAGAGCTGCGCCATAAACGTTTGATAATCGCCAGACCCGACGGTGTCGCCGGGCATCAGCCAGACGTTCATCGCCGGTACGTCCGCCGCGTCAACGGTAAAGCGCAGCCCCTGATTCTTTGCCGCCGCCTTCACCGGCAGAAACGGGATCTCGCGGAACATGAAGGGGTTATCGCTGAGGCTGAACAGCCGGTTGACGCTGCCCACCATGCCCGGCGAGGAGCGCCAGTTGGTATCGAGGGTGTAGTGCGCGGCAACGTCGCCGCGCGCTTTCATATAGGTAAAGATATCGGCGCCGCGAAAGGCGTAGATGGCCTGCTTCGGATCGCCGATCAGCAGCAGCGCCGTCTCCGGCTGCTGGCGCCAGATGCGGCGAAAAATCCGGTACTGCTGGGGGTCGGTGTCCTGAAATTCGTCGATCATCGCCACCGGAAAACGCTGGCGAATGGCGCTGGCCAGCACCTCGCCGCTGTCGCCGCGCAGCGCCTCGTCAAGCCGGCTGAGCATATCGTCAAACCCCAGCTCGCCGCGGCGGCGCTTTTCGCGGGCGACCGCATCGCGGATCTCGACCATCGCTCTCGCCAGCACCAGATCGGTGAGCGTCAGCGAGGAGGCCAGCAGCGACTCCACGGCGCTAAACAGCGGGTGCACCGGCGGTTCGCCACCGGCTTTGGTGCGCTCGAGCAGAAACGACTGGGCAAATTTCTCCAGCGCGTCGGGCAGCTGGTAGCTTAACGTCTCTTCCTGCGCCCAGGCGTTCACTTTCTCAAGCCATTTGCCCTGGTTGCCACGATTGTATTTCCGCCGGTCGAGCCCGGAATTTTCCAGCACGCCTTCGATCTCGCCCACCTGCTCGCGCCACTGCTGCTTGAGCGAGTCAATGCGGGCGATGATCTGCTGATGGCGTTCGGCCAGCGTCTCGTCGGGGGCCGGCGGCGACTTAAGCTGCGGCGCTTCGCCCTGCAGCCAGCGGTCAAGAGACTTCAGCAGATCGCGCGGCCCTTTCCAGACGTCGTGGATCACCGCCGCGATATCGCGGGTCAGCGGATAGCAGTGGCGGCGCCAGAAGTCAGCGCAGGCCTGATAGCGCAGGCGGGATTCATCCTCGATCAGCTGCTGCTCGAACAGCATGCCCGACTCGAAGGCGTTAAGGCTCAGCATCCGTTGGCAAAAGCCGTGGATGGTGAATACCGCCGCCTCGTCCATCTGCCGTTCAGCCAGCAGCAGCGTCTTCGCGGCGTCGTCTTTATCAACGATCTCCGCCAGCAGCGCGCTGTAGAGCGGATTGTCGGATTCGCCGCGCAGGCAGGCGATGCGCAGTTCGTGGATGTTGCTGCGGATACGCCCGCGCAGCTCTTCGGTCGCCGCCTCGGTAAAGGTCACCACCAGCAGCTCTTCAACGCTGATAGCGCGGGAATAGGCGGACTCGCCGCCCAGCCCCAGCAGCAGCCGCAGATACAGCGCGGCGATGGTAAAGGTTTTTCCGGTGCCCGCAGAGGCTTCTATCAGGCGCTCGCCCCTCAGGGGCAAGCGCAGGGGATCCAAAGACTCAGCGGTGTCGGTCATTCATTCTCTCGCATCAGGGGTAAGGATTGCTGCAATGCGCTGACGTTTTCCCACACTTTGCCGCCTTTCGGCTGGGCATAGTCCGCTTTGCCATTCTGGCTACCGGAAATCTGGGACAATATCGTCATGCCCTGCGGATCCACCACCGTCTGATGGAAGAAGTCGGCAAGTTTTTGCGGCGTCAGCAGTTTAATCTGAGCCACTACTTTATCACGTGAATCAAAACGCATATTACCGCGATCGAAATCTTTGCTCAGTTTCGAGGCTTCATCGCCCAGCGTCTGCGGCGCCTGCAGCATCTGGCTTATCACCGCCTGCTGGAGCTGAGCAAACTCTTCCGGCTTCATCGCCCGCAGCTTCGCCTCCGCGGTGGGAAAGAAGGCCTGGAACCGCTGCCAGAGGAAGGCCGGCTGCTTATCGCTACTCTGCAGCAGGAAGCCCATGCCCCACTGGCGCCCCACGTTCATCGGGAAGGCAAAGACCGCATAGCCGAGCTGCTCTTCGGTACGCAGCTGGTTGTAGAACCACGGCTGAATAATCTGCCCCAGCAGGGTGCTGGCGGCGGTGCTGCTGAACTCATCCACGTTGGGCGGCGCGAACACCGCGGCCAGCGCGGAGTCGGTGCTGTTGCCCGCTTTGTTGAAGATCGCCAGCTGCTGCCGGTTCACCACCACGTCTTTATTACGGCACCATTCGTTGCCGTCGGCGCCCAGCTGCTGCTGGATCTGGCGGGCCAGCGTCGTGGCGGCATCGGAGGTCATATTGCCGATCACCATCAGTTCAGGACGCCCCTTGGTTTTCAGGTTGGCGCGGTAGTCGAGCACCTCTTTAAGGGTGATGGAGGGCAGCAGCGCCCGGCGCACTTCGCGCTGGAAGTACGGCACCTGGGAGACCATCTGGATCGGCATTATCGCCTGATCGTAGGCTTTGCCTTTCTCGGCGGAGTCCATCATCTGCGCATACCAGGATTTGGCCTGCTCCAGCTGCTCCTCGGTCGGCGTATAGCTGAAGTATCCCTGCAACAGATCGCTGAACAGTGCCGGAAGGTGCTGGGTATAGCCGTTGGCATTAACCATTAATCCGTTATTAGCGCCGGTGGAGAACGAAATGCCGCCGACCGCCGCCTGGTTACTGAGCTGATCGAGGGCGATGCCGGCGAGATAATCGTTGAGGGCAAACATCACCTGCCGGCGAGCGCTGTCCATCGCCTGGGGATTACGCAGCACCAGGGAGATATCCGCCTTCGGCTCGCTGGCAAAATACTGGCTCGGGGCATACACCACCCGCAGCGTCGGTTCATCAAGGATCAGCTGCGGATGCGGCCAGGCTTTATCGCTTTTGATGAGGGTGAAATCATCCGGAATATAGGGGTTGAGCACCGGCAGCTGCAGCTGGATGGCCTGCGATTTTTGCTGCCAGTCAGCGAACGTCTGCTCGCTAATCTTATCCACCTGATACGGCGCATCGACAAAATAGGCCGTCTTGTTATGCGGCTCCTGGGGGCTGATATACCAGATACGGGCGTTCTGTGGGGTCATCATCGCCAGCCGGTCTTTGATCGCCTGCGGGTCGTACTGGTCGGCAATATTCACCACGTCCAGCGCATGCTCGACCGGCACCCGGATCATGGTATCCGCCAGCCATTCCACGTAGTCCATGTCGCGGTTGATCGACGGATAGCGGAAATCCAGCGCCAGCACATGCGCCAGTTCGTCGAAGTACCGTTTGTCGATGCCCTGGGTACGCAGGAGGTCAAGGTAGCTGAAAATGGCCGCCGTCACTTCGTCGCGGTGCGCCAGGCCTTTATCGGTGAGGGTGGCAGAGATCGCCAGTACGCCGCTGTTGCCGTTTACCACCGGATCGGAATCGGCGCGGATACCTTCCGCCAGCCCCTGCTTTTGCAGCCAGTCGGAGAGCGTGCCCGGGCTGCGGTTGCCGATGAGATAGGTGACCAGCTCATCGGTCTTGCTGCGGAAGCGATCGCTGTTGTTGTCGATGCGAAACTCGACGCGCAGCACTTTGCGCGGCATCGCCGGCACATAGTGAATAATGATGCCTTTTTGCGCATCCGTTACCACCGGGACGGTAATTTCCGGCCTGCTGATCTGACGATTCGGCACGCGGCCAAAGGTGTCAGCAGCCATCCGCGCCAGCGCCGGCAACGGCTTGTTGCTGTAGATCACCGCTTTCATCAGGTTGGCGGAGTACCAGCTATCGCGGAAGGTGTGCAGCGCATCAAGTACCGGGCTGCCGGGCTTATCGCTGAGCGTCTCGAGGTTACCACCGGAGAAGTGGGCCGCCGGGTGGGCCGGGTTGATGGTCTCCGCGCTGACCTGGGCCATGCGCATCCCGTCTCGCGTCCGGGCCATCGTCAGCTCGGCGTTGACCGCGTTACGTTCGCGGTCGGCATATTTTTTATCCAGCAGCGGCGCGGCGATGGCGTCGGCCAGGCGGTCTACGGCCCCGTCCAGCGCATCATTTTCCACTTCGAGATAAAACGCGGTGCGGTAAGGCGCGGTGCTGGCGTTATGGCTGCCGCCGTGCAGTTTAAGAAACTCTGCAAGGCTGTCAGGCTGGGGATATTTTTGCGACCCCATCAGCGTCATATGTTCCAGAAAATGCGCCAGCCCCTGATGATCGGCCGGATCCTGCAGGGATCCCACCGGCACCACCAGCGCCGACAGCGATTTCACCGCCTGCGGATCGGAAACCAGCAGCACGACCATGTCGTTATCAAGGCGGATCGCCTGATACTGACGCGTATCTTTTTCGCTTTTGCGGATCGTCTCCTGAATCGGCTGCCATCCGGTGTCGGCCTGACTAAACGGCGCCCAGAGGGCGGCCAGCACAACAAAAACCTTGAACCATAAACTGCGGGGCATTCACGAACCTCATCATTAACAAACTTGCGCTGCACAGCGTGCAGCCTTTTATGTCCATCAGTCCGTGATACGTTGCGCATAATAAATGAACCGCCATTCACTGCGCAATTTTTATACTATTTAAATTTGTGTGGACTGATGGTAACGATATAGCGGTAACAGATAACGCTGCGTCTGAGCAATAATTTCTTCGTAATGCGCCGGCTCCAGCGAACGCCACAGGCGTTGATACCAGATATCGGCGCCCTCCCCGCTGACCACCATATTACCTTCGTAGGTCTGCAGGAATTTGCTCCGCGCTTTCTGCTGCGTCTCTTCGTCCATTAAGATGACATCCTTTTCGGCGTCGTAACAGGCTTTCAGCCAGGCGCCACCGCTTTCCGGCAGCAGCAGCAGCGGCTGCGACATCCCCAGCAAATAGCCATCCACCAGCGCATTAAGGTACGCCTGCGCCTCGGCGGGCGCCAGCGCCGGGAAGCGCCACTCTCCCTCTTTCCGCACAAACAGCCGGCTCTCGCCGGTGCCGCCGCTGGCACAGTAGACAAGGTGTTCCAGCCAAAGTTGCATCCCCTGGGAGACGCTCAGCAGCGAAGGCCGCCAGCGCAGCAGACCGTCCGGCTGCACCTGCTGCAGCCAGCCGGTCAGGTTCACGCCGCCGCACTGCAGATCGATCTCCATACTCTGCGCCTGCTGGCGCTCGGCCATCACCCGCTCGGCCAGAGCCTGCATCTCCAGGCGCTGCGTCTCCCAGACCAGCTCGCCAAAGGCGCCATACGGCAGCTCGCCGGCGGCGCGGAAGCGGCGGAACATGGCTGAGTCGTCCTGCTCCTCGATAAGCGTATTGAGCAGTTGCTGATTCAGTTGATAACGGCTCAGCCCTTCAAGAGTGAAGGGCTCGTCGTCTGGAATATCGTCCTCTTCGGCGCGGAAATTGACCCGCAAACGCTGCTGAAAGAACGCGCGAACCGGGTGCTGCCAGAAGCGTAAGAGCTGCTCGAACGGCAGGCTGTCAATCGGCGGCGCGGTGAGCGGCTGTATAAAATCGCTATGCGCCTCTCCCTGCTGGCCGGCGGCGGCCAGCCATTCACGAGCGTAGCTCTTGTTCTCGTCTTCCTGGAAATTAGCGACGTCGAACGGCATGCGCGTATGCAGATGGGTGATATGGGCTTTGACCCGGGCTTCGCTGGCGTCGCAGTCAAGCTCTTCGTCGCCAGCAAGACAGTGGCTCTGGCCGATATAATCCACCAGCTCCTGCACCAGCACCGAGGGAAAGCGCTCGCTGTTGTCCTGAATCGAACGGCCGATGTAGCTGATATACAGCGTCTGTTCGGCGGACATCAGCGCTTCGAGGAACAGATAGCGGTCATCATCACGCCGGCTGCGGTCGCCGCGCTGCGGCTTCTGGCTCATCAAATCAAAGCCCAGCGGCGGCAGCGTTCGCGGATAAACCCCGTCGTTCATCCCCAGCAGGCAAACCACCTTAAAGGGGATCGAACGCATCGGCATCAGGGTACAGATGTTGACCGGGCCGGCAAGAAAGCGCTGGCTGATCCGCTGCTGATCGAGGCGCTGGGCCAGCTCATCGCGCAGTAGCGTCAGCGGCACCTGGTCGCCATACTGCGCCTCCAGACCGCTATCAATAACCGCCAGCCACTGTTGCTCAATCAGCGCCAGCGCCGCTTCGGTCTCGCTGTCCGGCAGGAAAAAGTCATTCAGCAGATCGCGACAGACCGGCAGCCACTCCGCCAGCGGCCGCTGCTGGGCAAGGCCGCGTCGCCACAGATTAAGCTGCATCAGCAGCGACGCGAGGTTGCCCACCAGTTCGGCGATCAAACCGCTGGATTCGTCATACGGCAGCACCGACTGCCACTCTCCCTCGCGGCTGTCCATGGCGTAGCCCAACAGCATACGGGTGAGGCCGAACCGCCAGGTATGCTGCCCGGTCGCCGGCAGGTCCAGCTCGCGGACGTTGTCGTCATCCATTCCCCAGCGGACGCCGGATTCGTTCACCCACTGGCGCAGGTAGCGCAGCCCTTCTTCCGTGATATTAAAGCGCGCCGCCAGCACCGGCACGTCCAGCAGCGCCAGCACATCTTCGCTGGCGAAGCGGCTGTCCGGCAGCGAGAGCAGCGTGATAAACGCCTGCAGCACCGGGTGCGACTCGCGGGCGCGACGGTCGGAGATCGCCCACGGCAACCAGCGATCGCCGCTGGCCGCGCCAAACACCGCCTGAATATAGGGACTGTAGCTGTCGATATCCGCCACCATGACGATGATATCCCGCGGGGTGAGCGTCGGATCCGCCTCCAGCATCGCCAGTAGCCGATCGTGCAGAACCTCCACTTCGCGCTGCGGACTGTGGCAGACGTGAATGCTCAGACTGCGGTCATCCAGCGCCAGCGGACGTTTGTCGCGACTGTGGGCGAACGCCTCTGCGCTCTGCCCGGCCACCGCCGCGTTGCGCAGTTCGAGGATATCCGATTGCAGGTTATGCAACAGGTTATCGGGGGCAATATCGACAAAGGCGTCCAGCTCCTCATAGCGCTCCAGCCCCGCCAACAGGTAGATATAATCGCGCCCCAGTTTGCCCCAGGAGGCGAGCAACGGGTTGCCGACATCCTGTTCCCCAGCGTCATTAAACAACCCCGGCGCCTGCTCGGTGTCGCGAAACAGGGGTAGCGCGCGCGCCTCGCGGTGATGGCGCCGCTGGCGCGACAGCAGCTTCGCCAGGAACGCCGGATCCTTAATGTCTCCCCAGTAGTAGCGGCAGGGGTTGGTAAACAATACGTAGACATCGACATGCTTACCCAGCGCCTGCAGCGCCTGAAGATAGACCGGCGGCAGCGCGGAAATCCCGCAGATGAAGACGCGCGACGGCAGCCCGGCGGGCGGTTCGTCCGCTTTTTCCAGGGTACTGATAAAGCGCTGGTAGAGATTGGCGCGGTGCCACTGCGGTTGCCCCAGCTCGGCGGTATAGCTCACCAGCGCCTGCCACAGCGGCGCCTGCCACTGCTGGGCATCGCCGAGACCTTCCACCCGCTGGCCGGCCTCCCAGCGCATCAGCCACTCCGGGCGATAGACGAGGTACTGGTCATAGAGGTCCGCCACCCGGGCGGCGAGTTGAAACAGCTTGCGCTTGTCGCCGTCATCGCTCAGATACTGGCGCAGCAAGATAAAATCGTCTTCCTCCAGGTGCTGCGGCAGGAGGGTCATCAGCTTCCAGCTCATGCTCTGCTTGCTGAAGGCGCTTTCGCCAGGAATATCTTTCAGGACGCGCACAAACATGTCCCAGATAAAGCTCGCCGGCAGCGGGAACTCGATATTGGCGGCAATTCCGAAGCGCGAGGCCAGGGTCATCTGCAGCCACTGCGCCATACCGGTACTCTGCACCAGCACCATTTCGGCCTGAAAAGGGTCATCCAGCCGCTGGCGCTCGACGATAAATTCCATCAACGCCTCGAGAACATCCAGCCGGTTTGAGTGGTATACCCTTAACATAATTGCTCCTGACTACTGACTGACCGGGCAATGCAGCCGGGTCATCTGCACCCGCTTGGCAACGGGCATACTGATCGTTACCGTGATGCTGACACATCTTTGCGTCGATGTCTGCATACGGCTTACCTGCCCGCGTGCCGGCGAGGGCGGCGCGGAGAGCTTGCTATAGCGCCACGCGTCGCGCCACAGCTGACCGGTCTGGTTCAACTGGACAATTCCTTGCGCCATTCCGCGCTGATAGCCGCCCAGCGCGGTGACCGTCAGCACCATCAGCGCCATCGCCAGCACGGTCTCCGGCAGGCTAAACCCCCGCTGATGCTTCAGGGCATTTGACATAAGCTCGCCTCCCTGAGCGGGCAAAAATCGCTCCAGCCGTGGGCGGAAAAACGCACCTGCCCGCCGCGCACCTCGCCGGACTGCCAGACCTGCACCTCGCCGCTGGCGCTGCTGAGCAACAGTGAACCGTCGCCGAAGATACGCAGGCAGGCGCGCCAGCCCTGCGGCGTCTGCTCCCGGCAGGCCAGCGGCAGCTGCGCCGACCAGGCCTGTTGTTTTCCCCACTGCAGCGCCGAATGGGCTATCGCCGTATCGCGGATCGCCTGCGTTTCGCTGGCGGTTTGCGCCAGCAGCGCCCGCTGCTGCAGGTTAAGCCCCTCGAGTAACAGGCTGCCGAGGGTCAGCAACAGGAGCACCATCAGCAGCGACGACATTCCACGCTGACGGCTCACAGGTTATACCCCGTCACCCGCTGCTCAACCTCGCTCGTCAGGCCCCTCTGTTGCGCGGAGCGCGCCGCCAGCGTCACGCTCAGCTCCGGCGCGAAGCCCGAGGTGACCTGACGTTGTACCGAGAAGCGCGTCACCACGATGGCGGCCGGGTTGGTGATTTTCTCCCATCCGCCCCCGCGGCAGTCGCTGGCCCCGCGCAAGGTCTCCAGCGCGCCGTCGCGCAGGCGAAAGCCGGTGCTCTCCGCCGCTGCTGCGGGGGAGGTTTCCCATCTCCCGTTGCTGTTCGCATCCCAGCGCACAATCAGACACTCGCCATCAGCGGCTAGCTCCAGCCCGGCTCCGCCGCACGCTCCCCGGCAGTACCCGGCGCGCTGGAGATGTTTTCCCACGGCATGCACGCGCTGCCACAGCTCGTTCTCCAGGGCCAGCTGTTCGCCCTGGCGCAGAATATGACGCTGCAGGGCAGGCAGAAAACGGCAGGCCCCCATCAGCAGCAGCGAGCCGATGGCCATGGCGATAAGCGCCTCCGCCAGGGAAAATCCTCGACTGTTCACTGACACCCTCCTGCGCTGTCGCTGCGGCATAAACGAATCCGCCCCCAGTGTGAGATCACAATGCTCCAGCTGCCGGCCGCGCTCTGCAACCGCAGATTCCCCGCCCAGGCGGTGCTGCGCAGACCATAAAACCCCAGACCAGGCGTAACGCCAGCCAGCGTGATCCCCGGCCAGCGCGGGCGCAGCGTGAAGGATGTCCCCGAGGCGCATTCCGGCCCCTCCCCCTCCGCGCTCAGGCACCAGCCCACTTCGTCCTGGCCGACGCGAAGCACGCGGTCCCGGTTGTACGCGTTGGCGTCATCGCGCAGAAAGAGCAGAAAATCCCGCACCTGGACGGCGGTTTGCCACAGTTGTTGCTGCTGCTGCCAGCGCTGCCAGCCGTACAGGCCGCCGACGCTGAGGATCATCATCAGTGTCAGCGTTACCAGGGTTTCCATCAGGGTGTAGCCATGTTCTCTGTTCATGGCGTCGAGTATGCCGCGGCGGTTGACCCTGGCGCGACGACGGAAAATAGCTTTCCCGGCCAGATACGCAAAAAAGGTTTGCATACTCGACAGAGGAACATTTTTTTGCGAGCGTCTACCCAACTTCGCCCACCGCAACCGCCGGGGGGCAGTGGGCAGGCTGAAGCGACCTTATCCCTGTGGCTATGGAGATAGCCTCCATTCTGATGGTGCAAAAGGCATAAAAAAACCGGCGCCATCGGGCGCCGGTTGATCATCTCTGCAGGGGGGGTTAAATCGCCACCGGCGCTTTAATGCCCGGGTGCGGATCGTAACCTTCAATCTCGAAGTCTTCAAAACGGTAGTCGAAAATCGACGCCGGTTTGCGTTTGATGACCAGCTTCGGCAGCGGACGCGGTTCGCGGCTCAACTGCAGGTTGGTCTGCTCAAGATGGTTGCTGTACAGATGGGTGTCGCCGCCGGTCCAGACGAAATCACCGACCTGCAGATCGCACTGCTGCGCCACCATATGCACCAGCAGCGCGTAGCTGGCGATATTGAACGGCAGGCCGAGGAATACGTCGCAGGAGCGCTGATACAGCTGGCAGGAGAGCTTGCCGTCAGCGACGTAGAACTGGAAGAAGGCGTGGCACGGCGCCAGCGCCATTTTATCCAGCTCGCCGACGTTCCACGCCGAGACGATGATCCGGCGGGAGTCCGGGTCGTTTTTCAGTTGGTTCATCACCGTGGTGATCTGGTCGATATGACGACCGTCCGGCGCAGGCCAGGAACGCCACTGTTTGCCGTAGACCGGCCCCAGGTCGCCATTTTCATCTGCCCACTCGTCCCAGATGGTGACGTTGTTGTCGTGCAGATAGGCGATGTTGGTGTCGCCCTGCAGGAACCACAGCAGTTCATGGATGATGGAGCGTAAATGACAGCGCTTGGTGGTCACCAGCGGGAAGCCTTCCTGCAGGTTAAAACGCATCTGATGGCCGAAAATAGAGATCGTGCCAGTGCCGGTGCGGTCATTTTTTGGCGTGCCCTCGGTGAGCACTTTCTGCATCAAATCAAGATACTGTTTCATGGTTCCTCAAGAATTCTGTTGCTGCGGACGATGGCGGTAAGCCCAAACCATCATGATGATACCCGCAAGCACCATCGGGATCGAAAGAATCTGCCCCATGCTGATGTACTGCACCCAGCCGCCGGTGAACTGGGCGTCGGGCTGGCGGAAGAATTCCACGATGATGCGGAACAGGCCGTAGCCAATCAGGAACAGACCGGAAACGGAGCCGGTCGGGCGCGGTTTACGGATAAACAGGTTCAGGATCAGGAACAGCACCACGCCTTCCAGCGCCAGCTCGTACAGCTGCGACGCGTGACGCGGCAGCGCGCCGTAGGTATCGAACAGCGATTGCCATTCCGGATGCGTCGGCAGCAGCGCCAGGTCTTCGGCACGGGAGCCCGGGAAAATCATCGTGTAGTGGAAGCTAGGGTCCACGCGGCCCCACAGCTCACCGTTGATGAAGTTGCCCAGACGTCCGGCGCCAAGGCCAAACGGGATCAGCGGCGCGATAAAATCGGAGACCTGGAAGAAGGTGCGTTTGGTGCGTCTGGCGAAGATAATCATCACCAGGATCACGCCGATCAGGCCGCCGTGGAACGACATGCCGCCGTCCCAGACGCGGAACAGATACAGCGGATCGGCAAGAAATACCGGCAGGTTGTAAAACAGCACGTAGCCGATACGGCCGCCCAGGAAGACGCCGAGGAAGCCCGCGTAGAGCAGGTTTTCCACTTCATTTTTCGTCCAGCCGCTGCCCGGACGATTCGCCCGACGGGTGGCCAGCCACATCGCAAAGACAAAGCCCACCAGGTACATCAAACCGTACCAGTGGAGGGAGACCGGACCTAGAGAAAAAATGACCGGATCGAACTCCGGAAAATGCAGGTAGCCACTATTCATCTGTCACCATAAAGACTTGTTATTCCGCCGAAAGTGGACAGCGGTGATGATCTATGCCCGATAAAAACGGGCACGCCGAAGGAGGCGAATCATAGCATAAGCCTGGAGTGCGATCCGCGCCGAACGTGTAAAAGATATGTATACGGATGCTAACAGAATGCCGTTTTCCCGGCGGTACCCTATTTTGCCGGATGGTGCGAGCAGAGGATCCCCGGGTTACGGCTTACGCCTCACCCGGGCTACCGCTACCGCCCGCCGCGGATCAGGCCGCCGAGACCGCGACGCTCCATAAAGGCCGCCACCTGATGGCGCACCTCAGCGGTCATCTGGGCATCAAGGCTGCGACGCGACAGCTCCTGCGCCTCTTCGATATCAATGCGGCGCAGCAGATATTTCACCCTCGCCACCGAGCGGCCGTTCATCGACAGATGGCGATAACCGAGGCCGATAAGGATCGTCACGCACATCGGGTCGCCCGCCATCTCGCCGCACAGTCGCAGATCGATGCCAAAGCGCTCCGCGTCATGGGCGATCATCGCCAGCGCCCGCAATACCGCCGGATGCAGGCTGTCATACATGCTGGCGACCCGGGTATTGTTGCGGTCGACGGCCAGCAGGTACTGGGTCAGGTCGTTCGTCCCTACCGAGATAAAATCGATCCGACTGGCCAGCTGCGGCAGCATAAAGACCATCGACGGGACCTCCAGCATCACCCCCAGGCGCGGACGTGGGATGGCGTAGCCGATCATCTCTTCCACTTCCCGGCTGGCGCGGTCGATCAGCCGACGGGCCTCATCCACCTCCTCCAGACTGGTCACCATAGGCAGCAAAATGCTGAGGTTGCCGGTGGCGGCGTTGGCGCGCAGCATCGCCCGCACCTGGATCAAAAAGATCTCCGGCTGATCGAGGGTGATGCGGATCCCGCGCCAGCCGAGGCACGGGTTCTCTTCGCTGATCGGCATATACGGCAGCTGTTTATCCGCGCCGATGTCCAGGGTACGCAGGGTCACCGGTTTGCTGTTAAACATCTGCAGCATGCCCTGATACTGGGCGACCTGCTCCTCTTCAGAGGGGAAGCCGCTCTGCAGCATAAAGGGAATTTCGGTACGGTAGAGGCCAATGCCGTCAACAAAGCTGCCGAGCTTCTCTTCGTGCTCCGGGCTTAAGCCGGCGTTGAGCATGACTTTCACCCGCTCGCCGCTTTTCAGCTCCGACGCGCGCTGGAGATCGTCCTCCGCCAGGCGGCTGAGCTCGTTCTCTTCGCTAATAAGGCGCTGATATTCCTGCAACAGGACAGGTTCGGGATCCACCAGCAGCTCACCGCGATAGCCATCGACAATCAGCGTATGGCCATGCAGCAGAGAGGGCTGGATATCGGCGCCCATCACCGTCGGGATCCCGAGGGCGCGTACCATAATGGCGGCATGGGAGTTGGCGGCGCCATCGCGCACCACCACACCGACCAGACGATCCTGCGGCACTTCGGCGAGGGTGGTGGCCGACAGCTCGTCCGCCACGAGGATAATGCGCGCCGGCCAGGTGTTGGGCCCCTGAATGCTGTCGTCGAGATGGAACAGCAGACGCTGACCCAGGGTACGCAGATCGCCGGCCCGCTCTTTCAGATAACCGTCGCTGAGCGCGGCAAACTGTTCGGCGAACTTCTCAATGATCTTTTTGACCGCCCACTCGGCCACCGCGCCTTTGTCGACTTCGGCAAACAGCTCGCGACGCAGGCGGGCGTCGGAGAGGAGGTGCGAGTAGAGATCGAAGATTGCCGCCGTCTCTTTTTGCGCGCCGGCAGCATAGCGTTTGCTGTAGCGACGAAATTCGTTAGCCGCCTCTTCCAGCGCGCCGGTCAGGCGTTCGCGTTCCGAGGCGGTGTCCAGCGTCGAGGCTTCATACACCTGCTCCATCAGCGGCAGGCTGACGTCCATCCAGCCCTCGGCGATCGCCACCCCGGAAGAGGCCGGGAGGGCGCGAATGCGCGTCTGACGATACTGGCCGAACAGGGCGTTCAGCTGGGACTGGGAGAGGATCGCCGCCATCTGGGTGGCGAGGGTGACGAGGAAAGACTCTTCGCTTTCATCAAACTGACGCAGCTCGCGCTGCTGGACCACCAGCACGCCCAACAGCTGGCGGCGCTGAATGATCGGCACGCCAAGGAAGGCGCGGAAGCGGTCCTCTTTGACGGCAGGGATATATTTGAAGCTGGGGTGTTTTTGCGCATCGGCGAGGTTGATGGGCTCCGCCAGGCGGCCAACCAGACCCACCAGGCCTTCATCGAACGCCAGCGCAACGGTGCGCCCGCGAGGTTTTTTTAACCCGCGGGTGGCCATCAGGTAATAGCAGCGTCGGTCATTGTCAGCCAGGTAAACCGAGCAGACTTCCGTCTCCATCGCCTGGCAGACATCCGTCACCAGAATATCCAGCGCCTCGTTTAAACGCGGCGCACTCGCGACCTTCTCGACTATTTCTCGCAACCGAGTGAGCATAATGTGCGTGGCTTAACCTCTTTTACGTCGATAAGCAGGCGCGCTTTGCGGCTTAGGTGCACTCTCCGCCAGCGACATGGTCACGCTGGCGAACTCTTTCATCACCCGGCGGTAGACGTCGCGCTTGAACGACACCACCTGGCGAACCGGGTACCAGTAACTCACCCAGCGCCAACCATCAAATTCTGGTGTACTGCTGGTTTGCATATTGATGTCCGCATCGTTGCCGATCAACTGCAAAAGAAACCACTTTTGTTTCTGGCCGATACAAACCGGCTTTGTGTCCCAACGCACCAAACGTTTAGGCAACTTGTAACGCAGCCAGTTACGGGTTGAGGCAAGGATCCGCACATCTTTACGGCTTAACCCGACCTCTTCAAACAATTCCCGATACATCGCCTGCTCTGCGGATTCTCCTGGATTTATGCCCCCTTGCGGGAACTGCCACGAGTGCTGACCATAGCGCCGGGCCCACATGACCTGGCCCTGACGATTACAGATTACAATACCGACATTTGGGCGGTAGCCATCGTCATCAATCACCGGACTACCTCAAGATAAGCTTCAATGTGAATGATTGTTTCACACTCGCCGGAAACGGTAAACCACTCTGTTCGCCCACTGAGAACGGATAACATTTGAATAACTCACAGTAATGGCCAGAGTTATAAACAACGAATGCGGCTTAGGCCCTATTTTATTCACTTTTTCTGTGGATAGAGTTGTGAAGAAGTACGGAATTACCCCGGGAAAACCCGGAGTAATCTGAACATCGCACCGCTAACACCTTAAAATAATGATAGCATATTCATTAAGTTAGAATATATTCCTTTCACTTATTACAGCGTAACGTGACGATCATCACATATGCGATCCGCTGACTGATGAAAGATCGAGCAATGTCGATTTTATCCACAGATTACGCGCAGACCGCGGGCAGGTTTTCTCTAAAATTTCGATTTTCGTCGCACGTCAAGGCTGTAAATCGAACCAGTAGTGAGGCTTTTCCCCAGTTATCCCACTTTTCTGTGGATAACATGGTGTAAGATCCTGTTTATTGTCAGTGACCAGTTCTGGAAAACCTGTTTTCACGGTTTTCACCCGCGGCGCAATAAGTTTAAAAACTCATATAAATCATGACATTGGTATAGTTACTCAGAAAACGGTAAACTCTATCCACAACGCGCAAAAATAGCGCTCATTTTTTAGCCAAAGGTAGCGCCCTATGCCCACTATCGCCCCTCTCTCCTCGCCGCCGCAAAGTCAGGAACAGTTGCTGGCCCAGGCCCGTCAGCTGGCTGGCTATTCGCTGGGCGAGCTGGCGGCGCTGGCCGGGATCCCCATTCCGCGCGATCTGAAACGCGATAAAGGCTGGACGGGCATTCTGCTGGAGCTGTGGCTGGGCGCCAGCGCAGGCAGTAAACCCGAGCAGGATTTCGCCGCGCTGGGGGTCGAGCTCAAAACGATCCCCATCGACAGCCGGGGGCGTCCGCTGGAGACCACCTTCGTCTGTGTCGCCCCGTTAACCGGCAATAGCGGCGTCACCTGGGAGAGCAGCCATGTGCGGCATAAGCTGCAGCGCGTCCTGTGGATCCCGGTGGAGGGTGAACGCACCATCCCGCTGGCGGCGCGGCGCGTCGGCGCACCACTGCTGTGGAGTCCGGACGAAGACGAGGAGCGCCAGCTGCGCATGGACTGGGAGGAGCTGATGGATCTCATTGTTCTGGGCGAAGTTGAGCGCATTACCGCCCGCCACGGCGAGGTGCTGCAGTTAAGACCGAAAGCCGCCAACAGCAAGGCGCTGACCGAGGCCATCGGCGCGCACGGGGAGACGATCCTGACGCTGCCGCGCGGCTTTTACCTGAAAAAGAATTTTACCGCCGCCCTGCTCGCCCGCCATTTCTTGTTACAACACGATTAATTTTTTGTTCTGCGTTAGGGCTTGCATATAATTGCTGCTTTCTATTTTGCAGGACTTTGAACAATGTTATTTGCATGGATAACCGATCCTAACGCCTGGCTGGCGCTGGGCACGTTGACGCTGCTGGAGATCGTGCTCGGGATCGATAATATTATTTTTCTCTCTCTGGTCGTGGCCAAGCTCCCCACCGCCCAGCGCGCCCACGCGCGACGGATCGGTTTGATGGGCGCGATGGTCATGCGCCTGGCGCTGCTGGCCTCTATCGCCTGGGTAGTGAAACTGACCAACCCGCTCTTCACCGTCCTCGGTCAGGAGATTTCGTTTCGCGACCTGATCTTGCTGCTCGGTGGGCTATTCCTTATCTGGAAAGCCAGTAAAGAGATCCATGAATCTATCGAAGGTGAAGAAGAGGGGCTGAAGACCAACGTCCACTCCTTTCTCGGCGCTATCGTGCAGATCATGCTGCTGGATATCATCTTTAGCCTCGATTCAGTGATCACCGCCGTCGGCCTGTCGGATCATCTGTTCATCATGATGGCGGCGGTGGTGATTGCGGTGGGGGTGATGATGTTCGCCGCGCGACCTATCGGCGATTTTGTTGACCGCCATCCTTCGGTGAAAATGCTGGCGCTGTCGTTTCTGATCCTGGTCGGCTTTACCCTGATGCTGGAAAGTTTCGACGTTCATGTGCCGAAGGGATACATCTATTTCGCCATGTTCTTCTCTATTGCGGTGGAGAGCCTTAACCTGCTGCGTAATAAGAAAAACCCGCTGTAAACCACAAAATTGCAGCCTGGTCACAGGCTGCAACCCTTTTTCAGACTTTACTGCTTTTTATGTCTCACAAATCAGGCTATTAATAGACGGGTATGGGGTGCAGCTACTCAAGAGGTGATGACGATGAAAAAATGGGCAGTATTGATTTCCGCCGTAGGACTGGCGTTCTCGGTTTCCGGTTGCAGCAGCGATTACGTCATGGCGACCAAAGATGGGCGAATGATCCTGACCGACGGTAAACCTACCGTGGATGACGATACCGGTTTAATCAGTTACGAAGATCAGCAGGGTAATAAAATGCAGATCAATCGTGACGACGTTTCGCAAATCATTAAGCGTTAATCTTTCCCCGTCGGCCCCAGCCTCTGTTGACGCTGCGCTTACCGACAACCAGTCTTTTGAGAAGAGTCGGGACACACCAGGACGCCGCGGGTTCCACCCACCGCCCCTCCTCGTCACCCGGCTTTTTTGATTTTTTACTTCCTCTTTTTCTCACCCTCTGCCATGTTGATACTCCTTTGTCGGGGAATGCCTGACCTTATAAATAAAAAGGAAGCTGGCTATGCTGTATCACCGTATCCCACACAGTTCACTTGAAATCAGCACCCTCGGGCTGGGGACCATGACCTTTGGCGAGCAGAACAGCGAAGCTGATGCCCATCAGCAGCTCGACTATGCGGTTGCCAACGGCATCAATCTGATCGATGTCGCCGAAATGTACCCCGTCCCGCCGCGCCCGGAAACTCAGGGGCTGACTGAAACCTACGTCGGCAACTGGCTGGCGAAACGCGGCAATCGCGAAAAGCTGGTGCTGGCCTCCAAAGTTAGCGGGCCCGCGCGCAATAACGACAGCAGCATTCGGCCCAATCACGTCCTGGACCGCAAAAATATCCGCGAGGCGCTGCACGCCAGCCTGAAGCGGCTGCAGACCGATTACCTCGACCTGTACCAGGTACACTGGCCGCAGCGCCCAACCAACTGCTTTGGCAAGCTGGGCTATACCTGGGCTGATGCCGCGCCCGCCGTGACCCTGCTGGATACCCTCGAAGCGCTGACCGAGTTCCAGCGCGCCGGGAAGATCCGCTACATCGGCGTGTCGAACGAAACCGCCTTCGGCGTGATGCGTTATCTGCACCTGGCGGATAAGCACGACCTGCCGCGGATCGTGACCATTCAGAATCCTTACAGCCTGCTGAACCGCAGCTTTGAAGTCGGCCTCGCGGAAGTGAGTCAGTTCGAAGGCGTGGAGCTGCTGGCCTACTCCTGCCTGGCTTTCGGCACACTGACCGGCAAGTATCTCAACGGCGCGAAGCCGGCGGGGGCGCGCAATACGCTGTTCAGCCGCTTTACGCGCTACAGCAGCGAGCAGTCGCAGAAAGCGGTTGCGGCCTATGTGGATATCGCCAAACGCCACGGCCTCGATCCGGCGCAAATGGCGCTGGCCTTTGTGCGTCGGCAGCCATTTGTCGCCAGCACCCTGCTGGGGGCGACGACCATGGCGCAGCTGCAGGCTAACGTGGAAAGTTTGCAGCTTGAGCTGAGTGAAGAGGTATTAGCGGAGATTGAGGCGGTGCATCAGGTTTATACCTACCCGGCACCGTAAGAAAGCAAAGCCCCGGGTAGCGGCGTATACGCCTTACCCGGGCTACCGAAGAGCAGACATTGATGAACCCGTCGCCCGGTTAAGCGCAGCGCAAACCGGGAGGTTATTTACGCCGCCCCCAGACCCACAGCGCGGCGATGGCCACGGCAAAGACCGCGCCAAACCCTATCCCCACGGCGACCGGCGGAACGCCCACGCTCACCGCCAGGGAATAGAGCCCCAGCATCAGCAGCATCGCCACGTTTTCGCCCAGGTTCTGTACCGCAATGGCGTTACCTGCCCCGACCGAATGTTTCCCACGCTCCTGCAGCAGCGCGTTCAACGGTACGATAAAGAACCCGCCGAACACCCCGAGCAGTAACAGCAGACCGAACGCCGGCAGCAGCGACTGCTGCACCGCAAAGGCCATCACCGCGATACCGATCAATATTCCCGCCGGCATACAGCGCGATACCGTCTCCAGGGTCACCAGCTTCGCCGCCGCCCCGGCCCCCAACACAATCCCCACCGCCACCATCGCATTAAGATAGGTAGGCATGGCGTTGCTGGTAATGCCCAGCGCCACCGGCACCCAGATCACCAGCAGGAAGCGCAGGGTCACGCCAGCGCCCCAGAACAGGCTGGTCCCCATCAGCGAAAAGCGGGTTTCGCCGTTGCGCCACAGCGTGCGGCAGGCGCTGAAGAAGCTGTGCGTCATTGGCTTAAAACGCCACGACTGCCCCGGGCGCGCCGCCGGCAGCTTGGGTATCCACAGGTTAGCCACTACCGCCCCGCCGTAGACCAGCGCGCAGACGATCAGCGCCGCCAGCACGTGCCAGTCGGCGAGGATCCCGCCGGCCATGGAGCCCAGCAGGATCGCCGCGATGGTCGAGGACTCCATCAGTCCGTTAGCCTTCACTAACTTATCGCCGGTAGTCAGTTCGCCGAGAATGCCATACTTGGCCGGCGAATAGGCGGCGGCGCCAATCCCCACCAGCGTATAGCCGATAAACGGATTGACACCGAAGCAGATGCAGCCGGCGCCGAGCAGCTTCAGACCGTTGGCCACCATCATCACCCGGCCTTTGGCAAAGCTATCGGCAAACTGGCCGACAAAAGGAGCAAAAAGAATGTAAGCGCCCACAAACAACATCTGCAGGACCGGCTGGCTCCACTCCGGATAATAGAGCTGCTTCATCAGCGCCAGGGTGGCGAAGAGAAGCGCATTGTCGCCGAAGGCCGACAGGAACTGGGCGCAGATCACCGCCAGCATCCCTTTCGAGTACAGCGAAGGGTTAGTATGTACTGACTCACTCATGGGTTGTTTCCGCCTCGTCGACCATGTTTTTCAGGGTGACATAGTCTGGCTTGCCGCTGCCCAGCACCGGCAGTTGCTTCAGCCAGCGTATATCTCGCGGTACCGCCAGCTCCGGTACTCCGTGCTGGCGAGCGTAGCGCAGCAGGGCTTCGCGAGTCAGTTCATTATCGGTGGTAAACAGCACCAGCGCCTCGCCTTTGCTGGCGTCCTGCTTAATCGCCGTGGCGTGCATTTTGTCCGGCGACGCGCCGAGGGCCACCTGCTCCACCATCTCGAGGGAGATCATCTCGCCGGCGATTTTGGCAAAGCGCTTCGCGCGGCCCTGGATGCGAACATAGCCCTGCTCGTCGAAGGTGACGATATCGCCGGTGTCATACCAGCCCGCTTCCTTCTCGCCGTGCTGGTTTTCCGCCGCTGGCGCTTCCAGCACCCCGGGGTTTTCCACCCGCAGGTAGCCTTTCATGATGTTCGGCCCTTTTAGCTGCAGCCGCCCCCCTTGCTCAATGCCTGGCATCGCCAGCAGGCGGGCGTCCATCCCCGGCAGGATACGGCCCACGGTGCCGACCTTCGCCGCCATCGGTACGTTAATCGATACCACCGGCGCGCACTCGGTCACGCCATAGCCTTCGAGAATGCGCAGGCCGAATTTATCCTGCCACAGCTGTTTGGTGCTCTCCTGCAGCTTCTCCGCCCCGGCGACCACATAGCGCAGGCGATAGAAATCATACGGATTAGCGAAGCGGGCATAGTTGGCGAGGAAGGTCGAGGTACCGAACAGCACCGTGCAGTTGCGATCGTAGACCAGCTCCGGCACCACGCGATAGTGCAGCGGGCTGGGATAGAGAAACACTTCTGCCCCGGTAAACAGCGGCGTCAACAGGCCGACGGTGAGGCCAAAGGAGTGGAACAGCGGCAGCGCCGACATAAAGCGGTCGTTGGCGGTAAAGTCGGCGATAGTTTTGATCTGCTCGACGTTGGCCAGCAGGCTCTTATGGCTGTGCACCACCCCTTTCGGATTGCCCTCCGAGCCGGAGGTGAAGAGGATCATCGCCGCGTCTTCCGGCTGCTGCTTAACCTGCGCCAGACGCGGCGCCAGCAGATGTCCGAAAATCCATAGTTTGTCAGCGAGGGTGATATCACCTTTAAGATCTTCGAGGAATACCCAGCGCACCTGGGTCAGTTGCTCCGGCAGATGCCAGAGTTTGCCTTTATCGAGGAAGGTGCGTGAGGTAAAAATAGTGTTGATTTCCGCGGCGGCTATCGCGCTGCTGAGCCCTTTCACCCCGGCGGTATAGTTCATCATCGCCGGAATACGCCCGCGGGCGATAGCGCCGAAAATCACCGCCGCGCTGATGCCGGCGTTAGGCAGCATCAGGCCAATCTTTTCGCCCCGCTGGCTGTATTTTTCCAGAATGCGGGCGACAAACAGGGTTTTGGTCAGCAGCTTGCGATAGGTATCCGGCTGGAAGTTGATATCCTCCACGCAGGGTTTGCGCGCGCCGAAGCGGTCCTGTGCCGCCAGCAGCGATTCATACAGGGTTTCCCGCGGACGCACTGCCATCCGGGCTTCCATCATGATTTGATGCAGCATTTCCCCGGCGATTTTCCGCCGGTCGCGGGCGCGCGGCGCCTCGGGCATCGGCAGATGGGTGGGCGGCAGCAGATGCAGCTGAATACGCGGGAACAGGCGACGCTTCACCAGCCCCTTCAGCCGGCTGAAGGGCGTCAGTTCGGCGCCGTCAATGCGTAGCGGCACGATGGTCGCCTGCGATTTGGCGGCGACAAAGGCGGCGCCGTCATAAATTTTCATCAGCGAGCCGCTAACCGAAATTCGCCCTTCCGGGAAGATAACCACCGGCCGCCCCTGCTCAATCAGCCGCACCAGATGTTTGATCGACATCGGTTTGGTCGGGTCCAGCGGTACAAAATCGATAATCGGCGTCAGCGCGCGCATAAACCAGCGCTGGCTGATTGAGGTATAGACCGCAAAAACCGGTCGGACCGGCAAAAACAGCGCCAGCAGAATGCCGTCGAGGAAAGAGACGTGGTTCGGGGTAATTAAGACCTTTTGCTGGTATAAAGCCTGCGTGTCGCCGGTCAGTCTGACCCGGTATAACCCCTTGAACAGCAGTCTGAAAAATCCCAAAAGCATAACAACTCCATGTGACCGGTGATGAGTCAAAGCAGGTTACACGAGAAGGCATGGGAAAGCAGTGCAGCGGGGAGATTTTCGGAATAAAAAAAACCTGCGCATCCGCGCAGGTCGGTGTAAGACGTTCAGTACGAAGAGCGTACCTAAGAAACTCACCTATCAATACCTCTGGGATCTCGATTGTCGCGTTTTTCGACCGTAACGGGCCAGCGGGAAAACGCAAGGGAGTGAGCCTAAGTGCAACCAGGTATTACGATTTTCGCTATCTGTAACAACGCCGATGGCGGGCAAAAAAAAACCTGCGCATCTGCGCAGGCTGGTGTAAGTAAAGTGGTCAACGTGACGTTGACTCCACCTATCAATACCTCTGGGATAGCCAGAATATCAACCGGGTCCGCGAACAAACCAGCGAACATTCGCAACAGCGCATCGCAAAGTGTAAGCAAAGGTTTGTATTTCCCTGCGTCGGTTTCAATTAGCGATGACGTCAATGTAACCAGGTTACCCATAAGCCCGGCCTGAATCACATTTGCGCCATTCCTTCGCCGCCGCGCCTTGAATCTGCCGCTCTTTCCCGTAACATAGCAGTATGTAAACGCTTACCCTATAAAAGGCATGGTATGGCGACAATTAAGGATGTAGCCCGACTCGCAGGAGTCTCCGTCGCTACCGTCTCCCGCGTCATCAATAACTCTCCCAAAGCCAGCGAAGCCTCGCGTCAGTCCGTGGGCGCGGCGATGGAAACCCTGAACTATCATCCCAATGCGAACGCCCGGGCCCTGGCCCAGCAGTCAACGGAAACCGTCGGCCTGGTGGTGGGTGATGTCTCCGACCCCTTCTTCGGCGCGATGGTCAAAGCCGTCGAACAGGTGGCTTACCGCACCGGCAACTTTTTGCTGATTGGCAATGGCTACCACAACGTGCAGAAGGAACGCCAGGCGATAGAGCAGTTGATCCGCCACCGCTGCGCGGCGCTGGTGGTGCACGCCAAAATGATCCCCGATGAGGAACTGGCGGGGTTAATGAAGCAGATCCCCGGCATGGTGCTGATCAACCGCATCCTGCCCGGGTATGAAACCCGCTGCGTGGCGCTGGACGACCGCTATGGCGCCTGGCTGGCGACCCGTCATTTGATCCAGCAGGGGCACACGCGTATCGGCTATCTGTGCTCAAACCACCATATCTCCGATGCGGAAGATCGACTGCAGGGGTACTACGCGGCGCTGGAAGAGAGCGGCCTGCCGTGCAATGACCGGCTGGTCGCCTTTGCTGAACCGGATGAAAGCGGCGGCGAACTGGCAATGACCGAACTGCTTGGCCGCGGCCGCCACTTTAGCGCCGTCGCCTGCTATAACGACTCGATGGCCGCCGGCGCGATGGGCGTACTCAACGACAACGGCATCGACGTCCCGCGGGAAATTTCGCTGATTGGCTTCGACGATGTCCTGATTTCGCGCTATGTCCGTCCGCGGCTGACCACTGTCCGCTACCCGATCGTCACCATGGCGACCCAGGCGGCCGAGCTGGCCTTAGCCCTGGCGGAGTACCGCCCGGCCCCGGAGATCACCCACCTGTTCAGCCCGACGCTGGTGCGCCGTCACTCGGTGGTCGCCCCGCTGGAAGGCGATAAATCGTAGCGATAGAGATGCACGGCGGTGGCCGGGTAATCCAGCCCCTCGCCGAGGTAGCGCCAGCCGAAGCGTTCATAGAAATCCCGGCAGGCGGAGTAGAGATAGAGCTCCCGAAAGCCCGCGCGGTGGGCATAATCGATCACATGCCGCTGCAGTTTTCCGGCCAGCCCCTGACCGCGGGCGGCGGGCGCGACGTACAGCGCCGCCAGCCAGGGAAACAGATCCTGGCGGCTGATCAAGTCGCAGCGCCAGAGGCCAATCGTGCCGAGCAACTGCTCGCCTTCCACGGCAATAAAGGTCAATGGCAGCGCCTCCGCCGTCTGGCTATGCTGCACAATGCTGGCGAAAAACTCCCGCGGCAGCGTCTCGCCGCCAAAGGCGTGCCACAGCCAGTCGGTTACCTGCGGGGCGTACTGCGGCGCAGCGTACAGCGGCAGGATCGTCATACCAGCTTCCCCTGAAAAATCGGCACCGAGTCGAACAGATAGCCGTCAAAGTCGGGGGCGTCTTCATCGGACAGCTCCAGCAGACTGTTTTTGACGTTTTCCAGATGCTGCCACATCGCCTGCCAGGCGCCCATCACATCGCGACGCCGCAGCGCGGCGAGCAGCGTCTGTCGGTCACCGAGCCACTTCAGCCGCCAGGCGCGGCTGGCAATATGCACATTGAACTGCTGCCACAGTGGGCTGCTGTCCATCTGCAGCCAGATCCGCTCCACCGTCGCCAGCAGCATCTGGTTCTGCGTCGCCCCGGCCAGCACCAGATGGAACAGACGAGCGTTATCCTGCGCGGTGTCGTTGAGGGCGATAGCCCGCTGCTCCTGCTCGACAATCCGCTTCAGATTGTCGATATCGGCGCGGGTGGCCATTTTCGCGGCAAAGGCGGCGATATTGCTCTCCAGCAGCTGGCGCGCCTGCAGAATTTCAAACGGACCGACGTCGCTGCTGAGCAGTTGCTCCTCTTCGCTGTCGTTTTCATGGGGAATACGCATGACGTACACCCCGGATCCCTGACGAATATCCACCGTCCCCTGCAGCTCCAGCATCAGCAGCGCTTCGCGCACGATGGTCCGGCTGACGCCGTAGGTTTCGGCAATATGGCGTTCCGGCGGCAAACGCGACCCGACCGGGTAGCGCCCCTGCGCGATCTGGGCGCGTAAGTCATCACCAATCTCCTGATAGGGCTTCTTTTCCGGCGGAATTATCGCTTTTTCCACAAAATCACCTGTGCGTTACATGCCTGCGAGTCAAATACGCCGCTATCTTAGCAAAAATTGCCCCCCGGCTAGCGGTATTCATCATCGATATCCAGCACCATTTCACGCCGTTCGCCCAGCTGACGAAACCAGTGCGCCGAGGCTTTGGGTCGCCGGGCGCGATGGTTTTGCAGGTCGATTTCGATAAGCCCGTAGCGGTTTTTAAAGGCGTTCATCGGCGATACGTTGTCGGTAAACGCCCACAGCATATAGCCCTGGCAGTTGGCCCCTGCCTCGCGGGCGCGCAGGGTGTGCCACAGATGTTCGCTGATAAAACGGATGCGGTAACTGTCATCGATGGTGCCTTCGCGGTTACGGAACTGGTCTTCGTTTTCCACCCCCATCCCGCTCTCCGCCACGAACCAGGGGATGTTGCGATAGTCATTTTTTATCCGCATCGCCATATCAAAGATGATTTGCGGGTAGATTTCCCAGCCGCGGGAGGCGTTCATTCGCCGGCCGGGCAGCTCAAACGGCTCATAATACCAGGCCGGATGAAACGGGGTATGCGGATGCCAGGCCCGCGACGGGGCTTTGACCCGGTGCGGGTAGTAAAGATTAATCCCCAGCTCATCGACGGTGTGCTCGCGAATAATCGCCAGATCCTCCTCGCTGGCGTCCCACGTCACCTGATGCTGTTCGAGCAGTGCAAGAAGCTCCGGCGGCCAGACCCCGTGCACCAGCGGGTCGAGGAACATGCGGTTGTAGAACAGATCGTAGATCTCCGCCGCGCGCAGGTCATGGGGGGCGCGTGAGCGTGGGTAGGTCACCTCCGGATTGAGGATGCAGCCGACGGTCCCGGGATAGCCGAGCTCGCGAAACCGCTTCACGACGCTGGCGGTCGCCAGCACCTTATGATAGTTCCACTGCATCCAGGTGCTGGTGTTCTGCTCATAGGGCCAGCGCAGGGCATCCAGATAGACCCGGGTCTGTACCACAATTGGCTCATTAAAGGTAAACCAGCGGGTCACCTTCGGGTGGTAGCGGGCAAAGACCTGCTCCGCGTAGCGCACAAACAGCTCGACCACCGTTTTCGACCCCCAGCCGCCATACTTTTCCAGCAGATAGCCGGGCAATTCATAATGCTCAAGGCAGATCATCGGCGTGATGCCGTTGGCCAGCAGCGCATCGAACAGCTGGTCGTAATAGGCCGCATACTCCTCATCCACCGTGACGTTTTCATAGTCGGTCAGAAAGCGCGACCAGTTGATTGAGGTGCGGTAGTGGGTCAGCCCGGCCAGCTTCATCAACTGCACATCTTCCTGAAAGCGGTTGATAAAATCGGTGGCCACCGCCGGGCCATAGCCGTTATGCCAGACGTGGCGGTCGTTTTTGTACCAGAGATCGGGCCAGGAGTCCTGCCCCGGTTTTTTCCCGCTCCAGCCCTCGGTCTGCCAGGCGGAAGCCGCCGCGCCAAGGATAAAATCATCGGGAATGGTCATCCGTACGGTAGTCATAGGCTCCTCAGACAGGGTTGGCGGTCTGTTGATTGTCGGCCTGACGCTGTGCGGCATCGGCACGGCGGGAGGCGATTTTGACGAAAGGCAGATAGATAAGCACCGCGGTCACGATGCAGATAAACTGGGTCACCACCGCCCCCATCGAGCCGGCGGTGGAGAGCCAGGCGTTGATCAGCGGCGGCGTGGTCCAGGGCACCATCACTACCGCCTTGCCGGCGAAGCCGGTCAGGGTGGCGAAATAGCCGATGCTGCCGGTCACCAGCGGGGTGATGATAAACGGGATAGCGAGGATCGGGTTGAGCATGATCGGCATCCCGAAGATCACCGGCTCGTTAATATTGAACAGCCCCGGGCCTATCGACAGCTTGGCGATCTCTTTCATCTCTTTACGCTTCGTGGCGATCATCACCGCAATCAGCAGGCCGATGGTCAGCCCCGAGCCGCCGATGCTCATGTAGACGTCCCAGAAGGGCATCGTGATAATGTTCGGTACCTCTTTTCCCTGCTCAAAAGCGCTCATATTGACGGTGATCGCCCCCAGAAGCAGCGGCTCGCGGATCGGCTTGATCATCTGGTTGCCGTGAATGCCGATCACCCAGAACAGCTGGGCGACGAACATCAGCAGCAGGATCCCCGGCAGGCTCTGCACCACCCGCTCCAGCGGCTGCTGCACCACCTGGTAGACCGCATCGTACAGATACATTCCCGTCAGTTGGTGAAAGAGAAAACCCAGGGTGGCGATCGCGGTGGTGGTGATGATCGCCGGGATCAGTGCCGAAAAAGAGGCGGAAACGTTCGGCGGCACGGTATCCGGCATTTTGATCTTCAGTCCCTTGCGCCCCTCCAGCCAGCAGTAAATCTCCACTGACAGAATGGCGATGAACATCCCGAGGAACAGGCTGCGGGTATCGGAGAACTGGCGCAGCAGGACATCTTTCACCACGTGCATCTGGCCATCGACCATCATCTCCACCGTCGTCGGCGTGACGCAGATAAAGCAGATCACCGCCAGCAGGCCGGGAAACAGGCTTTTGATGCCGTTTATCCGCCCCAGCTCAATACCGATCAGAAACACGGCGCCGATATTGAGGAAATTGAGCGTGGCGTAGTTGAGCGCGCTGGTGATCGGCTTCAGCGCCGCAAGAAAGGAGAGCGAGGAAAAGCTGGCGAGCCCATTCTTCGGATCCAGCACCATATTGGAGATCAGTACCGAAAAGGCCCCGACGATGATCACCGGCATCAGAGTAATAAACGCCGATTTGATCGCCATAATGTAGCGATAGCTGTTGAATGTCGTCGCGAAACGCCCCAGCGCGTCGATCAGTTTGTCCTGTAATGCCATAAAAGAGTACCTCAGAGTAAAGGGCTTATTGCGGCCAGGTGAACAGCCAGAGACTTTTGGCATACCAAAACATAGTCGCCAGGCAAAAATAGTTCTGTGACAGCGCTCGCAACGCGCACTGTGGTATCCCAAATATCCGATAGAATCGACATTGGCATACCAGACTATGCCGGCTCGTCAGTTCCTGCCAAAAGCGTGATCGCGATGGTTTTTCCGCCCCGCCCCGTCGATATGTCCCTTTTCGGTCTGTGATAAACTGCGCTTTACCACGTGAAATCAGGAATCGATGAATGGCTACAATGCTGGATGTCTCAATTCGCGCAGGCGTCTCGAAAGCGACGGTTTCCCGCGTGTTGAACGGCACAGGTCAGGTGAAAGAGAGCACCCGCCAACAGGTCTTTAAAGCGATGGAAGAGCTGGGCTACCGGCCGAATTTTCTCGCACGCTCGCTGGCCAATCAGACCAGCAATAGTATCGGGCTGGTCGTCTCCACCTTCGACGGCTTCTACTTTGGCCGTCTGCTGCAGCAGGCTTCACGCCAGACGGAAGCCTGGGGAAAGCAGCTTATCGTCACTGACGGTCATGATACGCCGGAGCGCGAAGAGGAAGCGGTGCAGATGCTCGCCGACCGGCAATGCGATGCGATCATCCTCTATACCCGGCACATGAGCGAAAAGGCGATCATGTCGCTGATTAATTCGATCGCCATGCCGCTGGTGGTGATTAACCGCGATGTGGCGCAGGCCCGCGAACGCTGCGTGTTCTTCGAGCAGCAGGAAGCCGCCTTTCAGGCCGTTGAGTATCTGATTACCCAGGGCCACCGCGATATCGCCTGCATGACCGTCCCGATGCACACCCCTACCGGCCAGGCTCGCCTGCAGGGCTACCGCAACGCGCTGCTAAAACATGGTATTGAGTGGGATCCGAGCCGGGTGAAGTACGGGGACTCGACGATGACCCGCGGCTACGAACTGTGCCGGGAACTGCTGGACGAGAAAGCCCGCTTCAGCGCGCTGTTTTCCTGTAACGATGATATGGCGCTGGGGGCGTCAAAGGCGCTGCATCAGGCGGGGCTGCGTATTCCGCAGGATGTGTCGCTGTTTGGCTTCGACGATGCGCCAAGCGCGAAATGGCTGGAGCCGGGGCTATCGACGGTCTATCTGCCGATCGACAACATGATCACCACGGCTATCGATCAGGCGATCAAGCTTGCTAACCAGCAGCCGATAGAAACGATCCCGCCGTTTACCGGCACGCTGGTGTTGCGCGAGTCGGTAACGACGGGACCTTTTTTTAAATAAGCTCTAAGGCCAGCAGCTCCTGAATGGTCTGGCGACGGCGGATCAGCCGCGCCTTGCCGCCATCAAACAGCACCTCCGGCAGCAGCGGACGGCTGTTATAGTTGGATGACATCGAAGCCCCGTAGGCGCCGGTGTCATGGAGCACCAGATAGTCCCCAGGCACCACCGCCGGCAGCAGGCGGGTCTCGACTTTGCCCCCTTCCTGCTGGGTAAAGACGTCCCCGGATTCGCACAGCGGCCCGGCCACCACGGTTTCCACCTGCGGCGCGGCGCTGAGATCGCGACCATCCGCCGCCAGAGCGGTGATATGGTGATAGCTACCGTACATTGCCGGGCGCATCAGGTCGTTAAAGCCGGCGTCAATCAGCACAAAGTGACGGCTGCCCATCTCTTTCACGCTGCGCACCTGCGACACCAGCACGCCGGACTCGGCCACCAGGAAGCGTCCGGGTTCAATCTCCAGTTTCACCGGGTGCCCCAGATGGGCCGCGATCTGCTCCCTGGCGCGGTTCCACAGGCCATAATAGTGGGCGGTGTCGATGGCCTCTTCGCCTTCGCGGTAAGGAATCGACAGACCGCCGCCGGCGGAGATGGCCTGCAGATCCTGGCCAAAGTCGACGACCTGACGCACCATCGCGCCGCACACCTGCTCCAGATGACCGTAGTCAACGCCAGAGCCAATATGCATATGGATCCCGACCAGCTGCAGCTGATAGCGACGCATCACTTCCAGCGCCGCCGGCAGGTGGCTGTACCAGATACCATGCTTGCTGTTCTCCCCGCCGGTATTGGTTTTCTGGCTGTGGCCGTGACCAAAGCCCGGGTTGACGCGCAGCCAGACGCGATGGCCCGGCGACACCTCGCCCAGCTGGCTCAGCATGTCGATCGAGCCGGCGTTCACCGGGATCTGTAACGCTTTCACCCGATCGAGGGTGGCGTCGTCGATCAGATCGGCGGTAAAGACGATATCCTCTGGATTCTGCTGCGGATCGTAGCCCGCCGCCAGCGCCCGCTCGATCTCCCCCAGCGACACCGAGTCCACCTTCACCCCCTGCTCACGCATCAGACGCAGAATATGAATGTTAGAGCAGGCTTTTTGCGCAAAACGTACCACGTCAAACTGGCTGAGCTGGGCAATCTGGCGGCGAATAATCTGCGCATCATAGACCCAGACTGGACAGCCAAATTCCGCGGGCAGGCGCAGCAGGTTGTCTGCGGTCAGGTCAGTATCGGTGGCGTAAAGCGAGTGTGGCATAAGAACTCCGGTGCAGTGCGTGTGTTGGTCGCTGTTTTTTTTCGATTACGCCACAGTGGCGGACGAATAAAAAATATCGTTTTATCGCGACTCTATGCAAAAATGATATGGTTACAGCCGAGCCTCATGGAGACCGCATGCCAGCCGTTAATTTGCGTCATATCGAAATCTTTCACGCGGTGATGACCACCGGCAATCTGACCGAAGCGGCGCGGATGCTGCACACCTCGCAACCCACGGTCAGCCGCGAGCTGGCGCGCTTTGAGAAAGTGCTCGGCCTGCAGCTGTTTGAACGGACCCGCGGTCGCCTGCAACCGACGGTGCAGGGCCTGCGTTTGTTTGAGGAGGTTCAGCGTTCCTGGTACGGCCTGGACCGCATCGTCAGCGCCGCCGAGAGCCTGCGCGAGTTCCGCCAGGGCGAGCTGTCGATCGCCTGCCTGCCGGTCTTTTCCCAGTCCTTTCTGCCGCTGCTGTTGCCGCCGTTTCTCGCTCGCTACCCGGAGGTCAGCCTGCAGATCGTCCCCCAGGAGTCGCCGCTGCTGGAGGAGTGGCTCTCCGCCCAGCGCCATGACCTCGGCCTGACGGAGACCCTGCATACCCCGGCGGGCACCGAACGCACCCCACTGCTGACGCTGAATGAAGTCTGCGTGCTGCCTGCCGGCCATCCGCTGGCGGTGCAGACGACGCTGACCCCCGCCGATTTTCAGGGCGAAAACTACATCAGCCTGTCGCGCACCGACAGCTATCGCCAGCTGCTTGACGCCCTGTTCCTTGAGCATCAGGTTAAACGGCGGATGGTGGTCGAAACCCACAGCGCGGCCTCGATCTGCGCCATGGTGCGCGCCGGCGCCGGGATCTCGGTGGTGAATCCCTTGACCGCTCTGGACTATGCCGATAGCGGCGTGGTGGTGCGCCGCTTTAGCGTCGAGGTGCCGTTTACCGTCAGCCTGATCCGCCCCCTCCACCGCCCGCGATCGGCGCTGGTCGACGCCTTTGTTGCACACCTGCAGGAGAGTCTGCCGCAGATCCTCACGCCGCTGGCGTCGGTCCTGCAGAGAGCATAAAGTTTACCGCGTCTTCTGCGTGGATCGCCGCAGTGTCAAAGACCGGCAGCGGGCTGAGCTCGGCAGGCACCAGCAGGCCAATTTCCGTACAGCCGAAAATAACCCCTTCCGCCCCCTGCTCCGCCAGGGCGGCGATCACCTGCAGATAATAATCCCGCGACGCCTCGCTGAAAGTGCCGAGACAGAGTTCGTCGAAGATGATCTGATTGATCCGCGCCCGATCGTCAGCCTCGGGGATCAACGTCTCGATGGCAAACTGCTCCAGCAGACGACCGCGGTAAAAGGTCTGCTCCATGGTATAGCGGGTGCCCAGCAGCGCGACCCGGCGCTGGCCTTTGGCGGCAATCGCCCGCCCGGTGGCATCGGCAATATGCAGGAAGGGAACCTGGCAGCGGGCGGCGATGGCATCTGCGACTTTATGCATAGTGTTGGTGCACAGGACAATGCCTTCGGCCCCCGCCTGCTGCAGCCCAACCGCGGCTTCAGCAAGGATCTCCCCGGCGCGATCCCAGTCGCCGGCGGACTGGCAGGCTTCGATGTCGTGAAAATCGACGCTGTGCAGCACCAGGCTGGCAGAGTGCAGGCCGCCAAGTCGCGCCTTAACGCCCTCATTGATCAACCGATAATAGGGGATCGTGGACTCCCAGCTCATGCCGCCTAACAGGCCAATGGTTTTCATCTTCTGCTCCTTATGTCGTTTCTGCCAGTGAAGCAAACTTGTGATCAACTTTCCACTTCTCTGGCCGCGTATTTCTTTTTCATGAAGAGTGGGATAAGTTAAATGAAACAATGTTTCACTTTAACAACAGGACCGTCCGATGTTTATTTTCCATAAAGACACCACCCTTGAAGACCTCGGCAATGGCGTAACCCGCCGCATTCTGGCCCACGACGGAAAAATGATGGCCGTGGAGGTGAATTTTGCCGCCGGCGCCGTCGGCCCGATGCATAACCATCCCCACGAACAGCTCACCTATGTGCTCTCCGGTGAGTTTGAATTCACCATCGGCGAGGAGACGCGCGTCGTAAGTGCCGGCGATACGTTGTATAAGCAGCCAGGGATCATGCACGGCTGCGTCTGCCTGCAGCCCGGCACGCTGCTCGATACCTTCACGCCGGTCCGCGAAGATTTTCTCTCACGCTGATCCATGATGGGGGCGTTTACCGCCCCCGGTTTAAGAGTTACCGCAGGCATTAAAAAAGATGCCGTCACAATCATTATCCTGGTAATAATATTTTTCACTCAGTTAACGCTGAACCTTCATTCTTTTCAGGCTCCCGCAGCCCCCTAAAATGCTTACCACCTCACCTTTTTGAAACATCGTTTCGACTTTGATCACATTTCCATCCTGATCTGCATGACGCAGAAATAAATCGCAATAAAATGAAATTAAAACGGTGTTTTATAAAAAATAGAGCAGCATAAAAGCGAGCCTGACAGCACGCCACTTGCTGGCTCACTTAAATAATAACCCATTCATTAACAAGGACATGTTAATCAGAGGAAGCGTTCAGACATTTTTGCGTTGTCAGGCGAAAAGGCCGACAGCGCCGCGTCACCGAATCCGTATTACAACTCGTAAGCCAGGTAGGTATGTATGAATGAAAACAAGCTGCTGGGATTGGCATGGATATCACCCTATATCATCGGGCTGATCGTCTTTACCGCTTTTCCCTTTGTTTCATCTTTCTTTCTCAGTTTTACTGAGTACGACTTGATGAGCCCGCCGGTATTTAACGGCATCGAAAACTATCGCTATATGTTGACCGAGGACAGCCTGTTCTGGAAATCGATGGGCGTGACCTTTGCCTACGTTTTTTTAACTATTCCCTTAAAACTGGCTTTCGCCCTCGGCATTGCTTTTGTGCTCAATTTCAAACTGCGCGGCATCGGCTTTTTCCGTACCGCCTACTACATTCCGTCGATTCTCGGCAGCTCAGTGGCTATTGCGGTACTGTGGCGCGCCCTGTTCGCCATTGACGGCCTGCTGAATAGCTTCCTCGCCGTCTTTGGCATCGATGCCGTCAACTGGCTGGGGGAGCCTTCGCTGGCGCTGATGTCGGTCACCCTGCTGCGCGTCTGGCAGTTTGGTTCCGCGATGGTCATCTTCCTCGCCGCGCTGCAGAACGTTCCGCAGTCGCAGTATGAGGCGGCGATGATCGACGGCGCCTCAAAGTGGCAGATGTTCATGAAGGTCACCGTGCCGCTGATCACTCCGGTCATTTTCTTCAACTTTATTATGCAGACCACTCAGGCGTTCCAGGAGTTTACCGGCCCGTACGTGATAACCGGCGGCGGCCCAACCTATTACACCTACCTGTTCTCACTCTATATCTACGATACCGCCTTTAAGTACTTCGACATGGGCTATGGCGCCGCGCTGGCGTGGGTGCTGTTCCTCGTCGTCGCGGTCTTTGCATCGATAGCCTTTAAATCATCGAAATACTGGGTCTTCTACTCCGCCGATAAGGGAGGCAAAAATGGCTGATATTCAACAGATGGCGCCGGTAATGAGCAACGCCGATCGTGAGGTCGCTCGTACGCTGCGTCGGGAAAAGGTGAGTCGGGTGGTACGCTACGTCGTGTTGATATTCGTCGGCCTGCTGATGCTCTACCCGCTGGCGTGGATGTTCTCCGCCTCGTTCAAGCCGAACCATGAGATCTTCACCACCCTCGGACTGTGGCCTGCCCACGCGACCTGGGACGGGTTTATCAATGGCTGGAAGACCGGCACCGAATACCATTTCGGCCACTATATGCTTAACACCTTTAAATATGTGATCCCGAAGGTGGTGTTAACGATCATCTCCTCCACCATCGTGGCGTACGGCTTTGCACGCTTTGAGATCCCGTGGAAGAAGTTCTGGTTCGCAACGCTCATCACCACCATGCTGCTGCCGAGCACCGTCCTGCTGATCCCGCAGTACCTGATGTTCCGTGAAATGGGGATGCTGAACAGCTATCTGCCGCTGTACCTGCCGCTGGCCTTCGCCACCCAGGGATTCTTTGTCTTCATGCTGATCCAGTTTCTGCGCGGCGTCCCACGCGATATGGAAGAGGCGGCGCAGATCGACGGCTGCAACTCCATCCAGGTGCTGTGGTACGTGGTCGTGCCGATCCTCAAGCCGGCCATTATCTCGGTGGCGCTGTTCCAGTTCATGTGGTCGATGAACGACTTTATCGGCCCGCTGATCTACGTCTACAGCGTCGATAAGTATCCCATCGCGCTGGCGCTAAAAATGTCCATCGACGTCACGGAAGGCGCGCCGTGGAACGAAATTCTGGCAATGGCGAGTATCTCCATTCTGCCGTCCATCATTGTCTTCTTCCTGGCTCAACGCTACTTCGTGCAGGGCGTGACCAGCAGCGGAATCAAAGGTTAAGAGGGAAATATCATGGCTGAAGTCATTTTCAACAAACTGGAAAAAGTTTACTCCAACGGGTTTAAAGCGGTGCATGGTATCGACCTGAAGATTGCCGATGGCGAATTTATGGTGATCGTCGGCCCCTCCGGCTGCGCCAAATCGACCACCCTGCGCATGCTGGCGGGTCTGGAAACCATCAGCGGCGGCGAGGTGCGGATTGGGGACAAAATCGTCAACAACCTGGCGCCAAAATCACGTGGCATCGCGATGGTGTTCCAGAACTACGCCCTCTATCCGCATATGACGGTGCGCGAAAACCTCGCCTTCGGCCTGAAGCTGAGCAAGCTGCCGAAGGCGCAAATCGACAGACAGGTGGAAGAAGCGGCGAAAATTCTCGAACTGGAAGAACTGCTCGATCGCCTGCCGCGCCAGCTCTCCGGCGGCCAGGCGCAGCGCGTGGCGGTGGGTCGGGCGATCGTCAAAAAACCGGACGTTTTCCTGTTCGACGAACCGCTCTCCAACCTTGACGCCAAACTGCGCGCCTCGATGCGGATCCGCATTTCCGATCTGCATAAGCAGTTGAAAAAATCCGGCAAACCGGCGACCACCGTCTACGTCACCCACGATCAGACGGAAGCGATGACCATGGGCGACCGCATCTGCGTGATGAAGCTCGGCCACATTATGCAGGTTGATACGCCAGACAATCTCTACCACCAGCCGAAAAATATGTTTGTCGCCGGGTTCATCGGCGCGCCGGAGATGAATATTCGCCCCAGCCAGCTGGTTGAGCACGACGGTCGCCTGCATCTGACGCTGGGCGATCAGCGACTGCCGCTCAACGACCTGCTGCAAAGCAAAGTTGAGACCCATAAGAATCAGCAGGTTTTCTTTGGCGTGCGCCCGGAGTTTGTCTCTCTCTCCGATGAACCCTTTGCCGAGGGTTCCTGCACGGGTGAAATGGTACGTGTGGAAAACATGGGACATGAATTCTTTGTTTATCTGAAGGTTGCTGATTATGAGCTGACCGCCCGCGTGCCGTCCGATGAAGCGAAACCCATGATCGAGAAGGGCCTTCATCGCAAGGTGTATTTCAAATTTGATCTCAATAAGTGTCACATCTTTGACGCGAAAACCGAACAGAACCTCTCTCTGTGAACACTGGAGTATTAAAATGAAAAACGTGCTTTTAAGCGCCGTCATCTCCGCCACTCTGGGCCTTACCGCATTACCGTCAATGGCGAAGGATGTCGACCTGCGTATGTCCTGGTGGGGGGGCAACGGCCGCCATCAGGTCACCCTCAAGGCGCTGGAGGAATTCCACAAACAACATCCCGACATTAACGTCAAAGCAGAATACACCGGCTGGGACGGCCATCTTTCGCGCCTGACCACCCAGATTGCCGGCGGCACTGAGCCTGACGTGATGCAGACCAACTGGAACTGGTTGCCGATCTTTTCGAAAAATGGCGAGGGCTTTTACGATCTCAATACCCTGAAAGACGAGATCGACCTCAGCCAGTTCGATGCCAAAGAGCTGCAGTCCACCACGGTCAACGGCAAGCTTAACGGTATTCCCATTTCCGTCACCGCCCGCGTCTTCTACTTTAACGACGAAGCGTGGAAAAAGGCGGGCATCGCCTTCCCGAAAACCTGGGATGAGCTTATGGCGGCGGGCAAAACCTTCGAAAGCAAGCTCGGGAAACAGTACTACCCGGTCGTGCTCGAACACCAGGACGTGCTGGCGCTGCTCAACTCTTATATGGTGCAAAAATACAATCAGCCGGCCATCGATGAGAAGGGGCGCAAATTCTCCTACAGCAAAGCGCAGTGGGCAGATTTCTTCGGTATGTATAAGAAGCTTATCGACAACCATGTGATGCCGGACACCCGCTACTATGCCTCGTTCGGCAAGAGCAACATGTACGAGATGAAGCCGTGGATCCAGGGTGAATGGGGCGGCACCTACATGTGGAACTCCACCATCAACAAATATTCCGATAACCTGAAGCCGCCGGCGAAGCTGGTGCTGGGGGAATACCCGATGCTGCCGGGCGCCACCGACGCCGGACTGTTCTTCAAGCCCGCGCAAATGTTGTCGATTGGCAAATCGACGAAAAACCCGCAGGCGGCGGCGAAAGTGATTAACTTCCTGCTGAACAGTAAAGAAGGGGTGGATATTCTCGGACTGGAGCGCGGGGTGCCGCTGAGTAAAGCGGCGGTCAACTACCTGACCGAGGACGGGATCATCAAAGCCGACGATCCGGCGGTGTCTGGCCTGAAACTGGCACAATCCCTGCCCACGACCCTGCCGGTCTCCCCGTACTTCGACGATCCGCAGATCGTCGCCCAGTTCGGCACCACCCTGCAGTACATCGACTACGGTAAAAAGTCGGTGGAAGAAGCGGCCGAGGACTTCCAGCGCCAGACCGACCGCATTCTGCGCCGCGCGATGCGCTAACCTGCCCGTCTGAACTCTCCCGCGGCGTCCGCCGCGGGAGAGTCTGCCTGAGTATCCTGTCAGAAAAAATATTTAAAACGCACCCGAGCGCCGTAGCGTTCATCGGGATTCCCGCTCTTCGCTGCCGTGGAATCGAGCCACGAAGCATAGGCGCCAAGGTAAATATTGAAGTTCGGCATCGCCATAATATTCGGCAACTGCCAGGAGGTGTGCAGGGTATGGATGTCATAGCGCCCCGGCGCGAGAATTGCGCAGTCGCCATCACATTCGCTGGTCACGCCGGCCATATTGAACTGGTCGATTTTGTTATGCGCGTAGATATAGCCCAGCTCCACGCGATGCCACAGGGCGTTAATTCCGGCGCTGAAGTCGGTTTCGTCCGCCGCGTCCAGCAGGGCGGTACTCAGATTGACCACCGCCCCATCCTGCGGGTCGCTTTTCAGGGTGTTCCAGCTCATGGTCAGCCCGTAGCCGGTGCGATTTGACTGGTCGACCCAGCGTCCGCTCTGGTTCTGATAGCCGTAAGCATTGTTGACGAGATTGCTCTCTATCGCCGCGGCCGCCGACCAGGCGCCGGACTGCCACACCGCCACCGGCCGCACGTACACCACATTTTTGCGGTTTTCCAGCGCGTTACCGTGATAGTTCTGATCGACAAACAGCGAACTGCCGTCCTCCACCAGGGTATTAACCTCGAAATACCAGTTATCCACCGTTTTGCTGAACAGAAGGTTGCCGCCGCTGCTGCTGCGCCCGCGCCCCTCTTTCATCATGTAAATATAGCCATAGCCGTCGGAATAGAGATCGTTGGCGGTATTGCCTGAATATTCAATAAAGGTGTCCTGATTCAGGGGGAACATATCCCAGGCTTCAAAGCGACCTATTTTTATTTTCCAGTCATCCTGCTGACCAAAGAAAAATACCGCATCGTCGAGATTCATTTTGCCATCCATATCCGCCAGCGGCTGCACGCTGAATCCGGCATATTTCCCGTCAGCGCCATTACGCCTGCCGTCAATCCCCAGCAGAATACGACCATTAATATCCCAGCGTTCTTTATCGCCCGGCGCCCAGCTTTTATTCGCGCTGGTTTTGACCGACGTCAGACTGCCGGTGCGGCTGGCGCCATCGAGGTTAAATTCGACGTCGCCATAAAATTTTAATTCGCCATTGTCGTTTAGCTGCAGGCGCGGCGTAGCCGGCGCCGCGCGGGCGACCGTCGTGGCCTGCTGCTGGCCTTTCAGTGTCTTAATTTCCGCCTCTGCGCTGGCGGCGCGCGCCTCCGTTGCCTTTAACCGCTGCTCCATTTGCGCCAGTCGATCCTCCAGCGATAACGGCGCCTGCGCCATAACGGATGGCAGATACAGAGACGTGAGAAAACACCCGACCCAGATTTTATTCATCGGTAAACCCTTTTATTATGGAATGAACTGAATTTGTTATTAATGGGTAACGCACGACGATGCAGGCAATAATAACCCGCCCATCGTCAAAGACGGGTTATTAACGACAACAGCCTTATTATTATTCGAGCTGCCAGGCGCCGGCTTCAGTTAATGCAGCTGAGCCGCTCCAGGCAAATAACGCTAATTCACGGCAAGGGACTTGCGGATAGATACGACTGCTCAGGCAGGCTTCGCCATCATTGACGAAAACCTCAACCGAAGAGCTATCGATAAATATCCGCAGGTTGAGATCCGCCCCGGCGGTCAACGGCACGCTGCGCGTCCCGCACAGGCCAAACTGCGGATAATACCGCTCCACCACCAGACGCTGCTGTTGGGCATCCACGTAGATGCGCAGGCCATCGCCAAAGCGCAGACCATACTGCTCAGCGCTGCTGCGGGCGCAGTCCCAGCGCAGGTGCACCTCCATCGCCTCGCAGTTGTCGACCATCGTCGTCTGCTGGTTGTTCAGGGTGCTGACCGGCCACGGGAACCAGGCGCCGCGCAGGCTCTCCACTTCTTTCGCCGGGCGCATCTGCAGGCGGTTATCCGCGCTCAGGCTCAGCTCGCGCGGCAGGGAGAGCATGCCCGCCCAGCCGTCCTGCTGCTCCGGCAGCGGCGATTCCCACATATCCAGCCAGCCAATCACGATCCGCCGGCCATCGGGGGTGGCGAAGCTTTGCGGGGCATAGAAATCGTGGCCGTGGTCCATCTCCCTGAATTCGCCGTGGCGAATAAAACGCTGCCCCGGTTGCCACTCGCCGATCAGATAGCCGCTCTGGAACAGATTGCGGTTGCTGAACCCTTCGGCCTGCATCCCCTGTGGGGAAAACATCAGGACGCGCTTACCGTTGAGAGTGAAGAAGTCCGGGCACTCCCACATGTAGCCCATGGTGCTTTCCGCTTCATCCAGCACGCCCGCATCCTGCCACTGGCGCAGATCGGTTGAACGGTACAGCCGTACCTGGCCGGTATCGCCTTCACGCGCGCCGACGATCATGTACCAGCTATCCCCTTCCCGCCAGACCTTCGGATCGCGGAAGTGGTGCATGCCTGGAGGGGTGTCGACCACCATCCCCTGGCGCTCAAAGTGGATCCCGTCGCGGCTGGTGGCCAGACACTGCACCTGATACAGATTGGCTTCGTCGCCAGGATCGCCGTGGAACTTATGCCCGGTGTAAATCAGCGCCAGGGTATCACCATCGACCACGGCCGAACCGGAGAAGCAGCCGTCTTTATCTTCCGGCCCCTCCGGCGCCAGCGCCACCGGCAGGTGCTCCCAGTGCACCAGATCCTTACTGCGCGCGTGCCCCCAGTGCATCGGCCCCCACTGGGTGGAATACGGGTGATGCTGATAAAAGGCATGGTACCAGCCGTCGAACCACACCAGACCGTTAGGGTCGTTGATCCACCCGGCGCGGGCCGCCAGGTGATAGTGTGGATACCAGCGCAGATTGAGCGCCTGGCGTTGTGTCTGGAGTACCTGTTCAGCCCGGGAGATTGTGTAAGTCATCATTTTCACTCTTTTTGATTCAGATAGCGGTAGGTTGCGACACCAGCGGATCGGCCGAGGATTTACCTGAGCGCAACAAGAAGATGGAGATAAAGGTGGTGCAGAACACCAGCAGGCCCATGATCAGATAGGACTGGGCGAAGCCATATTTTTCATAGCTGTAGCCCGCCAGCGGCGACAAGACGCTGGCAATGATCGAGCTGGTGCAGGCGAAACCCACCAGATAGAGGGTGGACGAGAGGCGTTTATCAAAGTTGATGCTGTTGTACTTAAAGATAGCCACCAGCAGTATCGGCAGCTCCACCGCGTGCAGCAGTTTGGTAATGGAGATCAGCAGCGGCCCCTCCACCAGGCCAGAGGCCACCATGCGCATCGCCATCACCATGCCGGCGAAAATCAGACCGTTCTTGGCGCCGATACGGTTCACCAGCCACGGCGCGCAGAACATGCCGGCCGCCTCGAGGAACACCTGGAAGGAGTTGAGATAACCATACATCTCATTGCCTTCCTGCAGGGTCGCGAACTGCGATGAGAAATAGACCGGGAACTGCTGGTCATAGACGCCGTAGATGCAGGTGCCGATGACGAAAAAGACCAGCGCCCAGAACCGCGGCAGCGTCAGCAGGCGCAGCGCATCTTCCAGCGTCACCTTACCGCCCGATACCGCCTCCTGCATCGCATGCGGCGCCGAGGAGACCCGCAGCCGCGCCAGCAGGATAAAGAACACCAGCCCTGAGCAACTGGCGACGAGGAAGTTAAGCTGCGGATTGATGTTAAACAGCAGGCCGGCGAAGAAGGTGGCCACCGCCCAGCCGAGCGAGCCCCACATCCGTGCCCTGCCGAATTCAAACTGGCTCTGACGCGCCACGCGCTCGGTGTAGGATTCCAGCACGCCAATGCCGCCGTTAAAGGTCAGGCCGATGTAGATCCCGCCGAAGATGCTGCCCAACAGGACGTTAATCTTCAGCAGGTGGCCGAACAGCAGATACGCCGGACCGGAGAGGATCAGCAGCGCAGTGATATACCAGAGCAGATGTTTGCGCAGCCCCAGTTTGTCCTGAATGAAACCATAGCAAACTTGCGCAAACAGCGCGGAAACCGACAGTACGGCATAGATAATACCGGTATCGCCAGCCTTCAGCCCAACCTCCTGGTGAAGCCAGATAGAGAGCAAGGAGCCGGATGACGACCAGGTCACGAAAAAGAAAAACAGTAAGGCACTGAGCAACGGGTAGCTGTGTGAGTGATGCGCTTTCATCATGACATTCTCGTGTTAGAGGAATGCAATTATGGTAACGTTAACAAAAAACAAAACGCAGGGGGATTCGCTGCGATACATGATGTTAATCACAAAAGTTAACGTTAACATAATGAAGATGCGATCGCGATCAAATATTAACCGCGGCAGCGTTCAGGACGGCGATAGCAGAAAATCGTTTCACTCTTTTACATCAGCGACTTAGTTGTATAGCCTGTACTCTGCAGCCACGGCGGAGGAAAAAATGGCGTCCCTGAAAGATGTAGCAAAACTGGCGAATGTATCTCTGATGACCGTCTCGCGGGCGCTGAACACCCCGGAGCGGCTCAAGCCGGAGACCCTGGCCCGCGTGCAGGCCGCCATCGCCGAGACCAACTACGTCCCCGACCTGTCGGCGAAGAAGATCCGCGGGGCGCGCGCCACCCCCAGCACCATCGGCGTGCTGGCGCTGGATACCGTCACCACGCCCTTTTCGGTGGAGATCACCCTCTCGATCGAAGAGACCGCCCGCGCCCACGGCTGGAACAGCTTTGTGGTCAACATGTTTTCGGACGATAGTCCGGAAGCGGTGGTCGACCTGCTCCTCTCCCACCGTCCGGACGGCATTATCTTTACCACCATGGGGCTGCGCCAGGTGCCGCTGCCGGACAAACTGCTGACCCTGCCCTGCGTGCTGGCCAACTGCGAAAGCCTCAGCCAGCCGGTGGCCAGCTATATCCCGGACGATGAACAGGGCCAGTACGACGCGGTGAAAGCCCTGCTTGCCGCTGGCTATCGTCATCCGCTGTGCCTGCACTTACCCGCCAGCCAGCTGGCGACGATCCGCCGCCGCCAGGGGCTGGAGCGCGCCTGCCGGGAGGCGGGTATCGAACCGGACCATCTGATCCATTCGTATATGGGCCAGGGCGATGAGCATTACCACGATATCCCGGCGGTGGTGCTGGCGCATATCCGCGAGGGTAAACCTGGCTTTGACTCGGTGATCTGCGGCAACGATCGCATCGCGTTTATGGTCTATCAGACGCTGCTGGGTCAGGGGTTACGCATTCCCCAGGACGTGGCGGTGGTGGGATACGACAATATGGTGGGCATTGGCGATCTGTTTCTGCCGCCGCTCTCCACGGTGCAGCTGCCGCACTACGACATCGGGCGCCTGAGCGCCCTGCATATCATTCACGGCGACAACCATCGGGAGACGCGCAAAGTCGCCAGCCCGTGGTTGCCGCGCGCCTCACATTAACGGTTACCGATGTTGCGCAGCTTCTCGCCCGCCATCAGGTTGCGCTCAATGTGCTCGAGGGTGACATTCTTGGTTTCCGGGATCAGCCAGAAGGTGACGCCGATAAAGGCCACGTTAAGCACCGTGTAGAGCCAGAAGGTACCGGCGGCGCCAATCGCGTCAAGCAGCGTCAGGAAGGTGGCGCCGATGATCATGTTCGACACCCAGTTAGTGGTGGTCGAGCAGGTGATACCGAAGTCGCGGCATTTCAGCGGCTGGATCTCGGAGCAGAGGATCCACACCACCGGCGCCGCGCTCATCGCATACCCGGCAATACACATCATGGTCATGCCGACGGAAAGCCAGGAGAGACCGCTGGAGGCGGTGCCATTGTCGAACTGCATCAGGCAGTAACCCAGCACCAGGGTGCCCAGCGCCATCACGCTAAAGCCGATTTTTAGCGCCGGCTTACGACCCGCTTTATCCACCGTGAACACCGCAATAAAGGTGGCAAACATAAAGGTCAGGCCCACCACCAGGGTGGCGATCATCTGCTGTTCGGTAGTGGTAAAGCCCGCCATTTTAAAGATACGCGGCGCGTAGTACATGATGATGTTCATGCCGGTGAACTGCTGCATCGCCTGCAGCAGCATGCCAAGGAACACCGCCCGGCGCACGTTACGATTGACCTTAAACAACGCCCAGCCGCCCTGCTTCAGCTTCAGGCTCTCACGGATCTCGTTAAGCTCGTCGCGCGCCTTTTCCGAGGTATCGCGCAGCATCCGCAGCACCTCTTCCGCTTCGATATGGCGTCCTTTCTCCGCCAGCCAGCGCGGGCTGTTCGGCAAAAAGACGACCAGAATAATCAGGATCACCGCCGGCAGCGCCAGCACGCCTAACATGGCGCGCCAGTTACCGCTGTAGCTAAAGGCGGTATCGGAAAGAAACGCCAGCACAATGCCGAGGGTCACCATCAGCTGGTACATACTGATCATTTTCCCGCGCACGTTCTCACTGGCCATCTCGGAGAGGTACAACGGCGCGGTATAGGAAGCGATCCCGACGGCCACCCCCAACACCACGCGGGCTATCAGCAGCACCTCCACGCTGGCGGCAAAAGCGGAGCCGATAGAGCCGGCAACAAAGAGCACAGCCCCCGCCATCAGGCTGTATTTACGGCCGAGGCGGAACGACAGCCAGCCGTTAAACAGCGCACCGATCGCCGCCCCCAACATCATACTGCTGACCACCCACTCCTGAAGCTGGCTGGATAAGGTGAAGTGGTCGGTAATAAAGGGCAGCGCCCCGGATATCACGCCGATATCCAGGCCAAAGAGCAACCCCGCTACCGCCGCAGCGATAGAAACAAACCAGTTCATCCGCCGGGTGTCACGTTGTGTCCGCGGCGTTAATGCAGAGTCGTTACTGATTGAAGTCATTTTTATTCCTGCCACACAGAGAAAGACATAGGACGAAAGTACGTGACTGGCGGAGGAGTTTGTCAGGCTGGATAAGCCAAAGATATGGACTATTTTGCTGGCAGGAGAGGTTTTGTGATGGACATTAAACTTTCTAAGGAACAAAAAATGCGTTTGTCATAGTGAATAACCCTGTCCATACAGGGCAGTAACATTAATCAGGCGATATAGAATATGGACGATTATCACTTATTGATATGGACAATAATTGCTCACTCGGCCGGTGCGATACTCACCGCCCCGGCCTCGCGGAGGGGGTTAGCGCGCCAGCCAGCCGCCGTCCACCGCCACCGTGTAGCCATTGATGTAATCGGAGGCTGAGGAGGCGAGGAATACCACCGGCCCCATCAGATCGGCCGGCAGGCCCCAGCGTCCGGCGGGAATGCGGTCGAGAATTTCGCTGCTACGCTGTTCGTCAGCGCGCAGCTGCTGGGTGTTATTGGTCGCCATATACCCCGGGGCGATGGCGTTGACGTTGATATTGTGTTTGGCCCATTCGTTCGCCAGCAGGCGGGTCACGCCCATCACCGCGCTTTTGGACGCCGTATACGATGGCACGCGGATCCCGCCCTGGAATGACAGCATGGAGGCGATGTTAATGATCTTCCCGCCGCTGCCCTGGGCGATAAAGTGCTTCGCCGCCGCCTGGGACATGAAAAATACGCTCTTGATGTTCAGGTTCATGACGTCGTCCCAGTCCTTTTCGCTGAACGCCAGCGCGTCCTCGCGGCGGATCAGCCCGGCGTTATTGACCAGAATATCAATATGGCCGAACTCCGCCACCGCACGCTCCAGCAGCTGGGGGATACCGTCGATCTGGCGCAGGTCGGCGGTCAGGCTGAGAAAGCGGCGTCCCAGCGCCGTCACCCGCTCGATGGTTTCCACGGGCTCGACAATATTGATACCAACAATATCGCAACCTGCTTCCGCCAGCCCGAGGGCCATTCCCTGACCTAAACCGGTATCGCATCCGCTCACGACGGCTACTTTTCCCTGCAGGGAGAATGCATCAAGAATCATAATGTGTTCCTTAATCGTTCAGAGCCTGCTGCGTGCAGGCAAGGTTCTCTCGGCCCTGCCCACGCCGATGGCGGAGCTGAGCGTGGGGTGAACTCTCGGGCATAGCCCACCATAATGAAAATAAAACAGAGTTCCGTTTTTGCTGATGGGTGCCATCTTAGCCCTGCCCCCTGTCATTTTCAATAATATTTAAAACGATGTTTCATTTTTTATGATGGCGATTACAAAAAAAAGAAAAAGCGAAGTCACCCGGCGGCACGCGCCGGGCGGGAGAGGTGTTAAAAGGACGATGATTCAACCGGTTGTCTGGAGAGGCGAACAAAGAGAGGCCAACAGGCCGCTGAAAATGCGGGAATTACGCTGAACTGCGTGAAGCATCACAAATAATGAAACGATGTTTTGATAAATTAACACTCATCTTTTAAAACACATCACTCAGCGACACGCCTCTGGTCCAGCGGCATCGCAGGAAAGAAAGGAGCACTACATGGCTAAAGGCATGCGGGTCAAACTGAATTATCAGGTCAGCCACGATCCGGATACCGGAGCGGAAGTTACCCGCTTAACCCCTCCGGAGGTCACCTGTCATCGCAACTACTTCTATCAGAAGTGTTTTTTTAACGATGGCAGCCATTTACTGTTCGCCGGCGAGTTTGACGGCCACTGGAACTACTATCTGCTGAATATCGCCAGCGCCGAGGCCATCCAGCTGACGGAAGGCGCCGGGGATAACACCTTCGGCGGCTTCCTCTCCCCGGACGATAAGTCGCTTTATTACGTGAAAAATGACCGCACCCTGCTGGAGGTGAACCTGACCACCCTCGCCGAGCGCGAAGTTTATCGCGTCAGTGATGACTGGGTCGGCTACGGCACCTGGGTGGCAAACAGCGATTGCAGCAAACTGGTGGGCATTGAGATTGCGAAAAGCGACTGGACGCCGCTCAACGACTGGCAGATTTTCCATGACTTCTTCCACAAAGGACCGCACTGCCGCCTGCTGCGCGTCGACCTGCACAGCGGTGAGAGCCAGGTGATCCATGAGGAAAAAATCTGGCTGGGACACCCAATCTATCGTCCCTTCGACGACCACACCGTCGCCTTCTGCCATGAAGGGCCGCACGATCTGGTGGACGCCCGCATGTGGCTGGTCAATGAAGATGGCAGCCACGTCCGCAAAGTGAAAACGCATGCCCCGGGCGAAAGCTGCACCCATGAATTCTGGGTACCGGACGGTTCGGCGCTGATCTACGTCTCCTATCTGAAAGGTCAGCAGCGGCGGACGATCTATCGCTTTGATCCCGAAAGCGGCGTCAACGAGGCCCTGATGACCATGCCGGCCTGCTCACATCTGATGAGCAATTTCGACGGCACGCTGCTGGTGGGCGATGGCTCAGGGACCCCGGTGGATGTCAAAGATACCGGCGGCTACTCCATTGATAACGATCCTTATCTGTATGTCTTTAACGTGGCGCAAAAACGCTACTTCCGCGTCGCGCGTCATGATACCTCGTGGGCGACAGTGGCCAACAGCCGTCAGGTGACTCACCCGCACCCCTCGTTTACCCCGGACGACAGCGCCATTCTGTTCAGCTCCGATAAAGACGGTAAACCGGCCATTTATATCGCGAAATTACCCGAACATCCGCCAATGCTGAGCGCCTGATCCACGCCACACTTCTTTCTGTAACTGGCCTTGCCCTCCTTCGCGGAGGGCTTTTTTTGTCCCTTCTCTTTCACCCATAAAAAACCCCGGCTGACGGCGCCGGGGAAAACAAACGATGAGGGCTGAATGGTCTGTCAGAACGAGTAGGCTACCCCAACGCGGAAGCGGGTCTGACGATCGCTGCGGTCGTTCACCCCGACGTTGCCAATTTCACCATACGGTGACCAGTTGTTATCCAGCTTATAAGCCACCTTCACGTTATATTCCTGCGAGTAGGGTTTGTTGTCGTTGCGGCTGACCCCTTCGGAACTGCGGGCATAGACATAGTTCAGCTCTGTACGCCAGTCACCAAGCGCAAACCCGGCCCACGCATCGCCGCGGTTAACTTTGTCATCATCTTTACCGGCGTTGTTCGGATAACGGGTGTATTCATAGCGATAGCGAGCGGCGACATAGAAGCCGTTGTCGAAGCTGTATTGCACGTGGAGGTGCGGCTTGTAGATGGAGCGGCTGTCGTTGCTCTCAATGGTAAACCCGGGGGTGAGGAAAAAGTTCGACGTTGCTTTCCAGCGCCAGCTAATGGTGTCTTCATGTCCATTACCCACCACGTCTGAATAGGGCTGCGAACCGTTGTCGCCACCCGAACGCCATTTGGCCTCGACGGTAAAGCCTAGCCCGTTGGCAAAACGGTGGGAAACGGAGACGCGGTCGGCATTACTTTTATCGCTCTTACCGCCATCAATGAATTCATGACGTAAATCTATCGTTACCGCAGTCGCCGCAAAAGACATACCACAGAGGGCGGCCAGAACCAGAGATCGTTTTAACATAGGGTACCCCTTATAATAAATAAAATGTCATTTCGTTTTTATGAAACGTTATTTTATTTTTTAAGCACCTTAGTTTTAGTGACCAGGATCGTAGTTATTTGTTTCAAAAAATGTGGCACAACAAGACGTGACGGAGCTCAATAAATTCGCCAGGGGGGAAGTGAAATACGCGAGGAAAAGCAGGGTTCGGCAAAGCGCGGCGCATAAAAAAGGCCTCCCGCAGGAGGCCATGTAGATCGAGACAGAGCGTCAGGCGCGCTCTACCGCCAGCGCCACGCCCTGACCGCCGCCGATGCACAGCGTCGCCAGCCCTTTACGGGCATCACGCTTGATCATTTCATGCACCAGCGATACCAGGATCCGGCAGCCGGAGGCGCCGATGGGGTGGCCGAGAGCGATCGCGCCGCCGTTGACGTTGACCCGCCGTTCATCCCACTCCAGTACCCGGCCAACCGAGATCGCCTGAGCGGCAAAGGCCTCATTGGCTTCGATCAGATCGACGTCGTCCAGCCGCCAGCCGGCCCGCTCAAGACAGCGACGGGTGGCGTGCACCGGGGCAATGCCCATCAGCGCCGGATCGACCCCGACGCTGGCGAAGGCGCGGATCCGGGCGAGGATCGGCAGCCCCAGTTCAAGAGCTTTGGCTTCACTCATCATCATCACCGCCGCCGCGCCGTCGTTGATGCTGGAGGCGTTGCCGGCGGTCACCGACCCGAGGCGGTCGAAGGTAGGCTGCAGGCTGGCCAACCCTTCCGCGCTGGCATCCACCCGCGGTTGTTCATCGGTATCCACGGTGCGCGCCGCGCCGTTATGCTCGGTAATAACCGGGACAATCTCGTCGCGAAAGCGGCCGGAATCAATCGCCTTGCGCGCCTTATGCTGTGAGCTGAGCGCCCAGGCGTCCTGCAACTCGCGGCTGATGCCGTATTCCCGGGCGAGGTTTTCCGCCGTAACGCCCATATGATAATCGTTGAAGGCATCCCACAGGCCGTCATGCACCAGGCTGTCAATCAGCTGGCTGTTGCCCAACTGGGCGCCGGTGCGGCTGTCGGTGAGTACATGCGGAGCGCGGCTCATATTCTCCTGGCCGCCGGCGATCACCACATCCGCTTCCCCACACTGAATCGCCTGGGTGGCGAGGTGCAAAGCCTTCAGGCCGGAGCCGCAGACGTCGTTTATGGTAATGGCCGATACAGTGTTAGGCAGCCCGCCGCGAATTGCGGACTGCCGCGCGGGGTTTTGCCCGGTACCGGCGGTCAGCACCTGGCCGAGGATCACCTCATCCACACTCTGCGGATCGATCCCTGTCTGCTCAACCAGCGCTTTCAATACCACACTCCCCAGCTCGACGGCTGAATGGCGCGATAAGGCCCCCTGAAAGCAGCCAATCGGCGTTCGCAGCGCCCCGACGATCACGACATCCTTCATCCTCTACCCCTGCCCATGCTTTTGCGCAAAGAAACAGCGATATACTAGATAATTGTTATCAAAAAACTTTGTAATTGTTTAAAAAAAGTGAAGCCAATCACAAAGAAACCGCTTTTTATTAACGTTCACGCCGCTGCAGATGCTCACGCAGCCAGCTGCCGGCCGCCCCCGGCGGCGCTTTCTTATTCCACAGCAGATCGACCGAAATCGCCCGCGGCCAGCCGGGAATATCAAGCGCCACCAGCCCGCCCTGCGGCGCAAACTCCGCCACCAGCGCACAGGGCAGAATGCACCAGCCGAATCCCTGCACTGCCATGCTGAGCAGCAGCAGGTAGTTTGGCGCCGACCAGACCTGACCTGCGGCAGGTTCGGTGGCGCTGGCCAGAAAGGTGCTCAACCGCAGCTCACGCCAGCTGCGCAGCTCATCCCAGACGACCTTGCCCTGCGCCGCCAGCGGATGGTCAGGCGCCACGTAAATGCCCATCGCCGTCTGCAGCGGCAGGCGGGTGCTGCCGATGTCGGTCGGGTAGCGATCTCTGGCCTCAATCAGCCCCACCTGGGCGCGGGCTTTTTGCAGGAGATCGATCACATCCTCGTCTTCGCCAATCAAACACTCAAACTCGGTATGGGGAAAGCGGCGGTCAAACTGCACCAGCAGATCTTCCAGCACGTCCGGGTGCAGGGTGTCCGAGAGCACGAAGGTCAGTCGCGGTTCCGTCTCACCGGCGAGCGACACCGCCAGCTCATCCAACCGCTCGCTGGCGGCGAGGATCGCTTTGACATAGCTTAGCACCTGCTCCCCCTGCGGCGTCAGCGTCGGCTGCCGCGTTGCCCTGTCAAAGAGGGTCACGCCGAGATCGGCCTCCAGGTTGGCGATAGCGGTACTGATCGTCGACTGGCTTTTACGCAGGCGACGGGCGGCAGCGGAAAACGATCCGCAGTCAACCGCCTCCACAAAGGCGGTTAACGCTTCCGGGGAATAACGCATAATCTATCTACTTTATCGATGGTTTCTATCTTTTGTTTATCATATTTTTCCATAAAATGCCGGGTAATTTCCTGTTCAGGCTAAAACTGGAGGTCGCTCGCCATGCAACAGATCCCTCATCAGCGCAAGACGCTTACGGAACGCGTTATCCACGCCATCACCTTCGAAGGACTGGCGACGCTGATCCTCGCCCCTACCGCCGCCTGGCTGATGCAGCGCTCGGTCGTGGAGATGGGCGGGCTGAGTATTCTGCTCGCCACCCTGGCGATGGTATGGAACATCATCTATAACGCGATGTTCGATCGCCTGTGGCCGGTCTCCCGCTTTCCCCGCCAACTGAAAGTGCGTGCGCTGCACGCGCTGGGCTTTGAGACCGGATTCATCATCATTGGCGTCACCATGGTGGCGATCGTGCTGGGCGTATCGCTCTTGCAGGCGTTTATGCTGGAGATCGGCTTCATGCTCTTCTTCCTGCCCTACACCATGGCGTTTAACTGGGCATGGGACACCCTGCGCGAGCGCGTTATCCGCCGCCGCCGCCCACGCCAGCCGGCGCGCGGGTAGTGCCCCGGGCGGATCCTCCACGATCCGCCGCGACTTTATCACCAAAAACTATCGCAACAGACGAACCATAAATATGGTAAATTGCACTCCTTTTTTTTGGTTTACCGGTTGATAAAGTCGCATAATGTCTAAAATTTGGTCTAAAGAAGAAACTCTATGGAGTTTTGCCTTATATGGCACTGCAGTAGGCGCTGGGACGCTATTTCTACCGATCCAGCTGGGTTCGGCTGGCGCCATTGTCCTGTTCATCACCGCGCTGGTCGCCTGGCCGCTCACCTACTGGCCTCACAAAGCGCTAAGCCAGTTTATTCTCTCGGCCAATATCGCGCCGGGAACCGGGATCACCGGCGCAGTCAATCACTACTATGGTAAGAAAATCGGCAACCTGATCACCGGCCTCTATTTCCTCGCCTTCTTCGTCGTGGTGCTCATCTATGCCGTGGCCATCACCAACTCGCTGGCCGAGCAGGTGGCGCATCGTACGCCGGTGACCCCCACGCTGCGCGCGCTGCTGAGCCTGGGCGTTGTGCTGGTCCTCAACCTGATCTTCCTCATGGGTCGGCAGGTCACCATCAAGGTGATGGGCTTTCTGGTCTTCCCGCTTATCGCCTGCTTCCTGTTTCTCTCCCTCTATTTAATCCGCGACTGGCATCCTGAGCACCTCACCAGCCAGATGCAGTTCAGCACGCACACGCTCCATCAGATCTGGATCTCCATTCCCGTGATGGTTTTCGCTTTTAGCCATACGCCGATCATTTCTACTTTTGCTATCGACCAGCAGGAGAAACATGGCGACCTGGCCATGGGTAAATGCAAAAAAATCATGAAGGTGGCCTACACCATCATCTGCGCCAGCGTGCTGTTTTTCGTCTTCAGCTGTCTGCTGGCGATCCCGGCGACCTATATTGAAAGCGCCCGCGATCAGGGGGTGACCATCCTTTCCGCCCTGTCGATGGTGCCGGGCGCGCCCGGCTGGCTGGCGGTAACCGGCATCATCGTTGCCGTGGTCGCCATGTCGAAATCCTTCCTTGGCACCTACTTCGGGGTGATTGAAGGCGCCAGTGAAATCGTCAAGAGTTCGCTGGGGCTGGTCGGGGTGCGTAAGAGCCGCGCCTTCAACCGGGCGATGTCGATCCTGCTGGTCTCCGCCTTCACCTTTGCGGTGTGCTTTATCAACCCGAATGCCATTTCGATGATCTACGCCATCAGCGGGCCGCTTATCGCCATGATCCTGTTTATCATGCCCACGCTGTCCACCTGGCTTATTCCGGCGCTTAAACCGTACCGCTCGGTGGGTAACGCCATTACGCTGGTGGTCGGCCTGCTCTGCGTTTCAGTGATGTTCTTTGGCTAATCGCCTCTGGCGGCAGCGGCTTACCTGAGCCGCTGCCGCACATTCTGACAACATTCTCGCCCTTCCCTTTCCCCTGAGCGGATTACACTTACGGCTTAGCCACCGTAAGGAGAGTTCGTATGTCCAGTGTCACCTTATCCGGTCGCGGCACGCTCGGCGATCGCCAGGTTTATCGGTTGGGTTATGGCGCGATGCAGCTGGCCGGCCCCGGCGTCTTCGGCCCGCCGAAAGATCCCGAGGAGGCGGTGCGCGTCCTGCAGGCTGCCGTCGAGGCCGGGGTAAACCATATCGATACCTCTGATTTTTACGGTCCGCATGTGACCAATCAATTGATCCGCAAAGCGCTCCATCCCTATCCTGACGACCTGTGTATTGTCACCAAGGTTAGCGCCCGCCGCGACGAGAAGGGCAACTGGCTGCCGGCCATGTCGCCTGCCGAACTGACCCAGGCCGTCGAGGATAATTTGCGTAACCTGGGGCTCGACGTGCTGGAGGTGGTGAACCTGCGCAGTATGCTCAGCCCTCACGGCCCGGTGGAAGGCTCGCTGGAGGCGCCGCTCACTACCCTGCTGGAGCTCAAAGCGCGGGGATTGATCCGCCATATCGGCCTCAGCAACGTGACGGCAAAACAGGTCGCGGATGCGCAGAAAATGACGCCCATCGTCTGCGTGCAAAACCTCTATAACATTGCCCATCGCGCCGACGACGCGCTGGTCGATGCGCTCGCCGCGCAGCACATCGCGTGGGTGCCCTTCTTCCCGTTGGGTGGTTTTACGCCACTCCAGGCGCAGGAGCTGAACGAGGTCGCGGCCTCGCTTGAGGCGACGCCGATGCAGGTCGCCCTGGCCTGGCTGCTTCAGCGTTCGCCGAATATTCTGCTGATCCCCGGCACGTCTTCCCGCACGCATCTGGCGGAAAATATTGCCGCCGCGCAGCTGGCCCTGCCGGGCGACGCCCTGCGCATCCTCGATAATATCGCCACCCGCGCACGCCCCTGACCCGTGGGGAGAAATGGGGGGAACGACAGCTATCCTTAATATTTGCCTGGAAAAACCTCAACACTGCTGGCACTATAGATCTTACAAATGGGGTGTGATCGACGATCGTTTTCTCATTATCCCCGTTAATCAAACTACTGTTTTTATCCTTCGACCGGTCTCCAGCATGGAGGCCGTTGTCGTTTTTGTCATGACCAAAATTTGAAACTCTTGATTACAGGAAACACAATATCAAATTCCAAGTTTATACATATCAATCTGGCTGCAAAGATAGCCAATAACATCAAACGCTCATAAAAACATCTGATTAACCCAATCAGAATGTTGCTATTGCTATAAGAAAAATCAAACGCCTCACGACAACTATTTACAAGGGAAGCACATGACAGAGGGAACGATAAAGACCAGTAAGTATGAAATTATTGCTATTTTCAGAGAGGAGTTGCGCAAACGTACTGAAATTGAAATATTTTTTAACAACACGAGTATCGTAACCCAACTGACACGTGTGGATTTTGCCGAGTTCCATATTCAGACTCACCGCAAAATCCCGCCGGGGCATAAAATTCGCTTTCTCCTGCATAGTGATTCAGGGAAAATAGAGTTTAATGCACCCCTGACAAAACATGACAATAGCGGTGTGGATAAAGGTATCCGCTACGCCTTTTCTTTGCCTGAATGTCTGCAGGTCGTACAGCGCCGCCGCGATCCCCGTTTTCGTTTACGCCACGAACATGATTTTTATTGCCGCGGTCGCCATAAAAATGGCGAAAACTATCTTTTCGACATCAAAGACATTTCAGATGGCGGTTGCGCATTGATGACCAGGACGCCGAACCTGAAATTTCTCAGCCATAACGCCTTACTGAAAAATGCTGTACTGATGCTCGCGGAATATGGTGAGATCACCATTGACCTGGTGGTAAAGAATGTCATTGTTATCACCCTTGATGACGCCAATGAAGAGAGTGAAAGCTACTATCAGATATCCTGCCAGTTTAAGTTCCGCCATCTCGATGACCAGCGCAGAATAGAGAAGATACTGCTGGACCTGATCTTAGAAGCCAAGCGCAAAAAGAGAATCTGATACCCTTGGACAGTATATTGCTGTACACCAATGATAATCTCATTGGTCACTCAATCTATCACTACCTTATTGATAGCCATGAAAATATCACCCGTCTTGGTTATGGCGACGTTATCCATGAGAAACATCTACCTCTGGCTCAGACGGTTATTTTCAATTTAATTAATAAGGATATTTCTGCCATCAGAATCGTCGACCTGCTGAACGCGCTTCGCCTTTCTCTGCAGCGCTGCCAACAGCCGGTACTGGTGGTGAAAAGCGACATTGTCGCCCTGTGCAGAGAGTTGATAACTATTGATAATGCCATGATTATTAGCGAAAAATCTCCATTATCTCTTTTTTCCTCTATCGTCAAGCGCGCAGAGGGCGCCAGCGAACTGCCACCGCGAAGGTTGCGCAAACAGCTGTCGCCACGGGAGTGCCAGATCCTCGAACTGCTGATTGCCAACAATAATAACAAGCGTATTGCCGCCCTGCTCGGCATTGCCCATAAAACGGTTCACAGCCATCGTATCCATATCATGCAAAAGCTGGGCATTGATAATTCCCGCGCCATGAACCAGCGTATTGCCGCACTCCATCAATGTTAAATTATGCTCCAGTAAATCAATAGCGGATAAAGCGTACTTATTCGCTGTTGATTTACATTTCCTGCCATTCCCATTAACCATCAGGTAGCCTATAATTAGTGTATCCTCTGCCTATTGTCTGACTAACCTCGTGATGAGGGATAATGAACACTAAAATAACCGAAGACAACATTTTATCTCGTAATGATATCGCTGTACGCTACGTCTTTCAGAAAATGTTTTCCCCACAAGGTACCTTAGTCGCGGTTGAATGCCTGAGCCGCTTCGATAATCTTACCGTCTCTCCTGAGTATTTTTTTCGTCATGCTACCGCGGCGGTTCGTGAGCGTATTTTTCTCGAGCAACTGGCATTGATTGAAAAACATAAAGATTGGTTTTTACGCAACAACATTTCCGCCACCATTAACGTCGATGACCATATCCTGAATCTGCTGCGTCATAAGGAAATAAAAGATAAAATTGCCGCACTCGCCTGCGTCCATTTCGAAGTGACCGAAAACGCCGAGAACCTTCTCAATAATTCCCTGGCCGCCTGGCAAAACCCGCAAGATACCTCGCTGTGGCTCGATGACTTCGGCTCAGGCTATGCAGGGATTAACGCCATCAGAGGTTATCATTTTGACTATGTCAAAATTGATAAAGATTTTTTCTGGCATCTGATGCGCAAAGAGTCCGGTCGCCAGTTAATGGATGCCCTGGTGACCTTTTTATCCCGCAATCATCACAACGTGATTATTGAGGGGGTGGAAAGCGAAGACCATAAAAAATGGTTGCAGGGAATGGAGTGGTTTGCCATTCAGGGCCATTACTGGCAGGAAGTCAGTATTGAACAACTGGTTGCTGACGATATTACCCGATAAAAAAAGCCGGGGATTCTCCGGCTTTTTTGCATTGCTTAATTATAAACTAATTCCCACGTTGCCCAACTGGTAATCGGCCCACTGGTGGCGCTTTTTGGCGTTGGCGAAACGTAGCCCACGTAATAGGTGAACAGCCCACCGCTGACCGCGTTTTCCTGCAAATGCACCTGATTTTGCTGCGGGTCCGCCGGGACAATTTTATTACTTTTATCCAGCGTATTATTATCATTGGTCGACAGCGCCAGATAAATATTCTGCGCCCCATCTGGCAAGGTATTGGCCAGATATCCCGCATTCTCATTCCCGACCGCCGTCAGTAAAAAACCGTCAATCCAGCGAACGCTGACCCGTCGCACTTCGTCCTGCGAGGCGGCCCCACCGTCATGGCGCAACTGACAGTTTGACAGCGCCAGGGTAAATGGCTGCGGCTTCATAAACGCCCCGGCCCCGCGATCGTGCACTTCCGCCAGGCTGACCGGCGCCAGCCAGACGTTGCCATTGCCGGCATGCTGACCGCCATTCAGCGCGACGCTGCAGGAAATATCCGTCACCCGCCCGGCAAATTCGACCCGTCCGCGGTCATAATTGGTCTCGAAACCCCACGCCGAGGGGGCGGCGAGGCTGCCGCAGAATAGCAGCCACGCGATAGTGTGTTTCGGCAATCCCTTCATTCCCCCTCCCGTATTAATCGTACGTCAGGTTAAAGATCATATGCGACTCCACCTCGCCGGTGCTGGTCGTCGGGCCATACTGATAAAAGCGCGCGTGCAGCGGTATGGTGATGTAGCGGATCTCCTGATTATTCAAGCGGCCAACGGTGTATTTCTTATTAAACTGCAGCGGCGATCCATCCTTCAGTACCTGAATACCGACGCCTTTTGCCATACCGCTACCGGCCTTTTCATTGAGCAACGCGCCCATAGTCGCCGTCGTGCTGGTAGCCAACGTTCCGGAAAACGAGGTGCTGATGTTGGCATACCCGGTTTCGCTCAGGCCGCCGCTGCACTGCAGATCGATATTAAAATCTTTCCCGCCCGCGGTAGTGCCCACCCCTTTCAGGTCACTGCGCCGGATGGAGCCCACATCGACATTCATATTCTTCCCGCTCATCACCGTACAGGAGGGCGAGACCACGGTGATGGCGTTGGCGCTCAGATAGGTTTCGAGGATCGGGTTGCCGCCGCTCTCCCAGTCATAGGAGGTGTATTTTCCCGTCGCCAGGGTGCCGCTGCCGGTGGTTGCCGCAGTTTTGATTATCTCCAGGGTAAAGCGCGATCCCTCCAGCGAATAGTTGGTGGTACTCGATACCCGAGACGAAAAGACGTCGGGATAGACGATATTGACCGTCGCGCCGCCGCGGCTGAAACGCATGCCGATACCCGGCACGTTGGTGGAATAGATTTTATTCCCGAGGTCCATGGCCCCTGGCGCAACAATCTTCGCCGCGAAGCGGTTGGTGCCGGAGGTACAGCGATAGCTCGCGCCGCCGGGGGCGCTCATCGTCCAGTCGCGGGTGAGGATCACCGACCCCACCGGCAGATCCGGAGGCACCACCACCCTGCCCACCACCATGTCCAGCATCACCGTTGGCGAAGAAAGGCGCGTACAGACGGCCCAGGAGGAGGTGGTTCCCAGCGCCATTAAGACGATAAAAAGCGTTAGTAATTTCCTCAGCGACATACGCTATCCTTTGTTGTTTGCGGTCCCAGATCCACCGAACACTGCCCGCCGCTCCACTTCACAATCGCGCGTTTGGCATTCGCATCGCTGATAAACATCATGCTGCCCTGGCCGACAACGCCGATCTCCTTACCATCAGGAGAGAAAATACTCGCCGCAAACGGCAGCGGCTCATGGTTCGCCTGGCGCACCTGCAGCGTGAGGTTGTTCTGCACCGTGGTGCCGAACGCCACCTTAACCACGCTGCCTTCCCACGGCACAACCTGCGCCACGGTGCGATCGAAGGCGACATCGTCAAGGCTACCTTTCGGGTCGATCTCGACGGCGTTAATCCGGTACGGGCGCAGATACGGCAGGATGGCGTAACCATTGCTGTCCACACGGGTGCCCGGCGACCCCGGGAGCATGGCGCCGGCAGCATCTTTGGCTTCAATCAGCGCCATCGTCGAGCCGCTTTCCGGCGAGAGCACCACGCCGCCGCTATGGGCGATCATCGTCCCGCTGGCGCCCAGGCCGCTCTGACGATAGCCTTCGCCCTGGCTGTAGCTGCCGTTGAGCGTGGTCCATGGCGTACGGTAGCTGCCGTTGAGCGCCACGTCGTGCTGGCCTCCGGTGGCCGTGGTGGTCGACACGCCGTAGTTAAGGTTGTTTTCACTGTCCAGCGAACCGTTGATACCAATCTGCGAGCTGGCAAAGCGCGAGTTGTTGAACGAGGTGTTCGACGTCAGGTTGGCGGTGCGGTTATCGCCAAACCACAGCGGGTAGCTGAAGTTAAGTGAAATACGATCGTCGCGGCGATGACCGGAGCTGTCTGGCGTGTAAACGCGCTGCGCGCTCGCCGACCAGGAGAGACGACCAAATGAGTTGTTGTAGCTGACCTGATACTGCTTCTCGGTCCCGGAACGGTTCCAGTAATCGGAGATACGGCCACTCAGATAAAACCCGCCCCAGCCGTCCGGCAGGTTCTGGTTCACGGTGAAGGTCATGCCGTTTTTCTGCCGCCACAGGGTGTAGTTGCTGCGGCTGTTTTTTTCCTGATCGACGGCATACAGCGCGTCGTTGAGGTTGTAATAACCTTTCGTCGAGTAGCGATACGCCGCCAGCACGATGCTGGTCTGGGTATCGGTAAACATGCGGTTAAAGGTGGCGCGATAGCTCTGCCCCGAATCATCATGGGTATCACTCTTCAGCCGCGAATGGGTCACGTCAAAGGAGAGCGCGCCGATGCCGGTGTTCATCCCGGTCCCCACCAGGAAGGCCTGATAGTCGTCGAAACCCGTGACCCCGGTATAGCCGGTCAGCAGGTTGTTGATACCGTGCTGCCAGGTGGCCTGATAGAGCATCGGCTTGTTACGCAGAGAACTGTCGTCCACTTTACCGGCGGAGAGCGCGTAGCGGGTCATTCCCGGGCGCAACAGCTGGGCGACGGAAGCGTAAGGCACGCTAAACACTTCCACCGAACCATCCGCCTCTTTCACCGAGACCTCAAGGTCGCTGCCATAGCCGGAAGGATAGACATCCTGCAGGGTAAACGGCCCGGGCGGAACGGTGGTCTGATAGATAATGTTGCTGCCCTGGCGCACGGTGACGAGGGCGTTGCTCTGCGCCACGCCGCGAATTTCCGGGGCATACGAGCGCATGCCATCCGGGAACATATTGTCATCGGTGGAAAGGTTGACCCCACGCAGACCGATGGTGTCGAAAAATTCACCATTGGTAAAAATCTGCCCGCCGCTGACGATGGAGTTGAGCTGCGGAATGGGGCGCTGGAGATAGGTCTGGTTGCTGTTCCAGTGCGCTTTACCCTGCTGCTGTTGCCAGTTCAGGTTGCCGATGTGCTTCAGCAGCCAGCCGTCCCACGACAGGCCGGCGTTGACGCCAAGATAGGCGCTGCTGTTATCCGAGCCGCCGACCGAAGAGATGTGGCTGTTCCAGGCGTTGGCCATCCAGCCCAGATTGAGCGCAGTAATGCCTTTGTCCCAGAACTCCGGGCTGACATAGTTTTTCAGACGTTGATCTTCATAGATCTGCGGCACCGAAATGTTCAACCGCAGGGAGGACTGGACCAGGTTGTCTTTGACGTTTTCTTCGTTACGCCAGGATTTGAGGCTACCACAGTACCCCTCCTGTTCGCTGAGCTTTGGGTTAAGCTTTTCCGCCGCGATGCCGTACTGCGTCAGCATCGCTTTGGTGTAGCAAACGCCAAGGTTACCGTCTTTGTCGCGCGCGATGCGCAGGTCGTAGCGCCCTTTCCACTCGTCGTTGGTGTAGACGTCAAGGGAGTAAGTGCCTTCAGTAATCGCGCTGGTCGAAAAGCGAGACAGATCGACCTTCTCGCGGCTACCGACAATAAAGCCGTCGTTAAATTGATATACCGTTCCCGGGTTTTCCTGTCCGCTGGAAAATGGCGGAAAGCAGCACAGCGCGATGGCTATCGCGGTGCTTAATCTTCCCGGGCAGAATGACCTCTGCTTCATTAGCTTTTCCCTTATTTAACGGCCACTTTCACTGCGACATCGGCGCCATAGTCATTAATGTTGTTAACGGTCAGGGTTTCGCCGCGGTTGACGGCGGAGGAGAGTGCTACCGTCTGGCTGGACTGCGGCGCCAGCATCACGGTTTTGCTGTTCAGGGCTTTACCGCCGTCGCGGGAAATACGGCTGACGGTAATGTAGAACGGCGTCGGGTTATTGATGGCGAGACTGCTGCCGTTGGCAGTCAGCGTCAGCTTCTCGGCCGCCGCATCGCGGTTGCCCAGTCCGGCAGGGCGGTAAATAAATTTAAAGCGGGAACGGATCGCCAGCTGCAGCACGTTCTGGCCTTCATTTTTCTGATTGGCCACTACCGGTGGAATTTCCAGCAGATTCAGCCACCACAGTGTCTCTTTATCTTTCGCCAGACCGGCGCTGCTGCCGAGCTTAATACGCAGCGTCTGGCCACTTTTGGCGTCAACGCGCGAGATCGGCGGGGTGATAATAAACGGGGTGGTAATGGTATCCGGTGTGGCATCGGCATCGCCATTATCCAGCCAGGCCTGCGCCAGTGCCGGACGGTCGGCGTTATTTGAAAGCTGTACCGTTATTTCTTTTTCATTTCCTGGATAAATAAAGCGGGTACCGTTAACAATAATGTTGTTGGCATGGGCCGCAAAACTAAAAATGAAACAGAAAAAAAGGGCAATACGCTTCATGCTGACCTCAGAATAAAAATACAAGCGGCGGACATCGCCGCTTTATTATTGTTATTAACTGCCCCGGAGCGGGGCAGTTTTATTTTCTGGCGGAATTACTGATAGGTAATTTCGTAAGTCGCGTAGCTGTTGACCACACCGGTAGTTACTGTGGTCGGTGCGCTGGTCGCATAACCAACGTAGTAGGTGAAGCGCGCGCCATCGGCTACAGCAGCAGCATCGCCTTTTGCTTTCGGCTGAGTGCTGTCACCCGGGATGATTTTGTTGGTCAGCGCGGTGGCGTTGTCAGTAGACAGCACCAGCTGGATGTTCTGGGCACCGGAAGCTTCGGTGTTCGCCAGGTAACCCTGCTGTTTGCTGGTTGCGCCAGCCAGCAGGTTACCGCCGGTCCAGTTCACGCCCAGTTTGGTTACGTCATCCTGTTTGGTGCCGTCAGCAGCCTGGCAGTTAGAGACGTCAATGGTGAAAGATTTCGGTTTCAGATAAGTATCCGCTGCTGCCGCTTTAACTTCAGTCAGGGTTACCGGAGACAGGTAAACGTTCGCATCGCTGCCCTGGCCGTTAACAGAAACAGTACAGGATACATCGGTAACTTTACCGAAGAAATTAACCTGGCCGCCGCCAACATTGGTATCAGCTGCATGGGCAGCAGTCATGCCAAAAAACGCGGTTGCCATTGCTGCAGAGAGAAGAACCTTTTTCATTGCCATTTCCTTGTCAGAGTGAATTACGAATCAATGAGCACACTGTGAATTCGCATAGAACCAGAAACATCAGGCGATGCTGATTTATGCCACTGCTAATAGAATCTTCGACTGACCGGGAGCCGCAATATTTAAGGCGTCAGGTAACGAACTTAAAAATATCAGTTCGCTGGTGCTATCGGCGTCAAAGAATGCTATTTATTCGCCGACAAATATACATTTGTTCACGTTTCATTAAGTTATATAACAGATAACCATCAACTATTAATAAACAGTCATTGATAGATGAAAACGAGAGGGTGGTTGTTTACAGCGCAGCAAGCCTAACGCCAGTGCGAGAGAAAGTGACCGCAACAGCATGCAGAAAAAGCCCTCGGAAGGCCATCGCGATAAGTCTGAATCTGCCTTTGCGTTGGTGAAAACAGCACCAAACCATTCATACAACGAATGATGAAAGCATGAATGAGGCGCATTCCTCTCCCTGAACAAGGGCAGCCCATGTGATATCCCCTTCCAGAAACAAATCATTAATCCATTGTTTTTAAATTAAAAAATCGATAAACGTTCATATTTCCGCCATCAAACCGCCATAAAAATGTGATCTAAATCGCACTTTTTGCAACGCGCGTTATAGTTAGCAGACTTATTATAAGTCCATCGAAAGCAAACACGCTTTCCACCATAAAAGTTAAAAGGACAAACACCATGAAAAACGTAAAATTACTCGCCGCTGCCGGTATGCTCTCCCTGGTTTCTTTTGCTAGCTTCGCGCATCCGGTGAGCGTGACTGCCGACACCCTGGACAGCGCAGAAGCGAAAATCGCGACCATTGCGAAAGAACAAGGCGCTTCCTACCACATCACCGAAGCGTACACCGGCAACCAGGTCCATATGACCGCCGAGCTGTCTAAATAAGCGAATGGTTGCAGAGGGAGCTGCCGGACAGGCCGCCTGCGGGTGGCTGGTCTGGCTCCCGCCGCCCACCCCGCACGCAGCAATGTCGAGCCCCGTTATGGGGCTTTTTTCGTTTTTGCTCCCGCCGCCTGGCGCGCCAGCGCGCGCTGGATAGACAGCACGCTCGCCAGCACCACGATCAACCCCACCAGCGCCATCCCCTGGATCTTTTGTCCAAGGAAAATCCATCCCAGCACCACGGCGGTCACCGGGCTCAGCAGACTCATCGCCGACACCGCCACCGGCGAGAGGCGGCCAATCCCCCGGAACCACAGGCCATAGGCCAGCATGGCGCCCGCGACGCACAGCCACAGATAGCCTGCGACCTGCAGCGCTGTCACCTGATGCAGAGGGGGGTCAACGATCAGCGCCACCGGGGCCAGCACCACTCCCCCAATCGCCAGCTGCCAGCCGGTCAACGCGACAATCGGCAAGGAGAGCGCCCAGCGGCGGGAGAGCCAGGTGCCCAGCGCCATACTGATCGCGCCGAGAAACGCCGCGCCGATCCCCAGCGGGTCGAGGACGGTGTGCGGCGACAGCAGCAGCATGGCCATACCGAGTATACCGGCGATGGCGGAGAACACCGCCAGCCAGGGCGAGCGCTGCCGATCAACGCACCAGGCGAGGAGCATCACCAGCAGCGGCTGGATCGCGCCAATCACCGCCGCCAGTCCACCGGGTAAGCGATAGGCAGCGATAAACAGCAGCGCCTGGAAAGCGCCGATATTTAAAATGCCGGTAACGATAAGCTTTGCCCACTCGCCGCGCTGCGGGAAACGACGGCTCCAGATCAGCAGGGCGATGCCTGCCGGCAACACCCTCAGCAGCGCAGCGATAAATGGCCGATCGGGAGGAAGGAACTGGGAGGTGACGATATAGGTCGTCCCCCAGATAGCGGGCGCCAGCGCGGTGAGCAGTAAGTCGATCATCAGACTACGTGAGAGAAAAGCCATGATTTTATCTTCACTTCAAGCTAAATTGGTGACTGAAGTATGTACCGACAAGTATCTTGATATCAAGACAAGTGAGCACTGATGGACAAATCACCCGCGATCGACGCCGTGGATCGCATTCTCGCCCAGTGGCAGCGGGAGCGACCGGATCTGGACTGCAGCCCAATGGGACCGATAGGCCGCCTGAAACGATGCGCCATGCTGCTGGAGCCGCAGGTGGAAGTGGCCTTTACGCGCCACGATCTGGTGCGCTGGGAGTTTGATATGCTGGCGACACTGCGCCGCGCCGGCCCCCCTTTCACTCTTTCGCCGACCCAGCTCTTCTCCACGCTGATGATCACCTCCGGCACCATGACTCATCGCCTGAAGGCGCTGGAGAAACGCGGATTTATTACCCGCCTGCCGAACCCGGAGGATGCCCGCAGTATGCTGGTCGCCCTGACCCCTGTCGGGCGTGAGCGGATCGATGAGGCGGTGGAAACGCATGTCGATAATGAACGGCAGCTGCTGGCAGGACTCAGTGACAGCGAGCGCCTGCAACTGGATCAGGCGCTACGGGTATTGATGCACCTGCTGGAAAGTCGTTAACAGCCGGCGGCGATAAAGTCGCCGTTGGCGCTGATCGGCACCACGGTGAAAAACAACCCGGCGGCAAAGAGGATCAGCGCCAGCCCGCCGAGGATCTTCACCAGCGGCACCAGCCAGGGCCGCGGACGACTCCCCACCGTCAGCCTGTTGGCCATACGGTGACGGGCATAGTGCACCGTCAGTGACAGACCGAGGATCGAAAGTCCGGTGCCCAGCGCCATGGTCATCACCGCGGCGATGCCCCAGCTGACAATCCCCAGCGCGTTGGCGAACAGCAGGATCATGATTGCCCCGCTGCAGGGGCGGGCGCCGATGGCCAGCACCACGCCAAGGCGTGTTTTCCAGTCGGCGCCGTGCAGGTTGTGCCCCACGCCGTGGTGCCCGCAGCCGCACGAGGCATCATGCTGATGCACCGGCGTCATGGCGCGAATCACTCTCTTGCCCGGCCCCAGGTTCTGCAGCGCGCGAAAGATAATGTAAATTCCAAAGGCGCCGATGGTCAGGGCGCTGATCTTCTCAACGTACCAGCGGCTGGCGCTGAGATCGCCGGCGGCCAGATTCAGTCCTACCGCGAGAATAAAGACAAACAGGATGGCGCTGACGCCCTGCAACAGGCTGCCGAGAAAGGGCACCACCCGCGCCGCCGTCAGGCTCTCCGGGTTGGTGCTCAGGTAAGTCGTGACGATAAACTTGCCGTGACCCGGCCCGATGGCGTGCAGCACGCCGTAGAGAAAGGCGCCCACTAACAGCCAGACGCCGCCGCTGTACTGGTGATTATTCAGCAGCAGAAGGTACATCACCAGATAGCGATGCAGGGTAATTTGGGTAGCGAGGCACCACTGGAGAAAATCGCCCCAGTGGCTGTGCAACATGATGCCGGCCACCAGCAGAAGGAGCCCGCCGCTCCCGGCCGCCAGCAGGCGCCAGTCGCGCTGCGCAATCGGAGTATTCATCATTATGCCATTGCGTAAAGAGGTTATCTCACCGGACGGCGAACTCACGTCCGGCGAGCGGTCTGTCGGCCCTGTCGGCCAGGGAAAGCGGTATGCCCCCTGACAGATAGAGATAACATTAGCCTGGGCTGGCGTCGACAGGCAAAGCGGGGTTAGTTGTTGTTGACCACGATGATGACCCGGCTTTTCATCTCCCCGGTACGTATATTCTCGCCATACTTCATTGGCTTGATATTAAGGGTAATTGGGTTTTTGCCGTGCACGGCTTCCTGAGGCGTTTCGTACAGGTAGCCATTGTCATACTGGATATCCGCCCCGCTGGCATCCTGAATATGGAACCCGACCTCACCGGCGCCGGTGGCAGATAATTCCTCATCGTTGGCTAACACCTGGCCGTTTTTCAGTCCCGATGCGCTCCTGAACGAGTACTCAATCTTGCCCGGCGTCAGTTCCAGTACACCGGACTCTCCCTGGCGGCAGTCGATATAGATCACCTCCGGGCGGTACGCTACGGTTCCCTCTTTAATATCGATGAAATTATATTCACCCATGTTGATTTCCGTCGTCGGATTCTCAAAACCACAGGTCATCACGTTGATTTGCAAAATGATATGATAAATATAGGTAATGGGGATATCGGTGCACTCTTTATCCTTATTCTGACAATATCTTAGATTGAGTTTATAACTTACCGTAAAGGGCTGACCGGGGGTGATCACCGGCCTGCCTGCGACCTCTCCCTTACTGATGGCATAGCTAATCGAGGCGGTATCATTAAAAATGTCAGACAATTTATGGTGAATTTTTTCGGTCAAATCGGTGCCGGAAATATTATGCGGCGACAGGTCGAATTTAATTTTATATTTTTCGTGGCCCACCAGGAAATTATACTCGGTGCTGTGCTGCGCTTCTCCTGTCAGGGTAATCACGACGTTCTGTAATGACTGACAAACAAACAGCCAGTCATCATTGGTAAAGGTGCCTTCGCGTAACGCCAGAGTACCGGAGAGGGTGACGGGTTTGAAAATATAGGTACCGTACCCCTCAATCCCTTTCTGGATATGACTGGTGTTCAGGTCGCAGTTCCCCGCCCAGGCGCCAAAGGTACTGAAGGTGAATAGCAGAAACAGTAGCCATCTCATCGTAATATTCCTTTACCGGCAGACATAGGTCTGCTCTTCATCAATGGTTTGTTTAAAGGTGATCGTGCAGTACTGATTATTTGCTTTATCAACAGCCACTTTCAGCGTCGACGGAACAGTATCCGTGCGGATGTATAATAAGCTGCCCTGGCCCACGACCCCGACATTCTGCCCCCGGTTATCCTCGATTTCATAACCAAACGGCAGCGGCTCACCCGCGGCTTGTCGGGCATGAATCAACCACGGCTTACGCTGGTCGGTATCAAAGTGGCTGACCACCACAGCCCCCCGATACGGAGCCACCATTTTCCGGTTGCCTTTCAGTTCCGTCGTACTGTGGGAATCCGACACATCCAGCATCAGGGCGTTTTCACGGAACGGCGTGAGGTTGTCGTAGAGCACGATCCCTTTCCCGTTGGTGGTGCGGTATTTCTGACCATTGACATAAGCCCCCTCCAGCCCCGGCGCCTGCAAAATCGCGAAGGTGTCTGATAACCGATTCGCCAGGTTCACGCCCCCGGACCAGAGCACCATGCCCCCGGACAGGCTTCCGCTGGCCTGGGTGTAGTTTGACGACTGGCTGTAACTTCCGCTCAGTGTGGCCAGCGGGGCATTCCAGGTAAGGTTGGCCCCGGCAGCGGTTTCATTATTTTGCTGCTGATGACTGAGATTAACCCCGTAGCTGAACTGATCGCGCGAGCCGGCAATGCCGTTCAGTCCGGTGTTATTGGAGGCAAAGCCACTGTTATCGAAGGTGGTGGAGTTAGACAGATTCAACCGACGGCGCGGCGCGGTCAGGTCGTCCCCCCAACTGAACGGAATGGAGAAATAAAGATTAAATCGCTTATCCTGGTGATGATATTCGTCATAGGTTTGGCTAGCCGATAGCGTATAGGTCAGCCGCTGCCAGGTATTCGAGTAGCCGAGCTGATAATCTTTATTGCTGCCGCTTTTTCCCCAGTAGTCGCGCCACAGGGCGCTCAGGGAAATCGCGCCATAGCCCGCCGGAAGCGCCTGACTCAAACTGGCCGACAGGGAATTTTTCCTGCCGAAATCATATTGATAATAATCGGCAATATCGTAGACATCATTTTCGTCGCGGTGATAGTGGGTTCTGTTCTTCGCCCACACGTGATCGTTAAAGGTGCGGTAATCGCGGCTGGAATAGCGGTAGGCCGCGAGGCCAAAACGGGTCTGGGTTGGGGTGAGGAATTTACTGTAAGCCACCTGATAGCTTTGTCCATCATAGGTGCCGTTATCCTGCTCGCTGTGCGACTGGGTGGCATCGACGGAAATAGCGCCGAGCCAGGTATTCCAGCCCGTCCCGAGGGTAAAAGCCGAATAGTGATTCGACAGCATCGAACCACCATACAGCGTCAGCAGATTGTTCAGACCATACTGATAGGTCCCCTGGATAAAATCAGCCTGCCGATCGGCCCCCTCAATATGGCTGCGTCCGGCAGCAAGATCGTATTTCGAGACGCCTGCCTGCAGCATATTGGGAACGGAAGAAAAGGGAACCAGATAGCTGGTGACCGTCCCGTCTGCTTCTCTGATGCTCACTTCAAGATCGGCCCCGCCGCCGGCCATCTGTAAATCAGCGATGGCAAAGGGACCGGGCGGCACCTCTTTCTGATAAATGACAAAGCCATTTTGCTCAATGGTGACCAGGGCATTGCTTTGCGCAATCCCCTGGACGATCGGCGTAAAGTTGCGTCTGGAGTTGGGCAACATCTGCATATCGCGATATAAGCGCACCCCGCGAAAGCGCACAGTGTCGAATATATCTCCTGATGTGTACATATCGCCAGCGCGCAGCGTACTCTCTATCTCGCCGAAGCCTCGCTCCAGATAAAGGGTGTTACTTTTCCACTCACCGGCGCCAGAATCATTATTGTTATAGCTGGCGTCAGAGTGCAGTTGCCATCCCAGGAGATTTAAACCGCTGGTAAAACGGGCAAAGGTACTCTTGTTATTCCCGGCGCTTTTATAATCGCTGTAATACTGACTGGCATAATAGGACGTATAGAAGGCGTTGACCCCGCGGTCCCAGCTTTCCGGGGAAGCATAGCCCGCCTCCAGCTCATTAACAAACGCCTGCGGGACAGTGAGCTCGAGGGTCAGGGTGGAGATATCAAAATGATATTTCCCCCCCTGCACAGCCTCGCGTAGCGTGATGCATTGCGCCAGATCCTTTTTGTCCAGCCTCTCGGCTTTAATACCGAGCTGCTGCAGCTGGGAGTGTGACAAGCAGCTTTCCCCTGGCTGCTCCTTCACTGTCAGGTCATATTTCCCACGCCACTTGTTATTGACATACACATCCAGGTTATATTCACCCGCAATCGGTGCGTCATCTATAAACTGATAGTGACTGTCTTTGACCCCTTTCATCCCGCCGAACATAAAGTTGGTATCAAAGGTCTCTTCTGCCGCCAGGGCTTCAGCAAATAATGATGCAATAATTGCCAGGGCCAGTGATGTCATCCTTAACATAACCACCTCTTTTTATTTTACGCTGATGCTATCACTAATATAATTTCCATAATCATCAATAAGAGTTATTTTGTACTGTCTGGCAACGCTGCCGCTGAGGGTGATCATTTGCTGTGAAAATGGCGCCAGCATAATGGCCTTACTGTTTCCTTTCACATTATTCACTTTAATTTCAGGGATCGTAATCCAGTTTGCGCTGTTATTTTTAAGCAGTACATTTTTACCTTTTTGCTGCAGGTCTAAATGATGAAAACTGGCCTGCGTAACGCCAGCGACACCTTCCGGGCGATAAAACAACTTAATTCGATTTTGGATCGCAAATTTCACCACATTTTTACCATCATTCACGCTGGCATTGGGTGGGATATCGAGGACATTCAGATAAAATAAACTTTCCTGATTTTGCGGTAACGTATTGGATAATGCTTTTATTTTAAGCTGCTGACCGGTATTGGCTCTGACGCGCACCACCGGCGGTGAAATAAGAAAAGGTACGCGGATATTTTCCGGGGCAATGGAAGTATTACCGTCGTCGATCCACGCCTGTACCAGGGCGCCGCGATCGCCGCGATTCATTAACTGCACCATCACCTCATTTTTACCGGCCGGATAAATAACGCGCGTCCCATAGATCACAATACCCGCCTGCGCGGGGATAATGAAAAAGGTCAGTAGCAGCAGAATGAATCCTTTCATCTCTTTCACTCCATGTAAACAGAGACCCGGCGAACGCCCTGCGTCTCGCCGGGTGACAGCATCACTCGGTTACCACGGTCAGCGTAAGGGTTGACTCAACATCGCCCTGGGTGACTGCGTTACCTGCGGCCACCACCGCATACTGTGCTGAAAAATCAATGGTATATACACCGTTTTCATCAGGATCCCCATTAAGAGGAATCAGCGAGTTGGCGTTTAGTTCGGCGTCATTCGCTGTCACCACAAAGCCGACGCCGGATGCGCCACCCGCTACGGTATTTTTCGTAATGTTCGGGTAAGTGGTATCAAACTGGTTACGTGCCAGGCTGATTTTCGGCGCAGCACCGGTACATTTTAATTTTAATGGCACCGTGGTGCTGTTTTTAATGCCGGTATAGGTGGCGCCGGCACCCAGACTTGCAAGACTTTCCTGCCCGACCTGGTTCATCGTAATAGTGGTAGAGTTGTTGCCATCAAGAAACTGACACGTGGTTCCCACAACGCGTCCGGTGATAATAACTTCACCCTGGTCAGTATCCGCAAAAGCACCGGCACTCATAAATACGGTGGACAGGACTGCTGCAGCAACAGTTAAACGCTTCATAATATAGTTCCTTTTATTTGTTTATCCATTTAGCTTATGAGATGAGAAAAAACTCATGCGGTAAATATTGCACGCGACTTAATCATTCACAACAGACGTATTTAATTCACTTGACTAATATCAAGCCAAATAATTCATTATATCTACGACTCATCCAAAAGTTATGTTGCTTATATCGCATTAAAACACAATAAAAACATAGACATCAGAAACGACGAATTCATTTAATAAAAAACAACGTTATCGCTGGCAGCGACGCATTTTGTGCTATCCTCACTTAAGCTATATGATAATTTTATAATTACCTGCTAATTATTTATTGTGTTTATAAAAACAGAAGGCCATCTCCATGAAAAGAGGCTTACTTGCCCTGGTCTGCGTCGCGCTGCTGGCGCCATCGTTTTCGGCGCAGGCGACCTGGCGTGGCGACAAACGCCAGGACGCCCGCGATATCCGACAGGATAGCCGCGAGCAAGGTCGTGATACCAAGCAGGAATGCGTCCGCAATAACAATCAAAGCAACGCCAGCTGCCGTCACGATAAACGGGAAAACCGCCGCGAAGGTCGCCAGGAAGCACGTGACGAAAAATGGTGAAACTGAGGCTTCGGCGTCTTCAGGACGTCATTCCTCCCACCGCCGGAGCCTTTAACGTCCCCTCATACTTCAGTTGTCTGGCTGACATTTGTGGCATGCGCCTTATTCTTAGCATAGCGCAGAATATTCCCGCGCCCCCCTCAGACCGTATCCCGGTCCTCATCATATCCCCCTTTTTTCCAGCCCACTAATATCGCCGCCACTGGCGCTTACCGTGCCTGATACCACTCCACTTCGACCACATGCTTTAGATTAAACTGAATTACTGAAATACAGCGTAAAGTGCCCTCATACAGACAATGGCTATTATCCCCAGGCTTTTTGCAGTATGGTTTAATCACTGTTGTAGTTTTGCAGTGAATGCTATCCAGACGATGCAGAGTTGTATTCTGTCTGAGAAATTTCTCATGCTATTCCCGAAGGTTGTTGGCGCGGGAGGTTGGTTTGCTGGCGCAATGATGTCCAGCAGGCAGGCAATAAATCATGACGGCATTGATGGCCGCCTTGCCGCGGCCGGAAGCCCGCGCCTTCATCATCATGCGGGCATCATCAAGAGGATCAGGGATGTACAGAACGTGGAAACCACCAGGAAAGCGACGCCACTTCAACCCGCTAACCCTTTCTTTACCCTTCAGCTTGCGGCGCCTTATCGGTGGCGATGGAGATAGCCTATGATACCGCACGCTCACTCAGCGATAGCATTCAGATTTTGCCTTCACCAGGTGAAACGCTTTCGTATGAGATTAAAACGTTATCAGCACGCCGTTTCAAAATAAAAAGGCAGTCGAATTTAACAATGACCTGACGCAGGCCTGAAAAGAGAAAAATATGCCTGCAATAAAAGGGAAAACCATGACGAATAACGCCGATATAAAAAAAAGAAACTTCCTGACTCAGAATGAGATCGAGTCTTTACTTAAAGCCGCCGATACCGGTCTCTATGCCGCACGGAATTATTGCCTGACATTACTGTGCTTCATTCACGGTCTGCGAGCCAGCGAGATCTGCCGTCTACGAATATCGGATATCGACCTTGCTGCCCGCTGCGTTTACATCCATCGACTCAAAAAGGGATTTTCGACTACCCACCCGTTGCTGGAGAAAGAGATCCACGCCCTAAAGCGATGGCTGGCCATTCGCAGCAGCTGGCCGCAGGCAGCCAGCGAATGGCTGTTTCTCTCCCGCAAAGGTAATCCCCTTTCTCGCCAGCAGTTTTATCAGATTATCGCCTCATCAGGGGATCTGGCGGGATTACCGCTGGAGATCCACCCACACATGCTGCGTCACTCCTGTGGCTTTGCGCTGGCCAATATGGGGATCGATACCCGTTTGATCCAGGATTACCTTGGGCATCGCAATATCCGCCATACCGTCTGGTATACCGCCAGCAACGCGGGACGTTTCTATGGCATCTGGGACAATACGCGCGACAAACAGCGATCGTCTTTGATCCAATAACCTTGACGCCAAGGATGGCGTTGTCCCGCAACCTGCTCGCAAATTATAACATTTATTATCATTAACCCTGCGTTAATTATGATTACTGTTCCCGCAAGTTCTTATTTATTCCTGCCAGCTCCGCGTCAATTTAACCCTGCGTTCATTCTGGATTTGACCGAATTATTTATTGCTCGAGCAAAATTTCCGCACCGTTTTTTTAATGACAACATGCGCCAAAAAAAAATCCTTTTATTTTATGCACCTGGCGATAACATCTGGAGAGGCTATTGAGACAACGATTAAAATCTTTAAAATTAAGAATTATCGCCCGGCGATATTTTTAGTATCAGTCAATGTAATGTGCTATCTATTCGTGGTTAATCAACTTCACCCTACAACGTTTTAGCATTACGCATTCTTTTCGTCATGGCGTAAGGTTTCGCCGTGACGGTCATTCATCCTTTTTTCAGGAGCTAATATTGTGAACCGACGTCGTTTTCTTACCGCCAAAGAAGTTCAGGCAATGATGCAGGCCGCTCGCCAGGGCCCAACCGGTGAACGGGATTACTGCCTCATCCTGCTTGCCTTTCGCCACGGCATGCGCATCAGCGAACTGCTGGATCTGCACTATCACGATCTGGATCTGCATGAAGGACGGGTCAATGTGCGGCGGCTTAAGAACGGTTTTTCGACTATTCATCCGCTGCGCTTTGATGAGCGCGAGGCAATCGAACGCTGGAGTCAGGTCCGCGCCGGCTGGAAAGCGGCGGCAAAAACCGACGCGCTGTTTATCTCTCGTCGCGGTACGCCGCTCTCACGCCAGCAGGCATATCGTATTATTCGATCCGCCGGTGAAAATGCGGGCACCGTTACGCACACGCACCCTCATATGCTGCGTCACGCCTGCGGCTATGAACTGGCGGAAAGAGGTACAGATACCCGTTTGATACAGGATTATCTGGGACATCGTAATATTCGTCACACGGTACGCTACACTGCCAGCAATGCGGCGCGTTTTGCCGGGATTTGGGAAAGAAATAATCTTTTAGAGGAAAAAGGCCTGTCAAAGGAAAATGATTTAAGCGATTGATTTAATACAATAAAATCAATTGCTAACAGGTCAATTGGGGCCAAACTGTTTATATCATAAAAATGTTTTGTAATGTTTTGCAACTCACCGCGCTATATTTCTGCAGAAAAAATCATAGTTTATTGATTATTATATATTTTTAATCACGCAATCACTCACTTTTCTCCCACCATACTCCCGTTGCACCGGCGATCCTTCGCCAGCGCCATCGCTATTCCTTTTGCACTCCCGCCCACCACTCCAGATTATATACCCACAAAAAGCCAAATAAACAGAATTTAAAACCACAAATAAACCAGTCAAAAACCAAAAACAGATCATTTATCCCAACGAGTCAAAATGGCCCCAATTGTCTCATCAGTTGGGTAAAAACTGTGCAGAGCCGGCAGCCTGACTACTCGGCTGAAATCTGACATGCCTGGAAGGCACATCGGCTGCCAATCCGGTTCGTTATTTCGACATCGTTCAAAGGAAAACAGTATGAAAATCAAAACACTGGCAATGGTTGTTGTGTCAGCCCTGTCCCTGAGCTCCGCGGCGGCGCTGGCCGATACCACCACGGTCAACGGCGGGACAGTGCATTTTAAAGGGGAAGTCGTCAATGCGGCCTGTGCGGTAGATGCCGGCTCTATCGATCAAACCGTCCAGTTAGGTCAGGTGCGTTCCGCGAAACTTGCCACCGCAGGTAGCACCAGCTCCTCCGTCGGTTTCAACATTCAGCTGGATGACTGCGACACCACAGTGGCGACCAAAGCTTCTGTCGCTTTCTCCGGTACCGCTATCGACAGCAGCAACACCACCGTTCTGGCACTGCAAAACTCTGCCGCCGGCGGCGCAACCAACGTTGGCGTGCAGATCCTCGACAGCACCGGCACGCCGCTGGCGCTGGACGGGGCCACCTTCAGTGCCGCGACCACGCTGAATGACGGCACCAACATCATCCCGTTCCAGGCGCGTTACTACGCGACCGGCGCAGCGACCGCCGGTACGGCGAACGCGGATGCCACGTTCAAAGTGCAATACGAGTAAGGCCCGATCCACGCAGGGAGGCAATCAGGGCCAGGAGGGCCCGCTCTCTATTTCCAACTGGAGTGAAACGATGCAGGGAATGAAATCAGGTCTGCTGCTGCTACTACCCCCGCTGGCCCTGGCCGGTAATCAGTGGAACGTCACGCTGCCTGGGGGCAGCATGCGTTTTCAGGGCCTGATTATGGCGAGTTCCTGTCGCGTCGAAGCGGGCGATCGGCAGATGACGGTCAATCTGGGGCAGATCAGCAGTAACCGATTTCATGATGTCGGCGAAGACAGTAACCCGATCCCTTTCGCGATTCATTTACAGGATTGCAGTACCGCAGTCAGCCAGCATGTGGGGGTGGCATTTCACGGCGTGGCTGATGGTAAAAATCCCGATGTGCTCTCGGTGGGCGAAGGCCCGGGGATCGCCAGCGGGATTGGCATTGCGCTGTTCGACAGTCAGGGCCAGCAGCTGCCGCTCAATCGTCCGCCCGACCGCTGGGTGCCGCTCTACCGCGGACCGACGACGCTCAATTTTGTCGCCAAATATCGGGCGACCGGACGCCAGGTCACCGGCGGCGCGGCCAACGCCCAGGCCTGGTTCTCATTGACCTATCAGTAATTAATCCGCAGACAAACAGGACAACACGGTGAGCAGACAAGGAGATAACGTGAGAAAAATGGCAACGACGACACGCGGCATACTGGCGGGATGTTTACTTTTCGTCGCCGGTGCGTTGAGCGCCAGCGCGCAGGCGGGCGTCGCGCTGGGCGCGACCCGGGTTATCTACCCGGCGGGACAGAAGCAGGTCCAGCTCGCGGTGACCAATAATGACGACAACAGCACCTGGCTTATTCAGTCATGGGTGGAAAATGCCGATGGTCAGCGAGATGGCCGGTTTGTCATCACTCCCCCGCTGTTTGCCATGCAGGGCAAAAAAGAGAACACCCTGCGCATTATCGACGCCACCAATAACCAGCTGCCGCAGGATCGGGAAAGCCTGTTCTGGATGAACGTGAAGGCGATCCCCTCAATGGATAAATCCAAGCTCAGCGACAATACCCTGCAGCTGGCGATTATCAGCCGCATCAAGCTCTACTACCGTCCGGGAAAACTGGCACTGCCCCCGGATCAGGCGGCGGAAAAGCTGACCTTTAGCCGCAGCGGATCGTCGCTGACGCTGACGAACCCCACCCCTTATTACCTGACGGTGACCGAACTGAACGCCGGGACGCGCATTCTGGAAAACGCCCTCGTGCCGCCGATGGGCAAAACCAGCGTCAAGCTGCCCGCGGATGCCGGGAGCACCATCACCTATCGCACGATTAACGATTACGGCGCGCTGACGCCGAAAATGAATGGCGTACTGCGTTAACCCAGAGTACCCCGCCGCGCGGGCCACGCTGCGCATGACCAGAAGCACTGACAGCCGGGCAACGTCGGACCGGAGGGATTATGTCACATCGAAAATATGGACTGGACCATTGGGGTTGCCGAAGCGCCCGGCGCCTGATTACGCCGGCGCTGACGCTGTGGCTCTGCTCACAGCCGTTTGCCGCGCGGGCGGACCTCTATTTTAACCCCCGCTTCTTAGCTGACGATCCGGCGGCGGTGGCTGACCTGTCGGGATTTGAAAAAGGCCAGGAGGTGCCTCCAGGCACCTATCGCGTCGATATTTATCTCAACAATGGTTTTATGACCACCCGGGACGTCACTTTCCAGGCCGACGCGCAGGGCCATGGCTTGTCGCCCTGTCTGACGCGCGGCCAGCTGGCGAGCATGGGCGTGGATACCGGTCGGGTGCCGGGCATGGCGACGCTGGACAGCGCAGCCTGCGTGCCGCTAACGACGCTTATCAGCGAAGCCACTACACGCTTCGACGTCGGCCAACAGCGTCTGTATCTCACCGTGCCTCAGGCATTTATGGGCACCCGCGCGCGCGGCTATATTCCGCCGGAGCTGTGGGATAACGGTATCACCGCCGGGCTGATTAACTATAACTTCACGGGCAATAACGTCCATAACACCACGGGTGGCAGCAGCCGTTACGCCTATCTGAATCTGCAGAGCGGCCTGAACGTTGGCGCCTGGCGTCTGCGCGATAACAGCACGTGGAGCTACAGTAGCGGCAGCGGCAGCGCTTCCTCCAGTGAAAACCGCTGGCAGCACGTTAACAGCTGGCTTGAGCGGGACATCACGCCTCTGCGTTCGCGGTTGACCCTCGGGGACAGCTATACCAACGGCGATGTCTTCGACGGGATCAACTTCCGCGGCGCCCAGCTGGCCTCGGACGACAATATGCTACCGGACAGCCAGAAAGGCTTCGCGCCGGTGATCCACGGGATCGCCCGCGGCACGGCGCAGGTGTCAATCAAACAAAACGGCTATGAAATCTACCAGAGCACAGTGCCGCCGGGGCCGTTTACCATCGACGATCTCTACGCCGCGGGCAATGGCGGCGATCTGCAGGTCACGATTAAAGAAGCGGATGGCTCCCGCCAGGTCTTCAGCGTGCCCTGGTCAACGGTGCCGGTGCTGCAGCGTGAAGGCCATACCCGCTTCGCCCTCACCGCCGGGGAGTACCGCAGCGGCAACAGCCAACAGGAAACGCCCGATTTTTTCCAGAGCACGGCCATGCATGGCCTGCCGGCCGGCTGGACCCTGTACGGCGGCACTCAGCTGGCGGACCGCTATCGCGCCTTTAACCTTGGGGTGGGGAAAAACATGGGCTATTTCGGCGCCCTGTCGCTGGATATCACCCAGGCCAACGCCACGCTGGCGGACGACAGCGAGCATCAGGGACAGTCGGTGCGTTTCCTCTATAACAAATCCCTGGATGAGACCGGGACTAACCTGCAGCTGGTGGGCTACCGCTACTCCACCCGCGGCTACTATAACTTTGCCGATACCACCTACCGCCGGATGAGCGGCTACAGTGTGGAAACTCAGGACGGCGTTATCCAGGTGAAACCCAAATTTACCGACTACTACAATCTGGCTTACAGCAAGCGCGGCAAGGTGCAACTGAGCGTGACCCAGCAGTTGGGGCGCACCGCCACCCTCTATCTCAGCGGCAGCCACCAGACCTACTGGGGCACCGACGATGCCGATGAGCAGCTGCAGGCCGGCCTCAACGCCGCCGTAGACGATATCAACTGGTCGCTAAGTTACAGCCTGACCAAAAACGCCTGGCAGCAAGGGCGCGATCAGATGCTGGCGGTCAACGTCAATATCCCCTTCAGCCACTGGCTGCGTTCCGATAGCCGCTCAGTCTGGCGGCACGCCAGCGCCAGCTACAGCCTGTCGCACGATCTCAATGGCCGCATGACTAACCTGGCGGGCCTGTACGGCACCCTGCTGGAAGACAACAACCTCAGCTATAGCGTGCAGACCGGCTATGCGGGCGGCGGCAACGGCGACAGCGGGAGCACAGGCTATACGGCGCTCAACTACCGCGGCGGCTACGGCAACGCCAACGTCGGCTACAGCCGCAGCGACGGCTTTAAACAGCTCTACTACGGGGTCAGCGGCGGCGTGCTGGCGCACGCCAACGGCATCACCCTGAGCCAGCCGTTGAACGATACCGTGGTGCTGGTGAAAGCCCCCGGCGCCGGCGGCGTGAAGGTGGAAAACCAGACCGGGGTACGCACCGACTGGCGCGGGTATGCCGTCCTGCCCTATGCCACCGAGTATCGCGAAAACCGGATCGCGCTGGACACCAACACCCTGGCAGACAATGTCGACCTTGATGATGCAGTGGTCAGCGTGGTGCCGACCCATGGGGCGATCGTCCGCGCCAACTTTAACGCGCAGGTGGGAATGAAGATCCTGATGACGCTGACCCATCGCGGCAAACCGGTGCCGTTTGGCGCCCTCGCCACCGGCGACAGCAACCAGAGCGGCAGCATCGTCGCGGATAACGGCCAGGTCTACCTGAGCGGGATGCCGCTGGCGGGCAAGGTGCGAGTGAAATGGGGCGATGGCCCGGACGCTCAGTGCGTGGCCGATTATCGTCTGCCGCCGGAGAGTCAGCAGCAGGCGCTCAGCCAGCTGTCGGCCGCGTGCCGCTAAGGAGATCATGATGAAAACACTGCAGTATCTGCTGGGCGCCCTGCTCACCCTGGTGACGCCGTTTGCCTTCGCTGCCGATAGCACGATCACCATCAGCGGCTATGTGCGCGACAACGCCTGCGCAGTGGCCGGCGAGTCGAAGGATTTCACCGTCGATTTTCAGGACAACGCCGCGAAGCAGTTTTATGCCGTCGGGGCGACGACGCCGCCGGTGCCGTTCCGCATCGTGCTGTCGCCCTGTGGCACTTCCGTCACCGCGGTGAAGGTCGGTTTCACCGGCGTGGCGGACAGCGTCAACACCAGCCTGTTAAAACTCGATGCCGGCGCCTCGGCGGCGGCGGGAATTGGGGTGGAAATTCTCGATCAGCAGCAGTCCCGGCTGCCGGTCAATGCGCCGTCGTCAGCCATGTCCTGGACCACGCTGACGCCGGGCCAGACCAACATTCTCAACTTTTACGCCCGTCTGATGGCCACTCAGGTGCCCGTCACCGCCGGGCATGTCAATGCGACAGCGACATTCACGCTGGAATTTCAGTAAGCGGAGGCTGAAATGAAATGGACCCACGTGGGCTGGCTGCTGGCCGGCCTGTTAACCGCGAGCGCTTCCCTGCGGGCGGCCGACGTCACCCTCACCGTCAACGGGAAGGTGGTGGCCAGACCCTGCACGGTTTCCACCGTCAATGCCACCGTCGAGCTGGGCGATCTCTATACCTTTAGCCTGATCGGCGCGGGCTCGGCATCGGCCTGGCACAGCGTGGCGCTGGATCTCAGTAACTGCCCCGTGGGTACTTCACGGGTGAAGGCCACCTTCAGCGGGACGGCGGACAGCACCGGCTATTACAAAAACCAGGGAACGGCGGGCAATATTCAGCTCGAACTGCAGAGCGAGAACGGCACCACGCTGAACAATGGCAGCAGCCAGTCGGTACAGGTGGATGAGGCCAGCCAGTCCGCTCGCTTCCCGCTGCAGGTTAGAGCCCTGTCCGTTAACGGCGGCGCCACGCAAGGCACCATTCAGGCGGTGATTAACGTCACCTATACCTACGCCTGAGCCAGGAGAGCATTATGATGAAAAAAATTATCCCCCTGTTCACCACCCTGCTGCTGTTGGGCTGGTCGATGAACGCCTGGTCCTTTGCCTGCAAAACGGCCACCGGGGCGACGATCCCCATCGGCGGCGGGTCAGCCAACGTCTACGTAAATCTGACACCGGCGGTTAACGTCGGGCAAAACCTGGTGGTCGACCTCTCCACGCAGATTTTTTGCCATAACGACTATCCGGAAACGATCACTGACTACGTCACCCTGCAGCGCGGATCCGCCTACGGCGGCGTGCTGTCGAGTTTCTCCGGCACCGTGAAATATAACGGCACCTCTTACCCCTTCCCGACCACCACGGAAACGGCGCGGGTGGTTTACGATTCACGGACCGATAAGCCCTGGCCCACCGTCCTGTATCTGACGCCGGTCAGCACCGCCGGTGGGGTGGCGATCACCGCAGGATCGTTAATCGCGGTGCTGATCCTGCATCAGACCAACAACTACAATAGCGACTCCTTCCAGTTCATCTGGAACATTTACGCCAACAACGACGTGGTGGTCCCCACCGGCGGCTGCGATGTCTCCGCCCGCGATGTCACCGTCACCCTCCCCGACTACCCGGGATCGATGGCCGTGCCGCTCACCGTGCACTGCGCGCAAAGCCAGCAGCTGGGGTATTACCTCTCCGGCACCACCGCGGATAGCGCCAACGCGATCTTCACCAATACCGCCTCCGCCTCACCGGCGCAGGGGATAGGCGTTCAGCTGACCCGCAACGGCAGCGCCGTGCCGGCGAACAGCACGGTCTCGCTGGGCACCGTCAGTACCTCGCCAGTTAATCTCGGTCTGACGGCAACCTATGCCCGGACCACAGGCCAGGTCACTGCCGGCAACGTGCAGTCGATCATCGGCATCACCTTTGTCTATCAATGATGACCGACTATATCCTCTCACCCTGCTCGCTGGCCGCCCGCGGGTTGAGCCAGCTGATGGTGAACGCCGCGAAGCGGCCCGTTGAGCTGCCGGTCGAGGGCGTGTCCTTGCGGGAGCTGACCGCCGTGAAGCGGATCGTGGTGTTTCTCCCTGACGATCCCCTGTGGATGCTCACCACGCTGCGCCAGGCGGCAAGGCTGCTCGACCAGGCCTTGCAGCCGTTACCGATGTTGATTCTGAGCCGCAGCCCGGCCATCTGGCTGTGGCAAACGCTGCTTTATCAGGTGAGCCATCCGGATCGTCTGCGCAACGTCCATACCGCCCCCGCCGATCTGTCCTGCACGGAGCTGGCCGATCGGCTGGAGAACGCACCGCGACTTGAGCGGCTTGCCAGTGAAGCCGCCCTGCTCAACGACAAACGAGCCGCCGGATTGAGCCATGCCGAGTTCAAAGTGATCCTCGCCCTGCTGCAAGGGCAGACGATAGGCGAGCAGGCCCGGCGTCTCCGATTGAGCCAAAAAACGCTCTACACCCAGCGGCTGGCCGGGGTGAAAAAGCTGGTGGAATATCACCCGCATCTGGCCCCCCGCTTTCCGCGTACGCTGCTACCGCGCTCATCCGCCAGCTCACTGTCGGCGTTTGAACAGGAATGGGTACAAGCGATCCACGATCGCCAGGTCTTCCCGGTTTTTCAACCTATCGTCGATAGTCGCTCACAGCTACAGGGGGTGGAGATCCTGATCCGCTGGCGCCACCGCGGCCAGGTTCTCCATCCGCAGGCTTTTTTGCCGCAGTTCCGCGCCGACTACGCCTGGCTGCTGCTCACGGCCTTTGTCCTGCAGGAGGCCGTGCAGAATATTAATGAGCATCCGGGTACTTTCTATTTTTCGGTCAATATTCCTTCCTCGCTCGCCGCCAGCGATAGCCTGCTGCGGATGGTGGAAGCCGCTCGCCAGCAGCTCCGGCAGCCAGAGGGCGTGGAAAGGCTGGTGCTGGAATATGCTGAAACCATCGATTTTCGCCGTCAGAGCCGATCCACCGCCCAGGTGGAGGAACTGCAACGTGCTGGCGTGCGGGTGATGCTGGACGACTGCTTTTCTCAGGGGAGCGTCATCTTTCCGGCGCGTCGCCTGCACTTCAATGCCTATAAACTGGATATGAGTATCGTCAACGACGCTCAGCACGATCAGAAGGCGCTTGCGCTGATAAAAAGCCTGGCCTACTACTGCCAGTTGAGCGGCAGCCGCTGCGTGGCGGAAGGGGTGGATTCGCTGGCGAAGTTTACGCAGTTAAAATCGCTGGGTATTGACCGTTTCCAGGGCTATCTGTTTTCACCGCCGATGCGGCGCGAGCATCTCCCGGATCTGATCCGCCGCTTTTCCCATCAGCGCGATCCGGCGGATCGTTGATGGCGCGAGAAAAGCGCACCGGTTGGCACCGGTGCCGGTACGTCAGGCGCGAATATCGTCGTATTCGCGGGTGTTATCGAATTCATGTTTGGCAAACGGGCAGAGAGGGATGATCTTCCGCTGCTCCTGGCGCATTTTTTCCACCACCTTCGCCACCAGCTGTTTCCCCACGCCCTGGCCTTTCAGGCTGGGATCAACATCGGTATGTTCGATAATGCTGAGGTGGTCGCCGGTGGGAACAAAAACAATTTCCGCCACCTGGTTTCCCTGCGCGTCGTTAACATAAAACTTGTTGTGCCCTTCCAGTATTTCCATCTTCTCCTCGCTTATTTATGACGATAGTGCAGGGCGCCGCTCGGGCAGGTATCGATCACTTTTACCACCGTCGCCACATCCACTTCATCCGGGATAATCCACGGTTTACGCTTCAGGTTAAAAAGCTTCGCGCTGCCGCGCACGCAGTTCCCCGAATGCTGACAGATCGCCGTATTAAAGTAGACGTCGATTTTCTCTCCGGTGTAGGCCCGGTAGCCCGCTTCCAGTAATTCCTTATCCATGACATTGCCTCGTTCTTTTTTTATGTTTCAGGCTAAGCATAGTCCTACACGTCGCGGCTGACTACGCGTAAGCGTGGGAATTGGCGCCTCACATCATGCTTTCCCATCGGGTAAGGATCCCGCAGTCGGCGATCCGTTGACTTTCATTCCCGCAACGAGGCGATTACACTCATCACACACTGGTATGATCACTCAGGGATGCTCTATTGAATCATATTGCCACCATCGCCCGCCCGGCGCGGTTACTGCTCGTCTTGCCGCTTTCCGGCTGCTCACTTTCGCCCGCGATCCCGGTATTGGGCGCCGCGTTCCCCGGCTGGTTTTTCTGCTTATTGGGCGGTGCGTTTTTACTGATCCCCTGCCATATCCTGATTACCCGTAAAGGCTGGCAGCCGCGCTTTTCTCCTCTGGTCTTCAGCTATGTCGCGCTGATGTTCCTGTTCGCCACGCTGCTGTGGTTTCTGTTTTTTGTTCACTGATCGCTTATGACAACTTCCCGCACTCCCCTGTTACGCAAAAAGTGGCCTCTGCTGGCGCTGGTCCTTGCCGCTATCCTGGCGCTGATCCTGGTTATCTGGCAGTTGCAAACCTCGCCGGAGACCAATGACGCCTATGTCTATGCCGATACCATCGATGTGGTGCCCGAGGTCAGCGGACGCATCGTGGAGATGCCCATTCGCGATAACCAGCGGGTGAAAAAAGGCGATCTGCTGTTCCGCATCGACCCCCGTCCCTATCAGGCGATGCTCGATGACGCGAAAGCGCGGCTGACGACCCTCGACGCGCAGATCATGCTGACCCAGCGCACCATCAAAGCGCAGGAGTATAACGCCCAGTCGGTGGCGGCCGCCGTCGAGCGCGCCAGAGCGCTGGTCAAGCAGACCACCTCCACGCGCACCCGCCTTGAGCCGCTGGTGCCGCAGGGGTTTGCCTCCCAGGAAGATCTCGATCAGGCGCGCACCGCTGAGAAAGCGGCGCGGGCGGAGCTGGAGGCCACGCTGCTGCAGGCCAGACAGGCCTCGGCGGCCGTGACCGGCGTGGATGCTATGGTGGCGCAACGCGCCGGGATCCTGGCGCAAATCGCCCTCGCCGAACTGCATCTGGAATTTACCGAAGTGCGTGCGCCCTTCAACGGCGTGGTGGTGGCGCTGAAAACCACCGTCGGCCAGTACGCCTCGGCGCTGAAGCCGGTCTTTACCCTGCTGGATGACGACCGCTGGTATGTGATCGCTAACTTCCGCGAGACCGATCTGAACAACGTGCGCCCCGGCGTGGCGGCGCGGATCACCGTGATGACCAACCACAACCGGACCTTTAACGGGGTGGTCGATTCGGTCGGCTCCGGGGTCCTGCCCGAAGGCGGGAGCGTCATCGAAGGGCTGCCGCTGATCCAAAAAAGCATTAACTGGGTTCACGTCTCGCAGCGCTTCCCGGTGAAAATCGCCGTCAGCGATCCCGATCCGGCGCTGTTCCGCATGGGCGCCTCGGCCAGCGCCGTGCTGCAGCCGTAGCCGGGGGACGCGATGTTTCCTCTCGCCCATTTTTTACGCCAGGAGCTGCGCGACGCGCCGGGACGCGCCAGCTACACGCTGCGCCTGACGCTGAGCTGCGCGGTGCTCATCACCCTGTTTATGACTCTGCAGATCCCCTTCCTGGCCGTTGCGCTGATCGTCGTGTTCTACGTTAGCCAGCCTAACGTGTTGATGATAAAGCTGGTCAGCGTGGTCTTTTTTGTCACCGTCACCGTGGCGCTCGGCGGCGTGCTGCTGATCATCAAGTGGACCTATGACTACCCGCTGATCCGCCTGGCGGCCTCCGTGGCGCTCTTTTTCTGCGCCATCTACCTGATGCGGGTGCTGGGTAAGCTGGGACTGGCTTTTTTCGTGGTGGCGCTGGCGGTGATTTACGCTCAGACCTTCCCGTCAATGACCAGTCAGAGCGAGATCCTGGTGCGGCTGCTGCTCTGGCTGTGGGTGGCGATTAACACCGCGATCCTCGTCACTTTGCTGGTCAACGCCTGTTTTCAGCAGGCCTTTCCCGGCAACCAGTTTAAGGCGCGCCTGGCGGGGATGCTGCACGAGGTCGCCCGGCGGCTGACGGCTCCTGGCGATGAAGCGCCACCGACCTTCGGCGAGACCGCCGCGCAGTTCAACCAGCTGCAGTCGCTGTTCGCCCAGGCCAGCCGGGCCACGCCGGAGATAGCCGCCGAACCGCAGGCCTGGCGCTCGCGGCTGGCCGCCACCCTGCGCTGCTATCAGCTGGCGGCGCTGCTGCAAGCAGACGAGGCAGATAGCGAAGATCGCCAGCAGCTGTCGCAGGCGGTACTGAAGCTGAAGAGTGCCCTCAGCGAGGAACAGTTTGACGGTGCCATTCCTCCCCTGGCGCTCAGCGGTCGTGGCATTAATCACGCGGTTCTGCAGGAGATGGCTACCCTCCTGCAGCAGCTGGCGCAGGGTGAGCCCGTCGCCCTGCCGCAGGGTGAGGTGGAGAAGGCGCCCCTGCTGGCGCCGGACGCCTGGCGCAACCCGGCTTATCTCCATTTTGCGCTCAAGACCCTGCTGGCGACGCTAATCTGCTATGTCTTCTATACCGCTGCCGACTGGCAAGGGCTGCACACCATTATGCTGAGCTGCGTCATTGTCGCCCAGCCCGGGCTGGGCGCCACGATGCAAAAGACATGGCTGCGTATCGGCGGGGCGCTGCTCGCCACCCTGCTGGCGCTGCTGTTAATCGTCTTTGTTCAGCCCTGGACCGATTCGCTGTCGGGCCTGCTGGCGATGTCTCTGCCGGTGCTGGCGCTGGCGGCGTGGATTGCCGCCGGCTCGGAGCGTATCGCCTACGCCGGGATCCAGATTGGTTTCACCTTTGCGCTGGCCTTCCTCAGCTGGTTTGGCCCGCTGACGAACCTCACCGAGCTGCGGGATCGGGTGCTCGGCATCCTGCTCGGGGTGCTGGTCTCCTCCATTGTCCATTTGTATCTCTGGCCGGACAGCGAAGCACCGCAGCTGAAATCCCGTCTTGCGGCGCTTTATCGCCGGCTGGCGGACTGTCTCGCCGCTCCGAAGGAGGCGGTGCCGCTGGCTCCCCTGTTTGTCGCCTTCACCGACAGCGAAGCGCTGCTCCATCGGGTTCGCGCTGAACCGCTGGGCACCTGGGCCCATCCCTGGCCCCAGGCGAAAGGCTGGCCGATGCGCGCCACCCTCGCCCAGGCCGAGGAGATCGCCCGCCTCAGCGAAGGCTACCGGCTCAACGCCGCGCCGGGAGACCCGACGCTGGCCCGCTGCGCCGAACAGCTGCGGCGCTACGCCGAACGTATCGAACAGGAGGCGGCAGCGCCTGACGGGACGCTGGCCGCCGATCTCCGCAACCCCTTTGGCCCGGCGCTGGCTACCGCGCTGGCCGCCCTGCCCGACTGGGGCCCGACACCGATAGCGACTGAGCAACAGGCTAAAACGTCATGATGATGCTTCCTTTCCCCGCGCGATTGCGGGTCACTCTCTTTACCCTGACCCTGACGCTGACGCTGCTCAGCGGCTGCGCGCTGATCCAGGATGAGCCTTCCCAGGTCGCCATCGTCAATCCGCAGCAGGCCCAGCTGGCGCAGGTGATCCACCTGGCGAACAGCGACTGGCCGGCAGCCCGCTGGTGGGAGGCCTATGATGATCCTCAGCTCAACCTGCTGATCAACCGGGCGCTGCAGAACTCGCCGACCATGCAGGCCGCCCGACTGCGTATCTCCCAGTCGCAGTCCACGGTGGAGCTCGCCCGCTCGGCGATGGGCCTGCAGGCCACCGCCGTCGCGGCGCAAAACCGCCTGCGGATCACCGACAAATCCTTTAGCTGGCCCTACTCGTACTCCCTGCCGGTGGATAAGAACGGTCCCTGGTATACGCTGAATACCGTTGGCGTCGGGGCGCAGCTGAATATCGATCTCTGGGGAGCCGATCGCGCCCGGGTCGCCGCCGCCATTGGCGAGAAAAACGCCCGGCTGGCGGAGACCGCCGGCATTGAGCTCGACATCGCCAGCAGCGTGGCGCAGCTCTATTTCGCCATGCAGGCGACGTTCCAGAAAATCGCGCTGCTGCAGGAGCTGGAGGGCATTGCCCAGTTCTCGGTGGCAGCCCACGAACACCGGACCCAACGCGGTGTGGAGGATAGTGTGGATGTGGCCAACGCCCGGGCTGAGCAGCTTGCCGCTCGCCAGCAGATCATTAGCGCCGAGGGAACGCTGACCCTGTATCGTGAAACCCTGCGGGCGCTGATCGGCGCCGATGCGCAGAGCATGCCGGCCATCCATCCGGTGGCGCTGCCGGCGCTCCAGGAGACGCTGCCATCGTCGCTCTCTTTCGAGCTGCTGGCCCGCCGTCCGGACCTGCAGGCGCTGCGCGGCTACGTGACTGCCTCCCTGAGCCAGGTCGATGCGGCGAAAGCGGCCTTCTATCCTCATTTTGATATCAAAGCGTTCTGGGGATATAACGCCCTGAGCGTCGGGGATCTGTTTAAGTCCTCTTTCCAGCAGATCAACCTGCTGCCCGGGCTGTATCTGCCAATCTTCGACGGCGGTCGTCTGAACGCTAATCTGCAGTCGGTGCGCACCGCCAGCAACATCCTGATCAAACAGTACAACCAGGCGGTGCTGGACGCGGTGCGCGATGTCGCCATCAGCTCCAGCCAGCTTAACGATCTGAACCAACAGCGCGCGCTGCAGCAGCTAAAGGTCACCGCGGCGCAGACCACTACCGACAGCGCTCGCGCCCATTATCAGCGCGGCCTGCTCAGCCGCTACGCCGCCGAAGAAGCTCGCCGGGCGGTCCTCGCCCAGCAGCTGTTGCTGCTGGACATTGAGGCCCAGCGGCTAAGCACCGACATTACCCTGATCAAAGCCCTGGGCGGCGGCTATCGCGGGCAGTAACAAAAATGCCTTCCCGGATGGGGAAGGCATTTAACAGAAGAGGCGGGGTGGCTGCGCGGCGATTACACCAGGGCGCGCAGCTCCTCCTGCATATAGGTGGAAAAGAATTCCGGATGCTTGATGACCATCCGCTCGCCGGCGGCGATCCGTTCAGCCCAATCCGCCACTTTGTCGGTAAACCCGGCGCTCCAGCCCTGCTGCTGCCCGCGTTCAGCGACGTCGGCCGGGGTGGCGGGCACGCCCAGCTCTTTCAAATATTTGAGAATTCCCTTCGCGGTACTTTCATCCATAGACTGTGGTACTGGCTCAGACGTATTCATACCACCGATGAAATCCAATGCTTTATCAATGACTGCTGGCATAGGTGTGTCCTTATATTAACCACATAGTAAACCTGACTACACTATGGACCGGAAAGTGACGTGATTTCAAAGAACACGCTCACGTTATGGGACATCGCGCATTGTGAAAAAGGGATTTTGTTCTGCTGAGGCGGGTTTCGTACAAAAATAAGCCGGCCCCGTAGGGCCGGCCTGAGGATCGCGTCAGGCGTTGCTGACGGATGTTTGCCCGGCGCTGGACCGACTGTTCTCCAGCATCCGGCGGACCGGGACAATCAGCACGGCCAGCACGGCGGCGCAGATCAGCAATGCGATGGAGCAGCGGGCGAAGAGGTCCGGCAGCAGCGACAGCTGATCGGCCTTCACGTGACCGCCAATCAGGCCCGCCGCCAGGTTACCCAGCGCGCTGGCGCAGAACCACAGGCCCATCATCTGGCCGCGCATTCTCTCCGGCGCCAGCAAAGTCATGGTCGCCAGACCAATCGGACTCAGGCACAGCTCACCGAGGGTCAGCATCAGGATGCTGCCCACCAGCCACAGCGGCGACACACCGGCCCCGCCGTTGCTCAGGACGTTCTGCGCCGCCAGCATCATCAGGCCAAAGCCCGCCGCTGCGCACAGGATGCCAATCACGAATTTGGTCATACTGCCCGGACGCACGTTTTTACGCGCCAGCGCAGGCCACGCCCAGCTGAATACCGGCGCGAGCAGAATGATAAACAAGGCGTTAATCGACTGGAACCAGACCGCGGGGATCTCAAAGTCGCCGATCATCCGGTTGGTGTAGTCGTTAGCAAACAGGTTAAAGGAGGTCGGTTTCTGTTCAAACGCGGACCAGAAAAAGGCCGCCGAGACCAGCAAAATAAAGCACACCAGCAGGCGCGCCCGCTCTTTACGGTTCAGCCCAGCGAAGACGAACAGCCAGATGAAATAGAGCGCCACGGAGGCGGCAATCACATAGACCAGCACGCTGGCCACCGCCACCGGGTTAATCACGATCGTGCCCAGGCTAATCAGCGTGACCAGCACCGCCACCCCCAGGGCCAGGGCCAGCAACCACGCTCCGACGCCATTCTTTTTCGCCACCGGGCTGTTCCAGGTGGAATCGAGGCCGACCTCCGCGTCATAGCGCTTCATCGACGGCACGGCAAAGACGCGGAAAATGACCAGCGCTACCAGCATCCCGATCCCCCCGATGCCGAAGCCCCAGTGCCAGCCATGGGATTTAATCAACCAGCCGGAGATCAAGGGCGCGATAAACGAGCCGATGTTGATCCCCATGTAGAACAGCGAAAAACCGCCGTCGCGGCGCGCGTCGCCTTTTTTATACAGGGTGCCGACCATCACCGAGATACAGGTTTTAAACAACCCGGAACCGAGGACGATAAACATCAGACCGATAAAGAACAGGTCGTTGCCCAGCCATGCCGACAGGGCGATCGACAGGTGCCCCAGGGCGATCAGGATAGAGCCGTACCAGACGGCCCGCTGCTGGCCAAGCCAGTTATCCGCCAGCCAGCCGCCCGGCAGCGCGGCCAGATACATACTGCCAGCAAAAATCCCGACAATCGCCGAGGCGTTCTCCCGCGCCAGTCCCATCCCGCCGTCGTACACCGTCGCCGCCATAAACAGGATCAGTAAGGGACGGATGCCGTAAAACGAGAAGCGCTCCCACATTTCGGTGAAGAACAGGGAGCCCAGCGGATAAGGATGGCCGAAAAAGGTACGGCTTTCGTTTTTATTAACAGAGGAATGCATAAATTCTCCAGGTAAGGTGCGCCGCAGCGCAAGTTAACCGTATAAAGCGGGCTGACGATTTATAATTTGTTTGCATTAACATCAAACGCGAGCATTTTTAACCATTTGATAACCACACAATGGTTTTGTCCAGCCCCTTACCTTCCCTTTTTAGATGAAAAGTCGACAAACATCTAGTTTTACAGATTTAACGTTCATAAAAAGATAAACAGCATTGACTTTATATTAGTGCAGAAAATCCGATTATTTTTATTAAAAAACAGAAAGTTAACGCTAAGGCGAGGATCTATAGCGGCTCAGTTCGGCTGCCAGGATAACGACAGAAAAAGTAAGGAAAACAGGTGGAATGATGTAGAAACCACGCTAAGTGGCAATATTTCTCTATCAGGGACTATCCTGGCCCACGGTGTTTGTCGCGGAGGATGACGGGAGGGGAAGTGAGGCAGCCGGGAGTCAAAGCCGGCGCCTTTCGCGAGTTATTTCACACGCTGCCCTGCGGCATCAATGACTGGCTCACCGTCTTCCTTCACGAACGCGCCTTTTTGCGACGCCGTCAGGATCTCCAGCACCACCTCTGAGGGGCGGCAGAGTCGGGTGCCCCGCGGCGTTGTCACGATCGGACGGTTAATCAGGATCGGATGCTGAAGCATAAAGTCGATTAACTGATCGTCAGTAAACCGGTCTTCCGCCAGCCCCAGCGCGTCGTAGGGTTCAACGTTTTTCCGTAGCAGGGCACGTACCGGGATCGCCATCGCGGCGATCAGCTGGCGCAGCTCATCGCGCGATGGCGGCGTCTCCAGATAATAGATAATGGTGGGCTCAGCGCCGCTGTTGCGGATCAGCGCCAGGGTATTACGCGAAGTGCCGCAGTCAGGGTTATGGTAAATGGTGATGCTCATAGTACGTTCTCATGGCTGGTTGAAGGAGAGACGCAGCGCCAGCGCGGCCAGCGTCACAAGCAGCACCGGCAGGGTCATGGTAATGCCACAGCGGAAATAATACCCCCAACCGATGGTGATGTGCTTCTGCGCCAGCACATGCAGCCAGAGCAGCGTGGCCAGGCTACCAATTGGCGTGATCTTGGGCCCCAGATCGCAGCCGATGACGTTGGCATAAATCATGGCCTCTTTGATCGTCCCTGTTGCCGCGCTGCCATCAATCGACAGGGCGCCGACCAGTACGCTGGGCATATTATTCATTATTGAAGAGAGGAAGGCCGACAGGATACCGGTGCCCAGCGTCGCGGCCCAGAGCCCGCGCTCCGCCAGCATGTTCAGCACCGTGGTCAGATAATCCGTTAACCCGGCGTTTCGCAGGCCATACACCACCAGATACATTCCCAGCGAGAAGATCACGATCTGCCACGGGGCGCCGCGCAGCACCTTGCCGGTGTTAATCACCCGCCCGCGCTTCGCGACAGCAAACAGGATCCCCGCTCCCGGCGCCGCGATGGCGCTGACCGGGATCCCCTGCGGGTCAAGAACGAAAAAGCCGACCAGCAACAGCAGCAGCACGCCCCAGCCGGTGCGGAACGTCGCCGGATCTTTTATCGCCGTGACCGGCGCTTTCAGTAACGCCATATCCCAGGCCGGCGGGATATCCCGGCGAAAGAACAGATGCAGCATCGCCAGGGTGGTGAGGATCGCCGCGAGATCGACCGGCACCATCACCGAAGCGTACTCCCTGAAGCCGATGGCAAAGAAATCTGCCGAAACGATATTCACCAGATTCGACACCACCAGCGGCAGGCTGGCGGTATCGGCAATAAATCCGGCGGCCATGACAAAGGCCAGCATCGTTCCCTTGCTGAATCCCAGCGCTCGCAGCATGGCAATCACGATGGGGGTGAGGATCAGCGCCGCGCCGTCGTTGGCAAACAGCGCCGCCACCGCGGCGCCGAGCAGGATAATCCAGGTAAATAGCAGACGACCCCGCCCTCTTCCCCAGCGGGAAACGTGCAGAGCGGCCCATTCAAAAAAGCCAGACTCATCAAGCAGCAGGCTGATAATGATAACGGCGATAAAGGTGGCGGTCGCATTCCAGACGATATGCCACACCACCGGGATATCGGCTAGTTGTACTCCACCGGTGGCCAGCGCCAGCGCCGCGCCAAAGGCCGCGCTCCAGCCGATCCCTAAACCCCGCGGCTGCCAGATCACCAGCACCAGGGTCAGGACAAAAATCGCGCCTGCCAGCAACATGATTACCCCCGTCAATCACATTCGAAAAAACAGATATGTTTAGATAAAATTTTTACTGACAACCCGCCCCGTCAGCCAGTCTGCAAACCATCATCCGCACATCGTCCTGCTGACTGAGCCAGGCCTGCTCAATCACCTGCGCCGCCCAGGCCGGCATCTGCGGAGAGAGGCGGTAATGGACCCATTTACCCTGTTTACGATCCAGCAGCAGCCCGCTTTCCCGCAGCATCGCCAGATGGCGGGAGATCTTGGGCTGGGACTGGGCGAGCGCCGTACAGAGATCGCAAACACACAGCTCTCCACGCGCCTTGAGCAGCAATACGATCCCCAGCCGGGTTTCATCGGCGAGGTTTTTGAACAGTTGCAGGGGCAATAAAGACATGATTTCTCCTCAAGCGTGACGGACAGCATACGGAACCACCAATAAAGATCAATATACATTCGTAAAAACATATGTGTTATTTCACGCCTGCGATAAGCCCCCGTTGAGTGGCTACATGCCCTCCCTTGCGCAATAGCACGGAAAAATACCGCGCTTTCTTTTATCCCTCATCGAAATGTGTCAGGCTGGCGATCCCATCGGATTGACAGGGTTTTCAGGATGAGTACGCTTTATGTGGTTGTTTTAACGTATATAAAACCGCTCGAAGAGGTGGACGACGCCATTCCCGCCCACGTCGAATGGCTCAAAAAAGGCTATGCTGACGGCCTCTTTCTCGCCTCCGGCCGCCGCCTTCCCCGCACCGGCGGGGTGATTCTGGCGAAATGCGCCAGCCGGGAAATGCTGGAATCGCGTCTGAGTCAGGATCCCTTCCAGCAGTTGGGTCTCGCCCGTACCGAGATTATTCCCTTTGAGGCCAGCATGGCGTCACCCGTACTGCAGTCGCTGTTATAAGCGTATCCCGGAGGAAAAATGCAGCCGTCCTTTCACTGGATCAATGAACCTGCCGAGTGGCGCCGCGATACTGACGGCCTGACGGTGGTCACCGATAAGCATACCGACTTCTGGCGCCATACCTGGTATGGCTTCGAGCGTTTCTCTGGGCATCTTTATGCTACTGAGGTGGAAGGTGATTTTACCCTGCAGGCAAAAATATGTGCCGATTTCACCACGCTTTACGACCAGGCTGGACTAATGATGATGGCGGACGAGCAGACCTGGCTGAAGGCGGGGATTGAATTCAATGACGATGCCCCGGCCATCGGCAGCGTACTGACGCTAACCCACTCCGACTGGGCCACCGGGCTTTTTCCCGGCGACCCGCGCACCTTCTGGCTGCGGCTGACCCGCAAGGGCGATGCGTTAAGGCTGCAGTATTCGACCGACGGCGAGCGCTGGCCGCTGCTGCGGCTCGGCTACTTTCCGCCAGGCCCGGTGAAAGCGGGCGTCATGTGCTGCTCACCGGAGCGCGGGGGACTGGCGGTTGAGTTTCAGGATATTCAGCTTTCCCCGCCATCAGACAAAGCGCTGCACGATCTGAGCTGAACGCTAGCGGGAAGACCCGACTTTCTCTGCATCCTGAGGGCCAGGATTGCAGGGTTCGCGGGTGCCGGGCAGGTAAAAATGGCCGTGCTTATCGGGATCGGTGCCGCCCGGGCACCCTGCCCGACCCGAGGAATTATCGCTATCGCCGCCGTTCGAACCGTTGCCGCCGTCGGCGCCAGCTATTACCGACTGCCCGTTATGGCCACCGTGAACGCCCTGCGCTGCACTGGCCGAAAACGCCACCAGCGCGAACATACAGACCATGAAGCGTCTGCCCATTGCTGCCTCTCCCTTATTGATATTCCCCGTCCATCGCGTTGACGATGGGATGAGCCGTTGCACGGCAAAATGCACCGCGATAAAAACGCGTTATCCGCAGGGAGTATAGGGTTAAGGCTGAGAGAAAGACAGGGCCGGTGCCTTCAGACATTTCGCACGCAAATAACCTCTATTCCGCGGTATGTGCTATCAGAAAATCAATCAGGGCTTTCACCCTTTTCGTTCTGCCCGCGTTTTTCGGGTAATAGAGATAAACCGGCGGATAGGTTTTCCAGTAGTCCTCCATCACCGGTAGAAACTGTTCACGATCGGGCTGTAGCCGCCAGATGGGTTCAAACAAGCGGCCAATCCCCAGTCCATGGCGGATACCGTCGGCCATGACGTCAATATCATTGCTGATTAACTGTCCGGGCATCTCGACGGTGAGCTGCTCGCCGTGGTCATTGAGGATCAGCGGCAGGATGCGGTTGTTGGTAATAAAGCGATAGCCAATCAGCCGGTGATGGTTGAGATCGGCGGGCACCGCAGGCACGCCATATTCGGCCAGATAGGCTGAGGAGGCATATAACCCTTCCCGAAACGGCTTCATTAACGGGCGGGCGACCACTCCGCCTTCGAGAATATCGCCAAAGCGGATCCCCAGGTCGAATCGTTCTTCAATAATATTGACGGTACCGTCATAGACCGATATTTCCAGCTGGATCCCCGGATATTGCTGACAAAATGCCGCCATCGCCGGTTTCAAAATAAGCAGGTAGGCAAAGCGCGAGAGGGTTATTCTCACTGCTCCGGAGGGTTCCTGATTCTGGTCGCGGAGGCTCTCCAGCGATGTTTCCAGAACCTCCACCGCCGCCGCAGTCTGCTCCAGCAGCTGTTGCCCGGTTTCTGTCAACTCGATTCGCCGGGTAGTGCGCACAAAAAGCGGATGACCAATGTGCTCTTCCAGCAGCTTGAGCGCATTACTGACCGACGGCGGTGTGATTTCTAATTTCCTTGCGGCGGCCGAGATAGTGCCTTCGCGCGCAATGCTCTGAAAAATGCGTATCTGATTATAAAGCGCGTTATTCATAGCATCTCCTTAAGCCAACCTCGCCTGATTATTAAGTACAGGCTAAATTTTCTTAAGTCAATGACCGCCTAATCTTCGCCACCAGGGGCTCGTATACTTTTGTCTCTTCCCGCTGATAACGACTTTCCGGAGACAACGATGCGAATTTTATGTCTGGATATTCCCGCGCCCGGCGCGACGCTGGAACACTATGCGCCGCACCTTACCGCGGAAGCCCTGCATGCCTGGGGACTGTATAAGTCTGGCTTTATCCGCGACATCTATTTCCGTCAGGACCGACCCGGCGTCGCTATTTTCCTCGAATGCGACACCGTGGAAGAGGCGAATAACGTCATGGCCGAATTTCCGCTGGCAAAAGCGGGTTTATTAACCTTCGAGTGTATTCCACTCGGCTCGTTTATTAGCTGGGAAAATCTCTTCTCAGCCGAATTTAAACATCAGGAGTAACGATGGGAACGCCTCATATCCTTATCGTTTCCGGACATCCGGACCTCAACCATTCCATCGCCAACGCCACCATCCTCGACGAAGTGGAGACCGCCCTGCCCGACGCGGAAATCCGCCGTCTGGACAGGCTCTATCCGCACGGCAACATCAACATCAGCGCAGAGCAGGAAAGCCTGCTCAGGGCCGATGTGATTGTCTGGCAGTTTCCTTTTTCCTGGTATGGGCTGCCCGGGTTAATGAAACAGTGGCTGGACGAGGTCTTTGTTCACGGCTTCGCGCATGGCTCAACGGCGAAACTGGGTGGTAAAAAGCTCCTTCTTTCTTTCACTACCGGGGCACCGCAGGCGCTCTACACCACTGACGGTTTCTTTGGCCACGCCATTGAAGAGTATCTCCTCCCCTTCGAGACCACGGCCAGGCTGTGCAATCTTGAGCTGCTGGCGCCGGTTTATACCTGCGGCATCAGCTACGCCGACCGGGATGCCGACAAAATCGCCCAGCAAAAAGCACGTGCCCGGGAGCACGCGGCCAGACTGATCGCGCAGCTGAAAACTCTGGTGGAATAACCCAAAGGGAGAAAATAACGATGCAGTATACCCGGCTCGGTAAAAGTGACTTACTGGTCTCCCGCATCTGCATGGGATGTATGGGGTTTGGCGATCCGTTGACGGGCCAGCATCGCTGGACGCTGGACGAAACAGCAAGCCGGGACATCATTCGCTACGGCCTCGAAAAGGGCATCAATTTTTACGATACCGCCATCGCCTATCAGAACGGCTCCAGTGAGCGGTACGTTGGCCGGGCGCTGCGGGAGATGGCAAAACGCGAGGAGGTGGTGCTGGCCACCAAGTTTCTGCCACGAACCGCTGCCCAGATAGCCGAGGGGATCAGCGGAAAAGAGGCGATAGCCCGCTCGCTTGACCAGAGTCTGCGAAACCTCGGGATGGACTACATCGACCTCTACATCTACCACATCTGGGATCACAACACCCCGGTTATCGACGTGCTGGAGGCGCTGCACACCGCCGTGACCGCCGGCAAGGTGCGCGCGATTGGCATTTCCAATTGCTATGCCTGGCAGCTGGCGAAGGCGAACGCCCTTGCCGAACGCGAAGGGCTGACGCCCTTTGTCTCCATGCAAAGCCATTACAACCTGATTATGCGTGAAGACGAACGAGAACTCTTCGGGCTGTGCGCAGAAGATAATATCGCCATGACCCCCTATAGCGCGCTGGCCAGCGGCCGTCTCTCCCGCTTAGAAGGCCACACACGGCGAACGGTGGAAGATGATTATGCCCGGGGGAAATACGACGGCACGGCAGAGCAGGATCGGATCATTATTGCGCGCGTCGCCGAACTTGCCGAACGGCATCAGGTCTCCATGACCGAAATCTCGCTGGCCTGGTTGCTGACTAAAGTCACCGCCCCGGTGGTCGGCGCCACGCAAAAGCACCATGTTGACGGTGCGGTCAGCGCCGTGAACCTGCGGCTCAGTTCTGAGGAGATCCGCTATCTGGAAGAGGCCTACCAGCCGCACGTTCTCACAGGCGTGATGGCGCAAAACACGCCGCAAGCCAAAGACCATCCTCAGGTGTGGACGCGGTAACCCTCTGTCCTGTTCAGCAGGGAGAATAAAACATGAAAAACGTGATTGCCGCGGCAGCCTTGTCGCTTGTGCTGTCTGATTTTGCTTATGCCAACGAACAAAGAGATGAAGCTATGATGAAAATTACCCCCTCCACCCTTGTGGACGCTGATATTCAAGCGGTCTCCCCGGCGCTGGCGCGCTTTGGTCGAGAAGCAATTACTGAAGATCTGTGGACACGCGAAGCCCTCTCGCCCAGGGACCGCAGCATCGTGACTGTGGCCATGCTGATTGCCCGCAACCAGCCAGGCGAGCTGAAGCACTATATTGAAGTCGCTCTCGATAGCGGCGTGACGCCAGCGGAAGTATCAGAGATCATTACCCATCTGGCGTTCTACTCAGGTTGGCCCAATGCAATGTCAGCCGTCAGCGTGACCAAAGCGATCTTTGCAGCCCGCGGCATCACGGCAGAGGCCCTGCCCGCCGCCTCGCCAACGCTGCTGCCACTCAATGAACAGGTAGAGAAACAGCGTGCAGAGACCGTGGAAAAAAATGTCGGCCCCATTTCGCCTGGCCTGGTTAAATTTACCGCCGACCCGCTGTTTCTCGACCTCTGGCAACGGCCCGCGCTTACGCCCCGCGACAGAAGTCTGGTGACGGTCAGCGCGTTAATCGCCGCCGGACAGAGCGCGCAGATTGGCTACCACCTGAACAGAGCCATGGATAATGGGCTTTCGGCTGAAGAGGCCGGAGAAGTAGTCGCCCAGGCGGCGTTCTACGCGGGATGGCCAAATGCGTTTACCGCCGCCCCGGTGGTCGGCGAGGTATTGCGATCGCGCGAAAGCAAAACTGAATAAAAAAGAATAAAGGACAGGGAAGCTGTCCTTTATTTATCGTTAACTGTTAATTTAAAGGTACCAGGAGGGCTTTCGATTAGGTCTCGCGGAAAGAACATAAACGGTCTATCGAAGTATGGAGACTTCGATAGTGAGTCTGTTCACATCGCTCATTGAGAAAATTTCCGTTCCGTATGCCGTCATGAGTCTCATCCTTTGAAAGCAGCGATCGCTGTGGCGAGACGGTAGCGCGGACATGTCTATTTGGTCAGAGATGGACATCTCAATTTAGCTACTACACCGCTACTTCGCTTTATTTTTTATATTAAATATCAATAATTTGAATTATTCATTTAATATAAATTGATGTTATAGCAATCGCTATACAGGCTCCTTAGTCATGACTGACCTCCCCACACCGCATATCGCAAGAATTTGCTCTCTCAGCCAGCGGTGACCGGGGTCGCGTTCCATTCTTGGGTGCCACATCTGCGATACCGTAATACGACGGCTTTTGAACGGCAGCTCGAAAACATGTACCTGGTCCGTTACCTGCTGATTGAGTAAATAGAGTGCGGGTATCATGGCGATAAGATCCGATTCCAGCGCCACGGACAGGGCTGTCGGAAATCCCGGTACGACGCTCGCAATTTTACGTTTTGTCCCCAGTTCGGCCAGCGCATCGTCGACGGATCCGTGCAACGCGCCATCGGGTGACGCTACCACATGGCCCCAGGCGACATAATCACCCACGCCTATTTCTGCCTGCTTAGCCAGCGGGTGCCCTTTACGCACGACGCCAACAAACCGATCCTCAAACAGTCGTTGCAGCCGTATTTCTGGCCCCATATTACTCTGAACGCCAATCTCCAGATCAACCAGCCCTTCCCGAAGATAGCGCGACGTTTTTTCCGGCTTAGGCGCGAAGCGTATACAGACATCCGGCGCGGCGTCGGCAACCGCTGCTATGAGCGCAGGCCCAAACGCCACCACAAAGCCATCGTTTGCCCTGATGGTAAAAAGACGCGCCAGACTTCTCGCGCAGAACGTTTCCGTTGAGGGCTGCAATACTGCCCTGGCCTCGTGCACTGCACGCCTGGCGCGATCCCGGGTCGCTTCGGCCCACGGGGTCAGTACCATGTTACGCCCGGCGCGCACCAGGATCGGGTCTCCTGTGACATCGCGTAACCTGCTTAATGTCCGGCTCATGGCCGAGGTGCTGAGGTTCAGACGACGTGCCGCACCTGCGACACTCGCTTCACTCAGCAATATGTCGAGTGCTACCAGCAAATTAAAATCGGGATCAGACATTACCCTTCCTCCCAGCACATTAAGATAAGGCGTTTGATGCAACAATAAAGTGAAAGTAGTGCGCCTTCCGCCCAGTAAAAGCCATCTTTATAGTTTTGTCATCCATACACTCTTCTCAGAGGACAAATGATGACGCTCTTTTCCAGCCAACCCGGCGACGAAGGACTGCCTGGCCCGGCGCGCGCACGGGTGATGGCCGCAATAATGACCACCACCTTAATGGGCGTGTTTGATGGCACCATGATCAACATTGCCCTGCCCTCAATGGCTCAGGAGATGCAGGTACCTGCCAGTATTGCCGTCTGGTTCGCCAACGGGTATCTGCTGGCGGCTGCGATGACGCTGGCGATATTCGCGGCGCTTGCGGCCCGTCTGGGTTATCGCCCCGTATTTCTGGCGGGCCTGACGACCTTTACCCTGACATCACTGGGTTGCGCGCTGGCGAATAAGCCCGAAGTGCTTATCGGTATGCGCGTGCTTCAGGGGATCGGCGGCGCGGCGACGCTGAGTATTGCCCCCGCAATACTCAGGTCCGTATTTCCCGGACGATTACTTGGCCGCATTCTGGGATTCCATGCCCTGCTCATTGCCTCCAGCTCCGCTATCGGCCCGGTATTGGGCGGTACGATCCTTCACACCCTGAGCTGGCAATGGCTGTTTGCGATAAACGTTCTTCCCGGCACCCTCGCCTTACTGCTGGCGGTCAGAGCGCTGCCGCGGGATGCGATCCGTATGCAGGCGCCCTTCGACACCGTGGGCGCCATATTGTCGGCGCTGCTGTTGGGTTCGACGATCATGGCGGCGAACAGCCTACAGAACGCTACTTCTCAATTCGGCAGCCTTTGCTGGATGGCTCTCGCTGCGCTGAGCGGCATGGCTTTTATCTGGCAAATCCGCCGCACGGATCATCCCTTACTGCCGCCGACCATGTTTAAAAATGAACGTTTTACCCTCGCGGCCTTCACGTCGATGATTGCTTTTGTTAGCCAGGGGATCACCTTTATTGCGCTGCCCTTCCTGTTTCAGAGCGAATACGGCTACAGTCCGGTAGTGTCTGCCCTGCTGTTTACGCCGTGGCCGTTAGGGATCGTGCTGATTGCGCCGCATGCAGGCCGTTGGGCGGACACGATATCAGCCCCGGCGATATCCACCCTGGGGCTGGTGATTTTTGTCGTCGGTTTGATCCTGCTGGCGACGTTACCCGCCGGCCCTTCAATGTGGGATATCTGCCTGCGAAGTCTGGTGTGCGGAATAGGGTTTGGCTGCTTTCAGAGTCCTAATAACCGGGAAATGCTCTCAAACGTTATTCGTGAGCACGCGAGTTATGCGTCCGGTGTTTTATCCATTATGCGCACTTTCGGGCAGTGCCTGGGAGCCGCCGCCGTAGCCGTTCTGCTGGCAGCAGATGAAAGGTCAATTCATGTTGCGCTGTGGAGCGCTGCCGCGGCCTCTGCGGTATCGGTCGTCGTCAGCGCGAGCCGGTTGCGTAAAATTACTCATCCTGCGGAAACAGGATAAATGCGAAAATATCACTAAACGCGACGACTCCAGCGCCAGCAGCGCAAAACGCTGATCCCGCAACCAAAGTGGAGTCCTCCGTCGGAGTTCAATAGACTAACAGCATGCTATAACCGCTTATTTATCAAGGGAGAAGTGAGTTTAGAAGACGTCAGGAGACTGGAGTTTGGAGTTTGGAGTTTGGAGCGGGCGAAGGGAATCGAACCCTCGTATAGAGCTTGGGAAGCTCTCGTTCTACCATTGAACTACGCCCGCGAAGAGGTGCGAGAAGCATTATAGCCCTTACGCACCCTGTGACAAGCCTGCCAGATGCTGACTGGCGATAAAATAACCTTTTAGCACTTAGGTTTACTGCCCTGCGGCGGCAGATAGCGCAGCGGATCGATGGCCGTGGCCCGATAGCGGATCTGGAAATGCAGGCGCACAGAGTCGGCATCCGTACTGCCCATCGTGGCAATTTGCTGGCCGGCCTTCACGCTCTGGCCATTATTCACCATCAGCTTATCGTTGTGGGCGTAGGCGGTGATGTAATCCTCGCTGTGCTTAATCATGATCAGGTTGCCATAGCCGCGCAGCTGGTTGCCGACATACACCACCTTGCCCGCCCCGGCGGCATACACCGGCTGCCCGCGGGTCCCGGCAATATCAATGCCCTTATTGCCGCCATCGGCGGTGGAATAAGGCAGGACCACTTTGCCACTGGTCGGCCAGCGCCAGCAGCGCTGTCCCACCGGCGGCCAGGAGGATTGAGGTACCGCAGATGAAGGGGTGACCGCCGCAGTGCGCGTAGAGGAAGATTTTTTCTTCGTCGTCTTTGACGCGCCGCTGCCGTTGAGCTTCAGCTTCTGCCCCACCTCAATGGTGTAAGGCGGCGAGATGTTATTCAGACGAGCCAGATCGCGAACGCTGGTGCCGGTGGTGCGCGAGATGCCGTACAGGGTATCGCCACGTTTGACGGTATAGGTGGCACCGGAGTCGGAGGTGCTGGAGCAACCGGCCAGCACCAGGCTTGTCGCCAGCATCAGTGTCATATAAAAGCGTTTCATCATCAGGCATCCTGCACTTAACACAACCACTTACCTCGCAATCAGGGCGAATATCATACCAGCCCGCGGCGCAGGGCGTCATCCCTGAAGGCTAACAGATGCCCCTCTGGCATCACGTTCGGCCAGCGACGAAAAGATTCACGTTCATACCGCACGTCGTGGAGGGCACGCCCCGCAGTCCCAGGCTGCCGCTCGCAGACCAGCCTCCAGGGCTTGTTTTGGTAATGCCTTTCTCCCATTTATGGGCTACCCTAGTGGCCTGAGTACATGACCCGGCGGGTTTGTGCCGGGTCATTTTTTATTTTCAGGAGTCGTCATGGCCGGGGAACACGTCATTTTACTGGATGAGCAGGATCAACCTGCCGGTATGCTGGAGAAGTATGCCGCCCACACGCTTGATACCCCTTTACATCTCGCGTTTTCCTGCTGGTTGTTTAATCAGCAGGGTCAGTTTCTGGTCACCCGTCGTTCGCTGGGCAAAAAAGCCTGGCCCGGGGTGTGGACTAACTCGGTCTGCGGACACCCCCAGCAGGGCGAGACCTTCGAGCAGGCCGTCACGCGCCGCTGCCGCTTCGAGCTCGGCGTGGAGATCGCCGATATCGCGCCGGTTCACCCGGCCTTCCGCTACCGGGCGGTCGCCCCCAACGGCATTGTTGAGAACGAAGTGTGCCCGGTGTATGCCGCACGCGTGGTCAGCCAAGTGCAGCTTAACGACGATGAAGTCATGGATTATCAGTGGGTTGACCTGGAAACGATGTTAAGCGCGCTGGCCGCCACGCCGTGGGCGTTTAGCCCGTGGATGGTACTGGAAGCGGAAAACCAGGACGCCCGCCAGGCGCTGATCGATTTCGTTGCGCGTCTGCGCGGGTAAGCTGACTATTCTCCAGGCCAGGCGCAGCCCTGTGCCTGTCATTAATGCCTGGCGGCGCTACGCTTGCACAGGCCTACGGTTCTGCGCCATTGCGTAGCCCGGATAAGGCATTTACGCCGCTATCCGGGATCCCCCGGCTTGCGCTGCGCCGGGCTACGTCAGGCTTCGGCCCTCATATCAGACATAAAAAAACCCGGCAAGCCGGGTTTTTTGTATTTCGCGAAGGGCGATTATTTCTGCGGACGCATCGCCGGGAACAGGATCACGTCGCGGATGGTGTGGCTGTTAGTGAACAGCATGACCATACGGTCGATACCGATACCCAGACCAGCGGTCGGCGGCAGGCCGTGTTCCAGCGCGGTGACGTAGTCTTCGTCGTAGAACATCGCTTCGTCGTCGCCGGCGGCTTTCGCATCAACCTGATCCTGGAATCGCTGCGCCTGATCTTCAGCGTCGTTCAGCTCGCTAAAGCCGTTACCGATTTCACGGCCGCCGATAAAGAACTCGAAACGGTCGGTGATTTCCGGATTCACGTCGTTACGGCGCGCCAGCGGAGAAACTTCCGCCGGGTATTCGGTGATGAAGGTCGGCTGAATCAGATGCGCTTCCGCCACTTCTTCGAAGATCTCGGTCACGATACGGCCCAGACCCCAGCTCTTCTCAACTTTTATGCCGATGGACTCAGCGATCGCTTTCGCGGAATCGAAGTTATCCAGATCCGCCATCTCGGTTTCCGGACGGTATTTCTTGATCGCTTCGCGCATGGTCAGTTTTTCAAACGGCTTGCCGAAGTCGAACACCTGGTCGCCGTAAGGCACTTCAGTGTTGCCGAGGATGTCCTGCGCCAGGGTGCGGAACAGGGATTCGGTCAGCTCGATCAGATCTTTGTAATCCGCGTATGCCATATAGAGTTCCATCATGGTGAACTCTGGGTTATGACGAACGGAGATCCCTTCGTTACGGAAGTTACGGTTGATCTCGAAGACGCGTTCGAAGCCGCCAACCACCAGACGCTTGAGGTACAGTTCCGGCGCGATACGCAGGTACATGTCCAGATCCAGCGCATTGTGATGGGTGATGAACGGACGCGCGGAAGCGCCGCCCGGGATCACCTGCATCATCGGGGTTTCCACTTCCATAAAGCCGCGGCCAACCATGAACTGACGAATACCCGCCAGGATCTGCGAACGCACTTTGAAAGTGTTGCGAGATTCATCGTTGGAGATCAGATCGAGGTAACGCTGACGATAGCGCGCTTCCTGATCCTGCAGGCCGTGGAATTTGTCCGGCAGCGGACGCAGGGCTTTGGTCAGCAGACGCAGCTCGGTGCAGTGGATGGACAGCTCGCCGGTTTTAGTCTTGAACAGCTTACCGCGGGCGGCGATGATGTCGCCAAGATCCCATTTTTTGAACTGGTCGTTATAAACGCCTTCCGCCAGGTCATCACGCGCGACGTATAGCTGAATGCGGCCGCCAACGTCCTGCAGGGTAACGAAAGACGCTTTACCCATAATACGACGGGTCATCATGCGGCCAGCAACGGCCACTTCAACGTTCAGCGCTTCCAGCTCTTCGTTTTCTTTCGCATCGAAGTCAGCGTGCAGTTGGTCAGAGGTATGGTCACGACGGAAATCGTTCGGGAAAGCGACGCCCTGCTCACGCAGCGCGGCCAGCTTCTCACGGCGGGTTTTCAGTTCATTATTAAGGTCAATTGCCGCGTCAGCGCCCTGTGCTTGTTGTTCAGACATGTTGGTTCCTCATAACCCTGCTTTCAAACTTGCTTCGATAAATTGGTCCAGGCTGCCGTCGAGCACCGCCTGAGTGTTGCGGGTTTCCACCCCGGTACGCAGATCTTTAATACGCGAGTCGTCCAGCACGTAAGAGCGGATCTGGCTGCCCCAGCCGATGTCGGACTTGTTGTCTTCCATCGCCTGCTTCTCGGCATTTTTCTTCTGCATCTCCAGCTCATAAAGCTTCGCTTTCATCTGCTTCATGGCCTGGTCTTTGTTCTTGTGCTGCGAACGGTCGTTCTGGCACTGCGTCACCAACCCGGTCGGGATGTGGGTAATACGCACCGCGGATTCCGTACGGTTAACGTGCTGTCCACCGGCGCCGGATGCGCGATAAACGTCGATACGCAGATCGGCCGGGTTAATTTCGATATCGATATCGTCATCCACTTCCGGATAAACGAACGCCGAGCTAAAGGAGGTATGACGACGGCCACCGGAATCGAACGGGCTCTTACGCACCAGGCGGTGAACGCCGGTTTCCGTACGCAGCCAGCCGTAGGCGTAATCGCCAATGATTTTGATGGTCACGGATTTAATGCCCGCGACTTCACCTTCGGATTCTTCGATGATTTCGGTCTTAAAGCCGCGGGCTTCCGCCCAGCGCAGGTACATGCGCATCAGCATGCTGGCCCAGTCCTGGGCTTCGGTGCCGCCGGAACCGGCCTGAATATCGAGGTAGCAGTCGGCGCTGTCGTATTCGCCGGAGAACATGCGGCGGAACTCAAGCTGTGCCAGCTTCTCTTCCAGCCCGTCCAGCTCAGCAACCGCTTCGTTGAAGGTCTCTTCGTCTTCGGCTTCAACCGCCAGCTCCAGCAGACCAGCCACGTCTTCCAGCCCCTGGGACATCTGATCCAGGGTATCCACAATGGCTTCCAGGGAAGAACGCTCTTTACCCAGCGCCTGGGCGCGTTCAGGTTCGTTCCAGACGTCCGGCTGTTCCAGCTCGGCGTTTACTTCTTCGAGACGCTCTTTCTTGGCATCGTAGTCAAAGATACCCCCTAAGAACGTCGGAGCGCTCCGTGAGGTCCTGAATGCGGTTTTTTACCGGATTTATTTCAAACATGGTCGGTTTCTTTTAATGGATTTGTCAAAATGCGGTGATAAGAGCGGAATTCTACCGGATTCGCGCCCTTATTCATACACTGTTGTCAATTTGGCCAGAGGTGATCGATGATCAGCTGCAGGCTGCGGTTGCCGCGGAACTCGTTGATGTCGAGCTTGTAGGCTAACTGCACTTCGCGCACGCCGTTGTCCGGCCAAATGGAAGTATCAACGTTGAAAGCAATACCGTCCAGCAGCGGGCCGCCGCCAACCGGTTCGACCATCACTTTCAGGTGACGCTCGCCTACCAGCCGCTGCTGCAGCAGGCGAAAACGGCCATCAAACAACGGTTCCGGGAACATCTGCCCCCATGGTCCGGCATCGCGCAGCATCTGCGCCACTTCCATGCTCATCTCCGTCGCCGCCAGCGGGCCGTCGGAGACCACCTCGCCCTGCAATAATGCGGGATCCAGCCACTCGGTCACCAGTTCGCCGAAGCGCTGTTGAAACTCCTCAAAGCGCGCCTCTTCCAGCGATAAACCCGCCGCCATAGCATGGCCGCCGAACTTCAGGATCAGTCCCGGATAGAGCGTATCCAGGCGCTCCAGCGCATCGCGCATGTGCAGCCCCTGAATAGAGCGGCCGGAACCTTTCAGCGTGCCGTCGCCGGTCGGCGCAAAAGCGATAACCGGGCGATGGAAGCGCTCCTTAATGCGTGATGCCAGAATGCCGACCACCCCCTGATGCCACTGCGGATGGTACATCGCCAGCCCGCCAGGCAGGGTGTCGCTGCTGCGTTCCAGTTGCTGACACAGGGTCAACGCTTCGGCCTGCATCCCCTGTTCAATCTCTTTACGCGTCTGGTTGAGCGCATCAAGCTCATTGGCTAACACGCGCGCTTCGCCGATGTTATCGCACAGCAGCAGCGCCACGCCGACGGACATATCATCCAGCCGCCCCGCCGCATTGAGGCGCGGCCCAAGGGCGAAACCGAGGTCGCTGGCCGCCAGTTTTTGCGGGTCACGGTTGGCAATTTCCAGCAGCGCTTTAATGCCTGGCCGACATTTGCCGGCGCGAATGCGGCTTAACCCCTGCCAGGTCAGGATGCGGTTGTTGGCATCCAGCGGCACGACGTCCGCGACGGTGCCCAGCGCCACCAGATCCAGCAGCTCGGCAAGGTTCGGCGCGGCTATGCCGCGGGCGTCGAACCAGCCTTTATCGCGCAGGAAAGTACGCAGCGCCAGCATCAGATAAAACGCCACCCCCACCCCGGCCAGTGATTTCGACGGGAAGTCACAATCGCGCAGGTTAGGGTTAACGATGGCCTCGGCCGCCGGTAGCGTCTCGCCCGGCAGGTGGTGATCGGTCACCAGCACCGGAATGCCCAACGCATGGGCGTGATCGACACCGGCATGTGACGAAATGCCGTTATCAACGGTCATGATCATCTGCGCGCCGCGAGCGTGCGCCTGATCGACCACTTCCGGGCTTAAACCGTAGCCGTCTTCAAAACGGTTGGGCACCAGATAGGAGACGTTACCGTAGCCCAGCGCGCGTAGCGCCAGCACGCTAAGGGCGGTACTGGTGGCGCCGTCGGCATCAAAATCGCCGACCACCACAATATGTAACCCTTTCTCGAAAGCGTCGTGCAGCATCTCAACCGCTTTTTCAACGCCGGTGAGCTGCGTCCACGGCAGCATGCCTTTGACGCTGCGCTCCAGCTCCTGCGCGCTGCGCACGCCGCGGCTGGCATACAGCCGCTGCAGCAGCGGCGGCAGGTCGGCAGGGAGATCGACGCCGTCAACCGCCTCACGGCGGCGTAGTTGTATCTGTTGTTTCACGCGAATCAGTTACCGCTTGTCTGTTTTTTATGCTCGTCGAGGAACGCTTTCAGCTCTTTCGGCCCCTGATAGCCCGGCAACACCATACCGTTGCTGAGAACCATCGCCGGGGTGCCGTTGACGCCCATCTGCACGCCGAGGGTGTAATGTTTGGCGATATCCACATTGCAGCTTGCCGGCTGCACGCCTTTGCCGTTCATGGCGTCATCCAGCGCTTTGTTGCGATCTTTCGCACACCAGATGGCCTTCATGTCCTGCTCGGCCTGGCTCTGCAGCCCCTGGCGCGGGAAGGCCAGATAGCGCACGGTAATGCCCAGTGCGTTGTAGTCGCTCATCTGCTCGTGCAGTTTATGGCAGTAGCCGCAGGTGATGTCGGTAAAGACGGTAATGACGTGCTGCTCCTTCGGCGCTTTATAGACAATCATCTCGTTGCTCAGTGCGTTCAGCTTACCGACCAGCAACTGGTTGGTGACGTTGACCGGCTGCGCGCCGCTCACATCGTACATCGGCCCCTGGATGATGTGTTTGCCATCGTCGGTAACGTACAGGACGCCGCTGTCGGTCAGCACCGTGCTCATCCCGGAAACCGGCGACGGTTGAATATCAGTACTCTGCACACCCAGCTTCGCCAGCGACTGTTTGATCGCCGCGCTATCGGCATGCGCCGCGCCGGAAAGCGAGGCTGCCAGCAGAGTGAACATCAATAAACCTTTTTTCATACTCAGTCCTTTTGTTCAGCACTCACGCCCGCGGGTGGTGCTGTTGATGAAGTTGTCGCAGACGCTCGGTCGCCACGTGGGTGTAGATCTGCGTGGTGGAGAGATCGCTGTGTCCTAACAGCATCTGCACCACGCGCAGGTCGGCGCCGTGATTGAGCAAATGCGTGGCGAAGGCATGGCGTAATACGTGCGGGGAGAGTTTCGCGCTGTCGATCCCCGCCAGGACGGCATAGTGTTTAATGCGGTGCCAGAAGGTCTGACGCGTCATCTGCTGTGCGCGCTGGCTGGGAAATAAGACATCCGACGCCACGCCATTCAGTAGCCACGGGCGACCATATTCGAGGTAATTTTCTACCCACATTACCGCCTCTTCGCCCAGCGGCACCAGACGTTCTTTGTTGCCTTTACCAATGACCCGCAACACGCCCTGACGCAGGCTGATATCGCTCATCGTCAGGCCAACCAGTTCCGAGACGCGCAGGCCGGTGGCATACAGCACTTCCAGCATCGCCTTATCGCGTAACTCCAGCGGCTGCTCCACCAGCGGCGCCTGCAGCAGACGTTCAACCTGCGCCTCGCTGAGATCCTTCGGCAACCGCTGCGGTAGCTTCGGCGAAGCCAGCAGCGCGCTGGGATCGTCCGGGCGAATTTTTTCCCGGTACAGATGCTGGAAGAACCGGCGCACGGCGCTGAGCAGACGTGCGGTGCTCGTTGCTTTGTAGCCGCCGGTTTGCCGCTCAGCCAGCAGCGCCTGCAGATCGTCGCTGCCGACGCTGGCCAGCGACAGGCCGCGATGGTGCAGCCACTCGACTAACATCGTCAGATCGCGACGGTAAGCGCTGAGCGTATTCTCCGCCAGATTCCGCTCCAGCCAAAGGGCATCGAGAAACTGTTCGATTTGTGCCAGATCCTGTTTCACATCGGCCTCTTTGTTCGTTATAGGGTCTCATTATGCCTTAAGAGGCCGCCTTTCTGGTACACTAGGCGCAATTCACGGCAAGAATTGAGACGTTTACGCGATGAATATAGGTCTTTTTTACGGCTCCAGTACCTGCTATACCGAAATGGCTGCGGAGAAAATCCGCGATATCATCGGCCCTGAGCTGGTGACGCTGCACAATCTGAAAGACGATTCCCCCGCGCTGATGAGCCAGTACGACGTACTGATCCTCGGCATCCCGACCTGGGATTTCGGCGAAATTCAGGAAGACTGGGAGGCGGTCTGGGAGCAACTGGATACCCTGGACCTGGAAGGCAAAATCGTCGCACTGTACGGCATGGGCGATCAGCTGGGCTATGGCGAATGGTTCCTTGACGCACTGGGCATGCTGCACGACAAGCTGGCGACCAAAGGCGTGAAGTTTGTCGGCTACTGGCCAACCGAAGGCTATGAGTTCACCAGTCCAAAACCGGTTATCGCCGATGGCCAACTGTTCGTTGGCCTGGCGCTGGATGAAACCAATCAGTACGACCTGAGCGACGAGCGCATCCAGAGCTGGTGCGAGCAGATCCTCGGCGAAATGGCCGAACACTTCTCCTGACGCCGCTTACTCCTGCGCCGGTTTTTGCAGCACCAGCCGGCGCAGATCGCGCCATTCTCCGGCATCCATGCTATCCGCCGCCAGCCACAGATGCTGCCCGCGCCGGGTATCGACATGGCGTAAACGCAGCAGCATACCGCTATTGATGACCCACGGCGTCCCGAGGATCTCCCATTCGGCGTTTTGCCAGCGAAGACGGGAATCGGTGAGCAGTTTTATCTCTCCGCGACGGGCATGGATCCGCCGCTGGCTGCGTACGCAGTCAAACACTACCAGCGACAACAGCAGCAGCCAGATCGGGGTGTAGCTTAGCGGCCAGGGAACCAACAGCACCAGCGCCGCCACAACGCCGTGGAGCAGCAGGGAAAACCACTGCGCGCGCCAGGAGATACGGAGATCAGATTGCCACAGGACCACGTTCCCGATTCCGTGTCTGAATTAAGGTTACCATCCGCTGCAGCTCCGCATCGGCCGGTTTGCCGTGGTTCATCAGCCAGTTGAACAGATCCGGATCGTCATTTTCCAGCAGGCGAATGAACAGCTGTTTGTCAGCGTCGCTGAGGGTATCGTACTCATACTCAAAGAACGGCATGATGGAGATGTCGAGTTCGCGCATCCCGCGGCGGCATGCCCAGTGGATACGTGCTTTATTGTTAATGTCCATGTTGACCTTCCAGCAGCAAAATATAGGTTAGTTTAACCCGTTTTCTGCCGTAACTTTACAGGAATATCGCTGAATGCGAGCATCCTTCCATAAAAACCATAAAATAATGATGGGCTTATTGATTCCCTGCGTCAGGCGGCTGTCTCACGCCAGCGCACAAATGGCCTGTTGAAAGCACTTGCAATGCACTATAGCTCTTTTACCATTGGTCACACACACTGCGTTAAGCGATTCAGGATATGACTATGGCTTTTACACCTTTTCCTCCGCGTCAGCCTTCCTCTTCCGCTCGTCTGCCGTTAACGCTGATGACCCTGGATGACTGGGCGCTGGCGACGATTAGCGGGCCGGATAGCGAAAAATATCTGCAGGGGCAGATTACCGCCGATGTGAGCAATCTCACCGATGCTCAGCATCTGCTTGCCGCCCACTGTGACGCCAAAGGCAAGATGTGGAGCAATCTGCGCGTATTCCGCCGCGACGGCGGCTTCGCATGGATCGAGCGCCGCAGCCTGCGCGACGTACAGCTGACCGAACTGAAAAAATATGCCGTCTTCTCTAAAGTCACCATCGCCGCCAACGACGATCTGGTTCTGTTGGGGGTGGCCGGCTTCCAGGCGCGCGCCGCGCTGGCGCCGCTGTTCGCTGCCCTGCCCGACGCGGCCGCCCCGGTGGTCAGCGAAGGCGCCACCAGCCTGCTGTGGTTTGAACATCCAGGTGAACGCTTCCTGCTGGTGACTGATGTCGACACCGCCAATCGCGTTACCGATGCGCTGCGCGGCGAAGCGCAGCTCAATAACAGCCAGCAGTGGCTGGCGCTGAATATTGAAGCCGGTCTGCCGGTTATCGACAGCGCCAACAGCGGGCAGTTCATTCCGCAGGCGACCAACCTGCAGGCGCTGGGCGGTATCAGCTTCAGGAAAGGCTGCTACACCGGTCAGGAGATGGTGGCGCGGGCGAAATTCCGCGGCGCCAATAAGCGCGCGCTGTGGACGCTGTCAGGGACCGCCAGCCGGGTGCCGGAAGCGGGGGAAGATCTGGAGCTGAAAATGGGCGACAACTGGCGCCGCACCGGGACGGTGCTTGCGGCGGTTCAGCTGGATGATGGCCAGTTGCTGGTGCAGGTGGTGATGAATAACGATATGGAGCCGGACAGCATCTTCCGCGTGCGCGACGATGCCGGAAGCCTGCGCATCGAACCGCTGCCCTATTCGCTGGAAGACGTGTAATAAAGCGTTATGACTCCCGGCTTGCGGCGCTCGCGCCTTAGCCGGGCTACTTGACTGCAAATACCGTAGCCACGGTAAGCGTAGCGCCACCGTGGGATTTCCAGGCCGCAGATAACCGTAGCCACGGTAAGCGCAGCGCCACCGTGGAATGTTTATCAGGACTGGCCGACGTACAGATAGATCGCCAGGAAGTGACACACGCTGCCGCCGAGCACGAAGCCGTGCCAGATAGCGTGGTTATAGGGAATACGTTTGCAGACGTAGAAGATGACCCCCAGCGAGTACACCACCCCGCCGACCGCCAGCAGCGTTACGCCGCCCACCGCCAGCTTCACTGCCAGCTGATAGACCACGATAAGCGACAGCCAGCCCATGGTCAGATAAGTCACCAGCGACAGAATTTTAAAGCGGTGCGCGATGGTCAGCTTAAACAGGATCCCCAGCAGGGCCAGGCTCCAGATGACGATCATCAGCCCCTTTGCCAGCGGTGAATTCAACCCCACCAGCAAAAACGGCGTGTAGGTCCCGGCAATCAGCAGGTAGATAGCGCAGTGGTCGAACTTTTTCAGCCACTGTTTCGCCCGCTGATGCGGGATCGCGTGATAGAGCGTAGAGGCGAGGAACAGCATAATCATGCTGCCGCCGTACAGGCTGTAGCTGGTGATCGCCGTCGCGCTGGCGTTGGTGTCTACCGCCTGCACCAGCAGCAACACGAGGCCGACAATACCGAACACCAGCCCGATCCCGTGGCTGATGCTGTTGGCAACTTCCTCTGCCAGAGAATATCCCTGAGTGATTAATGGTTTGCGCACCATATTTGACTCCGTGAAAACAAGAACGCTTTCATTGCCCACTTAGGGTAACTGAGAATGATTCCAGTGAACACCTGTTAGCTAAAATAAAACGATGTATATTTGTAAATACATTAAAATCATAATGTTACAATGTTATTTCAACTAACAGTTGTGCTGGTTTTATTTAAAGGCGTTTGAATTCAATAACATAAAACCGATCTTCCGCAGGATAGATTTCACTGATGACCTGCCGCAGTTGTTCGAGGGTCATATTCTCCTGTTGAGCATGCTGTTCAGTTAGCGTGTCGAGGGTCACCGTTGAGGTCGCGGTAACGGCGATAGTGCAGAAGTAGCCGTCATCTTCATAGCGTCCGACGCGCAGCACATCACCGGGCTTAAAGTGCGACTCCGCTGCATCGCGAATGGTGATCGTTTTGCGCCCGGCGAGGATGTCGTCCTGAAAACGCTGAAAAAAGGTAATGTCATTGGCCTGCATGATATAATTCCGTCCTGGTCATTATGAATTGTGAGTTCGCCACTGTGAGTATGTTCTCCCACGCCGCTGTCGCCAGTCTCAATAATCTTGAGATGATGGTCTATCACTATGTCATTAAGAATCGTGACAAAGTGATGTACATGACCATCCGCGAACTGGCCGAGGCCGCCGGGGTCTCCACCACCACCGTGTTGCGCTTCTGCCGCAAACTGCAGTGCGAGGGCTACTCTGAATTTCGCGTACGCTTTAAATTATATCTTGAGCAGAATGAGCCTCAACAGGCAAATATCGGCGCCAGCGAAATTATGAGCTTTTTTAAAAGCGTCAATAATGACGAGTTCGATGAATTACTCGAGCAGGCCGTGGATATTATTCTCGCTTCGGAACGTATTATTTTCGTCGGCGCCGGCACCTCCGGCGCGCTGGCGAAATATGGCGCACGCTTCTTTTCCAACGTCGGTAAATTCAGCAACCATATTGACGACCCCTATTTTCCGGTAACCAATGATATGGCCCGTAACGCGCTGGCGATCGTGCTTTCCGTCTCCGGCGAAACCGAAGAGATCCTGCGCTTCGCCAGCCAGTTCAGCCTGCACCGCTGCAAGGTGATGTCGATTACCAGCCACGAGCATTCGCGACTGGCGAAACTGGCTGATTTCAATCTCTCCTGGCACGTGCCGCAGACGCGCATCGGCGGCGTCTACGATATTACAACGCAAATTCCGGTGATCTATATCCTTGAATCGCTGGGACGTAAATTAGCGCGCAAAATCAGCTAAAAATAACAGCCTGTTTTTTCGATGTAACATATTACCTTTAGCGGAATTTGTTATATCGTGACATTCAATTTCGCTTTGCTAGACTCAATCGCAATAGTTATTCAGAGAGATTAGCAAAGATGAAAAAATTGACTCTTCCAAAAGACTTTTTGTGGGGCGGCGCGGTCGCCGCGCATCAGGTTGAAGGCGGCTGGAATAAAGGCGGCAAAGGCCCGAGCATCTGCGACGTGCTGACTGGCGGGGCGCACGGCGTGCCGCGCGAAATCACCCACCAGGTCGAAGCGGGTAAATATTACCCTAATCATGAAGCGGTTGATTTTTACGGCCACTACAAAGAAGACATCAAACTGTTCGCCGAGATGGGTTTCAAATGCTTCCGCACCTCTATTGCCTGGACCCGCATCTTCCCGCAGGGCGACGAAACCCAGCCAAATGAAGAAGGGCTGAAATTCTACGATGACATGTTTGATGAACTGCTGAAGTACAACATCGAGCCGGTGATCACCCTTTCCCACTTTGAAATGCCGCTGCATCTGGTACAGCAGTACGGCGGTTGGACCAACCGCAAAGTGGTCGATTTCTTTGTGCGCTTCGCCGAGGTGGTCTTCGAGCGCTATAAGCACAAAGTGAAATACTGGATGACCTTCAACGAGATCAATAACCAGCGCAACTGGCGCGCGCCGCTGTTCGGCTACTGCTGTTCCGGCGTGGTCTATACCGAGCATGAAAATCCGGAAGAGACCATGTACCAGGTGCTGCATCACCAGTTTGTCGCCAGCGCGCTGGCGGTGAAAGCGGCCCGTCGTATCAACCCGGATATGCAGGTCGGCTGCATGCTGGCGATGGTCGCCCTCTACCCTTATTCCTGCAAACCGGAAGATGTCATGTTCGCCCAGGAGTCGATGCGCGAACGCTACGTCTTTACCGATGTCCAGTTGCGCGGTTACTACCCGAGCTATGTGTTGAATGAATGGGAACGCCGCGGCTTCAACATCAAAATGGAAGACGGCGACGCGCAGATCCTGCGCGAAGGCACCTGCGCCTACCTCGGCTTCAGCTACTACATGACCAACGCGGTGAAAGCCGAAGGCGGCACCGGCGATGCCATTTCCGGTTTCGAAGGCAGCGTGCCGAACCCGCACGTCAAAGCCTCCGACTGGGGCTGGCAGATTGACCCGGTTGGCCTGCGCTACGCCCTGTGCGAACTGTATGAGCGCTACCAGAAGCCGCTGTTTATCGTGGAAAACGGCTTCGGCGCCTACGACAAAGTCGAAGCTGACGGCAGCATCAACGATGACTACCGCATCGATTATCTGCGCGCCCACGTCGAAGAGATGATCAAAGCGGTGACTTATGACGGCGTCGATCTGATGGGCTATACCCCATGGGGCTGCATCGACTGCGTCTCCTTCACTACCGGGCAGTACAGCAAACGCTACGGCTTCATCTACGTCAATAAACACGATGACGGCACCGGCGACATGTCCCGCTCGCGCAAGAAGAGCTTTAACTGGTACAAAGCGGTTATCGCCAGCAACGGTGAGAATCTGTAACTGACCGCCCTCTCCCGGCCGGGAGGGGGCAAATCACTTATCCGCCAGACACTTCTTTACAGCTTTACCATTGCCAAAACGCGTTCGCCCGATAAGATAGGCCGCGTGAATATTTGAGGCGATCATGATTAAGCGACAACGCAAAGCCATTCTTTTTGTCCTCCTGGCCTGTCTGGTGGTGCTGACCTGCACCGCCCAGCGGATGGCCGGGATGCACGCGCTGGTCATGAACCTCACCGCCGACAGCCCGTCGCTACAGCAAAACCCGGATAAGGCCGAGGCGCCGGTCACGCCGTGCGAGCTCAGCGCCAAGTCGCTGATGGCCGTTCCGCCGATGCTGTTTGAAGGGGCGCTGTTGGCTATCACTCTGCTGCTGGCGGTGCTGGCGGCGATCCCGCCGCGTATCGAACGCCAGTGGCCTCCCCGCGTTATCTCCCCACCCCGATTGCGGGTGCATCTGCGATTATGCGTCTTCCGTGAGTGATTAATTCTCCTGACAGCTCAGGTTAATTTATTACTTACGGAGAAAATTTATGTTTATGGTATTCAGGCGACTGCTGGTCTGCCTGCTTTGGCTATGGCTGCCCGTCAGCCAGGCCGCCGATAGCGGCTGGCTGCGCGTCGCCGACAATCAACACGCCAGCGTGCGCCTGCGGGCGCAAAGCGGAAGCAATGGCGACACCCGCCTGCTTTTAGACGTAGCGCTGGGAAAGGGCTGGAAAACCTACTGGCGTTCGCCGGGCGAAGGCGGCATCGCGCCAGCTATCGCCTGGCACACGCCGCTGGAGGTTAACTGGCGCTGGCCGACGCCGCAGCGCTTCGACGTCGCGGGTATTTCCACTCAGGGGTATCACGGCGACGTCAGCTTCCCGATGACCCTGCGCGGGAAAATACCGCCGACGCTTAGCGGCGTCCTGACGCTCTCTACCTGCAGCAATGTCTGCATTCTCACTGACTACCCCTTTTCGCTGGATATGACGGCTCCGGCGGGGGAGCAATTTAATTACGATTTCACCCGCGCGATGGGCACGCTGCCCCTGCGCGACGGTCTCACCTCGGCGCTTAGCGCCAGCTACGTCAGCGGAAAGCTGACGGTAACCGCCCGCCGCGATGCCGGCTGGCAGCAGCCAGCGCTGTTTATCGACAGCATGGAGGATGTCGATTTCGGCACGCCGAGTTTTACCAGCCGCGGCGATACGTTAACCGCCACCGTACCGGTCACCGATAGCTGGGGCGAAGCGGCGCCGGACCTGAGCGGCAAAACGCTGTCGCTGGTGCTGGCCGATAGCGGCCAGGCGCAGGAAAGCCAGATCGCCATCAGTGCCGGCAGTACCGCGCCGGGGCTGGCGTTAGGCTGGGTGCTGCTGATGGCGCTGGCCGGCGGGCTTATTCTCAACGTCATGCCTTGCGTGCTGCCGGTGCTGGCGATGAAACTCGGCTCATTGGTGCAAACCGAACGTCGTGAACGCGGCGCGGTGCGGCGGCAGTTCCTCGCCTCGGTATGCGGGATCGTCGTCTCCTTCCTGGCGCTGGCGCTGATGATGACCGCGCTACGCTTAGGTAATCAGGCGCTCGGCTGGGGGATCCAGTTCCAGAACCCGTGGTTTATCGGCGCGATGGCACTGGTGATGGTGCTGTTCAGCGCCAGTTTATTGGGACTATTCGAAATCCGTCTCTCCTCCAGCGCCAGTACCTTCCTCGCCACCCGCGGCGGTAACGGCTTGATGGGCCATTTTTGGCAGGGCGCCTTCGCCACCCTGCTGGCGACGCCCTGTACCGCGCCGTTCCTCGGTACCGCCGTGTCGGTGGCGCTGGTGGCGCCGTTGCCGCTGCTGTGGGGGATTTTCTTCGCCATGGGGATCGGCATGAGCCTGCCGTGGCTGCTTATTGTCGCCTGGCCGGGGCTGGCGCAACGACTTCCACGTCCAGGCCGCTGGATGAATCATCTGCGCGTGGTGTTGGGGCTAATGATGCTTGGTTCAGCACTATGGCTGGTTAGCCTGCTGACGATCCACATCGGCCGCACGCCGGTGCTTACCCTGCTGGTGATTCTGGCCATCGGCCTGCTATTGGCCACCGCCTGGCGCTACCGCTGGCGTACGGCGCTGCGCGCGGGCGCTCTGGCCATCGTTGTGGCGGGCGCCGTCGCCTTTGTCGTCCAACAGGACGGCCAGGGCCCGCGCCGCGACCGGGTTAACTGGCAGCCGCTCAGCGAGCAGGCTATCGCTAACGGCCTTGCGGAGCATAAACGGGTATTTATTGATGTCACCGCCGACTGGTGCGTGACCTGTAAAGCCAATAAATACAACGTGCTGCTGCGCGACGACATCCAGCAGGCGCTATCAGCGCCAGACGTGGTCGCCTTACGCGGCGACTGGAGCCGACCCTCCGCCGACATTAGTCAGTTTTTAACCGCACGCGGCAACGCCGCGGTGCCGTTTAACCAGATTTACGGACCGGGATTGCCGCAGGGAGAGATCCTGCCTGCGCTGTTAGACCGCGAACAACTTCTCGCCACCCTGTCCGCCGCTAAAGGAAAATAACATGAGAGCTATCACCGCCTTATTACTGCTGTGCGTATCGGCCTTCAGCTTCGCCGCGCCGGCGGAAAAACCGCAATCGAACGGTAATGACCAGTTAGCCCAGCTGCTGTTTAACGATCCGAATAGCCCGCGCACCGGCGCGAAAGAGCCAAAACTCACAATCGTCTCGTTTACCGATTACAACTGTCCTTACTGCAAACAGTTTGATCCGCTGCTGGAAAAAATCGTCCACGATAATCCGGATATTCAGCTCATCGTTAAGCTGCTGCCGTTTAAAGGGCAGAGTTCGGTGAATGCCGCTAAAGCCGCGCTCTCCACCTGGCGTCAGCAGCCCGATAAATTCTGGGCGCTGCATCAGCGGCTGATGGCAAAAAAAGGCTATCACGATGACGCCAGTATCGCCGCCGCACAGAAGAAAACCGCCACCGATGGCGTCAGTATTGATGACAAGACCATGGATTCGCTGAAGATGAACCTGATTTTGTCACAGGTGCTGAATATTCAGGGCACCCCGGCGACCATCATCGGCGATCAGATGGTGGCCGGCGCGATCCCTGCTGAAGACCTGGAGGGGCTGGTGAAAGAACAGCTGGCGAAAGCCCGTGGCCAGTAAAATCAGGCGCTGGCTGCGCGAGCTGGCGGTGTGGCTGCTGATTGGCGCGGCGGTGAGCCTGGCGGTGGATTATTTTCGCCAGCCCGCGCTGCCGCAAAACGTCAGCGCCACATCGCTGCAGACACTCGACGGCAGGACGCTGGATCTGAACGCCATGAGCCAGCAAAAGCCGCTGCTGCTGTACGTCTGGGCGACCTGGTGCGGAGTCTGTCGCTATACCACGCCGTCGGTGGCATCACTTGCCGCCGACGGCGGCAATGTGCTGACGGTAGCCCTGCGTTCCGGCGATAACGCCGCGCTGGAGAAGTGGCTGACCAGGAAGAAAATGACGCTGCCGACGGTGAATGACCCGAGCGGCCAACTGGCGCGGCAGTGGGATATCCAGGTAACGCCAACGCTGGTGGTCATTTCTCAAGGCGAGGTGAAGTCGGTTACCACCGGCTGGACCAGCCGTTGGGGAATGCGCCTGAGGCTGTGGCTGGCCTCCTGGTAGACCGTCGGTTTCCCCGGCTCGCGCTGCGCTTAGCCGGGCTACGGGTAGGCATCGTTGGGTAGCCCGGATAAGGCGTAGCCGCATGCGGGAAGGTTACCCGGCTCGCGCTGCGCTCAGCCGGGCTACGGGTACGCATCGTTGAGTAGCCCGGATAAGGCGTAGTCGCCATCCGGGAAGGTTACTCTGTAGGCCCGGCAAGCGCAGCGCCGCCGGGCAATAGACATCTATGGGTTATTTACCGCCCGCCAGTTCAAGAAAACTGCCCGTCACATACGACGCTTTGTCGCTCAGCAGCCAGGCAATGGCCTGAGCGACCTCTTCCGGCTGGCCGCCGCGCTGCATCGGTAGCGAATTTTTTACCCGGTCCACGCGTCCCGGTTCGCCGCCGGAGGCGTGCATCTCGGTATAAATCAGCCCCGGACGCACGCCGTTCACCCGGATCCCTTGCGCCGCCACTTCCAGCGCCAGCCCGGTGGTCAGGGTATCTACCGCCCCTTTCGACGCGGCATAGTCAACGTACTCGCCCGGCGCGCCAAGGCGCGAGGCCGCCGACGACACGTTAACTATCGCCCCGCCCTTGCCGCCATGCCGATGCGCCATGCGCTTTACCGCCTCACGACAACAGAGGAAGTAGCCGGTGACGTTGGTGGCCAGCACGCGGTTAATACGCTCGGCGCTCAGGCTCTCCACCGTACATTGGGTAAACAGGATCCCGGCATTGTTGACCAATGCCGTCAACGGTTCGCCCATGCGGTCAACCGCCTCAAACATCGCCATCACCTGCGCTTCATCGCTGATATCCGCCCGCAGCGCCGTGGCTTTGCCGCCAGATTCAACAATGGTATTGACCACTTCGGTGGCGGCGTTAATGTTGTGATGATAATTAACCGCGACGGTATACCCTTCCTGCGCCAGCAGCAGCGCCGTCGCCCGGCCTATGCCGCGGCTCGCGCCGCTAATCAGAGCTATCGCCATACCTTCCCTCCAAAAAATAAAGGCGCCGCAGCGCCTTTAAAAGTTTAGCTAATTCACCACTTACTGGTATTCGCTCATCGGCACGCAGGAGCAGAACAGGTTGCGGTCGCCGTAGACATCATCCAGACGTTTCACCGTCGGCCAGTACTTGTTGTGCAACCCAGCCGGGAATACCGCCAGCTCGCGGCTGTACGGATGGTTCCACTCGCTCACCAGCTCACCCTGGGTGTGCGGCGCGTTCACCAGCGGGTTGTCTTCCAGCGGCCATTCACCGGCTTTGACGCGGTCGATTTCCGCGCGGATCGCCAGCATGGCGTCAATAAAGCGGTCCAGCTCTACCTTGCTTTCCGATTCTGTCGGCTCAACCATCAGCGTCCCGGCAACCGGGAAGGACATGGTCGGCGCATGGAAACCAAAGTCGATCAGGCGTTTAGCAATATCCAGCTCGCTAATGCCGGTCTCTTCTTTCAGCGGACGAATATCGAGAATACATTCGTGCGCCACGCGACCATCGCGGCCGGTATAGAGCACCGGGTAAGCCTCTTTCAGCCGGGTAGCGATATAGTTGGCGTTAAGGATCGCGTTCTGGCTCGCCTGCTTCAGGCCTTCCGCGCCCATCATGCGGATATACATCCAGCTGATCGGCAGAATGGAAGCGCTGCCGAACGGCGCGGCGGAAACCGCGCCCTGACGGGTCAGCATACCTTCAATCTGTACCACGCTGTGGCCCGGTACAAACGGCGCCAGGTGCGCTTTCACACCGATAGGGCCCATACCCGGACCGCCGCCGCCGTGCGGAATGCAGAAGGTTTTATGCAGGTTGAGGTGCGAAACGTCGGCGCCGATAAAGCCCGGAGAAGTGATCCCGACCTGGGCGTTCATGTTGGCGCCATCGAGATAAACCTGGCCGCCGAACTGGTGCACGATCTCGCACACTTCACGGATGGTCTCTTCATACACGCCGTGGGTTGACGGATAGGTGACCATGATGCAGGAGAGATTCGCCCCTGCCTGCTCTGCTTTTTCACGCAGGTCGGCAAGATCGATGTTGCCGTTTTTGTCGCAGGCAACGACCACGACCTGCATACCCGCCATCTGCGCGGAAGCCGGGTTGGTGCCGTGCGCGGAGCTTGGGATCAGGCAGATATCGCGATGGCCTTCGTTGCGGCTTTCGTGATAGTGGCGAATCGCCAGCAGGCCAGCATACTCGCCCTGCGCGCCGGAGTTCGGCTGCATACAGACGGCGTCATAGCCGGTCAGTTTCACCAGCCAGTCAGAAAGCTGGGCGATCATCTGATGATAACCTTCCGCCTGCTCGACCGGACAGAACGGGTGCAGCTCGGCAAATTCCGGCCAGGTGATCGGGATCATCTCCGCCGCGGCGTTCAGTTTCATGGTGCAGGAGCCCAGCGGGATCATCGCCTGGTTCAGCGCCAGATCTTTACGCTCCAGCGCATGCATGTAGCGCATCATCTCGGTTTCGCTATGGTAGCGGTTAAACACCGGATGGGTGAGGATCGCATCGTCGCGCAGCATCGCCGCCGGGATCGAACGGCTATCCAGCGCCACGTCTTTATCCAGGGTATCGATATCCAGACCGTGATCGTCGCCGACGATGGCGCGGAACAGGTTCAGCACATCTTCGCGGGTGGTCGCTTCATCGAGCGTAATGCCAACCGCGCCGTGAATATCGCTACGCAGGTTAATCTGCAGCGCTTCGGCACGCGCCAGCACCGCAGCTTTATCCGCCACTTCGACGCACAGGGTATCGAAGTAGTGCGCATGACGCAGCTTCAGCCCTTTCTTCTGAAGGCCGTCGGCCAGAATATCGGTCAGGCGATGAATGCGGCCAGCGATACGTTTCAGGCCCGCCGGGCCGTGGAATACCGCGTAGAGGCTGGCGATGTTGGCCAGCAGAACCTGCGAGGTACAAATGTTGGAGTTCGCTTTCTCGCGGCGGATATGCTGCTCGCGAGTCTGCATCGCCATGCGCAGCGCGGTATTACCCGCCGCATCTTTCGATACGCCGATAATCCGGCCCGGCATGGAGCGTTTGAATTCATCTTTCGCCGCGAAGAAGGCCGCGTGCGGGCCGCCATAGCCCATCGGCACGCCGAAGCGTTGGGCGGAACCGAAGACAATATCCGCGCCCTGCTTGCCCGGCGCCGTCAGCAGCACCAGCGCCATAAAGTCGGCGGCGACGCTGACAATCACTTTGCGCGCTTTCAGCTCGGCGATCAGTTTGCTGTAATCGTGGATTTCACCGGTGGTGCCCACCTGCTGCAGCAGCACGCCAAAGACATCCTGGTGATCGAGCACTTTGTCGGCGTCATCGACGATCACGTCGAAGCCGAAAGTTTCCGCGCGGGTGCGCACCACGTCCAGGGTTTGCGGATGGACGTCGGCGGCAACGAAGAAACGGTTGGCGTTCTTCAGTTTACTGACGCGTTTGGCCATCGCCATCGCTTCGGCGGCGGCGGTGGCTTCATCAAGCAGCGAAGCGGAAGCGATATCCAGCCCGGTCAGATCCAGCGTGACCTGTTGGAAGTTGAGCAGCGACTCCAGACGGCCCTGGGAGACTTCCGGCTGGTAAGGGGTATAGGCGGTGTACCAGCCCGGGTTTTCCAGCATGTTGCGCTGAATGACCGGCGGCAGCTGCACGGCGGTATAGCCCATGCCGATGTAAGACTTGAAGCGCTTGTTGCGACCGGCAATCGCCTTCAGCTCCGCCAGCGCGGCGAATTCGGTAGTCGCGTCGCCCACCTGCGGTGGGGTCGCCAGCTGGATATCCTGCGGCACAATCTGGCCAATCAGGGCGTTAAGCGAATCCGCGCCGACGGTCTTCAGCATCTCTTGCTGCTGCTGAGCGTCCGGGCCAATGTGACGTTCAATAAAGGCGTCGCGGTTTTCAAGCTGACTTAAAGTCTGAGTCATGAGCGATGGTTCCTGAAACGTGCGGTGAATCGTGATTGTCTGACTGGTTTGCCCGGCAAGCGCTGATGCTTACCGGGCCAGAATACGCAAAATCATTCGCGTTGCAGGAAGGCGGCGACACAGCGACTCCCCGGGAGCTTACAAAAGTAAGTGACCGGGGGAGCCAGGAAGCCAACGCCCCTGCAGCGTGAAGGATGAAGCGTATTTATTCGTCTTCTAACAGAGCTTCATAAGCGGTCGCATCCAGCAGCGCGGCAACCTGCGCTTCGTCGCTGGCTTTAATTTTGAAGATCCAGCCGTCGCTATACGGGTCGCTGTTGACCAGTTCCGGAGAGTCGTTCAGCTCTTCGTTGACGGCAACGATTTCACCGCTAATCGGCGCGTAGATATCGGAAGCCGCTTTCACGGATTCGGCAACGGCGCAATCAGCGCCCGCTTCAACGGTGGCGCCCACTTCCGGCAGGTCAACGAAAACCATATCGCCCAGCAGCTCCTGCGCATGCTCGGTGATCCCGACGGTATAGGTGCCGTCTGCTTCTTTACGCAGCCATTCGTGTTCTTTGCTGTATTTCAGTTCTGCTGGTACGTTGCTCATCAATTCATCTCCAAAAAAGGGAAATCACACAATGGCTTTGCCATTGCGTACAAAACCAGGTTTAGTCACTTTTACCGGCATTTCACGGTTACGAATTTGCACCACCGCGGTGTCGCCAATCCCGGCCGGTACGCGAGCCAGCGCGATGCTGTAGCCCAGGGTCGGCGAGAAGGTGCCGCTGGTGATAATGCCTTCTTTTTGATTACCGTCGCTATCGGTAAAACGGACCGGCAGGCCGCCGCGCAGGACGCCTTTCTCGGTCATCACCAGGCCAACCAGCTGCTCGGTGCCTTTTTCGCGCTGCATCTCCAGCGCTTCGCGACCGATAAAGTTACGATCGGCGGGCTCCCAGGCGATAGTCCAGCCCATGTTCGCCGCCAGCGGGGAGACGCCTTCGTCCATCTCCTGGCCATACAGGTTCATCCCGGCCTCCAGGCGTAGGGTGTCACGCGCGCCGAGACCGCACGGCTTAACGCCAGCGTCCAGCAGACCGCGCCAGAAATCAGCCGCCTGCTCGTTCGGCATCGCAATTTCATAGCCCGCTTCGCCGGTATAACCGGTGGTGGCGATAAACAGGTCGCCGGACTGCACGCCAAAGAACGGCTTCATGCCTTCCACGGCCTGACGCTGCGCATCAGTAAACAGCGTTGCCGCCTTCGCTTTCGCCTGGGGGCCCTGCACCGCGATCAGCGACAGATCGTCGCGAACGGTAATTTCAAGGCCGTAAGGTTCAGCTTGTTCGGAGATCCAGGCGAGGTCTTTTTCGCGGGTGGCGGAGTTAACAACGAGGCGGAAATAATCTTCAGAAAGGAAATAGACAATCAGGTCATCGATGACGCCAGCGGAGGCGGTAAGCATTCCCGTGTAGAGCGCTTTGCCTGGGGTGGTCAGCTTCGCCACATCGTTGGCCAGCAAATAGCGCAGGAACTCGCGGATCCGGCTGCCGTGGAAATCGACGATGGTCATATGCGACACATCGAACATCCCTGCATCGCCGCGCACCGCATGGTGCTCATCAATCTGGGATCCGTAATGCAGCGGCATCATCCAGCCATGGAAATCCACCATGCGAGCGCCACATAGCGTGTGTTGTTCATACAACGGAGTCTGTTGAGCCATCTTTTCCTCATCGAATAAAACGGAACCAGCCACGAGATTGTCGGCGATTTTGCGCCACGAAATTCGGCGACGGCACCGCTGACGGACGCCGACGCAAACGTTCTCTTTTGCCTGAACTTACCACCGAACCCGGCGCTAAACCATAAGCTCATTCAGGGCATCACATTAGCTTATGACTAAAATCCGCCGAAAAGCCTACAGAGTTATTGACTGGAAAAAAGCGATTTATGCCACATAAAATTAACATCAAGCTTTCATCGATAAGGTAATGATGGTGTTTTATGCGATTTTACGGGCCTAATTTCTTTAACAAAAAAAAGAGCGCATTAATAAAACTAATGCGAAAAAAGAGGTGAAATTAGAATATTTCAAATGAGGGAGAAAACCCGGCACGCAGGCCGGGTAAAAGAAGTGTGACGGGGTTAACGTAACCAGGCGGGGAGATCGTTGAGGCCCATCGCCTGACGAATCAGCTGCGGTTTTACGCCAGGCAGCGAATCGGCCAGTTTGAGCCCCATGTCGCGGAGGAATTTCTTCGCCGGATGGCTGCCGGAGAACATTTCGCGGAATCCCTGCATACCCGCCAGCATCAGCGCGGCGCTGTGTTTGCGGCTGCGCTCATAGCGGCGCAGGTACAAATGCTGGCCGATATCTTTCCCCTGCGCATGCAGGCGCCTCAACTCGTCGATAAGCTCGGCGGCGTCCATAAAGCCAAGGTTCACCCCCTGCCCGGCCAGCGGGTGGATGGTATGCGCGGCATCGCCGACCAGCGCCAGGCGGTGGGCGGCAAACTGACGGGCATAGCGGCCGGTCAGCGGGAAAACTTCACGTTCGCTTGCCAGCTGGCAGAGGCCGAGGCAATTATCGAAGGCGATATTCAGCGCCTGGTTGAAAGTGGCTTCATCAGCCTCCTGCATCCGCTTCGCTTCCGCTGGCGACAGCGACCAGACGATCGAGCACAGGTGCGGATCGCTGAGCGGCAGGAAGGCCAGAATACCCTCGCCATGGAACGCCTGGCGTGCCACCGCCTGATGCGGCTCAGCGGTGCGAATCGTCGCCACCAGCGCATGATGGTGGTAATCCCAGAAGGTCAGCGGAATATCGGCCTTATTACGCAGCCATGAATTCGCGCCATCAGCGCCCACCACCAACCTCGCGGTCAACATGCTGCCGTCCTGCAGGCTGAGAAAGGCTTCGTTTTCACCCCACGCCACCTGCTGTAGTTCCGCAGGCGCCAGCAGGGTGACGTCAGCGCAGCGCTGCGCTTTCTGCCACAATGCGTGATGCACCACGGCATTTTCAATAATATGGCCCAGATGGCTAAAGCCCATGCTCTGGTCATCGAAGCTAATGCGGCCGAAGCTGTCTTTGTCCCACACTTCCATACCGTGATAGCAGCTGGCGCGCTGGGCGACGATCTCGCGCCAGACATCCAGCTTAGTCAGCAACTTTTCGCTGGCGGCATTGATCGCCGAAACGCGCAGCGCCGGCGGCGCATCGGCGGCCAGAGGCTGCGGCGCTGCTTTCTCCAGCACCGCGACGCGCAGGCCGCTGCCCTGTAAACCGCAGGCTACCGCCAGTCCCACCATTCCACCGCCAACAATGGCAACATCAACACTTTGCACGTTTTACTCCTTAACGGGGAACCCAACCGAGGGTACGCTGCGCCAGCGCATCGCGCGCCGGGGTAAATAAGTCCATGGCCATCAGACCGACGTTGCGCCCCGCCACCAGCGGCGCCCAACGGTTGGCAAACAGATGCACCAGCCCATCGGTGACACCGATAGTGGCGGCTTTATCACCTGCCCGCCGTGCCTGGTAGCGGCACAGCAGGGAATAATCGCCCACATCGTCGCGGGCCACATGCGCATCGGCAAGCATCTCCGCCAGGCTCATCACGTCGCGCAGGCCGAGGTTAAAGCCCTGCCCGGCGATCGGATGCAGCGTCTGCGCCGCATTACCGACCAGCGCCAGGCGATGCGACACCGCACGGGTGGCGGTGGTTAAGGCTAACGGATAGACGCTGCGCTTACCGGCATGGGTAATACGCCCTAGCCGCCAGCCGAATGCCTGCTGTAACGCCTGACAAAAATGTTCGTCAGACCAGCTCTGTACCTCGTCGCGCCGCGACTGCGGATGGCACCACACCAGCGAACAGCGCCCTTGCGACATCGGCAGCATCGCCAGCGGACCATGCTCGGTAAAGCGCTCGAAGGCGCGGCCTTCGTGCGGCAACGCAGTGCTAACGTTAGCAATGATCGCTATCTGCTCATACGGCTGCTGCTGCCAGCTGATGCCGCAGTGAGCGCCCAGCGACGAACGGGAACCGTCCGCCGCCACCAGCAGCTTACCGTTGATGATTTCGCCGCCCTCAAGCGTAAGGCTGACGCTCTCCTCGCGGCGGCTGACCGCTTCCACTTTCGCCGGACAGTGCAGGGTGACGCCCGGCGCCTCGCGCAGCAGACTAAACAGCCGCTGGCCGACATCGTGGAGTTCAACCACCTGCCCCAGCGCCGACAAGCCGTAATCGGCCGCCGCCAGGTTCACAAAACCAGCGTGACCACGGTCGCTGACATGGACCCGCTGGATGGGCGTCGCTCGTTTAGCCAGGGTCTGCCAGATACCAATGCGCGCCAGCTGCTGGCAGGTACCGGCCGCCAGGGCAATTGCCCGATCGTCAAAACCGGGATGGCGTGACGAATGCGGATCCTGCGCCTCAATCAGATGGACCGGCAGGGCACCGCCGGTCAAACGGGAGATGGCCAGCGCGAGCGTCGCCCCGGTCATCCCGCCGCCGACGATCAGCACGCTCATGACTGGCGCGCCGCCGCCATCAGCGCCTCGATCTCATCCGCCTTCTTCACCACGCTGGCGGTGAGATTTTCGTTGCCGTCTTCGGTAATGACGATGTCATCTTCAATACGAATGCCGATGCCGCGATATTGGGCCGGCACGTCGGCATCGGTGGCGATATACAGTCCCGGCTCGACGGTCAGCACCATTCCCGGTTCCAGTACCCGCGAACGGTCGGTGTCGTAATTACCGACATCGTGCACATCCAGACCCAACCAGTGGCTCAGGCCATGCATAAAGTACGGGCGGTGGGCGTTGTTGGCGATGAGCTCGTCAATCTCGCCTTTCAGGATCCCCAGCCGCACCAGGCCGGTAATCATAATGCGCACCACTTCCTGATTAACTTCATAAATGGAGGTGCCCGGACGATAAAGCTCCAGCGCGGTTTCCAGCGACTCCAGCACGATGTCGTAGATTTCACGCTGCGGTTTGCTGAATTTACCGTTAACCGGGAAGGTGCGGGTGATATCGCCCGCATAGCCGCGGTATTCGCAGCCGGCGTCAATCAGCACTAAATCGCCATCGCGCAGCTCGGATTCGTTTTCGGTGTAGTGCAGAATGCAGCCGTTTTCGCCGCCGCCAACGATGGTGTTATAGGACGGGAAACGCGCGCCGTGGCGGTTGAATTCATGGAGAATTTCGCCTTCCAGCTGATACTCGAACATGCCAGGGCGACATTTTTCCATCGCCCGGGTATGGGCAAGGGCGGAAATTTCGCCGGCGCGGCGCATCACTGCCAGCTCTTCCGCAGATTTAAACAGGCGCATCTCATGCACGATGGGCCGCCAGTCGATGACCGAGTTCGGCGCCTGCAGATTCTGGCGAGAGCCTTTGCGCAGTTTTTCGAGGGCGTTAAACACAATCTCATCGGCATAGGCATATTCACCCTGGGCGAAGTAGATAGCATCCAGGCCGTTGAGCAGCTGATACAACTGCTGGTTGATTTCGCTAAACGCCAGCGCACGATCCACACCGAGCTTCGCCGGCGCGGCATCCTGGCCCAGACGGCGACCGAACCAGATCTCAGCGGTCAGATCGCGAACCCGGTTAAACAGCACGCTATGATTGTGCGTTTCATCGCTTTTAATCAACACCAGCAGCGCTTCCGGTTCGTTAAAGCCGGTGAAGTACCAAAAATCGCTGTTCTGCCGGTAGGGATACTCTGAATCTGCGCTACGCACCGCTTCCGGTGCGGCGAAAATCAGCGCCGCGCTGCCTGGCTGCATCTGCGCCAGCAGCGCCTGGCGACGCGAGAGAAATTCCTGCTGAGTCATGACGCCCCCTGAACGAATTTTAGTTAGTGTAATGTCGGTTTGCGGACTTCCGGTGCGGTTGGCTGCTGACGAGAAAAAGTGTCGTGGCACAGCAGTGCGGCAACGCGGACATACTCGATAATCTCCTCCAGAGACATCTCCAGCTCTTCCTGATCTTCGTCTTCATCGTAGCCCAGCTGGGCAATATTACGCAGATCGTCAATCGCTTCCCCGGTCTCGTCTTTCACTTTATCCAGCTTCGGTTGGCTGACGCCAAGGCCGAGCAGGAAATGGTTGACCCAACCGGCGAGAGCGTCGGCGCGGTCGAAGACGCTTACCGCATCGCCTTCCGGCAGATACAGTTGAAAGAGGAAACCGTCGTCATCCAGTGAATCGCTGATGGCGGAATGCATGTTACGCAGCGCCTGGGCCAGTTCATGACCAAAGGCGAGCCCTTCGTTGGTCAGGTCGTGCACCAGCGGCAGCCAGCTGCTGTCCGTGTTGCCGCCGCACAGCAATCCGCTGATCAAACCGTGCATTTCGGCTGGGGTGAGGCCGACCCCTTGTTGGTTCAGTAACTGGTCTACATCGTTGTAACCAGGCATTTCGTTCTGTATAGACATGCGCATTCGTCATCGTTGGGAGGAATATTCATGATATGCTACCACTTTGGACCCTGGTGAACCAGAAAAGGGCTTGTATCCCTGCACCAGGGTAGCTATAGTGTCGCCCCTTCGCAGACCCAGGCTCGGATGTGAAGGCAGCGCAGTCAATCAGCAGGAAGGTGGCATGTCTGCACAACCCGTAGATCTCCAAATTTTCGGCCGTTCACTGCGAGTGAATTGCCCGCCTGAACAAAGGGATGCCCTGAATCAGGCAGCTGAAGACCTTAATCAGCGGTTGCAAGATTTAAAAGAACGCACTAGAGTCACAAATACTGAGCAGCTGGTCTTCATCGCCGCGTTGAACATCAGCTATGAGTTGACTCAGGAAAAAGCGAAGACCCGCGACTACGCTTCGAGCATGGAGCAGCGCATTCGGATGCTTCAGCAGACCATTGAACAGGCATTGCTTGAGCAAGGTCGCATAAGCGAAAGACCAGGGTCAAAGTTTGAATAACACTTTGCAGTTAACTGTGTTAGAGTAATTCCAGAACAAAATTTCTCTGAGATGTTTGCAAGCGGGCCAGTCCCCTGAGCCGATATTTCATACCACAAGAATGTGGCGCTCCACGGTTGGTGAGCATGCTCGGTTCGTCCGAGAAGCCTTAAAACTGTGACGACACATTCACCTTGAACCAAGGGTTCAAGGGTTACAGCCTGCGGCGGCATCTCGGAGATTCCCTTCTTTAGTTCGCATTATCCCAACACTCCTGTTTTCGGCTGCTGCCGCCCTGTATTACACTTCCTCGTACTGTTTCGCTTGCTCGTAATGAGACCTGTATGACCCTACAGCCTGATATCCCGCTCTCCAGACAGCATATTCGCCAGCAGATCCGCGAGCGTCGCCGCGCGCTCAGCCCGGAGCAACAGCGCCTGTTTGCCCAACAGGCCGCGGAGCGGATGATGGCCTGGCCGCCGGTCGTACTCGCTCATACCGTGGCGCTGTTCCTCTCCTTTGACGGCGAGCTGGACACCCAGCCGCTGATCGACCAGCTCTGGCGCGCCGGCAAACGGGTGTATCTCCCGGTGCTGCATCCGTTTAGCCCCGGAAACCTGTTGTTTTTACACTACCATCCACAGAGCCAACTGATAGTGAATCGCCTGAAAATCCGCGAACCGAAGCTCGATGTGCGGGACGTACTGCCGCTCGCTGAACTCGATGTGCTGGTGACCCCGCTGGTGGCCTTCGATGGCAGTGGCCAACGGCTGGGAATGGGCGGCGGTTTTTACGACCGGACGCTGCAAAACTGGCAGCAGTATCGCCTGCAGCCGGTAGGCTACGCGCACGACTGCCAGCAGGTGGATAGTCTGCCAAGCGAAGAGTGGGATATCCCGTTACCAGCGGTGATCACCCCGGGAAAAACCTGGAGTTGGTAGGTACGCGAGGACGAGAATTTCAGCCTGGAAAGTATTAACAAAAAAACGGGCAGGTACGCGACCTGCCCGAGAGGCAAAAATAATTAGAACAGCAGACGGGCGCGGATAGTCCCCGGGATCGCTTTCATTGCCTGCAGCGCCTGCTGGGCAACATCTTCTTCCGCTTCAATATCAATAACCACGTAGCCCATCTGCGGCGACGTTTGCAGATACTGCGCGGCAATGTTGATGCTCTGCGCGGCGAAGATCTGGTTGATGGCGGTCAGGACGCCCGGCCGGTTCTCATGGATATGCAGCAGACGGCGGCCGCCATGCAGCGGCAGAGAAACTTCCGGGAAGTTAACTGCCGACAGGGTTGACCCGTTGTCAGAGTACTTCGCCAGCTTGCCAGCCACTTCCAGACCGATGTTCTCCTGCGCTTCCTGGGTCGAACCGCCGATATGCGGAGTCAGGATCACGTTATCAAACTCGCACAGCGGCGAAGTGAAGGGGTCGCTGTTGGTGGCGGGTTCTGTCGGGAAGACGTCGATAGCCGCCCCGGCCAGATGCTTACTCGCCAGCGCATCGCATAGCGCCGGAATATCCACCACGGTACCGCGGGAGGCGTTGATCAGCAGCGCGCCCGGCTTCATCAGCGCCAGCTCTTCCGCACCCATCATGTTTTTGGTGGAGGCGTTTTCCGGCACGTGCAGGCTGACCACATCGCTCATGTTCAGCAGGTCGGAGAGATGCTGAACCTGGGTGGCGTTGCCGAGCGGCAGTTTATTTTCAATATCATAGAAGAAGACATGCATCCCCAGCGATTCCGCCAGAATGCCGAGCTGGGTACCGATATGGCCGTAACCGATAATCCCCAGTTTCTTGCCGCGCGCTTCAAAGCTGCCGACCGCCAGCTTATTCCATACACCGCGATGCGCCTTGGCGTTGGCTTCCGGCACGCCGCGCAGCAGCAGCAGCAGCTCACCGATGACCAGCTCGGCCACCGAACGGGTATTCGAGAATGGCGCGTTAAACACCGGAATACCGCGCTTCGCGGCGGCGTTCAGATCGACCTGGTTGGTACCGATGCAGAAGCAACCCACGGCAACCAGTTTTTCCGCCGCAGCGAAAATCTCTTCAGTCAGATGGGTACGGGAACGCAGGCCGATGAAATGGGCATCACGGATCGACGCTTTCAGCTGTTCGGAGTCCAGCGCGCCTTTATGAAATTCAATGTTGGTGTAACCTGCTGCGCGAAGGCTATCGATTGCCTTTTGATGCACACCTTCAACCAGCAGAAATTTAATCTTGTCTTTTTCCAGTGATACCTTAGCCATTTCCCCGTCCTGTTTTGTCTTAACTGATGTCGTGCTGAACGAAAGTTCGTCTCAGCAACATATCAAAAAAAACTATCGCGGCAATATGAACGTTTGCGTCGCCGTCCTGAAGAAATGTCATCCAGAGGGAAATGACAGGACAAAACACCAGAAAGAAGATTAATGGTAGCGTGTTAATCAGAATGGTTGCATAAATGTGACAGAAGTCACCAAATTGCACCAGGTGAAAAAATATTTGCGAGGGAGCCGACTGGCTCCCTGCGGACAGACTATTTTACGATGGTTTTCACGCCATCGGCCGTACCGATCAGTGCCACGTCGGCCCCGCGGTTGGCGAACAGCCCTACGGTCACGACGCCAGGGATGCCGTTGATGGCATTCTCCAGCGCGACAGCATCAAGAATTTCCAGGCCATGCACGTCCAGGATGACGTTGCCGTTATCGGTCACCACGCCCTGACGGTACTCCGGACGACCGCCCAGCTTGACCAGTTGACGCGCGACGGCGCTGCGCGCCATCGGAATGACTTCAACCGGCAGCGGGAATGCGCCGAGAATATCAACCTGCTTGGAGGCATCGGCGATGCAGATAAATTTATCGGCGACCGAAGCGATAATCTTCTCGCGGGTCAGCGCCGCGCCGCCGCCTTTGATCATTTGCATATGGCCGTTGATCTCATCCGCGCCATCAACATAGATCCCCAGGCGATCGACGCTGTTGAGATCGAAGACGGGGATCCCGAGGCTTTTGAGCTTTTCGGTAGAGGCATCGGAGCTGGAGACCGCGCCTTCAATCTGCCCCTTCATCGTGCCCAGCGCGTCAATAAAATGGGCCGCCGTCGAGCCGGTACCTACGCCGACAATGGTCCCTGGCTGTACGTATTGCAGCGCCGCCCAACCTACTGCTTTTTTCAGTTCATCCTGCGTCATAATTATGGTCCGAGATGTGAATGCCTGTGGCGCATTATAGAACATCGACAGTGGAAATGTCCCTGCGATGCAGATCACACAACTGAGCAGACCAATTTCGTCTGTATCAAATAAAAATTTATGTCATAGTGCGAGATAACGATTAGTTATGGGGGCACGCCAGAATAATGAAACGACCGGACTACAGGACACTACAAGCGCTGGATGCGGTGATTAGGGAACGAGGATTTGAGCGCGCCGCGCAGAAGCTATGTATTACCCAGTCCGCCGTCTCACAGCGTATTAAGCAGCTGGAAAATATGTTCGGTCAACCGCTGCTGGTGCGCACCGTGCCGCCACGCCCCACCGAGCAGGGGCAAAAGCTGCTGGCCCTGTTACGCCAGGTTGAACTGCTGGAAGAAGAGTGGCTGGGCGACGAGCAGACCGGCTCCACGCCGCTGCTGTTGTCGCTGGCGGTGAACGCCGACAGTCTGGCCACCTGGCTGCTGCCGGCGCTGGCCAATGTTCTGTCAGACTCCCCTATTCGTCTTAACCTGCAGGTGGAAGATGAAACCCGCACCCAGGAGCGCCTGCGCCGTGGGGAAGTGGTGGGCGCAGTGAGTATCCAGCCGCAGGCGCTGCCAAGCTGCCTGGTGGATCAGCTCGGCGCGCTCGATTACCTGTTTGTCGCCTCAAAAGAGTTTGCGCAACGCTATTTCCCGAACGGCGTGACGCGTTCTGCGCTGCTGAAAGCGCCGGTCGTCGCCTTTGATCATCTGGACGATATGCATCAGGCGTTCCTGCAGCAAAACTTCGACCTGCCGCCGGGTAGCGTCCCCTGCCACATCGTTAACTCATCAGAAGCCTTCGTGCAGCTGGCGCGCCAGGGCACTACCTGCTGTATGATCCCGCATCTGCAAATCGAAAAAGAGCTGAAAAGCGGCGAGCTTATTGACCTCACGCCCGGTCTGTTCCAGCGTCGTATGCTGTACTGGCACCGCTTTGCGCCGGAAAGCCGCATGATGCGCCGGGTGACCGATGCGCTTATTGATTACGGCCACAAAGTGCTGCGTCAGGATTAAATCGCCGGCATAAAAAAAGCCACTTCCCGGAAGTGGCTTTTTTGTTTCTATCGCTTACTGCGCTGGTTTCGGCTCTTCCGCCGGTTTCGCCGGCGCGGCGGCCTGAGCTGGCTGCAGCTCAAAGACCACGTCAACCTGGTCGTCAAACTGGATAGTCGCCTGCTCGTAGGTTTCCTGGGCTGAAACCGGCGCAGCGTCAGCGGCCTTCATCATACGCACCATCGGGCTCGGCTGATAGTTGGAGACGTGGTAGCGCACGCTGTAGACCGGCCCCAGCTTGCTGTGGAAGCCAGCCGCCAGCTCCTGTGCCTGATGCACCGCGTCATCGATCGCCGCTTTACGCGCCTTATCTTTGTAGGCATCCGGTTGCGCAACGCCCAGCGAAACGGAGCGGATTTCGTTCAGTCCCGCCTTCAGCGCGCCGTCCAGCAGGCCGTTAAGTTTATCCAGCTGGCGCAACGTCACTTCCACGGTGCGCACCGCCCGATAGCCTTTGAGAATGCTTTTCCCGTTCTGATAGTCATAATCAGGCTGGGTACGCAGATTCGCCGAGCTAATGTCTTTTTTGGCGATACCGCTCTTTTCAAGGAAAGAGAGATACTGCGCGACGCGATCGTCTGCCTGCTTTTTCGCCGATGCGGCATCTTTCGCCGCGACGTTCACTTCGATCGCCAGGGTGGCAATATCCGGAACCGCGGCAACGCTTGCTGTGCCTGAAGTCACAATGTGCGGACCGTCTGGCAATTCGTTTGCCTGTGCCGCCATTGTGCTAAATCCGAGTGCTGCCGCCAGGGCTAAGACTTTTAACTTCACTGTCGTTTCTCCATGTTACTTAAATCGCCCTTACGGGACGCATGCCAGCAAGCTTAGCGCGTACAGCAGGAAAGTCCATCGGACAACGCTTAGTTGAGCAACGCCAGGATATGGCCGACGCCCTCTTTTGCCAGCTGAAATGCAATAAACCACATGACGGCGCCGACCACAATATTGATGATCCGCTGGGCTTTGGCGGTACGCAGCCGCGGCGCCAGCCAGGCGGCTAACAGCGCCAGGCCAAAGAACCACAGGAAAGAGGCGCTAATGGTCCCCAGCGCAAACCAGCGCTTCGGCTCCACCGCCAGCTGCCCTCCCAGGCTGCCCAGCACCACAAAGGTATCCAGGTAAACATGCGGGTTCAGCCAGGTGACCGCCAGCATAGTTATAATGATTTTCCAGCGCCCCTGCTGCATCACCTCGGCGCTGGCGAGCTCAAGATTCTGACTGAACGCCGTTTTCAGTGCGCCGAAGCCATACCACAACAAAAAGGCCACGCCGCCCCAGGTCACTATCGCCAGCAGCCATGGGGATTGCATCAGCAGCGCGCTACCACCAAAAATACCGGCGCAGATCAACAGCAAGTCGCTGACCGCGCACAGCAGGGCAATCATCAGGTGATACTGACGACGGATCCCCTGATTCATCACAAAAGCATTTTGCGGGCCAAGCGGCAAAATCATTGCCGCTCCCAGGGCAAGGCCCTGAAAGTAATAGGTAAACATAAGGATTTTTCCGCTGTGTTCGAGAGTGGCGCTGACTATAACGCGAATGGATTATTAGCGGAAATTGAAAGTATTAATCATTAATAAGCTAAGCTAATAGTGAGCCATTAAAAAAGGCCGGCATGGCCGGCCTGACTCTGTCAGTGATGATTTACTCTGCTTTTTCCGGCAGTTGTACCACATGAACATCCATCTGCGGATACGGGAAACTGATGCCGTTAGCGTCGAAATCACGCTTAATACGCTCCAGCACGTCCCAGTAGACGTTTTGCAGATCGCTGCTTTTGCTCCACACGCGAACCACGAAGTTCACCGATGAGGCGCCAAGTTCGTTCAGGCGTACGGTCATTTCGCGATCGCGCAGAATACGATCGTCAGATTCGATAATCGAGGTCAGCAGCTGCTTCACCTTGTCGATATCAGCATCGTAGGATACGCCAATGATAAACTCATTGCGGCGCGCCGGTTCGCGGGAGAAGTTAATGATGTTGCCGGCGATGATTTTGCCATTCGGCACCACCACGATTTTGCCATCTGCGGTACGCAGGGTGGTGGAGAAAATCTGCACGTTCTGCACGGTGCCGGCGATACCGCCGAGATCGACATATTCACCCGCGCGGAACGGGCGGAACATCACCAGTAGTACGCCTGCGGCAAGGTTCGACAGCGATCCCTGCAGTGCTAAACCCACCGCCAAACCGGCGGCACCCAGCACAGCAATGACCGAGGCGGTCTGCACGCCTACCCGGCCCAGGGCGGCAATCAGGGTGAAGGCGATAACCGCGTAACGCACCAGCGCCGAGAGAAAATCAGCAACGGTGGCATCAATCTTACGCGCCAGCATCAGGCGGTTGACGGTGTTAGAGACGATGCGCGCCACGATCATCCCGATGACCAGGATAACGATCGCCGCCACGATGTTGACGGCATAGCTCAGCAGCAGCTCCTGGTTGCGTGCCAGCCACGTCCCGGCGTTGTTGATGCTATCGACAACGTTCAAATCTTCCATTTAACATTCCTTATGAATCCCCGAACGGGGAAGTAAATAACTCAGCCTGCAACAGGGCAGTCAGGTTATAGGGTAAACAATAAGTGCACGTTTTGCCAAATGGATCACAGTTTTCCTGCACGCTATCCTGTTGTTAAAGTAATAAAAAAGCCCGCATTGCTGCGGGCTTCAGGGTAAGAAACAGATTTTTCTTACAGAACGTCGATCGCGTTCAGCTCTTTAAATGCCTGCTCCAGACGGGTCACCATGGAAGTCTGTGCAGCACGCAGCCATACGCGCGGATCGTAGTATTTCTTGTTCGGCTGGTCTTCGCCTTTCGGGTTGCCCAGCTGGCCCTGCAGGTAAGCTTCGTTAGTTTTGTAGTACTGCAGGATACCGTCCCAGGTCGCCCATTGGGTGTCGGTATCGATGTTCATTTTCACTACGCCGTAGCTGACGGAGTCTTTGATTTCCTGAGCGGAAGAACCGGAACCGCCGTGGAAGACGAAGTTCAGGCTGTTGTGCGGCAGGTTGTGTTTCTTGGAAACATATTCCTGAGAGTCGCGCAGGATGGTCGGAGTCAGAACCACGTTACCCGGTTTGTACACGCCGTGTACGTTACCGAAGGAAGCGGCAATGGTGAAGCGCGGGCTGATTTTGCTCAGCTCGGTGTAGGCGTAATCCACATCTTCCGGCTGAGTGTACAGGGCGGAAGCGTCCATGTGGCTGTTGTCCACGCCGTCTTCTTCGCCGCCGGTGCAACCCAGTTCGATTTCCAGGGTCATGTCCATTTTGGCCATGCGCGCCAGGTATTTAGAGCAGATTTCGATGTTTTCGTGCAGGGACTCTTCAGACAGGTCGATCATGTGAGAAGAGAACAGCGGTTTACCGGTAGCGGCGAAGTGTTTTTCACCGGCGTCCAGCAGACCGTCGATCCACGGCAGCAGTTTCTTCGCGCAGTGGTCAGTGTGCAGGATAACCGGCACGCCGTAGTGCTCAGCCATCTGGTGCACGTGGTGCGCGCCAGAGATAGCGCCGAGGATAGCAGCACCCTGAGGAACGTCAGTTTTCACGCCTTTACCTGCGATGAACGCGGCGCCGCCGTTAGAGAACTGAACGATAACCGGAGAGCGAACTTTCGCAGCAGCTTCCAGAACGGCGTTGATGGAGTCAGTACCTACGCAGTTTACCGCCGGCAGTGCAAAGTTGTTTTCTTTCGCTACCTGGAACACTTTCTGAACGTCGTCGCCAGTGATGACGCCCGGTTTTACGAAATCAAAAATTTTAGACATGTTACTTAGTCCTGTATCTGTATCTTCGACCGTTGAAGAAGGTTCGCGAGCCCTTAAGCGCGCTGAAAAACAGGCGGGTTTCCCCGCCTGAACTGAATTACTGCTTAGCGCGCTCTTCGAGCATCGCTACTGCCGGCAGGACTTTGCCTTCGACGAATTCAAGGAATGCGCCGCCGCCAGTGGAGATGTAGGAGATTTTGTCAGCGATGCCGAACAGGTCGATCGCTGCCAGGGTGTCACCGCCGCCGGCGATGGAGAAACCTTCGCTGTCCGCGATAGCGTTAGCCACGATTTCAGTCCCTTTACGGAAGTTCGGGAATTCGAATACGCCAACCGGGCCGTTCCACAGGATGGTTTTGGCGTTTTTCAGGATGTCGGCCAGTTTCTGTGCGGAAACGTCGCCAAGGTCCAGAATCTGCTCGTCATCTTTGATGTCGTTAACAGATTTCAGGGTTGCCGTTGCGGTTTCGGAGAACTCGGTCGCGACGCGAACGTCCGTCGGAACCGGGATATCACAGGTGCTCAGCAGGCGCTTAGCTTCATCAACCAGGTCTGCTTCGTACAGGGATTTACCGACGTTGTGGCCCTGGGCAGCAACGAAGGTGTTGGCGATACCGCCGCCGACGATCAGCTGGTCAGCGATTTTAGACAGGGAATCCAGCACGGTCAGTTTGGTGGACACTTTAGAACCACCCACGATAGCGACCATTGGACGAGCCGGCTCTTTCAGCGCTTTACCCAGCGCGTCCAGTTCAGCGGCCAGCAGCGGGCCTGCGCACGCCACGTCAGCAAATTTGCCGATGCCGTGGGTGGAAGCCTGCGCGCGGTGCGCAGTACCGAAAGCATCCATCACGAACACGTCGCACAGCGCGGCGTATTTTTTGGACAGCGCTTCGTCGTCTTTTTTCTCGCCTTTGTTGAAGCGAACGTTTTCCAGAACCACCAGCTCACCGGCAGCCACTTCCACGCCGTCCAGGTAGTCTTTAACCAGACGTACCGGGTTGGACAGTTTGTCTTTCAGGTAATTAACAACCGGCAGCAGAGAGAATTCTTCGTTGTACTCGCCTTCGGTCGGACGACCCAGGTGAGAAGTAACCATGACTTTCGCGCCCTGCTTCAGCGCCAGTTCAATGGTCGGCAGAGATGCACGGATACGTGCGTCGCTGGTTACTTTCCCGTCTTTAACTGGTACGTTCAGATCCGCACGGATAAAAACGCGTTTACCAGCCAGATCCAGATCGGTCATCTTAATTACAGACATGGTGAATCCTCTCGTTGATTCATAAAGTTTTGTCGACGTTTATGCGTCGAACCTGAAACCAATAGCCGCCATCGCTAACGTCGTGTCGAGCATTCGGTTAGCAAAGCCCCATTCGTTATCGCACCAGACCAGCGTTTTGATCAGATGCGCGCCACTGACCCGGGTTTGCGTGCCATCAACAATAGCACTGTGCGGATCGTGGTTAAAATCTGTCGAGACCAACGGTAATTCCGTATAGTCAACTATACCATGAAATGCACCTTGTGCTGCTTTTTGCAGCAACTGGTTGACTTCACATGCTTTTACCGGTTTTTTCACCGTCACGCTCAGGTCAATTGCCGTCACGTTTATCGTCGGCACCCGCACGGCAATCGCTTCAAAACGGTCATTAAACTGCGGGAAAATACGGGTGATCCCTGCCGCCAGTTTGGTATCCACCGGAATGATCGACTGGCTGGCCGCGCGGGTACGCCGCAGATCCGGATGGTAGGCGTCAATCACCTGCTGGTCATGCATCGCCGAATGAATGGTGGTGACGGTGCCGGACTCAATGCCATAGGCATCATCGAGCAGTTTAATGATCGGAATAATGCAGTTGGTGGTGCAGGAGGCGTTGGAGACAATGCGGTGCTCGGCGCGGAGCTCATCCTGATTGACGCCATAGACCACCGTCGCGTCGAGATCGTTGCCGCCAGGATGGGAGAAGAGCACTTTCTTCGCGCCAGCCTGCAGATGGGCTTCGCCGTGTTCACGACTCCCATATACGCCGGTACAGTCGAGCACCACGTCTACCGCCAGCTCGCGCCACGGCAGCGCCGCAATGGTCGGCTCGTGTAGCAGGCGGATGGCATCATCGCCAACAAACAGCTGTTCGCGCTCCTGACGGACATCCCAGGCGAAGCGGCCATGGCTGGTATCATATTTCAACAAATGCGCGATCCCTGCCGCATCCGCCAGCTCATTGATTGCCACCACGGTGATTTCCGCACGACGCCCGGACTCATATAGCGCACGAACCACGTTGCGTCCAATACGACCGAAGCCATTAATCGCGATGCGAATGGTCATAGATCTCCTGCAAGGCTGACCCTTTTTTGAGGTGGCTGACAGAGTAATCCAGCAACGCTCTGAGGGGAACCTTACCAGCTGCAAACTGCGACTGATTGATTAATTGTCGAACATTTAAACGACTGAAACGCTTCAGCTAGAATAAGCGAAACAAGGAATAAAAGGAATGTTTGTCCAGCGCAATAAACCAGCTATATGACTTGTGTCACATTTCTTTTGGAATAATTCACAGGGTGGTTACATGTTCGAAGAATAGTGCATACAAAAAGCCGGGTGGCGAGGTAACAGCAAAACGGTAACCCAGGGGTTACCGTTTTTGGGGTTTGCACCCTCTCCTGTGGGGGAGGGTTGGGGTGAGGGCATCAGCCCGCACCGTACCAGCCATTACAGCAGCGCTTTCGCTTTAGCGACCACGTTGTCGACGGTGAAGCCGAACTCTTCGAACAGCTGCTCAGCCGGCGCAGACTCACCGAAGGTGGTCATGCCAACGATAGCGCCGTTCAGGCCAACGTATTTGAACCAGTAGTCCGCGATACCGGCTTCTACCGCGACGCGGGCAGAAACGGCTTTCGGCAGTACGGATTCACGATAAGCGGCATCCTGCTTGTCGAACGCGTCGGTGGACGGCATGGAGACCACGCGCGCCTTCACGCCTTCGGCAGTCAGTTTGTCCCACGCGGCCACTGCCAGCTCCACTTCGGAACCGGTGGCGATGAAGATCAGCTCCGGCTGGCCGGCACAATCTTTCAGCACGTAACCGCCGCGAGCGACGTTTGCCAGCTGCTCTGCGGTACGCTCCTGCTGCGCCAGGTTCTGACGGGAGAGGATCAGCGCGGTCGGGCCGTCCTGACGCTCTACGCCATATTTCCACGCAATCGCGGATTCAACCTGGTCACACGGACGCCAGGTGGACATGTTCGGCGTCACGCGCAGGGAAGCCACCTGCTCTACCGGCTGATGAGTCGGGCCGTCTTCACCCAGACCGATGGAGTCGTGGGTGTAGACCATCACCTGACGCTGTTTCATCAGCGCGGCCATACGTACCGCATTACGCGCGTATTCCACGAACATCAGGAAGGTGGAGGTGTACGGCAGGAAACCGCCGTGCAGCGCGATACCGTTGGCGATAGCGGTCATACCGAATTCACGCACGCCGTAATGAATGTAGTTACCCGCGGTGTCTTCGTTGATCGGCTTAGAACCAGACCACAGGGTCAGGTTGGACGGCGCCAGGTCAGCGGAGCCGCCGAGGAATTCCGGCAGCAGCGGGCCGAAGGCTTCGATAGCATTCTGCGACGCTTTACGGCTGGCGATTTTCGCCGGGTTAGCCTGCAGCTTCGCGATGAACTCGTTAGCTTTGGCGTCGAAGTCAGACGGCATCTCACCTTTCATACGACGGGTGAATTCGGCCGCTTCCTGCGGGAAGGCTTTCGCGTAGGCAGCAAACTTCTCATTCCACGCCGCTTCTTTCGCCTGGCCGGCTTCTTTGGCATCCCACTGGGCATAGATGTCAGACGGGATGTCAAACGGCGCGTGTTTCCAGCCCAGCGCTTCGCGGGTCAGGGCGATTTCGGCGTCGCCCAGCGGTGCGCCGTGGGAGTCGTGGGTACCGGCTTTGTTCGGCGAACCGAAACCAATGATGGTTTTGCACATCAGCAGGGACGGTTTGTCGGTAACTGCACGCGCTTCTTCTACTGCGCGTTTGATGGCGTCAGCGTCGTGACCGTCAACGCCGCGTACCACGTGCCAGCCGTAGGCTTCAAAGCGTTTCGCGGTATCGTCGGTGAACCAGCCTTCAACGTGGCCGTCGATGGAGATGCCGTTGTCATCATAGAAGGCCACCAGTTTGCCCAGTTTCAGAGTACCGGCCAGGGAGCACACTTCGTGAGAGATGCCTTCCATCATGCAGCCGTCGCCCATGAAGGCGTAGGTGAAGTGGTCGACGATGTCGTGGCCCGGACGGTTGAACTGCGCCGCCAGAGTTTTCTCGGCAATAGCCATCCCGACCGCGTTAGCGATACCCTGGCCCAGCGGACCGGTGGTGGTTTCCACGCCCGCGGTGTAGCCGACTTCCGGGTGACCCGGGGTTTTGGAGTGCAGCTGGCGGAAGTTTTTCAGCTCTTCAATCGGCAGATCGTAGCCAGTGAGGTGCAGCAGGCTGTAAATCAGCATCGAACCATGGCCATTTGACAACACAAAACGGTCACGGTCAGCCCAGGCCGGATTGTTCGGGTTATGGTTCAGGAAATCACGCCACAGCACTTCGGCAATGTCAGCCATACCCATCGGGGCCCCCGGGTGGCCGGATTTGGCTTTCTGTACAGCGTCCATGCTCAGCGCACGAATAGCGTTAGCAAGCTCTTTACGTGAGGACATTTTGACTCCAGTTCGGACTGTTGAAGGCCATGCCCTTAACGACTTGACGAGAGCGCGTTTTGGGCTACGCCGGAAAAAAGTGTGAACAATGTAACCCAAGCGACAAGTCATGTACATGGAGCATCCTTTTGCCCTTTAAGAAATCTCTGGAACAGGTTGTGCTACCCCGGAATCCGCTCGCCCGCATCCTGCGATACTCTTTATAATTTACGCAGAATACGGTTCCCTGCCGTCGCCGTATTGTCGGATAAACAACCATAAGATTGTGGAAGATAAAAAAATGAAAATTCGCTCAACCGTACTTGCTCTTGGGATCGCAGCAACCCTCACCGGATGTCAGAACATGGACTCCAATGGTCTGCTCAGCTCAGGCGCCGAAGCCTTCCAGGCGTACTCCCTCAGCGACGCGCAGGTGAAAACCTTAAGCGACCAGGCCTGTAAAGAGATGGACGCCAAAGCGAAAATCGCCCCGGCCAGCAGTGAATACAGCCAGCGTTTGAGCAAAATCGCGACCGCGCTGGGCGATAACATCAATGGCCAGCCAGTGAACTACAAGGTCTATGAGACCAAGGATGTGAACGCCTTCGCGATGGCGAACGGCTGCATCCGCGTTTACAGCGGGCTGATGGACCTGATGAACGATAATGAAGTTGAAGCGGTTATCGGCCACGAAATGGGTCACGTTGCGCTGGGCCACGTGAAGAAAGGCATGCAGGTCGCGCTGGGGACCAACGCCGTGCGTGCGGCGGCGGCCTCCGCCGGCGGCATCGTCGGCAGCCTGTCGCAGTCGCAGCTGGGCGATTTAGGCGAAAAACTGGTGAACTCGCAGTTCTCCCAGCGTCAGGAATCGGAAGCGGATGACTACTCTTATGACCTGTTGCGTAAGCGCGGCATCAATCCGTCGGGACTGGCCACCAGCTTCGAAAAACTGGCCAAGCTGGAAGCCGGTCGTCAGAGCTCTATGTTTGACGATCACCCGGCCTCCGAAGCTCGCGCCCAGCATATTCGCGATCGCATGAAAGCCGACGGGATTAAATAATCGACAGCGGGAGGCATTATCGCCTCCCTTTTTTATATCCCTGTAAAAATATTTAGCCGCATGAATTGATAACTTAAGCGCACAAACCGTTAATTATTGCTGCACCTCGTCACAGCCAATTATTTTAAGCGCTGTCACTCAGCAAGATATTATTTGGCAAATAAAAAACAGCGTACACAATCCGCCTTTCAGAACCGCGTTCCTCCAGATAATAAATAGTCCACCCCTCTTCGCCAAACGCAGCCGGCATGCGCCACACAGCTTGTTTCCTGGCGATACCATTGCTCACACAATGATTGCTTTCGACATTATTTCAGGAGAATATCGCGACTGCAGTGATCCCCTTGAATATATCGACAGACAGAGAAGTGCCTTCAGTGAAAAAAGAATTATCGTTAATCGCACTTGGCATTATTGCCGCCACGCCGACTTTCGCCAGCCAACAATCCGCCAGTCAGGGCTTTATTGACGACAGCCATCTGGATCTCTTTTTGCGTAACGCTTATATCAAACGTGATTATCGCGATGGGTTGCCGGATAAAGCCGAATGGGGCCAGGGGATTATCGCCACCTTCGAATCGGGCTTTACCCAGGGACCGGTCGGCTTTGGCGTGGACGGTATCGCCCAGTATGCGGTGCGCCTTGACGGCGGTCGCGGGCGCAGCGGCGCGGGCGGGATCGACTTTTTCGCCCAGGATGACGACGGCCGCGCGAAATCCGACCTCGCCAAATTCGGCGCTACCGGCAAAATGCGCTTTTCGAATACCGTGCTCAGCTACGGCAGCCAGCGGCCGATGCTGCCCATCGTCTACGCTGACGATTCACGCCTGCTGTACGAGAGCTATACCGGCACCATGCTCACCTCGCGCGAAATCGACGGCCTGGAAATTAACGCCGGTTATCTCACCGACCAGCAGCGCAAAAGCGACGACAGCCATAACAGCGGCCTGAAAAGCCTGACCTTCGGCGGGGCAAGCTACCGGTTCAACGACCAGCTCAGCGGCGCGCTGTACGCGTCACACGTCGAAGATGTGCTGAACAAACAGTATCTTGGCCTGAACTATAAGCAGCCGTTCGCCGCCAACCAACAGCTGGTTCTCGATTTCAACGGCTATAACTCACGCCTGGATCAAGAATATGCCGATGCCAATGACACCGGTCGCAGCAATAGCATCTGGAGCCTGGCCGCCAGCTACATCTGGGATATTCATACCTTTAAAGTCGCTTATCAGCAAAGCAGCGGCAGCACCGGTTACCACTACGGCGGCTACCAGAACCAGGGCGGCGTCGGCGATGGCGGGAACACCATCTGGCTGGCCAACTCCTACTGGTCTGATTTTAACGGGGAAGATGAACGCTCCTGGCAGGCATCGTACGGACTGGATTTTGCCGGGCTGGGATTACCGGGGCTGACCTGGACCACCGCCTATGTGCGCGGTGATAACATTAAAACTTCAGAGACCAGCAACGGCAAAGAACACGAATGGTTCAACCAGGTTCAATACCAGGTACAAAACGGCGTGGCGAAAGATTTGAAATTCAGACTACGCTATTCGGTGCTGCGCGTTTCCAGCAACGCCAGCGACTATAACGTCAGCGGGAATGAAGTCCGGTTCTACGTCGAATATCCGTTTAACGTGTTTTGACGCGATAATGACCCCTCTCCTGCGCGCCGGCCCTCTCCCGGCGCACAGGAGCACTCGCCCGGCGCCTTGATAACCCCTCTGTGCCGCGCGCAACCCTCTCCCGGGAAGGGAGAGGGTCGGGGTTACCCGGCTTATTCGCCCTTCTTCGCCGCCTGGATGTAGAGCATTTCCAGAGCGAGAGTCGCCGCCGCCAGAGCGGTAATTTCGGACTGATCGTAGGCCGGAGCGACTTCCACTACGTCCATCCCCACGATGTTCAGATCCTTCAGGCCACGCACCAGTTTGATCGCCCGGTCTGAGGTCAATCCGCCGATAACCGGGGTCCCGGTGCCTGGCGCAAACGCCGGATCCAGACAGTCGATATCAAAGGTCAGGTACACCGGCATGTCGCCGACGATCTGCTTCACCTGGGCAATGACGTCATCAACGCTGCGGTCGTTAACCTGGCCGGCGTCCAGCACCGTAAAGCCATTATCTTTGTCGAACTCGGTACGGATACCAATCTGCACGGAGTGGTTCGGATCGATAAGCCCTTCGTTCGGCGCGGTGTAGAACATGGTGCCGTGGTCGAACTCGCAGCCGTTGGCGTAAGTGTCGGTGTGGGCATCGAAGTGCACCAGCGCCATTTTACCGAAGTGCTTAGCGTGGGCGCGCAGCAGCGGCAGGGTAACAAAGTGGTCACCGCCGAAGGAGAGCATGCGCTTGCCTGCCGCCAGCAGTTTCTCGGCGTGGGCCTGCAGCTTCTCGCTCATTTCGCGCGCGTCGCCGAAGGCGTACACCAGATCGCCGCAGTCCACCACGTTCAGGCGTTCGCGCATGTCAAAGTTCCACGGGAAACGGTTGTGCTCCCAGGCGAGGTTAGTGGAAACCTGACGGATAGCCGCCGGGCCATGACGGCCACCCGCGCGCCCGGAGGTCGCCATATCGAACGGCACGCCGGTGATGACCCAGTCCGCATCGCTTTCATACGGCATGAAGTTCATTGGCAAACGCAGAAAGCCAAAGGCATTGGATACCAGGGAGTTATCGTATTGATGACCTAAAGTGCTCATGGATATGACCTCTTTTCGCAGTCGTGGAACGTAAAAAATAAGTATAAAAAAACCCCTCCGCGTCGTTAGGCCCGACGAGGAAGGGTTTGATAGATAAATCGCTTATTGGCGTGAATTATCGCCGGTAATGCATACGGGTTCAAGTAAGTATCGCATTCCGCCGGATGACGGCTTCGCCTTATCCGGCCTACCTTCGCAGGCCCGGTAAGCGCTACGCCACCGGGCATCAATGGTTACTCGTCTTCCAGATAAGTATAGCCGTACAGTCCCGCCTCAAACTCTTCGAGGAACTGCTGCTGCAGCGCGTCGTCCAGGCCGGTATTTTTCACCTGATCGCGGAACTGGGTCAGCAGCGTGTTCGGATCCAGCTGCACATACTGCAGCATATCCGCCACGGTATCGCCCTCGTCGGACAGCTCAACCTCAACGCTGCCGTCAGGGAAGACGAACACGTCCACCGCCTCGGTATCGCCAAACAGGTTATGCATGTTGCCAAGGATCTCCTGATAGGCGCCGACCATAAAGAAGCCCAGCATCGGCGGGTTCTCCGGGTCGTACTCCGGCATCGGCATGGTGGTGGCGATCCCGTCGCCGTCCACGTAGTGATCGATGGCGCCATCGGAGTCGCAGGTGATGTCCAGCAGCACCGCACGGCGCTCCGGCGACTTGTTCAGCCCTTCCAGCGGCATCACCGGGAACAGCTGATCGATCCCCCAGGCATCCGGCATCGACTGGAACAGCGAGAAGTTGACGTAGATTTTATCCGCCATCCGCTCCTGCAGCTCATCGATGATGGGACGATGCGCGCGGTTGCTCGGGTCGAGCTGCTTCTGCACTTCATGACACATGTTCAGATACAGCTGCTCGGCCCAGGCGCGCTCCTGCAGGTTGAAGGTGCCAGAGGAGTAGCCGATATGGATATCGTGCAGGTCCATCTGGCTGTCGTGCAGCCATTCGCGCAGCGAGCGGCGGTTGCCGGTCTCGTGCATCTCCAGCCAGGTTTCCCACATGCTCTGTAGCGGACGCGCGGCGTCTTCCGCCGGCGGGGTCGCCTCAGTGTATTCGTTACGCTCCACGCCGATGATGTTGGAAACCAGCACGGTATGGTGCGCGGTCACCGCGCGGCCGGATTCGGTGATCACCGTCGGGTGCGGCAGGCCGTTCTCTTCGCAGGCATCGCCGATCGCCCAGATGATGTTGTTGGCGTATTCGTTCAGACCGTAGTTCACCGAGCAGTCAGACTGCGAGCGGGTCCCTTCATAGTCCACGCCCAGACCGCCGCCGACGTCAAAGCACTGAATGTTGACGCCCAGCTTATGCAGTTCGACGTAGAAACGCGCGGATTCACGCACGCCGGTGGCGATATCGCGAATATTGGCCATCTGCGAACCGAGGTGGAAGTGCAGCAGTTGCAGGCTCTCAAGGTGCCCTGCGGCACGCAGGATCTCGACCAGCTGTAGTACCTGGGTCGCCGCGAGGCCAAACTTGGACTTCTCTCCGCCGGAGGATTGCCATTTGCCGGAGCCCTGCGAGGCCAGACGCGCACGCACGCCAAGGCGCGGCACCACGTTCAGGCGCTCGGCCTCTTCCAGCACGATGGCGATCTCGGACATCTTCTCGATGACCAGATAGACCTTGTGGCCCATCTTCTCGCCCACCAGCGCCAGGCGGATGTATTCGCGGTCTTTATAGCCGTTACAGACGATGACGCTGCGGGTCATCCCGGCGTGCGCCAGCACGGCCATCAGTTCGGCTTTCGAACCGGCTTCCAGTCCCAGCGGCTCGCCGGAATGGATCAGCGATTCAATCACGCGACGGTGCTGGTTAACCTTAATCGGGTAGACAAGGAAGTAATCGCCATTATAACCGTACGATTCACGCGCGCGTTTGAAGGCGGCGTTGATCGAGCGCAAGCGGTGCTGCAGGATCTGCGGGAAGCAGAACAGCGCCGGCAAACGTTGCCCTTGCGCCTCGCGGGCTTTGACTAATTCCGCGAGGTCCACGCGCGCTTCCGGGACGTCCGGATCCGGGCAAACGCTGATGTGGCCCAGTTCGTTGACGTCATAATAGTTATTGCCCCACCAGGCAATATTATAAGTACGCAGCATCTTGCTGGCTTCCTGGGAGCTCATCGCTACCTCCTGCATGGAACGTAGTACACCGTGTTCGCCTGCTGACGAAGGCGAAACCATAGACATGTCGTCAGACATAGCGAACCTCAATTTTTAATAATAAGTGTAAGACAGTTAACTACTATCGCAGTCCAAAGATGCGATAACAACCCATGAACAGTCCTAAAGCCCAGCACTATCTGCTGGTTTTGCGACTGCGCGACCGGTTTCTTATTCATATCATCGTAAAACACGTAGCCGAACAGAGTATGACAGTCCGGAGAAACCACGAGAAAACTCTTGCCTGGCAAGAGCGCCCTTGTTCAGTTTTCTAACGACCGACCGGCCCTGGAATCCTGAGAAGCGCCGAGATGGGGTGAACATCGGCTGGTTTGCATGAGAGAGATGCAGGTTGCGGAGTGCTGACGCGCGACAGAACGACGCGACGAATCAAGCGAAAAACATTGGTTCATTATCTGGTATCACCTCCACACCGCCCTGCGACAGGGTCGGCGACAAGCCAAAGCTATACATACCGGGCAACAGGCGCTACGCCGCTGCGAGATTCTGTAAATACAGACTGCTTAACCCGGCTGGAAGTGGCACCACAGGGCGATGCCCCGTGCGCTTTTTTAATGAGCCGCGCGCGGCGTTTTATACCGAGAAGCAGGGTAAAAAGCAAAATAAAAATGTGTGCGTTTGCGCGGTTGTCAGGAAAATTTGCCAGGCGGGTTTTCCCATAAATGCGACCGCCATCAAAAAAGGCTGGAAATGGGCTCAAGAATTGACCTAAAATAGCCATCCAGAAGTTAATCCGTCTATACTGATTAACACTCAGACTGCTCGTGTCGCTACCTGCGCGGCTTTGCGCTGATTATCCACCAAAGCCACATTACACAACAGTATGAGCTATCCGAATCGTCCACAGGTGAAATAAAATATGGCAAAACACCTTTTTACGTCTGAGTCCGTATCAGAAGGGCATCCTGACAAAATTGCTGACCAAATCTCTGATGCCGTGCTGGATGCGATCCTCAAGCAGGATCCGAAAGCGCGTGTCGCATGTGAAACCTATGTCAAAACCGGCATGGTGCTGGTAGGCGGCGAAATCACCACCAGCGCATGGGTTGATATCGAAGAGATCACCCGCAACACCGTCCGCGAAATTGGCTACGTGCATTCCGATATGGGCTTTGACGCCAACTCGTGTGCCGTTCTGAGCGCCATTGGTAAACAGTCTCCGGACATCAACCAGGGCGTCGACCGTGCCGACCCGCTGGAACAGGGCGCAGGCGACCAGGGTTTGATGTTTGGCTATGCGACCAACGAAACCGACGTGCTGATGCCGGCGCCGGTGACCTATGCTCACCGTCTGGTGCAGCGCCAGGCTGAAGTGCGTAAAAACGGCACCCTGCCGTGGCTGCGTCCGGATGCGAAAAGCCAGGTGACCTTCCAGTATGACGACGGCAAAATCGTCGGCATCGATGCGGTGGTTCTGTCCACGCAGCACGCGGAAGACATCGACCAGAAATCCCTGCAGGAAGCGGTGATGGAAGAGATCATCAAGCCGACCCTGCCGACCGAATGGCTGAACGCTTCGACCAAATTCTTCATCAACCCGACCGGACGTTTCGTTATCGGCGGCCCGATGGGCGACTGCGGTCTGACCGGTCGTAAGATCATCGTTGATACCTACGGCGGCATGGCTCGTCACGGCGGCGGCGCGTTCTCCGGTAAAGATCCGTCTAAAGTTGACCGTTCCGCAGCCTACGCGGCGCGCTATGTGGCGAAAAACATCGTTGCTGCGGGCCTGGCCGATCGTTGTGAAATTCAGGTCTCCTACGCTATCGGCGTCGCTGAACCGACTTCGATCATGGTGGAAACCTTCGGCACCGAGAAAGTGCCTTCTGAACAGCTGACCCTGCTGGTGCGCGAGTTCTTCGACCTGCGTCCGTACGGCCTGATTCAGATGCTGGACCTGCTGCACCCGATCTACAAAGAAACCGCGGCTTACGGTCACTTTGGTCGCGAGCATTTCCCATGGGAAAAAACCGACAAAGCGGCTCTGCTGCGCGAAGCGGCCGGTCTGAAATAACCCCTGCTTCCTCTCTTCAAGGCCAGCCTCGCGCTGGCCTTTTTGTTTCCGTCTCCCTCCCCCCTGCGCTTCGCTTCAGCGAAACGCGGTAACGCGATGAAAGCGATTACATTATGATGACTGCCCCTTTGTTTCCATAACAGGCATAGCGTGCGGGTATTTTTCACAATGTTACATATTGTTTCGGTCAACTCTGATTACCGTTTTTCAAAATGTCGACTATCCTTGTATATACTGCTGATTTAAAAAGCATTTAATGGATTACGTTTCTTTACCTTTGTGTAAACGATTACACAGCCGTGACTATAATCACGTTTTTTTACCGTCGAGTGTCCTACCCTAACCATCGACAGAATCAATAACTCAACTGGAGGGCGTTATGCCTGACAACAAAAAACAAGGGCGTTCGAACAAGACTATGACGTTCTTCGTCTGTTTCCTCGCCGCGCTGGCTGGCCTGCTGTTCGGCCTTGATATCGGTGTTATTGCGGGTGCCTTACCCTTTATTGCCAATGAGTTCCAGATTTCAGCCCACACCCAGGAGTGGGTGGTCAGCTCCATGATGTTCGGGGCTGCCGTCGGTGCGGTCGGCAGCGGCTGGCTCTCCTTCAAACTGGGCCGTAAAAAAAGCCTGATGATCGGCGCCATCCTCTTTGTCGCCGGCTCTCTGTTCTCCGCTGCCGCGCCAAACGTCGAGATCCTGCTGGTTTCCCGCGTGCTGCTGGGCCTGGCGGTGGGCGTCGCTTCATACACGGCTCCGCTGTATCTGTCGGAAATCGCGCCAGAGAAAATCCGCGGCAGTATGATTTCGATGTACCAGCTGATGATCACCATCGGGATCCTCGGCGCCTATCTCTCTGACACCGCTTTCAGCTACAGCGGCGCGTGGCGCTGGATGCTCGGCGTGATCATTATTCCGGCGGTATTGCTGCTGATCGGCGTTATCTTCCTGCCGGACAGCCCGCGCTGGTTCGCCGCCAAACGTCGTTTCGTCGATGCCGAACGCGTGCTGCTGCGCCTGCGCGATACCAGCGCCGAAGCGAAACGTGAGCTCGACGAAATCCGCGAAAGCCTGAAGGTGAAACAGTCCGGCTGGTCGCTGTTCAAAGACAACAGTAACTTCCGCCGCGCGGTGTTCCTCGGTATTCTGCTGCAGGTGATGCAGCAGTTCACCGGCATGAACGTCATCATGTACTACGCACCGAAGATTTTTGAACTGGCGGGCTATGCCAACACCACCGAGCAGATGTGGGGGACGGTGATCGTCGGTCTGACCAACGTGCTGGCCACCTTTATCGCTATCGGTCTGGTCGACCGCTGGGGCCGTAAACCAACGCTGATCCTCGGCTTTATCGTGATGGCCGCGGGCATGGGCGTGCTGGGTAGCATGATGCACATCGGCATTCACTCCTCTACCGCGCAGTACATCGCCGTCCTGATGCTGCTGATGTTCATCGTCGGTTTCGCCATGAGCGCCGGTCCGCTGATTTGGGTACTGTGTTCCGAAATCCAGCCGCTGAAAGGCCGCGACTTCGGCATCACCTGCTCCACAGCGACCAACTGGATTGCCAATATGATTGTCGGCGCCACCTTCCTGACCATGCTCAACTCGCTGGGCAGCGCCAACACCTTCTGGGTGTACGGCGGTCTGAACGTGCTGTTTATCCTGCTGACTATCTGGCTGATTCCGGAAACCAAAAACGTCTCGCTGGAACATATTGAACGTAACCTGATGCAGGGTCGTCCGCTGCGTGAAATCGGCGCCCGCGACTAACCCGCCTGAGCTTCCTCCCCTCCCGGGAGGAAGCTTCCTCTTGCTCTCCCCCGCCCGTCGCACTATCCTCTGGCGCTATGAAAACACCCCGTATTCCCATCGCTATTCAGCAGGCCGTGATGCGCAGCCTGCGGGAGCATCTCGCCAAAGCGAACCTCAAACTGGAACGCCGCTACGCTGAGCCGACGCTGGTCTACCAGCAGCGCGGTACCTCCGCCGGCACCGCCTGGCTGGAGAAAAACGAAATTCGTTTAAATCCGGTGCTGCTGCTGGAAAATCAGCAGGAGTTTATCGATGAAGTGGTGCCGCACGAGCTGGCGCACCTGCTGGTCTGGCAGCACTTTGGCCGCGTCGCGCCGCACGGTAAAGAGTGGAAATGGATGATGGAGAACGTCCTTGGCGTTCCCGCGCGTCGCACTCACCGTTTTGAACTCGATTCGGTCCGCCAGAACACCTTCCCCTACCGCTGTCGCTGTCAGCAGCATCAGCTCACCGTCCGTCGCCATAACCGGGTGGTGCGCGGCGAGGCCACCTACCGCTGCGTTCACTGCGGCGATCTGCTGGTGGCTGAAAAATAACCATCAGAATTTATTAGAAACTTTCTGATCTGACTGATTGCATCCAGCACCCTCATTCGCTACGTTGCGGGCTCGTTTTGACACGGAGTTAACGATGTCCCGTATGCATATTTTAGCCGTTGCGGTATTGAGCACGGCAGTCAGTGGCCCGCTCGCGGCCGCCGGTATTAATAGTTTTTCCCAGGCCAAGGCCGCTGGCGTCAAAGTGAACGCCGACGTTCCGGGCGACTTTTATTGCGGCTGTAAAATCGACTGGCAGGGTAAAAAAGGCGTTATCGATCTGGAATCTTGCGGCTATAAAGTGCGTAAAAATGAGAACCGCGCCAGCCGGGTTGAATGGGAACACGTGGTGCCGGCGTGGCAGTTCGGCCATCAGCGCCAGTGCTGGCAGGAAGGCGGGCGGCAAAACTGCGCCAAAGATCCGGAGTACCGCAAGATGGAAAGCGATATGCACAACCTGCAGCCGGCGGTAGGGGAAGTCAATGGCGATCGCGGCAATTTTATGTACAGCCAGTGGAACGGCGGTGAAGGCCAGTACGGCCAGTGCACCATGAAGGTCGATTTTAAAGATAAAGTCGCCGAGCCCCCTGCCCGCGCCCGCGGCGCTATCGCCCGCACCTACTTCTATATGCGCGACCGCTACCAACTGAATCTTTCCCGCCAGCAAACTCAATTGTTTACCGCCTGGGATAAACAGTACCCGGTCACCGCCTGGGAATGTGAGCGCGATGAGCGCATCGCGAAAGTGCAGGGCAACCATAATCCGTATGTCCAGCAGGCTTGCCAGGCGCAAAAGAGCTAACCTACACTAGCGGCAATTGTTAATTTGCAGCCCTGTGCTTCCCGCCCGGTGGCGGGAAGCTGGCATCTGCGCAACGAACGGAATATCAAGCATGCGCATTCCTCGCATCCATCATCCAGAACGCCTCACTGTCGGCAGCCAGATTGCGCTGAGCGATGACGCGGCCAACCACGTCGGTCGCGTCCTGCGCATGACCGCCGGTCAGCACCTACAGCTTTTTGACGGCAGTAACCAGGTATTTGACGCCGTCATCACTGAGGCCGGCAAGAAAAATGTCACGGTTGAAGTGCTCAGCGGCGAACCCGACGATCGTGAATCGCCGCTGCATATTCACTTAGGCCAGGTGATGTCGCGCGGTGAAAAAATGGAATTTACTATCCAGAAATCGATCGAACTCGGGGTAAGCCTCATAACGCCACTGTTTTCCGAGCGCTGCGGCGTTAAACTGGACGCCGAACGTTTGCAGAAGAAGATCCAGCAGTGGCAGAAAATCGCTATTGCCGCCTGCGAACAGAGCGGTCGTAATGTGGTACCGGAAATACGTCCGGCCATGCAGCTGGAAGAGTGGTGCGCCGAGCAGGACAGCGGGCTGAAGCTCAACCTGCACCCGCGCGCCAGCGCCAGCATTAATACGCTGCCGCTACCGGTTGAACGCGTCCGTTTGCTGATTGGTCCGGAAGGTGGGCTATCGGCAGAAGAGATAGCGATGACCGCGCAATACCAGTTTACTGATATCCTGTTGGGACCGCGCGTTCTGCGTACAGAGACTACTGCGCTCACCGCCATCACCGCATTGCAGGTGCGTTTTGGCGACTTAGGTTGAGGCGTTAACGGAGAAGAACCATGATCAAGCTCGGCATCGTGATGGATCCCATCGCAACCATCAACATCAAGAAAGACACCAGCTTCGCTATGTTGCTGGAAGCGCAACGTCGCGGCTATGAACTCCATTATATGGAGATGAACGACCTCTATTTGATCAACGGCGAAGCCCGCGCCCGTACGCGCACGCTGAGCGTCGAACAGAACTACGATAAATGGTATGACTTCACCGGTGAGCAGGATCTGCCGCTGGCCGATCTTGACGTTATTTTGATGCGTAAAGATCCGCCGTTCGATACCGAATTTATTTATGCCACCTACATCCTGGAGCGGGCGGAAGAGAAAGGCACGCTTATCGTCAACAAGCCGCAGAGCCTGCGCGACTGTAACGAGAAGCTGTTCACCGCCTGGTTCTCTGAACTGACGCCGGAAACGCTGGTCACCCGCAATAAAGCCCAGCTGAAAGCCTTCTGGGAAAAACACGGCGATATCATTATGAAACCGCTCGACGGCATGGGCGGTGCCTCTATTTTCCGCGTCAAAGCCGGCGATCCGAACCTTGGCGTGATCACGGAGACCCTGACCGAGCTCGGCAGCCGCTACTGCATGGCGCAGAACTATCTGCCCGCGATTAAAGATGGCGACAAGCGCGTGCTGGTGGTGGACGGCGAGCCGGTGCCTTACTGCCTGGCGCGTATTCCGCAGGGTGGCGAGACCCGCGGTAATCTGGCCGCCGGCGGCCGTGGCGAAGCTCGCCCGTTGACCGAAAGCGACTGGGAAATTGCCCGCCGCGTCGGCCCGACGCTGAAAGCCAAAGGCCTTATCTTCGTCGGCCTGGATATTATCGGCGACCGTCTGACGGAAATTAACGTCACCAGCCCCACCTGCGTACGCGAAATCGAAGCCGCCTTCCCGGATATTTCGATCACCGGCATGCTGATGGACGCTATCGAAAGACGTATCACCAAATAAACACCAGGGCGGATAAACGTCCGCTCATGGCGCAGCGAGCGCGGTTGACCGCGCTCGTGAAACGCCGCCAGCCAAGCGCCACTCGGGCGCCAGCCAGATAAAGTGCATCGACACTATTCTACTTTGCCCGCATACTGGGTGTTGCTTTTTGAACCAGGAACAGAACCTCTGACAATGAATTTACAGCATCACTTTCTGATTGCCATGCCTGCGCTTCAGGACCCGATTTTCCGCCGCTCCGTGGTCTATATCTGCGAGTATAACGACGAGGGAGCCATGGGCATTATTATCAATAAGCCGCTGGAAAATCTGCAGGTGGAAGGGATCCTTGAGAAGCTCAAGATTGTTCCGGAGCCGCGCAATCCGGAGATCCGTCTGGATAAACCGGTGATGCTGGGCGGCCCGCTGGCGGAAGACCGCGGCTTTATTCTGCATACCCCGCCCTCGGACTTCTCCTCGAGTATCCGCATTTCGGATAACACAGTAGTCACCACCTCGCGGGATGTTCTTGAAACCTTAGGTACCGACAGACAGCCGGGCAACGTACTGGTTGCGCTGGGCTACTCCTCATGGGAGAAAGGACAACTGGAGCAGGAGATTTTAGATAATGCCTGGCTCACCGCCCCTGCCGACCAGAATATTCTCTTCCGCACGCCCATCGCCGATCGCTGGCGCGAGGCGGCTAAACTGATTGGTATCGACATTGTGACGATGCCTGGCGTCGCGGGGCATGCATGATGAGCGGAACCTTTCTCGGCTTTGATTTCGGCACCAAAAGCATCGGCGTGGCGGTGGGGCAACGCATCACCGCTACCGCGCGACCGTTACCGGCGCTGAAGGCGCAGGACGGTAAACCGGACTGGAATGTCATCGAAAAACTGCTCAAAGAGTGGCAGCCTGAGGCGGTGATCGTTGGCCTGCCGCTGAATATGGACGGCACCGAGCAACCGCTGACGGCGCGCGCGCGGAATTTCGCCAATAAAATTCATGGCCGCTTTGGCGTCGCGATCGTCCTTCACGATGAACGTCTGAGTACGGTGGAGGCTCGGGCAGGCTTATTTGAACACGGCGGCTACCGGGCGCTGAATAAAGGTAGCGTTGATTCGGCCTCAGCCGTGGTCATTCTGGAAAGCTACTTCGAGCAGAGCTTTTAGGCTCTGCTCTCCTGCGCCGCCGGCAAATTGCTGACGGCGCGCTTCCGACCGCTTAGTGGCGCAGATGTTCGTTCGCCCAGCTCACCGCTTGAGTGCGATTCTTCACGCTCAGTTTACGAAACACATTGTACAGGTGCGTACGCACCGTGTTCTCGCTGATAAACAGGGCGCGGGCAATATCCAGATTCGTCGCCCCACAGCGCAGCTCGTTGAGGATCTCACATTCCCGCTCGGTGAGTGGCGAGTTCTCAACGGGCGCCGATGCATGGTCCGCAGCGTACATCGCCGGGTGCATCACGCTCAATTCAGCCGTCTGTTCGCCGTTCAGTACGGCCTTAACGCCCTCAATTAAGCGCGATTCATCATCGTCATGGCGGAACACGCCATATAAAGCCGGCCACTGCGCCATTTCGTATAACTCATACTTTTGTGCGCTATTAATAATCAACAAACGAGGATTATCTGCCTGCAGTCGAATAATGTCTCGCCATACCCCATTTAATTTCTTATTTGACACTGCGATATCAAATAATATTACAGAATCTTTCGCCAGGCGCTGCGCCAGTGGTTTATTAATATTTTGTAAAACCACTGATGCCATCAGGGTTTCGCTCAGATAGCTGGCAAAAGCTTTGCTCTGAATTGACGGATGGGTAATAAATGTGACCTGACGAGAAGATGATGAATTTCCATTTAAATTAATCACTTAAAACTCTCCTTAGCTGCTACCCACCGCCATGGTGGTTAAATGAATAAAAAAATATACAAACAGTCGTGAATTTATAAATAGCCTTGGCAATTTACAAACTGAAACGTTATTCCATGAGAATCATCCTATTCCCGTAAACAGCATAAATCGAATACCTCAAAGCTGTCAAAAGGTAATCAAACTTTTTTCCTGGAAATGCGTATTCACTGTCGACATTTCGCAACTGAATGTGTTATTTGAATTTATTCATAATGATTATTTGTATTACCAAATAATATAAAGAAACAGCAATCAAACATTCAGTTAACATATCATTTAACCCGCCCAGTCTGCTTCACGCTGCTCTTACAGCTCGCCTGCGGCGACACGTTGCTGAAAACTCTGCGTAAATGTCAGCATTCCGGCCTGCATCCCGGTCTGCATTATGCCGGGCAACTGGTGCACTTTTCCTTCACGGATCAAGTTAGCTACTGCGGGGGTATTGACCAAAAGCTCGTATAGCGCAACTCTGCCGCCCTGACGCGCAGGCAACAATTTTTGCGCCAGCACCGCGCACAGGCTTCCGGCCAGCTGACTACGAACCTGATCTTTCTCCTCTGCCGGAAAGACATCGATCAATCTCTCCACCGCCGGCGCCGCGCCGCGGGTATGTAATGTCGCCATTACCAGATGTCCGGTCTCCGCAGCCGTTAACGCCAAACGAATGGTTTCGCTGTCGCGTAGCTCCCCGAGCAGGATCACATCCGGATCCTGGCGCAGCGCCACGCGGAGCGCCGCGGCGAACGAAGGACAATGACGGCCAATCTCCCGCTGCAGGATCAGGCAGCGCTCGCTGTGATGAATAAACTCCACCGGGTCCTCCAGGGTCAGAATATGGCCATCAAGACGCTGGTTGAGATGCCCCACCATCGCCGCCAGGGTGGTCGACTTGCCGCTGCCCGTCGCTCCGGTGACCAGCAGCAGGCCACTCTCTTCCGCCAGCAGCTCGCTCAGCGCAGGCGGGGCGCCCAGCGTCTCCAGACGCGGGCACTGTTCAGGCAGAAGGCGTAGCACCAGCGATATTCCACGCGTATGGGCGAAAGCGCTGGCGCGCAGCCGCAAACCGCAGGCCAGGGTCAGCGCAAAGTCAATCTGGCCCTGTTCCTGCCAATGCTGTAACTGTGCGGCATCAAGCCAGCAGTTGAGTAAATCCGGGATATCCGGCGCGGGAAACGGGGCGGGCTCCAGCTTGCCCTGCCGCCGCCAGCGCGGTGCGGCGGAATTGCACAGGTGTAGATCGGAGACATTATGCTTTACACTAAGGGCTACGATTTCTTCCAGCTTCATAACTCATCCTCGGAATATGAACGATATTGCGCATAACCTGGCACAGGTCCGGGACAAAATCTCCGGTGCCGCCGCTCGTTGCGGGCGTGCGCCAGAAGAAGTGACATTGCTTGCAGTGAGTAAAACAAAACCTGCGAGCGCGATCGAAGAAGCCATCGCGGCAGGCCAGCGGGCATTTGGTGAAAACTACGTCCAGGAGGGCGTGGAGAAGATTAACCATTTCCAGCAGGCCGGCATCAGTGGACTACAGTGGCACTTTATTGGCCCCCTGCAGTCCAACAAAAGCCGGCTGGTGGCAGAGCATTTTGACTGGTGCCACACCGTCGATCGGCTGAAAATCGCCACCCGCCTGAACGAACAGCGCCCGGCGCATCTGCCGCCGCTGAAGGTGCTGATTCAAATCAACATTAGCGATGAGCAGAGCAAATCCGGCATCCCGCTGGAAGCGCTCGATGGATTAGCGGCAGAGATCGCTGAGTTACCTCATCTGGAGCTGCGCGGTCTGATGGCCATCCCCGCGCCTGAGTCAGAATATGTAAGGCAGTTTGCCGTCGCCCAGCAAATGGCGGTAGCATTTGCGCGATTAAAAACGCGGTACCCCACGGTCGATACGTTGTCTCTGGGAATGTCGGACGATATGGAAGCCGCAATCGCGGCGGGAAGCACGATGGTGCGCATCGGCACAGCTATTTTTGGTGCGCGCGACTACAGCAAATAATAAGGAATCTGAGGAACGCCATGAAGACGTTGACTTTCCTGCTTTCAACGGTCATTGAGCTTTACACGATGGTCGTGTTGTTACGCGTCTGGATGCAGTGGGCGCGCTGCGACTTTTACAACCCGTTTTCGCAGTTTGTGGTGAAGGCCACCCAGCCGATTGTCGGGCCGCTGCGCCGGATTATCCCGGCGATGGGGCCAATTGACAGCGCCTCGCTGCTGGTGGCATTTATTCTCTGCGTCATCAAAGCGATCGTGCTGTTTATGGTGATCACCTTCCAGCCGATCATCTGGATCTCCGCCCTGCTTATTCTGCTGAAAACCATCGGCTCATTGATCTTCTGGGTGCTGCTGTTGATGGCGATCATGAGCTGGGTCAGCCAGGGCCGTAGTCCGGTGGAGTACGTGCTGATGCAGCTGGCGGACCCGCTGCTGCGCCCTATCCGCAACCTGCTGCCATCGATGGGCGGTATCGATTTCTCACCGATGGTGCTGGTGCTGCTGCTGTACGTGATTAATATGGGTGTCGCCGAGGTGCTGCAGGCCACCGGTAACGTGCTGCTGCCGGGGCTGTGGATGGCGCTATGAGTGCCGTTGAAACCTGCGCTGACGGGCTGGTGCTGAGGCTGTACATTCAGCCGAAGGCCAGCCGCGATAGCATCGTGGGCGTACATGGCGACGAGCTTAAAGTCGCCATTACCGCCCCGCCCGTTGATGGCCAGGCCAATGCCCACCTGGTGAAATTTCTCGCCAAACAGTTCCGCGTCGCCAAATGCCAGGTACTGATTGAAAAAGGCGAGCTGGGTCGCCATAAGCAAGTTAAAATCATCGCCCCACAACAGATCCCGACTGCGGTCGCGGCGCTAACTGAATAAACAGGATTCATCATGCAAAAAGTCGTCCTCGCGACCGGCAACGCCGGTAAAGTGCGCGAACTGGCCTCGCTGCTGGAAGATTTTGGTCTCGATATCGTCGCTCAGACCGAGCTGGGCGTGGACTCTGCGGAAGAGACCGGCCTGACCTTTATTGAAAACGCGATTCTGAAAGCGCGTCATGCGGCACAGATCACCGGCCTGCCGGCCATCGCTGACGATTCCGGTCTGGCCGTCGATGCTCTTGGCGGCGCGCCGGGTATTTACTCCGCCCGCTATTCCGGCGTCGACGCCACCGACCAGCAGAATCTTGAAAAGCTGCTCGACGCGTTAAAGGACGTGCCGGACGACCAGCGTCAGGCGCAGTTCCACTGTGTGCTGGTCTATCTGCGCCATGCCGAAGATCCCACGCCGCTGGTGTGCCACGGCAGCTGGCCTGGGGTAATCACCCGACAGGCCGCTGGTACAGGTGGCTTCGGCTACGACCCGATCTTCTTCGTCCCGTCCGAAGGGAAAACCGCGGCCGAACTGAGCCGTGAAGAAAAGAGTACGATTTCCCATCGTGGGCAAGCGCTAAAACTGTTACTGGAAGCATTACGTAATGGCTAATTTGCCGCCGCTGAGTCTCTATATTCATATTCCCTGGTGCGTGCAGAAATGCCCGTACTGCGACTTTAATTCGCATGCGCTGAAAGGCGAGGTGCCGCATGACGATTACGTCCAGCATCTGCTAAACGACCTGCAGGCCGATGCGCAATATGCCCAGGGACGGGAAATAGGCACTATTTTTATCGGCGGCGGTACGCCGAGCCTGCTGTCCGGCCCGGCCATGCAAACCCTGCTGGATGGCGTCCGCGCCTGCCTGCCGCTGGCCGCCGGGGCGGAAATCACCATGGAAGCCAACCCGGGCACCGTGGAGGCCGATCGCTTCGTTGATTACCAGCGCGCCGGGGTGAACCGTATCTCCATCGGCGTACAAAGCTTTAGCGAACCGAAGCTGCAGCGCCTGGGGCGGATCCACGGTCCGGAGGAGGCCAAGCGCGCAGCACGTCTCGCCAGCGGTCTCGGCCTGCGCAGCTTCAATCTCGACCTGATGCACGGTCTGCCGGACCAGTCGCTGGAGGAGGCGCTGGACGATCTGCGTCAGGCGATTGCCCTCAACCCGCCGCACCTGTCGTGGTACCAGCTGACCATTGAGCCGAACACCTTGTTCGGCTCCCGGCCGCCGGTGCTGCCGGATGACGACGCGCTATGGGATATTTTCGAGCAGGGGCATCAGCTGCTAAGCGCCGCTGGCTATCAGCAGTACGAGACGTCCGCCTACGCTAAACCGGGCTTCCAGTGTCAGCATAATCTCAACTACTGGCGCTTTGGCGACTACCTCGGCATCGGCTGCGGCGCGCACGGTAAGATAACCTTCCCTGACGGACGCATTCTGCGGACCGCCAAAACCCGCCACCCGCGCGGGTATATGGAAGGCCGTTACCTCGAGCGTCAGCATGATGTGGAAGAGGCGGATAAACCGTTTGAGTTCTTTATGAACCGTTTCCGCCTGCTGGAGGCCGCGCCGCGCGCAGAATTTAGTCGCTATACCGGTCTTGATGAAGCGGCGATCCGCCCGCAGCTGGACGCGGCGATAGCCCAGGGCTATCTGCAGGAAGACGAGCAGAACTGGCAGATTACCGAGCACGGTAAGCTGTTTTTGAATTCCCTGCTTGAGTTATTTCTGAACGAGTAAACGCAGAGGCGGTCCTGCCGGAAAGCGGACCGCCATGTCATTATTTCAGCGAGCCAACCAGCGATTTCCGGCTATCCTCCAGCGAGACCACCCGGCTGCAGACGTCCTTACCAAACTGCTGGAAATCGGCCTCCTGGTTTTTCCATTCATCCTGAATCGCCGTTTGCAGGCCGCCGAGGCTGCCGAGAATGCCCTGCAGCGGGTTGCCGCCGCCTTTGAGCACTGCTTTCGCGCCCATCTCGTTAATACTGTCCTGCAGAATGCCGCCCATCGCCTGATTCACCAGCTGCTGACCATCGGCACGTACCTGGTCGATAGCTTTATAGTGGAAGGTCAGGCCATCGCTGCGGCGCTCAATGATGCGGTTCATCTGTTCTTTCAGCTGCGCATCCAGCTTGGTCAGGCGACCATGCATGCTGCTGTTGGCGCCAACCTGTTCGGTAATGATTTTATCCAGCGCCTTGCGGCCTTTTTCGACTCTCGAGCGCGCGCCTTCGTCAATCCACGGCAGGCTGCTGCGCAGACTGGCCTGATAGTCCTGCGCCTGCTCGCGCTGGGCAGCGCTGAGAGTATAGGTTTTACCGTTAAAGGTCAGGTTGCCGTCCGGTTTTATCACCAGATTGCCGTTTTCCCCTTTCACCTGCACCTGCTGTGGGCTGAGGATCACATCGTCACGCGGCGTGACGCTACACTGGTAGTCCGCATGGGCAGACAAAGCGGTGACGGAGAGCGCCACCGCCAGCAGCGTTTTACGCATCATAAAACTCCCTTAAGACAAAACGGGCCGGCAGTTGCCGACCCTTGTCAAACTTAGTCCCACCAGACGTCAAAAAGTTCGCTGGTGCGCACATCCTCTAACTTACGCGCTTCCAGCCATTGGCGTACGATGGCCTGATGCTCTTCGGTGCACTTACCGATCTCCTGCATGCAGATGAGCCCTTCCCAGGAGAGATAGCCGCTACCGTCGAAGGCCAGCTTGTTCGGCTCAATCACCTCTTCGATCAGATCGTTGACCGTCTGGTCGATCTGCTCTTCGGTGGTCCCTTCCGGGAAACGCCAGGCGACGGAGAAGCCTAACTCCTGAAACTCATCGATATGCATTTTTTTACGCAGACGACGGCTACGATTCTTGGCCATTATTTCACCCTCTCGAACATTAAGTCCCATACGCCGTGGCCGAGACGATGGCCACGCTGTTCAAATTTGGTTACCGGGCGCGATTCCGGGCGCGGTACGTAATCGTTGCTTGCCGACTGGTTACGATAGCCTTCCAGCGAGGACATCACTTCCAGCATATGCACGGCATAGGCTTCCCAGTCGGTCGCCATATGGAAGACGCCGCCGAGTTTCAGTTTGCTTTTGACCAGCTCGGCGAAAGGCGGCTGCACGATACGACGTTTATTATGACGCGCTTTATGCCACGGGTCAGGGAAAAACAGCTGCACCATATTCAGTGAGTTATCCGGGATCATGGTATGCAGCACTTCCACCGCATCGTGACACATCACGCGCAGATTTTGCACACCTTCTTCTTCAGCAGAAGCCAGACAGGCGCCAACGCCCGGGGAGTGCACTTCAATGCCGAGGAAATTCTGTTCCGGTTTGGCTTTTGCCATCGCCACCAGCGAAGCCCCCATGCCGAAACCAATTTCTAGTGTGACCGGCGCGTCGCGGCCAAACAGGGCAGCGAAATCGAGCGGCGCATCGTTGAATTCAACGCCCATCACCGGCCAAATGTTATCCAGCGCATGCTGCTGCCCTTTCGTCAGGCGCCCCTGGCGACGGACGAAGCTACGAATACGGCGCAGCGGGCGGCCGTTTTCATCGAATTCCGGAGAAATGACGTCGTTTTTCATAAAAGTTAAGTCTGCTAGTGAAAGTGTTCGGAAAACGGGCATTATCCAAAGTTACCCGGCGGATGCAAGGGTTTACAGCCACTCGCCCTTGTGCTGCAATCTGCCACCCTGTAATCGCGATCCCGGAGCCATAGCTTTGACTTTTCTCGCCGCGCAATTTTCAGCCCAGGTCCTGGACTGGTACGACAAATACGGGCGTAAAACCCTGCCCTGGCAAATCGCCAAGACGCCCTACAAAGTATGGCTCTCCGAAGTGATGTTGCAACAAACCCAGGTGACCACGGTAATCCCGTATTTTGAACGCTTTATGGCGCGTTTCCCAACGGTGGTTGATTTAGCCAACGCGCCGCTGGATGAGGTGCTGCATCTGTGGACCGGCCTTGGCTACTACGCGCGGGCGCGCAATTTACATAAAGCCGCCCAGCAGGTGGCGACACAGCATGGCGGCATCTTCCCGCAATCCTTTGAGGAAGTGGCCGCGCTGCCCGGCGTCGGGCGTTCAACGGCAGGGGCGATTTTGTCGCTTTCGCTCGGTCAGCATTATCCGATTCTCGACGGCAACGTGAAGCGCGTGCTCGCCCGCTGCTATGCTGTCAGCGGCTGGCCGGGAAAAAAAGAGGTCGAAAAACGGCTGTGGGATATCAGCGAAGAGGTGACCCCGGCGCAAGGGGTAGAACGCTTCAACCAGGCGATGATGGATCTCGGGGCGATGGTTTGCACCCGCTCGAAGCCGAAGTGCGAGCTGTGCCCGTTGAGCAATGGCTGCGTGGCCTACGCGAATCATTCATGGGCGGAATATCCGGGTAAAAAACCGAAGCAGACCATCCCGGAACGCACCGGCTATTTCCTGCTGATGCAGCACGGCGACGAGGTGTTTCTCTCCCAGCGTCCGCCGGTGGGTTTGTGGGGCGGACTATTCTGTTTTCCGCAGTTTGCAGACGAAGCGGAGCTGCGCGAGTGGCTGGCGCAGCGTCAGATAAAGGCCGATAATCTGACGCAATTAACCGCCTTTCGCCACACTTTCAGCCATTTCCACCTGGATATTGTGCCGATGTGGCTTACAGTGCACTCATCTGGCGCATGCATGGATGAAGGCAACGCACTCTGGTATAACTTAGCGCAGCCGCCGTCGGTCGGACTGGCGGCCCCCGTGGAGCGCTTGTTGCAACAGTTAAAAGCCGGAACGCCGGTATAAATTTTTCGGCTATCAAAGAGGAGTAATTATGAGCAGAACCATTTTTTGTACTTTCCTGCAGCGTGAAGCGGACGGCCAGGATTTCCAGCTCTATCCGGGCGAACTCGGGAAGCGCATTTACAACGAAATCTCCAAAGAAGCCTGGGCGCAGTGGCAGCACAAGCAGACCATGCTGATCAACGAGAAAAAACTCAGCATGATGAACCCGGAGCACCGCAAGCTGCTGGAGCAGGAGATGGTGCAGTTCCTGTTTGAAGGGAAAGACGTGCATATCGAAGGCTACACGCCGCCGGAAAAACAGTAAGGGCCCTGCGGCCTTTTAAAAACAAACACAACACGCACGCCCGGAATGATGAAAAAATACTTAGCGCTCGCGCTGATTGCGCCGTTGCTCGTTTCGTGTTCCAGCTCCAATAAAAAAGGCACCGAATACAACGAGGCCTGGGTCAAGGACACGAACGGATTCGATATCCTGATGGGCCAGTTTGCCCATAACATCGAGAACATTTGGGGGTATAACGAAGTCCTGCTCGCCGGGCCGAAGGACTACGTTAAATATACCGATCAATATCAAACCCGCAGCCACATCAACTTTGATGCCGGGACGATCACCGTCGAGACCATCGCGGGCACCGATCCGCGCGGACGACTGCGCCAGGCGATCATCAAAACGCTGCTGATGGGCGATGACCCCAACTCCATTGACCTCTATTCCGACGTCGATGATATTCAGATCTCCAAAGAGCCGTTCCTCTATGGTCAGGTGGTGGATAACACCGGCGCGTCGATTCGCTGGGAGTGGCGCGCCGCGCGCTACGCCGATTATTTGCTGCAAACCCGCCTCAAGAGCCGCAACAATGGCCTGCGCGTGATCTACAGCATCACCATTAACCTGGTACCAAACCACCTCGACAAACGTGCGCATAAATACCTCGGCATGGTGCGCCAGGCCTCGCGTAAATACGGCGTTGATGAGTCGCTGATCCTTGCAATTATGCAAACAGAATCATCGTTTAACCCCTATGCGGTGAGCCACGCGGATGCCATGGGGCTGATGCAGGTCGTCCAGCACAGCGCGGGGAAAGACGTCTTCCGTTCGCAGGGCAAATCCGGCCTGCCGAGCCGCAGCTATCTGTTTGACCCGGCGAATAACATCGATACCGGCACCGCTTATCTGGCGATGCTGAACAATGTTTATCTCGCCGGCATCGATAACCCCACCTCGCGTCGCTACGCGGTGATCACCGCCTATAACGGCGGCGCCGGCAGCGTACTGCGCGTGTTCTCCAGCGATAAAGTCCAGGCGGCGAACATCATTAACAGCATGGCGCCAGGCGACGTCTACCAGACGCTCACCACCCGCCATCCGTCGGCCGAATCGCGCCGGTATCTGTATAAAGTTAACACTGCGCAGAAAAGCTATCGCCGCAAATAACCCCCCTCTCTTACAGGCCCGGACATCGCACTGGGCCTCTCTTTTTTATAGGACATACTTCGTCATATCTTTTCGATTTTCTGCGGCAGTTAACAGAAGCTTCTCACCCCTGAATGATAGAATCGCATCAAAATAACGGTGGTTATGTTATTTAATAAACATAACAAGCCCACATTCGTGAGGATAAATACATGAATCTTAAGCTGCAGCTAAAAATACTGTCGTTCCTGCAGTTCTGCCTTTGGGGGAGCTGGCTGACCACGCTCGGCTCGTACATGTTTGTCACGCTGAAGTTTGACGGCGCGGCAATCGGCGCAGTGTATAGCTCGCTCGGCATCGCCGCCGTCCTGATGCCAACGCTGCTCGGCATCGTCGCCGATAAATGGATCAGCGCCAAATGGGTATACGCCATCTGCCACCTGGTCGGCGCGTTAACGCTGTATCTGGCGGCGCAGGTCACCACGCCGGGCGAGATGTTCCTTGTGATCCTCCTCAACTCGCTGGCCTATATGCCGACGCTGGGGCTGATTAACACCATCTCTTACTATCGCCTGCAGTCGGCGGGGCTGGATATCGTCACCGATTTCCCGCCAATTCGTATCTGGGGCACCATCGGCTTTATCCTCGCCATGTGGGGCGTCAGCTTCTCGGGCTTCGAACTGAGCCATATGCAGTTGTACATTGGCGCGACGCTGTCGGTCTTGCTGGCGCTGTTCACCCTGACGCTGCCGCATATTCCGGTCGCCAACGCCCAGCGCAATCAAAGCTGGACGGAGATGCTGGGGCTTAACGCCTTTGCGCTGTTTAAAAACAAGCGCATGGCTATCTTCTTTATCTTCTCGATGATGCTCGGTGCCGAACTGCAAATCACCAATATGTTCGGCAACACCTTCCTGCATAGCTTCGATAAAGATCCGCTGTTTGCCGGCAGCTTTATCGTCGAGCACGCGTCAGTGCTGATGTCGATTTCGCAGATCTCCGAAACGCTGTTTATCCTGACCATCCCGTTCTTCCTTAGCCGCTACGGCATTAAGAACGTGATGCTGATTAGTATCGTGGCGTGGATGCTGCGCTTCGGCCTGTTCGCCTTTGGCGACCCGACACCGTTCGGCACTGTACTACTGGTGCTGTCGATGATCGTCTACGGCTGCGCCTTCGACTTCTTCAACATCTCCGGTTCGGTGTTCGTTGAGAAAGAGGTTCGTCCGGAAATCCGCGCCAGCGCCCAGGGGATGTTCCTGATGATGACCAACGGCTTCGGCTGTATTCTTGGCGGGATGGTGAGCGGCAAAGTGGTTGAGCACTTTACCGTCGAGGGGATCACTGACTGGCAAAGCGTGTGGCTGATTTTCGCCGGTTATTCGCTGGTGCTGGCCTTTGCCTTCGTGGCGCTGTTCAAATACAAACACGTCAGACAACCGACCGCCGCTCAGCAGAGCGCGTGATCGTCAAAAGCAAAACGCCCCGCCTGTTCAGCGGGGCGTTTTTTTATCCCTTCAGCACGTAGCCATACAGCCGCTTAATGCCATCCGGATCCGTCTCGCTGTAAACCCCCTGCAGCTCCGGTGAGAAGCCCGGCAGCATATTGACCCCCTCCTCCAGCGCGAGGAAATAGCGCAGTACTGCCCCGCCCCAGATCTCGCCGGGCACCACGCATAATACCCCCGGCGGATAGGGCAGCGCCCCTTCAGCCGCGACGCGGCCTTCCGCTTCGCTCAGACGCACCAGCTCCACGTTGCCGCGGATAAATTCGCGGTTAGCATCCTGCGGATTCATCACCACGCGCGGGAAGCTCCGTTTACGGAACATCTCCTTTTGCAGGCTCTTCACATCAAAGCTGACGTACAGATCGTGCATCTCCTGGCACAGCTCGCGGAGGGTGTAATCGCGATAGCGCACCGGATATTTGTTGTAGATGGTCGGCAGCACGTCAGCCAGCGGCCTATCCGACTCAATATGCTGTTCGAACTGCCCCAGCATCGCCACCAGCTGCGCCATTTTTTCGGCGCTCTCCGCCGGCGTCAGCAGGAACAGAATCGAGTTGAGATCGCACTTCTCCGGCACGATGCCGTTTTCACGCAGATAATGCGCCAGAATGGTTGCCGGGATGCCAAACTCACTGTACTCCCCACTTTCAGCGTCAATGCCCGGGGTGGTCAGCAACAGCTTGCATGGGTCGACAAAATACTGGTCGTCCGCATAGCCCTCAAAACCATGCCAGCGCGCGTCGGGTTCGAAGCTGAAGAAGCGGCGCTCCCGGGCGATCGCCTCGGTCGGGTGATCCTGCCATGGACGCCCCGCCACCACTGGCGGAATAAAGGGCTGGATCATCTTGCAGTTAGCGATGATCGCTTTCCGCGCCTCAATGCCCAGCGCCACACACTCGGCCCACAGGCGGCGGCCGCTCTCACCTTCATGAATTTTGGCGTTGACGTCCAGCGCGGCAAACAGCGGATAGAACGGGCTGGTGGAGGCATGCAGCATAAAGGCGTTATTCAGCCGCTTGTGCGGACAGAAACGCGCCTGGCCGCGCAGATGGTTATCCTTTTTATGGATCTGCGACGTCTGTGAGAAGCCGGCCTGCTGCTTGTGCACGGACTGGGTGACAAAAATACCCGGATCGTCCGGGGTCAGCTCCAGCAGCAGCGGCGAGCAGTCGGCCATCATCGGGATAAATTGCTCATAGCCCACCCACGCCGAGTCGAACAGGATGTAATCGCAGAGGTGGCCTATTTTATCCACCACCTGGCGGGCGTTATAGACCGTGCCGTCGTAGGTCCCCAGCTGGATCACCGCCAGACGAAACGGGCGGGAGGCATTGGCTTTCTCAGGCGCCGCTTCGCGGATGAGATCCCGCAGGTAATGCTCATCAAAGCAGCGCTCGTCAATGCCGCCGATAAAACCGAACGGATTGCGCGCGGCTTCAAGATAGACCGGCGTCGCCCCCGCCTGAATCAGCGCCCCGTGATGGTTTGACTTGTGGTTGTTACGATCGAACAGCACCAGATCGCCGCGGGTCAACAGCGCATTGGTCACGACTTTGTTGGCCGCCGAGGTGCCGTTGAGGACGAAGTAGGTTTTATCCGCATTGAACACTTTCGCAGCGAACTTCTGCGCGTGCTTGGCCGACCCTTCGTGGATCAGCAGATCGCCTAATTTCACGTCGGCGTTGCACATGTCGGCGCGAAAGACATTTTCGCCAAAAAAGTCATAGAACTGACGGCCTGCAGGGTGCTTTTTGAAAAACGCCCCGTGCTGATGCCCCGGACAGGCAAAAGTGCTGTTATCCATCTCGACGTACTGGGTCAGAGTATTGAAAAACGGCGGCAGCAGACGCGCTTCATAATCACAGGCCGCCGCCTCCAGCTCCAGCCACTCCTGATCTTTACCGGCGATCACCGCCTGCACCCCCTCTGGCCTCTCGACCGCCGTCTCACTCAGCAGGTAGACCGGCAGATTAAATCCGCTGCGTCTGAGGAGAGCAAGGATGCCGCTGCGACTGTCCGCCGCGGTGATGACGACTGCCGCCACATCGGTAAAATCGGTACTGTCCAGCGCCACAACGCGACGGTGGGTGGACAAGCGGGTGACCAGCTCGCAGCTGGCGGCAATGTGCATGGATTTCATAAGCGCAAATGCCCGTATCGGGAGTGTAAAAATCTCAGACAAGGAAACCTTGCCCAACGATGTGTCCGGGTCTGACGGATTTCAGCTCCGACCGCCGGACATCAGTAAAAGCAGACGCGTCCGATCTTACTGTTGCCCTACAGTGAGCATACGTGTCCTTCACCGCATGGTGAACAGAGGGGTAAGCGTAGCAAGATGAGGCAGCCCGCGCATCTGTGCGCGACGTCGCTGGCGAGATAATGGCAGTGTCGTCATCGGCGGCCTCATATCAGGGAGGAGAAAATTCGCGCAATCATGGCACCTTTCCCGAACAGGCGCAAGATGAAAACCGTATGCACTTATATCACGGATACACAAGCTTTCGCGGCGGGTTAACGTCATAATAATGCGGTTATCAGGGATATTTAACAGGAGTCAGCGTGGTTACAGGACCTTTTATTAACGCCAGCGCGGTGCTGGTCGGCGGTGTGCTGGGCGCCTTGCTCAGTCAACGGTTGCCGGAACGGATCCGCACATCAATGACCTCAATTTTTGGCCTGGCGTCATTAGGCATCGGCATTTTACTGGTCATTAAGTGCGCCAATCTGCCAGTGATGGTGCTGTCGACCCTGGTGGGGACGCTGCTCGGCGAAATATGCAATATGGAAAAAGGCATCAATACGCTGGTCAGTAAACTCCAGCAGTTGATGTCAGCGAAAGGCAAGAAAAAGGCTTCGGCTCATGAGTCTTATATTCAGAGCTATGTGGCGATTATCGTCCTGTTCTGCGCCAGCGGCACCGGCGTCTTCGGCGCCATGCGCGAAGGGATGACTGGCGACGCCAGCATTCTGATTGCTAAAGCGTTTCTCGACTTTTTCACTGCCACCATTTTCGCCTGCACCCTGGGCATTGCCGTCGCCGCCATCAGCGTGCCGATGCTGCTCATCCAGCTGACTCTTGCGGCCTGCGCGGCGATCATTATACCGCTTACTACCCCGATGATGCTGGCGGATTTCAGCGCCGTCGGCGGTATGCTGCTGGTGGCCACCGGGCTGCGCATCTGCGGGATAAAAATGTTTGCGGTGGTGAATATGCTGCCTGCGCTGGTGCTGGCGATGCCAATTTCAGCGGCCTGGACGCTGTTTTTTGCCTGAAGACGCGTGCTTTTAGCGCAATGTGGTGATAGATTGTTCAGTCTGCTGCAAAACAGATAAATTTCGTTGACGAGGCGCGGCGATTACGGTTTAATGCGCCCCGTTGCCCGGATAGCTCAGTCGGTAGAGCAGGGGATTGAAAATCCCCGTGTCCTTGGTTCGATTCCGAGTCCGGGCACCACTTATTCAGAGAACCCAGCCTATGGCTGGGTTTTTGCTTTTCTACGACCGGACTCTCCATCGAACTCCATTCGATTATTCGCCGCACAGCGGCTCACCCCTTCGGGGCCAGCGCGACACGCGCGCTGTTCAACGCCTGCGGCGTTAGTCCGAGTCCGGGCACCACTTATTCAGAGAACCCAGCCTATGGCTGGGTTTTTGCTTTTCTGCGCCCTATATCTGTGGGTTTCTACCACGCCGTATCCTCTGTGCCATTAAGACCTATTCCCCATAGAATCTTTTCGAAAATACATTTTCAGATATCAGATAACACGCTGATTAAAATCGCCATTTTCTCGCCAAAAGCGGCTAAAAACGCCCTTTTCTGGCAATCGATCCGCCCAGGTGGCTACCCTGCTTTCCCTCCAGATGGCCAAATAGCATCTTATATTCCATTTGACGCTAACAGGCAGAGAAATGTTCTTTAAATTACCGTTTTCACAGCTCTACCATGCAAAAGTATCTTAAACGAGTGGGTAAATGGTTATGTCACTGTTTCATTCCGTGAGCGACCTGATCGGTCATACTCCCCTGCTCCAGTTGCACAAACTGGATACCGGCCCCTGCAGTCTGTTTTTAAAACTGGAAAATCAGAATCCCGGCGGGTCAATTAAAGATCGCGTTGCGCTGTCGATGATTAATGAAGCCGAGCGCCAGGGAAAACTGGCGCCCGGAGGAACGATAATCGAAGCCACCGCCGGCAACACCGGCCTCGGCCTGGCGCTGATCGCGGCGCAGAAAAATTACCGGCTGATCCTGGTGGTGCCGGACAAAATGAGCCGCGAGAAAATCTTTCACCTGCGGGCGCTGGGCGCGACGGTGCTGCTCACCCGTTCCGACGTCAATAAAGGCCATCCGGCCTATTATCAGGATTATGCCCGCCGCCTTGCCGATGAAACGCCGGGCGCCTTTTATATCGACCAGTTTAATAACGACGCCAATCCGCTGGCCCATGCCACCTCCACTGCGCCGGAGCTTTATCAGCAGCTGGAGGGCGATATCGACGCCGTCGTCGTCGGCGTCGGCTCCGGCGGTACGCTGGGCGGGCTTCAGGCCTGGTTTGCTGAACACTCGCCGAAAACGGAATTTATTCTCGCCGATCCGGCGGGTTCGATCCTTGCCGATCAGGTCGATACCGGACGCTACGGCGAAACGGGATCCTGGCTGGTCGAAGGGATCGGCGAAGATTTTATCCCGCCGCTGGCCAGGCTGGAGGGGGTACATACCGCGTATCGCATCAGCGACCGCGAAGCGTTCCAGACTGCGCGCCAGCTGCTGCAGGTCGAGGGCGTGCTGGCCGGCTCTTCCACCGGCACCTTGCTCAGCGCCGCCCTGCGCTACTGCCGGGCACAAAGCCGTCCGAAACGGGTGGTGACCTTCGCCTGTGATAGCGGCAATAAATACCTGTCCAAAATGTTCAACGATGACTGGATGCGCCAGCAAGGACTGATCGCCCGGCCCGAACAGGGCGATCTCAGTGATTTTATCGCCCTGCGCCATGACGAAGGCGCCACCGTCACGGCCGCGCCGGACGACACCCTGGCCGCAGTCTTTACCCGCATGCGGCTGTATGACATCTCCCAACTGCCGGTGCTGGAGGATGGCCACGTGGTCGGCATTGTCGATGAGTGGGATTTGATCCGCCACGTACAGGGCGATCGCCAACGCTTCTCCCTGCCGGTCAGCGAAGCGATGAGCCGCCATGTTGAAACTCTCGATAAGCGTGCGCCAGAGAGCGAACTGCAGGCTATTCTCGATCGCGGTCTGGTGGCGGTGATCGCTGACAATGCGCGTTTTCTTGGCCTGGTCACCCGCAGCGATGTACTAACCGCCTGGCGTAACCGAGTCGCACAATAAGGAATTTTTTTATGTCATCTATCCACACCCTGAGCGTACATAGCGGAACCTTCACCGACAGCCACGGCGCAGTGATGCCGCCGATTTACGCCACCTCCACTTTTGCTCAGCCGGCGCCGGGGCAGCATACCGGCTATGAATATTCCCGCAGCGGGAACCCTACCCGCCACGCGCTGGAGACGGCGATCGCCGACCTGGAAAACGGCACGCGCGGCTACGCGTTCGCCTCCGGGCTGGCCGCCATCTCCACCGTGCTGGAGCTGCTGGATAAGGACAGTCACCTGGTGGCGGTCGATGATGTGTATGGCGGCACTTACCGCCTGCTGGAAAACGTGCGCCGCCGTAGCGCTGGTCTGCAGGTGAGCTGGGTGAAACCCGACGACCTGAAGGGGATTGAAGCGGCGATCCGCCCCGATACGCGCATGATCTGGGTGGAAACGCCCACCAACCCGCTGCTGAAGCTGGCGGATCTCAGCGCCATCGCCGCCATCGCGCGACGCCATAACCTGATCAGCGTCGCCGATAACACCTTCGCCTCGCCGGCGATCCATCGCCCGCTGGAGCATGGATTTGATATTGTGGTGCACTCCGCGACCAAATACCTCAACGGCCATTCCGATGTCGTCGCCGGCCTGGCGGTGGTTGGCGATAACTCCGAGCTCGCGGAAAAGCTTGGCTATCTGCAGAATGCGGTAGGCGGTGTACTCGACCCGTTCAGCAGCTTCCTGACGCTACGTGGTATCCGTACCCTGGCGCTGCGGATGGAGCGCCACAGCGCGAACGCGCTGCAGCTCGCCGAATGGCTGGAACAGCAGCCGGAAGTGGAGCGAGTCTGGTTCCCCTGGCTGGCCTCGCACCCGCATCATCAGCTGGCGCGCCAGCAAATGGCGCTGCCCGGCGGCATGATTTCGGTGGTGGTGAAGGGCGATGAAGGTTACGCCGAGCGCATTATCAGCAAGCTGCGCTGGTTTACGCTTGCGGAGAGCCTGGGCGGCGTGGAGAGTCTGGTGAGCCAGCCCTTCAGCATGACCCATGCCTCGATCCCGCTGGAGAAACGTCTGGCGAACGGCATCACGCCGCAGTTGATCCGCCTGTCGGTGGGGATCGAAGATCCCAACGATCTGATTGCCGACTGGCAGCAGGCGCTGCGGGAGGAGTGATTATTCCGACGCGCGGGTCATTGTCAGCGCGTCGGCCATTCCCTGCTGAAGATGGGCGATAAACTGCGTCAGCTTCGGCAGGGGCCGACGATCCTGGCGCCAGAGCAGATGCACGGGTCTCGGCTGCGGGGTCCAGGCCTCCAGCACCCGCACCAGGCTGCCGCTGGCCAGCGCATCGGCCAGCAGCACCTCCGGCTGCATCAGCAGCCCGGCCCCGGCGATTGCCGCCTGGCGCAGCGCGTAACCATCATTGCAGCGTAAAATCGCATCGCGTTTCCAGCGCACTTCCCCCTCTATGCCCGGCAGTCGCCACTCATTGCGGGCGGTCCAGACCGTATGGGACAGGCAGAGATGATCGGCGAGATCCTCTGGCGTCCCGGGGGTCCCGTAACGCGCCAGATAAGCCGGCGCGGCGCAGATCACCATCCGATACGGCGCCAGATAGCGGGCCACCAGATCCTCCTGATGGATCTCGCCAATGCGGATCGCCAGATCGACCCCCTCATCCACCAGATCGACCATCCGGTTAGTCAGATCCAGTTCCACCCGGACCGCAGGCCAGGCCTGCAGGAAGGTGGCGGTCAGGGGCGCGATCACGCTGGCGCCAAACGAGGTGGGGGCGCTCACCCGCAGGGTGCCGGCGGGCGCCAGCCGCAGCCGCTCGACCGCGCTTTCGGCGATGGAGACCTGCTCCATCACCCGTTTCGCTTCGTCAAAATAGACCCGCCCGGCGTCGGTGAGGCTCTGGCGTCGGGTGTTACGCTCCAGCAGACGCGTCGCCAGCTGGCTTTCCAGCTGGGCGATATATTTCCCGACCATCACCGCCGACAGCCCCAGGCGCGACGCCGCCCCGGTAAAGCTGCCGCACTCCACCACGGCAATAAACGTCTCCATCCCTCGCAGCTTATCCATATTGCTAACCTCTGGTTAGTAATGTTCTAACTTTTAGCCAGTTTATCCGATATTCGTTTTATTAAAGAATAGCGTCTCACCTCATCAGGAGACAGCCATGAAAATTATCGTTATCGGTGCCAGCGGCACCATCGGTCGCGCGGTCAGCGAAGAGCTGAGCCAGAGACATGACGTTATCCGCGTCGGCCGCACCCGGGGAGATTATCAGGTGGATATCACCTCGCAGGAGAGCGTCGAGGCGCTATTTGCCCAAACGGGCGAAGTAGATGCGATTGTCTCCACCACCGGCAATCTGCACTTTGGGCCGTTAAGCACCATGACCGACAGTCAGTTCAACCTCGGGCTGCAGGACAAGCTGCTGGGGCAAATTCGCCTGGCGCTGATCGGGCAGCATTTCCTGCGTGACGGCGGGTCGATTACTCTGGTCAGCGGTATTGTCGCCCAGGAGCCCATTGCTCAGGGCGTCAATGCCACGACGGTCAACGCCGGTCTGGAAGGCTTTGTGCGCGCCGCCGCCTGCGAACTGCCACGCGGGATCCGCATCAATCTCATTAGCCCCACCGTGCTCAGCGAGTCGCTGGCGGCCTACGGCGACTTTTTCCCGGGCTTTGCCAGCGTCCCCGCCGCCGCCGTGGCGCAGGCCTATCGTCGCAGCATTGAAGGCGTTCAGACCGGCCGCATCTACCCGGTCGGCTACTAGCCTGCGCCGGCCCGCCGGGGCCGGCGCTTACATCAGGCCGTCATTGCAGGTACACTGACGGCTGATTGTCTCCGACCGAAAAACTGATGTTGAAAAAATTACCTTTTATTATCCCGCTTTTGGCGCTTATCGCGCTGCTGGTCTGGTGGTTCACCCCGCATTACACCGCAGATGAAGAAGCCTACTACCGGGCAGTCTTTTGCATGATCGATCATGACGACAGCCGCCAGTTCCTCCACGATATGCAAAATATCGTCGAAGGGGGAAATTCGGACTATGCATTGCATAAAACCCATTACCTGCCGGCGCTGGGGCAGCGGATGCTGGACACCTGGCGCCAGCTCAGCGCGCAGGAGCAGCAAACACTGGGCGAAGATCGGCAGCGCTGTGGCGAGATATTGCGCGAAAAACAGCAGGGAAAATCATCCTGATGGGGGGCGAAATCGCAGTATATCTTCAGCGTCGAATGAGATTGTGCTGTTGGTAGCCAGATGACCGCCATAAAACACCCCGCTCTTGCGGGGCCGCGATATGACGTTTTTTTCTGCTGCGACATACTATAAAAAGTAGTTGATCTGGTACGAACTAACTCTTATTTTGCTTCTCAGTTTTCAAAATGAGATAAAACTGATGCCAGTCATTATTGCCAGTAGTATTAAAGAAGCCAACGCATTGATTAACGGTGGGAAATACAGGGAAATTATTCTCAACTTCGATATTGATGCCGATGACTTTTTCTCTCTCGCCAGCCATTCTGCTGGGACAAAAATCTCCATCTCCGACCGAAACGATCGCTCTCCGGTAAAATCAGAAAAATAATTAACCCGCGAGGGACATTTATGTGGTTGTTTATTGGCACCTTTGCGGTTGCTTTTCTCGCATCGCTGATGCTGGTCTGGCTGGATGACCGGATCGCCGAGACAGATTGACCCTGGCGCTGGACGCTAACGTCAGTTCCTCCCGCTCTCGCCGCGAAGGGCTGTGCGCCGTCGTTAAGCGGCGCACAGCAGAGTCATTACAGGGAGGCCGCCAGCCGCTCAACGGCCGTCAGCAACCCGGCCTCAGACACCGTGGAGTAGGAGAGACGCAGAGTACGGGTATCCGGCTTATCGTGATAGAACGCTTCGCCAGGAACGTAGACTACGCCGTTTTCCAGCGTTTTCTTCATCCATTCCATGGTATCGAACGGATAGCGGAAACGCGCCCACAGGAACATGCCCCCCTGCGGGCGGCTGAATTCCAGGTGCTCGCCAAGGCGGCTTTCCAGCGCGTCGGCCAGCGCCACACACTTCTTGCGGTAGTCTTCGCGAATCAACGCGATCTGGTTCTCCAGCCGGTTCATGCCGAGGTACTCCGCGGTGATCACCTGCGAAAGCATATTGGTATGCAGATCCGCCGCCTGCTTGACGATCACCGTCTGCTGCGCCAGCCAGTCCGGCATCACGACCCAGCCGATGCGCATCCCCGGCGCGAGGATCTTCGAAAAGGTCGAGGTGTAGACCACCTGATCTTCACAGCCCAGCTCAACCGCGTGCTGATAGAGCGGGCGTCGAACGGCGTCAGTGAAGCTAATTTCGCCATAGGGATCGTCTTCCAGAATGACGAAGTCATATTTTTTCGCCAGCTCAACCAGGTGACGACGACGCGTCTCGCTCAGCGTTTTGCCGCCGGGGTTGCCGAACGTCGGCACCAGATAAACGGCTTTGACGCGGGTGGTCTCCAGCAGGTCGGCCAGTTGCTCCACCAGCATCCCGTCATCATCGGTGTCGACACTGAGAATATTGGCCTGCGCCAGCTGAAACACCTGCAGCGCCGCCAGATAGGTAGGACGCTCAACGACAATAGTGTCACCTGGATCGAGCAGCGTACGAGCAACGATATCCAGCGATTGCTGCGAGCCGGAGGTGATATAGACCTGAGCGGGAGAACAGGTCACGCCACGGGAGTGACAGATTTCACTCACCGCCTGGCGCAACGGCGGGTAGCCCTCCGTCAGACCGTACTGGAATGCGTCATGAAAACGTTCGCTCATCACCTTCTGCACCGCCAGCTCCAGGCCTTCGGTATCAAACAATTCCGGGGCCGGAATGCCGCCGCCAAGCGAGATCACGCCGGGCAGTTTACTGTGCTTGAGAAGTTCGCGGACGGCGGAGGGCTTGAGTTCACCCGCGCGGGCGGCGAGACGCCGATCGTGCATACTATTTTCCTTTTCTGTCTTGTTGTTGTGTTAATTATCTTGGCTTCGTTGCAGGTGTTCCCCGGCGGCGCTGACCATGCCGGGGCTATCCTTTTCTGTACGTTGTCACCCGGACAGGGGTATGCCGCTACCCGGGTTTCGCACGTCATGCTTTGTCTTTCAAAACGATTAACGGCTCGATATCGCTCTCTTTTTTCACCACCAGCGACGAATCGCCGCGCAGGCAGGTACCGCCGTAGTTACCACCAACGGTAAATGTGCACACCTGAATGTACTTACCGTCCACTTTCGGCAGGCACCACAGCTGCTGGTAGATATTCTTGCGATCGACAAACTGGCCGCTGGTCTTATCCAGAACCTCATCCTGAGGACCGATCAAATCGATATTGTTCCCGCAGCGTCCGGAAATGGGCTTCACGGCATAGCCGGTTTTCGCCAGCTCGTCGTTAACCACAAAATCGGTATCCAGCAGATAGCGATGATGCGGGAACAGCGACCACAGCACCGGCAGAATCGCTTTGTTACCCGGGATCACCGTCCACAGGGGTTCGAATACCAATACTTCAGGACGCAGCAGGACGTCAATCAGCCGCACCTCATTCTGCGGATGTCCGGTACGAATCGGCACCGCCGCGTACTCATCGGCGCTGACTTCGCGCACCTGCTCAATGGCGGTTTCCCATGCCCAGGTTTTCCAGACGCAGTTGACCAGCCGCCCGTCAGCGTCAATCAGCTGGCCGGCAGCGTCCCAGCGCAGCTCATCAAGGCCAAAGAGAATTTTGCTCTCAAAACCGGCCTGGGTCAGCGAACGCTGGATAAATTTCGCGTGGTAATTCTCTTCCAGATCCTTGTCCTGCATGATGTGGACGAAGGGCCGCGCCCGGCTGTGTTTCCACGCCCCCGCCAGCTCATCGAGCAGACCTTCCGCCGGATTGTGGCCGGTGCCGTAGTAGCCCTGCTTCAGCCACTGCTCGAGGATCAGCCCGCCTTCGGTATGGCAGGAGGCGGAGTCGGCATTGTACTCGTACACCTTCAGCCCGCGCTCGTCCATGCAAAAATCCATGCGCCCGGTGATCATATGATGACGACGGCGCTGCCAGGAGAGACGCAGACGCGGCCAGAGGATTTTCGGGATATCAAACAGCGCCAGCAGGTTATCATCCTTCATCACCTTATCGGTGGCGTGCAGATACATCAGGTGCAGCTCGTTAGTGGCTTTGATCAGCTCCTGTTCGGCGCTTTCGCTGATGGTGAAATACTGGTAGGGATCCTGGTTGATGAAATGGCCGTTGGCCGCCACGTAGGCTTTCTGCAGCGGATCTTTCTCGTTCAGCCATTTGCCGCGGAACTGGCCGTTGTTCGGCAGCCGCGCGCCTTTGATCGCCATCGCCTCGCCCGGCAGCACCGGCTGCGGCAGGCTGTGTTCGGTATCGGCGGTCTGGATCATCCAGCCTAAAATTTCGGTATCGGTAAAGGTATCTTTGATGGTGTACCGGCCGGCGTTGACCTCGAGGGTCAGCTCGCGGGTCCACTGCTGGCCCTGCGGCAGCGGCGAGTGAATGACGTTCTGCTCGGCGATACGCACTTTATTGCCGACAAGCTGGGTGATCACCGCGACGTGGCCTGTGTGCTTAAACTCGCCTCCCTTCTGCCAGATCAGTAACGAACCGGCGATGGGCGGACGGCGGGAACCGTTGGCGAAGGCCTGCAGCGGCAAAATATTGTCATTGACCACTTCACGCAGGAAACGCAGGGAGAAGATTTCATACGCCATCCCCACATCGGTAAAGACAAACCCGTAGGTCAGGAACAGAAAGCGGCGTGCAAACTCGACGCACTGCCATTTATGCCCCATATACTCACTGCCGATGTAGCTGCGAAACGTCGCGTCATCCGGGTAGTCCTGCGGATTTAAGCTACTGTAATTCGATGAATAAATCGCCACGCCGCCGGGCGCGTAGCCTAACAATGTCCCAAACGGGGCGTCACTGCTTGTCGATCCTTTGCTCATTTAGCCTGACCTCAAATTAATGCAGCCCGGGCAGTTGGCGAAACAAAACTCCCTCTTCTTATCCTGCCGCAGGCACTTACCAGACAGAGGTGTAACGATGATACCACTCATTCGTTTCGCTAATCGTGCCGTTAAGGAAAATAACCCTGCAGCCGGAAACAAAAGTGATATCGTTATCGGTGATATAACAAAAAAACAACGCAACATCAGGAGTCGACAATGAGCACACCCTCGCATCTGAATGCCCAACCGCTGGTCTGGGGACACGGTCCGCGGACGTTTGAGGTGTTCCTTGAGCCCACCTGCCCCTACTCTGTCCGCGCGTTTAATAAGCTCGACGACCTGCTTGATGAGGTCGGCGCCGATAACGTCACCATCAAGATACGCCTGCAGTCGCAGCCGTGGCATCTGTTCTCCGGGGTGATTGTCCGCTGCATCCTCGCCGCGTCTACCCTGCCGCACGGCAGAGAGCAGGCGCATAAGGTGATGCAGGCCGTGGCCGACCATCGGGAAGAGTTTGAGTTTACCGATCACTGCAGCGGGCCGAACATGAACGCCACGCCGCAGCAAATCATTGAGCGCATTGAACGTTACAGTCACGTGCTGCTGGGGGCCGCCTTTGCCCGCCCGGAGCTGCAGGACGTGATCAAGTGGCACAGTAAATACGCCCGTCAGAACGGCATTCACGTCTCGCCGACCTTTATGGTCAATGGCCTGGTGCAGCCGGATCTGGGCAGCGGCGATGATGTCAGCGTGTGGGCCGCGCGGATTATGGCCTGAGGTCACCTGCTACACTTTTTGTACATCCACGAAAAAGGCAAACCAGCATGTCAGAGCAAAACTACCAGCCACCCAAAGTGTGGGAATGGAAGCAAAACAGCGGCGGCGCGTTCGCCAATATCAACCGTCCCGTTTCCGGCGCGACCCATGAACGCGTCCTGCCGGTCGGGACCCATCCGCTCCAGCTATACTCACTGGGCACGCCCAACGGCCAGAAGGTGACCATCATGCTGGAGGAGCTGCTGGCGCTGGGCGTCAGCGGCGCGGAGTACGACGCCTGGCTAATACGCATTGGCGAAGGGGATCAGTTTTCCAGCGGCTTTGTCGATATCAACCCGAACTCGAAGATCCCGGCCCTCAGCGACCACTCCACCACGCCGCCGACCCGGGTATTTGAGTCCGGCAACATTCTTCTCTATCTGGCGGAAAAATTTGGCTTCTTCCTGCCAAAAGATCCTGCCGGCCGCACCGAAACCCTCAACTGGCTGTTCTGGCTGCAGGGCGCGGCACCATTCCTCGGCGGCGGCTTCGGCCACTTCTATAACTATGCGCCGGTGAAGATCGAGTACGCGATCGACCGCTTTACGATGGAAGCCAAACGCCAGCTCGACGTGCTGGACAAACAGCTCGCCCGCGGTCGCTATGTGGCCGGCGAGGAGTACACCATCGCCGATATGGCTGTCTGGCCGTGGTATGGCAACGTAGTGCTGGGCAATGTCTATAACGCGGCGGAGTTCCTCGACGCCGGGAGCTATAAAAACGTGCTGCGCTGGGCGCAGGATGTGGGCAAACGCCCGGCCGTCAAGCGCGGACGCATCGTCAACCGCACCAACGGCCCGCTCAATGAGCAGTTACATGAGCGCCACGACGCCCGCGACTTTGACACCCAAACGGAAGATAAGCGCCAGGCGTAAGGTCTTCACCCTTTCCCGCTGACGGGAAAGGGTTCCCACCACAGGACGGCTCCGCCTGCGAAGCCGTCCTGTTTAGCTTTCCAGCCGATAGCCCGCCAGAAAATAGCGCATCGCCATACCCGACCCACCTTCTTTGAAGAAATCCATCACCATATCTCTGTCAAGGCCATAGCGACGGGTCAGGATCCCCGCCTCCCACGCGCTGAGCTGGCGGTCGCCGGTTTTTTCAAACATGCGGTGCGAGTAGCCGAGCACAAACCCGCGTTTATAGTCGGCGCAAAAATTCGCCGCATGCGCGGCGGTGTCAGCATAGGATGCCTGTAGCCCCGCCATTAAGCCTTTGCCAAAATGATTTTCCATCGCGCCCTCCCAATCGCTGTATAATAAATTATATAGCGTTTTTTTGAGCGAGCGGTAGCGCTATTTATGTCGTTTGCGCTAGCGTAAATACTTCTCAAACCATGCCAGCGTACGTTGCCAGGCCAGATCAGCCGCAGCCCGATCGTAGCGCGGCGTGGAATCATTATGAAAGCCGTGATTCACGCCCTGATAGAGATAGGCCTCGTAGACTTTATGGTGTTCCTTCAACGCCTGTTCATAGGCGGGCCAGCCTTCATTAATGCCGCTATCGAGGCCGGCATAGTGCAGCAGCAGCGGCGCTTTAATTTTATCGACCTCCTTCAGCGGCGGCTGGCGGCCGTAAAACGGCACCGCGCAGGCTAGCTCCGGGATCGCCACCGCCGCCGCGTTGCTGACGCCGCCGCCGTAACAAAACCCGGTGATACCGACCTTCCCCGTCGCCTGTGGATGCTTCGCCATAAACGCGACCGCCGCAAAAAAATCATTCATCAGCTTCACGGGATCGACTTTCTGCTGGAGCGCGCGGCCTTCATCATCATTCCCCGGATAGCCGCCGACGGCGCTCAGGCCATCAGGCGCCAGCGCGATATATCCCGCTTTCGCGACCCGCCGGGCTACGTCTTCAATGTAGGGATTGAGGCCTCGGTTCTCATGTACCACCACAACGGCGGGCGCTTTGTCGGCTATTTTCGTCGGCGTCACCAGGTAAGCCCGCACTTCGCCGTGGCCGTCAGGAGAGGGATAATGAATATACTCCGGACGGATATCCGGATCGGTGAACAGTACCTGCTCTGCCAGGGCATAGTCGGGCTTCAGCAGATTAAACAGCGCCAGCGCGGTCATCCCGCCGACAGTATATTTCCCCGCCAGCTGGAGAAACTCGCGTTTGCTGATTTTGCCGTGGGCATAGTAGTCATAATACTCGAGCAGCTGCTGCGGGAAATCTTTGGCCGTTAATCGCGTCATCACCTTGCCTCCGTTGTTAAGCGCCCTTTAAGCAAAGCAGAAGCCCGGACATACGCCAGCGCAGAGAAGCAGAAACGGGGGAGAAAAAAGCCCAGCGGCTAACACCGCCGGGAGAGAAGAGATCAGTGTTTCACTTTGTTCAGACGATCGAGATAGCCCATCACAAAGGCCGAAAGGACGAAGGTCAGGTGGATAATCACGTACCACATCAGCTTGTTGTCCGGCACGTTTTTCGCATCCATAAACACCCGCAGCAGGTGGATAGAGGAGATCGCCACAATTGACGCCGCGACTTTATTCTTCAGAGAGGTGGCGTCCATTTTACCGAGCCAGCTCAGCTTCTCTTTCCCTTCATTGATATCCAGCTGCGACACGAAATTCTCATAGCCCGAGAACATCACCATCACCAGCAGGCCACCCACCAGGGTCATGTCCACCAGCGACAGCAGCGTCAGGATCAATTCCGACTCGCTGACGCTGAAGATATGCGGCAGAACGTGGACGATCTCCTGAAAAAATTTGATGGTCAGCGCGACCAGTCCCAGCGAAAGGCCAAAATAAACCGGTGCCAGCAGCCAGCGCGAAGTGTACATAGCGTTTTCCAGAAAGCGTTCCATATAATCCTGTTAGTTAACAAAAAGAAGCGACATTATATCTCAGACAGATAACGTGATGGCAACGCCAGGCCAACACATCGCCGGCAGACGGCCATAAAAAAGGCCGGCGCGCGGCCAGCCTTTTCAGGAACAGAATCGGGTTATTTGGCTTTGACGGTCTCTTCGCCCACCAGCCCGATCTTGAGATAGCCCGCCTGATGCAGGGTATCCATCACTTTCATCATCGTCTCGTAATCGACGGTTTTATCCGCGCGGAAGAAGACAGTGGTATCTTTTTTGCCGGCGGTCAGGCTATCCAGGGCGTTAATCATATTCGCTTCGGTAATCGGGTCGTTGCCGAGGAACATGCTCTTATCCGCCTTCACCGACAGATAAATGGGTTTTTCCGGTCGCGGTTGCGGCTGGCTGGAGGAGGCCGGCAGATTCACCTTCACGTCAACCGTCGCCAGCGGCGCAGCCACCATAAAGATAATCAGCAGAACCAGCATGACGTCGATAAACGGCGTCACGTTGATCTCATGCATTTCGCCGTTATCGTCCAGATTTTCATTAAGACGCATCGCCATAGCCGATCAACCTACCCGTAATTTCTGCGCGCTACGCACCGGCTTCACACCGCTGGCGCTGAGGTCCAGGTCGCGACTTTGCAGCAGCAGCACCTGAGCGGCGACGTCGCCGAGCGAGGCCTTGTAGCTGCCAATCATGCGGGCAAAGATGTTATAGATGACCACCGCCGGGATGGCGGCGAACAGGCCGATGGCCGTCGCCAGCAGCGCTTCCGCGATGCCCGGCGCTACCACCGCAAGGTTGGTAGTCTGCGTCTGGGCGATACCGATAAAGCTGTTCATGATGCCCCAGACGGTCCCGAACAGACCCACGAACGGCGAAATGGCGCCGATGGTGGCCAGATAACCATTGCCGCGTCCCATATGGCGACCGACCGCCGCGACGCGGCGCTCAAGGCGAAAACCGGTTCGTTCCTTGATGCCTTCATTGTCTTCGGCACCGGCAGAGAGTTCGAGTTCGTTCTGTGCTTCATTGATAAGCTGGGTGGTCAGGCTCTTCGCCTCAAAGGCGCTGGCGATATCGCTGGCCTGATCGAGAGAGCGGGCTTCCGCCAGCTGCTGCTGTTCACGTTTGAGGCGTCGCTTGCTGGCGAGGATTTCCGCCCCTTTGCCGAAAAAGATGGCCCAGGTGACGACCGACGCCAGAATCAGGCCAATCATCACCACCTTAACGACAATATCGGCATGATGATACATACCCCAAACGGAGAGATCCGCCTGCATCAAATTATTACCCACGCTCTATCTCCACGACGATAATCACAAAATCTGCCCACAATAATATCAAAACGACATCGAATTGATAGTGGTTCTCATTAGTATTTACACTGTGCAGCAAATCACGTTTATTTTCCTTGCGCTCACGCAGTAAAAAAGCGGCTTACTGCGGGCCTGGTAAAATTTTCGCCTGTATCGGCGCCGCACTGGTACAGAAAAGAAGATTCATGCTAGTTTAGACGTCCAGACGTATAAAAACAGGTTCATCAACATGGCTGATAAACATCTTGATACCGCGCTGGTCAACGCCGGACGGAGCAAAAAATATACCCAGGGCTCAGTGAACAGCGTGATCCAGCGCGCGTCATCGCTGGTTTTCGATACCGTGGAAGCCAAAAAACACGCCACCCGCAATCGGGCCAACGGCGAGCTGTTCTACGGGCGTCGCGGCACCCTGACCCACTTCTCGCTGCAGGAAGCGATGTGCGAGCTGGAAGGCGGCGCCGGCTGCGCCCTCTTCCCCTGTGGCGCGGCCGCGGTGGCCAACACCATCCTGGCGTTCGTCGAACAGGGCGACCATGTGCTGATGACCAATACCGCCTATGAGCCAAGCCAGGATTTTTGTACCAAAATTCTCGCTAAACTCGGCGTCGCCACCAGCTGGTTCGATCCCCTCATTGGCGCCGATATTGCCCAACTTATTCGGCCGGAGACCCGCGTGGTGTTCCTTGAATCGCCTGGCTCCATCACCATGGAAGTGCATGATGTGCCAGCGATTGTCGCCGCCGTGCGTCAGGTCGCCCCGGAAGCGATTATCATGATCGATAACACCTGGGCGGCGGGGATCCTGTTCAAAGCGCTGGATTTTGGCATCGATATTTCTATTCAGGCAGGCACCAAATACCTGATCGGCCATTCCGACGCCATGGTCGGCACTGCGGTGGCGAACGCGCGCTGCTGGCCGCAGCTGCGTGAGAATGCCTATCTGATGGGACAAATGCTGGACGCCGATACCGCCTATATGACCAGCCGCGGCCTGCGCACCCTGGGCGTGCGCCTGCGTCAGCATCATGAAAGCAGCCTGCGCATCGCCGAGTGGCTGGCGCAGCATCCGCAGGTGGCGCGGGTCAACCACCCCGCCCTGCCCGGCAGTAAAGGCCATGAGTTCTGGAAGCGCGATTTTACCGGCAGCAGCGGGCTGTTCTCGTTTGTGCTCAACAAGCGTCTCAACGACGCTGAGCTGGCAGCGTATCTCGACAACTTCAGCCTGTTCAGCATGGCCTACTCGTGGGGCGGCTTTGAATCGCTGATTCTGGCCAATCAGCCGGAGCAAATCGCTCACATCCGACCGGATGCGGAAGTCGACTTCAGCGGCACGTTGATCCGTTTGCACATTGGTCTCGAAAATGTTGACGATCTGCAGGCGGATTTAGCAGCGGGCTTCGCGCGTATCGTGTAAAGTGACAGTCAGTGGCAACAATAGCGGACGCTTTTTAGCAAAGCGGCCGCTTTTGTTGCGCCCGGGATCAAGGTGCTCGGGTCTCTTCAGGAGTACACTAGTCAACAATACGGTACCACTTAGGAAAGTCCATGGTTGTCATTCAAGAGATTGTCGCCGCGTTGTGGCAACATGATTTTGCCGCATTGGCGAACCCTCACGTTGTGGGCGTTGTATATCTGGTTATGTTCGCCACCCTGTTTCTGGAAAACGGGCTGCTGCCCGCGTCCTTTTTACCGGGGGACAGCCTGCTGCTGCTCGCCGGCGCGCTGATTGCTAAAGGCGTCATGGACTTTGTGCCCACTATCGCCATTCTGACCGCCGCCGCCAGCCTCGGCTGCTGGTTGAGCTATGTGCAAGGGCGCTGGCTGGGCAATACGCAAACGGTGAAAGGCTGGCTGGCGCATCTGCCGCACAAGTACCATCAGCGCGCCACCTGTATGTTTGATCGCCACGGCCTGCTGGCGCTGCTCGCGGGCCGCTTTCTGGCATTTGTCCGCACCCTGCTGCCAACCATGGCGGGGATTTCCGGCCTGCCGAACCGCCGCTTTCAGTTCTTCAACTGGCTGAGCGCCCTGCTGTGGGTTGGCGTGGTCACGGGTCTCGGCTATGCGCTGAGCATGATCCCGTTTGTGAAGCGCCATGAAGATCAGGTCATGACCTGCCTGATGATCCTGCCGATTGCTCTGCTGCTGGCGGGCCTGCTCGGCACGCTGTTCGTGGTGATCAAAAAGAAATACTGCAGCGCCTGACGGCCACCTGCCGGGGGGCCTGCGCCCGCCCGGCTTGCCCTTCCCGATATTACATGCCCTGCATCGTGCGAATTCGTGCGGCATCTTCCCCGGGCGTCATACCGAAGTAGCGCTTAAACTCGCGGCTGAACTGCGAAGGACTTTCATACCCCACCCGCATCGCCGCCGCGCTGGCCTTCATGCCGTCATGGATCATCAGCATACGCGCCTTGTGCAAACGGTAGGTTTTCAGATACTGCAGCGGTGAAGTACTGGTCACCGATTTAAAATTATGGTGAAACGCCGAGACGCTCATATTCGCCTCTGCCGCCAGCCGATCGACGCTCAGGTTTTCGGTGTACTGGCTCTCGATGTGTTTCAGCACGCGACTTATCAAACTGAAATGGGTCTGTCGGCTGACCAACGCCAGCAGTGCGCCGCCGCAGGGGCCCGTCAGCACATAGTAGAGGATTTCACGGATAATCTGCTTGCCAAGAATGCGCGCGTCCAGCGGACGATCCATGACGTCGAGCAGCCGTTCGGCAGCGCACAAAATATCTTCGGAAAGCACTGCCGAATTTATTCCGCTGGAGGCGACGGCGGGCTGAAACAGCGGATCCTCGCCAATATCCATCAGCAGCTCCTGCAGTTGCAGGATATCGACGTTCAGACGCATCCCGGCGAGGGGCACCTCCGGGGTGGCAAAGGTTTCGCATTCGAAGGGCAGCGGCACGGTCAGCAGCAGATATTCATTTGTGTCGTAGCGAAAAGTCCGCTCATTGATATAACCAATTTTATGGCCGGAAAAGAGAAAAACGATCCCCGGCTGATACATCACCGGCGTCCGGGTACCCGGCTGCGTCCCATACAGCAGGCGGACGTCAGGCAGCAGCGAACTTAACAGTTCGTGCTTATCTTTCAGCTGGTTAATCTTCTCTGTCAATATCTGGCATATCTGTGCGTGTTGCATTGCCACCGCCTCTCCCGATGTTTCTTCACCCATACATTGTGCGCAGGCTGGCGAGAATTCTCCAGCCACATGGAGAAATAGGCAAGACATCGGCAGAAATGTGCATTGAGGGTCAACGGCGCCAGGACCACAATAACCGTCATCTGGCAGCGGTATCGTCCCTGTCGGCGGTTTTACTCTTTTGAGGACACTAGCAATGAATAATTTTGACCTGCATACCCCAACCCGCATTCTGTTTGGCAAAGGCGCGATTGAAAAGCTGCGTGAACAGATCCCGGCGGAGGCTCGCGTACTGATCACCTACGGCGGCGGCAGCGTGAAAAAAACGGGCGTCCTGGATCAGGTACTCACCGCCCTGAATGGCCTGGATGTCCTTGAATTTGGCGGCATCGAGCCGAACCCGTCTTACGAAACTCTGATGAACGCCGTGAAGCTCGCCCGTGAAGAGAAGGTCACCTTCCTGCTGGCGGTCGGCGGCGGTTCAGTACTGGATGGCACCAAATTTATCGCGGCAGCAGCCCACTATGACGCCAACATTGATCCGTGGGAAATTCTGGAAACCTATGGCAGTAAGATCGCCAGCGCCATTCCAATGGGCTCGGTTCTCACTCTGCCGGCGACCGGTTCTGAATCAAACAAAGGGGCGGTGATTTCGCGGAAAACTACCGGCGACAAACGCGCGTTTATGTCTTCGCACGTTCAGCCGCAGTTCGCGATCCTCGACCCGGTCTACACCTATACCCTGCCGCCGCGCCAGGTCGCCAACGGCGTGGTTGACGCCTTCGTCCATACCGTCGAACAGTACGTCACCTACCCGGTTGACGGCAAAATTCAGGACCGCTTCGCCGAAGGCATTCTCCTGACCCTGATCGAGGATGGTCCAAAAGCGCTGCAGGAGCCGGAAAATTATAACGTGCGCGCCAACATTATGTGGGCCGCGACCCAGGCGCTGAACGGCCTGATCGGCGCTGGCGTGCCGCAGGACTGGGCGACCCATATGCTCGGCCACGAACTGACGGCGATGCATGGTCTGGATCACGCCCAGACGCTGGCTATCGTGCTGCCGGCGCTGTGGAATGAGAAACGCGATACCAAGCGCGCGAAGCTGCTGCAGTATGCCGAGCGCGTATGGAATATCACCGAGGGCTCCGAAGAACAGCGTATCGATGCCGCTATTGCCGCAACCCGTAGTTTCTTCGAGCAGATGGGGGTGCCGACCCGCCTCTCCGATTACGGTCTCGACGGTAGCTCCATCCCGGCGCTGCTGGCGAAACTGGAAGAGCACGGCATGACCAAACTGGGCGAACATCAGGATATCACCCTGGACGTCAGCCGCCGTATTTACGAGGCTGCTCGCTAATTTAACCCCGCCTGATTCACCTCTCCTTACGTTAAACAAACGTCGGGGAGAGGTGTTTTTACTACCGTTTTTAGCTATTTCGTCCAGACTTAATGCTACCCCTCGGCGGATTCTGCCTCGCCGAGTTCATTAACAGGAGGAAGGCATGACACATCCAACCGTTATAAAACTACACGACGGCAACCTGATGCCGCAGCTGGGTCTCGGCGTGTGGAAAGCTGGCAACGAGGAAGTCGTCTCCGCCATTCATAAGGCGCTGGAAGTCGGTTATCGCTCTTTTGACACCGCCGCCGCGTACCAAAATGAGGCCGGCGTCGGCAACGCGCTGCACAGCGCAGGCGTCAATCGCGATGAGCTGTTCATCACCACCAAGCTGTGGAACGACGATCAAAAACGGCCGCACGAGGCGCTGAAAGAGAGCCTCAGCAAGCTGAAGCTCGACTATGTGGATCTCTACTTAATCCACTGGCCGGTGCCGGCGATCGGCCATTACGTCGAAGCCTGGCAGGCGCTGATCGAGCTGCAGCAGCAGGGGCTGGCGAAAAGCATCGGCGTGTGTAATTTCCAGGTCCCGCATCTGCAGAAGCTGATTGATGAAACCGGCGTCGCACCGGTGATCAACCAGATTGAGCTCCATCCGCTGCTGCAGCAGCGTCAGCTGCATGCCTGGAACGCCACCCACAAGATCCAGACCGAATCCTGGAGCCCGCTGGCCCAGGGCGGTAAAGGGGTGTTCGATCAGAAAGTCATCCACCAGCTCGCCGATAAGTACGGCAAAACGCCGGCGCAAATCGTCATCCGCTGGCATCTTGATAGCGGTCTGGTGGTGATCCCGAAATCAGTGACGCCGTCGCGTATCGCGGAAAACTTTAACGTCTGGGATTTCCGTCTCGACAAAGACGAACTCAGCGAAATCGCGAAGCTGGACCAGGGCAAGCGTTTAGGGCCCGATCCGGATCAGTTTGGCGGCTAACATATAAAAAAGCCGGATAGCACTGACGCCTATCCGGCTCTCTAACTGGCCTGGCCAGCAAAGCGCTACCGGGCACAACGTCAGGCTTAACGCCCGGCGACTTTACCGCGTTTGACCGGTTTTTTCGCCGTCGTTTCACCGTTAGAACGCTGATGTACAATCGGCGTGTGCTTGGTCAGCGCCGGACGGGTATGGCGGTTCTGGCGACGCGCTTCGCGCATCTCATCCAGCGTCGGGGCAGGCACCAGGCAGTCGCGGCGTGAGCCAATCAGGTGCTTTTTACCCATCGCCTCCAGCGCCTGACGGATCAGCGGCCAGTTTGCCGGATCGTGATAGCGCAACAGCGCTTTATGCAGACGGCGCTGTTTATCGCCCTTCGGCACCACCACCTCTTCGCTCTTATAGCCAATCTTGCCCAGCGGGTTCTTGCCGGTGTAATACATAGTGGTCGAGTTCGCCAGCGGCGACGGATAGAAGTTCTGCACCTGGTCGAGACGGAAGCGATGTTTCTTCAGCCACAGCGCCAGGTTCACCATATCTTCATCACGGGTTCCCGGATGGGCGGAGATAAAGTACGGGATCAGATACTGTTCTTTACCCGCCTGCTTCGAATAGGTATCAAACAATTCTTTAAAGCGGTCGTAGCTGCCCATCCCCGGCTTCATCATCTTCGACAGCGGCCCCTCTTCGGTATGCTCCGGGGCGATCTTCAGATAGCCGCCGACGTGGTGGGTCGCCAGCTCTTTGATATAGCGCGGATCTTCGACGGCGATGTCATAGCGTACGCCAGAGGCAATGAGGATCTTCTTAATGCCCTTCAGCTCACGGGCGCGACGGTAAAGATTGATCGTCGGCTCATGGTTGGTATCCATGTGCGGGCAGATATCCGGGTAGACGCAGGAGAGACGGCGGCAGGTCTGCTCGGCGCGTGGCGATTTGCAGCGCAGCATATACATGTTGGCCGTTGGTCCGCCGAGATCGGAGATCACCCCGGTAAAGCCGGGCACCGTGTCGCGAATGGCTTCGATTTCATTAATGATCGAATCTTCTGAACGGCTCTGGATAATGCGCCCTTCGTGCTCGGTGATTGAGCAGAACGAACAGCCGCCGAAGCAGCCGCGCATGATGTTGATCGAGAAACGGATCATCTCATACGCCGGGATACGCGCGTCGCCGTAAGCAGGATGCGGCACACGCTTGTAAGGCAGCGCGAAGACGCTGTCCATCTCTTCAGTCGAGAGCGGGATTGCCGGCGGGTTGATCCAGATATAGCGTTCGCCATGCTTTTGCATCAGCGCCCGGGCGCAGCCGGGGTTGGTTTCATGGTGCAGAATACGCGAAGCGTGAGCGTACAGGACCTTATCGCCTTTCACCTTCTCGAAGGAAGGCAGCAGCACATAGGTCTTTTCCCACGGTTTGGGCCGCGGCGGCTGCACGGTGATGCTTTTGGCTTCCTGCTTTTTCGGCGCAACCGGCTTGTTATCGGCACACGGCAGATCCTCACCGTACGGATGCGGGATGGGATCAATTTTGCCAGGCGTATCCAGGCGGGTGGAATCGACGCCGCTCCAGCCCGGCAGCGCCTCTTTCACCATGATGGCGGTATTGCGCACATCGCGGATCTGGTCGATGGTTTCGCCCATCGCCAGGCGATGCGCGACTTCCACCAGCGGACGCTCGCCGTTGCCGAACATCAGCATATCGGCCTTGGAGTCCACCAGCACCGAGCGGCGCACGGTATCGGACCAGTAATCATAATGCGCGGTACGGCGCAGGCTGGCCTCGATGCCGCCGAGGATCACCGGCACGTCTTTCCACGCCTCTTTACAGCGCTGGGTGTAGACCAGGGTGGCGCGGTCCGGGCGTTTACCCGCCACGTTGCCGGCGGTGTAAGCATCGTCATGGCGCAGCTTACGGTCGGCGGTGTAGCGGTTGATCATCGAGTCCATATTGCCCGCGGTCACGCCGAAGAACAGGTTCGGCTTACCCAGGCGCATAAAGTCGTCTTTGCTGTTCCAGTCCGGCTGGGAAATGATCCCCACCCGGAACCCCTGCGCTTCCAGCATACGGCCGCAGATGGCCATCCCGAAGCTCGGGTGGTCGACGTAGGCGTCGCCGGTCACCAGAATAATGTCGCAGCTATCCCAGCCAAGTTGGTCCATCTCTTCACGCGACATCGGTAAAAATGGCGCAGGGCCAAAACAGGCAGCCCAGTATTGCGGCCAGGAAAAAAGGTCACGATCCGGTTGGATCAGGGATATTGCGCTCATATTGCTTCCGGGGGAAATGATAAAAAAATAACCAAAAGGGCGTGGATTATAAGCCGGAATGATAGTGGAAATGAAGGAGGATTTTCTCAAACCCTGACCGTGTTCCGGCCAGGGTTGAAGAGATTACGGCGCGGGATTCACCAGCATCTGGCCGATCGAGCCGCGGTCGGCAAGCTCCAGCGTCTGGCTCAGATACTGGAACGGGAAGTGCGGCCACGACGGCTGAGCATAGTAGACCAGCAGTTCAACCTGCCCGTCGACCCACACGGTGTCCTTCCAGCCGCGATCTTCCGGGAAGGGCGACGAGCCGTTGACGTTACGGATCTGGAACATCACCCCTTCAATATGGAACGACTGCGGGCGGTCGGCGCGCACCGTCCAGCGCTCCCAGGTCCCCTGTTGCGCCGTGATATCGATACGCTGCGGATCCCACAGCTGGCCGTTGATGCCCGGATCGTCGCCAAGGGTGATATCCCGGCTGCGGATCGGCGTGCCGGAGAGCAGTTCGGTCGGCAGCAGACGCACCGGCAGACTGTCGGTGACCAGCGGCAGCAGTCCGGTCGGGCGCAGGGTCAACACCAGCGTGGAGACCAGAATACTTGACGGTTCAAAAAAGCCGCGGATACGGTCGACAATACTCGCCGCTTCACCGCAGGTAATGGACACTTCATCGCCGTTGGTCATATCGACCAGAATTTCACGCCGTTCCCCCGGCCCCAGCGACAGCTGCTTGAGCGAGACCGGCGCCGGCAGGAACCCCTGATCCCCGGAAATCACATGCAGCAGTCGGCCATCGCTCATCTGCAGCTGATAGCGCCGGGAGTTGGAGGCGTTCAGCAGGCGCAGGCGCACCCAGCCGCGCGACACTTCGACATACGGGCTCTGCACGCCGTTAACCAGCAGCGTATCGCCAACGAAGCCGCCGCTCCCCGGTTCGCTATATTCCGGCGTGCCGAAGTTATCCAGCCGCTTGTCCTGAATAATCACCGGGAAGTCATCAACGCCGTAGTGGTTAGGGATTGGCAGGTTCTTGCTGACCTCATCTTCCACCAGCCACATGCCGGCCAGGCCGTTGTATACCTGCTTCGCCATCCGGTTCGGCGTGTTGGCCTGATACCACAAGGTGGCAGCGCTCTGGCGGATAGGCAGCACCGGCGCCCAGTCGGCGTTCGGCGACATCATACGCGCCGCGCCGCCGATCAGCGGGCCAGGCACCTGCAGGCCGCGGATAGTCATCGCGACATTCTCAGTCAGACGGTTGCTGTAGATAAGCTTGACGTCGTCCCCGCTCCAGACGCGGATCGTCGGCCCCATGTAGCGGCCATTGATCCCCCAGACGGGGGCGCGAGTGCCTGGCGTAAACGACCAGTGCGAACGCTGCAGCGTCAGAAACAGCGGCTGACCGCGACGCGATTCCAGCAGCGGCGGAACCGGCAGCGCAAGCTGCTGGCCGGCGGCATGGGCTTTCAGCGGCGCGGCGCCAGCGCACAGCGCTACGCCGGAAGCCTTAATAAACTGACGCCGACTGAGTGACATATTAACTCCATGACATACTGACAAATGAAAAAGGGAATTCGTTTCCCGCCAGCAATACGCGCGCGTTGGCGGCGTTTCCTGTCTTATGACTTTTTAGCCGCTTCGCGCGCGGCCACTTCGTTGTCCAGCTCAGCAATTTTGGCGGCCATCAGCTCGCGGCAATGCGTCGCCAGCGCGCGCACGTTGTCTTTACCGAACTGGCTGGTATCCACCGGCGGCAGCATCTCAACAATCACCAGACCGTTGTTCCAGCGGTTGAGCTTAATTTTGTTCGATGTGTTGGACACGCACACCGGAATAATCGGTACGCCAGCGGCGATCGCCGCGTGAAAGGCGCCGGTTTTAAAAGGCAGCAGGCCGCGGCCGCGACTGCGGGTCCCTTCCGGGAACATCCAGAACGAAATTTTACGCTTTTTAAAGGCATTCACCACTTCAGCAATGGTGCCATGCGCTTTGGTCCGGTTATTACGGTCAATCAGCAGGTTGCCCGTCAGCCAGTAGAGCTGGCCAAAGAACGGGATCCACAGCAGGCTTTTTTTACCTACGGTGACCGTCGGCGGCTGCACGATGTTCGAGGCCGTCACCATATCATAGTTGTTCTGGTGGTTAGCGATGTAGATCGCGTTGCCATAGCTTTCCGCATCAGCAGGTTTGCGCAGTTCCACCTTCAGGCCAAATACCGGAGATAAGCGGCCAAACAGATGGCCGAAAGTGGCAACATGTTTTGGATTACGCGGGCTGAACAAGCAGTACAGACAGCCAAGTATGCACACCACGATGCAATAAATGACCACGAAAATTACTCGAAAAATGAATAGCATAGCTACCTCTAAAACCCAAACCGCTTAGAATTATTCGCTGCTGACAGAAGGCAGGCTCATCAGTTCTGCGCAGGCCGGGACCGTTCTTCCTGGGTCCCTGGTGATGGACATTGTTAATCGCAACGCCTGAATAAACAACGATTTTGCGGCATTTTTTCGCCTCCTCCCGTCAAAGACGGGAGGAGTGGCGTTTACTCTTCACTATCGCCTGCCGCGGCGCGGCGCGGCGAGTCGATTTCAACACGGTCGATCTTCTGCAGCCCGCGCATCAGCGAACCGCGGCGACCACGCTCGCCGGTGACTTTTTGCAGCTCTTCCGGACGCAGTTTGATTTTCCGTTTGCCAACATGGATGGTGAGCGTGCTCTGCGGTGGCAGGATAAACAGATGCGCCAGGCCATCCTGCCCGGCGGCGGCTTCCGCCGCAGGAATGCTGATAATTTTGTTGCCCTTGCCTTTCGACAGCTGCGGTAGATCGCTCACCGGGAACATCAGCATCCGTCCGGCTGCCGTGATGGCCAGCAGCATATCGGACTCGTCCTCAATCACCAGCGGCGGCATCACGTGCGCGTTGTCAGGCAGGGTGATCAGCGCTTTACCGGCACGGTTGCGCGCCACCAGATCGTTGAAGGTGCAGACAAAACCGTAGCCCGCGTCGGAAGCCATCAGCAGCTTACGATCGTCGCTTTCCATCAGCATATGTTCCACGGTCGCCCCCGGCGGCAGAGTCAGCTTACCGGTAAGCGGCTCGCCCTGGCCACGCGCGGAAGGCAGGGTAATCGGATCGATGGCATAGCTGCGCCCGGTGGTATCGATAAACACCACCGGCTGGTTGCTCTTGCCTTTCGCCGAGGCCTTCCAGCTGTCGCCCGCTTTATAACTCAAGCCCTGAGCGTCAATGTCGTGCCCTTTGGCGCTCCGCACCCAGCCCATCTGCGACAGAACGATAGTCACTGGCTCAGACGGCTGCATATCATGCTCGCTCATCGCTTTCGCTTCTTCACGTTCGTGAAGCGGCGAGCGGCGTTCGTCACCGAAAGCATCGGCATCAGCCTGCAGCTCTTTTTTCAGCAGGTTGTTCATTTTACGCTCAGAAGCCAGAATCGCCTGCAGCTGGTCGCGCTCTTTTTCCAGCTCGTCCTGCTCGCCGCGGATCTTCATCTCTTCCAGTTTGGCGAGGTGGCGCAGTTTTAATTCCAGAATCGCTTCCGCCTGGGTTTCGCTGATGCCAAAGCGCGACATCAGGGCTGGCTTCGGTTCATCTTCGGTGCGGATGATCTCGATCACTTCATCGATATTGAGAAACGCCACCAGCAAACCTTCAAGGATATGCAGGCGCTTAAGCACTTTCTCTAACCGATGGTTCAGACGGCGACGCACGGTATCGCGACGGAACACCAGCCACTCGCTGAGGATCTCCAGCAGGTTTTTCACCGCCGGGCGTCCGTCGAGGCCGATCATATTGAGGTTGATGCGGTAGCTTTTTTCCAGATCGGTAGTGGCAAACAGGTGGTTCATCACCTGTTCCATATCCACCCGGTTGGAGCGCGGGACGATCACCAGACGGGTCGGGTTTTCGTGGTCCGATTCGTCGCGCAGATCGTCAACCATCGGCAGCTTTTTATTGCGCATCTGCGCCGCAATCTGCTCCAGCACTTTGGCGCCGGAAACCTGGTGCGGCAGCGCGCTAATCACCACCGCGCCGTCCTCTTTGCTCCACACCGCGCGCATGCGCACTGAGCCGCGTCCGTTCTGGTAGATTTTGCGAATTTCCGCCCGCGAGGTGATGATCTCCGCCTCGGTCGGGAAATCCGGCCCCTGCACGATATCCAGCAGTTCGTCGAGAGTCGTTTTCGGCTGCTCAATCAGGGTAATAGCCGCTTTGGCCACTTCACGCAGGTTGTGCGGCGGAATATCAGTGGCCATACCCACCGCGATGCCGGTGGTGCCATTAAGCAGGATGTTCGGTAGACGCGCAGGCAGCATTTTCGGCTCCTGCAGCGTCCCGTCAAAGTTTGGTACCCAGTCGACCGTTCCCTGTCCCAGCTCGCTGAGCAGCAGTTCAGCATACTTCGACAGGCGGGACTCGGTGTAACGCATGGCGGCGAAGGATTTCGGATCGTCCGGCGCACCCCAGTTTCCCTGCCCGTCTACCAGCGGGTAACGGTAAGAGAACGGCTGCGCCATCAGCACCATCGCTTCATAGCAGGCGCTGTCGCCGTGCGGGTGATATTTACCCAACACGTCGCCGACGGTGCGGGCGGACTTTTTGAATTTCGCGCTGGCGTTCAGCCCCAGCTCGGACATCGCGTAGACGATGCGACGCTGGACCGGTTTTAAGCCATCGCCAATAAACGGTAATGCCCTGTCCATGATCACGTACATGGAGTAGTTCAGGTAAGCATTTTCCGTAAATTCATGCAGCGCAAGGCGCTCTGCCATATCGCTCATTAATCGTGGATCCTCAATCTGGGTACCGACCGTTCGGACGGCAAAACTACCCGCGATAATACCCGATCTCACGCCCTGAGTCACAGGCCGTGAGATCGGCTGAGGATTCCGTCACGCTTAATCAGGCCAGCGGCAGATAAATATCGGTTTGCAGTTCATGCTCAGCCACCTCATGGACAAAATTGAGGTAACGGAAGTACACCGGAAAATCCCGTAACGTCTCGCCTGACGCGGGTAACCAGTCGCGATAGAGAAACCAAACGCTGTTCGCCAGCGTGTCCAGCGAGCCGTGATGGCGCACGACGGCGCAGCGTCCGCCGGGGATTTCGCCGTTAATCACGCCAAAGGCGTTTTCACCGACCGGCCCAGCGACCGTACCGCAGATATCAAAACGAAATGCCTCCTGCGGGGTGGTCTGCGGATCGTCCCAGGCGATACCCCAGGTATCGCTGGTGGCGACGGGCGATAATCCGCTCGTCTTACGCCAGGCGATAAAACGCGCGGCGGTGGTGTTGACAAGGTCCGGGCTGCCGCGATGTTGCAGTACGGCTATCCGGGTGGTGGGGAAGGAAATGATATTGACGTCCATCGACGTTTGCTCCTGTAGCGTATGTTTCGGTACGCGTCGATGCCACTCGGCCCAGTCCGGTTGCTGACGGAATTGGGTCGGGCTTTGGTCAAACGCGGTACGGAAGGCACGACTGAACGACTCCGCATTCTGAAATCCGGCATCAAGGGCAATATCGATGACTTTATCGCGGGGGTTGAACGCCAGGCGCCAACAGGCGCGTCGCAGGCGCAACCACTGAATATACCGGTACAATGGAATGCCGGTATAAGCGCTAAATTGCCGGTGAAAATGGTAAGGCGAACTGTGCGCTATCGCGCTCAGCGCCTCCAGCGACAGCGGCTCATCAAGATGGCGCGCAATGTACCTACAGACACGCTGGAAGCGCCCGACATACGCCGGGCTGGCCTTAATATCGTTCATCGTCTCCTCCTCGCGACATACTCTGACAGAGCGAGGATCGCGATGCCTGACCGATCTTGCGCTTATCTGACGAAGACTTATGGCGCGATTTTACGGATCTGTTTAACGTCGATTTCTACTGAGTTCCAGTCCTTATCGACTTCCCCCTGAATTTCTACTGTGTCCTGCGGGCCGACGGTCACGCCGTTCCAGCGCTTGTGGTCGATATCGACATTGATCACCCCGGAAGCATCCTGGAATTTATACAGATCGTCAGAAATGCGCTCGGTTATCTTGCCGCGCAGGGTCACCCAGGTATCGTCCCGCAGCGATTTGGCATTGGCGACGGTGGTCACCGCGCCGCTCGGGCCGGTGAATCCGCCAGCCTGCGCTGTGGAACTGACCTGCGTGGTCGAAGAAGGACCGGTAAACCCGCCCTGTTCGGCAGCCAGCACCGGCATGGAAACCAGGGCAACGATCGCGGTCATCGCAGCAATTTTCTTCATGATGTGTTCTCCCTTCGTGTTGATATGGCTCCTATTACGCCCGACAAAACTTAACGACTTCTTAAGCGGAAAAAAGAAATTTTAATGCTGTACATCACCCGCTTCAACGCGGTTTACTGCGCAAAGAAACAGGATCGTCGGAGGGAAACATGCGCATATTACTGGTGGAAGATGACAAGCTGATCGGCGACGGCATCAAAGCCGGGCTGAGCAAAATGGGCTTCAGCATTGACTGGTTTACCGCCGGGCTGGAGGGCAAAAATGCCTTATATAGCGCCCCCTACGACGCCGCAATCCTGGATCTCACCCTCCCCGGCATCGATGGCCTCGATATTCTGCGCGAATGGCGGGACAAGGGCCGCCATGAGCCAGTGCTGATCCTTACCGCCCGCGATGCGCTCAGCCAGCGAGTGGAGGGGCTACGGCTCGGCGCCGATGACTATCTGTGCAAGCCTTTCGCCCTGATTGAAGTGGCGGCGCGCCTCGAAGCGTTGATCCGTCGCGCGCACGGCCAGAGCAGCAGCGAGCTGCGCCACGGCAAGGTGAGCCTCGACCCGAACCGCTTAACCGCCAGCCTCGACGGCGAGAGCCTGGTGCTAAAGCCGAAAGAGTTCGCCCTGCTGGAACTGCTGCTGCGTAACGCTGGTCGCGTACTGCCGCGCAAGCTTATCGAAGAAAAGCTCTACACCTGGGACGACGAGGTCTCCAGCAACGCCGTGGAAGTTCACGTCCATCATCTGCGCCGCAAACTCGGTAGCGGATTTATCCGCACTGTTCACGGCATAGGCTATACCCTGGGTGACGCATGAAACGACTTGCCCGCCTGAGCCTGCGCGTCCGTCTGACGCTGCTGTTTGCTGTGCTGACCGCGGCCGCCTGGGGCGTCGCCAGCGTGATCGCCTGGCAGCAAACCAGCAAAAAGCTGGATAAGCTGTTCGATACCCAGCAGTTGCTGTTCGCCCGCCGCCTGAGCGCCATGCATTTCGATGAACTCCGCGCCCCGCCCGAATCGTTCGGTGAAAAGAAAAAGGTGCGGCATGGACACATCGACGACGACGCGCTGGCGTTCGCCATCTTCACCCGCGACGGCACCATGGTGCTCAACGACGGCGAGAACGGGGAGGATATCCAGTGGAGCTCGCAGCGCGAGGGGTTCAGCAATGGCTACCTGCGCGGCGATGATGACGAATGGCGCTTCCTGTGGCTAACCACCGACGACGGTCGCCATCGCATCGTCGTCGGTCAGGAGTGGGATTATCGGCGCGAAATGGCGATGGATATCGTGACCTCGCAGCTCACCCCGTGGATGATCGCCCTGCCGCTGATGTTCGTGCTGCTTATCGTGCTGTTAAGCCGCGAACTGGCGCCGTTGAAAAAGCTGGCGCGCACGCTGCGCCTGCGCGCGCCGGACTCAGCGGAATCGCTCAGCGTGGAGAAGATCCCCTCCGAAGTCCGCCCGCTGGTCGAGGCTCTGAATCAGCTGTTCCAGCGCACCCATAACGCCATGCTGCGCGAACGTCGGTTTACCTCTGATGCCGCCCATGAACTGCGCAGCCCGCTGGCGGCGCTGAAGGTACAGACCGACGTCGCCCAGCTCTCTATGGACGATGCAGAAGGACGTGAGAAAGCGCTGGCCCAGCTCCACCAGGGGATCGATCGCGCCACCCGGCTGGTCGATCAACTGCTGACGCTGTCGCGGCTGGACTCACTCGCCCAACTGGACGACGTGCAGCCGGTCGCCATCGACGACCTGCTGCAGTCGGCGGTCATGGAGATGTATCACCATGCGCAGCAGTCCGCCATTGAACTACGCCTACACCTGAATGCCAGTCATATCGTTCACACCGGCCAGCCGCTGCTGCTCAGCCTTCTGGTGCGCAACCTGCTGGATAATGCCGTACGCTATAGCCCGCGCGGCAGCCAGGTTGATATCACCCTCAACGCCCGCGAGTTTCGGGTGCGTGATAACGGCCCAGGCATTAGCCCGCAGGCGCTGGCGCGCATCGGCGAGCGTTTTTATCGCCCGCCGGGGCAGGACGCGCCGGGCAGCGGCCTGGGCCTGTCTATCGTCCGACGCATCGCCTCGCTGCACGGCATGCAGGTTGATTTCGCCAACGCGCGCGACGGCGGCTTCGAAGCCCGCGTGTACTGGTAGCGAGATTATTGCTCATTTGGCAAAAGACTTTGCACATTTTGCTCATTTTACTGCCCCGCTTCGCGGGGTAAGATCATCGGCAAATTTTCAAGATTGAGGACAAATGATGAGCAACATCCTGATTATCAATGGCGCAAAAAAGTTCGCGCACTCGAATGGCCAGCTGAACGACACCCTGACCGAGGTCGCGGAGAGTTATCTGCGCGACGCCGGGCACGATGTTAAAAGCGTTCGCGCCGAAAGCGAGTACGACGTAAAAGCAGAAGTGCAGAATTTCCTCTGGGCCGATGTGGTGATCTGGCAGATGCCGGGCTGGTGGATGGGCGCCCCGTGGACGGTGAAGAAATATATGGATGATGTCTTTACCGAAGGCCACGGCTCGCTGTACGCCAGCGACGGTCGTACCCGCTCCGACGCCAGCAAAAAATATGGCTCCGGCGGCCTGGTGCAGGGGAAAAAATATATGCTCTCCCTGACCTGGAACGCGCCGATGGAAGCCTTCACCGACGAAGACCAGTTCTTCCACGGCGTCGGCGTTGACGGCGTTTACCTGCCGTTCCATAAGGCTAACCAGTTCCTGGGAATGGAAGCGCTGCCGACCTTTATCGCCAACGACGTGATTAAAATGCCTGATGTCCCACGGTATATCGCAGAATATCGCAAGCATCTGGCGGAAATTTTTGGTTAACTACAGGTCTACGCTCTACATATTTCGAGTTATTCGAACCTGGAGTATGACGAGATACACACAGAAGGAGTTGAGTTAACCATGTTAACAGTGATTGCAGAAATCCGTACCCGCCCGGGCCAGCACCACCGTCAGGCGGTTCTCGATCAGTTCGCGAAAATCATTCCGACCGTTTTGCAGGAGGCCGGCTGCCACGGCTACGCGCCCATGGTAGATCATGCCGCCGGCGTCAGCTTCCAGACCACGGCCCCCGACTCTATCGTCATGGTGGAGCAGTGGGAAAGCGTCGCGCATCTTGAAGCGCACCTGCAAACGCCGCACATGAAAGCCTGGTCGGAAGCGGTCAAAGGCGATGTGCTGGAGACCACCATCCGTATCCTGCAGCCTGGCGTCTAAGCCCGCCGACGCAGTCGTGAAATGAAAAAGGGAGCCTGAGGCTCCCTTTTACGTCAGGCGCAGCGTACAGACTTACACTTCCAGATCCGCCATATCGCCCTTCTCCTGCAGCCAGTTGCGACGGTCTTCGGAACGCTTCTTGGCGAGCAGCATGTCCATCATCGCCGTGGTCTGCTGCTCATCCTCATCGCTGATCACCAGTTGCACCAGCCGGCGGGTGTTCGGATCAAGCGTGGTTTCCCGCAGCTGCATTGGGTTCATCTCACCCAGACCTTTAAAGCGCTGGACGTTTGGCTTGCCCTTCTTACGCTTCAGCTGCTCCAGCACGCCGGTTTTTTCTTCTTCCGTCAGCGCGTAGTAGACCTCTTTACCGAGATCGATACGGTACAGCGGCGGCAGCGCGACGTAGACGTGCCCCTCTTTCACCAGGGTACGGAAATGTCTCACAAACAGCGCGCACAGCAGGGTGGCAATGTGCAGGCCATCGGAATCGGCATCCGCCAGAATACAAATTTTGCCGTAGCGCAGCTGGCTTAAATCATCGCTATCCGGGTCAATACCAATCGCCACCGAAATGTCGTGCACTTCTTGCGAAGCTAACACTTCATCGGACGAGACTTCCCAGGTATTCAGGATCTTGCCTTTCAGCGGCATGATCGCCTGATATTCGCGATCGCGCGCCTGCTTGGCTGAACCGCCCGCCGAGTCCCCTTCGACGAGGAACAGCTCGGTGCGGTTCAGGTCCTGGGCGGTGCAGTCTGCCAGCTTACCCGGCAATGCCGGACCGCTGGTCAGCTTTTTACGCACCACTTTCTTGGCGGCGCGCAGACGACGCTGGGCGCTGGAGATAGCCATCTCCGCCAGCAGTTCGGCAGCCTGTACGTTCTGGTTCAGCCACAGACTGAAGGCATCTTTCACCACGCCGGAGACGAATGCCGCGCACTGGCGCGACGACAGACGCTCTTTGGTTTGCCCGGCGAACTGCGGATCCTGCATTTTCACCGACAGCACGTAGGCGCAGCGATCCCAGATATCTTCGGCTGACAGCTTCACGCCGCGCGGCAGGATATTACGGTATTCGCAGAACTCGCGCATCGCATCCAGCAGTCCCTGACGCAGACCGTTAACGTGCGTCCCGCCCTGCATGGTCGGGATCAGGTTGACGTAGCTTTCGGTCAGCAATTCGCCGCCTTCCGGCAGCCACAGCAGCGCCCAGTCCACGGCTTCCGTCTCGCCGGAGAAGGTGCCGACGAACGGTTTTTCCGGCAGCAGCGGCAGGCCGTTTACGGCTTCGCACAGGTAGTCGTTAAGGCCATCGGCATAGCACCAGCGCTGCTCGCTGTCGTTGACCTGATCGCGAAACACGATTTCCACGCCGGGACACAGCACCGCTTTCGCTTTTAACAGATGGGTCAAACGCGAAACGGAGAAACGCGGGCTGTCGAAGAAGCTTTCGTCCGGCCAGAAATGGACGCTGGTCCCGGTATTGCGTTTGCCACAGGTACCGGTGACGTGCAGATCTTCTACTTTTTCACCGTTTTCAAAGGCGATGCTGTAGACCTGACCGTCGCGACGAACCGTTACCTCTACGCGTTTTGACAGGGCGTTGACCACCGAGATCCCCACCCCGTGCAGGCCGCCGGAAAACTGGTAGTTTTTGTTGGAAAACTTACCGCCCGCGTGCAGTCGGCAGAGGATCAGCTCAACCGCCGGCACCCCTTCTTCCGGGTGAATGTCGACCGGCATGCCGCGCCCGTCGTCAATGACTTCCAGGGACTGGTCGGCATGAAGGATAACTTCCACGCGTTTGGCGTGGCCTGCCAGCGCTTCATCGACACTGTTATCAATAACTTCCTGACCAAGATGGTTAGGACGGGTGGTGTCGGTATACATGCCCGGACGGCGGCGCACCGGCTCTAGCCCGGTGAGTACCTCAATGGCATCAGCGTTATATGAAGATTGCGTCATGGTGTGTATTCGTAGGTCGTTCAGGGCCGTTTAGCACAGGCCGAGAAATTCGATAATCTGAGTGAAATGATCGTCAAAGCCGACAAATGCGTGATTACCGCCCTCCTCCACCGTTTGCCGGCAGGAGGCGTAGTAATGAACGGCCTGGCGGTAATCAAGCACTTCATCCCCGGTCTGCTGCAGCAGCCAGAGTAAATCCGGCGCTTCAAGCGGGTCGATTTGCATGACCTTGAGATCGTAAATATGGCGAGACTCTAGCACATATTGCTGCCCGGTGTATGGATTCTCATTGTGGCCGAGAAAATTGTTCAGCAGTTCAAACGGGCGCACCGCCGGGTTGACGACCACCGCCGGCACCATAAAGCACTGCGACAGCCAGGTCGCGTAGTAGCCGCCCAGCGACGATCCCACAACCCCGAGTGGCTCGCCGCCATGCTCCAGCACAATGGATTCCAGCAGCTCTGCTGTTTCAGCCGGATAAGGCGGCAGCTCCGGTACCACCATGGTGATGTCGGGGTGCTGCTGCGACAGCCAGGTCTTTAACGCCATCGCCTTCGCCGAGCGCGGGGAACTGTTAAAGCCGTGCAGATAAAGAAGCGTCGCCATCAGTAGCCTTCTGAAGCAATATCCGGGTGGAACTCGGCGCCTTCCAGGCGGCACACTTCGGTGGTCAGCGTCCCGTCAGGATGCAGCTCCAGCCAGCGCCAGCCGGGTGAGACGGTATCCAGAGTGAAATTGGCGCAGTGTGGTTTGAACTGGACGCAGGTCGACGGCGTCGCCATCATGCGCCGGCCATTCCAGTCCAGATCCAGCTCCTGATGAATATGGCCGCACAGCAGATGTCTCACCCGCGGCCAGGCGCTCAGCGCGCGGTCCAGCGCGCCAGCGTTGCGCAGGCTGTGTTGGTCCAGCCAGCTACAGCCAGCAGGCAGCGGATGGTGGTGCAGCAGGAGTAAGGTATAACGCTCCGGCGCTTCTGCCAGCTTGTGTTCGAGCCACTCCAGCTGGAAGTCGCTCAGCTCGCCATGGGGAACGCCAAACACCTGGCTGTCCAGCAGCAGGATCTGCCAGTGGTCGCCGAGAAACACGCGCTTGGCGGGTGAAATGCCTGACGCCTGCAGCGTACTGTACATCGCCGGCTGGAAATCATGGTTACCCGGTAGCCAGACGCAGGGTGCAGCAAAACTCGCGATACCCTCAGCAAAATGCTGATAGGCCGCGGAGGAGTGGTCCTGCGCCAGATCGCCTGTTGCGACAATCAGATCGCATGGACGCTGTGAGGCATGAATAGCCGACAGTACGGCCTGATAACTTTCCCAGGTATTAATGCCTAACAACGTTTCATGTTTTTCAGCAAACAGGTGAGTATCAGTAATTTGTAAGATCCTGACTCTGGCCTCACCAGCCAGAGGTAGGTTTAACAGGCTTTCCAAATGGTGTCCTTAGGTTTAACGACGCTAACAAACCGGAATCGCCATCGCTCCATGTGCTAAACAGTAACGCAGCCAGTCGGCCAGAAACTGGTTAATTTGATGCTTTTCGTCGCGTTGATGCAACTTTTTATTAGGATAATCATACCGCGCTTTGAAGCGAAAGATCTGCTGACTCGAACACACTTCGGCCACCATGGCGTCATGGTAGAGGCGAACGGTCATCGACGGCAGGCTCCAGTAGCTTACCGCAGGCAGAGTCTGTTCTATCGCCACCAGAGTAGTGTAGCGGGTCGATTCAACTATCGTTAACCGATACTGCGCGCTTCCCACCTGATAACTTACCTTCTCACCCGCTGCATCCGTTCGCGGCAACAGGCGGCGCAACTGCGCGAAGTTGGTCTCGCACAGGCGCATCATCTCAGGGAAGTCAGGTGTATAACGCTTCATTTTGTCCACTCGTTTCGTAAATTGTGATAATGCAATTGCAGCCATTGCAAGGCGATGACAGAGGCTGCGTTATCGATTTTCCCCTCTTCTACCCACTGGTAAGCCTGTTCCCGGCTCACCACATGCACCCGAATATCCTCGTTTTCCTCGGCCAGGCCGTGAATGCCTTTTGCCGTGGATGCATCAACTTCTCCCACCAGGATCGATAACCGTTCGCTGGTGCCGCCAGGACTGGCCAGATAGCTTAATATTGGTTTCGTCCGCCCAACTCCAAGTCCGGCCTCCTCCAGCGCTTCCCGACGGGCAACGTCTTCCACCGTTTCCCCCGCTTCGATCATGCCGGCGACCATTTCGAGCAGCCACGGGCTCTCGCTGGTATCATAGGCGGCAATACGGATTTGTTCGACGAGCACCACTTCGTCCCGCACCGGGTCAAAGGGTAGCAAGACGGCGGCATGCCCGCGCTCAAAAATTTCACGGGTGACTTCGCCGCTCATGCCGCCGTTAAACAGGCGGTGGCGAAAACGGTATAAATCGAGCGAAAAAAAACCACGATACAGCGTTTCGCGTGCAATAATTTCTACATCATTTTTGAAGAAGGTAATTCCCTGCTGAATGGGTTTGCTCATTGTCATGTCCTGCTAATCCGAAATTAGGGATTTCCAGACCGTTTGGCTACCGTTTTACGGTCCGTATGTTAGATTGGTGCAAATTACCGCCGGATGGCACGTAACGCCAACTTTTTACGGCGGCAGAATCGATACAATCAGCGGAATTTTTCTTAGAATTAGACCAGCGCTAAATGCTTCACAACAAGGAATGCAAATGAAGAAATTGCTCCCCATTCTTATCGGCCTGAGCCTGACCGGGTTCAGCGCCATGAGCCAGGCGGAAAACCTGCTTCAGGTTTACCAGCAGGCGCGCATCAGCAACCCCGATCTGCGTAAATCGGCAGCCGATCGTGACGCCGCGTTCGAAAAGATCAATGAAGCGCGCAGTCCATTACTGCCTCAGCTTGGGCTGGGAGCGGATTATACCTATAACAATGGCTATCGCGACAGCAACGGCATCAATTCAAACGTCACCAGCGGCTCGCTGCAGTTAACGCAGGTTCTGTTTGATATGTCGAAATGGCGCGCCCTGACGCTGCAGGAAAAAACGGCAGGTATTCAGGATGTCACGTATCAGACCGATCAGCAAACGCTGATTCTGAATACCGCGACGGCCTATTTTAAAGTGCTGGCCGCCATCGACACGCTCTCCTATACCGAAGCGCAGAAACAGGCTATTTACCGCCAGTTGGATCAAACCACGCAGCGCTTTAACGTAGGCCTGGTGGCGATCACTGACGTGCAGAACGCCCGTTCACAATACGACGCCGTGCTGGCGAACGAAGTCACCGCGCGTAACGATCTCGACAACGCCGTCGAAGAACTGCGCCAGGTCACCGGTAACTACTATCCGGAGCTGGCCTCGCTGAACGTGAATGGCTTCAAAACCAACAAGCCGCAGGCGGTCAACGCCCTGCTGAAGGAAGCGGAGAATCGCAACCTGTCGCTGCTGCAGGCGCGTCTGAACCAGGACCTGGCTCGCGAGCAGATTCGCCAGGCGCAGGACGGGCATTTGCCGACGCTCAGCCTATCCGCGTCGAGTGGGGTATCGAATACTAGCTACAGTGGTTCAAAAACCCATAATAATCCTCAGCAATACCAGGATAACGATGCCGGGCAGAACCAAATCGGCCTGAACTTCTCTCTGCCACTGTATCAGGGCGGCGCGGTGACCTCGCAGGTCAAACAGGCGCAATACAACTTCGTTGGCGCCAGCGAGCAGCTGGAAAGCGCCCACCGCAGCGTCGTGCAGACTGTACGTTCGTCGTTTAACAACGTGAACGCCTCCATCAGCAGCATCAATGCCTACAAACAGGCGGTGGTCTCTGCGCAAAGCTCCCTGGATGCGATGGAAGCAGGCTACTCGGTGGGTACGCGTACCATCGTTGACGTCCTCGACGCCACCACCACGCTGTATAACGCCAAGCAGCAGCTCTCCAATGCGCGCTATAACTACCTGATCAACGAGCTGAACATTAAGTCGGCGTTAGGTACCCTGAACGAGCAGGATCTGGTCGCCCTGAACAACACGCTGGGCAAACCGATCCCCACCTCCGCAGACAGCGTCGCTCCGGAAAATCCACAGCAGGATGCCACCGCCGATGGCTACGGCAACACTACCGCAGCGGTGAAACCGGCGTCCGCACGGACCACCCAGAGCAGCGGCAGCAATCCGTTCCGTCAGTAATACCCATACTGTGACGCGCATCGCCTGTCCGTCGGACAGGCGATGCGTTAAACGTAAGGCAACGTAAAGATCCCCCGCTTAGCGCCCCTCTTCGCTTCATTTTCCACCACTCATCCTCTATCCTGAGCGTTAACACACGCCATACCACTGGGTCCTGGAAGACAAATATGAAACGGACAAAAAAAATTAATCATTCGTCGTTCCGCAAAAGCTGGAGCGCACGCCATCTGACGCCGGTCGCGCTGGCCGTCACCGCGGTCTTTATGCTTGCCGGTTGTGAAAAAAGCGATGAAACGGTGTCGCTATACCAGAACGCCGATGACTGCTCCGCCGCCAATCCGGGCAAAGCAGCCGAGTGCACCACGGCTTACACCAACGCGGTAAAAGAGGCAGAACGCACCGCGCCGAAATATGCCACCCGGGAAGACTGCGTCGCCGAGTTTGGCGAAGGCCAGTGCCAGCAGACGCCAGCCCAGGCGGGCGTCGCCCCGGAAAACCAGGCGCAGGCGCAAAGCAGCGGCAGCTTCTGGATGCCGCTGATGGCCGGCTATATGATGGGCCGCCTGATGGGCGGCGGCATGGCGCAACAGCAGCCGCTGTTCAGCTCGAAAAACCCGGCCAGCCCGGCCTATGGTCAATACACCGATGCGAGCGGCAAGAGCTATGGCGCCGCCCAGCCGGGTCGCACCATGAACGTGCCGAAAACCGCGATGGCGCCGAAGCCAGCGACCACCACCACCGTTACCCGCGGTGGTTTTGGCGAGTCGGTGGCGAAGCAGTCGACTATGCAGCGTAGCGCCGCAGGCTCAACGTCCTCTTCTCGCTCGATGGGCGGCTAACTCACATGGAAAGAGTCAGTATTACCGAGCGCCCGGACTGGCGCGAGAAAGCGACCGAGTACGGTTTCAACTTCCACACCATGTACGGCGAGCCCTACTGGAGCGAAGAGGCGTATTACAAGCTGACCCTCGCGCAGGTGGAAAAACTGGAGGAAGTCACCGCCGAGCTGCATCAAATGTGCCTCCAGGTGGTGGAGAAAGTGATCGCCAGCGATGAGCTGATGACTAAATTCCGCATCCCTAAACACACCTGGGGCTTTGTGCGCCAGTCGTGGAAAACCAACCAGCCGTCGCTCTACTCGCGTCTCGACCTGGCCTGGGATGGCGTCGGCGAGCCGAAGCTGCTGGAGAACAATGCCGACACCCCGACCTCGCTGTATGAAGCGGCCTTCTTCCAGTGGATCTGGTTGGAAGACCAGCTCAACGCCGGCAAGCTGCCGGCGGGCAGCGACCAGTTCAATAGTTTGCAGGAAAAGCTCATCGATCGCTTCGGCGAGCTGCGCGAGCAGTTTGGCTTCCAGCTGCTGCATATGGCCTGCTGCCGCGATACCGTTGAAGATCGCGGCACTGTGCAGTATCTGCAGGACTGCGCCGCGGAAGCAGGCCTGGCGACGGAATTCCTCTATATCGAAGATATCGGTCTGGGCGAAAAAGGTCAGTTTACCGATCTGCAGGATCAGGTGATTGGTAACCTGTTCAAGCTCTATCCGTGGGAGTTTATGCTGCGGGAGATGTTCTCCACCAAGCTGGAAGACGCCGGCGTGCGCTGGCTGGAGCCCGCGTGGAAAAGCATTATCTCCAACAAAGCGTTGCTGCCGATGCTGTGGGAAATGTTCCCCAATCACCCGAATCTGCTGGCGGCCTACTTCAGCGAAGATGCCCACCCGGAGATGGAGAAGTACGTCATTAAGCCGATCTTCTCTCGTGAAGGGGCCAACGTCTCCATTGTTGAGCAGGGCAAGGTCGTGGAGTCGGTGGAAGGTCCGTACGGGGAAGAAGGAACCATCGTGCAGGAGTTTTACCCCCTGCCGAAGTTTGGTGACAGCTACACACTGATTGGCAGCTGGCTCATCAACGATCAGCCCGCCGGGATCGGCATTCGCGAAGATCGGGCGCTGATCACTCAGGATCTGTCGCGCTTCTATCCGCACATTTTCGTCGAATAATGTCGCGCTCCGGCGACGATATCGCCGGAGCGCACTATCATCAGGCGCCAACCACTACCGACAGCATACTCAGCGAGCCCATCTCGATGCCATCGACCGGGATCGTAATCGCTTCAACACCATCCCACGCCCCCAGGATATATAGCAGCGGCAGGAAATGCTCCGCCGTTGGGTTGGAGAGCGAGCCTCCTTCGTGTGCCAGGTAGTTAACCAGCGGGTGCTGCTCGTCCGGCCCCTGCCATTGCAGATTCGCCTTCACGTAGTTATTGAAGGACTCTGCCCATGGGTACGGCGTGTTCTCGCCGTGCCAGCGGGCGGTGCGCAGGTTATGCACCACGTTGCCGCTGGCCACCAGCATAATGCCTTCATCACGCAGCGAGGCCAGTTTCCGCCCCATTTCGAGATGCCAGGCCGGCGGTTTGGTGCTGTCGATGCTCAACTGAACCATCGGGATATCCGCCTGCGGATACATTTTAATCAGCACGCCCCACGAGCCATGGTCAAATCCCCAGGCTTCTTTATCGAGGGTGACCGGCACAGGCGAGAGCAGCTCCACCAGTCGTTGCGCCAGCGCCGGAGAGCCCGGCGCCGGATAATGGGTGTCATACAGCGCCTGTGGGAAACCGCCGAAGTCGTGAATGGTCTTCGGGGCCTCCATCGCCGTCACGCCCGTACCGCGCGTGAACCAGTGCGCAGAGACCACCACAATCGCCTTCGGACGCGGCAGGGTTTCGCCCAGGTGAGCCCAGGCGCGAGTATAAATGTTGTCTTCCAGCACGTTCATTGGGCTGCCATGGCCGAGAAACAACGCGGGCATTCGGGTAGGGGACATGATGATATCCTTAGGGTGTCAATGTGATGTGCTCACATTACGCGCTTTTGCGCCAGGATAAACTCAGATAACCATGATGATGATCGTCAGAAAATTTGAATGTAAGTCGCGGTAAAGGGACGTGTCCCGTACGCGCATCCTCAGGCAATATACTCATATGCACTTATTTTCACAGGGAGAGTAGCGATGTCATCACCCTTAATATTGACGCTGTTAGCCGGTAGCGCAACCTTTATTGGCGCCATATTCGGCGTGATTGGTCAGAAACCCTCTAACCGTCTGCTTGGCTTCTCCCTCGGCTTTGCCGCCGGGATCATGCTGTTGATTTCATTGATGGAAATGCTGCCTGCCGCGCTGACCGCCGAAGGCATGTCGCCGCTGCTCGGTTACGGGATGTTTGTCATCGGCCTGCTGGGCTATTTCGGCCTTGACCGCCTGCTGCCGCACGCTCACCCGCAGGATCTGATGACCCCCGCCACGCCGCGTCCACGTAATTTACGTCGCACCGCTATTCTGCTGACGTTGGGTATCAGCCTGCATAACTTCCCGGAAGGGATCGCCACCTATGTCACGGCCAGCAACAACCTGGAACTCGGCATGGGCGTGGCCCTCGCCGTTGCCCTGCACAATATTCCTGAAGGACTGGCCGTTGCCGGGCCAGTGTATGCCGCCACCGGGTCGCGCAGCAAGGCGGTACTCTGGGCCGGGCTTTCCGGCATGGCGGAAATTTTGGGCGGCGTGCTGGCGTGGCTGATTCTGGGGAGTCTGGTCTCACCGCTGGTGATGGGAGCGATCATGGCCGCTGTGGCCGGGATTATGGTGGCACTGTCCGTCGATGAACTGATGCCGCTGGCGAAAGAGATCGATCCGCAAAGCAACCCAAGCTATGGCGTTTTGTGCGGGATGTCGGTCATGGGGCTGAGTCTGGTGGTACTCCAGACGATGGGCATCGGTTAAAGCGCAGAAACAACACAGCCCACTAAGAAGTGGGCTGTGGTCGGGCGTAGCGAACCGCTATTTAGCTGGCTTTACGCTCATGTTCGCGACGATAGGCCACCAGATCTTCAATCGTGACTACCGCCATATTGTGTTGCTGAGCGAACTTGATGCACTCCGGCGCGCGCGCCATGGTGCCATCGTCGTTGGTCAGCTCGCACAGCACGCCTGCGGGTTTAAAGCCAGCCAGGGTCACGAGGTCGATAGTGGCTTCAGTGTGGCCGCCGCGGGTCAGTACGCCACCCGGCTGCGCACGCAGCGGGAAAACGTGGCCAGGACGGTTGAGATCGGAAGGTTTCGCGCCGTCGGCAATGGCCGCGCGGACGGTGGTCACGCGGTCGGCAGCGGAGACGCCGGTGGTCACACCTTCGGCCGCTTCGATGGTCACGGTAAAGCCGGTGCCGTAGGCGCTGGTGTTGTTCTCAACCATCATCGGCAGATCCAGCTGTTTGCGGCGATCTTCGGTCAGGCACAGGCACACAATGCCGCTGCCGTGACGAATGGTCAGCGCCATCTGCTCAACGGTCATGGTTTCGGCGGCGAAGATCATATCGCCTTCGTTTTCACGGTCTTCATCATCAAGCACCATCACGCCGCGGCCTTCGCGCAGGGCGTCCAAAGCGTGTTCCACACGTTCAAAAGCGGTACCAAAAGAAGAAAGGAGCGTCTGATTCATGGTAAAAAAACCTCATTAAAATTATGGTTACCAGAATCAGGGCAGTCTTAGGAGCGCCGGTTTAGCGGCAAAAGTCAACGCGAGCGGGCCTGGGCCCGACTGTGCCGTTACTCTCTCCCATCCGGACTTTAACCGTCGGCCCCGGAATTACACCGGATCTGCTGACCTTCCCGTAGTCACGGGAAGCGCTCGCGGGCTTTCAACGCGATGGTTGATTTACCGCCGGTGGGGAATTTCGCCCCGCCCTGAGAATAAGCGAGATAACTATAACGCTATTGACTATCCTCGGCAATGCATAAGCTTCAAACATTTCTGGTTTATAGGCGGCCTGGTTCGCACTACAATGATCAATCATCCGACCCGAGCAGGAAACCACCATGATTGACCCGAAAAAAATTGAACAAATCGCCCGCCAGGTCCATGAGTCGATGCCAAAAGGACTTCGCGATCTGGGTGAGGATGTTGAGAAGAAAATCCGCCAGGCGCTGCAGTCGCAGCTGACCCGCCTGGATCTGGTCAGCCGCGAAGAGTTTGACGTACAGACTCAGGTTTTGCTGCGGACCCGCGAAAAACTGGCGCTGCTGGAGCAGCGTCTGAATGACCTCGAAAACCGCCAGGCAGCGACGCCTGGCAGCGAAGAGCAGCCGTAAAAAACGGGCCCTCAGGGGCCCGTTTTGCGTTTGGCTTAGTGGGCGGCTTCCGCCGGGCTGTTTACCTGACGACAGTAAAGTTCATAACGCTGGCAAAACCATTCACGATGCTCTTCATCCATATTGCCGACAATGGCCTGAAGATCAACTGGCTGGCCTTGCGCGTGCATTCTGGCGAAACTCCGCGCCAAAAAATCAAAATTCTTCATTGAATACATATCGTTATGGTTCATGCGCATACTCCTTCAGCGGTGGATGTTCTGATCAGTCATATGCCTTTTACTCACTTCAGTATTTACGCTTACCTTAACGCGGTTTGTACGAAAAATGCGCTTAACATGATTATTTATTGCGCTAAATCATTTTCCACATGATTAAATAAAAACGGCCCGCGATATCTCCATCGCGGGCCGTGATGCTTCACCGTACAAGCCGGTGAATAGCGAAAAGATTATTTATCGCTATCTTTTTGTATTTTCTTAATAATATTGGTGGTCGAGCAACCATCTTCAAAGTTGAGCACCAGCACTTCGCCGCCGTTAGCCCAGACCTCTTCGCTGCCGGCGATCTGTTCCGGCTTATAATCGCCGCCTTTGACCAGCAGGTCCGGCAGGATACCGGCAATCAGCCGCTGCGGGGTGTCTTCCTCGAAGGAGACCACCCAGTCGACGGCCTCCAGCGCCCCCAGCACGATCATCCGCTGCTCCAGCGGGTTCACCGGGCGGGTTTCGCCTTTCAGACGTTTGGTTGAGGCATCGCTGTTGACCGCCACGATCAGACGGTCGCCCAGCTTGCGCGCATTCGCCAGATAGGAGACATGGCCGGCATGCAGAATGTCGAAGACCCCGTTGGTCATCACCACTTTCTCACCGCGCTTGCGCGCTGCCGCAACCGCCTGTTTGAGTTCCTCTTCGCTCATCACGCCAAAGCCGGTCTCAGCCCGGCCGCGGACCGCGTTTTCCAGCTCGACAGGGGAAACGGTGGAGGTCCCCAGCTTACCGACCACCACGCCCGCCGCGGCGTTGGCGAAATAGCAGGCCTCTTCCAGGGTGTTGCCGGAGGCCAGGGTCGCCGCCAGCACGCCAATCACCGTGTCGCCGGCGCCGGTGACATCGTACACTTCCTGGGCCTGGGTCGGCATATGCAGCGGCGGACGCCCCGGCTGCAGCAGCGTCATCCCCTGCTCAGAACGCGTCACCAGCAGCGCTGACAGTTCAAATTCGGCGATGAGCTTCATGCCGCGTTCAACGATCTCCGCTTCATCCTGACACTTGCCCACCACCGCTTCAAACTCAGAGAGGTTCGGGGTGAGCAGCGTCGCGCCGCGGTAGCGTTCGAAATCGGTGCCTTTCGGATCGATCAGCACCGGCACGCCCGCTTCACGGGCGAGCTTGATCATCGTCTGGACGCTGGTCAGCGCCCCTTTGGCGTAGTCCGAGAGGACCAGTGCGCCAATGGATCCCAGCGCCTGCTGAATGCGCTCATGCATCGGCTGCGGATCCACGCCGGAGAAGCCCTCTTCAAAGTCGAGGCGGATCAGTTGCTGATTGCGCGACAGCACCCGCAGCTTGGTGATGGTCGGGTGAGTCGGGACGGAGACGAAGTCGCACTTCACATTCACATTGGCCAGCGCCTGGCTCAGCGCGCGGGCAGCGTCATCAATCCCGGTCAATCCCACCAGGCGCGACGTTGCCCCCAGGGAGGCGATGTTCATCGCTACGTTTGCCGCGCCGCCAGGACGTTCTTCGATATTTTCCACCTTCACCACCGGCACCGGGGCTTCCGGGGAAATACGACTGGTGGGGCCGTACCAGTAGCGGTCCAGCATCACATCACCCACCACCAACACTCCTGCACGTTCAAACTCCGGCAGCGTTACTTTCATGACTCTCTCCTGCGAGACGCAAACTTTGCGCGCGATAATAGCACACCCGATTTTATAGTTAAGCCATCAGCCACTTCTGCCAGCTGGCGCTGACCTGCTGACGCTCCCGGCTGAAGGCCTCTGGCGCCACGTGTCCCGGCTGCTCCTGCAGGGCCAGGTGATGGAGCGCATCACGCAAGGTGGTGTACGCATGCGTTAAGGCGCGCGCCTCCTCCTCGTCCATGATGTCGTTCTGCGCCAGCAGCTCAAGAATACGCACGTTGTCAGACCAGCGGGTCAACTTCGGCTTGTCACTGGCATAGCGTAGGACCAGATACTGAGTAATAAATTCAATATCGGTGATCCCGCCGGCATCGGCTTTGATATCAAAACGATCGGGATGTTTGTTGCCAAGGTGGGCGCGCATCTTCTCGCGCATCTCGCGAACCTCGGTCTGCAGGGTCATCCCCTCCCGCGGGGTGGTCAGGATATCGCGACGAATGGCGTCAAAGCGCGCCTGCAGCGCCGGGTCGCCATAGACCACGCGGGCGCGCACCAGCGCCTGATGTTCCCACGTCCAGGCTTCGTTCTGCTGATAGTCAGCAAACGCGTCGGCGGTGGTGACCAGCATCCCCGCCGCGCCAGAAGGACGCAGCCGGGCGTCCACTTCGTAGAGAATACCGGACGAGGTGCGGGTGCTGAACAGGTGCATGATCCGCTGGGCCAGCCGCAGGTAGAACTGACGGCCGTCAATCTCCCGCTCGCCGTCGGTCATCACCTCCGCCGGGCAGTCATGGAGGAACACCAGATCGAGATCGGAGCTGTAGCCCAGCTCCCAGCCGCCAAGCTTACCGTAGCCGACGACGGCGAAGCCGCGACCCTGGCGATCGTGCAGGTGGGTCGGCTGGCCGTAGCGAGCGACCATCTGCCCCCATGCCTGCTGCACCACCGCGTCGAGGATCGCTTCGGCAAGCCAGGTTAAGTGATCGCTGACCTTCATCACCGGCAGGGTGCCAGCGATATCCGCCGCCGCGATATGCAGCTGCTGCGCCTGCTTAAACTGGCGCAACGCCTCCAGCTGCTGCTCTTCATCCTCTTCCGGCACACGCAGCAGGTACTGGCGCAGCTCGTCGCGATAGGCATCGGTCGCCGTCGGCTGATAGAGAGTGTTGGGATCCAGCAGCTCATCCAGCAGCAGCGGGTGGCGCGCCAGCTGGCTGGCGACCATCGGCGACGCCGCGCAGAGCGTGATCAGGTGCTTCAGCGCGCCGGGGAATTCGCTCAGCAGCTCAAGATAGGTGGTACGGGTGACGATCCCGGTCAACAGCGGCGTGATCCGCGCCAGAGGCAGCGGCGCATCGGCGCGCGAGCAGATTTCGCTCAGCAGATGCGGCATCAGCTGATCCAGCACCTGGCGGCCGCGCGGGCCGATGGTGCGCCGATCCAGCTCTTTACGAAAATCGGCAATCAGCGCCAGCACGCTACGGCGGTCGGTATCGTTTAAATGCGCCAGCGCCGGGCTGGCGTCATCTTCTTCCAGCGCATCCTGCCACAGCTCGCGCCAGTACTCGGCCAGTTGCTCATCCGGGGACTGATCCTCATCATCGCCGATCAGTTCATTAAACACTCGCCGCACGTTGGCCATCTGGCTCGCCAGCTGCGCGCTCAGCGTCTCCCAGTCTTCGGTATGCATCCCCCACGCCAGCCTGGCGCGGTTAAGTTCATCCTGCGGCAGGGTCTGGGTCTGTTCATCGTTGATGCTTTGCAGCAGGTTTTCCAGCCGGCGCAGGAACAGATAGGCCTCGCGCAGCAGCGCCGCGTCGCCTTCCGGCAGCAGATGTAGCTCATCAATCGCCGCCAGCGTCGGCAGCAGGGCGCGCTGCTGCAGTGCAGGTTCGCGACCACCGCGGATCAGCTGGAAGACCTGAACGATAAACTCAATTTCACGGATCCCGCCGGCGCCGAGCTTGATGTTGTCTTTCAGCCCGCGACGCCGCACTTCGCGGGCGATCATGCCTTTCATGTTACGCAGCGACTGGATCACGCTGAAGTCGATATAACGGCGGAAGACGAAAGGACGGAGCATCGCGCGCAGTTCGCTGGCGTACACGCCGTCGTTATCCCCCATGATCCGCGCTTTCACCATCGCATAGCGTTCCCAGTCCCGACCCTGCTCCTGGTAATAATCTTCCAGTGCCGCAAAGCTGAGTACCAGCGGCCCACTGTCGCCAAACGGCCGCAGGCGCATGTCAACCCGATAGACAAAGCCGTCCTGCGTCGGCTGGTCAAGGGCCTTGATCAGCCGCTGCCCCAGACGGGTAAAGAACTGGGCGTTATCCAGCTCGCGGCGGCCGCCGCGGGTGGCGCCATGCTCAGGCCAGGCAAAGATCAGATCGATATCGGAAGAGAAGTTCAGCTCGCCGCCGCCCAGCTTTCCCATCCCGAGGATCAGCAGCGGCTGCGGCTGGCCCTCGGCATTGCATGGTGTTCCCCACTCCTTACAGCAGGCGGCGTACAGCCAGTCGCGGGCGGCGACAATCAGCGTCTCAGCCAGGGCGCTCAGCTGCTGCAGAGTCTCTTCTTCGCTCACCAGCGACAGCGCCTGCGCCCAGGCGATGCGGACCATCATCTGGCGGCGGAAGAGACGCAGCTCTCGCATCAACCCCGCTTCGTCAGTGACTGGCTGCAGACGATCCTGCAGCCAGGCCTCGTAATGCCGCCACTCTTCCGCCTCCGGCGAGGAGTCCGCAAGCTCATTCAGCCAGCCCGGCTGGGCGATCACACTCTGTTCGACAAAATCGCTGAACGCCATGACCGACCTGGCCTGTGGGCTCAGTTCTGCAATGGGAAAATCCGCTGGCAGACGGTCAGCGACCGTCTGCCAGTGCTGCTGTAATTGCGGAGAAAGCGGCATCATAAGGGCTCCCTGGCCTGAAATTATCGTTTTCCACTATGCAGCCAGAACGGCTCGGCAGCCAGCGCCTGGCGACGGAAATATTCAAAGACGCTGCGATCGTCATGTGCTATTGCACGGTGAAGCTCCTGCCAGTTCTCCAGCCACGGCGCGACGGCGTCGCCATAGGCGCCCGCCAGCAGCTGGACGCTGTCGATGTCACGGGACAGCTTCGGCAACTGGTCGGCGGCATCTTCGACCGCCAGATGCTGCACGGCGCCGCGCAGCTCGGCCGCCACCCGCGAGAGGTTAATATCGGCAAACCGTTTGAACGATCCGGCTATTTTTTTCTCTCCCGCCTCGTTGAGGAACGGACGCCAGCCGCGCTGGACCAGCCATTCAGTCAGGGCCAGTTTGGCGCCGACGACCTCGGTGCGGAATAACGCCTCGTCGGCGGTGTCCGCGGCCAGCAGAACGGCTTCGGCGTCGTTCAGCAACGCGCGGAGCTGGGTGGTCGCCTTACGCGGCACGATGCCGCCGAACAGCACGAGGGTATGGCGCACGCGGGCTAACGCCAGCAGGATTTCCGCTTTGGCTTTCGCATTGCCGCGCAGCCATACTTCGTCGTGATACAGCCAGTGCGCCAGGGCGCTCTCCAGCGCCGCCTCCAGCCCTTGCTCCACGCTGGCCTTCGCCGCCACCGCCAGCACCGTCAGCGAGGTGACGGGACGCTCGCCATTGCCTTGCGCCAGATGATACCCGCGCGCGGCTTTGCTCAGGCTCCCCTGACGCAGGACGCCGCTCTCCAGCAGACGGTGCGCAAGGCGCAGCAGATCGGCAGTCTCCCCGGCAAGCAGCTCCAGCTCCAGTTCGCAGATCGGCTCCTGATGTTCGCCAGCCTTCACTTCGCCGCGATCGAGGGCGATCTCAATCTCACTATTCCCTTCCTGTATCACCCAACGTTCACGAGCAAAATCAGTGCTGAACAGCGGCTGGACATGCTCCGCCAGTGCGGCCGGGAGCTCGCCTTGCGGCCAGACCTCCGCCGGCAGGCGCTCAAGCGCCAGCTCCGGTTTATCCAGTGGGATATTGTATTCCGGACGCTGGTGCAGCCCCCCTACCACCCGGCCGGCAATTTTCAGCGTCATTTCATAACGCCCCTGGTCGCCGCGGATGCGCAGCCCCATATCGTGACGACGCAGCCAGTTATCGGCGGTTTCGTAATAAATGTTCAGTAACTGGCCCGCAGGCGTATGTTTCGCCTCGAGCGCATTGAGCTGCTCGCGCAGCGTCTCTACCCCATTCTGAGCGACGATAAACTTGAGTTCGATTTCTTGAGCCATGACTGAATTCTTCCGCTTCTGTGCTGCGCCGACAAATTGCGGCGAACTTACGACGATATTTTTTGTCAGTAGATAGTATTTTGCGGCGAATCGCCATGCAACGCGCTTTTTGCCGGGCCACCTCCTGGATGATTCCGATTGTGGTGGAAAACTTTGCGTCGCTCTGGCGATGCCTCTACTATCGTTCCACTTTTTATGACCAAACGATGACCTGATGCCAAAATTACGCCTGATTACTTTTACTTTGCTCGCGCTTAGCGCCGCTACGGCGGTTCACGCAGAAGAAAAGCGCTACGTTTCCGATGAGCTGAACACCTGGGTTCGCAGCGGCCCGGGCGATAATTATCGTCTGGTCGGCACCATCAACGCCGGGGAAGAAGTGTCGGTGCTGCAAACGAACGACAGCACCAGTTACGCGCAGGTCCGCGACAGCAATGGCCGTACCGCCTGGATCCCGTTGAAAGAGCTGAGCAATGAGCCCAGCCTGCGCACCCGCGTCCCGGATCTGGAAAACCAGGTCAAAACGCTGACCGATAAGCTGAACAACATCGACGCCACCTGGAACCAGCGCACGGCGGATATGCAGAAGAAAGTCGCCGGCAGCGACAGCGCGATTAACGCGCTGAAGGACGAGAACCAGAAGTTGAAAAACGAGCTGGTGGTCGCGCAGAAGAAGGTGAATGCGGCGAATCTGCAGCTTGATGACAAACAGCGCACCATTATCATGCAGTGGTTCATGTACGGCGGCGGCGTGCTCGGCGTCGGTCTGCTGCTGGGTCTGGTGCTGCCGCATCTGGTGCCAAGCCGCAAACGTAAAGACCGGTGGATGAACTAATTCGTCTTCTCTGCCAGACTTACGTATCATCTTGCGAAAAACAGATACGGGAGAATCGGGCGTGAAGAGCTATCTGGTCGGCGGTGCGGTGCGCGATGCGCTATTAGGGCTGCCGGTCAAAGACCGAGACTGGGTGGTGGTGGGCGCCACCCCGCAACAGATGCTTGACGCGGGCTACCAACAGGTAGGCCGCGACTTTCCCGTGTTCCTCCATCCGCAAAGCCGGGAGGAGTATGCCCTGGCCCGTACCGAGCGCAAATCCGGCGCGGGCTATACCGGTTTTACCTGCTATGCCGCCCCGGACGTGACCCTCGAAGCCGATCTGCTGCGCCGCGACCTGACGGTCAACGCCCTCGCCCAGGATGCCGATGGCACGATCATCGACCCCTACGGCGGGCAAAACGATCTCCGCCTGCGCCTGCTGCGCCATGTCTCTCCCGCCTTTAGCGAAGATCCGCTGCGCGTGCTGCGTGTGGCGCGCTTTGCTGCCCGCTATGCGCATCTGGGCTTTCGCATTGCCGAAGAAACCCAGGCCCTGATGCATGCGATGGTTGAGGCCGGTGAGCTGGCGCATTTAACGCCGGAGCGGGTGTGGAAAGAGACGGAAAGCGCGTTAACCACCCGCAATCCGCAGGTCTTTTTCCAGACGCTGCGCGACTGCCAGGCTCTTAAGGTGCTGTTTCCGGAAATTGACGCGCTGTACGGCGTGCCGGCCCCGGCGAAGTGGCACCCGGAAATCGATACCGGCCTGCACACCCTGATGACCGTCACGATGGCCGCGATGCTGTCGCCGGATGTCGACGTGCGTTTCGCCACCCTGTGTCATGACCTCGGTAAAGGACTGACGCCGAAAGCGCTCTGGCCGCGTCACCACGGCCATGGCCCGGCGGGCGTCAAGCTGGTAGAACAGATCTGCGCGCGTCTGCGGGTGCCAAACGATATCCGCGATCTCGCGAAACTGGTGGCGGAGTACCATGACTTGATCCACACCCTGCCGATCCTGCAGCCGAAAACCCTCGTCAAACTCTTCGACAGCATTGACGCCTGGCGCAAACCGCAGCGCGTGCAGCAGATCGCCCTCACCAGCGAAGCCGACGTCCGCGGACGCACCGGTTTCGAGGCCAGCGATTACCCGCAAGGGCGCCTGCTTCTGGAGGCCTGGGAAGTGGCGCAGTCTGTCTCCACCAAAGAGGTAGTGGCGGCGGGCTTTAAAGGGGCGGAAATTCGCGAAGAGCTGACGCGGCGGAGAATTGCTGCGGTGGCGCAGTGGAAGGAACAGCGTTGCCCCCAGCCGCAAGGCTGAGGGCACTGGTCTTAGAAGAAGACCACGTAAACGGCTGCCGCCACGATAAAGCGGTAGATAGCGAACGGGATAAACGAGATCCGCTTGATCAGCTGCAGGAAGGTTTTAATCGCAATCAGCGCCACGATAAACGCCATCACGAAGCCGACGGCAAACATCGGCACATCGCCCATGTTCAGGAAGCCGATGCTCTTGTAGACGTCCAGCACGGTGGCGCCCATCATCATCGGTACCGCCAGCAGGAAAGAGAACTCCGACGCCGCGTAGCGGCTGACGCCCATCAGCATGCCGCCGGAGATAGTCGCCCCCGAGCGCGAGAACCCCGGCCACAGCGCCAGACACTGAAAGCAGCCGATGACAAACGCCTGACGATAGGTCATATCGTCAATCCCGACCGCGCGCGGCTGTTTCGGCTTGAGTACTTCCGCCGCAATCAGCAATACGCCGCCGACAATCAGGGCGTACATCACGTTTACCGGGTTAAATAAGGATTTAATGGTGTCGTGGAAAATCAGCCCCAGCACCACCGCGGGGATCATGCCGAGGAGGATATGGATAAGCGACAAGCGACCGCTGCCTTTGCCTTCATGCTCCGGCGGCCTGCCGAAATGGATGCCGATCAGACCGAACAAACGACGCCAGAACATCACCACTACGGCGAGTATCGAGCCTAGCTGAATAACCACTTCAAAGGTATTTGCCGTATCACCTTCAAACCCCAGCAGGTGACCAACAATAATCATATGACCGGTACTGGAAACAGGTAAAAACTCTGTCAACCCCTCAACCACACCCAATATTGCCGCCACCAGCAGCGAGTGTATATCGCTCATTCAATTAAACCCTTTAAAAAGTAAAATGAAAAAAACCAGGAACACATTATCGATCAACAGGCGCAACCCGACAGCCAGAGCGCGCGTAATCCGCAGCGTACAGGAAGTACACACGGATTCGTCCACCGTTCTGGAAGGACATCGCCAGTAAAATTGCCTGATGACCGGATGCTATGACCGGTATAAACGCAATTTGTTTAACAAGTATGACCTGAAAAGTTTTGTTTCAGATTAAGGCCACGTTCAATAATCACACCGACATTTGCCGCGCGGGCCACGGCGCCAGGTTTGCTGACTTTAATACGCACCCATGGCGACTGGAATGTTTCCAGCAGCAGGTCGGCCACTTCTTCCGCCACCCGCTCCACTAACGCGAATTTTCCCCCCTCCACATGCGCGATCACTCGCTCGCTGATATCAGCATAGCTGAGGCAGTCGCTGACATCATCGCTGGCGGCCGCCTTGCGGTTATCCCATGCAATTTCGATATCGAACACCAGCTTCTGCTCAATGGTTTGTTCCCAGTCATAAACACCAATGGTGGTGATTACCGAAAGTTGCTCTATAAATACAATATCCATCACGCCCTGCCTGCTTTTTAGCTAAACCGGATACCACTTCCGGCGAATTATGCGTATTATCCACAGATGCAGAGAATACAACGACATTTTCAAAACGGAACAGCGTTATGAGTGCAATCGCGCCTGGACTGGTACTCCTCGCCTACCTCTGCGGCTCCATTTCCAGCGCCATTCTGGTATGTCGCCTTGCTGGCCTGCCCGACCCACGCGACAGCGGCTCAGGCAACCCCGGGGCCACTAACGTACTACGAATTGGCGGAAAAGGGGCGGCCGTAGCGGTACTTATTTTTGATGTGCTGAAGGGTATGCTCCCGGTGTGGGGCGCCTGGGCGCTGGGCCTTACGCCATTCTGGCTGGGGTTAGTGGCGATTGCCGCCTGCGTGGGCCATATCTGGCCAGTCTTCTTTCATTTCCGCGGCGGTAAAGGCGTCGCCACGGCCTTCGGCGCTATCGCCCCCATCGGTCTCGATCTGACCGGGGTGATGGCCGGGACCTGGCTGCTGACCATCCTGCTCAGCGGCTACTCATCCCTTGGCGCTATCGTCAGCGCGCTTATCGCGCCTTTCTACGTCTGGTGGTTTAAACCGCAGTACACTTTTCCGGTGTCGATGCTCTCCTGCCTGATCCTCCTGCGCCATCACGACAACATTCAGCGTCTGTGGCGCCGCCAGGAGAGCAAAATCTGGACCCGGATGAAGAAGAAAAAAGCGCCAGAGCAGAAATAATCTCCCCTCCCGGCCCCGTCTGCCGGGAGGATCCCCGGGCCTGTTTGCCCATCTCACCCGCACTTTTGCTCCACGTCGTCATGATACGCGGTAATCGCCGCATCCCCCTTTTATAACAACGCGTTATCGGCAACTAAAAGCAAAAGTTCCGCCGCCTGCTGGCATCGGGGACGGGCCCGCCCTCCCGCCTTATCCGCCGCGGCCAGTCAGCGGATAAGGATATTGACGGCAAAGATTATCCGGGTGAATAATCCGGAGCGGTTATACCGCTTTCCCCTCGCGCCCGTCGCGACGCGCCGGGTAACGAATGACATAAGCGTTTCATATGACCGGGAAAATCTCCCGCCGATCAATACTCATTGCTGCTGTTTTATCTTGATTTTGCAGGGGCGCAACATTGCACGGCACCGTGTTACCACCACTCAAAAAAGGCTGGCAGGCCACGCTGGATCTCCGCTTTCAGCAGGCCGGAGGCAAGACCGTTCTCGCCAGCGCCCAACACGTCGGCCCGCTGACCGTCCAGCGCCCGTTTTACCCGGAAGAAGAGACCTGTCACCTCTATCTGCTTCACCCGCCCGGTGGCATCGTCGGCGGTGATGAGCTGACAATTAGCGCCCACCTTGACCCCGGCTGCCATACGCTGATAACCATGCCTGGCGCCAGCAAGTTTTACCGCAGCAGCGGTGCGCAAGCGCTATTGCGCCAGCAGTTGACCCTCGCCCCGCAGGCGACCCTGGAGTGGCTCCCGCAGGATGCCATCTTCTTTCCCGGGGCCAATGCCCGGCTGTCCACCACCTTTCATCTTTGCGCCTCCAGCACGCTGCTGGCCTGGGATCTGCTCTGCCTTGGCCGCCCGGTGATTGGTGAAACCTTCAGCCACGGCACCCTCAGCAACCGGCTGGAAGTGTGGGTGGATGAGAGACCGCTGCTGGTTGAGCGCCTGCACCTGCAGGAGGGAGAGCTGTCCAGCGTCGCCGAACGTCCCTGGGTCGGCACTTTGCTGTGCTATCCGGCTACCGATGCCCTGCTCGACGGGGTGCGCGACGCGCTGGCGCCGCTCGGCCTCTACGCCGGCGCCAGCCTGACCGACCGCCTGCTGACGGTGCGTTTCCTCAGTGACGATAATCTGATTTGCCAACAGGTGATGCGCGACGTCTGGCAGTTTCTGCGCCCTCATCTCACCGGCAAATCCCCCGTACTTCCCCGAATCTGGCTGACTTAAGAGAACGTTATGGAACTGACCCCCCGAGAAAAAGACAAGCTGTTGCTGTTTACCGCCGCGCTGGTGGCGGAACGCCGCCTGGCCCGCGGCCTGAAGCTCAACTATCCGGAGTCCGTGGCCCTCATCAGCGCCTTTATTATGGAAGGCGCCCGCGACGGCAAAAGCGTGGCCTCACTGATGGAGGAAGGCCGTCACGTCCTGACCCGCGAGCAGGTGATGGAGGGCGTCCCGGAAATGATCCCGGATATCCAGGTCGAAGCCACCTTTCCGGACGGTTCGAAGCTGGTCACCGTTCACAACCCGATAATCTGAGGTAGCGCCATGATCCCCGGTGAATATCACGTTAAGCCCGGTCAGATAGCCCTGAATACCGGCCGGGCGACCTGCCGCGTGGTCGTTGAGAACCACGGCGATCGACCGATTCAGGTCGGTTCGCACTACCATTTCGCCGAGGTCAACCCGGCGCTGAAGTTCGACCGTCAGCAGGTCACTGGCTATCGCCTGAATATCCCGGCCGGCACGGCGGTACGTTTTGAACCCGGCCAGAAACGCGAGGTCGAGCTGGTGGCCTTCGCCGGTCACCGCGCTGTCTTCGGCTTCCGCGGCGAGGTCATGGGCCCTCTGGAGGCAAACGATGAGTAATATTTCACGCCAGGCCTATGCCGATATGTTCGGCCCCACCGTCGGCGACAAGGTGCGCCTGGCCGATACCGAGCTGTGGATCGAGGTGGAAGATGATTTGACCACCTACGGAGAAGAGGTCAAATTCGGCGGCGGCAAAGTGATCCGCGACGGGATGGGTCAGGGACAGATGCTGGCCGCCGACTGTGTCGACCTGGTGCTCACCAACGCGCTGATCGTTGATCACTGGGGGATCGTCAAGGCCGATATCGGCGTGAAGGACGGCCGGATCTTCGCCATCGGCAAAGCCGGCAATCCCGATATCCAGCCCAACGTCACCATCCCCATCGGCGCCGCGACGGAAGTGATTGCCGCCGAAGGCAAGATCGTCACCGCCGGCGGGATCGATACCCATATTCACTGGATCTGTCCGCAACAGGCGGAAGAGGCGCTGGTCTCCGGCGTGACCACCATGGTCGGCGGCGGCACCGGCCCGGCCGCAGGCACCCACGCCACCACCTGTACTCCGGGCCCGTGGTATATCTCACGCATGCTGCAGGCGGCCGACAGCCTGCCGGTCAATATCGGCCTGCTGGGCAAGGGCAACGTTTCTCAGCCGGATGCCCTGCGCGAGCAGGTGGCGGCGGGCGTCATTGGCCTGAAAATCCACGAGGACTGGGGCGCCACGCCGGCGGCGATCGACTGTGCGTTAACCGTCGCCGATGAAATGGACATTCAGGTCGCCCTGCACAGCGACACCCTCAATGAGTCCGGTTTTGTGGAAGACACCCTCGCCGCCATCGGCGGGCGCACTATTCACACCTTCCATACCGAAGGGGCCGGCGGCGGCCATGCGCCGGACATCATCACCGCCTGCGCCCACCCGAACATTTTACCGTCGTCCACCAACCCAACGCTGCCCTACACCCTCAACACCATCGATGAACATCTCGATATGCTGATGGTCTGCCACCATCTGGACCCGGACATTGCTGAGGACGTGGCCTTTGCCGAATCGCGCATTCGCCGGGAAACCATCGCCGCGGAAGACGTGCTGCACGACCTCGGCGCCTTCTCGCTCACCTCCTCCGATTCGCAGGCCATGGGTCGCGTCGGGGAAGTGGTCCTCCGCACCTGGCAGGTGGCGCACCGCATGAAGGTGCAGCGCGGAGCGCTGGCGGAAGAGACCGGGGATAACGACAACTTCCGTGTGAAGCGCTACATCGCCAAATACACTATCAACCCGGCGCTGACCCACGGCATCGCGCACGAAGTCGGATCCATTGAGGTGGGTAAGCTGGCGGACCTCGTGGTTTGGTCACCAGCCTTCTTTGGTGTGAAACCGGCCACCGTGATCAAAGGCGGCATGATCGCCATCGCGCCGATGGGCGATATCAATGCCTCGATTCCGACCCCGCAGCCGGTGCACTACCGTCCGATGTTTGGCGCCCTGGGCAGCGCCCGCCATCACTGCCGCCTCACCTTCCTGTCGCAGGCGGCGGCGGACAACGGCGTTGCCGAACGGCTGAACCTGCGCAGCGCGATCGCCGTGGTAAAAGGCTGCCGTACGGTGCAGAAAGCCGACATGGTGCACAACAGCCTGCAGCCTAACATCACCGTCGACGCGCAGACTTATGAGGTGCGGGTGGATGGCGAACTCATCACCAGCGAGCCGGCAGACGTTCTGCCGATGGCGCAACGATATTTTCTGTTTTAAGGAGAGCGGATGCTTTATTTAACTCAACGTCTGGAAACCCCCGCCGCCGCGACCGCCAGCGTTACGCTGCCGATTGACGTTCGCGTCAAAAGCCGGGTTAAGGTCACCCTCAACGATGGCCGGGAAGCCGGTCTGCTGCTGCCCCGCGGCCTGCTGCTGCGCGGCGGCGATGTGCTCAGCAACGAAGAAGGCACCGAGTTTGTGCAGGTGATTGCCGCTGATGAAGGGGTGTCGGTAGTGCGCTGCGACGATCCGTTTATGCTGGCGAAGGCCTGCTACCACCTCGGCAACCGTCACGTGCCGCTGCAGATCATGCCGGGCGAGCTGCGCTACCATCACGATCACGTGCTGGACGATATGCTGCGCCAGTTCGGCCTGACGGTGACCTTCGGCCAGCTGCCGTTCGAGCCGGAAGCCGGCGCTTACGCCAGCGAAAGCCACGGTCATCATCATGCCCACCGCGCTCACAGCCACTAGCATGTCGACAGCGGAACAACGCCTGCGGCTGATGCAGCTGGCCAGCAGCAACCTGCCGATAGGCGGTTACAGCTGGTCCCAGGGGCTGGAGTGGGCTGTGGAAGCCGGCTGGGTGCCGGACGTCGCGGCCTTCGAGCGCTGGCAGCGACGCCAGATGACGGAAGGCTTTTTTACCGTTGACCTGCCGCTGTTCGCCCGCCTGTACCGCGCCTGCGAACAAGGCGATATCGCTGCGGCCCAGCGCTGGACCGCCTATCTGCTGGCCTGCCGGGAAACTCGTGAACTGCGGGAGGAAGAACGCAACCGCGGCGCGGCGTTTGCCCGTCTGCTGAGCGACTGGCAGCCGGACTGTCCGCCGGCGTGGCGCACGCTGTGCCAGCAAAGCCAGCTCGCCGGGATGGCCTGGCTCGGCGTGCGCTGGCGCATCGCGCTGCCCGAGATGGCCCTCAGCCTGGGCTACAGCTGGATTGAGAGCGCCGTGATGGCCGGCGTCAAGCTGGTGCCCTTCGGTCAGCAGGCCGCCCAGCAGCTGATTTTACGTCTTTGCGACCACTACGCGGCCGAGATGCCCCGCGCGCTGGCCGCGCCGGACGGCGATATCGGATCGGCCACCCCGCTCGCCGCTATCGCCTCGGCCCGGCATGAAACCCAATACTCCCGATTATTCCGTTCCTAGGAGAAGCCATGAACTCTTATAAACACCCGCTGCGCGTCGGCGTCGGCGGCCCGGTCGGCTCCGGTAAAACCGCTCTGCTGGAAGCGCTGTGCAAAGCGATGCGTGATACCTGGCAGCTGGCGGTGGTCACTAACGACATCTATACCAAAGAAGATCAGCGCATCCTCACCGAAGCGGGCGCGCTGGCGCCTGAACGCATCGTCGGTGTGGAAACCGGCGGCTGCCCGCATACGGCGATCCGCGAAGATGCCTCAATGAACCTCGCCGCCGTGGAAGCGCTGAGTGAAAAGTTCGGTAACCTCGACCTTATCTTCGTGGAAAGCGGCGGCGACAACCTGAGCGCCACCTTCAGCCCGGAGCTGGCGGATCTGACCATCTACGTCATCGACGTGGCCGAAGGGGAGAAGATCCCGCGCAAAGGCGGACCGGGGATCACCAAATCCGATTTCCTGGTGATCAATAAAACCGACCTTGCCCCCTATGTGGGCGCGTCGCTGGAGGTGATGGCAAGCGATACCCAGCGTATGCGCGGCGATCGCCCATGGACCTTCACCAACCTGAAGCAGGGCGACGGCCTGAGCACCATTATCGCCTTCCTTGAAGACAAAGGCATGCTCGGCAAATAGGCCTGTTGCACCAGCCGGGCGCAGGCGCGTCCGGATGGTGCAGCCCCTGCTCTCTCTTCTATCACCCTGCACCATCCTCCCCGCCACGCCTGCCCTGCAATATGGCATAAGGTTTGCTAATTCAAGTCATGCCTAACCATTAAGGAATGACTATGTCATCACTGGATCTCAACCCTGAATTACCTGCGACAACGCGGACTTCCGGCTCCCGGGAAACCTTAGAAGATTACACCTTACGTTATGCCCCGCTGAGCTTCCGCCGCTGGGGACCGGGCGTCGTCGCGGTCACGGCGCTGGGCGGCATCGCCTACCTGGCCGACTTTTCCATCGGCGCCAGCATCGGTATGGCCTGGGGCACCAGCAACGCCATCTATTCGATCCTGGTGGCGGCGCTGGTGATCTTCCTCACCGGCATTCCGCTGGCGATCACCGCCGCGCGCTACAACATTGACCTTGACCTGATCACCCGTAGCGCCGGCTTCGGCTATTTCGGCTCGGTGATCACCAGCATTATTTTTGCCGGCTTCACCTTTATCTTCTTCGCCCTCGAAGGCTCGATCATGGCCCAGGGGCTGCTGGTGGGCCTCGGGATCCCGCTGTGGATGGGGTATCTGATCGCCACCCTGATGGTGCTCCCGCTGGTGGTCTATGGCATGAAAGCCCTGACCCGCCTGCAGGTATGGACCACCCCGCTGTGGCTGGTGCTGATGGTGGTGCCGGTGGTGTGGCTGATTGTCAAAGATCCGCAGCTGGTGGACGGCTTCCTGCATTTCGCCGGTAAAAACAGCGCGTCGACGGTGGATATCACCGCCATCATGCTCGGCGCCGGGGTATGCCTGTCGCTGATCATGCAGATTGGCGAGCAAATTGATTACCTGCGCTTTATGCCGCCTAAGACCGCGGAGAACCGTAAAAGCTGGTGGCTGGCGGTCTTTTCCGCCGGCCCGGGCTGGGTGGTGTTAGGCGCGATCAAACAGATCATCGGCGCCTTCCTCGGCTTCTATCTGTTGACCCGTTTCCCGGCGGTGCACAATACCGAACCGGTGCAGCAGTTCGTCAGCGTCTTCGATAACCTGGTGCCCGGCTGGCTGGCCCTGACGCTGGCGGTGGTGCTGGTGGTGATCTCGCAGATAAAAATTAATGTCACCAATGCCTATTCAGGCTCGCTGGCGTGGACCAGCGCCTGGACCCGCACCACCAAACGCTATCCGGGACGGATTATTTTTGTGGTGGTCAACCTGGCGATTGCCCTGGCCCTGATGGAAGGCGATATGTTCAGCGCCTTGTCGTGGATCCTCGGCTTTTACTCCAACTTCGCCATCGCCTGGGTCGTGGTGGTGGCGACCGACATCACCTTTAATAAAGGCTTGCTCAAGCTGGCGCCGGCGCAGCCGGAGTATCGTCGCGGCATGATCTACAACGTTAACCCGGTGGGCGTGGTCTCCTTTGGTCTGGCCGCCGGGCTGTCGATCTGCGCCTTCTTCGGCCTGCTGGGCGCGACGCTGGCGCCGTTCTCGCCGCTGATTGCGCTGGTCGTCGCCTTTGTCATGACCCCGCTGATGGGGATCCTTACCCGCGGGCGCTACTATATTAAGCAGGTGGATGACGGCATCGCCGAGCCGCGCTATGACGCGGCGGGGAACGCCTCCACCACCGTGTATCAATGCGTTAGCTGTGAGGAAGAGTACGAGCGCCCGGATGTGATGCACTCACACAAGCATCAGGGAGCCATCTGCTCGCTGTGTAAAAGTATGGAGTAGTCAGAAAGGCAGGCCGACGTGACGTCGGCCTGTTTCAGGATGCGTTAGGCGGCAGGCAGCTCGGCCAGCGGCCAGCGCGGGCGAACCGTCACGCCGAGCTCGGCTTTGGCGCCGGTTTGCAGACGCACCATGCCGGCGTAGGCGATCATCGCGCCGTTGTCAGTACAGAACTCAGGGCGGGCGTAGAACACCTCGCCGCCGCGTTTTTGCATCATCTCCGCCAGCTTCGCCCGCAGGGTACGGTTGGCGCTCACGCCTCCCGCCATCACCAGACGCTTAAAGCCGGTTTGCTCCAGCGCGCGGCGACATTTAATCATCAGCGTATCGACGACCGCATCCTCAAATGCCCGGGCGATGTCGGCGCGGGTTTGCTCATCGTCGCCATTATTACGAATGGTGTTGGCGGCGAAAGTTTTCAGGCCTGAGAAGCTGAAATCGAGCCCCGGGCGGTCGGTCATCGGCCGCGGGAAGACAAAGCGGCCTTCGGTGCCCTGAGCGGCCATTTTCGACAGCATCGGCCCGCCGGGATAATCCAGTCCCAGCAGTTTCGCCGTCTTATCAAAGGCTTCGCCCGCCGCATCGTCAATCGACTCGCCCAGCAGTTCATACTGACCAATACCAGTGACGCTAATCAACTGGGTGTGGCCGCCGGAAACCAGCAGCGCGACGAACGGGAACGCCGGTGGGTTATCTTCCAGCATCGGCGCCAGCAGGTGCCCTTCCATATGGTGTACCGGGATCGCCGGCACGTTCCAGGCGAAGGCCAGCGACCGGCCAACGGTCGCCCCGACCAGCAGCGCGCCGACCAGGCCAGGACCCGCCGTATAGGCGACGGCGTCGATATCTTTCGCCGTCAGACCGGCTTCTTTCAGCGCCGCCTGGATCAGCGGCACCGTTTTGCGCACGTGGTCGCGCGATGCCAGCTCCGGCACCACGCCGCCGTAGTCCGCATGCAGTTTCACCTGACTATACAGTTGGTTGGCTAACAGACCTTGCTGGTCGTCATAAATCGCGATGCCGGTTTCATCGCAGGATGTTTCAATGCCCAGTACACGCATGAGTTGTTTTACCTCGCTTCAATACCGCGCAGTGTAGGTCCAATGACCGGCGATGTAAAACTTTGCTCACCCCTGGTGCTCTCTTCGTGTATACTCCTCACCCTTATAAAAGTCCCTTTCAAAAAAGGCGCCGGTGCTTTACAAAGCAGCAGTAGTTGCAGTAAAATTCCGCACCATTTTGAAATAAGCTGGCATTGCGGCCAGCGGCAAACCGAATTAATCAAAGGTGAGAGGCACATGCCGGTAATTAAAGTACGTGAAAACGAGCCGTTCGACGTAGCTCTGCGTCGCTTCAAGCGTTCCTGCGAAAAAGCAGGTGTTCTGGCGGAAGTTCGTCGTCGTGAGTTCTATGAAAAACCGACTACCGAACGTAAGCGCGCTAAAGCTTCTGCAGTGAAACGTCACGCGAAGAAACTGGCTCGCGAAAACGCACGCCGTACTCGTCTGTACTAATCTGTTGAGAGCGACGCTCTCAATTCAGACCGAGTTGTAGTTGTAAGGCCGTGCTTCCGAAAGGAATGCGCGGCTTATTTTCGTTTATAGTCATCAGAAATAACGGGGCTTATGGCTGGACGAATTCCACGTGTATTTATTAGCGATCTGCTTGCCAGAACCGACATCGTCGATCTGATCGATGCGCGGGTAAAGCTGAAAAAGCAGGGCAAAAATTTTCACGCGTGCTGTCCGTTCCATAACGAAAAAACCCCCTCTTTCACCGTCAACGGTGAAAAACAGTTTTACCACTGCTTCGGCTGCGGGGCGCACGGCAATGCTATCGACTTCCTGATGAACTACGACAAGCTCGAGTTCGTGGAAACGGTCGAAGAGCTGGCCGCCATGCACAACCTTGAAGTGCCTTATGAAGCAGGCAACGGACCCAGCCAGATAGAGCGCCATCAACGGCAGAACCTCTACCAGTTACTGGATGGGCTGAATGCGTTTTACCAACAGTCTCTGATGCAGCCCGCCGCCGACCCTGCGCGCCAGTACCTGGCAAAACGGGGGTTAAGCAGCGAGGTGATTACGCGCTTTGCCATCGGCTATGCTCCCCCGGGTTGGGATAACGTTTTAAAACGTTTTGGCGGCAATCAGGAAAACCGCCAGTCGCTTATTGATGCCGGCATGCTGGTCACCAACGATCAGGGACGCAGTTACGACCGCTTCCGCGAACGGGTGATGTTCCCCATCCGCGATAAGCGAGGCCGGGTAATTGGGTTTGGCGGACGAGTGCTGGGCGATGCCCTGCCGAAGTATCTGAACTCCCCGGAAACCGACATATTCCATAAAGGCCGTCAGCTGTATGGCCTGTATGAAGCGCAGCAGGACAATCCCGAACCACCGCGTTTGCTGGTTGTCGAAGGGTATATGGACGTCGTGGCGCTGGCGCAATACGACATCAACTATGCCGTGGCCTCGCTGGGCACCTCGACCACGGCCGACCATATCCAGCTGCTGTTTCGGGTGACCAATAACGTCATCTGCTGCTACGACGGCGACCGGGCCGGCCGCGATGCCGCCTGGCGCGCGCTGGAGACGGCGCTGCCGTACATGACCGATGGCCGCCAGCTGCGTTTTATGTTTCTGCCTGACGGCGAAGACCCGGATACGCTGGTGCGTAAAGAGGGCAAAGCGGCGTTTGAGGCGCGGATGGAGCAGGCTCAGCCGCTCTCCACGTTCTTGTTTAACAGCCTGCTGCCGCAGGTCGATCTGAGTACCCCGGACGGGCGCGCGCAGCTGAGCACGCTGGCGCTGCCGCTGATAACCCAGGTCCCAGGCGAAACGCTGCGCATCTACTTGCGTCAGGAGCTGGGCAACAAGCTGGGCATTTTAGATGACGCACAGCTTGAACGTTTAATGCCAAAACAGTCTGAAAATGGCGCGCCGCGTCCCGCGCCACAGCTAAAACGCACGACCATGCGTATACTGATAGGACTGCTGGTGCAAAACCCGGATCTGGCGCCGTTAGTCCCGCCGCTGGAGGGACTGGACTCGCGCAAAATGCCAGGCCTTAGCCTGTTCAGCGAGCTGGTGAAAAGCTGTCTGGCGCAACCTGGTCTGACGACCGGGCAACTTTTAGAGCAATATCGCGGCACAAAAGAGGCTGCAACCCTTGAAAAACTGTCGATGTGGGACGATATAGCAGATAAAGATATCGCTGAAAAAACCTTCACCGACTCGCTTAACCATATGTTTGATTCACTGCTGGAACTGCGACAGGAAGAGTTGATAGCTCGCGATCGCACACACGGTTTAAGCAGTGAAGAACGCCGGGAACTCTGGACCATCAGCCAGGAGCTGGCGAAAAAATAAATGACAGACAATATCCTTCACGTTGTATCAAAGCAGTAAGAAAACGCAGAACAACGCGAGGGAAAAGTATTTAACGGCTTAAGTGCCGAGTATCGATCGGGAAGCCCCCGACAGCCGCGCAGAGGCGCAGCGGCAATAATATAAGTACGCCCTCGCTTTAAATGTCGACAGCCCGCCTGCCGACACCAATCAAACGAATTAAGTGTGGATACCGTCTTATGGAGCAAAACCCGCAGTCACAGCTGAAGCTTCTTGTCCAACGTGGTAAGGAGCAAGGCTATCTGACCTATGCCGAGGTCAATGACCATCTGCCGGAAGATATCGTCGATTCCGATCAGATCGAAGACATCATCCAAATGATCAACGACATGGGTATTCAGGTGATGGAAGAAGCACCGGATGCCGATGATCTGATGCTTGCCGAAAACACCGCGGATGAAGATGCTGCCGAAGCTGCCGCGCAGGTGCTCTCCAGCGTGGAATCCGAAATCGGACGCACGACCGACCCGGTGCGCATGTACATGCGTGAAATGGGTACCGTAGAGCTGCTGACCCGTGAAGGCGAAATCGACATCGCCAAACGCATCGAAGATGGGATCAACCAGGTCCAGTGCTCCGTTGCCGAATACCCGGAAGCGATCACCTACCTGCTTGAGCAGTACGACCGCGTCGAAGCGGAAGAAGCCCGTCTGTCCGATCTGATCACCGGTTTCGTCGATCCGAACGCCGAAGAAGACATGGCGCCGACCGCCACGCACGTTGGCTCCGAGCTGTCTCAGGAAGAGATGGATGACGACGAAGACGAAGATGAAGATGACGACGCCGACGACAACAGCGATGACGACAACAGCATCGACCCAGAGCTGGCCCGTGAGAAGTTCGCCGAGCTGCGTACCCAGTACGAGCTGACGCGCGACACCATCAAAGCCAAAGGTCGTAGCCATGCCGCCGCGCAGGAAGAGATCCTGAAGCTGTCTGAAGTCTTCAAGCAGTTCCGCCTGGTGCCGAAGCAGTTCGATTACCTGGTCAACAGCATGCGCAGCATGATGGATCGCGTTCGTACTCAGGAACGTATCATCATGAAGCTGTGCGTTGAGCAGTGCAAAATGCCGAAGAAAAACTTCATCACGCTGTTCACCGGCAACGAAACCAGCGAAACCTGGTTCAACGCTGCGGTAGCAATGAACAAGCCGTGGTCCGAGAAGCTGCTGGAAGTGAAAGAAGACGTGCAGCGCGGCCTGCAGAAGCTGCAGCAGATCGAAGAAGAGACCGGCCTGACCATCGAACAGGTGAAAGACATCAACCGTCGCATGTCCATCGGTGAAGCGAAAGCCCGCCGTGCGAAGAAAGAGATGGTGGAAGCGAACTTGCGTCTGGTTATCTCTATCGCCAAGAAATACACCAACCGTGGTCTGCAGTTCCTCGATCTGATTCAGGAAGGCAACATCGGTCTGATGAAAGCGGTTGATAAGTTCGAATACCGTCGCGGCTACAAGTTCTCGACCTACGCGACCTGGTGGATCCGTCAGGCGATCACCCGCTCCATCGCGGATCAGGCGCGCACCATCCGTATTCCGGTGCATATGATTGAGACCATTAACAAGCTCAACCGTATCTCCCGTCAGATGCTGCAGGAGATGGGCCGTGAACCGACCCCGGAAGAGCTGGCTGAGCGTATGCTGATGCCGGAAGACAAAATCCGTAAGGTGCTGAAGATCGCCAAAGAGCCTATCTCCATGGAAACGCCGATCGGCGACGATGAAGATTCGCATCTGGGGGATTTCATCGAGGATACCACCCTCGAGCTGCCGCTGGATTCCGCGACCACCGAGAGCCTGCGTGCGGCAACGCACGACGTGCTGGCCGGCCTTACCGCTCGTGAAGCGAAAGTCCTGCGTATGCGTTTCGGTATCGACATGAACACCGACCACACGCTGGAAGAAGTGGGTAAACAGTTCGACGTTACCCGCGAACGTATCCGTCAGATCGAAGCGAAGGCGCTGCGTAAACTGCGCCACCCGAGCCGTTCTGAAGTGCTGCGTAGCTTCCTCGACGATTAATCGTCGCGGGGCATCGTCCACAGCCGGTTAAAAAGCTCCCTGCGGGGAGCTTTTTTTATGGCGTTCAGGTGGCCATCCGGGGACAGTCGCCTCTCTCCGCTACTGGCCGCGGGTCGCCAGGGCATCATCCAGTTCACGATAGGCCGCCACCAGCTTATCGAGCGTCGCCCGGTTTAAGCCGCTGGGATTGGGCAGCACCCAGACCTGGGTCGTCCCGATGGTCATAGGCTGTTTCCCCCACTTCGCGCCGCGCTGGTTAAAGGCGAGCTCGAAGGCCTGCTTGCCGAGCACCGCCAGCGCCTGCGGCTGATACTCCTCAATCTTCCTCACCAGCTCACGGCCACCGCTGCGCAGCTCCTGCAGGGCGACCTCGCTGGCCTGCACCGTCGGTCGCTCTACCAGCATGGTGATGCCGCAGCGCGTATCCAGCAGCTGCAGCTCCTCTTCCGGCCTGAGCTGTCGATCGGTGAATCCGGCCTGATGGATGACCTTCCAGAAGCGATTGCCAGGATGGGCAAAATGAAAGCCGGTATGGGCGGAGGACTTCCCCGGGTTGATACCGCAAAAGACAACGCGCAGGCCCGGCGCAAGGATATCGCTAATCATGTTTTCTCCGGCTGTATGGCTAAAACATGATTATAAAGGATTGAAAATGCATTGTTTATAAAAACAGCAGCTGCGCGCTTTACGCTGGATTGCAACCGTCAGTTACTTTATAATCCCTCGCCACGGCCCCTTAGCTCAGTGGTTAGAGCAGGCGACTCATAATCGCTTGGTCGTTGGTTCAAACCCAACAGGGGCCACCAAATTTTAGCTTTAAAATCATATAATTAAGCCACTCACGTGAGTGGCTTTTTTCTTATATCGCTATTGAGTGGCGATAAAATGGCGGTGCATTTTTTACCGCCACTTTTCAGATCACATAAAAAAACCCGCTCGCGGCGGGCATTTTATGAAATTTTTTCAGAGCCATAGCGGGCGCTGACCACCAACTGTCGGATGAGGCGGGGCCGGGATTATCGTTCCTGGCGTAACAATAAAACGTTCCACCGATTCCATCGTTACGAACGTACAACTGCAATTTATGTTAGTACATTGGTGGTAACGCTCTTTGGTATTCTCACTTAGATAGCGACTGGTGCGCGCATGTGCCGCGTGCTGGCATTTTGGACAATGGAACATTTCACACCCCAAAAATTCACATAAAGTGAATTTATGATACTCATTTTTTCACTATTTGAGAATAGCTTTATTCTTCCCCTTCAGTCCCGTACTCTACATCCAACAATCTAACCTCAAGCTCTAGACTCGTCGTAAAGCCGCTATTATTCAGAGAGTGCATAACCTTCGTGATTGTCCATGATTGATCGTCTATGACGCGCTTAAAGCCCGAAACCTGCACGGGTGTCTCCGGGTAGAGATCGGCGCGCCCTGTCGCCAGCCTGATAGAAAACTCAGCAACACCACGTTGCAGTTTGTCCCATTTTGCCTGGGCAGCTCGCATCGCCTGCGCTTTGGTTGAAAAAATTGTCGTCAGGGCGAACACGTTGTCATCCTCGCCGACCATGTATTCACCTTCCCTGGCTTCCGGCGTCTTCACCGCTTTTTTCTTCGTTACCGGTTTGGCTTTTGGGTGCTGTAGTGCACGTAAATGTTGCTCTTTCGGTTTCCGCTTTAACGTCACCTTTTGCTTTTGTGGTTTCGGGTCTTTGGTGTGTAACCATTTTGCCGTGACACCGGTATATGCCCCACGGTCGGCAATCGAAAACTGATGCCTGTCGCCATCGCTGCGGGTGATAGTGACTTGTGGAATAGCCTTTCCACTGGCTGTTAACCCACGCCCGGCTTTCAGAAAAAGCAACTTTCCCGCTTTTACCGAAACCTCACCGCCGTTTCGCTCGGCGAGCCGTGTTAAAAATTTGGCATCTGATTCCTGTGACTGGTCGATATGCGGAATTTTTATTCCGGCCAGCTCCGGTATAACGCTCGCCGTCAGTTTGTTACGTGTCGCTATCGCTGCCACGATCTCGCCGAGCGTCTTGTCATGCCAGGACTCTTCCCGACGTGAGTTAAGCGTCCCCCGAAAATCGGCGCTACGGGCGCGGATTGTCACCGTATCTGGCGCGCCGTGATGTTCAACCTCATCGACGGTAAAACTTCCCTTACCAATCAACGCAAAGCCTTTCCACCCGAGGTAAAGCGTCAGTACCGCACCACGTAACGGAAGCTCGACCAGCCCGTCAGCATCATCAAGCTCAATGTCGAGCTGGTCGGCCTCGAATCCGCGATTGTCTGTCATGGTCAGACTCATCAACCGATTACTGATGTTGCCGGTAATATCTTTGCTGTCGAGCATCAGCATAAAATCGGGCGTCAGTACGCCACCCGCATTCAAATTCAGCATATCCAGCATCAGCTAATCCCCACCATGCCAGCCACTGACGAGGCCATATTACCCGCCTTTCCAATAAGTGATTTGGCCTGTTCACCAATATCACCATACAGCGCAGCGAGAGATTCATCCACGCGGGTAAGCGTCAGCGTAAAATCAATTTTTCTCGCCGTTCCGTCAGCAAAAAACAGGCTTCCCGTCTCGCTGATATTATTGATGACGTACATACCGTAAATCGTGCCAGTGCCATCCAGTAACGGCCAGGCGCGCCCCTCGTCAGCCATTAAACGAATGGCCGTCATCGTCAACTTTCCGCCGGTGAGCTCCGGGTAAAGCACACCGGCCAGGGTAATTTTTTCATCCCCCGGCCCCAGATACTGGAAAGAGTCCCGCTTACCAACGCGGGAGTTTGACGGCCACCGATATTCGGCGTCGCGTTGCATCGTCTGGTGTGGCAATGTCTGACGCATAAAAACAAACATACCGAGTGCGAGCATCATTTTTTGTCACCTCCTATCCGTCGTGGTTCATGCTGGCACGCTGGCGGGCGCGTTTTTCACGCTCAAACTTTTCGAGCGCATCCTGTAACTGGCGATCGAGCTGCGTACCGCTGCCGCCCCCCTGAACGTCGATGTGATATTCGTTTTTACTTTGGTCTATATAAGAACGCCCCGCCGGTGCGGTGACGGGTTGATATGCCTGATAGCCACCGTAAGTGCCGGTTGCCGGAATATAAGAGTTACCCTGTGTGGCTGCGTTCGCTTTTGCGGCAGTCTGGTCAAGCGTGATGGACTCTTTGTTGATAATGCCGAGTTTCTCTAGCACCCAATCAATACCGCTGCGCAGCTTATTGAATGCTGTAAGCGGTAACGTAAGAGCGTCAGCCAGGCGCTGACCAAACAACACACCGGCATCACGAAAACTGTTTAAGGTTTCCTGCGATGATTTTACCGGCGCAATCAGGTTGTTAAACCAGTCCCATGCGGCTTTCAGTTTTCCGCCCAGCCAGTCAAACATCGGTTTAAGCGGCGCAAACAGCTCAGCTACTGGCGCAAATGCGGCCCGCATCCCGTCAATCACTCCGCCGAAAAATGCGCTGATGGGCTCCCAATATTTACGGATGAGCAATGCCCCGGCGACAATCGCAGCCACAACAGCGACAACCGGCCAGGAAATCGCACCAATAGCGGTAATGATGCCTCCGGCCACCGTTGTAAATACGGTACCGAGCACCGTCGCAGCGGCGATGATGGCATTAACTCCTGTTATAACCGGCCAGGCAATCAGCCCAATGATCCCAATCATACCCACCACACCAAGCGCCACGGCGGTAATCATCCCAAGCGTCTGCGCGAGCTCTTTATTTCGCTGGATCCACTTATCAAGTTTGAGCACGTAGCCGGTCGCAGTCTGCACCAGTTTGCGTAATGAGGATTCCTGTTGGTCAAACAGGTCGGTGCCAACAGCCTCATACGCAGACTGAAACTCTTTGAAGTCACCACCGAGGTTATCCTGCATGACTTTAACCAGCTCCTCGGTCTTGCCGTCCGAGGCTTTAAATGCCACTGTCAGCTTATCGAGTTTCCCGCTGGCCGCAGCGTCTAACAGGGCATTAGACGATTTCAGCGCTTCCTCGCCGAATATCGTTTTCAGGTATTCGCCTGTCTGACTTGTTCCGAGCTTATTCTTTTTAAAACTGGCTTGGATTTCTTTCAGAATGGTAAATACGGGCCGCATGTTGCCCTTGCTGTCTGCCGTCTTAACCCCCAGCTCTTTTAATGCCGCCCATGCCTTACCTGTTGGGGCCTGTAACCGGCTAACGACAGCGCTGCTCCCGGTACCGGCCATCGATCCCGTGATATTGTTATCATGAAGCACACCCGTCATGGCGGCGGCTTCTTCGAGGCTTACTCCCGCAGCTTTGGCAACTGGTGCCAGATAGGTTAAGGCGTCGCTTAATCCCTGAAAATCGGCCGCTGATTTATTCATCGTTGCTGAAAGCACATCGCCGATATGGGCTACCCGGTCATTTGAAAGCTGGAAAGCGTTTTTGGTACCGAGCAAAAGCTGCGCGTTCTCTTCCATCGTCCGACGGTTAGCAAGCGCCATATTAAGTGTGACGGGCGTCGCCGCCTGAATCGCTGCCGCGTCTCCGCCTGCTTTCGCAATGATAATCTGAGCACCGGCCGCATCATCGGCAGAGGCGGCAGTATTGTCGCCCAGCAGTCGGGCCTGCTTTCGCAACGCAGTCATTTCTGCGGAGTCTTTCGCCACGCCGAGTACAGCCTGTAACTCGGAGTTTTTCTGCGCAAAATCATAACCCGGTTTCATTAGTGCAACACCGGCCAGCGTGCCTGTCGTCGCCATACCTACACCGGCGGCACCCATTGCGGCCGCATTTCCGGCCAACTCTTTACCGGCCTGATATCTCTGCTTAACCGCATTGAGCTTTGCCTGTTGCGCGCTGACCCGCGCCAGCGCTTCACGCTGACGATTGAGCTGTGCTGTCGTTTCGCTAATGTTGGTTTTTAACCGGCGTTCATCCGCGGCCAAGGTACGGGTATTAATTCCCGCCTGGCTGAGTTCCTGCCGCTGGCGCTGTACAGCCTGCCGTAAGCTGTTGTGTTTAAGCTGTAGCGCGGCGGCGCTTTTTCGTGCAGCGTCCATCGCCTGCGCCTGTGCGCGGGTAGGCTGCTCCGTATTTTTGAACTGGATCGCCAGCGCGGCGGCTTCCTGTTTAGCTTTCTTCAGCTCCTGACCGGTAACGGCGAGTTGCGCGCTGGCCTTGCGAAATCCGTCAATACGGGATGCCTGACCGTTAAGCTCACGCAGTAATTTTTGAGTGTCCCGGATATCACCAGACAGCGTTTTACTCGCTGTCTGGATGGTTTTAAACGGGCGGGTCGCCTGGTCAACAGCCTTGAGTAAAACCTGCAATTTAACGTCGTTACTCATTCGTGTTTCCGCTTCGCTGTAGCGCCTTTTCGCGCCAGGTGGTGAGCTCGGTCAGGCTCATGGGATATAATTCTGATGGCGGCCAGTGAAAAATCACCGCGATATCCGCCATCAGGTCATCGACCGACATGTCTTTCGGGAAATTTAATCCGCCAAATTCGGCGACAAAAAACCGATCACCTTTGTTGCCAGCGCCATCAGGTCGGGTAAATCCATCATGACGACATCCGATTCGGTAAGAGACGGACTGGTCATACGCGGCAGCACTTTAATCAGGGCATCCACTTCAGAGCGAGCGACGTCCGCCAGGCTAACGCCGCGCAGGGTTCCGGCGTTGGGTTTCATCAGGGTGATTTTTTCGATGACCTGCTCGCCGCGTTTGATCGGGTTTTCCAGGGTGACTATGTTTTCTTTGCTCATGAGTTTCTCACTATTTACGGATTCCGGGTTAACCGGCCAGACATGCTGGCCGGGGAAAAATTACAGGCCGATATTGCGGCGGTGCTGGTCGAGTCGGTCGACGCCGTTCACCTTCTCAATCATGTTGAGGACGTCGATTTCTACCAGCTCTTTACCGTTCATGCTCAGCTTGTAGTACGTGCAAACCAGCGATAATTTGCTGCTGGTATCCTCGCCCTGTTTGCTCTCGCCGTTATCGACTTCCTTCACCTTGAAACGGGTCTCAACTTCCACCGCCACGGTTTCGCCGGTATCGTCCCGCTGGTAAGAGCCTGCATAGCGCAGTAGCGTCCCGGTACCGACGGCACCATAAAGTGACCAGATCGCATCATCAGGGAAGCCGCCGAGGGAAATTTCCATCGCCAGCGCGTCATCGTCGAGGCCGAAATCGACAGGGGCCGAGCCTGACATCCCGCCGCCCCGGTAATTTTCCAGCTTACGGGTCAGCTTTGGCAGGGTGACGGACTCGATAACGCCGAGATAGCTGACGCCATCCAGAAACGTATTCAGGTATTTGAGCTTGCGCGGCATTGCCATTGGTCAGGGCTCCTTAATTGCTGTTAACCGATGACACCAGATTCGCCAGGTATTTATCGGTAATTCGCTGGCGTAGCGTCAGGTTTTCGAGAGGGGGAACCGGCGTATAGTCGTAATCGATATACAGTTTCCCGGCTTTGAGGGTCGCCGCGTCGTTGGCCGATTCATCAAACCAGCAGGTCGCATCGACGATATAGCCCGCCGTTTTCATCTCGCGGAATTTCGCATTGATACCCGCAACGATGTCCTTAATCAGCGTGGCAGTGATCGGCTTGTCGACCGCCCACATGTGACCAGCGGCCATTGTGTCAGCGATAACCTGCGCGGTGCGGGTGTAGTTCTCGAACAAGAACAGCGGGTCATCTGAGCAGCAGCGGTTGCCCCAGAAGCGGAAACCGTCTTTACGAATGAGCGTGGTGACGCCAGCCTCGTTAAGCAGGTCGGCATCGGTGCCGGATTCCTGCAAATCCCAGAAGACCGACGCGCTGATGCCAGTGACGCCATTCACGCCAACGTTTGACAGAGTTTTGTGCCAGCCGGTGTCCTGGTCGATTTTGGCGCGCAGGCCCAGCGCGCGGGCGGTCGCCCAGGCGGTCTCGGTCGCGTTCGCCGTGGTATCCCATGCCAGAAAATCCGGCCAGATAACCATCAGCTCACGCTGGCTGAAATTCTCGCGATAGAGCATCGCCTCGGAAATGTTCTTACAATCCCATGCGCTGATATAGCCAAAGGCGCGCAGCTTCTGGCAAATCGGCGCGAGAGCAGTTGCAACCTCAAGGGAGTCGAGCCCCGGAATACCGAGGATGCGCGGTTTAACGCCGGTGACGGCCTCCGCCGTGAGCAGTGCTTTCAGCCCGGTGTAATTGCCGTTTTCGTCGGTGCCGCCGATGATATTAGAGATAGTCTGCGCTTCGGCATCATCGCCGCTACCTTCGGCTACGCGCACAACGACAATTACCGGCTTCGACTGGTCGGCAATCGCCTGGAGGGATGCGGCCAGTGTGCCTTTTGTACCCGCTTTGGCGATGGCGCTTTGCACGCTGGTAATCAGTACGGGCTTATTGAGTGGGAAGGTGGCAGCATCAGCATCGCTGGCCGTGCAGACCATGCCGATAATAGCCGTTGATACGGTGGAAATGACGCGGGTGCCGTCGTTAATCTCGACAACCTGGACGCCGTGATGAAAATCGCTCATCCGTTTAACTCCGTGGTTAAGGGTGAGCATTATTTTCAATCGTGGTGGAAAGGGTGACGAGTCATCCCCGCTGTAACAGGGACAGAACAACAGGAATGACCGTCACAGGTCAGGCAACACGACTCCAGCACATCAGCAGCGTGTGGGATTCCACCACACTGAACGGTTTGCCCTCACCGAGGCTGGCTGTTTTGCCGCTGGTCGAGTGTTTGTGCGGCGGGATCGTGACGCCATGCTGATGGTCTTCTGCATAGTCGGTATAGTTCCACCCCGTATATTTCTGGTTATCCGTCCCGTGTGTGGCATCCTGCCAGGTATCCCCCGGCGCCCCATCCCCTGCCCTGTGCCGGTGCCTTCCGTTGCCCGATGTCGTCAGCTCCTGCTGCTCCTGTTCGCTGGTTTCGCCGGTCACGTCAATCTGAACGGCGGGCAGGTTGGCCTGCTGAAGTGTAACGGTATCGCTGCCACCGATCTGCCCGACATTCGAACCATCAGCCTTTCCGACGCGGATCGTCTTGTTTTCGCCGGTGTACACCCATTGCGACCACGGCCAGCGCTCATTGGGATTGAGGTTCTGGTTAAAAAAGCGGGTGGTTCCAACCGGGTTATCATCTTCCCAGAAATCTCGCTTAGCCGCCGTTATCGCATCGGCAATCACCTGCTGTATATCCGTATCCAGCTGGCCCGCAATCTTGTCGGCATAATCCTTTGCCTCATTTTTCGCCCGGTTTACCTCATCAACCGAAGCAAGAACAACCGTCGGGTCTGTCATCAGCTGGACATCGGCTGTACTGCTGACCGATATCCACATGTTAAGCGCCTGCAAACGGCCCGATCCTTCCTTGAGTAAGGGTTTATAGGATGGCGGCAGACTGGCGACGGCAAGACAAACTCCCTCGTTATCAAACAGCGCCGCCTCCCTTAACCAGAAACCACCGACCTGCGGCAACATAATCATTTCTGCCCTGATTACATTTGCAGCCTGATCCGCAACGACCACGCGATTAACTGGCGCTCGGTATAGCTCATTAACCAGTCCCGATTCCGGATCAGGCGTGTGATTCTCCCCGCCGCCATCACCGACGCCCATTTGAGAAAAGTTCACCGGCTCTCCGGTGACTGCCGCGGCCGCAAGGCGATTTCGCCCGGCCTCCGTCAGCACAGAGTAAAATTGTCCGGCCATTCATCCCCCGGTCATTAATTCTGTTTCGATGCTGCACGCCGGATCAGCCCGGCGATGCTGCTTTTTATATCAGCTGAACAGACCATTCACAGCGGCCATTTCGTCAGCGATAACTTCCTGTACAGTTTTCCCGGAAATCGTCAGGTCATCCATTCGCGCCCGGTAAAACAGACCGGCAAAAGCGCCGGTATCCGCCCGATCAGATCCCACACCGTTGTAGGTAATCGCGGATGACGGGTAAGGCACCTTCGCTACAAAGACCCCCTCATAAACCAGTTCTCCATCGAGATATATCATCCCCTTTTGCTGTGTGCCGTCCCCGGACTCCACATAACGTACGCTCAGGCAATGCAGAGAACCGTCAGTCAATGCCCCCAGGCGATCAATAACGCTGTAATTGATGCCACGCACACTCACTGTCAGTGCTTTTACCACTCCCTCGGTAATGGTCGGGTAGACCTGTAGGAGCCTGTTTACCGTCGTGGCATAACTGGTTGCCGCGATGCCAATTATCGCGTTGCCAAACCCTTCATTACCGGCATTGGCAGGATCAATTTTCAGCCAGAACGTATGCATGTAATCCCGCATAGCGGCCGTCGGGATAAATGCCGCTGGCATCCTGAAATACTGACGCGAGGCCCTGGTAAAAATCACACCGCCGTGCGCGGCATCATAATTCAGGGATACCGATCCCACAGTCGCGGGGTCTTCAACCCAGCACAGGTTCTGTAATTCTTCCCCTGACGCAAGGTTTTTCCCACCGCCCGCCCATCCATGCTTAACATCAACCAGCCCCAGAGTCCCGGCGTTAATGGCGGGATCACGGTACATCTTTGCCCGGGTCTTAATGGAGAGTCCCATAAACTGTTCAGCTTTACCGGCCATTATTTCACCCATCCTTTCATTTTCATAAACTGATATACAAACCGGGCATTCACTTCTGCCCCGATATAGAGTGCGCCATTCATTAACACCTGTGACGGGTGCAATGTGTCATATTTCAGTGATGACGGCGTGGTGTCATCGGCGATATTTTTTACATCCGTTTCATTTTCCGGGTTGAAATGATTTTTAAAGTTCTGGAGTAAATCCACTCCGTCAATTTCACAATAGTTACCCGGCCAGTAGTTTTTGAAAGCGGCATTAATGGCATGAATACGCTGCCAGCCCTCTGTTCCTTTAATTTCATCCCCACGCGTAAACTGTGGGCAAATAACAAAGCGTTTTCCCTTTGGTTTCAGGCTGGCTACTATTTTTTGTGCATCCCGTAATACTTCCTGCCATGACGCCGTGTTATTCCTGCCAAATGTTAATATCTGGATAGCCTCATTATGCTGTTCGTATAACGTTCCCGCCGCAACAGAGTTTTTGACAGTGGATGTCGTCACGGGATAAACATAAAGTGGTGACAGATCACTGACTTCAACGGGTGCACCCTCGCCATCACGAACAAAAATAGCCTGCGTTCCTGTCCAGTTAAAAACCCCGTCTACCCCAGCCAGACGGCATTTTATCCCTGACATGGTACCGTTTGATGCTGATGCCGCCGGACCGGGTAAATTGGGGATCAGATTTACTGAACCGCCTGACGGAATAATGCCGTTTACCGGGGCACATAAAAATGGCGATCCGCCTTGTCGCGCAGAGACAGCGGTACTGCGGATACCTGACTTCCCGAAATTGTACGCCGTTAATCCCGTTAGTTGATGAATCGTGCTCATGAAGACCGGATTTTCCATGAACGAATCACCCCACCCGCACAGAACATCACGGGAGATAAGCGGCCGGATAGTGTCATTTTCATCCAGAAAAAAACGGCCTCCCGGCACAGTCATATCACGGTCAGACTGCCAGCTTATCAGTCCGCTTCCATCCACCACCGGCGCGTATTCGCTGGCTGTCCCGTCCGTAACCTGCACCTGTTCACCGGAGACCGTATCCAGTATAAAAATCTGGCTTTTCCCGTCTTTTACCTGAGCGTAAGGGATACGTGAATCTCCCTTGTTTGCCAGCAGCAGATTCAGGTTTACGCCGTCCACAGTGATGGCATCAGCGTTAATTTCATCAAAATGATGTGGAATAAGATGATGCTGCTTCCCGGCCAGAATATAAGAGAGAATATTTCCGTCTTTATCATATCTGATATCATCGTAAGCGGCCCACGCTTCCATTTCTCCGCCGGGACTGAAAAGATCAGGGTTGATTAACCGGCTGGCTCCGTCAAGAGTAAATGTTTTTGTGACCATATCGTCAGCTGCAACCGGGATAAAGAAAACCCGACGACCATCACGAATGCACTCAAGGATATTATTATCTTTATCTAATTTAATATCTTCATCTTTGACTGATGCAAATTCACCACCTTCCCGGAAAACATCAGGGTCTAAAAACCGACTCGCCTTTGCCAGACCGGTTAAGTTTTCGGCGAGGATGGCAGGAGGAATACCATTCGGATCTATCTTCACGCCGCTGATTTCCAGCTCTTCGCCGGTTAACTTTTCTGACCAGACCGGGACAAAAAACATCCTCACACCTTCCCGCAGGCACTCGGTCATGTTTTTCTCCTTGTCTACTTTAATATCTTCATCTTTGACCCTTTCATATTCGGTCCCTTCAACCCCGGTTTCATAGAAACGTGAAGTATTATTCAGCGGGGTGATATTTTTAACTGACTGTGCAACGGCATCCACGGCCGCTTTGCCTACTGTCTCGGATAAAGGGGTAGGTGTACCGTTATCATTTCGATAAAGCACCTCGCGCCCGCCGTCATCATGAAATACCACGCGGAAAGTCTGACCGGTAAAGGTCGCGCTAATGCCTGTTACCGTTCCGTCAGGGTCGTTTTCCGTCGGAAAAATCGTCACCGTAAAAGACTGACCGTCGAGTATTTTTTTACCCGTTGCGACGGCCTGACCGCCTGCATTTGTGAACTCCTCCGCCCACACCCGGGCATCTTCCGACCTGACGGAAAAAAGCGCCCCCTCAGGGATGCGCCCCTGGACAATCGCGGCCTGCGCTTCTGCCTCAGAAGTAAAGGGGAGTTCGCCTGATTTAATCAGGGCGTTGTAAGCCTCCAGCTCCCCCTTCAGGTACGCTGTCCGGTTCGCCAGTTTACTGGTCTGGATATTAACCAGCCCCGCTTTTCCCCCTTCAACCTTATCCAGCCGGGCAATTAAAGGAATGTCAGTTTCCCATAGTGAAGTTTCATTAATCGTTGGCATAGTTAATTCCCGGAATAGTGATAATTGCCGTCATAATTCGCGAATTCATCGTAAAAAATACTGTCATCAGGCTGATAACCTTGTGGATATACAGTAATAACCTCTCCATCCGTTATTGCTGCACCAATAAACGCGATACCATTTACGCGGGTTGATAACGTCAGCTGTGATATGTGGCGACTGACCGGCTTTGCATCCCCGATAATCCGCTCCAGTTCTTTGATCATTGGCTCAGTGATGCCGATATCATTGAGGTCAATCTCAAGGCGGAAAGTCCCGGCAGGGTCGGCAACCTTCCACCACTCCTGGAGCGTCATGCTGTAGCCCAGCGTTTCAATCACCCGACGAACGGCGGCGACGGTTCCCTTGCGTTGGTGGATCCAAAACGCATCACTGACAGCCTGGCGCTTTTCCGTTTCTGACCAGGTTTCCTCCCAGCGGTCGACAGAAAACGCCCACGCCAGATAGGGCAGGAATTTCACCGGACATTTCCACGGATTCCACAAATCTCGCAGCGGCACAGATAAATCGCTGATAGAGGCGCATGCTGCTGCGGCTCGCTGTTCCAGCAGAGATGACCCGTTCGCCATCAGCGAATTATTCATCCGATCCCCCGATAATGACGCGGGCATCGGTGCAATAAGCGGCCTGGGCTTTATCCAGCACCACATCGGCCAGCGGTTCGCGAAGTTCGACGCGCTGGACCCCCTGCACATGCAGCGCGGCGTAAATCGCCGACATTCGGATGTCACGACCAAGGCGGCGCTGCTCCGTGATATAGGCAGTTAACTGCGCTTTTGCGGCAGCAAGAATCGGCTCGGTCGCCGGGCCGGGGTACACATACAGCACCGCGTCGATCGCATAATTGACGATTTCAGCCGAGACGACTGTCAGGCGGTCAGCGACCGGTCGTACACTCTCATCATTCAGCGCGGTACTGACGGCCAGCAATAAATCGTCCGACGCCGTGCCGTCACCTTCCCGCGACAGTACCGCGATAGTGACCTCTGCTGGAGCCGGGCTGTTCGCCGAAGCATCCGCGACACGTCCGTCGGCACTCAGGGCGTGAAATTCATAGGCACCGGTTGGCCCGGCAACACTCATCCCCTCAAAAGCAGCAGGTACGCGCTGACGTAAATCGCTGTCAGATTCCATGACCGCCGCCACCGGCGGGATTTGGGTCTCGTCTCCGGGGGTGATGACCAGGCGTTCAACGTTATTATTTGCCGCGAGCTGGTCGAGGTCGTTTTTGATGGCATAGGCCACCATCCCGGCTTTCGCCGCCTCGTTAATGCGCTGGCGTAAAATCACCTCGCGATAGGCATTCTCTTCGAGATATTTCACCAGTGGCTCTGACTCCAGCGTCAATGTCCTTGCGATCGCTTCCTGCTCATCTTCCGGGTACAGTGAAATCAGCGTCGCTTTGCGCTCGGCGAGGATGGTTTCAAAATCCAGCGTTTCCACCACATCAGGCGCGGGGAGCTGGCTCAGGTCGATAACTGCCATAGGTTCAACTCACAGGGATGGTTAAGGAAAGGCTCTCGCCGGTGTCGGTGATTTGGCCGGTCACGTCGACGACCATCTGCCCGTTAAACTGCCGCGCTGTGGTGATGCTGGTCAGTCTGACGCGCGGCTCCCACTTCAGGATCGCCATGTAGCACGCGGCCATAATTTGCAGCTCAAGCGCCGGGGTCTGAGGCTGGTCAATCATCTGCGACAACAGCGAGCCGTATTCACGACGCATGACGCGGGAGCCGGCGGGCGTGCGCAGAATATCCCCAATGCTCTGGCTGATATGGTCAACGTCTGAAATGCTTCCACCGGTCGTGCGGTTCATGCCGAGATAACGGGCTGTCATTGGGTGCCCTCCGTCCATTCATCGCCGCGTTTGATGCCACCGTGCCCGTGTTTATCCACCTGGACACCGTTGGATGTGAAAGCGCCGCCGCTGTGATCGATGTTGCCGGACATCTTCCCGCCTTTTTTCACCTCCAGCGTGCCGGTCGTGAGCTTGTTGGTACAGACCACCTCCGGCGTATCGAGGGTGACGCGGGTCGAGGCTTTTACCAGCACCACCGGCACGCTGACGGCAATCGTATCGGATGCGGTCACATCGGCAGTTTTAATGCCGGAGACGGTCAGCGCGCCGGTTTCCGGCTCATAACTCATAACGGCACCGTCGGGAAACTCAACGAGCCAGGCGTCCGCCGAGGCCGACGGCGCGGGGTTGTCGTCGGAATAAATACCCGGCAGCACAAAAGCGGTATCGAGCTCACCGCCCACGGCCAGAATCATCACCTGCTCACCAACGGAGGGAGCCCACCAGGTGCGCGAGCGCCCGGCCCGGTGCGTCAGCCACTGAAGCCAGTCGGTAAATATTCCCCCCGTCTGCACACGACAGCGCCCGGCATCGAGGTCAGTTTCGACAACGACGCCGGTGCGTATCATGTTGCGTATCGCGCGGGCGAGTTCCTGGATAGATGCGAGAGTATTCATAGGGGAAAGGATGCCGTCTGGGTGTTCCGACGGCAATGTAAGGCAGTTTGTCTAGCTACAGCACAACAGACATTATCAGTCGTTATATACCTTTTTTATTATCTCCATGCATTCTGCATGTGCATCTTTATGTTCAGCAAATTCTTTATTCAAAAATAAAAAGAATGCTTTCCCCACTTGAGGCATTTCAATAAAAATAAAATCATCTACCTTGTGAAAAAAGTGAAAGCTTTTATTTGTGGTGTTAAAAACCAATAATGAATTGTACTTATTTGCCTTTCTTTTCTTAGTTAGCACCCTGCGACTTCTTCTTATGGTATTGAACACATCATTTGGGGTCGCATCAATCTCTCCCCAGAACATTGCCACAGGGATATTAGATAAAAAAGGGATATACTCACCTCCTTTGTATCGCAAGAATTGAGAACGCAAATCCATTATCTGTAATTTAAACGCAATATATTGCAACCACCATATTATACAATCCACTTCATAATTATTTAATTCCGAACCGTCCTTTTCCAATAAAAATCGCTTAAGATAATCTTCAAAAGCACCAAGCAAATCAGAGTTGCATGTCTTGCATGCCGGAACAGTCATCTTTATGTAATTAGACGACTGATTGTTTTTAGTATTTATCAGGAATTTCTCTGGCCTTCCCTCAAATGACCATTGAGGCAACACGTGTTCCTTTGTAATTTCATTATCGCTACCACAAAGAATACATATTTCAGTTTTATGGTTGCTAATAACCTTATTCATTACCGCACTTTGTGATTCTTTTATTTTATGCCTCAGCAAACTAAATTTCTTATCCATTGCGAACTCACCACATTATTTGTTTTTAGACAAAAATATTAATAACTCCTTTTCAATCAATTGTATAGAGTCATCATCAAAACCCAGTAGCTGGCGCTGCGGGTACTCTACGGTGGCGCTTTTGGGGGATGGTTTATCTTTAAGCCCGAGTTGATGCACGCGGGCGATGCGCTGCACTTTCCCGGTAAATTCCACCACCGCCGCGCTGTCGTTACCGCTCGCTTTCATATAGCGATTGGTGCGCAGCTTCGCAAACATCTCGCGCTTAATCCGGCCTTGCTTTGCCCTGACGGGCGGGCGCTTACGCGGGGCAAATGGCGAACCGTCCGGCGCTTTTTGCGATTTAATGCGCTGTTGTTGCCGCTGGCGCAGTTTCTTCGCAATATCGGCTGTCATCCGACGGCGCCCGGCGGGGGAAAGGGCCGCTATCAATCCGGCGAGCTTGTCCTCAAAGGGTTTGAAGTCATTCATCCCATTTACTCACCAGTTCGCCATTACTCCACATTTCGACAGGGCTCGTCACCGGCTCCGGCGGTGGCGGCTCCGGGATGTTCTCAACGTACATTGCGCCGTCGACCTCATTGACCAGCGTGCGCTCGGTCAGCAACAGGCTGATGCTGACATCGAGGCTGCTGTCGTTATTAATGTCAGCGAACCAGGCAAATCCTTTTTTTCGCCCCTCGTCGGTTGTCATGATGTCCGGCTGATTGACGCGCAACCAGGCCATAATCGGCACAAACAGCAGGTCAATATCGTCGGTAAAATCCGTGACCACGATGTTAAGCGTGTACCGCTTTTCAAACGACAGGGAGCGCGCCAGCGTCGCCGTATTGTTGCCATCGTCCAGGCGAAGGTGAAGCATATCGGGGTTGGTACGCAGTACCGGCACCGCATCAGTTAAGGCTTTTCGCAGACTGTTGGGCTTTAACATCGATTTCATCCTGGCATTGTTTAACCGTATCGACCTGGATTGCGCAGCTTTTCAGGGCGTTTTCGAGCTGGCGTATATCCGCACTCAGGTCGCCATTAGTCAGCGGGTCGCTGCCCGGCATCGGGCAGGGACTGACCTTCGGGCAGGCGTTGTAAACAATCACCGGCGGCGGCGTTGGTACAGGCGGCGCGCTGGTGCAACCGGCGCACAGCATCAGGTAAATCAGCGCGATACCAGCGGCGAAACGCGTCATTTTCATTGAGTAACCTCGTGATAGTTTGTTCACGCCGAAAGGCCAGCAGGTTAGCCGCCGTGAGCTTATCCCTCATGGCAACCTGTGCCAGCTCTTTGCGCTGCGACTGCTCTGCGGCAACGTTGAGCTGATTTTTCAGCATGGTGATCGTGGTTTTCTGCGTACCGGCGACCCGGTTCGCACGTTCAAATGAGGCGCGCAAATTGCTGTTATCGTGTCTCATCCACAGCAGACCCGCACAGGCCAGCGCCAGCAGGAGAATCACTATCTTCATGCAGTTCCCCCTCCGGCCTTGCGCCACACTGCGACCAGCTTGTCGAGGCTATGCTCACGCTGACCGTATCCGGCACCCGGCAATGAAGCCCAGATATTGCGACAGCGGGAAATCGCGCGCTCAATGCGCCCCTGCTGCAAATCTTCCAGCGCACCACGCTCGCGGATAAGCTGAATGGCGAGCCTGTCCTGTGATACCGGGCTGAAATCTGGCAAAGCGAGCTGTTTCTGATAATGCGGCCAGAACAGATAAAGCTGCTGGTAACGCCCGGATGCCGTGGATTTTTCCCCGCGACGATTGAAGACCTTCGCCGGGCGTCCACCCGCGAACGGGTGATCGCGATAATCGGTAAAAATCTCCGGCTTGCCATCGATACCCGTGACGATAACGTCGTAACCGTTGTTTCGGGTCAGCGGATGCGTTGCTGTCCCTTCCGAAAACGCCAGCGTGTCGAGGAATGCCGCAACGTTGGGATGTGTCTTAATGACTGCCATCGTTTTCCCCTTTTTTAATCTTGCGCTGGATAGCAAGCTCTACCGCCTGATAACCGGCGATACCCAGCATGGAGCCAAATCCGCACACGGCCGCGGTTGGCAGGTCTGGAAACTGTACCAGGGCAACACCGGCCACCATCGAAACAAAGCCACCCAGCAACGTGCGACCAATAAAAAGACGTGCGGTGATCGGTTCACCACCGGCCAGCACTTTACCGACGACAATCAGCGCGCCGATGATAAAAAGCGAAATGACGCTTTTTTCCCCTTCCGTCATGTGGTTACTCCCAGAGGTTTATGGTTTCTGTTACGGGGGATGACTTCACATCAGGCAGCTCGATCACAGTGCCATGCGGCAATACTGCGCCGAGCTCGGCTAACCCCGGATTTGCGGCGAGCACCGACTCGAAGACCCCCTCAGTGCGCCCGTAATACCGGGCGCAAATCATGTCGAGCGTGTCGCCCTGTTGCGCGATGGCCTGCATCAGATTTGGCTCACGATGCAGCGGGGTTTGTCCTGGACGCGTGATACGGCCCAGCGCATGTCCCGCCACAGCTCGTCGACAGTGGTATCGATGCTGTCAGCTTTCTTGTCACCTCTGGCGCTGGCATCCACACCGCGATAACGCTCATAGAGCGTGGCGGTCGCCATTGAGGTGACGGCGCGCAGGTAATAGAAAACGCGCACACTCTCTCCGTCGAGATCGTCAGCCGGCACGTCGGCAAGCTTGCTAAAACCCCCGGCAATCTGCTGCTCCCGCCACAAAAACAGCTCGGCATTGGTTTCGGCGATGCCGGTTTTGATGGCCTCACGAAGCCGGGCCGGGGCGACGGTCTGCTCAAGTCGCATCCCTTCACGCACGCGTTTCGGGTCGATGTCAGGAAAGAAAAACGTATTTTTTATCACCGGCTCATCGCTGGCAGGTGGCGGGATGACCACCACGCCACCCGGCTGCGGCTCATCGTTCTTTTTAATAATCAGCGTCGTCATGACTACCTCTGAATAGGTGGGCGGTGGACGCCGGTCTCAGGTCAGGTAAAACACCCTCATCGACCGGCGTGCCGCCCTGGCGCGGGGCGCATTCTGTTAACCGGCGGTCTTTTTCGGTCGGCCACGTTTAGCCGGTGCCGTGGTTTTCACGGCGCGCGGCGCTCTTACCGGGGCTTTAACGACTGTTGCCGGTTTGGGCTTCAGCTCACGCTCAAGCCGTTCAATGTCTTTTTTTACGCCTGCCTGACAATCGAGCTGCATCGCTCGCTTGAGGTGGGCCAGCGCGTCGGCGGGCTGTTTGTTATCCCGTAACACCTGACCGGTGATTTTGTGCAGCTTTGCGCGCACTTCATCAGGCATATCGGCGGCGGCGGTCAGCGCCAGCGTGTCGAGCAGTTGGCTGACGACGACCGGTTCACCGGCGGCATGGGCGCGCATGGCGGCGAGCGCCACCTCTTCGGTAAACATGTATTGCGGCGGGCGGCGATGTTTGCCTGGCATGGTCAGACCGTACTTAAACGCGTAGCGGGCAATATCCATCGCGCCGCCGATATCGCCGACATCGAGACGCCACAGCATGACGGTCATCACGATGTCATCCTGTGCACCTTTGCCCTGTTCCAGCACGCCACTGACCCACGGCAGATAGAACGGCAGCAGCTCGCGCTTTTTCGTGGCTTTCAGCTCTTTACCAAAGATGGCTTTTAACGTGCGTTGGTCTGCGGCCAGCTTAACCAGCATCTGCTCGTAGGCAGTGGCATGCCGCAGCGGGTTGTTTTCCCGCTGCGCGGTTTCAATGGCCGAGACCCGCATCATGTGACGCCGTGCGGGGCTCGTCATCGGTTAGCCCTCCGGTTGTGCGGCAGAGAAATCGCCCAGCTTGATATTTTCAATGAAGCACCCGGCGGCGTAGGTTTCGACCACGTAATCGATGTTCATCGATTCGTAGTTTTCCACCTGGTCGAGTTTCGGGTTTTCGATAATGGAGCGGCGATGACTTTCATCCATGAAATAGATGGACAGGTTATCGAGACGCGTCACCATAATCGCGTTCGCCGGGAAGTACGGCACACGGACGGCGGGCAGGTTGCCGATGCGTTTCTGGCTGATAATGATGTCAGCCGCGAGCGCTTCGCTGTTGGGCTGGTCTTTGTTAACGATCGGGAAATATTTGTCGGCCAGCAGCTTACGGCCCACAATTGCGACGAGCTCCGAATCTTCCTGATAAATCTCGTCAATCAGGTTGTCGGTGGCATCCATGACCAGCGCATCGAGGTTAACGTAATCGCCGTTTTTACCCACGCGGATAACAGCGGAAACGACGTTTCCTTCCTCGTCGACGATTTTGCTCATCACGCGGGTCGGCGCTTCATTGCGGTATTTCTGCGGCCAGCCGACGGCGACATCCTGCAACATCGGATGAGTGGCACGGTCAGAGGTTTCGGCACGCTCAACGCCGTTGAACCCGGCCATGATGAAATCGAGCGCCTGCCGCTGGATGATGGCATCGCGAATACGGCGCTGGAAGTCCTGGAAGCGCGCCCACAAATCCAGCTTTTTATATTTGAAGTGGAAGTCAAAGTTGACCTGATCGCACTCGTATTTTTTGGACTCCAGCGCGGTAAAGTCGGCGGTTTTACGCTCCTTGCCGCTGTTGGTGTCCGTGGTGCTGGCGATGGTGCCATTGACGCCGACGCCAATTTTTTCACCCTTCAGCTCATCCACCGGCACGATATTAATTTTCTGCAAAAAGGCCGAGGACATCTGCACGGTGTTCATCATGGTTTGCGTGACGGACGGCTCGACGGAGAATTTTTTACTCACGTCGTCCGGGTCGATGCCGTTCAGCTCGGCAACGCGGGACAGGTAGGCATTAAATTTAAAACGGGTTTCCTGACGCATAGTCTTTCCTGTTGGGTTAAATCGGGTTGTCTGACCGGGCAAGCCTGTCGCCCGGCGATAAAATCACGACCGTTTAGCAGTCGGTCAGCAGCTCATCGCCACCGCCACCGGTGGAGAGCTTGCGGCGTGGCTGCGTGGTGCTTTCGGTGTTATCCAGCGACGTTTTTAACTGGCTGAATGCCTGGCTGGTCTGGTCAGCCTTCGTGGTGACGTCCTTTTTCAGGGTCGCAAAGGCATTTTCCAGCGTGGCAAGACGCTGTTCAGTGGCAGTGAGGTTTTCCTGCACATGTTCACTGACGGTCGTCACGGCTTCATGCACATCCTGAAAACGGGCGTCATCGCTGGCCTGTTTGCGGCTGAAGATCGCTTTCACTTTGTCGCTCAGGGCTGTAAAGACATTTTCCGCCTGGTCTTCAAACTCCAGCTCGGCGAGAGTGGCGACGGAAATCAGGTTGCCCGGCTCGGCTTTGAAGCGGTTGAGGGGGTTAAATTTGGCACCCCGGCAAAATTCGAGGTATTCGGTGCCTAGGCTGGCCGGGTCATCGGTCACGGCGAGGCCGACCAGGTAGCATTTACCGCTATTGGCGAAATTCGGCTGAATTTCCATTGAGGTGTAGACCTTCTGCAATTTTTTATTCATTGCGATCAGGTCATCGGTCGGGGTGATTTTGGCGAACAGCGCCAGCTTGCCTTTCAGTACCGAATCATCGTCAATCTTTTCAGACTTCAGCTCAACCACATCGCCGTAACGACTGAACGGGCCATCCGGCAGGATGCCTTTCAGGTGTTCGAGGTTAATGCGGCAACCATAGACGCGGGGGTCAAAGGTCTCTGCCATTTCCTGAATATCCGTCGCGCTGATAACGCGGCCGTCACAGGTATCGCCTTCGACGCCGATGCGAAACCATTTTGAAACTTTTTTTGCCATTGTCAGGAGTCCTGATATCGGGTTAACGGGTCGGAGTTAGTTTCCCGACGTCGCCGCCCACCCGCCATCTGTCCCGGATGGCTTATCCCTCACACAACAGCACCTTAGCGATTCGCATCACCCGTTTCTTTAGCCTTGCCCTGTATCAATCACGGCGAGGCATCCATGACCATCACCACCGACACCACTTTATTAAACGACCCGCGACGCCAGGCGGCTTTACTGTACTGGCAGGGGTTTTCCGTGCCGCAGATTGCCGAAATGTTGCAGACCAAACGCCCGACGGTGCAGAGCTGGAAACAGCGCGACCAGTGGGAGGAAACCGCACCGCTGAACCGGGTCGAAAGCACCTTAGAGGCCCGGCTGATTCAGCTCTACGCAAAGCCCAACCTGACGCCCCACGATTTCAAGGTGGCTGATTTTCTGGCCCGACAGATGGAGCGCTTTGCGCGCATTAATCGCTATGGCCAGACCGGAAATGAGGTTGACCTTAATCCCAATGTGGCCAACCGCAACAAAGGCGACCGCAAAAAGCCGACAAAGAACTTTTTCAGCGACGAGGCTATCGAGAAACTGGAGGAGATTTTTTTCGCGGAGTCTTTCGAGTATCAGCTCCGCTGGCACCGCGCCGGGCTTGAGCACCGTATTCGCGACATTCTGAAATCGCGCCAGATTGGGGCGACGTTCTACTTTTCCCGCGAGGCGCTGCTGCATGCGCTGAAAACCGGCCATAACCAGATTTTCCTGTCAGCGAGTAAGACGCAGGCGTATGTATTCCGCGAGTACATCATTCAGTTTGCCCGCCGGGTCGATGTCGACCTGACCGGCGACCCGATTGTCATCGGCAATAACGGCGCAAAGCTGATTTTTCTCGGCACCAACTCAAACACCGCGCAGAGCCACAACGGCGACCTTTATGTCGACGAAATTTTCTGGATCCCCAACTTCCAGAAACTGCGTAAAGTGTCGTCGGGCATGGCCTCACAAAGCCACCTGCGCAGCACCTACTTTTCGACACCTTCCACCCTGGCACACGGCGCTTACCCGTTCTGGTCGGGGGAATTATTCAACCGGGGCCGCGCCAGCGCCAGCGAGCGGGTTGACATCGATATCAGTCATGACGCGCTCGCCGCTGGCGTGGCGTGTCCTGACGGTCAGTGGCGGCAGATTGTCACCATTGAGGATGCGCTCGCCGGGGGCTGTACGCTGTTCAATCTGGAGCAACTCAAGCGCGAAAACAGCGTCGACGACTTCCGCAATCTGTTTATGTGCGAGTTCGTTGACGACAAGGCGTCGGTGTTCCCGTTCGAGGATTTGCAGCGCTGCATGGTCGACAGTCTGGAAGAGTGGGAAGACTTTGCCCCGTTCGCCGACAACCCGTTCGGCTCCCGCCCGGTCTGGGTGGGATACGACCCGTCGCACAGCGGCGACAGCGCCGGGTGTGTGGTGCTCGCACCGCCGGTTGTCGCCGGGGGCAAGTTTCGCATCCTGGAGCGCCATCAGTGGAAAGGCATGGACTTCGCGACTCAGGCCGAATCCATCCGCCAGCTCACCGAAAAATACAACGTCGAGTACATCGGTATCGATGCGACCGGCCTCGGTATTGGCGTCTTCCAGCTGGTTCGCTCGTTTTATCCCGCCGCCCGCGATATCCGCTACACGCCGGAAATGAAAACCGCAATGGTGCTGAAAGCAAAAGACGTTATCCGCCGTGGCTGTCTCGAATATGACGTCAGCGCCACCGACATCACCACCTCGTTTATGGCAATCCGTAAGACCATGACCAGCAGCGGGCGCAGCGCCACCTATGAGGCCAGCCGCACCGAGGAAGCCAGTCACGCGGACGTCGCCTGGGCGACCATGCACGCGCTGTTAAACGAACCGCTTACCGCTGGCAGCGGCCAGGTAACATCATCCATTCTGGAGTTCAACTGATGAGTAAATACAAAGGCCGCAATCCACAGCCACAAAAGCGCCCGCGCAACATGAAAGACAGCGCGCCCCAAAAAATGGAGGCGTTTACCTTTGGTGAACCGAGCGCCGTGCTCGACCGCCGCGATATTCTGGATTACGTGGAATGCGTCAATAATGGCCGCTGGTTCGAACCGCCGGTCAGCTTTAACGGGCTGGCGAAAAGCCTGCGCGCCGCCGTTCATCACAGCTCGCCGATTTACGTTAAGCGCAACATTCTGGCCTCAACGTTTATTCCGCACCCGCTACTGTCACAACAGGACTTCAGCCGCTTCGCGCTTGATTTTCTGGTGTTTGGCAACGCGTTTTTAGAGCTCCGAAAGAGTGTCACCGGTCGCCCGCTGAAGCTGGAAGCGTCACCGGCTAAATACACGCGGCGTGGTATTGAAGATGATGTCTACTGGTGGGTGCCGTCATTTGACCAGCCGCACCCGTTCGCGCCGGGATCCGTATTCCACCTGCTGGAGCCAGACATCAACCAGGAGTTGTACGGCATGCCGGAATATCTCAGCGCGCTAAACTCCGCCTGGCTGAATGAAGCGGCGACGCTGTTCCGTCGCAAGTATTACCAGAACGGAGCGCATGCGGGTTACATCATGTATGTGACGGACGCCGCGCAAAGCGGTACCGATGTTGAGGCGTTGCGCGATGCGATGCGCAGTTCGAAGGGGCTCGGCAACTTCAAAAATCTGTTTTTCTACGCACCGCACGGAAAACCAGACGGCATTAAAATTGTGCCGCTCAGTGAGGTGGCAACGAAAGACGATTTCTTCAATATCAAAAAAGTCAGCGCCGCTGACCTGCTCGACGCTCACCGCATCCCGTTCCAGCTGATGGGCGGCAAGCCGGAAAACGTCGGCTCGCTCGGTGACATCGAAAAGGTGGCAAAAGTGTTTGTTCGTAACGAGCTCATCCCGTTACAGGACAGAATGCGAGAGGTCAACGAGTGGGTCGGTCAGGAGGTGATCCGGTTCAAAAGTTACACCCTCGACACCGAAAGTGACTGATTTCCGCCGCCTCCGGGCGGCTTTTTCTTACCCCCACGCCTGACCGCCTCAAAAGCCCGCCACGCCCTCAAACGCCTCCGCATCGCCCACCGACACCCTCGCGAATCCGCGCGGCGCAGCGACGCGCTCAGGTTGCGAAAATAAATGCGCAAAAGTACGCTGGCGCGCAGTGCTTTCCCCGCCTCGCCTGCCCGCTTCGTGGGTCGGAATTAATGCAGATGCAACAGGTCATCGGATCCGCGCCAGTTCTGTATTAGGACAGATGATTGTGTGTATTACGGCGCATGCAAAAAAATGCAACAACTGCATGCGCCAACAATGTAAATGAAGTACGACGTTTAGCAACTTGATTGAAAAACTTATTTACCCCTCTAAAATTGTTTCTTCAATGCTTCATGCATTTCTTTTATTTGTGCTTTAGTTGGTAAATCCTGCTCCACTATCTCTTGATACATTTCCTTAGTGACACTATCGAGTCTGGATACATCTATCTGTTTTTTCTTAAACTTATCAAGCCTCCACATAACAATTTTACGACAAACAACACCGTATAGGAATGAGATTACCAGAGGAACAGTAAGTGAAATGAAAACAACGGCTTGATAATAGATCGCCGGCGATAGAAAACTACTAAGAAAATCTTTGTACTTATAGCCAATAAAAAAAGAAATCACCATATTCACAAGCAGTGTAAGCAAAAAAACTGTCAGCGTCGCATTTTTCATTCGTGTAACCCTATGCATTCTTCTAAAAATTTTTCAGGCGAATTTTTATAGGCCTCAATCTGATTGTGTAACTCTCGTGAGGTGACAGCCCCGGTTAAAACCATTGAAATGAATGATAGCTTAATATCATGCGAACTATTAGATGACATGAATGCGTTATGTCTAACATCGATTGTAAATAAATCCAAGTCTTCTCGATAAATTACAATGGAACTAAAATCAGATTTCATATTTACATAGTTTGCTATCTTGTACTTCACCAAAGGCTCAACATCAATAAGGATTTTCTTAGCCATAACCAACAATGAAATCGCATAATCATAAGACACCGTTGAATTAACATCATCATCATCTTTTATTTCAGACGGCAATTTTCCATCATTGAATAAAACAAATAACACTTGTCCTTTCCACTTAACCATAGTGAGTCCATCATCATCATTTTTTTTACTTTTGCTTTTGATGATTTCAAAATCCTCAACTGATGACATAACTGATAAGAACTGCTCTTTTGAAACCTTCATCTAATCCTCTCCAAATCTTGATATAAACTCACATGCGTACCATAGGATGAGCTTAGCAAGTTTGCGGTTATCATAACACTCTTCATTAGAGAAAATTCTAACGCCTCGCTTAGCTCGTTGTTCAACGCCGCCAGACCAGAAAGGCACTTTCAGGGCTGGCGGCGTTATGATTAATTATCGATTACTGATTCAATTTCACCTGTTCTGACATCTACACGAGCGGCGATAGTCTCTTTTACAATTGCACCGTATGAGTTTGTACCACGAAACGTCGTTTTTACAACTGCATGCGGGTCTTTATTTAAAATCAAATGATAGACCGTTGAAACATGTTTATAAGATGAATCATTATTCATGTTCGATTTTATTAGTTTTTCTAACGGGCGATAAGAGCCATCCCAACCGCTGAAATTACTTTGAAATGCGTCAAGGTTGATTTTATTATTCAGAGATTGCGGCTCTTTCTCAAAGTCATTGAAACACCACCCCAACACATCACCAAGCTTTAATACATCATCTTTAGTAAAAGTGTACTCACTCATACAAGCATAAAAAACATCAGTAGAGCTGGCCGGTACACTTTTGAAATCAACATAGTTTTTAACGATATCGTGTCGGGTTTCTTTTGGCTCATTGCGATATTCTTTGAGGGTTTTATCTGCATACTCAAACGTTGGCGTAGCCGGTTCCGCTTTAACCTCCAGTGCATCAGTTTTTGCAACAGGCTGACTCTTTTCAGGCGGCCATAAAATTGAGCCAATAACGCCCAACGCGAGACAGCCACCAAGGTAAACCGCACTGGAGCGCTTACGGTTCGGCATCCGAACCAGAGACGGCTTGAGTAAACCCACGATAAAAGCAATAAAGAGTGCCAAAGATAAAAATGCTATTACGGTATCCATGATTTTCCTTTATGTGTAATCCCCATACAAAACAACCCCATGCTATCAAACACGGGGTCGATGGTTATACATTTTTCAGGAACTAACGCCAGCTCTCATCTTCCCATACTTCCTGAAGAATACCGTCCAACGCTTCTCGGTCTGACGCCTGGTCGAACCCAACCAGTTCGACTCCTGTCATTGACCCTTTTTTTACCGTTACTCTCGTTGATGGGAAAATTGATTGTACGCGTCGGGTCAACTCGCACTGAAAAGCATCGACAACTTGCTGCCCGATTTTTTGGTCTTTATCCAACGTGATGTTAACCCTCACTTCGCCCCCTTTTTTTAATCTTTGTTCAACAGGAGCGGGAGCGAAAACAACTGAAAAAGAGTTATTTTTCATCAAGTTCCCTCTCGCAATTTCCGCAATTAAATTCAAAGCAATTTCACGATCTCTTTCCTGACAAACACCCTCTGTCGTCAGACGCGCAATCATTTCGACCCGTTCAATCATGACTTGCTCGTTTAACTCTCTATCCACACAACCTCCAATACGGGATACTGTATAAATACACAGTATCACGTATCGATAAAAAGATGAAAGAAAAAGTTACGCTACAAAAGGACGTATGTGCATGATATGGCTATGAATTAGTCACAGCCTCAACTTAGTAACTGACGCTAACCCCGCGACTCGATTTAGGATTTGTCTGGCCTGCGCCCGGTGTGACGGTGCTGCCGGGAAAATCTCACCGGTTGATGAACCACGGCACCATTTGCCGTTTATGCAACTTTTGCCACCAGCCATCAGGTGCAGAGCCTCACCCCGGCTGATAGTTTCGCCGGTCGTGAGCTGAATCTCGTCTATTGTTCTGTCAATGGCTGCACTTTGTTTATCCGTTCCGTGGATAAAATCACGCCTGGTGACCCGTTTTTTGTCCCTGAGTCTGGTTGTTAGCTTCCGCCTTTCACTTCGACTCAACGGTTTGGATAAATCCAGCTCCGGCAGATCGCTTTCGCTTCCCGTACAGTTATTGACAGAACTCCGAGAGGGCGCAGGAGCGCCCTTAACGTCAACGGCCAAATCAACGGCACGCTTCGGTACAATTTTCCACTGCGTTAGCCGGGTTAAAATCGGGGTACCAGCACCGACAGCAGAATCGTACACGCCACGGATGCAGACGGTTTCCTCACCATACTGGTTAAACTCGGCGCGCGGTTCATAAAGCGTGCGCACCTGCAAATCATCGCGACGGACAAACGGGCCACCCTGCGCATTAACGTAACCAGCCCAGTCACCGGCGTCAGCGGCATCATGGACGGCGGCAAATTCAACGCTCAGAGCGTGCGCGGTCTCGGTATCGGCGAGACGACGCAATTCACGGTAGACCGTCACCGGCGCACCGCCGATAAACTGGAATTGACGGATGTGCCAGCGCGCCGCCCATGCTGATACAGCGGGGGCTGTCTCTTTCAGCAGCTCACCGCTTTCGCCATCGGTTTCACCATCAAGAGCATAGCCGTCGATATTTTTCGAAATGTATTTAGCAACATAGCCGGTAGCGCTGCCTTTTTCCGGGTCAATGGCCTCGGCATGAAAGCGCGCTTTTTTGGCTTTATCGCTTCTCAGTTCGTGGCGGTCTTCCTCCCACACATAATCACGGATGATGAGGCGCACGCGCTCGACGTCTTCCGGCAACATGAACATAAGCATGTGCCAGTGTGGCGTTCCGTCGTGATGAGGTTCGGCAACACGGATGCCGAAAATGCGGATTTCTTCCCGATGTAGTTTGGCACGAATACGCGCCCAAAGGCCGGTGAGATAACTTTGCGTGTCCGACGGGCTGGCTCCTTTCCATTTGGTGTTACGGTAACCCGCCTTAGTTGTGGCGTGATATTTTGACGGCGCGGTCAGGGTATAAAACTCACCGACATAACCGAGCTCATTGCAGATATTTTCAAACCCACGGATGCGGGTCATCAGCTCGCAGCGACGTATCGCAGGGTTAGCGACCGATCCATCGTATTTTTCAATCAGGCTGATGCGGTTGCCGTCTTCGTCTTCGAGATCCAGCCCCTTGAGAAATTCACGCGTGCGGCGCTTCTGCTCGCGCCAGTCGGTCACGCAGTTTTTACTCGCGTAAGCATGCTTTTTCTTGCTGACGTTGCCAACGGCAATGTGCAGGTGTTCGCGCCATGCAGCCGCAATGCGTCGTAATCGGCCACGCCACCAAACCTCATTAAACATGCGAGTGATAGCAGGGGCTATTTCATCCTCACCAACATATTTCTTTGTCACCCTCTCCCAATGCGGCGGGGTAACGTTGAATTGCAGGGAAATGAAACCGGCTCGCATGTACCAGGTGTACAGCGTTTTAAGCTCGCTAAATCCGGTGTCATCAATGTCAGCCAGTTCAGCGCGAATGAAATTAGCGATATCAGAGGCCAGCAGGTCAATATCGGCGCGCGACATATCCGGGAGGCGGTTATATCTGGCAACCATATTAACCATGCGTGACGCAAGATATTGCATAAGCTGGGTATCAAAAAGACCGCCAAAAACAGCGGCTGATACGTTGCTGTTGATACCTACACACTCATATTTTTTTGCGACCAGTTCAAGACGCGGCAATGCCTTTTTGCAGAAGCTGATTAAAAAGGCATTGGCTCGTTGACTGCCCTGATTTTGCTCCAGCACCGTAGCGGTTCGATAAACATCAAAACGCACACACTCAGGCTGGAGAGAAAGCACTTTTCTCGCATGCAGCAAAGCCGCGAACATACGGTCGCGGCGATGCTGTTGGTCATAGGTAAGATATGGGCTGGCTATTGCCGACCGTGGAGCATTCCACGGGTAAGCGAATTGAACCGCCAAGTCATACCCCCCGATAATGTTTAGATTTCAATTCGGTGACCTCCTGACAGGTCACGCAAAAGGCCCCCCCCGGAATCGCAATGCGGCGAGCTTCCGGGATTGGTGCGTCACATTCTTCGCAGAGAAAACGGGAAGGTGCAGCGATACGGCTACGCGCGTTGCTGATGTGGCGTTCGCGGTCTTCCTGCTCGCGCAGTTGTGCTAAATCCATTGCGTCGGCCATTAGTGCAGCTCCTGTGATTCATTCTCAAAGCGAGTGGCTTCACGGCGCAGCAGTTCGGCGGCTTCGGTACCGCTCATCCCCTCTTTGGTGATATGTATCGCCAGTGCCTCAAGACGGATTGAAACAGCGAGCGCGCGGTCTTTACGTTCTTCTTTTTTGGCATCGGTCAGCAATACGGCCAGCGCATCGCTATCTGTATTAAAACTACGGGTTATGGTATTACGCATAATTTATTCTCCTGATTTCGGGCAATAAGAAGCCCGGCGGGTTTACGCCATTAAATTTCTGTTTGGATTAATTCGGCATGGTTAGCCGTTTGGGAAATAAACTCACAACTGCACGAAAATGATTCATCGCTGTAATAAGCGCCTTTTTCTCGTCAGTAGTCAGCTCACTTAATTCGAGCTCATGACGAGCCGCCGGGATTTTTGCCAGAAAGAAAATAGCGGCCAGCGCCCGATTATTTTCTTCAAATTGTGGGTCACGTTTATCGCGCATATCATCGACAAAACGTTCAACCTCTTTCCAGCTATCGCCCCAATATCTCGCGCGCAATTCAGCCACATGATTGAGACCGGCCAGACGTTCACCCGCTTTTAGCGGAACAGTCGCAGAAACAGCTTCGATAGCCATGATTCCCCCTGCTTTTGAGTGGAGAGACCAGCCAGTAAATCAGCCTGTGAGCTGCTCGGGTGCCAGCGCTTGCCATCCTTACCTGCGATCCAGCCGTGGCCATAGTGCATGCCGGGACTTTGCTTTTTAAGCAAAGACGCGAATGACGGTTCAGTATTCAACATAAGCACCTCACATCAGACCGAATGAGGCACCGAGACCGCTCATGGTGTCTACAACGCTTGTCATTGCCGGGTTAGCCTGAAGCCGCGCATGCAGCGCCAGAGCCGACAATGACAACATGCGAATTCCAGCATTTACGCTTTCAATCATGTTGTGCTTACGTGCAGAGGTCAGGCGCTCATCAGAGACCGCACCGCTTGCCAGCTCGCCGAGTTCACTCATTGCTCGCATGACATAAGACTGCAATTTGTCTTTAGCCAGCTCATTTACCGGCACGCACGGTAGACAATGAATCTGCGCCAGAAAACCATCAACGAGGGTTGAGTCTTCGGTCAGGTCAGTCAGCAGCCACAATTCAGGCGGCGTGAACTGGTGAGGCTGTTCCGGGTTGAGCTTGTTACGTAACGTCTGAACGTTCATACCAGCGCGCTCGGCCAGCTTCGCCATGTTGTGACGCTGCGCAAAAGCCCTGCACGCTTCGTCATAATGGGGATGTTTGGAAACCTGAAAATCAAACATGTCTCATCCTTACAATTCACATAAAGTGAATTAAGCGCCGATGACGAGTTGAAAACGGGAATGGCCCAACGCCTTACGCAACTGATCTTCTTTCCAGCGTGCGTAATAAATACGAATCGGACCACCTGCTTTCTTGCAGCCTTTACGGATGGTGCGTGGTTCGATTGGTACACAAGGGTTGTCGCCGGTTGTCCAGCGGTAGGCGGTGCGTTCAGAAACACCCTCAAGCTCTGCGAATTGTTGCAGAGTAACGATTGGTGCAGGAACTTTGATGATTGCGATTTCAGAAGCCATGTTGCATGATTCCCCTTTTACTAAAGATTGCAATTAATAGCCATCTGTTTGCCAACGTTCGCCATTAATTGCCTAGGTTTAGGCTTAACATAGCTCCCAAAATGGAGTTTGTAAATAGGTTAAAGCTACATGAGAATTGAAGGTCTTGGTTTTAACAATGAAGAAGTGCTGGATAGGATTTGCGAGGCTTACGGATTTTCTCAGAAAATTCAATTAGCTAGACACTTTGAAATTGCATCAAGCTCTCTTGCTAACAGGTACAGTCGCGATTCCATTTCTTATGACTTTATTGTGCATTGCGCCCTAGAAACTGGCGTAAATCTCGCTTGGCTGCTCACCGGCAAAGGGTCACCTACAACCGGAAACATGAATACCGATACCCAAAATGTGGAGAAATTCACATTAAGTGAAGAGACTCTGGTTAGTGATGGCGATTTGAGTATTGCTGGCAAGTTCTTTAGCAAGCCGCTTACGAATCCAATTGCCGTCTACGCTGACGGAAAACTCCATTTCATCGAGCGAGACGCATCCCTATCAGACGGAGAATGGCTCGTCGATATTGAAGGTGCTATTAGCATTCGAGAATTAACAAAATTGCCAGGCAGAAGACTACATGTAGCAGGGGGCAAGGTTCCCTTCGAATGTGGATTTGATGACATTAAAGCATTAGGTCGCGTGATGGGTGTATACAGCGAGGTTAACTAATGACTGTGCGTAAAAATCCAGCTGGCGGTTGGATTTGTGAGCTCTACCCAAACGGTGCAAAAGGCAAACGCATCAGAAAGAAATTCGCTACCAAGGGCGAGGCTCTGGCGTTTGAACAGTACACCGTTCAAAACCCGTGGCAGGAAGAAAAGGAAGACAGGCGCACGTTAAAAGAGCTGGTTGACTCATGGTATAGCGCTCATGGCATTACACTGAAAGATGGCTTGAAACGTCAGTTAGCCATGCACCATGCTTTTGAGTGTATGGGCGAGCCACTCGCACGCGATTTCGATGCACAGATGTTTTCCCGCTACCGAGAAAAACGGTTGAAAGGTGAGCATGCCCGTTCAAACAGAGTGAAAGAGGTATCGCCTCGCACGCTTAATCTTGAGCTGGCCTACTTCCGGGCAGTGTTCAATGAGCTAAACCGCCTCGGAGAATGGAAAGGTGAAAACCCACTGAAAAATATGCGCCCATTCCGCATTGAAGAAATGGAAATGGCCTGGCTAACTCACGACCAAATTTCGCAACTACTTGGAGAGTGTAAACGGCACGACCACCCTGATTTAGAAACAGTGGTAAGAATTTGTCTCGCCACTGGCGCACGGTGGTCAGAGGCCGAGAGTCTGAGAAAAAGCCAACTCGCGAAATACAAAATCACATACACCAACACGAAAGGCAGAAAAAACCGCACCGTCCCAATCAGCAAAGAACTCTATGAGTCTCTGCCTGATGATAAAAAAGGCCGGTTGTTTAGTGATTGTTATGGCGCATTCCGCTCAGCTCTGGAAAGAACAGGCATCGAACTACCGGCAGGGCAGCTTACCCACGTTTTGCGCCACACCTTCGCCAGTCACTTTATGATGAATGGTGGTAATATTTTAGTTTTACAACGCGTTTTGGGGCATACCGATATCAAAATGACAATGCGGTATGCACATTTTGCTCCAGACCACTTAGAAGACGCTGTTAAGCTTAATCCATTAAATACATTTAGTTAGGCTTATTTATTATTCATTTCTCGTAGATCTTGCTCCCAATGGGTATCGTTGGACTCAACAATACCCTCTCTTTCCAAAAGCATCATTCTCTTCAAAAGATACTTTTTGCTAACACCTCTTGTATAATACCTAACAGTTTCGGCAAAATCCCAATTGTTATCTGAAAATAGCCTTGGTTGGAAAGAGTGGCAATATATAATCTCAATATCCTTACCCTCGCAATCAAAATTAGCTAACATATTAGTAATTTTTTTATCACGAAGCACCTCGACATGAGGGCCATGTAATGTTTCATATCCAATATGGATAACTGTTTTACCATCACTTGGGGCTTGCTTTACAGCTTTCACAAGTAACCCCTTAACATCTTTAGCTTTTTTGGAAATCGACTCATCTGCTATACATTCCCATTTAGCACAGAAAGGTCTCCTTATCTCATCGGCAAAAACATTAATTGTACTATATTCATCTTCGCTATAAGTGCAAAGTTTAGCCTGTAATGCCATCGTATAACTACCATGGGGTTCATAGTTATCATCTAAAAGATAGTTAAGTTGTGGCGAAGGATACTTTACTATCCATTTGGCAAAGTGTTCATTTACTCGGTCCATATCAATTAAATTTGCAACTACTGATATTTCATCATTTTCACAACATACAACACCGCATTGCATCAAATCTCTTGAGGCGTATAAATGCCTAACAACATTCAAAAAAATATCAGGGTTGGTGCTATTGACCTCACATTTGAACTTTACATTAAAAAAAACAGGATATGGGTAAGAAATTATGTAAGGTAGAGCTTTCTGCCATCTTTTAACCCATTCCATACGTTCATTTTCTGAATATTGAGTTACCTTTGCAAGCCTTTTACATTCTACATATAGTTTATCATTTTCTTTCTTCACCAGAAGGTCTGGTGTTTTACCTGCACCTGACTCAGGTATAAACTCTACTTCCCAACCATTTTTTATATAACAGGCAGCAACTACTAATTCAAATAAGACAGAGTCTGGTTGATTCTCAGGTTTAATAAGTAAATCTTTAAGTTTATTTTCAATGCCTTTTGTACGCTTTAACTCTTCGCTAAATTCTCCGATGGTGGCAAAGAACGGCAAAATTCTAGAGGATTGTGCAGGTTCATCAACTGTTGGGCGATCGGCAAGTGATTCTGCAAGGTACAAATACCAAGCGATCCAATCATCATAAAAGGCCATACGCGAATCTTTTTCATGTAAAGAAACATCTGTTTGACTGCTATATAACCTTTCAGTGAGGGTACGAAAATACCGCAGAACATTATCTCTTCGCTCAAACCATTTTTCTTCCCCCATAACCTCAACAAACCATCGATATGTTTTCTTTACATCTTTCACGAGTGGATCGTCATATCTCGCATTAAAATGCTTCCAAAATTCAGCGTACTCATCTTCAGTAACATTTTTATCATGGCTATTTTCGTTCACTTTATGTCCTCGGGTGGAAAAAAAGATATGTCCAATTTACTATTTTTTAACCCATATGTATGTAACTGCATTCACAAACATAGCGCATTTTAGTGGCGATAAAGTGGCGGTAGAAATGGCTGATAATGGGTAATCATTGGCAAATGATGGCAATCTATGTCAATGATAAATAACGCAAACCATTGATTTTCGGTTGTTCAGGTAGGAACTCATAATCGCTTGGTCGTTGGTTCAAACCCAACAGGGGCCACCAGATATCAAGGGCTTACGTGCAAACGTAGGCCCTTTTCCTTTTCAGCCTTCCCTGAAGAGAACAGCGATCGGCAAACCACCGGCTTAACCTGGACCTGCGCTTATGCCGACAGGCGCCGAAGACGCCCGCCGGGTATGCCGCACTATTTCAGCCCAACGCTCAGGAGGTCGGTAATGCCATCATGTGGTACTTATTGCCATTGAAGTTAAAGAAACCGACGTCTTCAAACTGGTTGCGGGTATGAAACGCATACGAGCGCGGGTTCAGTACATTGACGAAAGTAACGATGACGGGATAACGCGGGGCGAACACCTTGCGCTGATACGCAAGCAGCAACTCGCCCACGCCCTGACCACGATACTCTTCTGCGACGCAGATGGGGCCATACTGATATGAGCTAGCCGCATCCAGTTTTTTCCCCTGGTAGCGATATTCGTTGAGAATACTTGCCATATATTTAAACATGGGCCAGGGGCTGAGAAATTCCCACGATCCGCCGAGCAACAGGCCAATAACCTTGTTACATGAACGATCAACAGCGATCACTACACCACTTTCGGCTGAACTCAGTTCGCTTAATTGCTGCTGCGTCATATCGGTGGTGACAAATCCATTCGCCCGCTGCTCGCCTGCAAGATTTTTAGCGTGATAGCGCTCCAGCAATTGTTTCACCTCAGGGATGTCTACGTCTTGCGCCAGACGAATGACGATATTTTCATTGACCATTGCCATTTCATACTCCTGTAAAATATTTTACTGAAAGCGTCACCATCATCGCACCGACGGTGACAAACAGAACTTTGCAAATGATTTCACCATTGGTTTTAATGGCGGGCAGAACCATAAGCGCCATGTACCTCTGCATTTTTTGCTTCAGTATAATCAGTACAGGCGGGAATGATGGAGGACTGGGTGATTTGCCGGATATAAAATTGCGGTAGTTTCCATATTACATAACAGTCCTCTTCAAGCCTTTTCCTGAATTCGTCTGTTGGTATGGGAAGCGCGTCTTTGATACGATCGGCGATTGATAGAATAATTCCATTCTTCATAAACATACCCTGTCCTGAAGCTACCAGTATAATAAGATTTGTTTCACTATTTATCTGAATAACGCATTCAGATATTTCCATTTCATTCTAAATAGTGCGGTCAATTTATAACGCAGATTTATTAACCCCTTCAAGATAGCGGATAAAATCCAGACGATCTTTCTACCTTGCGAGCTGATTACAACCCTTTAAATTTTAACTACATAATTTTTATAAAACTTTATCCTGCCGGGATAAAGCTGAATCAGTTCAGCTAAATATTGTCAACAATTCATTAATAACAAATAGAAATAAGATATATCAACATTAGCAATGCTACTAGATACGACGTTTCTCAAGTCAGTTCAGCGATGCGGGCAATTGCGCATTTCCATCCCTGCAGCCCTCAGGATCGTGGATGTCGAACGGCCCGACCTGACGGTCGCGTTCATTCGGTCTACCACGAGGGCGTGGCGTAATACCGGCATACTCATAGACAGGTTAAGTTGTCAGGAATGAAAGACAGTGATTGCCCTGCCACCGCTGCCATTGACACGATAGTTGCCGCGTCTGCATTAATAGCTAACTCAAGCAAGAAGCGGGCTTTGCGAATTTTTTAGCTGTGCCCATTCTTTTTCCTGCAGGTGGCTAGCCAGCATTAACGTGCAAGCCAAATGTTGGTGAATTGCTTATCCGCAATGAATGTGGCATAACACCGGTCCATAATAGAAAGAGTTTCCTTTTCATATTGTTGGCGCAACATCGAGGATTTGCTGATGCAATTAACGGTTCTGGTTGATAATAATACATTAATTGACAGGTATCTTGTCGGTGAGCCTGGTGTATCCTATCTGATTGAGCATGATGGACAAAAAATCCTTTTCGATACCGGATATTCGGATGTTTTTTTGCAGAATGCGCAAACGTTGCAAATTGATTTAACCACCATCGATAGTATCGTTTTATCGCATGGGCATAACGATCATACCTGGGGCCTCAATCATTTAACCCAACATTATGATCGCCTAAATTTCACGCCTGAGAGAAAGATAAACTTAGTTTGCCATCCAGATGCATTAAACCCAAAGTATTTTGATGCAAAATCTATAGGGATCAACTACAGATTCGATCAAAATGATCTCTTCTTCGATAAAATTTGCAGCAAAAAACCTTATCCACTCACTGAAAACATCATCTTTCTTGGTCAAATACCAAGGGACAATAAATTCGAGATGCTGACACCGGTAGGCCAAACGGTGGATGATAACGGCGAAATCACTGATGATTACGTTATGGATGATTCTGCGTTGGCAACAAAGACAGAAGAGGGACTGGTGGTAGTCACAGGCTGTTCTCACGCGGGAATAGCTAACATTATCGAATATGCCAAACAGGTTACCGGAGAGAATCACATTGTGTCGGTCATTGGCGGATTCCATCTGCAAAATGCCGATGAAGATCGCCTCACGCAGACAGGGGATTATCTTAAAGCATTATCCCCAGATTCCCTCTATCCATGCCATTGTACCGATCTTGCGGCTAAGATTAGCCTGGCGCGTTTTATCAAAATCAACGAGGTCGGCGTTGGGCTAAAACTAGATTTTTCTGCCGCCGGGAAATGAATGCAAAAGAAGGTAGCCGGCACGCAGGAGAGCAAACGGCAGCAGCGGCAGCAACCAGGCTCGTTAAAATTCAGGTCAATATCTGAAAAATAACCATAGCCTGCACCAGCTGATCGAAATCAATACTCCCCTCTCGCCCCTCTTATATATAACCCGTTGACTCACAAAAAGGATGAAATGATGAAAATGCGGGATATATCAATCAGTACCTGTCTGGCACTGTTATTAATGGGTTGCGTAGCTAAACCGCCAATGGCGACGGAAAGTGAAATGAAAGAGGCCGCCGCCTTTGCTTTTAATGTCGATGCTTCACAGGTGACAATTTCCGATGCGAAGCAGCAGGATGTGAAAACCAATTTTGTGGCCACCATCGGCAAAACCAGCCATCGATGCTATGTGACAAAAGCCGCCGAGCCGAAACTTTACGGGCTGATCCCACTGGGCGGCGGCAGTACCGTCTCGGATGCCATCTGTGCCGGCAGCAACCCGACGCCAGCGAGCAAAACCTGCGACGCCCTGTCGAAAAAAGCGGGCCGCTGCTGAGCCTTTGCGCAGGAGAAGGCCGCTGACTGCACACTTAGTCACTTTTCCTGCCGCTTTACCGCGGTCGCTTAATTCAGCGACCGCACCTGCTGATAAGAATTGAGCCGTTCACGCAGCGAAGTCAGCCAGGCATCTGGCTCCTGGCGGCAGATTTCGGTGAGGATCGGCGTCAGCACCAGTTCAGCTTCATGAAAGTCGGTCCACTCCGGCGGCTGCAGAGAAAAAGGATCGTTCATCAACCAGATCACCATCGGCGTCCAGGTGCGCGGGTCCAGTTGCAGATAATCCTGACAGCGCATCATATCGCGAGTCCGTACCTCATCGGGTGCGATATTCTTTCCCGCCGCGACGCTACTTATTGCCAGAATGATTATTCCTGCCATCAGACGTTTCCAACCCCATTTTCGCCAGAGGGCGCGCTTTTCTTTTGCCATTGTTATTATTTACCTGCCAGCTGTTGCCGGAGGGAATTCCGGGCTACTCACCTTAAAAAGAGCAGATTAATCGTTTGCATTTTTTTTAACAGCAGACAGCGCTGAAGTCAGTGAACGCCTGTTCCTACAGCTGTCATCCAGATATGCAAATATATTCGACAAGCACTCATCCACAATATTTTCCCGGCCGAAAACGATTTGTGTTACAATTGCGCCTTATTCCGGCACCGATAAAAATAATCCCCGCCGCACCTGCACCAGGCATCGCCCTTCTTTTTTCATATCAGGATTTACGCCCCCATGAATGCGATAATCATTGACGATCATCCATTGGCACGTATCGCCATTCGCAATCTTCTCGACACCAACGGCATTACCGTCGCGGCAGAACTCGACAGCGGCGCCCATGCGGTGCAGACCGCAGAAAGCATGCAGCCTGACCTGCTGATTGTCGATGTCGATATTCCGGAGCTCAGCGGCATCGACGTTCTGGAGCAGCTGCGCAAACGCCGTTACCGGGGAAAAATTATCGTCATTTCCGCGAAGAATGAACTGTTCTACGGCAAACGCAGCGCCGACTGCGGAGCAAATGGTTTTGTGAGTAAAAAAGAGGGAATGAATAATATCCTCGCCGCAATCGACGCAGCCAATAATGGCTACAGCTATTTCCCCTTTTCACTGGAACGCTTCTGCACCCACGGCATCACCGATCAGGACCGGCTGGATACGCTGTCAACGCAGGAGATGAAGGTGTTCCGCTATATTCTCAGCGGCGTCGACTACACCACCATCGGCAGCAAAATGAATATCAGCAATAAAACGGTAAGTACCTATAAGGTCCGTCTGATGGATAAATTAGGCTGCAGCACCCTGCTTGAGCTATATGACTTTGCGCAACGCAATAAAATAGGGTGATGGCATGGCGGTTCGTCTTATTTTATCCGTCGTTGTCGGGTTGGCGCTGAGTCTCTCTCCTGCCACGTATGCCATGAAACAGCTGGAGCTGAAGAGCCATTCTCATATCGCGGCGATCGATATCCCGCTTAGCGGTAAGGAGAAAGCATGGCTGGCGGCGCAGCCTACGCTGACCGTCGGGACCTGGCTTCCCGAGAGGACGCCCATCGTCTATGACGGCGACGAGAAAAGTTATCAGGGCATCAACGCCGACTATCTGGCACTGATGAAGCACAGCCTCGGACTGAAGGTGATTATCCGCCAGTATGACACCGAGCAGCAGGCGCTGGCCGCCCTGGACGACCGGCAGGTCGATACCCTGCTCACTCAGGTAGCTCACCGGGATGCGCTCGCCGCAGGCCTGGTACGAACCGCGCCGCTGATCAAAACCTGGCCGGCGCTGGTGACCTCGCTGAAATCCCCCCTGCCGCCGCTGACCACTGACCGCCGCGTTACGCTGGCCTGCACCCGCGAATGCGCCTTTTTCGATATTATTCAGCAGGCGTTTCCCAACGCCAAAATCACCCTTTACGATAGCGACTATCAGGCGCTTGCCTCGGTGGTCAGCGGTGAAAATCAGTATTTCATTGGCAACAACATCACCACTGGCCACTGTATCTCGAAGTATTTCTCGCAATCGTTGGTCATTGCGCACTATTTTCGTCAGCAGGAACAACACAACCGCTTCGTCACCCGCGACGATCGGCCGGAGTTACACCAGATCCTCGATCGTTTCATTCATGCCATCGACAGCGATACCGCGATGCGGATCATGCAAAACTGGCTCAACCGCGGCGATCTGTCGTTTCTCAATACCCCCCTCCCCTTTAGCGCCGAGGAGCAGCGCTGGCTACAGAAGCATCGTCGCGTCCGCCTGCTGGTCAACCCCTACTTTCCGCCCTTTACCCTGGTGGATGACGAAGATGAGCTGCGCGGCATCATGGCCGATATGCTGAATATTTTCTCACTGCAGACCGGACTACAGTTTGACCCCATCCTGGTGCGCAATCGCCACGATCTGGCAAAGCGCATGGAAAAAGAGGACTGGGCGATCATGCCCGCCGCCACCCTCAATTCGCAACCGCAGGCCTACGTCACCCTCAGCGATCCGCTCATTAACGTGGCCTTTGTGCTGGTCGCCCGCGGCAGCGCGCCCGACCCGCATCTGCTGACGCGATCGGTGCGGATCGCCCTGCCGGTGGGGCCGATCGCCGCCCACGACCTGAAAGCGCGCTTTCCGCAGGTTAACTGGGTAGAGACGGATAACGTTGGTGTCGCCATGAAGATGGTGGAGGAAGGCGAAGTGGATGCCGCCGTGGCCTCGGAACTCTCCGCCCGCTATGTGATCGATCACTACTATCCGCAGGGCCTGCACTACACCCGCATCGACGGACTCCCGGTCGCCGCCATTCGGCTGGCCATCCCGCGCGATGAACCGGTGCTGGCCGCCATTCTTGGCAAAGCGCTGCAGGCGATTCCACCACGGGATATTCTGCAGATGACCGAGAAGTGGTCGAAAATATCCAGCCAGCAAATAGAGAACTGGAGCCAGTACAGCCGCCAGTTTTACCAGCTGATCGCCTTTGCGCTGGTGCTGATCGCCATCAGTCTCGGCTGGGGACTCTCCCTGTGCCGGGAAGTGCGCAAACGCAAAGACTCCCAACAGCGGCTGGAAGACGAGCTGGCGCAGAAGGAGGCGCTCTCCTGTGCGCTGGAGCGCGAAAAAGACAAAGCGATTCAGGCGACAAAGGCGAAGAGCCGCTTTCTGGCCAGCATGAGCCACGAGCTGCGCACGCCGGTGAGCGCCATCGTCGGCTTTCTGGAGCTGCTGGCGAAACCGGAGCTGAACGGCGGCCAGCGTAAAGAGGCGATCGAGCTGGCGGGATCGACGGCGCAAACTCTGCTGGGGCTGATCGGTAATATTCTCGATATCGACAAGATTGAGTCGGGAAAATACCAGATCACCCCGCAGTGGAGCGATGTCGCACAGTTAGTGTCGCAGCAATGCCACACCTTCGACGCGCTGGCGCAGCAAAAGGGCATCGTTCTGCACCACCATAACGCGCTGCAGGAAGGGATCATGCTGTGGCTCGACCCGCAGGCGCTACGGCAAATCCTCAATAATCTCATCGGCAATGCGCTGAAGTTTACCGCCGAGGGTGCGATTCAGGTCAGTTGCCGGCTGGTGCAGGCGGATGAGACGCAGGGGGAGCTGACGCTCATCGTCAGCGACAGCGGCTGCGGGATCAGTGAAGCAGAGCAGGCTACTCTCTTCCACCGCTATGCTCAGGCGCGCCAGGGGCGCCAGCAGACCGGCTCCGGACTGGGGCTGGTCATTTGCAAAGAGCTGGTTGCGCTGATGCAGGGTCGACTGGAGATGGTCAGTCACCCGGGGGTGGGGACAACTTTCACCATCACCCTGCCGGTCAAGGCGAGTCACTGCGCGCTTCATGCGCCGCAGGCATTGCCCACCAGGCCGCAGGCCCTGCCCGGGCTGGCGATATTGATAGCGGACGACCACCCCACCAACCGGCTGCTGCTTAAACGCCAGCTCAGCACCATCGGCTATAGCGTCGATGAAGCCTGCGACGGTGAAGAGGCGGAGAATAAGCTCGCCAGCAAACATTACGATCTGCTGATCACGGACCTCAATATGCCCAGGAAAGATGGTCTGGCGTTGGCGGCCTCGTTACGCCGTCGCTATCCGGGCCTGGTCATTTGGGGCGTGACCGCCAGCGCGCTGCCGCAGTCACGGGAGGCGTGTCTGGCCAGCGGCATGAATATGTGTCTGTTTAAGCCGGTGTCGGTTCAGACGCTGAGCCATGAGCTCAGCCGTTTAGCGGAGGGCCGCGCATCACCTAACGTCACCCGGCACCTGAAGCTCAACGTGCTGACCGAAAATACGGGGGGAGACCAGGCGCTGATGACTGAAATACTGGAGACGTTCCGCGATGCGTCGGCCACAGATTTGCAGGCCGCCGGACAGGCTATCGTCCGGCATGAACCGCAGACCTTTCTGCGAGCGCTGCACCGTCTGCACGGTTCAGCACAAATTCTGGGGATTACTGCGCTACAACAATTGTGCGCCCCTTTTGAGGCTAAGCGACCTGATTCGCTGACGCCGGCAAGCTGTCTGGAGGTGGTACAGCACATCACCGGCGTCATGCGCGAGATCGACGGCGAAATCAACGCCCTGATCGGCCGCTAGCCGTTCCGCTCGGGCAGTCCGCCTGCCCGAGCGTTAAGGGGACATCCATGTCAGTTTCTTCCTCTGCGCTCTCTCAGGGTGGAACGAGGATCAGTTGCCTGCCACCAGCATCTCGCTATCCACCACAATGCCCTCTTCAGCGCCCTTCAGCACCAGATTCGCTTCGTAATACTTCCCGGCTTTCAGCAGTTTTTGCGCCTGCGCCACCGCTTTACGGGTCTGGTTGAGCGGCATCAGATACTGGTTCTCGATCACGCCGATGCCGGCCAGACGCAGGGTATCAATAGCCCCTTTCTGGTCACCTTTCGCCAGCTTTTCGTTGGCAGATTTAATGGCACTCTCTTTTTCCGGTGTGGCCACGTAGTCTTCAGACAGGGCGACGGTCGCGTTGATCACCACATAGCGATCGGCGATCATTTTTGCTGTGGCGTCAGTTTTCACGAACTTCGCCCAGCTGGCGTCATCGGCGGCCAGCAGCGCGGCGGCGTCGTCTGCCAGTTTTTTGGCGCTCTCCGGCTGGCCGTGGAACAGCGCCAGACGGGCGAACTGGACGTCGCGCATCGCGTTCGCGCCCTGCACCGCCACCTGCAGCACATCGGCAGCTTCTTTCTGTACCTGCGCCGTGGCTGCCGCGGTTGGCGCTGCCGTCGCGCTGTCTGCCGCCCACACCGGAGAGGTACCCATCATGGTTGCCAGCAGGCTCGCCAGAATGACTTTTTTCATTGTTAACTCCTGATTAAAATCGGTAAGCATCACCAAACGCAGCCAGCTTAAAAAATATCGTGGTTATTGAGAATCAGAGCCCGGAAGCGATATTGCGGGCCTGGTCTGACAGCTGTCAGACCAGGCGTATAAAGTGACCTCGGCGCTCTTATTTACGCCTGGCGATACCGCGGCCTACTATTTTTCTCAGACATTTTTTTTGGCCCGCGGAATAAACCATACGTTTATTTCAGCACCAGGCCGCCTACCGGGATCTGCGGAGCAATTATGTTTATGTTTAGCCATTACACTTTAAATGCGTTTAGTCCACGCATCTTCTTACGATATAAACGGCATGCCGGCATGATGGCCGCCCTGCTGTTTATCTGCGGGGCCTGTTGCCTGGCCTGGCCGTTGGTCGCCGGTTGGTATCTCGCCGTGGTAACCGGCATGTTGTTGATGATCTGTGGCTTCTATTCACTGTACAGCTTGATTGTCTTCCGCCAGCAGCACTGGAAATCACGCCTGGTGGCGCTGATCTTCGCCATCGCCTGGATCGTGCTCGGCCTGAGCTTTGTCGTCAATCCCCTCAACGGTATGAGCAGTCTGGCCATTTTATTTGGCTTTTTATTTGTTCTCGGCGGTATTTCCCGCATCGTCAGCGGATGTCAAACCCGAAAACAAAGCGGCGCTGGCTGGAATATTTTTATCGGTTTGCTGGATTTACTTATCGCCTGCCTGTGGCTGGCAATGAACCCGCAGCAAAGCTGGTTATTTATCACCGCGTTTATCGGCGTTGAAATGATATTTAGCGCCATCGGCTTTCTGGTCCTGCGCAATAAGATGAAGCACGCCCAGGCTTAAGCCGTATTTTATCACTGGAGAAGAAAATGAATTTACCTAAAGCACTCGTGTTGACCGCGGCGGCCACCACATTCTGTCTGATGACCAGCCCGGCGTTCGCGGTTCAGGAAACCACACCGCAGAATATGACCTGTCAGGAGTTTATGGATATGAACCCGAAAAGCATGACCCCCGTGGCCTTCTGGGTCGTGAATCGCAACACCGACTTCAGCGGCGGCGACTATGTCGACTGGCATGAAGTCGAAACCGTCTCGGTACCGAAAATGCTGCAGGAGTGCCACAAGAACCCCACCGCTAAACTCGGCGATCTCAGCGCGGTCATCAAAAAATAACCCTGCTCCCCGGCGTCCTGCCGGGGAAAGTTAACCTCGTTACCCGCCGGACCCGTCTCACTTATCGATACCGCTACGCTACAGCAATCGCCTGTTGGATGCCCTGTTCTCCATGGCGCGTATCGAGGAGACTAGGCCTGATGCTTGCGCTTGAACTGGCTGGCGTCAATATCGTACTGCTTCATTTTGCGCCATAGGGTGGTGCGGCCGATATTGAGCAGCTGCGACATCTCCTGCACCCGCCCGCTGGTCACTCGGGCGGCGTGAATAATAGCTTCCTTTTCGATGGCGCTAAAGGTCAGGCTGGCCGGCAGCAGCGATGACGCGCTATCCCCGCCCGGCCGCTCGGAAAAGAGATATTCCGGCAGATTACTCAGGCGAATGTGGCCGTTGTCGCTGCTGATGGCGATATTCTCAATGACGCTGTTGAGCTCAAAATCATTCCCCGGCCACGAGTAGGCCACCAGCTGCGCCAGCGCGTCATCGTCCACTTTCAGTCGCGAAGAGAAACGCTTCTCCAGGCTTTTCAGGCGGTTATGCACCAGCGACGGAATACTGTTGCGTCGGGCGCGCAGCGGCGGGATGACGATCTCGAACGAGTGCAGCGCATAGTACAGCTGGCGGCTAAAGCGGTTCTGCTCCACCAGGTTGGCCAGATCGACGGTGGTGGTGGCGATCACCTTCACATCCACCGGGATCAGGCGCCGGGCGTCAAGGCGGGTGAGCACTCCCTGCTTAATGACCTGCAGCAGAGCCGACTGCAGCTCCGGCGCCAGATACTCAATCTTTTCCAGAAACAGGGTGCCGCCGTTGGCCAGCTCAAGCCGGCTCAGGCGGCCATTCTCATCATCAGTGGGGGCGCTGCCCATAAAGTCCTGGCCCAACACGCTGTCGGCATACAGCTGGCAGTTGACGGCGATGTAGGGGCCGCCCGCCCGCTCGCTTTCATTGTGGATGGCCTGGCTCAGCAGCTCTTTCCCGACCCCCTCTTCGCCGCACAGCAGCACCGGGAAGCCGCCGCGCGCCGCCTGGCGGCCAAAGTGGATCAGGCGCCGGGTTTCCGGATCGTCAGCAGACATCTGCTCAAAGGTGTGGCTGACTTTACCGAGCTGGCTGGTCATCAGCTGCCGCATCTGCTCCACCGGGTGCAGGAGCAGGATAAAGCTGTTGCCTTGCGCCTCGACAATCGGTTTTAAGGTGATCACCGCGTCGACAAACTGATGCTGACTTTCAAAGGTGACTTCGACGTGATTCAGGCCGCGGGCGTGTTTGATGGCGCGGCGCAGCAGCGCAGGGAGGGTCACCAGATCGGCGATATTTTTCCCCTGGCTGGCCTGGGCATCAAGATGCAGCAGTCTCGCCGCCTGAACATTGAGAAACTGCAGGACGCCCTGCTCGTTCCACGCCATCACCCCATCGTCCATGCTCTCCAGCAGGCCGTACATCTGATTGAGGTGGCGGTTGGATTCCGCCAGCAGGCTGTCGGTGAGCAGTGAATTGCCCACCTCGCGGGCGATGGCCAGCGTCAGGGAAAGGTCGGCGCTGGACTGGTGCTCCACCAGACAGCAAAGCGAGATAGAGCCGAACAGCCGCCCGTGATTATCAAACACCGGCGTCGAACAAAAGCTCCATGGCTGCAGGGCCTGCTTAAAATGCCGATCGCCGGCGGTGTTGATCGGCTGCCCCTGCATCGCGGCCAGCGACAGCGCGCAGGTGCCGATAATGCTCTCCGCACAGTAGCTGCCGTCGCGAAACCCCAGGTCAGCCAGCTGGGCCAGCGTTTGCGGTTCGCCGCAGCGGCTCAGGATGCAGGCGGTCTCATCAAGAATAAACAGCGCGCAGGGGCGACCGTCCATAAACTCCCAGGCGTCCTCCAGCGCCGCCTGACCGATGGTCAGCAGCGCGGTTTTACGCCGACAGATCGAGTCAAAAGTCAGGCCCTGGGCCTGGTGCGGCGTTTGCCAGGTTTCACGCTGCATAAACTTGCTGCAGCGATGCCATGACTGGGCGATGACGGCAGAGACCGCCTTCCCGGTATCCTGAGTCTGAACAGTCATACTGTTTTCCGCGTTTTACCATAGAGAACCCCTCCGGCAGCCACTGCCAGAGGGGAGAAAGAAAAACCGCCGACCGGCGCCAGCGGTTTAGCCACCGCGAATTAACGCGCCAGCCACTGCTGGCCTAACAGATCGGCGGTGAGGATAGCGGCGTGCACACTCTCCGGGGTCACCGCGAACGGCATATTGTGGATGGTCTCCCCTTCCGCGCAGGTGGCTTTCGCCACCGCGGCGATTTTCGCGTCGATCTCCTCTTTGACGCCCATCTGCGCGAGGGTCACCGGCAGGCCGACGCGCTGGCAGAAGCCCAGCACCGTTTCAATCTCATCCATCGGGCTGTTCTGCAGCACCAGCTGCGCCAGGGTACCGAAGGCCACTTTCTCACCGTGATACAGATGGTGGCACTCTTCCAGAATGGTGAAACCGTTGTGGATCGCGTGGGCGGCGGCCAGGCCACTGCTTTCAAAGCCAATGCCGCTGAGGTAGGTGTTCGCCTCGATGATGCGCTCCAGCGCTTCGGTCACCACCCCGGCCTGCGCCGCCAGACGGGCCTTTTCGCCCTCCGCCAGCAGCGTATCATAGCACAGGCGGGCGAGGCTCAGCGCCGCCTCGGTGGACTGCCCCCCGGCCATGCTGGTGGCGCGCGCATCGTAGCAGGCCTTGGCCTCGAACCAGGTGGAGAGCGCATCGCCCATGCCGGAGACCAGCAGGCGTACCGGCGCTTTGGCGATAATCGCCGTGTCCATCACCACCATATCCGGGTTTTTCGGATAGATCAGATACTCTTCAAACTCACCCGCTTCGGTGTAGATCACCGACAGCGCGCTGGTTGGCGCATCGGTCGAGGCGATGGTCGGGATCACCACCACCGGCAGCTTCTGGTAGTAACCGATCGCCTTCGCGGTATCGAGGGTTTTACCGCCGCCGATGCCAACCACGCCGCGGCAGCCCTGTTTTTGCAAAATCGCCATCAGACGGTTAATTTCCGCATGGCTGCATTCACCGTTGAACCGTTCCGCATGGCAGCGAATATCGTGGCTCTGCAGACCATTCACCACTTTCTCTCCCGCCAGCTTCATCACGAAATCGTCGGCGATGACGAAGAAGCTCTCCGCCAGGTTTTTGGCATATTGACCGAACAGGACAGCAGCATCAGGACCCTGAAGATATTTGGCTGGAGATTGAATAACTTTTAGCATTCCTTTCACCCTCAAATAAGTGCGCATGTAGACATGAAGAGCCCTGGCGTTATCCGCGCCGGCCGGAAAACGCGGCCTGAACGGAACGGTACCGGAGCAGTGCGATCACTGTAGGGCCGGCAGGGAACAAAAAAATCTTTCGCCTTTTTGTTCTGATATGAAACACAGCTTAAATTTTTACGTTTCATATTGGAACAAAAAACCCTGTTCTCTGTCAGGATTGCGATCCCGATCCGCTCATCTGCCGCATAATGCCCTTACCATCCCCCCTTTTCGGCCTTTTTTTCTCCCGCAGCCGGCAGAAAATCAGCAAAAATTTTTTCCCACCCGCTTCGCCAGCCATCCTGACCGCCGCTTATAACAGAAGAAAAAAAGCGCGCCAGCTCGCATTTTCACCGTATCCTCGGCAAAAACGTTCCATAAAGAAACAAAATCAGGAAGCAATGTTTCGTAATGAAACCCGATCGTCGGGGCATTCTTTTTTTCGTCCGCTCAGCCAGAATCATCATATCGCCAGGCACGCTCCACCGTCAGACGATACCCCTACGCGATGACCGCCTCCGCCAGCAGAGAGGCCGCATCGAACCTTCTCCAACGGAGCACTGAATAATGAAAAAGCTGATTAACCGTGTTGAAGATGTACTGAATGAACAATTACAGGGGCTGGCTAAAGCCCATCCGCAGCTGACCCTGCATCAGGACCCGCTATATGTGACCCGCACCGACGCGCCGGTGGCCGGCAAGGTGGCCTTGCTCTCCGGCGGCGGCAGCGGACATGAGCCGATGCACTGCGGCTATATCGGCCAGGGCATGCTCTCTGGCGCCTGCCCGGGGGAAATCTTCACCTCGCCGACGCCGGACAAAATGTTCGAATGCGCGATGCAAATTGACGGCGGCGAAGGCGTTCTGCTGATTATCAAAAACTACACCGGCGACATCCTGAACTTCGAAACCGCCACCGAGCTGCTGCATGAGAGCGGCATTAAAGTCACCACCGTGGTGGTCGACGACGACGTGGCGGTGAAAGACAGTCTCTATACCGCTGGTCGCCGCGGCGTCGCCAATACCGTGTTGATCGAAAAACTGGTCGGCGCCGCCGCCGAGCGCGGTGACTCGCTGGAAGCCTGCGCTGAACTGGGCCGCCGCCTGAACAATCTCGGCCACTCGATTGGTATCGCTCTCGGCGCCTGCACCGTACCGGCCGCCGGGCAGCCCTCCTTTACGTTGAAAGATAACGAGATGGAGTTCGGCGTCGGCATTCACGGCGAGCCGGGCATCGACCGCCGCCACTTCAGCTCGCTGGACCAAACCGTCGATGAGATGTTCGATACCCTGCTGGAGAATGGCGCCTACAGCCGCACGCTGCGCCAGTGGGATACCGTCAAGGGCGCGTGGCAGGAAGTGAAGCAGAGCAAAACCGCGCTGCAAAACGGCGACCGGGTCATCGCGCTGGTCAATAACCTCGGCGCCACCCCGCTGTCCGAACTGTACGGCGTGTATCACCGTCTCGCCCAGCGCTGCGAAGCGTCCGGCATCATCATCGAACGCAACCTCATCGGCAGCTACTGCACCTCGCTGGATATGTCGGGCTTCTCCATCACCCTGCTGAAAGTGGATGATGAGACGCTGGCGCTATGGGACGCCCCGGTTCATACCCCGGCGCTGAACTGGGGAAACTAAGGAGCACGACATGTCACTGAACAGAACGCAAATCGTCGACTGGCTGTACCGCTGCGGCGACATTTTCACCAAAGAGAGCGATTTTCTCACCGGCCTCGATAAAGAGATCGGCGACGCCGACCACGGTCTCAATATGCACCGCGGCTTTAGTAAAGTGGTCGAAAAGCTGCCGTCGATCGCCGATAAAGATATTGGCTTTATCCTGAAAAATACCGGCATGACGCTGCTCTCCAACGTTGGCGGCGCCAGCGGCCCGCTGTTCGGCACCTTCTTTATTCGCGCCGCGCAGGTCACTCAGGCCCACCAGAGCCTGACCCTCGACGAACTGTACCTGATGATCCGCGAAGGCGCGGACGGGGTGGTCAACCGCGGCAAAGCGGAGCCAGGGGATAAAACCATGTGCGACGTCTGGCTGCCGGTGGCGGACTCCCTGCGCCAGTCCAGCGAGCAGCACCTGTCGATCGCCGCCGCGCTGGATGCCGCCTGCGAAGTGGCCGAGCGTGCGGCCCACGCCACCATCACCATGCAGGCGCGTAAAGGCCGCGCCAGCTATCTCGGCGAGCGCAGCATCGGACATCAGGATCCCGGCGCAACCTCGGTGCTATTTATGGTTCAGATGCTGGCCGCCGCCGCCAAAGAGTAAGGAAATCGCGATGGTAAACCTGGTTATTGTTTCTCATAGCGCCCGGCTGGGCGAAGGTGTCGGAGAACTGGCCCGGCAGATGTTAATCAACGATGGCTGCAAACTGGCGATCGCCGCCGGGATCGACGATCCCGACAGCCCGATCGGCACCGATCCGCTTAAAGTCATGGAGGCGATCGAATCTGTCGCCGATACCGATCACGTGCTGGTGATGATGGATATCGGCAGCGCGTTGCTCAGCGCCGAAACCGCCCTCGATCTGCTCGATCCGACGATTGCCGCGAAGGTGCGGCTGTGCGCCGCGCCGCTGGTGGAAGGGACGCTGGCGGCCACCGTCAGCGCTGCCTCCGGCGCCGGGATCGACAAGGTGATCGCCGACGCCATGAGCGCCCTGGAGGCCAAGCGGGTTCAGCTGGGTTTACCTTCGCCAACTTCTGACGCCGCGCCGGCGCCGATGCTTGCCGACGACGGCGACACAAAATCGGTTTCAGTTATTATTAACAATCACAACGGCCTGCACGTGCGTCCGGCGTCGAAGCTGGTCGCCGCGCTGGCGGGTTTTAATGCCGATCTGCTGCTGGAGAAAAACGGGAAGTGCGTCAAACCGGACAGCCTCAACCAAATCGCGCTATTGCAGGTACGCCGTAACGATAAACTGCGCCTGCTGGCCCGCGGTCCGGATGCCGACGCGGCGCTGGCGGCGTTTCAGGCGCTGGCCGCCGATAACTTCGGTGAATCGCCTGCGGCGCAACCGGCAGCGGCTCCGGCAACGCCCGAGCGCGTCGAAGGCGTTGCCCTGCGCTATCCGCTGGCCCTGATCCAGCCGCTCCGCCCGGCTGCCGCCGATGCTGCCCGCGAGCAGCAGCGCCTGCGCCAGGCCATTGACCAGACGCTGGCGGATCTTATCGCCCTGACCGAGCTGGCGGAAAATAAATTTCACGCCGATATCGCGGCGATCTTCGCCGGGCACCACACCCTGCTCGACGATGACGATCTGTTTGATGCCGCCAACGATCGTCTGCTCACCGAACAATGCTCGGCGGAATGGGCATGGCATCAGGTGTTGATGGAGCTCAGCCAGCAGTATCGCCAGCTGGATGCCCCCTACCTGCAGGCGCGCTATATCGATATCGAAGATATTTTGCAGCGCACCCTGCGCCATCTGCAGGGCGTTCAGGAGAGAGTGCCGACACCCGGCGAGCCAACAATTATTATTGCCGACAACATTTATCCCTCAACCGTCTTACAGCTGGATGCCAATCTCGTCAAAGGCCTGTGCCTGCGCGATGGCAGCGAACAGGCTCACGGCGCGATTATCGCCCGCGCCGCGGGGATCGTCTGGCTGTGCCAGCAGGGCGAGGCGCTGAATGATATTCAGCCTGGCGAAGCCATCGCGCTCGATATGCGTAACCAACGCCTTATCCGTGACTAAAATTCACGTTGACCGTTACCGCTCCGGAGGCCTGCCTCCGGAGGGTGAGTTTTCGCTTATTCTTCAGGAACCACTATGTCTCAATTCTTTTTTAACCAGCGCGCCAGCCTCGTCAACGATGTGATTGAGGGTACCATTATCGCCAGCCCGTGGAATAACCTCGCCCGTCTGGAGAGCGACCCGGCGATCCGGGTGGTGGTCCGTCGCGATCTGAATAAAAACAACGTGGCGGTGATCTCCGGCGGCGGCGCCGGCCATGAACCGGCGCACGTCGGCTTTATTGGTAAAGGCATGCTGACCGCCGCGGTCTGCGGCGATCTGTTCGCCTCGCCGAGCGTCGACGCGGTGCTTACCGCCATTCAGGCGGTGACCGGCGAGGCGGGCTGCCTGCTGATCGTCAAAAACTACACCGGCGATCGGCTTAACTTCGGCCTGGCGGCGGAGAAAGCGCGCCGTCTCGGCTACAACGTGGAGATGCTGATCGTCGGCGACGACATTTCGCTGCCGGATAACAAGCATCCGCGCGGCATCGCCGGGACCATTCTGGTGCATAAAGTGGCGGGCTATTTCGCCGAGCGCGGCTTCAACCTCGCCACCGTCCTGCGTGAAGCACAATACGCCGCCAGCCATACCGCCAGCATCGGGGTGGCGCTGGCCAGCTGCCACCTGCCGCAGGAAGCCGACAGCGCGCCGCGCCATCAGGCCGGTCATGCCGAGCTGGGAATGGGCATCCACGGTGAGCCAGGCGCCTCGACGATCGCCACGCAAAACAGTGCGGAAATCGTCAACCTGATGGTGGAAAAACTGACTGCCGCCCTGCCGGAAACCGGCCGCCTGGCGGTGATGCTTAATAACCTCGGCGGCGTGTCGGAGGCTGAGATGGCGATCCTCACCCGCGAGCTGGCCAACACCCCGCTGCAGGCGCGCATTGACTGGCTGATAGGCCCGGCCTCGCTGGTGACGGCGCTGGATATGAAAGGCTTCTCGCTGAGCGCCATCGTGCTGGAGGAGGGTATTGAAAAAGCGCTGCTGTCGGACGTGGAAACCGCCGGCTGGCAGACGCCGGTGCAGCCGCGGGCAGTTAACATCATGCCGTCCACTCTCGCCAGCGCGCGCGTCGACTTCATGCCATCGGGCAATCCACTGGTGGGCGATTACGTCGCGCAGGTGACCGGCGCCCTCATCGATCTTGAAGAACATCTCAACGCACTGGACGCCAAAGTGGGCGACGGCGATACCGGCTCCACCTTCGCCGCCGGGGCGCGCGAGATTGCCGACCTGCTGCAGCGCCAGCAGCTGCCGCTAAACGATCTGCCCACGCTCTTTGCGCTGATCGGCGAACGCCTGACGGTGGTGATGGGCGGCTCCAGCGGGGTATTGATGTCGATCTTCTTCACCGCTGCCGGGCAGAAGCTGGGGCAAGGCGCCAGCGTGGCCGAGGCGCTGAACGCCGGTCTGGAACAGATGAAGTTTTACGGCGGCGCCGATGAGGGAGACCGGACGATGATCGACGCTCTGCAGCCGGCGCTGGCGGCGCTGCTGGCCGAACCGGAGAACCTGCAGGCCGCTTTTGCCGCGGCGCAGGCCGGGGCGGATCGCACCTGCCAGTCGGGCAAAGCTGGCGCCGGACGAGCGTCCTATCTCAACAGCGATAGCCTGCTCGGCAACATGGACCCCGGCGCCCATGCGGTAGCGATGGTGTTTAAGGCCCTGGCGGAACGATAAGCCTTCCCCGGTGGCGCAGCGCTTACCGGGGCTACAAATCGGCGCCAACCGTACGCAAGCCGCTATCCGGGTTTTACTGGGGCGACGTCACACCGCCGAATAGAAGGTCGGGTAAGGCGTAAGCCGCCACCCGACAAAAAACGGCGCCAACCGTAGCCCGGATAAGGCGCAAGCCGCTATCCGGGTTTTACCACGATGGCTTTTTACTTACTGTGCCAGTACGCCTGGGAACGCACCAGCTGCTGATCGATACTCTCGTCTTCAAAGCGCGCCAGCAGCGATTTCACCACCGCGCCTTCGCCGGTCAGCCAGATGAAATAATCCTCCGCCGGCACCTTCACCTGGGCCAGACGCTCGGCGACGAAGGCCGGGTTGTGGCCCACCACCCACTCGATGTTAAAGCCGTCGAGATCCGCCAGATAATCTTTATACGACGCATCGGCGATAGTAACGATGGCCGTCACCTGCGGCCTTGCCGGCAGCTGGCGTAATCCCAGCAGACGACGGCGCAGCGCCGGCATGCCGGACTCATCGCAAACATACAGCTGCCAGGCATAATCTTCCGGCACCACCAGCGAGCCGCGCGGGCCGCCGATCACCAGCTTATCGCCCACTTTTGCTTCCAGCGCCCAGCGGCTGGCGATACCGCCATCGTGGATATAGAAATCGTAAGTCAGCTCGTGACGTTCGGCATCGTACAGCGGCGTATAGTCACGAGTGGCAGGCCGCACGCCCTCGCCCCAGTCAATCCCCTCCTCGGTCACCTGCGGCGGGGTAAATGCCGCGCCCGGCTCGGGGAAAAAAAGCTTGGTATGATCGTCAAAGCCGTGAGAAGCGAAGCCTTCCAGCGTCTCGCCTCCCAGCACGATACGCTGGAACGCCGCGCCTGCGCGCTCCACGCGCAGCACCGTCAGCTCACGGAAACGCAGCTCATTGCGGACACGCTGCGGGTACTTGTCTGCTTTGGTTTTTGTCATCATCGATTGCCTTCGTGAACGGTAAATAGATATATCTAAACTTGATGCAAATGATAATGATTGCCAACTAAAAAGAATGCAAGTCTTTTTTTGATATAGTCAAAACAAACCGCATCAAAATCCACAATTAGAAAATAATTACATATATATCAATATATTAAAAAATAAATATCAACCAGCATTGCGAACATTCATTTTTTAGATATAAATTAGATATATCAAAAACAGCAGGAGGTAACCATGCGACATCATCATGAAGAGGGGCGTGGGCCACGCGGGCGCCACGGTGATCCCAGCGAATACGGCGACCATGGCCGCCGCGGCGGCGGACGTCGCCAGCGTTTCTTTGGCCACGGTGAACTGCGGCTGATCATTCTGGATATCCTCAGCCGCAACGCCAGCCATGGCTATGAGCTGATCAAAGAGATCGAAACGCTTACCCAGGGGAACTACAGCCCCAGCCCGGGGGTGATCTACCCGACGCTGGATCTGCTCCAGGACCAGGGCCTTATCAGCGTGGAAGATGACAACGGACGTAAAAAAATCGTTATCAGCGAGGAAGGAAAACAGCTGCACGCCGAGAACCAGGAGCACCTGGCCCATATCCAGGAGCGTCTGCAGGCGCGGATGGTCGGCTGCGAGCTGCGCCGGGATCCGCAGATGAAGCGCGCGCTGGAAAACTTCAAAGCGGTCCTCGACCTGAAAGTGAACCAGCAGGCCAGCAGTACCGCTCAGCTCAAACAGATCATCGGCATTATCGACCGGGCGGCGATGGAGATCTCTCAGCTCGACTAAGCCTCTTTTTTCACCACCGGCTGCCCCGCGCTGGGGCAGCCCGCACCACGACGGATCGCCCCGTTCATCGCCGCCAGGCAGAAAATCTCGTCAGCTCAGGAATAAAACGTGCCAATAGTGGCGCAATGAGATTAAATTTTACACATTTCGTCTTTTACTTTGCATTTATCCCGATTTTCACCGCTTCTGCCGAACTGGCGTAATCCCTGCAATACTTAATCCAGTATCGTGTGATACGTCCGCCCCAGGAGCACATTTTGAACAGGTTACCTTCCAGCGCATCGGCTCTGGCCTGCAGCGCACACGCACTGAATCTCATTGAAAAGCGCACGCTTGATCATGAGGAAATGAAAGCACTTAACCAGGAGGTCAGGGAATACTTTAAAGAGCATGTGAATCCGGGGTTTTTAGAGTATCGAAAATCGGTCACAGCCGGCGGGGATTACGGAGCCGTAGAGTGGCAAGCGGGAGGGTTAAATACGCTTGTCGACACCCAGGGACAGGAATTTATCGACTGCCTTGGTGGGTTTGGCATCTTCAATGTAGGGCACCGTAATCCAGTTGTGGTATCCGCCGTCGAGAATCAACTCGCGAAACAACCGCTTCACAGTCAGGAACTGCTGGATCCGCTACGCGCGATGCTGGCGAAAACCCTGGCAGCCTTAACGCCCGGCAAACTAAAGTACAGTTTCTTCTGCAACAGCGGTACCGAATCGGTAGAGGCGGCCATCAAGCTGGCGAAAGCCTATCAGTCGCCGCGCGGTAAATTTACCTTCATCGCCACCAGCGGCGCCTTCCACGGTAAATCGCTGGGCGCGCTGTCGGCCACCGCCAAGTCGACCTTCCGCAAACCCTTTATGCCGCTGCTGCCGGGCTTCCGCCACGTGCCGTTCGGCGATATCAACGCCATGCGCACCATGCTGAGCGAGTGCAAGAAAACCGGCGACGACGTCGCGGCGGTGATCCTCGAGCCGATTCAGGGCGAAGGGGGCGTGATCCTCCCGCCGCAGGGGTATTTGCCGGCGGTGCGTAAGCTGTGCGATGAGTTTGGCGCCCTGCTGATCCTCGACGAAGTGCAGACCGGCATGGGCCGCACCGGCAAGATGTTCGCCTGCGAGCATGAGAACGTTCAGCCCGATATTCTGTGTCTGGCGAAAGCGCTCGGCGGCGGTGTGATGCCGATCGGCGCGACGGTGGCGACGGAAGAGGTCTTCTCGGTGCTGTTCGACAACCCGTTCCTGCACACCACCACCTTCGGCGGCAACCCGTTGGCCTGTGCGGCGGCGCTGGCGACGATCAACGTGCTGTTGACGCAAAACCTGCCGGCGCAGGCGGCGCAGAAAGGCGATATGCTGCTGGACGGGTTCCGCCTGCTGGCGCAGGAGTATCCGGACCTGGTGAATGAAGTGCGCGGGAAAGGCATGCTGATGGCCATCGAGTTTGTCGATAACGAGATTGGCTACGACTTTGCCAGCGAGATGTTCAGACAGCGGGTGCTGGTCGCCGGGACGTTAAACAACGCCAAGACGATCCGCGTTGAACCGCCGCTGACCCTCACCCTGGAGCAGTGTGAGCAGGTGCTGAAAGCGGCGCGTAAGGCGCTGGCGGCCCTGCGCGTCTCGGTTGAAGAAGCGTAATAAGTGCCCTTCCCCCTCTCCCACAGGGAAAGGGGGAAGGAAAATCCTCACACCTGCGGCAACAGGCCGATAAAGCTGCGCTTCTGCCGCGGCTGCGACATCATCTCCTCCAGCTTTTCGACGCAGGCTAAATAGTGCGGCGTCTTCTTATGCGCCAGCACCGCCTCATCGTCTTTATAGGCTTCGTAGATAAAAAAGCGGGTTTTCACCTCGGGATCCTGCAGGACATCAAAGCGCAGGTTGCCCGGCTCCTGCAGCGCGCCTTCGTGGTTGGCGCGAAACACCTCAAGAAACTCATCCACCCGCTCGGGTTTAATATTGATCTCCACCAGCGTCACATTCATTTCAGCTCTCCCTGTTTCTCTTCCTGCCAGAACTGATACGCTTCGCGCGCGTTCAGATTCTCATGCACCACCTTTTTCACCGCCTTCAGCATCGCGCGCGGGGCGCTGGACTGGAAAATATTGCGCCCCATATCCACCCCGGACGCCCCCTGATCGATCGCCCGCCAGCACATCTCCAGCGCCTCATGCTCCGGCAGTTTTTTACCGCCGGCAATCACGATCGGCACCGGACAGCTGGCGGTCACTTTTTCAAAGCCTTCCTCAACGAAATAGGTCTTCACAAACTGCGCCCCCATTTCGGCGGCAATCCGGCTGGCCAGCGAAAAGTAGCGCGCATCGCGGGTCATCTCTTTGCCGACGCCGGTAACCGCCAGGACCGGCATACCGTAGCGATTACCGGCATCCACCAGTTTGATGATGTTATTGATCGACTGATGTTCGTATTCGCTGCCGATATAGACCTGCGCCGCCACCGCGCAAACGTTGAGACGCAGCGCGTCTTCCATCGCCACCGCCACGCATTCGTTAGAGAGTTCGCTCAAAATCGAATTGCCGCCGGAGGCGCGGAGCACCACCGGCTTATTGGTGGCCGCCGGTACCTGGCTGCGCAGTACGCCGCGGGTGCACATCAGCACATCGGTGTCGGCAAACAGCGGCGCAATCGACAGGTCGATACGCTCCAGCCCGGTGGTTGGCCCCTGGAAGTAACCATGATCGAAGGCCAGCATCACCGTGCGGTTGCTGTGCGGATTAAAGATGCGCGCCAGCCGCGACTGCATGCCCCAATCCAGCGAGCCGCAGCCTTTCAGGGTATACAGCGTATTCTGCTGCGGGCGGTCGATACCGAAGTCCTTACCTTCTTTGATGTCGTCTAAATCAGCCATCTCATCCTCCGTCAGAAGTCGTAGTTATTGATGTTCTCTTTGCTGAACACCACGCGCTCCGGCAGCAGCACGATACCGTTGCCCTTCGCCTCATACTGGTAGCCCTGCACGCTATTCGGTTCGACCTTCAGCGAGCCGATATCTTTCACCTCAACGCTATCGCCTACGTTAAGATCGCCCTTTTTCAGCAATCGATCGGCGACGTTAACCGCAATTTTGCCCTGCTGAACCACATCCCACAGGCCGAACGCTTTTACCGTGCCGCGCTCAACGTACGGGCGCATCACGTTCGGCGTACTAAAGCCGACGATCGCCACGCCCTGACGCTTGAGGTTCTCCGCCGCCTGCGCCGCCGCCGGCAGCGCATTGGCATCCGGCGCGATAATGGCGTCGAGATCCGGATACGCTTTTAAGATCCCCTCGGCGGTTTGCAGCGATTTGGTGGCATCGTTATAGCCAAACTGGGTGGTGACGATTTGCCACTGCGGATGCTCTTTTTCGATTTTGGCTTTGGCTTCCTTCACCCACTGGTTCTGGTCGGTCACCGTCGGGCTGGAGTAGAAAAACGCGACTTTGGCGGCAGGTTTGCTGACCTGCTTTTCCGCCATCTCCACCAGCAGGCCGCCGAGCTGCTGCGGCGTGCCCTGGTTGATATAGATGCTGCGGCACTCCGGTTTGGTATCGGAATCCCAGGTCAGGACTTTCACCCCGCGCTGCATCGCCCGCTTCAGCGCCGGGCACAGGCCGTCCGGCGAAACGGCGGAGACGATAATCGCGTTGTAGCCCTGGTTGACGAAGTTGTTGATAAGCTGCACCTGGCCGGAGACGCTGGGCTCGGTGGGGCCGTCATAGGTGACATCCACACCCAGCGCTTTCCCCGCCTCTTTCGCGCCGTTGCCGCCGCTGGTAAAGAAGCCGACGCCGACCAGCTTAGGAATAAAGGCGATGCGGTCCGCCGCTTGCGCGGTAACCACGCTCATCGCCAGCGCCAGCGCGCTGACCTGCAGGATACGTTTTGTTTTCATTGTTGTGCTCCGATTGTTCTATGCGAGAAAAGACGCCGCCAGGTCGCGCGCACCCATTCACGGTGCAGGCTCAGCGAACGCCCCATCACCACCACAACCAACAGCGCCCCTGACAGCGCGCTCGACACTTGGTTGGGGATGCCGACCATCTGTAAACCCTGTTGCAGATACCCCACCAGCAATGCCGCCAGCGCGGTACCCAGTATCGATCCCGAGCCGCCGTAAATATTGGCCCCGCCGAGCACCGCCGCGGTCAGCGCCGGCATCAGCAGGTCGCGGCCTAAATCCGAACGCGCCGAGCCGAAATAGGAGACCATCACCAGCGCCGCGACCGCCGAGGCGACGCCCACCAGGCCATACAGCACGTACGGGATGCCTTTCACCGACAGCGCGGCATAGCGCGCGGCGCGCGGGTTTTGCCCGAGTAAAAAGAGATGGCGGCCAAAGCGCCCGCGATGGGCCAGCAGCCAGAAGAGAAAGGTGATAATCGCGAACAGCACCAGCGGCAGCGGCAGTCCGGCGAGGGTTAAATTGGCGATGGCGGTGAAGCTATCGGGAAAACCGCCAATCCCCTCGTAACCGGTCGCGCCGGCCATCCCGGAAAGCAGCAGCGCGCCGCCGCCATACAGATACAGCGTACCAAGCGTGATCACCAGCGGGCTGATGCCGGTGTAGTGGATCAGCGCGGCGTTAAATAACCCGCACAGCAGCCCCAACAGCAACGTCAGCGATACCGCGAGCCACAGCGGCCAGCCCGCCTGGGTCATCACTCCGAGGGCGATGGCGCACAGGCCGATGGTCGAGCCCAGCGAAATATCGATCCCGCCGCTGATGATCACCAGCGTCAGCGGCAGCGCGACAATACCGATGCAGATAAAGTCGCTGGTGCTAAAGAGCAGCATATTGAGATCCAGCATGCGCGGATTCAAGGCGCCGAACAGCAGGATTTCCGCGATCAGCAACGCCAGCAGCGCGCTTTCCCAGTTAAGCTTCAGCTTCATTTAAGCCACCTCTTTGCTTTTGCGTTCGGGAAAGCGGGCAACCTGTTTGCCCCCTTTATTACCGGGCTGGAAACGGCTGTACTTTAGCGCCCGCTGATGGCGGGCCAGCGCCTGGCGCAGGCGGCCATCGAGCACCAGCACGCCGAGCAGCACCAGGCCGGCGATAAAGTCATTCCACCAGGCGGGAAGGCGGAACAGCACCAGTACGGTGTCAATTTGGGTGAGGAAAAAGGCGCCGAGAAACGCGCCAAGCAACGTGCCGGTACCGCCGAGCAGCGAGATCCCGCCCAATACGCAGGCGGCGATGGCTTTCATCTCCAGGCCGCTGCCGGTCTGATTAGGCACAAAACCAATCTGCGCGGCGAAGACGATCCCGGCGCAGGCCGCCAGCATACCGTTGAGGGTAAAGGCCAGCATCCGCGTGCGGTTGACCGCCACGCCCAGCTGGCGCGCGGCGGCGAGGTTATCGCCAACGGCGTAAAAATCACGACCAAAGGCGGTACGCGACAACAGCCAGCCGCCCGCCAGCAGCAGCGCCAGCACCAGCCAGCCCAGCGGCGACACGCCGATAAACGCGGGCTCCGAGAGCGATTTCAGGCTGTCGGGCAAACCCTCGATCCATTTCCCGCCAGTCCACAACAGCATCACCCCGCGATACAACCCCAGCGTACCGAGCGTCGCGACGATCGCCGGGATGCGCAGCCCCACCACCAGCAGGCCGTTAAAAGCTCCGGCCAGCGCGCCAATCGCCAGCGCGAAGGCGATAGCCGTCGCCAGCCCGTAACCGTTGTTCAGCGCCACGCCGACGGCGATGGCGCACAGCCCAACGGTCGAGCCTACCGACACATCAATATTGCGGGTCAGCATCACCAGCGTCGCGCCCAATGCCAGCAGGCAGAGGATCTGCGAGCTGGCGAAAATCATCGCCAGGGTCTGCAGGCTGAAATAGGCTGGATTGAGCGCCACCAGCACGACAAAGAGCGCCACGATGGCAAAGAAGGCGCTCAGTTCGCGATTCTTCAGTAACGTTTTCATGCCTGTCCTCCGAAGGCCAGGGTCATCATGCGATCGACGGTCACCGCCTGCCGCGCCAGCTCACCGCTGTAGCGGCCCTGATGCATCACCAACACCCGGTCGGCAAGATCGACGAACTCATCCACATCGGAAGAGATCATCAGCACCGCCACGTTTTGCGCGGCAACGCTTTTTAGCAGTTGATAGATATCGGCGCGGGCGGAGACATCCACGCCGCGCGTCGGCTCATCGACAATCAGCAGTAACGGATTAGCTTCCAGACAGCGCGCCAGCAGCACCTTTTGCTGGTTACCGCCAGAGAGAGTGCGCACCGGCTGATCGCCATCGGCCAGCTTGATCCCCAGCGCCCGGTGATAGCGTTCAACCACCGCCGCCTCCCGTTTCCCCTGCTGCCACCACGACGGCTGATTGAACATCACCGTGTTCCAGCGCACTGGCGCATCGAGAAACAGCCCCGAGACCTGGCGGTCTTCCGGCAGATAGACCAGCCCGCTGGCCAGCCTGGCGCGGGTGCTGTCGCGGCTAATCTCGCGGTTCTCCAGCCAGATCCGCCCGGCGCGCGGTGGACGCAGGCCGTATAGGGTTTCGGCAAATTCGGTGCGCCCGGATCCTACCAGCCCGGCCAGACCGACGATCTCTCCGGCGCGGATCTCCAGATTGAGATCGATAAAACCTTCTCCGGTGAGATCCTCCACCCGCAGCACGGGAAAGTCCTGCGGTTGCGTACGGCGGTTACCCGGTAGCGACAGCCACAGCTTTTGCGTGTCGCTCAGCGCATGGTCGCGGCTGACCGGCGTCATCGCGTTAATCAGTTGCTCGTCGCGGTATGCCGCGGTCTCGCCGCTCAGCACCACCGCGCCATCGCGCATCACCGAAATATGGCTGGCAAGCTGGCGGATTTCGGGCAATTTGTGTGAGATAAAGACGATCCCAACGTCCAGCGCCTGTAACGCGCGGATCTGGCTAAAGAGCCTCTCGGTTTCACCCGGCGTTAAAGAGGCGGTGGGCTCATCCAGGATCAGGATCCGCGCCTCGCGCATCAGCCCGCGCAGGATCTCGACCATCTGTTGATCGGCTACCTCGAGCGTGCTGGCGCTGGCATCGAGGTTGATCTGGCAGTTCAGCTGCTGCAGTTTGTCCTGCAGTCGCGCGGCGGTATCCGCCCGCTTCGGCAGGCGGAAAAGAATGTTCTCGCGCACGCTGAGGTTGGGAAACAGCATCGGCTCCTGCGGCACCAGATAGATGCCTAACTGATGAGCCAGCGCCGGATTGAGGCGCGCAAACGCGCGTTCGCCGATCGTCAGTTCACCGCTATCCGGCGTTTCAACGCCGGCGATGATCTTCATCAGCGTCGATTTACCCGCGCCGTTGCCCCCCATCAGCGCATGCACCTGGCCCGCGCCTAGCGTGAAATCAATGCCCTTGAGCACCGCAACGCCGGAGAACTGTTTGCAAATCTGGCGAGCTTCAAGCAGTGGCTTCATCATCGCGCCTCGATTGAACAAATGATTTTTAAATTTAATAATGTTCAAAAGCGTAGACGGTGAACTATATTTACAACCGTGCGAAGATCACACTTTGGTGCTTTAGATCGTCAGGAAAAAATGGGCCAGCGATGAAAGATCCGTTTTGCCAGTCGGCTCACACTTTCCGACCGCGCAATAGCGAACATATGATCTAAATTTTTATAAGAGTTCAATTTATGAGCGAAAAACGCATTACGGAAGAGAACCGCTACGCCGGGCTGGCGTTAGCCGAGGAAGAGCTGGTGGCGCGGGTGGCGTGGTGCTACTACCACGACGGCCTGACGCAAAATGACATCGGCGAGCGTTTGGGGCTGCCGCGGCTGAAGATTTCCCGTCTGCTGGAGAAAGGCCGCCAGTCCGGGGTGATCCGCGTGCAGATCAACTCGCGCTATGAGGGCTGCCTGGCGCTGGAAAGTGAACTCCAGCAGCGCTTTGGCCTCAAGATTGCCCGCGTGCTGCCGGCGCTCAACACCCCGCCGATGAATACCCGGTTGGGGATCGGCGCGGCGCAATCGCTGATGGGCATTCTGCAACCGGGTCAACTACTGGCGGTCGGGTTCGGCGAAGCCACCATGAGCTGCCTGCAGCATCTCAGCGGCTTTATCGGCTCGCAGCAGGTGCGGCTGGTGACCCTCTCCGGCGGCGTCGGCCCCTATATGACCGGCATCGGCCAGCTTGATGCCGCCTGCAGCGTCAGCATTATTCCGGCGCCGCTGCGGGTCTCTTCGGCGGAGGTCGCCGAGATCCTGCGCCGCGAGTCGAGCGTGCGCGACGTGATCCTCGCGGCAACGGCGGCGGACGCGGCGGTGGTCGGCATTGGCGCCATCGATCAGCGGCGCGACGCCACCATTTTACGCTCCGGCTATATCAGCGAGGGCGAACAGCTGATGTACGCGCGCAAAGGCGCGGTCGGCGACATTTTAGGTTATTTCCTGCAGGCCGACGGCCGGCCGGTAGAAGGACTGGAGATCCATCGGGAACTGCTCGGCGTAACCCTTGATGAGCTGGCGCAGCTGCCAACCATCGTCGGCGTCGCCGGGGGAGAACAAAAAGCGCAGGCGATTCATGCCGCTCTGACTGGAAAGCGCATTAATGGCCTGGTAACGGAAGAGACAACAGCACGCGCGGTGCTCGCACTGGCCTCCTGACGGCCTGGCGCCGCGCGACAACAGCGAGGCGCATGTCATGAGTTACCTGTTAGCGTTAGATGCCGGGACCGGCAGCATTCGGGCGGTCATTTTCGATCTTAATGGCCGCCAGCTGGCGGTAGGCCAGGCCGAATGGAAACACTTGAGCGTCGATAACGTCCCCGGCTCGATGGAGTTCGACCTTACCACCAACTGGCAGCTGGCCTGCCAGTGCATTCGCCAGGCGCTCGACGCCGCCCGGCTCTCTGCCGCCGACATTCAATCCGTCGCCTGCTGTTCGATGCGCGAAGGGATCGTCCTCTATGACCGCAACGGCGAGGCCATCTGGGCCTGCGCCAACGTCGATGCCCGCGCCAGCCGCGAAGTGGCGGAGCTTAAGGAGATCCACGACTATCGTTTTGAATCCGAGGTATACGAGGTCTCGGGACAAACCCTGGCGCTTAGCGCCATGCCGCGCCTGCTGTGGCTGGCGCACCACCGCCCCGATATCTACCGCAAAGCGGCAACCATCACCATGATCAGCGACTGGCTGGCGGCGAAGCTATCCGGCGAGCTGGCGGTCGACCCGTCAAACGCCGGCACCACCGGCATGCTCGACCTGTTCAGCCGCGACTGGCGTCCGGCGCTGCTGGATATGGCCGGGCTGCGCGCCGATATGCTGTCGCCGGTCAAAGAGACCGGTACCCTGCTGGGCGCCGTCACCGAAGCTGCGGCGCATGAGAGCGGCCTGCGCGCCGGGACGCCGGTAGTGATGGGCGGCGGCGACGTCCAGCTCGGCTGCCTGGGCCTTGGGGTGGTGCGCGCCGGGCAAACTGCGGTACTCGGCGGCACTTTCTGGCAGCAGGTGGTCAACCTGCCGCAGGTGCGCACCGATCCGCAGATGAATATTCGTGTTAATCCTCATGTCATTCCCGGCATGGCGCAGGCGGAATCGATCAGCTTCTTTACCGGCCTGACCATGCGCTGGTTTCGTGACGCCTTCTGCGCTGAAGAAAAACTGATTGCCGAGCGGCTCGGCGTCGATGCCTATTCGCTGCTGGAGGAGATGGCCAGCCGCGTCCCCGCCGGTTCCCACGGCGTGATGCCTATTTTTTCCGACGCCATGCACTTTAAGCAGTGGTACCACGCCGCGCCGTCGTTTATTAACCTCTCCATCGATCCGGAGAAGTGCAACAAAGCGACCCTGTTCCGCGCGCTGGAGGAGAACGCAGCGATTGTCTCCGCCTGCAACCTCGCGCAGATCTCCCAGTTCTCCGGGGTGACATTCGAGAGCCTGGTGTTTGCCGGCGGCGGCTCTAAAGGCGCGCTGTGGAGCCAGATCCTCAGCGACGTCACCGGCCTGCCGGTGCGGGTGCCGGTGGTTCGCGAAGCCACCGCGCTGGGCTGTGCTATCGCCGCCGGAACCGGCGCCGGACTGTATGGCGATATGGCCAGTACAGGAGAACGGTTAGTGAGCTGGCACCGCGAGTTCACCCCAAATCCGCAGCATCGCGAGCTGTATCAGGAGATGATGAGCAAGTGGCAGACGGTGTATGCCGATCAGCTTGGCCTTGTCGATAGCGGGCTGACAACGTCGATGTGGCAGGCACCGGGCCTGGAGCGCCGCCAGCGCGTAGCCCCCTCACCCTAACCCTCTCCCGGTGGGAGAGGGAACCGTTCGGCACAGGCCTTGAATACCGATGCCGATCCGCCTTTCCCCCTCGCCCTTTGGGTGAGGGAACCGTTCGGCACTAGCGTTAAATATCGGTGCCGGTCCGCCTTTCTCCCTCTCCCTTTGGGAGAGGGTCGGGGTGAGGGACAACGTGTTCCGTTCTTTGAATTCCATCACAATCACCGCACTCCCCTTTTCCCTTTTTCTCCACGATGGCTAAATTAGTAACTCATCCGACCACATAACAATAATTTTACATTGGAAGCCACTATGAGCCGCTATCCGTCGCTTTTCGCCCCGCTTGAGCTGGGCTTCACAACGCTCAAAAACCGCGTGTTGATGGGCTCGATGCACACCGGGCTGGAAGAGCTGCCGGACGGCGCGCAGCGGCTGGCGGCCTTTTACGCCGAGCGCGCCCGCCACGGCGTGGCGCTGATCGTCACCGGCGGCATCGCTCCGGCACCCTCTGGCGTCACCATGGCCGGCGGCGCGGTACTCAACGATGCCAGCCATCTGGCGCACCATCGCCATATTACCGACGCGGTACATCAGGAAGGCGGCAAAATCGCCCTGCAGATCCTGCATACCGGCCGTTACAGCTACCAGCCCGCGCTGGTGGCCCCCTCGGCGCTACAGGCGCCGATTAACCGTTTTACGCCCCATGAACTGAGCCACGATGAGATCCTGACGCTGATCGATGATTTTGCCCACTGCGCCCAGCTGGCGCGTGAAGCGGGCTATGACGGCGTCGAAGTGATGGGTTCAGAAGGCTATCTGATTAACGAATTTCTCGCCGCGCGCACCAACCAGCGCGACGACCAATGGGGCGGCGATTATGCCAGGCGCATGCGTTTCGCCATTGAAGTGGTTAAGGCGGTGCGCCAGCGCGCCGGCCACGATTTCATTATCATCTACCGCCTGTCGATGCTCGATCTGGTCAACGACGGCAGCACGCTGGCGGAAGTCACCGAACTGGCCAAAGCGATTGAAGCGGCGGGAGCGACAATTATCAACACCGGGATTGGCTGGCACGAAGCGCGCATTCCGACCATCGCCACGCCGGTACCGCGCGGAGCTTTCAGCTGGGTCACCCGCAAGCTGAAGGGCGCGGTGTCGATCCCGTTGATCACCACCAACCGCATCAACGATCCGCAGGTCGCGGAGGATATTCTCGCTCGCGGCGATGCCGATATGGTATCGATGGCCCGCCCGTTCCTCGCCGACGCCGAATTTATGTCGAAAGCGCAGCGCGATCGCGCCGGGGAGATCAATACCTGCATCGGTTGCAACCAGGCGTGTCTCGATCGAATCTTCGTCGGCAAAGTCACCTCCTGTCTGGTCAACCCGCGCGCCTGTCATGAAACCCTGATGCCGGTCCTGCCGGCCAACGCGCCTAAACGGCTGGCGGTGGTCGGCGCCGGGCCTGCCGGTCTGGCCTTCGCCGTTAACGCCGCCGCTCGCGGTCATCACGTCACGTTGTTCGATGCGCTCCCGGAGATCGGCGGCCAGTTTAATATCGCCAAACAGATCCCCGGCAAAGAGGAGTTTCACGAGACGCTGCGTTACTACCGCACCATGCTCGATCTTCATGGTGTCGATCTACGCCTGAACACCCGCGTCACGGCAGACGATCTGCTGACGTTCGATGAGACGATCCTCGCCACCGGTATCGCCCCGCGCCTGCCGGCGATCGACGGGATCGATCATCCCAAGGTGCTGAGCTACCTGGATGTCTTGCGTGATAAAGCGCCGGTTGGCGCGAAGGTGGCGATTATCGGCTGCGGCGGTATCGGCTTCGACACCGCGATGTATTTAAGCCAGTCGGGCGTGGCCACCAGCCAGGATATCGGCGAGTTCTGCCGCGAATGGGGTATCGATACCAGCCTGCAAACGGCGGGAGGGCTGCATCCTGAAGGCCCGCAACTGAGTAAAAGCCCGCGACAGATTGTGATGCTGCAGCGCAAAGCCAGCAAACCGGGCGAAGGGCTCGGCAAAACCACCGGCTGGATCCACCGCGCGACGCTGCTGGCGCGCGGCGTGAAAATGATCCCGGCGGTCAGCTATGAAAAGATCGATGATGAAGGGTTACATGTCACTATCGGCGGCGAGCGCCAGCTGTTGGCGGTCGATCAGGTGGTGATCTGCGCCGGTCAGGAACCGCGCCGCGAGCTGGCGGATCCGCTGCGCGCGGCGGGGAAAACGGTGCATCTCATCGGCGGTTGCGACGTGGCGGCGGAGCTGGATGCGCGTCGGGCGATTGCCCAGGGCACAAAACTGGCGCTGGCGATTTAGCCGTGTCCCGGGGGCGGCGCGATGCGCCTTCCCCGGGCTACCACGATAATCCCGTACGCTAGCCCGGCTAAGGCGACAGTCGGTAGCCCGGCTAAGGCGACAGCCGCAAGCCGGGGGGAAACAACAAAAGGAATCAGCGCTGCTTACGCACCTTCGTTGCTTTCAAAATGACAAACTTATTGTTCGTCGCAATCGTCGTGCAATTACCAAAAGCGCGCTTCAGCTTACGGAAGTAATCGAGGTGGCGGTTGCCGACGACGTACAGCTCGCCGCCGTATTTCAGGCTGCGGCGGGCATCGTTAAACATCTGCCAGGCAATATGGTCGGTAATCGCGTGCTGCTGATGGAACGGCGGATTACACAGGATCGCCGTAAAGCGATCCGGCTCAATGCCGGAGAGCGAGTTATTGACCATAAATTCACAGCGTGCGATATCGTCCGGCAGGTTGCGCTCGACGTTCAACCGGCTGGAAGCCACCGCCATGTGCGACTCATCGGTAAACATGACCCGCGCGTTCGGGTTTTGCGCCAGCGCCTGCAGGCCAATCACCCCATTGCCGCAGCCGAGATCGGCGATCTCGCCTTCTAAATCAGACGGTAAGTGCTGCAAGAAGAAACGCGCGCCGATATCTAGCCCGCTGCGGGCAAAAACGTTGGCGTGGTTATGGATGGTCCACGGCGTGCCGTCCAGCTTCCAGCTGTAGGTTTGCGGCGCATCGGCAAGCTCAGGAGCGGTGAAAACGCAGTGGATCAAACGCGCTTTTTTCCACGCCAGCGAGGTGGTGGTGGTGCCGAGGATTTTTTCAAACAGCGCCAGCGTCGAGTTGTGCACATCTCGGGCTTTCGCCGCGGCGATAATGCGGGTCTCCGGCGTCACCACTTCGCGCAGCGCGCGCAGCTGCTGTTCCAGCAGCGCCAGCTGTTTTGGCACCTTAATCAGCACCAGCGCCGGCGCGGCGGGCAGCGGGCTCAGGCTATCCTGAAAGCGCACGCTCTCTTCATCGATACCGTTCATCCGCAGGTTGTGGCGGGTCGCCAGCTCGGAAATAAAGGAGTCGTTGATGCTGACCGGGTTGCGCTCCGCCAGCGCGCAGGCGAGCGCGCCAAAGCCGTCGTTGAAGATGAGCGTCAGGCCGTCGACGTCATTCACCTGTTGCAGCAGATATTCATCCGCCGCTTCCCATGCCTGTAGCGCTTCTTCTTCAGCGTTAGGTGGGAACCGCTCTAATGTGAATAACTCACCGTTTAACTCTGCCTGGCTCATCGCCTCTCCGCCTCCGGAATACTAAAACCCGCGAGTTTATACGCAAACTTCGCCCAGTTGAATAGAGATCGGTCGATTATCTCCCGCTTTCCTGCGCCATATGCGACAGACGTTTATCATCCAGACTGTAGCGATTCATTATCACTATCAACAGCGCCACCAGCACGCCCGGGAAGAGAGTGAACAACAATTTAATCATCTGCAGCGCTGAAGCCGATTGCTGCGCGGCGCCGCCGACGTAGTCCCCCCACGCCAGCAGATAACCCACCAGCGCGCCGCCGATGGCAATCCCTAATTTGATTGCAAACAGGTTGGTTGAGAAGACAATTCCGCTGAGCTTCTTGCCGCTGCGCTTTTCTTCCGCATCAATGATATCTGAGAGCATGCTCCACTGTAGCGGTGTTGCCGCCAGCTGAATGATATTGATGATTATCACCAACGTGAAGATGGCGGCGACGTTGCCCGCCGGGACGAAATACATCGCGATTAACAGCACCGCCTCCAGCGCCATTGACAGCTTGAAGCCCTTCACTTTATCGATGTTCTTAAATATGAACGGCGACAGCATGGCTCCCACCACTCCGGAAGCCAGCGTGGTGGTCAGCAACAAGCTGCCAAGATCCGCGCGCCCCATAATGTTATTGACGTAGTAGAGCGTGGTACCGCCTTTGAACAGCACGGCGATCAGGTTCACCACGTTCAGCGTAAATAAAATGCGCCAGTCTTTGTTCGCCAGCAGGGTTTTCAGGTCATCAAGGATGCTGCTCTGATTATTGGCCGTAATGTCTGTAGAGTAGCGCTCTTTAGTCAGGCCAAAACAGATAAAGAACAGCACGATGCTCAAGGCGCCCATCACCATCATGGTGTAGAAATACCCGTTTTGCAGATTGCCTTTCCCCAGCCAGGCTACCAACGGTAGCGCAGTCAGCGACACAATCAGGCCGCCTAAGGTACTTAGCGCAAACCGCCACGACTGCAGCGATACTCGCTCGCGGGAGTCATTGGAAATATTATTAATCATCGCGCAGTACGGGACGTTAATAGCGGTATACACTAACGATAATAAAGTATAAGAAACATAAGCATAAATTAACTTACCGCTATAACCTAAATCCGGGGTATAAAACGTTAAGCAGCACAATACGCCAAACGGAATGGCAAACCATAAAATATAGGGCCGGAATTGACCATATTTAGTGCGGGTTCTATCAGCCACCGCCCCCATTAATACATCAGTCACCGCATCTAATACTCTGACGGCTAAAAACATGGTTCCCATATGCGCGGGGCTTAAACCAAATACGTCAGTATAAAACCAGGCCATGAACAACATCACTGTTTGCCATACTAAATTACAACCGGTGTCGCCTAAGCCATAGCTGAATTTTTCTTTGATACTAATACGGGCAGTATTCATCGCGCCTCCGCAATAAGAGCACTGGTAGATTTGATAGGCATACGTTATTGCTAAGGGCAATCCGGTTATGTATAAATTATCCTGTTAAATATAAGAAGAGTGTACCCGATGAGTGACGAATCTCCCGTTTTCGAAAAGATCCCCGTTGGCGCAGGTGAACTCTTTACGCTGCGAGCAGATAACATAAATGATTTCAATGGGATAAATGTAGTTCCACATTTCCATATGATGGACGAACTGATGTGGTTCAGAGAATCAGGGGGAAGCTATTCCATTGGCGACGAAAAATTTACCATTAAAAACAACACGCTGGTATATGTCCCTGCCCTACTCATTCATGAAATGACGCTACCGCCCGCTGCCAGCCACAAGCGTTATCTTATGCAATTCGAAAAAGAGTGGCTGGAAGGATATGATCTGTCGCTACCTGCGGCCCACTGCGGCGCGGTAGTTTATCTTTCCGGCGAGGAGGCTGAGCGCCTTGAGCTGCTGCTGAGCTGGTGCAGTGAGTTCAGCGACTTCTCCGATTCGCTGTTCCGTTCCCTGATGCAAAGCGTACTACTGCATGCTTTTAATCGCCTTAAAGATTCCGTTCCTGTTACCGAACGAACCCATCATCGCTACCTGAGCGAACTTATCGAACTACTACAAGTCATTAATGCCAATGAAAATTTTGAAATGACAACAGAGGAAGCCGCCCGACGCTGTCAGTGGTCAAAATCCTGGTTTTCCCGCACCTTTAAATCCGCCTTTGGCATCAGCTTTAAGAAATTCATGCTGCTGCGCAAACTCAATATCGCTGTCAATCTGCTGACAAACACCGACCTGAAGATCAGCGATATCTCGCAAAGTGCCGGCTTCACTGACAGCGCCTACTTCTGCCTCAAGTTTAAAGAGATGATGAACGATACTCCGCAATCTTTCCGCCACAAAATCAGAAGCACCGATGCCGTAGGCAGTCGGGCGGAGAAATAAATCGTTTTTTGTGAGCAGCATCACCAGATAAGTGGACGTTTATTATATAAATGGAAACAGTCTATATATCTCCTGAGTCATCCTCCACTTAAAATTATTGCTATATTTTGAGCATTAAGGATAAATACGATGATTCAGAATCCTGTCTTTAGAGGTTTTAATCCTGACCCCTGTATATGCCGCCGCGGCGATGATTATTATGTGGCGGTATCATCATTTGAATGGTTTCCCGGACTACCGGTTTATCATTCAAGGGATCTTAAACATTGGCAATTGCTCACCCATGTGCTTACCGATGATAATAACCCAGACTTAAAAAAACTGCCTTCTGCCAAAGGTATTTGGGCCCCAAGCCTGACCTGGTGCGAAGAAGAAAAGCTGTTTTATGTCATTTATGGCGTTATGAATTCAATGAACTCCCGTTATTTTGACGTTGATAATTATCTTATTACCGCCGAGGAGATCACTGGCCCGTGGAGCGCCCCCGTTTATCTCCATTCTGCTGGATTCGATGCCTCAATTTTGCACGACCACGATGGCAGAAAATGGATCGTCTCACTGGAGTGGGAAACTCGCGAAGGCTATGAAAAACCGGGAGCGATCTGCCTGGTGGAATATTCGCCGCAGACGCACAGCGTCATCGGCTACCCGCAGCGCATCTGGCACGGCGGTACCGACCGCGGCTGCATTGAAGCGCCGCATCTGACGAGACGCGGCGACTATTACTACCTGATGGTCGCCGAAGGCGGCACCGGTTACGGGCATTCTGTCACCATGGCCCGCGCCACCGAGGTCGCTGGCCCCTATCAAGGCGATCCGCTCAATCCAATCGTCACATCCTGGCCAGAGAATTTTAACGAACGCAAAGATACAGGCCATCTCAAGCCCCACTATTTCAATCCGGAAACCTACCTGCAAAAGGCCGGGCACGGTAGCTATGTCGAGACCCCAACGGGTGAAGTCTGGCTAACCCACCTTTGCAGTCGTCCGTTTCGCCAGGAGCTACGCTGCCCGCTGGGTCGCGAAACGGCGATCCAAAGGATGGAATGGAGCGAGGATGGCTGGCTGCGCCTGGCCGCTGGGGGTCATCTCGCACAGCATCAGGTAGAAGGATCCCGTCTGCCGCCGCACCCGTTTCCACCAAAAGCGGACCTTGATGATTTTGATGAGCCAAGGGTGGATAACGCGTTTTATGCGCCGAGGATCCATTTCCAGCGTTTTACCTGCCTGACGCGTAAAGCAGGCTATCTTGCTCTACGCGGTCAGGAGTCGCTGAGCTCGCTCAATAAAGTCAGTCTGCTGGCGAAAAAGCTGACCTCGGTATACGCCAACATCAGTACGAAGATGGATTTTAACCCGGAGATTTATCAGCACAGCGCTGGACTGGTGCTCTATTACGACAACATGAACTATCTGTTTTTACATAAAACCTGGGATGAAACCTCTGGCGCGGCGCAACTGGCTATTATCTACATGGATAACGGTGAGCGTCACGACGATCCACAGAAAATTCGCCTTGCCGAGGGAGAAATCTATCTCGCGATTGCTATTAATGGCCGAGAGGTACAGTGTTCATGGTCTGTCGACGGTGAGCACTATCACCCCATCGGAGCGGTCTACGACACATCGCATTTCTCCGATGAATACAGCCGCTACGGCGAGTTTACCGGGGCGTTTGTCGGCATGGCCTGCGTGGATAGTATGCTGCATCGCAAAGAGGCGCTGTTTGATTTCTTCTGCTACCGGGCGGATGAAGACGCGATAATCGAGTAACGATGCCTTTCTGGCATCCTGTCCGCACAGGGTGCTAGAATCCCCGGCTGTTGTCGCTTAATTACGCAAACGGGCTACATGAGCACATTACCTTATCTCCATGGCTATCCTGAATCGCTGCTGTCGCAGGTGACGACCTTAATCGAGCAAGACCGCCTCGGCGAGGTGCTGCAAAAGCGTTATCCGCAGGGGCATGACGTTAACAGCGATAAAGCGCTGTATCAGTACACCCAGGATCTGAAGGCCCGCTTTCTGCGCGGAGCGGCGCCGATCAACAAAGTGATGTACGACAGTAAAATCCACGTGCTGAACAATGCGCTCGGCCTGCATACCGCGATTTCCCGCGTTCAGGGCGGTAAGCTGAAAGCCAAAGCGGAAATTCGCGTGGCGACGGTGTTTCGCGACGCGCCGGAGGCCTTTCTGCGGATGATCGTGGTCCATGAACTGGCGCATTTGAAAGAGAAAGATCACAACAAAGCCTTTTATCAACTGTGCTGCCATATGGAGCCACAGTACCATCAACTGGAGTTCGATACCCGCCTGTGGCTGACGCACCTTTCGTTAAATCGTTCTGCGTAGTGACGCACTGGTTTTGTCATGATGGCATGATAGAGTGACGACAGGTTCCCTTTAATGGAGTTCGTCAACGTTTATGATACGTTTCGCAGTTGTTGGCACAAACTGGATCACCAAGCAGTTTGTCGATGCCGCCCATGAAACCGGCAAATATAAACTTACCGCCATCTACTCCCGCAGCCTCGAACAGGCGCAAGCCTTCGCCAATGACTATCCGGTCGAGCATCTGTTTACCTCGCTCGATGAGCTGGCACAGAGCCCTGACGTTGACGCGGTCTATATTGCCAGCCCGAACTCGCTGCACTTCCCGCAGACCCGGCTGTTCCTGAGCCACAAAAAGCACGTCATTTGCGAAAAGCCGCTGGCATCGAACCTGCAGGAAGTCGAGGCGGCGATAGCGCTGGCGAAAGAAAATAACGTTGTGCTGTTTGAAGCCTTTAAAACCGCCAGCCTGCCTAACTTTCTGCTACTCAAAGAGACGCTTCCTAAAGCGGGCAAACTGCGCAAAGCCTTCATCAACTATTGTCAGTACTCCTCGCGCTATCAGCGCTACCTTGACGGCGAAAACCCCAACACCTTTAACCCGGCGTTCTCTAACGGTTCGATTATGGATATCGGCTTCTATTGCCTGGCGTCCGCTGTGGCGTTATGGGGCGAACCGCGGGCCGTTCTTGCCACCGCCAGCCTGCTGGACAGCGGCGTAGACGCCCAGGGCACCGTGGTGCTGAGCTATGGCGACTTCGACGTGACGCTGCATCACTCCAAAGTTAGCGATTCCGCGATCCCCAGTGAAATCCAGGGCGAAGACGGCACATTAGTGATCAAAAAAATCTCCGAATGCCAGAAGCTGGCGTTTGTGCCGCGCGGCGGCAAAGCCCAGGACCTGACGCAGCCCCAGCACATTAATACTATGCTGTATGAGGCGGAGACCTTTGCGCGCCTGGTGGAGACACAGGACGTCAATCACCCGGGTCTGACCGTGAGCCGTATTACGGCAAAACTGTCGAGCGAAATTCGTCGCCAGACCGGAGTGATCTTCCCGGCCGATACGCAGCCGCTGGCGTAAAAGAGTGTAAAGGCCGGACCGGCCGCCATTGACGAAAACCGCCCTGTGACATATTTTGTTACGTGCAAAGGGGAGTAACTTCCTTGCCGGTTGATCGTCATTACGATGCGTGCAATACCGCATCCGGTCGCCGGGCAATAACCAAAGCCCATCGCGATGTACTTTGGTTGTTGTAAGTGAGACCTTGCCGGAAGGCGAGGTCTATGCATAAAAGCGCAGCGGCTGCCGTCTTCCGACGTCAGCCGTTTTGTTTTTATGTAAGGAATATCAAATGAATACTGTCGGCACGCCGTTGCTATGGGGTGGATTCGCTGTCGTCGTCGCGATCATGTTGGCAATCGATCTGCTGCTTCAGGGACGACGCGGTTCGCATAGCATGACCATGAAGCAGGCCGCGGGCTGGTCAATCCTCTGGGTCACGCTTTCTCTGCTGTTCAACGCCGCCTTCTGGTGGTATCTGGTACAAACCCAGGGCCGGGCCGTCGCTGACCCGCAGGCCTTAGCCTTCCTCACCGGTTATCTGATTGAGAAAGCGCTGGCGGTCGATAACGTCTTCGTCTGGTTGATGCTGTTCAGCTATTTCGCCGTACCGCCTGCTCTGCAGCGCCGGGTACTGGTGTATGGCGTGCTGGGCGCGATTGTTCTGCGTACCATCATGATCTTCGCCGGCAGCTGGCTGATTTCCCAGTTTGACTGGCTGCTGTACGTCTTCGGCGCCTTCCTGCTTTTTACCGGCGTGAAGATGGCGCTGGCGAAAGAAGATGACTCCGGCATCGGCGATAAACCACTGGTGCGCTGGATCCGCAGCCATCTGCGAATGACGGATAAAATCGAGAGCGAGCGCTTCTTCACCCGTAAAAACGGGGTGCTGTTCGCCACGCCGCTGCTGCTGGTGCTGATCCTGGTGGAACTGAGCGATGTGATTTTCGCCGTCGACAGTATCCCGGCGATCTTCGCGGTCACCACCGATCCGTTTATCGTCCTGACCTCAAACCTGTTCGCGATCCTCGGCCTGCGCGCCATGTACTTCCTGCTGGCGGGGGTCGCCGAGCGCTTCTCGATGCTCAAATACGGTCTGTCGGTGATCCTGGTGTTTATTGGCGTGAAGATGCTGATCGTCGACTTCTACCATATCCCGGTCGCCATCTCGCTGGGCGTAGTAGGAGGCATCCTGGCCGTCACGCTGCTGATTAACGCCTGGGTCAACAAGCAACACGACAAGCAGCGCAAACTGCCTGAGTAATCTGCACAACGCGCCGTCGGCCATCGCCGACGGCAATCTCTGCTCATGTCACAGTTATGTTACTACATAGTTAAAAAACAAGATCCAGATTAAAATCACAGCATTTTACGCTTCCCGCCCGCCATTCTTTCCGTATACTCGACTATGCAAACATCTACTTACATCCTGACATAAACGTAACAAATAATACGTGGCTGGGATGGCTTGCTACATCACTGGAAGGAATGAATTATGACCACACGCACTCCCCCATCGGGGTGGATCTCACGCCTGGCGCAAGGCAGCCTGGTGAAACAAATTTTAATCGGTCTGGTGCTTGGCGTGCTGCTGGCGCTGGTCTCTAAGCCAACGGCCATTGCCGTCGGTCTGCTGGGGACCCTGTTCGTCGGCGCGTTAAAGGCGGTGGCGCCGGTGCTGGTATTGATGCTGGTGATGGCCTCCATCGCTAACCATCAGCACGGACAAAAAACCAGTATTCGCCCCATTCTGTTTCTCTATCTGCTGGGCACCTTCAGCGCGGCGCTGACCGCGGTGTTGTTTAGTTTTGTCTTTCCGTCGACTCTGCATTTAACCACCGCCGCCGACAGCATCACGCCGCCGTCGGGGATTGTCGAAGTGCTGCGCGGCCTGCTGATGAGCATGGTATCTAACCCGATCGACGCCCTGCTGAACGCCAACTATATCGGCATTCTGGTGTGGGCGGTGGGGCTGGGCTTCGCCCTGCGTCACGGTAACGACACCACCAAAAACCTGATCAACGATGTCTCCCATGCGGTGACCTTCATCGTCAAAGTGGTGATCCGTTTTGCACCGCTGGGGATCTTCGGTCTGGTCTCTTCCACCCTGGCGACCACCGGTTTCGAGACCCTGTGGGGCTACGCCCAGCTACTGCTGGTGCTGGTCGGCTGTATGCTGCTGGTAGCGCTGGTGATTAACCCGCTGCTGGTGTTCTGGAAAATCCGCCGTAACCCCTATCCGCTGGTGCTGACCTGCCTGCGCGAAAGCGGCGTCTACGCGTTCTTCACCCGCAGCTCCGCCGCCAATATTCCGGTGAATATGGCGCTGTGTGAAAAGCTGAATCTGGATCGCGATACCTATTCGGTCTCCATTCCACTGGGGGCGACCATCAATATGGCGGGCGCGGCGATCACGATCACCGTGCTGACGCTGGCGGCGGTGCATACGCTGAATATTCCGGTGGATCTGCCGACGGCGCTGCTGCTGAGCGTGGTCGCTTCGCTGTGCGCCTGCGGCGCCTCCGGCGTGGCGGGCGGTTCGCTGCTGCTGATCCCGCTGGCCTGTAATATGTTTGGGATCCCGAACGATGTGGCGATGCAGGTGGTTGCCGTCGGCTTTATTATCGGCGTGCTGCAGGATTCCTGCGAAACGGCGCTCAACTCCTCAACCGACGCCCTGTTTACCGCCGCGGCCTGCATAGCAGAAGATGACCAGCTGGCGAAAAACGCCCTGCGCAGCTAATGCCTTTCCCCTCCGCTATCGGGCGGAGGGGCTCTCTTCCTGGACTGCGTTTTCAACCTTAAACGGATCGATACCGCGCTTTTGCATCCGGCGGAAGCGAATGATATTGAGCCCGTTGACGATCAGAAAACTGCCTTCAATCAGCGTCCCACCAATCGAACCCAACCACAGATTATGCGTGACCCAGCAGGCGGTGGAGCACCACATCACGCAGCGGACGGTCAGCCCTTTGCAACGAAAAAGCGCCCAGGTGCTGGCGACGGTGCCAATGATCGGCAGCAGCTCCATGGCATGCTGCAGTTTGCCCAGGCCGAGGATCAGCGTCAGGAGGATAAAGACGGTCATCACCCACAGGCTACGGGTGCGTAAGGAAATGACCGTACGTAGCGCATTGAGCCCGGCGCTCATTCCGGCCGACCCGGCGCCCATCAGGAAAAAATGGACGCCGATAATAGCGCTATAGACCGCCAGCTGTAGCCTGAAACGGCGTTCATCGCGGTTGATAAAGGTGGTAATGCCGATAAGAAAGGCGATGACGCCGACCCCCTGGGCCAGCCAATACGCGGTCATGAAAGCTCCCTGACTGAAAAAAACAAACGGCGCTTCACTGGCTGAAACGCCGCTGTTACGAGCCCGATGGCGTTACGCTATCAGGCCGATACACGTTCTACGCCCCTGGGCGCCAATGTGAATACCCCTTTACAGGGTAACACCGCTTTTAAAGATGGCCAGTTCGCGGAAGTCATTCTGTTCATTACAGGTCGGTTTACCGTTAGCGAAAGCCACAATGGCATCCACAAACTCCTCCAGCAGCTGCGGCATCGCTTTGCCATGGATCAGCTGCCCGGCATCGAAGTCGATCCAGTGCTTTTTCTTCGCCGCCAGTTCGCTGTTGGTGGCGATCTTCACCGTCGGCACAAAGCCGCCGTACGGCGTGCCGCGTCCGGTGCTAAACAACACCATATGACAGCCGGCGCCGGCCAGCGCGCTGGTGGCGACCGCGTCGTTGCCCGGCGCGCTCAGCAAATTCAGACCATGAACCTTCAGGCGCTCGCCGTAGCGCAGGACATCCACCACCTGGCTGGAACCCGCTTTCTGAGTACAGCCCAGCGACTTATCTTCCAGGGTGGTGATCCCCCCGGCTTTGTTACCCGGGGAAGGGTTTTCGTAAATAGGCTGGTCGTGGGCGATAAAGTACTGCTTAAAGTCATTGACCATGGTCACCAGCTTGTCGAAGGTCGCTTCGTCACGGCAGTGACTCATCAGCAGCTGTTCAGCACCGAACATCTCCGGCACTTCGGTCAGCACGGTGGTGCCGCCGTTGGCGATCACATAGTCTGAGAAGCGGCCCAGCATCGGGTTAGCGGTAATGCCCGACAGGCCGTCCGATCCCCCGCACTCGAGACCAAACTTCAGCTCGCTCAATTTACCCGGCTGGCGTTTATCCTGACGCATCACTTCATACAGCTGATGCAGATGCGCAACCCCCGCTTCCACTTCATCGTCCTGGTGCTGGCAAACCATAAAGTGCACACGCTGCGGGTCAAACTCGCCCAGCGTTTCGCGAAAGGCATCCACCTGGTTGTTTTCACAGCCAAGGCCAACCACCAGTACCGCCCCGGCGTTCGGGTGACGAACCATATTTTGCAGCATGGTGCGAGTGTTGATGTGGTCGTCCCCAAGCTGCGAGCAGCCATAGGTGTGGCTGAAGAGATGCACCCCATCGATATCCTCAGCGCCATACGTCTCTTTCAGGAAACGGTTCTGCATTTGTCTGGCCATCGCGTTGACGCAGCCGACGGTCGGCAGGATCCACAGCTCATTGCGCACGCCGACGTCACCGTTGGCGCGACGATAAATCTGCACTTCGCGATCCGCAGGCTGTGGCGGTTGGGCAACCCGGTCCGGTTGATAGCGATACGCGTCAAGGTCGCTGAGATTGGTGCGCGTATTGTGCGCATGAACATGCTCGCCCGGCGCGATATCCGCCAGCGCATGGCCAATCGGCAACCCGTACTTAACGACGTTTTCCCCTTTCGCGATAGCGCGCAGTGCAAACTTGTGGCCGCGAACGATATCCTGGCCGAGGGTGACCGAATCCTTATCAATCGTCACCACACTACCGGCAGCGATATCCGCCAGCGCGACCGCGACGTTATCCTGCGAATGGATTTTAATGTATTGCATATCAACCGACCTCTGGCCTTAGTTCAGTTCAATGGCGAAATAGTCACGCGCATTGTTAAAGCAAATGTTTTTCACCATCTCGCCCAGCAGCGCGATATCCGCAGGCGCTTCGCCGGCAGCCACCCAGCGGCCGATCATCTGGCACAGAATGCGGCGGAAGTATTCGTGGCGCGTGTAGGAGAGGAAGCTGCGGCTGTCGGTCAGCATCCCGACGAAGCGGCTCAGCAGGCCGAGCTGCGCCAGCTGGGTCATCTGCCGCTCCATGCCGTCTTTCTGATCGTTGAACCACCAGCCGGAGCCGAACTGCATCTTGCCTGGCATGCCTTCACCCTGGAAGTTACCGATCATGGTGCCCAGCACTTCGTTATCACGCGGGTTCAGGCAGTAGAGAATGGTTTTCGGTAGCAGGTTCTCTTCGTTCTGCTTGCTCAGCAGCTTAGACAGCTCTTCAGCCATCGGGCGATCGTTGATCGAGTCGAAGCCCACGTCCGGGCCTAACAGTTTGAACTGACGCAGGTTGTTATTGCGCAGCGCACCGATATGGTACTGCTGTACCCAACCGCGACGGGCATATTCTGCGCCGAGGAACACCAGCACCGCGGTTTTGAACTGCGCCACTTCGTGTGCGCTGAGGGTCTCGCCAGCCAGACGGCGCGCCAGAATGGCGTCCAGCTCGGCGTCGGTCGCTTCCGCAAACAGCACCACGTCCAGCGCGTGGTCGGAGACCTTGCAGCCGTGTGCGGCAAAGTGGTCCAGACGTTTGGTCAGAGCGCTTTGCAGGTCCGCAAAACGGCGAATATCGGTATCGGACACCTCACCCAGCTTCGCCATGTAGTCATTAAAGGTCGCCTGTTCAATGTTGAATGCTTTATCCGGGCGCCAGCTCGGCAGCACTTTGATATCAAAGGAGGTATCTTTGGCGACAACCGCATGGTGCTCGAGAGAATCAATCGGATCGTCGGTGGTACCGACCATCTTCACATTCATCTGCTTCATGATCCCGCGGGCGGAGAAGGCGTCCTGAGCCAGTAAATCATTGCACTGGTCCCAGATCTCATCGGCGGTGGATGGAGACAACAGCTTACCTGTAATACCAAAAGGGCGACGCAGCTCTAAATGGGTCCAGTGGTATAACGGGTTGCCAATAGTGTGCGGCACCGTTGCCGCCCAGGCGTCAAATTTCTCGCGATCGGACGCATCACCGGTACACAGACGCTCCGGTACGCCGTTAGTGCGCATTGCGCGCCATTTGTAGTGATCGCCTTTCAGCCAGATGTCATACAGATTTTTGAAGCGATAGTTTTCGGCAACCTGCTGCGGCGGAAGGTGGCAATGGTAGTCGAAAATCGGCTGATCTTTGGCGTAATCGTGGTACAGACGGCGAGCAAATTCGGTATCGAGTAGAAAATCTTCAGTCATAAACGGTGTCATTCGCGTGTCCTCTTCGCTCCGTAGCGGGAGCCTTTCAGATGATTGACTACAATGCTGACAAAGTTATCACACCAATTTCTACAGACCGAGCTGTTTTTCGTGAGTTAGATCAATAAACGTCGATAAAAAAACGACCGTCTCATTGGAAAATACCCCGGCAGGGCGCGCCATCTCTGGCTTTGCCGGTAAGGGCTAAAGACCACACTAACTTTCCCACTTTTGTGACAGCACTCAACTTTTAAAGTTGTATGACAAGTTATCTTTCTGCCGTCGCAACATATAAACCGACGGAATGCATTACCGGTGTTTATGGCATCGGCTTATACGGAATGGACACCGACTTTCAACATAACAACTGATGGTAAGGTTCGGGCCAGAGGGGGATCCCCCCTCCTGAACCCTCCGTTTCGCTTTCCCGACCGCGTATTGCCGTCAGGAAAGGCCGCACCTGATGCGGAAAGATAACAGACGATGAGGTTTACATGCGTAAAATTAAAGGGTTACGTTGGTACATGATTGCGCTGGTGACGCTAGGCACCGTGCTGGGCTACCTGACCCGTAACACCGTGGCGGCGGCCGCGCCGACGCTGATGGAAGAGTTACACATCTCGACTCAACAGTACTCCTATATCATTGCAGCCTATTCCGCTGCCTACACCGTCATGCAGCCTGTCGCGGGTTACGTCCTCGATATTCTCGGGACCAAAATCGGCTATGCCTTCTTTGCTATCGCCTGGGCGATATTCTGCGGCTCAACCGCGCTGGCAGGCAGCTGGGGCGGCCTGGCGCTGGCTCGCGGCGCAGTCGGCGCAGCGGAAGCCGCGATGATCCCTGCCGGGCTGAAAGCCAGTTCTGAATGGTTCCCGGCAAAAGAGCGCTCTATCGCGGTGGGCTACTTCAACGTCGGTTCCTCTATTGGCGCCATGATCGCGCCGCCGTTGGTGGTGTGGGCGATTGTCATGCACAGCTGGCAGATGGCGTTCATCATCTCCGGGGTATTGAGCTTCGCCTGGGCCATCGCCTGGCTTATCTTCTACAAACACCCGCGCGACCAGAAAAAATTATCTGACGAAGAACGCGACTACATCATTGGCGGTCAGGAGTCTCAGCATCAGACCAATAACGCGAAGAAAATGTCGCCGTGGCAGATCCTGCGCAACCGTCAGTTCTGGGGTATCGCCCTGCCGCGCTTCCTCGCCGAGCCGGCCTGGGGGACCTTTAACGCCTGGATCCCGCTGTTCATGTTTAAGGTTTACGGCTTTAACCTGAAAGAGATCGCGATGTTCGCCTGGATGCCGATGCTGTTCGCCGACCTCGGCTGCATCGTGGGCGGTTACCTGCCGCCGCTGTTCCAGCGCTGGTTTGGCGTCAACCTGATCGTGTCGCGTAAAATGGTGGTCACCATGGGCGCCCTGCTGATGATTGGCCCGGGGATGATCGGCCTGTTCACCAGCCCGTACGTGGCGATTGCCCTGCTGTGCATCGGCGGGTTCGCTCACCAGGCGCTGTCCGGGGCGCTGATCACCCTCTCTTCCGACGTCTTTGGCCGTAACGAAGTCGCTACCGCCAACGGTCTGACCGGGATGGCCGCCTGGCTGGCGAGCACCATGTTCGCCCTGGTTGTCGGCGCGCTGGCAGACACCATCGGCTTCAGCCCGCTGTTTGCGGTACTGGCCGTCTTTGACCTGCTGGGCGCGTTGGTTATCTGGACGGTGCTGAAAAACAAACCGGCTGACGATGACTCGACGCCGCTTAGCAGCCGCAAACCCGCCACGCAGAGTTAGATCATGTGCTGATATGACCGCTTATCGAGCCGCCTTCTCAGGCGGCTTTTTCATGCCTGCCAGTGGTGGAAAGCGTGTAAAAGTGGTATAACAAATCGAATATTGTCGCCATCTTGCGGGAGCGAATATGGAAATCATTGAACCACGCCGTCTGTATCAGCAGCTTGCCGCTGAGCTGAAGACGCGCATCGAACAAGGTGTCTACCTTGTAGGGGATAAGCTGCCCGCCGAGCGCTTTATCGCCGATGAAAAAAACGTCAGCCGCACCGTGGTTCGTGAAGCCATTATCATGCTGGAAGTGGAAGGGTATGTCGAAGTCCGCAAAGGGTCGGGTATTCATGTCATCTCCAACCATCCCAAGTACCAGCAGGTGGCCGATGAAAGCCTTGAATTCGCCAACTATGGCCCTTTTGAACTCCTGCAGGCGCGGCAGCTAATTGAAAGCAATATTGCTGAATTCGCGGCGACTCAGGTGACCAAACAGGACATCATGAAGCTGATGGAGATTCAGGAGAAAGCGCGCAACGAGAAGTGTTTCCGCGACTCCGAGTGGGATCTCCAGTTCCACGTCCAGGTGGCGCTGGCCACGCAGAACAGTGCGCTGGCGGCGATCGTGGAAAAAATGTGGACCCAGCGCGTGCATAACCCGTACTGGAAAAAGCTGCATGAGCATATCGACCTGCGCACGGTCGATAACTGGTGCGACGATCACGATCAGATCCTGAAAGCCCTGCTGCGTAAAGATCCCAACGCCGCCAAGCTGGCGATGTGGCAGCATCTGGAAAATACCAAGCAAATGCTGTTTAACGAAACCAGCGATGACTTTGAATTTAATGCCGATCGCTACTTATTTGCCGATAATCCGGTAGTTCATCTCGATACGGCGGCCAACAGCGCGAAATAAGCGCTTATCCTGACGGCGCGCGGCCCCTGCGCGCCTGCCCCCCAGGCCGGCTGGAGTAAGTAAAACATATATAGTGTCAGCCTGTGTAAATCCTCTCGCCTCCCACCGCCGCAATCAGCAAAATCAACGAGCAACACCTTGCAATTTCTCTGACGTAAAGTCAGCTGATTTGTTACAATTAGATGCATTTTGCCGTTCTGGGGGTAAGTGTTTACTTACTTCAGTCTTATACAGGGAAGCGTTCAGAGCGCCTAAGCAGCGACCAAAATCTCATAAAAATCTTGTCGCCCAACATGCCACGCGCTCAGACGTGCCGTTAACCGATGTACCAGGAATCGTGAATGGAACTTTTAACCCAGTTATTGAATGCCTTGTGGGCTCAGGATTACGAAACGCTCGCGAATCCCTCCATGATTGGCATGCTGTATTTTGTCTTGTTTATGATTTTGTTCCTTGAGAACGGGTTACTGCCTGCCGCGTTTTTACCGGGGGATAGTCTGCTTGTGCTCGTGGGCGTGCTGATCGCCAAAGGGGCGATGGGCTTTCCGGAAACCTTGCTGCTGCTTACCGCCGCCGCCAGCCTCGGCTGCTGGCTGAGCTACATTCAGGGGCGCTGGCTGGGCAATACGCGGATCGTGCAAAACTGGCTGTCGCATCTGCCCTCTCACTATCATCAACGCGCGCATCACCTGTTTCATAAGCATGGGCTCTCCGCGCTGCTGATCGGCCGCTTTATCGCCTTCGTGCGTACGCTGTTGCCGACGATTGCCGGCCTTTCAGGCCTCAATAACGCTCGCTTTCAGTTCTTTAACTGGATGAGCGGCCTGCTGTGGGTGCTCATCCTGACCTCGCTGGGCTATCTGCTGGGCAAAACCCCGGTATTCCTCAAGTATGAAGATCAGCTGATGTCCTGCCTGATGCTCCTTCCGGTCGCGCTGCTGGTCTTCGGACTGATCGGCTCGCTGGTGGTGCTGTGGAAGAAAAAATACAGAAGCCGGGGCTAATGATGGTCATTAAACGCCCCTCCCTGCGCCAGCTGAGCTGGCTGCTGGGTGGCTCTCTTGTGCTCTGCGCGCTGTTCTGGCTCTGGCTGGCAGTGCAGCAGCAGGAGGCCACGCTGGCGATCCGTCCGGTTGGCCAGGGCGTCAGCATGCCGGACGGCTTCTCCGTCTGGCATCATCTCGACGCCAACGGTATCCGCTTTAAGAGCATTACGCCGCAAAAAGATGGCCTGCTGATTAAGTTCGACTCCACCGCCCAGGGCGCGGCGGCGAAAGAGGTTCTCGGTCGCGCTCTGCCACATGGTTATATTATTGCCCTGCTGGAGGACGATAACTCGGCCACCGCCTGGTTATCCCGTCTGCGCGACGCGCCTCACCGGCTCGGGTAAACTACCGCCTTACTGCGTTTTTTACGCAGTCTGGTGGTTTCCTGCATTTGTTACTATGCTTAAACCTGCGGGAATCAACGCATTCCCGTTCACCATCGGGAACGGGTATATCCTCCGGGTATACCCTCAGACAATGGAAGGTACTATCCATGAAACACCGCATCGCTCTGCTTCTGGCCCTGACTTCACTTAGCGCCAGCGCCATAGCAGCCTCTCCCTGCCAGGAAAAAGAGCAGGATATTCAACGAGAGATCAGCTATGCCGAAAAGCATCATAATCAAAGTCGCATTGATGGGCTAAATACCGCGCTACGTCAGGTACGGGAAAACTGCAGCGACAGTAAACTCAAAGCCGATCATCAGCAAAAAATTGCCAAACAGCGGGAAGAGATCGCTGAACGTCAGCGCGATCTGCAGGAAGCCCGGAAGAAAGGCGATGCGGACAAAATCAACAAACGCCAGCATAAACTCAATGAAGCGCAACAGGAGTTAAAAACGCTGGAGTCTCGGGACTACTAATAACAGTTAACTTTCGCAACACGGACCACGCTACAGGAGAACGACATGGCTAAAGAGAATGTGACTGACGACCTTCGTGCAGAACTGAAAACGCTGGCGGATACCCTGGAGGAAGTTCTGAATTCCTCAGCGGACAAGTCGAAAGAAGAGATTGGTAAACTGCGTAGTAAAGCAGAGAGCGCGCTAAAAGAGAGTCGTGCCCGCCTGGGTGAAACCAGCGATGCGATTTTGCGTCAAACGCGCGAGACCGCCGCGCGGGCGGATGATTATGTTCGCGAAAATCCGTGGACAGGAGTCGGGATTGGTGCCGCCGTCGGGCTGGTGCTGGGTGTCCTGCTGTCGCGTCGCTGATTATGGCGAATACTCAACACACGCAGGGGCCAGGCCAGCGCGTGTTCTCCATTGGCCAGCGTATCGTCACGCTGCTGGCCGAAATGGTGGAAACACGGCTGCGCCTGGTCGTCGTGGAGCTGGAGGAGGAGAAAGCCAACCTCTTCCAGCTGCTGATCATGACCGGACTGACGCTGCTGTTTGCCGCGTTTGGCCTCATGAGTCTGCTGGTGCTGGTTATCTGGGCCGTTGACGCCCAGTACCGCCTGCACGTCATGATCGCCACCACCGTCGTTCTGCTCCTCGCCGCCGCGATCGTGGGTATCCTTACCCTACGTAAGGCGCGCCGCTCCACGCTGCTGCGCCTGACGCGTAAAGAGCTGGAGAACGACCGTGCCCTTCTGGAGGACGATAAACCGTGAATGGCCGACAGGAGCGTGAACGGCAAAAGGCGCTGCTGCTGCGCCAGATCCAGCAGCAACGACTGGAGCTTAGCGCCTGTCGTCGCCACTGGCTGGAGGCGACAGCGCCCCTCGATCGCGGCTGGCATACGCTGCTGAGTTTACGTTCGTGGCTGATGGTTGGCAGCGGTTTGATGGCCGTCTGGTCCATACGACACCCGCACTTTTTGATGCGCTGGACCAAACGCGGTCTCGGACTGTGGAGTACCTGGCGGATGGTCCGCGGGATCCTGCGCCAGTCGTCAACACACTAGCAGCCCGGAGCGCGGGCGCTTATCCCGGCGCCCCGCTCTGCCATTTCCCCGTCCGATACAATACGCCGTTCGCGGCAGACGGGGCCTTCGCCGCAACCCGCGGTTAGCCCCCCTCAGATCTCAATTCATTCCGCTCAGCCACCCGATATCGGGACGGGTAGTTCCCCTCGTCGCCAGAAAATTTCTCCTCACCGCACTTATTGCTCAGAAACTTTGAAGAAGATCTACAGTTTTCCTTGCTAACAATTCCCTCTCCGCCTCGTTACTATCCTCTCCATCGACAGCAACACCGTGTAACCACGCGGGATTGCGCTAAAAAACAAAACTGCCGCCCTTTGGGTTTTCTGGAGTAAGAAATGAAAAAATTAGAAGATGTTGGTGTACTGGTAGCGCGTATTCTGATGCCGATTCTGTTTATCACTGCTGGATGGGGCAAAATCACTGGTTACGCCGGAACCCAGCAGTATATGGAAGCCATGGGCGTGCCGGGAGCACTGCTGCCGCTGACCATTCTCCTTGAATTCGGCGGCGGTCTGGCGATTCTGTTCGGTTTCCTGACCCGTACCACCGCGTTGTTCACCGCAGGCTTTACGCTGCTGACCGCGTTCCTGTTCCACAGCAACTTTGCGGAAGGCGTGAACTCGCTGATGTTCATGAAAAACCTGACCATTGCTGGCGGTTATCTGCTGCTGGCCATTACCGGACCGGGCGCATTCAGCATCGACCGCGTACTGAATAAAAAGTGGTAAGCGCACTATACTGAGTAAAAATCTAAAAAAAGCGAGGGGATATCTCCTCGCTTTTGCTATCTGCGGGAGGAAGTAATGGGACAATTAGTCGACGGCGTCTGGCAAGATACCTGGTATGACACCAAATCCACCGGAGGACGATTCAAGCGTTCCGTTTCGGCCTTCCGTAACTGGCTCACGGCCGATGGCGCGCCGGGGCCTGCGGGCGAAGGTGGCTTTGCCGCGGAAAAAGACCGTTATCATCTGTATGTTTCTTTAGCCTGCCCGTGGGCGCACCGCACGTTAATTCTGCGCAAGCTGAAAGGACTGGAACCCTTTATATCCGTCTCCGTGGTCAATCCGCTGATGCTGGAAAACGGCTGGACCTTCGCCGATGATTTCCCTGGTGCTACCGGCGACCAGCTCTATCATCATCAGTTCCTCTATCAGCTCTATCTGCAGGCTGACCCGCACTATACCGGTCGCGTCACGGTCCCGCTATTGTGGGACAAAAAGCAGCAGACCATCGTCAGCAATGAGTCGGCAGAAATCATCCGCATGTTTAATACCGCCTTCGATGGTCTGGGCGCCAGAGCCGGGGATTACTATCCGCCGGCGCTGCGGGAAAAAATCGATGAACTGAACGGCTGGATCTACGACAACGTCAACAACGGCGTGTATAAGGCCGGCTTTGCCACCAGCCAGCAGGCTTACGACGAAGCGGTCGAGGCGGTCTTTACTTCACTGGAGCGGCTGGAGCAGATCCTCGGTCAGCATCGTTACCTGACGGGAAATCAGCTGACGGAAGCCGATATTCGCCTGTGGACCACGCTGGTACGGTTCGACCCGGTATATGTGACGCATTTTAAATGCGACAAACGGCGCATTAGCGATTACCTCAACCTGTACGGTTTTCTGCGCGATATCTACCAGATGCCCGGCATCGCGGAGACGGTGAGTATTCCGCATATCCGCCACCACTATTACCGCAGCCATAAAACCATTAATCCAACCGGCATTATCTCCATTGGACCGCAACAGGATCTCAACGAACCCCACGGCCGCGATCAGCGCTTCCGTTGATCTTTCGGGCGCCAGTGATGGCGCCCAATAATTCAGAAAACAGATATTTACCCACCATTCATTCACGTCTATTCTTATTGCGATCGCTTAAAAAACAAGTGATTGACGGTTAATTGAGGCGTAGAAATGGACTGGTATCTCAAGGCATTAAAAAACTATATAGGATTTGGCGGCCGTGCGCGGCGCAAAGAGTACTGGATGTTTATTCTGGTCAACCTCATCCTGACCGGCGTATTGAGCATCATCGATAAAATGCTGGGCTGGCAGCGGGCGGGCGGCGAAGGCATTCTGACGACCATCTATGGCGTACTGGTCTTTTTACCGTGGTGGGCGGTGCAGTTTCGGCGTCTGCATGACACCGACCGCTCAGCCTGGTGGCTGCTGCTGCTGTTGATCCCGGTCATCGGCTGGCTGGTGATCCTGATCTTTAACTGCCAGCGCGGCACCGAAGGCAACAATCGCTTCGGACCCGATCCGAAACCCTTCTCCTATTAATCTTCCCGCTCCTCCCGCTAGCGGGAGGAGCGTCTTCTCGACTAGCGTCCCGCAAACAGCTTAGGGATTTCGCGCAGACACCAGGACTTCGCCTCGCCCATACTGTCCCGCCGCCAGGCCATGATTATGTCAATTTCATTGGTGTATTCCGGGCTGACGACCCGCAGACGCCCTTCGGCAATATCCTTCTCCACCAGCGGATAGGGCATGGTCGCCACGCCTAGCCCGGCCAGCAGTGCCTGGCGCTTATCTTCAATGGTACTCACCGTTAAGCGCGGCTGTTTATCCAACAACTGGACGGTGAGGACGGGCCGCTCGCGCGCTGTATCCGCTACTGCGACGCCGCGGTATTTCACGCGGGTCACTTCCGAGAGCGGTTCCGGCTCCTGGTGGATCGGGTGATCCGGCGCCGCGACGTACACACTGAGCACCGAATAGAGTTTGCGCGAGTTAATCTCCGAGGAGGAACGAAAATGCATATCCGGCGCGACAACAATATCCGCCCGCCCCTGCTCCAGCCGCTCCCAGGCGCCGGCCAGCACTTCGGTGATAATCGACAACTGCGTATTAGATTTGGTCGCCAGTTTTTCAATTAGCGGAAACAGATCCGGGGTGGGCACCAGCGCTTCGGTGACGATCGTCAGGTGGGTTTCCCAACCGCGCGACAACGCTTCCGCATCGGTGGTGAGTTTATCCGCCGCTTCGAGCAGCACGCGCCCACGCTCAAGCAGCATCCGTCCCACGTTGGTGAACTTCGTGCGATGACCTGAGCGGTCAAACAGCACCACGTCCAGCTCCTCTTCCAGTTTTTGCATGGTATAGCTCAGGGCGGAAGGCACGCGTCCCAGCTCATCAGCCGCGGCAGCAAAGCTCCCACGGCGGTCGATCGCATCCATCACACGCAACGCTTCCAGCGTTAATGCTCTCTCTTTGGCCATCGCTTTCTCATTCAGGAAATTTGAACATACCGGGCAGAATATCTGGCTAACAATACAGCGTCCATACCTTTACCATTGATTTAGTGTAAAGAGAGGTCAAGAACATGATTACTACCCGAACAGCCAAACAATGCGGACAAGCAGACTTCGGCTGGCTGCAGGCCCGCTACACCTTCTCCTTTGGCCACTACTTCGACCCGAAATTACTGGGCTTCGCGTCCTTGCGCGTCCTCAACCAGGAAGTGCTGGCGCCCGGCGCTTCCTTCCAGGCCAGGACGTACCCAAAAGTCGATATCCTGAACCTGATTCTGGAAGGCGAAGCGGAGTATCGCGACAGCGACGGCAACCACGTGCAGGCCAAAGCCGGTGAAGCGCTGCTTATCGCCACCCAGCCTGGCGTGAGCTATAGCGAGCATAATCTGAGCAAAGAGCAGTCGTTAACGCGAATGCAGCTGTGGCTCGACGCTTGCCCGCAGCGGGAAAACCCGCTACAGCAGAAAACCGAAGTGGTGAGCGCACCGCTGCAGCTGCTGGCCTCGCCGGAGGGAGAGAACGGCAGTCTCCAGCTTCGCCAGCAGGCCTGGGTCTACCATATCGCACTGGAGAAAGGAGAGCAGATTAGCGTGCAGCTACATGGTCCACGGGCTTATCTACAGTCGATTCACGGCACCGTCCATGCCGTCGCGCAGGAACAACAAAAACAGGCTCTCACCTGTGGTGACGGCGCATTTATTCGTGACGAAGCTAACATTACCCTCGTCGCCGATACGCCGCTGCGCGCTTTGCTGATAGATTTACCGGTGTAACAACGGAAGGGATGGAGTCTGTCAGTGAGTAAAAAGAAAAACAGAAAAAAGGCGTCCCCGACGCCATCAGCCCCGACGCAGCCGGAAACCGCCGGCGTCGTCAGCTTTGGTTATGATGAGATGCTGAGCGAACTGGAAGCCATTGTTGTCGAAGCGGAGATTCGTCTGCGGGATGAAGAAAGTCTCGCCTGAAAAGGCAATATCAATGATTCGATTTTCGTTTATAGCCTGAAGATAATATCGGCCCCGAAAGGGGCCGATGACATTATTCGCTCAGCGCGTCGGCAAGATCTTTTTTCACCTGGGTACGCTGCTCCGGCGTCAGGACCTGATTCACATCGAAATAATACTTCACGCGGTAATAACGCACCTGCTGATCGATCTTACTGAAGGCAGCCAGCTGATCCTTGACTGCCTTTTCATCCCATTTTCCGGAATCAATCACGTTAATCAAGGCGCCATCTTTAATGTCTTGCTGCGAAATCTGTTGAACATTATTTTCCAGTTGCTGATGCAGGCTTTTAATTTTCGCAACCTGATCGCTGGTGAGTTTTAAGTGCTGGACAATAGGGTCCTGCGCCGGCGCTGGCGCCGCCTGCACGTCCGCGGCTTGCGCAGACAGAGAGAAACCGGTAGTCAGAAGGGCTGCAAACGCAATACGGGTCATTAATTTCATTGTTTTATCCTGAAGTGAAAGTGTCTGAAATAGCGGTTTATTATTTTACAGTTGGTAGTGAATAAATGTAAAAAATAATACCTAAAGATTATTCACAGCGTGCACCTGATCACAAACCATTCAATACATAAGAAATTCAAATGTTCTCACCAAATGAATTCATATGAAAAATACCACGTTTATATAAAATGACTTTAGCGCTTATCACGGAAATTAATTGACAGTAGCCACGGTTACTTTATTTAATTAGCGAGAAAGATGTCATACATAAAAGCAGGGATATCATTTTTAAAATATATAAGGAGATAGTTATGTTATTACGCACTCGCGTATTACCGCTGTTTTTTGTCATCTCGCTGTTAAGCGGCTGCGGCCTGGCGTCTAAAGCCTTTTATTCCGCGGGAGACAAATTATTTCAACCGGGAGATGACGCCGTCGCTTCGATGCAGACGTATTCAGTCGCCCAGTTCCTGCAGCCGTTTACCCTCAACCCGGCGAAGGCCAGCAGCGATTATCTGGGCAAATGGGTCAAGGTGCGCGGCGTGATTGTCGACATTCGCCGAATGAGCGGTATCGCCGGCAGCTACTATTTTACCGTGACCATGCGAGATGAACAGAATAAAACGGATAAACGTCTGACCTTCAATTTTGGCTCACATAACAGCGCAGACGTTGAGGCGTTAAGCAACGGCAGCATCGCCACGATCGTCGGTCAGGTTCATCAGGTACAAGATTCCACGATCCCGACGCTACAGAATCCTAAGGTGGTTAAATAACGGTAACTGACCAATAAGCCGCGTTCTTTTGGTATAGCGTCGTGGACAGTCATTCATCCTGTTCCCGCTATCCGAATAGTCAAAACCCCGCCGGAGCAGGGTTTTAGC
>NZ_QEQO01000003.1:618121-762329 GCF_003097195.1 Klebsiella sp. GL120222-02
AGGTGAAACTGACCGATAAGCCGCGTTCTTCTGGTATAGCGTCGTGGACAGTCATTCATCCTGCTTCCGGTATTCGAATAGCAAAAACCCCGCCGGAGCGGGGTTTTTGCATAAAGAGGTGAAACTGACCGATAAGCCGGGTTCTGTCGTGGACAGTCATTCATCTAGGCCAGCAATCGCTCACTGGCTCAAGCAGCCTACCCGGGTTCAGTACGGGCCGTACCTTATGAACCCCTATTTGGCCTTGCTCCGGGTGGAGTTTACCGTGCCGCGGACTGTTACCAGCCGCGCGGTGCGCTCTTACCGCACCCTTTCACCCTTACCTGATCCCGCTTACGCGGGCCATCGGCGGTTTGCTCTCTGTTGCACTGGTCGTGGGCTGTGACACCCCCCAGGCGTTACCTGGCACCTTGCCCTATGGAGCCCGGACTTTCCTCCCCTCCGCCCGTCTCCCCCCGAAGGAGGACGACGACGAAGCGGCGACTGTCTGGTCAGCTTCGGCGCGCAGTATAGAGGGTTTACCGCCCGTTGTCATCCTTCTGTCGTCATCCCAACCTGCAGGGTGGCGGCGATATTGCGCGACGCGCGGTAAATGTTATCAAATGCCCCGCGAAATGCCTCTTCCAGCGTCGAAACTGTGGTTAACACGCTGAAAACCGCATCGATACCGTGCTGGTGAACCACGCCGACGTCGTGGGTCAGGCTGCCAGCAATACCGATCACCGGCTTACGGTATTTTTTCGCCACCCGGGCTATCCCCACCGGCACCTTACCGTGAATAGACTGGCTATCGATCCGCCCTTCTCCGGTGACCACCAGCGAGCAGTCATGGATCTGCTCTTCCAGCTTCAGCGCCTCGGTAACGATCTCAATCCCGCTACGCAGTTCCGCATTAAGAAAAGCCATCAGCGCCGCGCCCATGCCGCCGGCCGCCCCCGCCCCGGGGATCGGCTTAACGTCCACCTGCAGCGACGCCTTAATGACGTCGGCGAAGTGCGCCAGATTACGATCCAGCTCAACGATCATCGCCTCGGTCGCCCCTTTCTGCGGGCCAAAGATCCGCGACGCGCCGCGCTCGCCCACCAGCGGGTTAGTGACGTCACAGGCCACGTGGATCATCCTGTCACGTAAGCGTGGATCGATGGCGGAAAGATCGATCCGGCTCAGACGGCTCAGGCTACCGCCGCCATGGCCGATCTCCTGCCCCTCGGCGTCACAAAGGCGGGCGCCTAGCGCCTGCATCATGCCCGCTCCACCGTCGTTGGTCGCACTGCCGCCGATACCGATAATGATCCGTTTCGCGCCATGTTCCAGCGCCTGTAATATCAGCTCGCCGGTACCGCGTGAAGTGGTGATGAGAGGGTTGCGTTTTTCGGGCGGAACGAGTCCCAGGCCACTGGCCGCCGCCATCTCAATAAACGCAGTGACGCCATCGCCGGACATGCCCCAGCAGGCCTCCACTTTCTCGCCCAGCGGGCCAGTCACCCATGCGGAATGTTCCGTTCCCTGCGTCGCGGCAATCATCGCCTCCACCGTTCCCTCGCCGCCGTCGGCGACGGGCATGGAAACATACTGCGCGTCAGGGAAAATTTCCCGAAATCCTTTTTCTATCGCCTGAGCTACCTCGGTGGCAGAAAGGCTTTCTTTGTAAGAGTCTGGGGCAATGACGATTTTCATAATTTTGTAGCCTGACAGTGCCGCGCAAGGCAAGAATAACAGGGCGCGCAAGGCGCCCTTCTTGTTAGCGAGTGACTTCCACTTTCGCCAGTTTTTCGTAGTAGCACGCCAGCGCGCTATGGTCCGCGGTGCCCAGACCGTCTGCGCGCAGCGCCTGCATCATCTCCATCACCGCCGCTGTCAGCGGCAGCTGAGCGCCCACGCCGTGTGAGGTATCCAACGCATTGGCCAGATCTTTAATATGCAGGTCGATACGGAAACCCGGCTTGAAGTTACGATCCATCACCATCGGCGCTTTGGCATCCAGCACGGTACTGCCCGCCAGGCCGCCACGGATCGCCTGATAGACCAGATCCGGATTGACGCCAGCTTTGGTCGCCAGAGTCAGCGCTTCAGACATCGCTGCGATGTTCAGGGCGACAATCACCTGGTTAGCCAGTTTGGTGACGTTGCCCGCGCCGATGTCGCCGGTATGCACCACGGAGCCCGCCATCGCTTTCATCAGATCGTAGTATTTATCAAAGATCGCCTTATCGCCGCCGACCATCACCGACAGGGTGCCGTCGATGGCTTTTGGTTCGCCGCCGCTCACCGGCGCGTCCAGCATTTCAACACCTTTGGCCCTCAGCGCTTCGCTGATTTCCCGGCTCGCCAGCGGCGCGATAGAGCTCATATCAATCACCACGGTGCCCGGCTTTGCCCCTTCGATAATGCCGTTTTCTCCCAGCGCCACCTCTTTCACATGCGGAGAGTTCGGCAGCATGGTGATAATGACGTCGCATTGTTCGGCAATCGCCTTCGGCGTCGTGGCGGTCTCTGCACCCGCGGCGATCACGTCGGCAATCGCTTCCGGGTTACGGTCGGACACCACCAGCGAATAACCGGCTTTCAGCAAATTTTTGCTCATCGGTTTGCCCATAATGCCAAGACCGATAAAACCCACTTTGATTGTCATAATGTTCTCTCTTTTCATCCTGGTGATTATTTTTTAAACGCATCAGCAAGTTTCTGCGTTGCTGAGCGGAAGACGCCCAGATCGCTGCCGACGGCGACGAAAGTCGCCCCCCATTCCAGATAGCGGCGCGCATCAGCTTCCACTGGCGCCAGAATGCCGCTTGGCTTACCGTGCTTCTTCGCGCTGGCAAAGATATGTTGGATAGCGTGCTGTACCTCAGGATGGGCGGCATTGCCGAGATGGCCTAAAGCGGCAGCCAGGTCACTCGGGCCAACGAACACCCCGTCCACACCCTCGGTCGCGGCAATCGCCTCGACGTTATCTACCCCGGTCTGGCTCTCAATCTGCACCAGAATGGAAATGTTCTTGTTGGACTGGGCGAAGTAGTCCGGCACGGTGCCAAACATATTGCCGCGGTGGGAAACGGAGACCCCGCGGATCCCTTCCGGCGGATAGCGGGTCGACGCCACCGCCTGCGCCGCCTGCTCAGCCGTCTCGACGAACGGCACCAGGAAGTTATAGAAGCCGATGTCCAGCATGCGCTTGATGATGATCGGCTCATTGGTCGGCACACGGACTACCTGCGCGCTGGAGCTGCCCTTCAGCGCCATCAGCTGTGGGATAAGCGTGGTCACGTCGTTCGGCGCGTGTTCCGCATCCAGCACCAGCCAGTCGAAACCGGCCAGACCCAGCACCTCAGTACTGATCGGGTTAGCCAGCGCGCACCAGCAGCCAATCTGCACCTGATGAGCCGCCAGCGCGGCCTTAAATTTGTTCGGGAAAATTGCGTTATCCATAATTTTTACCTTGCGTTAATCGTTGCTTACTTCTGCAATTCCATACGTTTGATATCGCCAACCACAAACAGGTAGCAGACCATCATCATCAGCGCGGAGCCGCCAACAAAAATCAGTGCGCCATTGAATGAGTGCAGTTCGCTTACGATGTAGCCAATAACCAGCGGCGTGGCGATCGAGGCCACATTGCCAAAGACGTTGAATACCCCGCCGCACAGGCCAACAATCTCTTTCGGCGCAACATCCGAGATAACCGGCCAGCCCAGCGCGCCAAAGCCTTTACCAAAGAACGCCAGCGCCATCAGCGTAATAACCAGCGGCGTGCTGGCCGTGTAGTTACACAGAATAATGGACGATGCCAGCAGCATTCCGAGTACTATCGGTAACTTACGCGCAAAAGTCAGCGTACAGCCGCGGCCAATCAGATAATCCGAAAACAGCCCGCCCAGTACGCCGCCGGCAAAACCAAACAGCGCCGGAATTGAAGCCACGAAGCCGACTTTCAGAATTGACATTCCCTTGTCCTGCACGAGGTAGATCGGAAACCACGTCAGGAAGAACCAGGTAATGGTGTTGAGGAAATACTGACCGAAAAATACGCCTAACATCATTCGGTTGGTCAGCAACTGACGGATATAATCCATCTTCGGCCCGGCCGCCTGGGTCGTCTCTTTTTTGTGGTCCATATCGACCACCGCGCCGCCTTCAGAGATATACTTCAGCTCCGCCGCGGACATTCGCGGATGATCGGTGGGGTTATGCACAAACTTCACCCAGATGACGGTGAGCACAAACCCTATTATCCCCATCACGGTAAAGACATGCTCCCAACCCAGCGCGAAGGTCAGCCAGCCGAGTAGCGGCGAGAATAACGCCAGCGAAAAATATTGCGCCGCATTAAAAATAGCCGAAGCGGTGCCCCGCTCTTTGGCCGGAAACCAGGCCGCCACAATGCGGGCGTTGGCGGGAAACGAGGGCGCTTCGGAAAAGCCCAGCATAAAACGCATAAAGAACATGGAGACCCCAGCCCAGGCGAGCGGGAACACATCAATAAAGCCCTGCAGGAAGGTAAACAGCGACCAGAAAAACAGGCTGTATGAGTAAACCTTCTTCGATCCAAATTTATCCAGCAGCCAACCACCAGGGATCTGCATCAGCAGATAAGCCCAGCCGAAGGCGGAAAAAATGTATCCCATCGACACCGCGCTGAGCCCCAGCTCTTTCGCGACTTCAGTACCGGCGATAGACAACGTCGCGCGGTCGCCATAGTTCACCGCCGTCACGACAAATATCATCAATAGAATTAAATAGCGGGTCGGTATTCCTTTTTTCTCATCTAATGTAGAATCCAGAATCATTTAGACATTCCTCAGGCACAGAACACCTTTTATAATTGCTTTAAGCGGTTTCTTATTTATTTAAAAGACGATATTGAAGCTATCTATTCGCATATCGAATACCTCAAAAACATGACTCAGTATAATCAGCACGCCTCCGCCAGACACTATGCATAACCACAATATAAAGTCATTATTTAACGCTAAAATTAGGCTTATGCCATAAGCCATGGGCGCTAATCCACAGTTCTTACGATTGCCTGCCCTGCTGGGGTTACCACCTCAGCAAGGAGTGATGTAGATCACATTTTAAAATCAATACAGCTGACATCCTTTATTCCATCATACTGATACGTAGTAAATGAATTAGCGTTTTATTTTATTATTAGCACCTGTTTGGAGATGACTGGACAATGGCTGACATTGCAATTCGACAACAATCGCCAACCGCGTTTTATATTAAAGTTGACCCGGCAGATAACGTGGCGATTATTGTCAACGATCGGGGATTGACCGCCGGAACACGTTTCCCGGACGGCCTGACGCTCGTCGAACACATCCCACAGGGTCATAAAGTAGCCCTGGTGGATATCCCTGCCCGCGGTGAAATCATCCGCTACGGAGAAGTGATTGGCTTCGCCGTGCGCGACATCCCACAGGGAAGCTGGATTGACGAATCGCTGGTGGAACTGCCCACCGCCCCGCCGTTGAACACCCTGCCGCTGGCGACCAAAGTGCCTGAACCCCTACCGCCTCTGGAAGGCTATACCTTTGAAGGGTACCGCAATGCCGATGGCAGCGTGGGCACCAAGAACCTGCTGGGCATCACCACCAGCGTGCACTGTGTTGCGGGCGTGGTTGATTATGTGGTGAAAATCATTGAACGCGACCTGCTGCCGAAATACCCCAACGTCGACGGCGTGGTAGGCCTGAACCACCTCTACGGTTGCGGCGTGGCGATTAATGCACCGGCGGCGGTAGTGCCAATTCGCACTATCCACAATATCGCCCTCAACCCGAATTTCGGCGGTGAGGTGATGGTCATTGGCCTCGGCTGTGAAAAGCTGCAGCCGGAACGCCTGCTGCAGGGCACGGAAGACGTCAAAAGTATCCCGGTGGACAGCGCCAGCATCGTCAGCCTGCAGGATGAAAAGCATGTTGGTTTTAAATCGATGGTCGATGACATTCTGCAGGTCGCCGAGCGCCACCTGGTGAAACTGAACCAGCGCCAGCGGGAAACCTGTCCGGCTTCAGAGCTGGTGGTCGGCATGCAGTGCGGCGGCAGCGACGCCTTCTCCGGTGTGACCGCCAACCCGGCGGTGGGTTATGCATCCGACCTGCTGGTGCGCTGCGGCGCGACGGTGATGTTCTCGGAAGTGACCGAAGTCCGCGACGCCATCCATCTGTTAACCCCGCGGGCGATTAACGAAGAGGTCGGCAAACGCCTGCTGGAAGAGATGGCCTGGTACGATAACTATCTCGACATGGGCAAAACCGACCGCAGCGCCAACCCCTCCCCCGGCAACAAAAAAGGCGGCCTGGCTAACGTGGTGGAAAAAGCGCTGGGTTCTATTGCTAAATCAGGTAAAAGCGCCATCGTCGAGGTGCTCTCTCCAGGCCAGCGCCCGACCAAACGCGGCCTGATTTATGCCGCTACCCCCGCCAGCGATTTTGTCTGCGGCACCCAGCAGGTCGCCTCTGGCATTACCGTGCAGGTGTTCACCACCGGTCGCGGCACGCCGTATGGCCTGATGGCGGTACCCGTAATAAAAATGGCGACCCGTACCGAGCTGGCCAACCGCTGGTATGACTTAATGGACATTAACGCCGGGACCATCGCCACTGGCGAAGAGACGATTGAGGATGTCGGGCGGAAGCTGTTCGAATTTATTCTCGACGTCGCCAGCGGACGCAAGAAAACCTTCTCCGATCAATGGGGCCTGCACAACCAGCTGGCGGTGTTTAACCCGGCGCCGGTGACCTGATCGAGAGCGTGAGAATTTAACTACTTTTAGCCCGGATTTATCCGGGCTTGTTGGTTACGGATGCTGTGCGGCAAGGAAAGCGCGGATCTGCGCCTGCGTCGAGGTGCCTTCCATGGGGCCGCGTTGGCTAATCGCCAACGAGCCGCTGGCGTTTGCCCATCTCAGCGCCTCCTGCGGCGTGGCGCCATTGAGGAACAGGCTGACAAAGGTGGCGCCAAAGCAATCCCCGGCACCAGTCGGATCCACCACCGGCACGTTGAAGCCGGCGACATGGTGTGTCTCGTTGGCGCTAAAGTAGCTGGCGCCACGCGGCCCACGTTTAATCACCACATGCTTCACGCCGCGTTTCAATAGCTTATCAACCAGGATCTGCTCATTGCGCTCCGGATTGAGGCCAAAATAATCCAGCTCACCGTCGCTCGGCAGGAAAATATCGGTGTAATCGAGAATGTATTCAAACGCCTGCGACATCTCGGGAATGTTCAGCATCTCTTTGCGAATGTTTGGGTCGAACGACACCGTACCGTTGCGGCCTTTAATGTTTTCAATCGCTTTACGCATCGCATCGATAATACGGAACGAGAACAGCGACGATCCCATAATATGAAAATGCTGACACTGATTTAGCAGCGCCTCATCAATGTGGTCGGCAGTCAGCAAACCGCAGGCGCTGTTAGGCATATTAAAAATAAAATCGCGCTGCGCCTGGCTACGATAGCTGACGAAGGCGCTACCGGTGGTCGCTTTCTGCAGCATGGCGATACCGTTGACGTTAACGCCATCTTTCTCCAGACGCGCAATATTCATCTCGCCAAATGCGTCGTTGCCCACGCAGCTAAACAACACAGAGCCAAAACCCAGCTTTGCCACCTGATCGGCAAAGATTGCCGGCGCCCCGCTGGGATAGGGCCCCCAAAATTCACCGGGGCGGGAAAAACCCTGATTCTCTTCCTTGGCGAGAAACTCCACCAGCAGTTCGCCGATGGTGCAAATGGTTACGTTCATCACCGCTCCTGGTTTGTCTTATGCAAAGCCGTGTTGAGCCATGTCAGGCATTCATTGTTGGTATAGCTGTTGGTCAAACCCGCAGCGAGGAAGCAGGCATGGTACTCTGCCGCGACGACCTGCGGGGTCACCACGCTGCTGATCTGTTGCAATTCACCGACAGCATAACGTTTCTCACCGTAGACCGGTCTGGACGCAACAATCGCGATAACTCTTTCGCTCTGCGCCACAGCCTCATTCAGTAGATGTGCTGTGGCCTCGTTACGCACGCTCAGCGTACCGTCTTCGGCAATATGATCCACCGCAATCAGCGCATGTGATGGCCGGTAATGACCTAACGCTTTCAGCGCCAGATCGCCCTCCACAATCCGCCCCTGCCCGGACAGCACCCCACCAAGCAGAACGGTTTCCCCATTTAAAAACTCCTGCGCCAGCGCGACATGGCCCAGATCGTTTAACAGCAGGCAAAGTTCTTCTCTGTTGGCCAGAAAGGGGATCACTTTACGCAAAATGGAACCTTGGCCTAAAAATAGCGTTTCGCCATCTTCTATCTGCGCCGCCACCTGGCGAGCCATTTCCGTCTCCAGCGCTTTATCCCTGACGGCTGGTGCTTCCCGCATCACCGCAACCGGCGCGCCAGCCTGGGCGGTATAAATCGCCCCGCCGAAGGAGCGTTTTAAGTAGCCCTGCTGCTCGAGGTAGTTGAGATCGTTACGGATTGTCACTCCGGAAACAGCCAGCATTTCGGCCAGATCGTCGACTTTGATCTCGCCGTTCTTACGAACGATCTCTGCGATGTCCAAGCGCCTTTTCAGCAGGCTGGTTGACGGTTTTGCCACGGTTTATGCCTTATTATTTTCTCCTGGAATAACTTTCATTTTTAAATTTCCCTATCGTAATGTCAAACCGCGGCTGAACTTCCATCTTGCCATAAATAAATTAATTAATATTAATCATATAGTTACAAAGAAAGCACTTCCCTGCTAAAACTTTAAAAAAGAAACATTAAAAATATTATTAACTTTCATTTTAAAAATCAATTCATCATTGTGTGCGGTGGATCACACCTAAAAGTCGAGACGATCGTTACATTACTTTCAAATTGAAGGTTATTTAATGTAAATGACTTACAAATTGAAAAGAGGACTAAAATGTACATCATTTCCAGTAAAAACATGCTGTTAAAAGCTCAACGACAGGGTTATGCCGTGCCGGCTTTCAATATCCATAACCTCGAAACCATGCAGGTCGTCGTTGAAACGGCGGCTGAATTACGCTCTCCCTTGATCCTTGCCGGCACGCCCGGTACCTACAGCTATGCCGGCACCGGCAACGTGGTGGCGATCGCCCGCGATCTGGCGAAAAAGTGGGATCTCCCGCTCGCCCTGCACCTCGATCATCACGAGGATCTGGCTGATATCACGCGCAAAGTCCAGGCAGGGATCCGCTCGGTCATGATCGATGGCTCTCACTCACCGTTCGAGGAAAATGTGGCACTGGTAAAAAGCGTGGTGGAGTTGAGCCACCGCTATGATGCCAGCGTAGAAGCCGAGCTGGGCCGTCTGGGCGGAGTCGAAGACGATCTGGTGGTCGATGCTAAAGATGCGCTCTATACCAACCCCGAACAGGCCCGTGAATTTGTCGCTCGTACCGGTATTGATTCGCTGGCCGTCGCCATCGGTACCGCTCACGGTCTTTACACCGCCGAACCGAAGCTTGATTTTGAGCGCCTGGCGGCTATTCGCGACTGCGTTGATGTTCCACTGGTTCTGCACGGCGCTTCCGGCCTGCCGGATAGTGATATTCGCCACGCCATTTCTCTGGGCGTATGCAAAGTCAACGTCGCCACCGAACTTAAAATCGCCTTCTCGGATGCACTGAAAGCCTACTTCCTGGAAAATCCGGGCGCCAACGATCCTCGTCACTATATGAAACCGGCGAAAGCGGCAATGAAAGAGGTCGTTCGCAAAGTCATTCACGTCTGTGGCTGCGAAGGACAACTGTAATCAGCGGATCGAAGGAGCCTTGTCGTGATCCACACCCTGACACTGAACACCGCGATTGATATGAATATCTTTTGCGATCCGCTCCAGCCGGCGGCAGTCAACCGCACCCGGCAGACGGAATATTGCCCGAATGGTAAAGGGGTTAACGTCTCGCTGGTATTACATCATTACCAGCAGCCAACCCATGTTATGGGCATATTCGGCGGTTTTACCGGCCGCTATATCGTTGAGGAACTACGCAAACAACATATTAACGTCACGCCGGCATGGGTCGCTGAACCCACCCGTATTAATATCTTTATTAACGACGGCAGAGATGAATATAAACTGGTAAATCCCGGCGCGCGGATTAACGATGAAGGGAAAGAACAAATTCTTCATCATTTACAGTGCGTCACGCCTGGTGATTATTTAGTTATCAGCGGCAGTCTGCCACCGGGAATAGAGAGCCGGTTCTATAGCGAGATTCTGGTGCTGTGTCAGCAAAAAGGGTGTGAAGTCATCTTAGATATCAGCCACCCGGTGCTGCGCCAGCTTTTGGAGTGGCATCCGCTATTGATTAAACCCAATGACGACGAGCTGAACGAGATCTTTGGTCTGGATGTCAGCAGCCCCCAGCGGGTACGCGAAGCAATGCAAACGCTCCACCAGCTTGGGGCTCGCAATGTTCTGCTGACCCTTGGCGCACAAGGGCTCTATTTTTCGAACGGCGAGCAACTGTGGTTCTGCTCGGCACCGAAAATCGAACTGGTCAGCTCGGCCTGCGCCGGCGATGCCGCGCTGGGCGCGTTCCTCAGCCGATGGCTTAACGCAGGCGATATTCCTCAGGCGCTGGCGCTGGCCAGCGCCACCGGCGCCGATGTTGCCGCCTCCGCCGGGCTTGGCAAATTAAACCGTACGCAAGAATTATTACAACAACTTCAGATCGTCCAATTATAAAGGTCCGATTATGAAAAAAATTATTGCCGTTACCGGCTGCCCTACAGGTATTGCTCATACATTTATGGCTGAAGAGGCCTTAAAAACCGCAGCGAAAAAATTAAACGTTGAAATAAAAGTCGAAACCAATGGCGCTTCCGGCGTAGAAAATGCCATTACGCCGGAAGACCTGACGGATATTTATGGTGTGATTATCGCTGCCGATAAAGATGTTAATGCCGAACGTTTTAATGGCTTACCGGTTATTGAGGTGCCGGTTAAAGAAGCCATTCACCATCCGGCGGAATTAATTAATAAAGTTGTTAACGGTCAGGCGCAGCGTCGCCAGGGACACTCCGCGACGACGGATCTCGCCGAGAAATATGAGCGAGAATCGTTCGGCCGACAGATTTACAAACATCTGATGAGCGGTGTTTCCAACATGCTGCCGTTCGTTGTCGCCGGCGGGATCTTAATCGCCGTTTCTTTCCTGTGGGGCATCTACTCCGCCGATCCGAATTCACCGCAGTATAACGTGGTTGCCGCCACCCTGATGAAAGTCGGTCAGCAGGCGTTCTCGATCATGGTGCCGGTGTTTACCGCCTACATTGCCTGGTCGATATCTGGCCGCCCGGGCATGGTCGCCGGTTTTGTCGGCGGCCTGCTGGCGAACGCCACCGGCGCCGGGTTCCTCGGTGGGATCATCGCCGGTTTTGCCGCCGGGTATTTTATGCTGCTGATCCGTCATCTGCTCGACGGTCTGCCGCGCCAGTACGAAGGGCTGAAGTCGATCTTCATTATGCCGCTGATCGGCGTCCTGGTGATTGGCGTGATGATGGTCCTGCTCGGCCAGCCAGTGGCAGCGATCAACAATGGCATGATGAACTGGCTCAGCTCTCTGCAGGAAGCCAACCCCATCCTGCTGGGGATCGTGGTCGGCGCAATGTGCTCCTTCGACTTCGGCGGGCCGGTCAACAAAGCGGCCTATGTCACCGGTACGCTGCTGCTGGGGCAAGGTAACTATTTCTTTATGGCCGGTGTGTCTGCCGCCTGCATCACGCCGCCGCTGGTCATCGCTCTGGCGACCACGTTCTTTCCGAAAGGCTTTAGCGAGGAGGAACGCGCCGCCGGGATGGTCAACTATATCCTCGGCTGCACACACATTACCGAAGGTGCGATTCCCTTTGCCGCCAAGGATCCGCTGCGGGTGATCCCGATGATGATGATCGCCTCATCAATTTCTGCGGTACTCAGCTACAGCCTGCATATTCAGGTTCCGGCACCGCACGGCGGCTTCTTAATCCTGCCGCTGGTCAGTAAACCGTTGATGTGGGTGCTGTGCATTCTCGCCGGTTCCGCCTGCGGGGCACTTATGCTGGGATGCTGGCGGCTATGGCAGAAACGCACTGACAAAGCGACAGCCCTTGCTGGCGCCATGAAATAAGGAGCAAGCTATGCAACTGACTTCTGCCGATATTGGTTTCGATCGTCAGGTCAAAACGAAAGACGAGGCGCTACAACGTGTCGTTGCAGCCCTGACTGAGGCCGGACATACGCAAGCAGCCTATCTACAAGGCATGCGCGAGCGCGAGGGGCAAATCAGCACCTATCTGGGCAACGGCATCGCTATTCCCCACGGCACGCCGCACAGTCGCGACGCAGTGCTCAAAACGGGTGTTAAGGTGCTGGCTTGTCCGCAGGGGGTTGACTGGGGTGAGGAGCAAACCGCCTATCTGATTGTCGGTATCGCGGCTCAGGACAACGAGCATCTCGATATTTTGCGCCAACTCACCCATGCCCTGGGCGATGATCGGGTGCCTGACGCGCTGACGCGCGCCGATACCCCCCAGGCGGTGCTGGAAATTCTCGCTGGTGATATCCCTCTGCCAGCAGGCGAAGAACCACAACCCGCGCCGCACTTTGACGAAGAGGCCACCTTTACCCTGCGCAATCCGCACGGTCTTCATGCCCGCCCCAGTGCGGTGCTGGTGAAAGCCGTCAAGCAGTGGCGATCGCAAATCCAGGTCGAAAACCTTGATACGCGCTCCGCCATTGTTGATGCCAAAAATCTGATGCGCGTCGTATCACTGGGCGCCAAACAGGGTCATCGTCTGCACTTTATGGCCAGCGGCAACGATGCGCAGCAGGCGTTAAAAGCCATTGGCGACGCTTTTAACGCCGGTCTCGGCGAAATCGCCGCCCAGCCGCAGCAGGCCACTCAGGAAGCCGTCAAAACGAAACGTAGCTGGCTTTCCCGACTATTTAGTTAATTTTCAACAAATTAAAAACGCCCTGTCTTTCTGGCCAGGGCGTTTTTGTCTTGAAAGACGATACCTTTCACTGCGTTACACGACTATTTATCGATGCAGATCACAATTCAAAACAAAGCCATTTGCGACCAAAACAAAACATAACGAATATATTCGAAAGAAAACGGAGGTTGTAAATGAAAGACATTATCTCTCGCCATAAGTCCGGCGAACACATCGGCATCTGTTCAGTTTGTTCAGCGCATCCGCTGGTTATCGAAGCGGCGTTACGTTTCGATCTGTCGACTAACAACAAGGTGCTGATCGAAGCGACATCCAACCAGGTGAATCAGTTTGGCGGCTACACCGGCATGCAGCCGGCCGATTTCCGTGACTTCGTCTACAACATCGCCCGTACCGTCGGTTTCCCGGCTGAACGTATTATTCTTGGCGGCGATCATCTGGGCCCGAACTGTTGGCAAGACGAACCGGCCGCCGTGGCGATGGAAAAATCTGTCGACCTCATCAAGGCCTACGTCGCGGCCGGCTTTAGCAAAATCCATCTCGATGCGTCAATGTCCTGTGCTGACGATCCGGTGCCTTTGGATCCTGGTGTGGTTGCTGAGCGCGCCGCTCGCCTGTGTCAGGCTGCCGAAGAGACCGCCAGCGCTGAGCAAAAGCGCCACCTGACCTACGTCATCGGGACCGAAGTTCCGGTGCCCGGCGGCGAGCCCTGCACCATCGGCAGCGTACATGTCACCCGGGCGCAGGATGCCGCGGCGACACTCGAAACCCATGAGGCTGCTTTCCGTAAGCTGGGACTCGAGGCTGCGCTGGAGCGAGTTATCGCTATCGTCGTGCAGCCTGGGGTGGAGTTCGACCATACGCAAATCATTCATTACCAGCCGCAGGAAGCGAAAGCGCTTTCCGCCTGGATCGAAAGTACCCCGATGGTCTACGAAGCGCACTCCACCGACTACCAAACTCGCCAGGCTTATCGCGCGCTGGTTCGCGACCACTTCGCCATCCTGAAAGTCGGCCCGGCGCTCACCTTTGCCCTGCGTGAAGCCATCTTTGCCCTCGCCCAAATGGAAAATGAGCTGATCGCCCCGGAGTCTCGCAGTCGCGTGATGGAGGTGATCGACGAAGTGATGCTTAACGAACCCGGCTACTGGAAAAAATACTATCGCCCCACCTGGAGCCAGGCGATGGTCGATATCCACTTCAGCCTTTCCGACCGTATCCGTTATTACTGGCCGCATCCGCGTATTCGCCAGAGCGTTGAGAAACTTATCGCTAATCTGACCGACGCTAAGCTGCCGCTGGGGCTTATCAGCCAGTATATGCCGGTGCAGTTTGAACGACTGTCGCTGAATGCACTGAACGCCGAGCCGCACGCGCTGATCCTCGACAAAATCCAGGATGTTCTGCGTGCCTACCGCTACGGCTGTTCTTCTGAAATCGCCTGAAGTTAAGAGGATATATGAGTCAACTGTTTGTTCGTACCGGCATTCATTTCAGTTCCAGCCAGCAGGCGCTGGAACACATTGGCGCAGAGATGCTGGCGCGAGGCGTCGTACACGACAGCTATCCCGCCGCCCTGCTCGAACGCGAAGCGACTTTTCCCACCGGCATCGCCCTGGAGCAGCATGCTGTCGCTATCCCGCACTGTGAAGCCGTCCACGCCAAATCGCCGGCCATTTACCTGATTCGTCCGGATGCGCCGGTTCCTTTTCAGCGCGCTGATGACGACGGCGAAATCGACGTTTCGCTCATCATCGCGCTGATTGTTGAAAACCCGGCGGCACAGCTGAAGCTACTGCGCCGGTTATTTAGTGAGCTACAAAATCCGCACACGCTGGAGGCACTGCTCGCCGCTTCCGACGATCAGCTGCCGGTGCGGTTCCAGCAATTTATCCTTGAGCCTGAGCTTAACGCCGTGGCTTCATAAGATACTGATAATAAAAGGGGTACCCTATGAAACGTAAAGTTATCGTCGCCTGCGGCGGTGCCGTCGCCACCTCCACGATGGCGGCTGAAGAGATTAAAGAGCTGTGTGCAGACCACAATATTGAACTGGATTTGGTGCAGTGCCGGGTCAATGAAATCGAGACCTACATGGACGGGGCGGACCTGATCTGCACCACCGCGCGCGTGGAGCGGACCTTTGGCGACATTCCGGTGGTACACGGCATGCCATTCGTTTCGGGCGTCGGCATTGAAGCCTTACAACAGAAAATCCTCGGCATCCTCGCGGAGTAAACGCCATGTTTAGCGAAATCATGCGTTATATCCTCGATCTCGGTCCGACGGTGATGCTGCCGATCGTGATCATTATTTTCTCCAAGTTACTGGGGATGAAGCTCGGGGATTGTTTCAAATCTGGTCTGCATATCGGGATCGGTTTCGTCGGTATCGGCCTGGTCATTGGCCTGATGCTCGACTCCATCGGCCCGGCGGCAAAGGCGATGGCGGAGCATTTCCAGATTAATCTTCACGTGATCGATATCGGTTGGCCGGGTTCATCACCGATGACCTGGGCGTCGCAAATCGCCCTGGTGGCGATCCCGGTGGCCATCGTGGTTAATATCGTGATGCTGGTTACCCGTATGACCCGCGTAGTGAATGTCGATATCTGGAACATCTGGCATATGACCTTTACCGGCGCGATGCTGCATATCGCTACCGGATCGTACTGGATAGGTATTCTCGGCGTGGTAGTGCATGCCGCCTTTGTGTATAAGCTGGGCGACTGGTTTGCCAAAGATACCCGCGATTTCTTTGGCCTCGAGGGTATTGCGATCCCGCATGGCAGTTCGGCGTATTTAGGGCCGGTTGCCGTGCTTGTCGATACCATCATCGACAAGATCCCCGGTCTTAACCGTATTCACTTTAGCGCCGATGATATCCAGAAACGCTTCGGTCCCTTCGGTGAACCGGTTACCGTTGGCTTCGTCATGGGCCTTGTGATTGGCGCGCTGGCGGGTTACGACCTGAAGAGCATTCTCCAGCTTGCGGTGAAAACCGCAGCGGTGATGCTGCTGATGCCACGGGTGATCAAACCGATTATGGATGGCCTCACGCCGATAGCCAAACAGGCGCGTAAACGTCTGCAGGCCAAATTCGGCGGCCAGGAATTCCTGATTGGTCTCGACCCGGCGCTGCTGCTCGGTCATACCTCGGTGGTCTCCGCCAGCCTGATCTTCATCCCGCTGACCATTCTTATCGCCGTCGTGGTTCCTGGCAACCAGGTCCTGCCGTTTGGCGACCTGGCCACCATCGGCTTCTTCGTGGCGATGGCAGTCGCGGTACATCAAGGGAACCTATTCCGCACATTGATTTCCGGGGTCATCATTATGGGTATCACCCTATGGATCGCCACCCAGACCATAGGCCTGCACACCCAGCTGGCGGCAAACGCCGGGGCCCTGAAAGCCGGCGGTATGGTGGCCTCAATGGACCAGGGCGGTTCACCGATTACCTGGCTGCTGATCCAGCTCTTTACCTGGCAGAACGTGGTGGGCTTCGCGGTCATCGGCATTATCTATCTGACTGGCGTTCTGCTGACCTGGCGTCGTGCCCGTCGCTTCATCGCGGTGGAAAAAGCAGAAAAAAGCGCTGCCCCACAACAAAGTACAGGCATGTCTTGATCTAAAAGGGGAGCGGTCGCTCCCCTGAATCTTATAGCTGGAGAATGTTATGAAATCAGTGGTAATCCATGCTGAGGGGAACGTCTGCGTTGAAGAACGCCCTATCCCTACGCTGCAAACGGAAAACGATGTCCTGGTCAAAGTGGTCAGTTCCGGATTATGCGGCTCCGACATCCCGCGCATTTTCGCCAAAGGCGCGCATTACTACCCTATTACGCTGGGGCACGAATTCAGCGGCTATGTGGAATCCTACGGCGCGGCGGTAACTGATCTGCAGCCCGGCGATGCCGTCGCCTGCGTGCCACTGCTGCCCTGCTTTCAGTGTCCGCAGTGCCAGCGCGAGTATTTCTCTTTATGTAAACAATATCAGTTTGTCGGCTCACGCAGCGAAGGTGGCAACGCCGAATATGTGGTGGTGAAGCGCGCCAACCTGTTCCGCCTGCCGGATCAGATGCCGATTGATGACGGCGCGTTTATCGAGCCGATAACCGTTGGCCTCCACGCCTTCCACCTGGCGCAGGGTTGCGAAGGTAAAAACGTGATTATTATCGGTGCGGGCACCATTGGCCTGCTGGCATTACAGTGCGCCCGCGAACTGGGCGCCAACAGCGTCACGGCGATCGATATCAATCCTCAGAAACTGGAGCTGGCCAAAGCCCTTGGCGCAACCCGAGTGTTCAACAGCCGCGAAATGAGCGGCCAGGCGATTCAGCAGGCGCTGGAAGCCATTCAGTTCGACCAGTTAGTCCTTGAGACCGCCGGCACGCCGCAGACCGTCACGCTGGCGATTGAGGCCGCCGGTCCGCGGGCGCAGTTGGCGCTGGTCGGCACGCTTCATCACGATTTAACCCTCCCGGCCGCCACCTTCGGGCAGATCCTGCGTAAAGAGTTGAATATTGTCGGTAGCTGGATGAATTACTCTGGTCCGTGGCCAGGAGAAGAGTGGCAAACGGCCACCCGCCTGCTGACAGAAAAACGCCTGCAGCTGGCACCGCTAATAGCCCACCGCGGTGACGCGGAGAGCTTTGCGCGTGAAGTTCAGGCGCTAAACGGCGCACCGATGCAGGGTAAAATCCTGCTCAAACTCTCCTGACTGCATGAGCCAGCCCTGAGGGCTGGCTCATGTAACCTTTCGAAAATTATCGTTCAACTTTCGTTATCCTTCGATTACACTGAGATGAGTTAATTATCAGGCAAATCAAGATGAACTCATTTGAACGAAGGAACAAAATTGTCGATATGGTGAATACGCAGGGCAGCGTATTGGTTCTAGACCTTTCGAATCTCTTTGGCATCTCTGAGGTAACGATCCGTGCCGATCTTCGCTTACTGGAAGAAAAAGGGCTGTTAACCCGCTTTCACGGCGGCGCCGCCCGCGCGGGCAGCGACCTGACCGACGCAGAGAATCAGGAAGTGGTGCTGGAAGACCGCTATCAGCTTGCCAGCGATCCCAAAAAGCGCATCGCCCAGGCCGCGGTAGCCATGATCCGTGAAGGTATGACGGTGATCCTCGATAGCGGCAGCACCACCCTGCTGATTGCCGAGGCACTGGTGCGGATGACCAATATCACCGTCATCACCAACAGCCTGCCCGCCGCGTTTACCCTGGCGGAAAATAAAGATATCACCCTGGTGGTTTGCGGCGGCACCGTGCGGCATAAAACGCACTCCATGCACGGGACGATTGCCGAACGTTCTCTGCAGGGAATCTGCGCCGATTTGATGTTTGTCGGCGCCGACGGTATCGACGCCACCAACGGTATCACCACCTTTAACGAAGGTTACTCCATCAGCAGCGTGATGGCCGCCGCCGCGCATCAGGTGATCGCCGTGCTCGACGCCAGCAAATTCAATCGCCGGGGCTTTAACCAGGTACTGCCGATGGAAAAGATAGACTGCGTAATCACCGATGACGGTATCAGTGAAAATGACCGCGCAGCGTTAAGCAGCAAGAAGGTGGAACTGAAGATAGTGTGATTGCACGCTGAGTGGAACACCATGGCGGCTGGTTCTACTTAACCAGCCAGCTTCCACCTTTTTTAGCGCCTATGCGAATCAATCTCCCTTTCGCCTGTAGCCCTTGCAGATGGCGCTCAACCGTACGTGCTGATATCCCCAAGATCTCCGCCAGCGCTCTCGCCGTCAATTCCGGGTTTCCGGTTAGCAAACGCAAAATTGCGTTTTCCGGTAGAACTACTTTAACGTCGATTTCTTCCGACATTTCTTCCGACATTTCTTCCGACACGACGAATGAAGTCTCCAGACCTTCTTTCAGCGCCGCCAGGATATTTTGCAACATCCAGGTCACGAATAGCGTGCAATCACTGGTTTTGTCACAAACACCTAAAATGTCGTAATAACGTTCTTGCTGATGGTGGATCAGCGTTTCAACGGGCAGCCAGGCCAATTCCTGACGCCACTGGCTTAGAATCAACGTCTGCCATAAACGCCCCATCCGACCATTGCCATCAGCGAAAGGGTGAATGAACTCAAACTCATAGTGGAAAACTGAACTGGCAATCAAAGGATGAAGCTCGGTGTGTTCCAGCCAGCTGAGTAAATCAGCGATCAATCTTGGGACTTGAGCAGCAGGTGGAGCCATATGTACCACCTGCGTACCGCGATAAATGCCGACGTTTCCGCCACGTAAAGCGCCAGGACGATCAACCAGCCCTGTCATCAGCGTTTTATGCGCCGTCAGAAGATCCCTAATATTTGCCGCATGCCATCCGGGCATTAATTCATAAGCACGAATGGCATTTCTCACTTCCTGAATATCCTTAGCCGGCGCGAGAACCCGTTTGCCTTCCAGCAGCGCCGTTACCTGTTCCATGCTCAGGCTATTATGTTCAATCGCGAGTGACGCCTGAATAGTACGAATGCGGTTTTCTTTACGCAGCAACGGCGATGTTTGTCCACGTTTCGCCGACCAATGCCCAAGCAATTCCCCAATCTCAACGACAAGGTTTAGGACCGTGGGTGTGATGCTAAACGGCGGTTGGTAACGGCTCATCGCTTACTCCCCCTGCTGCTCTAGGGCGTACTTATACAACGCATTTTTCTTTACGCCGTGGATCTCCGCGGCCAGCGCAGCGGCTTTCTTCAGCGGCAGCTCCGCTTGCAGCAGCGCCAGGGTACGCAGCGCGGCTGCCGGCAGCGCCTCTTCCTGGGCCTTAAAGCCTTCGACAATCAACACCATCTCGCCTTTGCGGCGGTTTTCGTCTTCCTTCACCCACGCCACCAGCTCGCCGATCGGCGCGCCGTGGATAGACTCCCAGGTTTTGGTCAGCTCGCGGGCCAGCACCACGTAGCGGGATTCTCCCAGTACCGTGCAGATATCTTCCAGACTCTCCACCAGACGGTGCGTTGACTCATAGAAGATGAGAGTGCGCGGTTCTTCTTCCAGCGCCTTCAGGGTATCGCGGCGGCCTTTCGATTTCGCCGGCAGGAAGCCTTCATAGCAGAAACGGTCGGAAGGCAGACCGGCGGCGCTCAGGGCGGCGATGGCCGCACAGGGACCCGGCAGCGGCACCACGCGAATATTCGCTTCGCGGCAGGTGCGCACCAGATGATAGCCAGGGTCGTTAATCAGCGGCGTGCCGGCATCGGAGACCAGCGCGATGTTTTGCCCTTCTTTCAGTTTAGCGAGAAGTGTTTCCGCCTTTTGCTGCTCGTTATGGTCGTGAAGCGCAAATAAGCGGGCGTTAATCGCAAAATGTTGCAGCAGCAAACCGGTGTGGCGGGTATCTTCCGCAGCAATTAAATCAACAGCTTGCAACACTTCCAGTGCGCGCTGCGTGATATCAGACAGATTCCCTATCGGAGTGGGCACAATATAGAGCTGCCCCTGAGAATTATCCGCTGATTCGTGTTGTTTCATTGTCTCGTCCGTATTGCCGATTTAATATTGAGCATTGAGCCAAAAAAATATCACTGGACACTTATGGTACCGTCAACATTTCTTCGTTCTAAGCCCGCGCGCTGTCTGCCCGTATTGCTGGCGACGCTTCTTTTTGCTGGCTGCGGCACCCACACGCAGGATCAAAGCACGGCGTTTATGCAGGGTACATCGCAGGCCAACTCCAGTTTCTACCTACAGCAGATGCAGCAAAGCACGAATGATAGCAAGACCAACTGGCAATTACTCGCCATTCGTGCACTGCTGCAGGAAGGGAAGAAGCAGCAGGCCATCGACCTGTACAACCAGCTGCCGTCGAACCTGAACAGCACCCAGGCCCGTGAACAGTCGCTGCTGGCGGTGGAAATGAAGCTGGCGCAAAACGACTATCAGGGCGCTCGTACTCTGCTGGCAAAGCTCGACCCGACAAGCCTGGATCAACCCCAGCAGGCGCGCTACTGGCAGGCGCAAATCGATGCCAGCCAGGGCAAACCATCGCTGACCCTGCTGCGCGCCTTAATCGCCCAGCAGCCGCTGCTGAGTGACGCGAAACAGCGTCAGAAAAATATTGATGCGACGTGGCAAGCGCTCACCTCGATGCCCCAGGACCAGGCCAATGCGCTGGTGATCAACGCCGATGAAAATACCCTCCAGGGCTGGCTGGATCTGCAGCGGATGTGGTTTGACAACCGCAACGATCCGACGCTGCTGAAAGCAGGCGTTAAAGACTGGCAGACGCGCTATCCGCAAAATCCGGGCGCCAAAATGCTGCCGACGGCGCTGGTGAACATGCAAAACTATAAGCCTGCGTCCACCAACAAGATTGCGCTTTTTCTGCCGCTGAACGGTCAGGCGTCGATCTTCGGCCGCACTATCCAGCAGGGCTTTGAAGCCGCCAAAAATGGTGCGCCGTCGGTGACGGGTAGCGCGGTTCCCGCGCAGGTTGCCCAAGCGGCGAATGTCTCCGGTAATGATGATGTAGTGAGTCCGTCGCAGGCAGAAGTCAGCGATCTAACCGCCACCGGAAGCCGCGCTGAACCGGTGCAAGCCCCGGCACAAGACCAGGCGGCGCCTGCCGCGGAACCTACAGCCCAGGCGCCGGCAGCGTCCGCCACGCCGCAGACCACCGCTTCCCCGGTCACTCAGCCGGTCACCGCCCCGACCGCACAGCCTCAGCCCGCAGTCGCCAGCGCCGCCAACCCCTCTGCGGAACTGAAAATTTACGACACCACCAGCCAGCCCATCAGTCAGTTGCTTGCCCAGGCTCAGCAGGATGGCGCCACTTTAGTCGTCGGGCCGCTGCTGAAAGAGAACGTAGATGATGTGATTAAGAGCAACACGCCACTCAATGTACTGGCCCTCAACCAGCCGGAGAAAGTCGAAAGCCGCGCTAACCTCTGCTATTTCGCGCTTTCCCCGGAAGACGAAGCGCGTGACGCGGCCCGACATATCCACCAACAGGGCAAGCAGACGCCACTGCTGTTGGTTCCGCGCGGTGCGCTGGGCGATCGCGTGGTTAGCGCGTTTGCCGACGAATGGCTGAAGCTGGGCGGCGCCAGCGTCCTGCAGCAGCGTTTTGGATCCACGGCCGAGCTGCGCGCCGGCGTCAACGGCGGAGGGGGCATTGCGCTGACCGGCACCCCGGTCTCCACCCTGCCTTCGGCCCAGAACAGTTCCCTCGGCAGTGCGGATGAGATGCCGGTGAGCAGCGGCGGCAGCGTGGACGCCGCCTATATCCTCGCCACCCCGGAACAGATTGCCTATATCAAACCCATGATCGCCATGCGCAACGGCAGTCAAAACAATGTCACCCTGTACGCCAGCTCGCGCAGCGCCCAGGGCACCGCAGGGCCGGATTTCCGTCTGGAGATGGAAGGGCTGCAGTATAGTGAGATCCCGATGCTGGCCGGCAGCAACCCGGCGCTGATGCAGCAGGCGCTGTCCGCTGTACGTAATGACTACTCGCTGGCGCGCCTGTATGCCATGGGAGCTGACGCCTGGTCACTGGCGAACCACTTCACGCAAATGCGCCAAACGCCGGGCTTCGAGCTGAACGGCAATACCGGCGATCTGACGGCCACCCAGGACTGCGTGATTAACAGGAAACTGTCATGGCTCAAGTACCAGCAGGGAAAAATCGTTCCGGCCAGCTAAGCAAACAGACTGGCGATGCCTGGGAAAACCTGGCTCGCCGCTGGCTGGAAGGCCAGGGCCTGCGTTTTATCGCCGCCAATGCCCGCGAGCGTGGCGGCGAAATTGACCTCATCATGCGCGACGGCGCCGTCACCGTTTTTGTCGAGGTGCGCTACCGCCGTAGCGCCCGGTACGGTGACGCGGCGGCCAGCGTCACCCCGCAAAAACAACAACGACTGCTTAAAGCCGCCCGTTTGTGGCTCTGCCGACAGAATGGGAGCTTTGAGACTGTGGATTGCCGTTTCGATGTGGTAGCCTTCACCGGAAACGACATCCAATGGCTAAAAAACGCCTTTGGCGAATAGCGTAATACCAGAAGTAAGGGATCCCGTGCTCGACAGAATCAAAGCCTGCTTTACCGAAAGCATTCAAACCCAAATTGCCGCAGCGGAAGCACTCCCGGACGCCATCTCCCGGGCGGCGTTGACGCTCGTGCAGTCCCTGCTCAACGGCAACAAAATCCTCTGTTGTGGTAATGGCACCTCCGCCGCCAACGCACAGCATTTTGCTGCCAGCATGATTAATCGTTTTGAAACGGAACGCCCTGGTTTACCCGCCATTGCACTTAATACCGATAATGTGGTCTTAACCGCCATCGCCAACGATCGCCTGCATGACGAGATCTACGCCAAGCAGGTGCGCGCTCTGGGACACGCCGGCGATGTGCTGCTGGCGATCTCTACGCGCGGTAACAGCCGGGATATCGTCAAAGCGGTGGAAGCCGCCGTGACTCGCGACATGACTATCGTCGCGTTAACCGGCTATGACGGCGGTGAGCTGGCTGGCCTCTTAGGTCAGCAGGATGTCGAAATCCGCATCCCCTCGCATCGCAGCGCGCGTATTCAGGAGATGCATATGCTAACCGTCAACTGTCTGTGCGATTTGATAGATAACACCCTTTTTCCACACCAGGACGATTAAGGAGAACACATGAAGGCTCTCTCGCCCCTCGCCATCCTGCTTTCTGCACTATTGCTGCAGGGCTGCGTTGCCGCCGCGGTAGTCGGAACGGCAGCTGTCGGCACTAAAGCCGCAACGGACCCGCGTACGGTGGGAACCCAGGTCGATGACAGCACCCTGGAACTGCGCGTCAATAGCGCCTTGTCGAAAGATGAACAGATTAAGAAACAGGCCCGCATCAACGTCACGGCTTATCAGGGCAAAGTCCTGCTGACCGGCCAGTCGCCGACGCCGGACCTCTCCGCCCGCGCCAAGCAAATCGCCATGGGCGTGGAAGGGACCACGGAAGTGTTTAATGAAGTGCGCCAGGGCCAGCCGATTGGTTTAGGGACCGCCTCGTCTGATACCTGGATTACCACCAAGGTGCGTTCGCAGCTGCTGAGCACCGATCAGGTCAAATCCTCGAACGTGAAGGTGACCACGGAAAACAGCGAAGTCTTCCTGATGGGGCTGGTGACCGAGCGCGAAGGCCGGGCTGCCGCGGATATTGCCAGCCGGGTGAGCGGCGTGTCCCGGGTGACTACCGCCTTTACCTACATCAAATAAACCTGCAGTCTCCCGGCTGGCGCTGCGCTTAGCCGGGCTACCGTCCCCTATGCGTTGGGTGCCGGGTAAGGCGTAGCCGCCCGCCAGCCAATCCGGCTATCCATACGTTTACGGCAAACTACACCAGCGCCAGCGCACCGACAATCGCCCCGCAAAGCGCCACCAGTCCGCCCGTCAGCCACAGCGCTTTGGCCGGGAAGGCTTTGCGCAGCATAATCAGCGACGGCACGCTCACCGCCGGCAGAGTGATGAGCAGCGCCAGGGCTGGCGCCGTCCCCATGCCAGCCAGCATCATCGTCTGCACAATCGGAATTTCCGCCGCGGTAGGGATCACAAACAGGCAGCCGGCGATCGCCATCGCGATGACCCAGAACAACGTGTTATCCACCGCGCCATCGGCGTGCGGGAACAGCCAGACCCGCGCCGCTCCCAGCGCCAGTACCGCGAGGATATAAACCGGGATCGTGTTCCAGAACAGGGTCCACAGCGCCCGCAGCCAGCGGCTAAAGAAGCTGTCTCTGGCCGCTTCAGATGGTGCAGCAGGCACCGCTACCGGCTGCGTCGCCGCCTCTTTCACCCATTTCTGCACCAGGGTCGCAACAATCAGCACCGTCGCCAGGCCAGCGACCAGGCGAACCAGCGCAAACTGCCAGCCCAGGACAAAGCCCATAAACACCAGTGTCGCCGGGTTGAGCAGCGGGTTACCCATCCAGAACGCCAGCGCCCCGCCCATCGACACCTGTTGTTTACGCATGCCAGCCGCGACCGGCGCGGCGCAGCAGGTGCACATCATGCCAGGCAGTGAAAAAATCGCCCCCAGCAGCGTGCCCTGAAAACGCGATTGTCCCAGGGTGCGCAGCAGCCAATCGCGCGGGATGAGCACCTGAATCAGCGACCCGAGCAGCACGCCGAGCACTGCCGCTTTCCAGACGGCGAGGAAGTAAACCATCGCATAGTCCCACGCGGCTTTCAGCGGATTGGCGTCGGCCTGGGCGAGAATGGATTTACCGATACTGTGGGTTTCCGCGGCGGTGAAGGCTTTCCCGTAATAGGGCTGCCATTTGACGAACCACAGGCCGACAATCACGACGAGAAAGAAAAGCGCGGGTTTCCACCATTGAAACGGTGACGCCGCCTGAGATGAAGACTGACCAGTCATAGCATTCCCCAGCAAGAAATGTGGATATGAATTGAAGCCGTGAATAGTACGCCGGATATTTGCGTTTGCAAAACGCTATTCAGCCTGCTGCGCGGCGCGCTCCCGCAGCTGGGATGACGTCAGAATTTGCACGCCTTCCTGGGAGGGCGACAGCGCCTCCGCCAGCAGGGCAATCGCCACGTCACGGGCCGGAATCGCTTTCCAGTTTCCTGGCAGCAGCCGGAACAGCGGTTCGAGGAAAGTCTCATTGGCCCGTTTTTTTTCCCGCTCGCCTGACAGCATCGACGGCCGGGCGATGGTCAGCCGCGGCCAGGCCTGTTCAATCAACGCCGCCTCCATTTCCCCCTTCACCCGATTGTAGAAAAACGGCGAGTGGGCATTGGCGCCCATCGCGCTAACCACCAGCATATGTTGCGCACCAAGTCGTTTGCCGGTCAGCGCGGTATCAACCACCAGCGTGTAGTCAGCATGGACAAAGGCCTCTTTGCTTCCCGCTTCCCGACGCGTCGTCCCCAGGCAACAGAAGACGATATCGACCGGGTCGACCACCTGCGCCAGGGCATCGGTCAGCTGGGGATCGTGAGGATTAAAGACACCTTCCGCTGGCGCCAGCGGGCGACGCGTCGGGGCGGCGATGGAGCTGATGCTCGGCTCATTCTGCAGCAGCCGGAGTAAGTGACCGCCAACTAACCCGGTCGCACCGGTTAATAATACCTGACTCATTGATTCTCCTTTACAGAATTCTCCGCCTTGCACTTTCGGGCTCATGTTCCAGGCTTAATACCTTACAAGGTAAGTATCCACCATCATCATGGAATTACCTCATTGACCATCCAGATAGCGGAGGAAGCATGAGTAAAAAGATAGCCGTGCTCATTACCGACGACTTTGAAGATTCTGAATTTACCTCTCCCGCCGACGCGTTCAAGCTCGCCGGGCATCAGGTCGTCACGATCGAAAAGCAGGCTGGCAAGACGGTGAAGGGTAAACAGGGAGAAGCGGAGGTGGCCATCGACAGAGCCATTGATGACGTCACACCGGGCGAATTTGATGCCTTGCTGCTGCCCGGGGGCTATTCCCCTGATCAGTTGCGCGGGGATGAACGCTTCGTCACCTTTACCCGCGATTTCGTCAACGGCGGGAAGCCGGTCTTCGCCATCTGCCACGGCCCGCAGCTGCTGATCAGCGCCGATGTGATCCGCGGGCGTAAGCTCACGGCGGTGAAGCCTATCGTGGTGGATGTGAAAAACGCTGGGGGCGAGTTTTACGACCAGGAGGTGGTGGTCGATAACGAACAGCTGGTCACCAGCAGAACGCCGGACGATCTGCCGGCCTTCAATCGTGAAGCGCTACGCCTGCTCGGCGCCGGCATCACGCCGCCAGTGTAACTTTTTCCCGAAGCCCAGCGTGTTATCGGTAAACTTGATTTCGTCCGGACGAATCTCCCATACCGGCGCCGACAGCATGCGGGCCACCGGAAAGCGCTTGACGTAGCGCTGGCGCATCCGCGCCTCTTCGTCACCGCTCAGACGACGGATCTCGCCTTTGAACTGCACGCCGCGGATCAGGGCTACGGTTTTTGGCTGGCCATTAACCGTACCGGCCACTTTCGCCCGTTCGCCGGTCATCTGACCGTGGCGGGTGTGCTCATCGCTGAGCAGATAAAAGGCCACGGTATCCGGGTCATAGACGTAAAAGGCATTCGCACACCACAGCTCGTCGTCGCGGGAGACGCACCAGGTGACGACGTGCTGCTTACTCAGCCAGTGACCAATGGCAGCAAGGGTTTCCATCTTTCTTCTCCATTATGCTATGGTGCACACACCTTACCATAGTGACTTTATGACCGTGTGCTGGTTTCTGTATCTCATTCGAACCGCGGATAATCGCCTTTATACCGGCATCACCACCGATGTGCCGCGCCGCTTTCGCCAGCATCAGGCGGGAAAAGGCGCGAAGGCGTTGCGCGGTAAAGGCGACCTGCTGCTGGCCTTTAGCCACGAGGTTGGTGAACACTCACTTGCATTGCGACTGGAATATCGCGTTAAGCAGCTAACGAAGCGCGAAAAAGAGCGCCTCGTTGCCGGAGAGGATGCCTTCGATACCCTGCTGGAGAGGCTCAAAGATGATTAAAATGGTCGCTGTATTCTACCTGGCCGTGGACGCCTTCGAGAGCGTCATCCGCCAGACGGTGAACCTGGAACGCCTCCGCGCTGTCCGGCCAGCGGCAGCGGAGATCGAAGCGCGCGGCCGGCTCAAAACCGAAGCGACGGTATAAATCCGGGTCGCCCAGCGTCACCACCGCGGCATAGCCGAACTCATTCAGCGAATCCAGCCCTTCATAGACCAGTTGCCGGCCAATGCCCTGTCCACGATAGTGTTCATCCACCGCCAACGGCGCCAGACCGACCCACTGCAGCTCTTCACCTTCCACTGCAACCGGGCTGAAGGCAACGTAGCCGATCACCTGGCCTTCATCATCCGTTGCCACCACCCCCAGCGTGATCAGTCCATCTTCACGCAGATCGTGCACCAGCTGCGCTTCGGCATCGCGGCCGAAGGTACGACGCAGCAGCGCGTCGATTCCCGGTGCATCAATCCCAATCTCCACTCGAATCAGCATGCCTCACCTACCGATGTCTGTTCAGGTTTCTGCGGGCTCTTCAGTCCAGCTTCGACAAAATCCGCCAGTTGCAGCAACATCACGCGCAGCGCTTTTGGCATCTGCTCGAGCTCAATGGCGTCCATCAAATTTTTTACGTACAGCCCCAGCTCCGTATCGCCTTCAATCACCAGACGACGCTGGAAGAATAGCGTATCCGGATCCTGCTTGCGCGCGGCAATCATTAACAGATCGCTGGCGTCGGCGCTGAAGCTGACGTCGGCGTCGGCCTGCTGGCTGACCACCAGGCGACCATCGACTACCGAGGTATACCACAGCAGACCGATGTCACGCACATGAATACTTAACCAGCGCCCCTCGAGAAACTCCAGTTCTCCCTCTGCCAGCGCCTGACGGAACTGCCAGCTTAGCACCTGCTCCAGCACCTGGCGCTTGAGGGCAAAAGGCGCCAGCTTAACCGGCACGCTCAGTAAAGACGGGCCAAAGTGGACCAGCCGGGAACGCAGTTTATCCAACACAAGCTTTACTCCATGAATGCAATTGTTCCGCTATTGTGCCATATCACATAAACAACATAGCGGCGTAAATCAACAAAAACGCGATGACGGCCGCCAGTTATTGGCGCCACCAATACACTTTTAACTGCCTCAAATCAAAAATTGTCACCAGAAGGTTAACTAAAATCCCTGCTCGTTAACCATTCAGCGTCCCTGACGGGCCGCATTTTTCAGGAAAAATTATGGAGCTGCTCTGCCCAGCCGGTAACCTTCCGGCGCTTAAGGCGGCCATCGAAAACGGCGCCGATGCCGTCTATATCGGGCTGAAAGATGACACCAACGCCCGCCACTTTGCCGGCCTTAATTTCACCGAAAAGAAACTGCAGGAAGCCGTCAGCTTTGTGCATCAGCACCGTCGTAAGCTACATATTGCGATCAACACCTTCGCCCATCCCGACGGCTACGCCCGCTGGCAGCGCGCGGTGGACATGGCCGCCCAGCTGGGCGCCGATGCGCTGATCCTGGCCGATATCGCCATGCTGGAGTATGCCGCGGAGCGTTATCCACACATTGAGCGTCACGTTTCGGTGCAGGCTTCCGCCACCAATGAAGAGGCCATTCGCTTCTATCATCGCAACTTTGACGTGGCACGCGTCGTACTACCACGAGTGTTATCTATTCACCAGGTGAAGCAGTTGGCCCGTGCCACGCCGGTGCCGCTGGAAGTCTTCGCCTTCGGTAGCCTGTGCATCATGGCGGAAGGCCGCTGCTATCTCTCTTCCTACCTGACCGGCGAATCGCCGAATACCGTCGGCGCCTGTTCACCTGCCCGCTTCGTACGTTGGCAGCAAACGCCGCAGGGGCTGGAATCTCGCCTTAATGAGGTGCTGATCGACCGCTATCAGGATGGCGAAAACGCCGGCTATCCGACGCTGTGCAAAGGCCGCTATCTGGTCGATGGCGAGCGCTATCACGCGCTGGAAGAACCCACCAGCCTCAACACCCTGGAGCTGTTGCCGGAATTGATGGCCGCCAATATCGCCTCGGTGAAAATCGAAGGCCGTCAGCGCAGCCCGGCGTACGTCACCCAGGTGGCGAAAGTCTGGCGCCAGGCGATCGACCGCTGCAAAGCCGATCCGCAGAATTTTGTGCCGCAATCCGCCTGGATGGAAACCCTTGGTTCGATGTCCGAAGGGACGCAAACCACCCTTGGCGCCTATCACCGTAAATGGCAGTGAGAAACATGAAATATTCATTAGGGCCGGTGCTGTACTACTGGCCAAAAGAGACGCTGGAAGATTTTTACCAGCAGGCGGCAAACAGCAGCGCCGACACCATTTATCTCGGCGAAGCCGTGTGCAGCAAACGCCGCGCCACCAAAGTTGGCGACTGGATCGAGATGGCAAAAGCGCTGGCCGGTAGCGGCAAACAGGTGGTGCTGTCTACCCTCGCGCTGGTGCAGGCCTCCTCCGAACTGGGCGAACTGAAGCGCTATGTCGCTAACGGCGAGTTCCTGATTGAGGCCAGCGACCTTGGCGTGGTGAACCTCTGCGCCGAACGCAAGCTGCCGTTCGTCGCCGGGCATGCGCTGAACTGCTATAACGCCGTCACTCTGCGCCTGCTGCTGAAACAAGGCATGATGCGTTGGTGCATGCCGGTAGAGCTTTCCCGCGACTGGCTGGCAAATTTACTGACCCAGTGCGAAGAGCTGGGTATTCGCAACCAGTTTGAAGTGGAAGTGCTGAGCTACGGCCATCTGCCGCTGGCCTATTCCGCGCGCTGCTTTACCGCCCGCTCGGAAGACCGGCCAAAGGACGAATGCGAAACCTGCTGCATCAAGTACCCGACCGGACGCAGCATGCTGTCGCAGGAGAACCAGCAGGTGTTCGTGCTCAACGGTATCCAGACGATGAGCGGCTACGTCTATAACCTTGGCAACGAGTTAACCTCGATGCACGGCCTGGTGGATATGGTGCGCCTGTCGCCGATGGGCAACGAAACCTTCGCTATGCTCGAGGCCTTCCGCGCCAACGAAAACGGTGCTGCGCCACTGGATCTTACCAGCAATAGTGATTGCAACGGCTACTGGAAACGGCTGCCCGGTCTGGTGCTGCAAGCCTGATAAACCGCTCACTTTGTTAACAACAGTGCTCAGATTTTAATGCATTATTAAAGATGCAGCTTTTCTGGCTGGCGCGTCCAGGATGCGCCAGGCTGGAAGAAGACCTTCAATCTGATGACGATGCTGTAGCAAAGTGAGCCTTTATGACTGACAAATCTGTTTCGTTCTCGGTGCTCGACCTGGCGCCGATCCCGCAAGGCTCTTCTGCCAAAGAAGCCTTTACCCACTCTCTGGATCTCGCCAGGCTGGCCGAATCGCGCGGCTATCACCGCTACTGGCTGGCGGAGCACCATAATATGGTCGGCATTGCCAGCGCGGCGACCTCAGTGCTGATAGGCTATCTCGCCGCCAATACCACCACTCTGCATCTCGGTTCCGGCGGGGTGATGCTGCCCAACCACTCACCGCTGGTGATCGCCGAGCAGTTCGGCACCCTGAATACCCTTTATCCCGGGCGTATCGATCTCGGCCTTGGCCGCGCGCCAGGCAGCGATCAGCCGACCATGCGCGCCCTGCGCCGCCATATGAGCGGCGATGTCGATAACTTCCCGCGCGACGTGGCGGAACTGGTGGACTGGTTTGACGCCCGCGATCCGAACCCGCACGTGCGTCCGGTTCCCGGCTATGGCGAACGAATTCCGGTGTGGCTGCTGGGCTCAAGCCTGTACAGCGCCCAGCTGGCGGCGCAGCTCGGCCTGCCGTTTGCTTTCGCCTCGCATTTCGCGCCGGATATGCTGTTCCAGGCGCTGCATCTGTATCGCAGCAATTTCAAACCTTCGGCGCGGCTGGAAAAACCGTACGCGATGGTGTGTATCAATATTATCGCCGCCGACAGCAACCGCGATGCGGAGTTCCTCTTTACCTCTATGCAGCAGGCGTTCGTTAAGCTGCGGCGCGGCGAAACCGGACAGCTGCCGCCGCCGGTGGAAAATATGCATCAGCTGTGGTCAGCGTCCGAGCAGTATGGCGTGCAGCAGGCGTTAAGCATGTCGCTGGTCGGCGATAAAACGAAAGTCCGCCACGGCTTAGAGTCCATTCTGCGCGAAACCGAGGCGGATGAAATCATGGTCAACGGCCAGATCTTCGACCATCAGGCTCGCCTGCATTCGTTTGATTTGGCGATGCAGGTGAAAGAGGAGCTGTTGGGATAACACAAACGTCAGCCCGGTGGATGTTATGCCACCGGGTATTAACCTTACTGATAAACCGGCAGCAGATTAAAGCTCGACAGGAAGTGCACCACCGCGTTGCCGAGACCAAAGAGCAGGATCAGCACAATCATCGCTTTTCCGCCCCACACGCGGAACTGTGGGCTGCCGAAGCGTTTACGCGAAGCGCGGGCCAGCAGCGCCGGCACAATGGCCGCCCATACCGTCGCCGCCAGGCCGGCATAGCCGATGGCGTAAAGGAAACCATCTGGTTTCACCAGCCCGCCAATCATCGGCGGGATAAAGGTCAACAGCGCGGTTTTAAAGCGCCCCATCGCGCTATCGTCAAAGCCAAACAGATCCGCCAGATAGTCGAACAGACCCAGCGTCACGCCGAGGAACGAACTCGCGACGGCAAAGTTGGAGAACACTACCAGCAGCAGATCCAGGCCGCGGTTATTCAGTACGCCGCTCAGGGCCTGTACCAGTACATCAATGTTACCGCCCTTCTGCGCAATATCGATAAACTGCGGACGCGGGATATTGCCCATCGTCACCAGCAGCCAGACCACGTACAGACCCAGCGCCAGCAGCGTACCGTAAATCAGACAGCGGGTAATGGTGCGTGGATCCTTACCATAATATTTCATCAGGCTCGGCACGTTACCGTGATAGCCAAACGAGGCCAGGCAGAACGGCAGCGTCATCAGCAGGTAGGGCGCATAGGAGGCATTCTTCTCCGCGACGTTAAACAGCGTCGTCGGTTCGACGTGTCCCAGCAGGCTGCCGAAGGTCAGGAAGAAGGTGATGACCTTGGCGCCGAGCACGATAGCCGTCATGCGGCTCACCGCTTTGGTGCTCATCCAGACAATAAACGCCACCAGCAGCGCAAAGCCGAAGCCCGCCGCGCGCGCCGGTACGTTCAGCGACATTTCACTGAAGGTATGGTGCAGGATAGAACCGCTCGCCGAAATATAGGCGTAGGTCAGGATATACAGCACAAAGGCGATCGACACGCCGTTCACCAGGTTCCAGCCCTTGCCGAGCAGGTCTTTGGTGATGGTGTCGAAACTGGAGCCAATCCGGTAGTTGAGGTTGGCTTCCAGGATCATCAGTCCGGAGTGCAGCATGCAGAACCAGGTAAAAACCAGCGCCGCCAGCGACCAGAAGAACCACGCGCCGGACATCACCACCGGCAGCGAGAACATGCCCGCGCCAATAATCGTGCCGCCGATAATCACCACGCCGCCAAACAGGGACGGTCGGGTGGTCGTAGTGGTTAGTGTCGCCATTTACCGAAATCTCCAGTTAAAAAAACTTTCCCACAATGGGTGCGACGCACTGTACCAGTACACGAGTACAAAAGAAATAAAAAAAGCCCCAATCATGGCGATCGGGGCTGTATTATTTACTTTACGCTAGCGTGTTGCGCTAATTACGCATCGCCACCGAAACGACGACGACCAGCGGAGTCATCACGGCGCGGCGCAGCTGCATCGTCACGACGCGGCGCACGGCCTTCACGACGTTCGCCGCTGAAACGACGACCATCACCACGACCGCCTTCACGACGTTCGCCACCGAAGCTACGGCCGCCTTCACGACGCTCACCGCCGAAACCACGACCGCCTTCACGACGTTCACCGCCGCCACGACGTTCAGTGCGCGGCTGCGCATCGCCCATCAGCTGCATGTTCATCGGTTTGTTCAGGATGCGGGTGCGAGTAAAGTGCTGCAGTACTTCGCCCGGCATACCTTTCGGCAGTTCGATGGTGGAGTGAGAACCGAACAGCTTGATGTTACCGATGTAACGGCTGCTGATATCGCCTTCGTTAGCGATCGCGCCAACGATATGACGAACTTCAACGCCGTCATCACGGCCTACTTCAATGCGGTACAGTTCCATCTCGCCAACATCACGACGCTCACGCTTCGGACGATCTTCACGATCGCCACGCGGGCCGCGGTCATTACGGTCGCCACGACGCTCGAAACGGTCATCACGATCGCGGAACTCACGCTTAGGACGCATCGGCGCATCCGGCGGGACGATCAGAGAACGTTCGCCCTGGGCCATTTTCAGCAGCGCGGCGGCCAGCGTTTCCACGTCCAGCTCTTCGCCTTCCGCCGTCGGCTGGATTTTCGCCAGCAGCGCACGGTACTGGTCCAGATCGCTGCTTTCCAGCTGCTGCTGAACTTTAGCCGCGAATTTTTCCAGGCGACGTTTGCCCAGCAGTTCTGCGTTTGGCAGTTCTACTTCAGGGATCGTCAGTTTCATCGTACGTTCGATGTTACGCAGCAGGCGACGCTCGCGGTTCTCAACGAACAGCAGTGCGCGGCCAGCACGACCCGCACGACCGGTACGGCCGATACGGTGAACGTAAGACTCGGAATCCATCGGGATGTCATAGTTAACAACCAGGCTGATACGCTCAACGTCCAGACCACGGGCCGCAACGTCGGTAGCGATCAGAATGTCCAGACGACCGTCTTTCAGACGCTCCAGCGTCTGCTCACGCAGCGCCTGGTTCATATCGCCGTTCAGCGCGGCGCTGTTATAGCCGCTACGCTCCAGCGCTTCAGCCACTTCCAGGGTCGCGTTTTTGGTACGCACGAAGATAATCGCCGCATCAAAGTCTTCCGCTTCCAGGAAGCGCACCAGCGCTTCGTTTTTACGCATGCCGTAGGCCGTCCAGTAGCTCTGGCTGATGTCCGGGCGCGTGGTGACGCTGGACTGAATGCGCACTTCCTGCGGCTCTTTCATGAAGCGGCGGGTAATGCGACGAATCGCTTCCGGCATGGTGGCAGAGAACAGCGCGGTCTGATGACCTTCCGGGATCTGCGCCATAATGGTTTCTACGTCTTCGATAAAGCCCATGCGCAGCATTTCATCGGCTTCGTCCAGTACCAGACCGCTCAGTTTAGAGAGATCCAGCGTGCCGCGCTTCAGGTGGTCCAGCAGACGACCCGGGGTACCGACAACGATCTGCGGACCCTGACGCAGGGCGCGCAGCTGCACGTCATAACGCTGGCCGCCGTACAGGGCAACCACGTTTACGCCGCGCATATGTTTAGAGAATTCCGTCATTGCTTCAGCAACCTGTACCGCCAGTTCGCGGGTCGGCGCCAGCACCAGAATCTGTGGTGCTCTCAGCTCAGGATCAATGTTGTTCAGCAGCGGTAAAGAGAACGCTGCGGTTTTACCGCTACCGGTCTGGGCCATACCCAGAACATCGCGGCCGTCCAGCAGATGCGGAATGCACTCAGCCTGGATCGGAGATGGTTTTTCGTAACCCAGATCGTTAAGCGCTTCAAGGATGGGAGCCTTCAGGCCCAGATCTGCAAAAGTGGTTTCGAATTCAGCCATGTAGTACGTGTGCCTCAAAATTAATGGCGGCCAGTCTACATAACTCATCGTGAAAATTTACGGTAATTTTCATTGAAAAGTGTGAACCGGCTCAAAGTAGGTGTATTAACGAACAACAACGCCCTCACCCGCAAAGGTGATGGCAAGCAAAAAACTATGGGCTGATGTGTTCGTCAGCTATTGCTGGTCCGATTCTGCCAGGTCATCTTGCTCCTGGCCCAAGAGCGATAATTCCAACAATGCGTATCGGTGCTCAACGTAGTTATGTACGTTGTTAGCGACCGCCAGTTTGAACAGTGCCGTAGCGCTGTCCTTGTCCCCCAGACTTAGGTAGTACTTACCTAAATAGAAGTTGGTTTCACTGAGATGCTCAGCGAGCGAGGTGTTATCCGTTGCGTCTGCCTTCAGACGAGTCATCAGCTCTTTTTCGCTAATGTCGCCAAGGTAGAACTCGACAATGTTCCATCCCCATTGCTCTTTGTCCGACTTGTTTAAGCGCTCTCTGAGTGCTTCAAGCGCCCGCTTCTCGTCGAGTTTACGCTCGGCGATATAAAGCCACAGGCTACGGAAAGGATCATTGGGATCGTCTTGATAAAACGCCAGCAGATCATCTTGCGCTAACTTAGCCCGGCCGCCGTAATACAGGGCGATACCGCGGTTCAAGTGCGCGTAGTTGTAAGTTGGATCAAGCTCAAGTACAGAATCAAACGCTTCATAGGCAGCATCAAAATTGCCTGCCTGCGTTAAGTAAATGCCTAAGTAATTGAATACTTCAGGCATATCGGGTCGGATTGCCAGCGCTTGTGAAAAATCATTTCGCGCTAATGCCCTCAGACCGAGACTATCATACAACACTCCGCGCTCATATAAAAGCTGTGCGCGTTCGTCATCGGATAAAGCCCGACTGGCAAGAATTTGTTCCATGCGTGCCAGAATCACTTCTTGCTGTAAAGTCGGTTGCAATGGTACTGCGAGGACGGCGTCCTTACGCCAGGCGGTGCTACTGCATCCTGCCAGCGTGAGAGCTGTCGCCACGAAACACCAGCGCAAAAAAGGCTTCATTTCCCACTCCCGAAGACAACGATTGGATGAACGTCCTGTTCCCCGGCTGCAAACGAGGCGTCCTGCCCGTAAAACGCCCTCCGCAAAAGCGGAGGGCTAACGGCAACCTTACTCGCCCTGCTCGGCGACCGGAGCTTCCGGCGCTGCGGCAGACGGAGTCTGTTCAGTTGCTTCTTTGATGCTCAGACGAACACGGCCCTGGCGGTCAACTTCCAGAACCTTAACCGGCACTTCCTGACCCATCTGCAGGTAGTCAGTCACTTTCTCAACGCGCTTATCAGCGATCTGCGAGATGTGAACCAGACCTTCTTTACCGCCGCCGATGGCAACGAACGCGCCAAAGTCAACGATACGGGTCACTTTACCATTGTAGATGCGGCCAACTTCGATCTCAGCGGTGATCTCTTCGATACGACGGATAGCATGCTGTGCTTTATCGCCGTCGGTCGCTGCGATCTTCACGGTACCGTCATCTTCGATTTCGATGGTGGTGCCGGTTTCTTCGGTCAGGGCACGGATAACAGAACCGCCTTTACCGATAACGTCTTTGATCTTGTCCGGGTTGATCTTGATGGTGTGGATACGCGGTGCGAATTCAGAGATATCGCCGCGCGGCGCGTTAATCGCCTGCTCCATCACGCCCAGGATGTGCAGACGCGCACCTTTAGCCTGGTTCAGAGCAACCTGCATGATTTCTTTGGTGATACCTTCAATTTTGATATCCATCTGCAGCGCAGAGATACCGTCGCGGGAACCCGCAACTTTGAAGTCCATATCGCCAAGGTGGTCTTCGTCACCCAGGATGTCAGACAGAACGACGAAGTTGTCGCCTTCTTTCACCAGACCCATTGCGATACCCGCAACGGCGGCTTTCACCGGCACACCCGCATCCATCAGCGCCAGAGAGGCGCCACAGACGGAGGCCATGGAAGAAGAACCGTTGGATTCGGTGATTTCAGACACCACGCGAACGGTGTACGGAAATTCGTCGATAGTCGGCATCACGGCCAGTACGCCGCGCTTAGCCAGACGACCGTGACCGATTTCACGACGCTTCGGAGAACCCACCATGCCAGTTTCGCCTACGGAGTACGGAGGGAAGTTGTAGTGGAACAGGAAGGAGTCGGTGCGCTCGCCCATCAGTTCGTCGATGTTCTGCGCGTCGCGTGCGGTACCCAGAGTCGCGGTAACCAGCGCCTGCGTTTCGCCACGGGTGAACAGTGCGGAACCGTGAGTACGCGGCAGTACGCCGGTACGAACGTCCAGACCACGGATCATGTCTTTTTCGCGGCCATCGATACGCGGCTCGCCTGCCAGTACGCGGCTACGAACCACGTTTTTCTCGATGGCGTGCAGGATTTCACCCAGCTCGTTAGCGTCCAGGGTTTCATCTTCTGCTACCAGCGTGGCGATGGTTTCAGATTTGATCACGTCAACCTGAGCGTAACGCTCTTGTTTGTCGGTGATACGGTAAGCATCGCTCAGGCGGGATTCAGCCAGCGCAGCCACGCGCGCGTTCAGCGCTTCGTTGACAGCTTCCGGCTGCCAGTCCCAACGCGGTTTACCGGCTTCTTTCACCAGGTCGTTGATGTTCTGAATAACAATCTGCTGCTGCTCGTGGCCGAAGACCACCGCGCCCAGCATCTGGTCTTCACTCAGCAGTTCAGCCTCGGATTCAACCATCAGCACGGCCGCTTCAGTACCGGCAACCACCAGATCCAGTTTGCTGGACTTCAGTTCTTCCTGGGTTGGGTTCAGTACGTACTGGTCGTTGATGTAACCCACGCGCGCGGCGCCGATTGGGCCATTGAACGGAATACCAGACAGGGACAGCGCAGCGGAAGCGCCGATCATCGCGACGATATCCGGGTTAACCTGCGGGTTAACGGAAACGACGGTGGCGATAACCTGAACTTCGTTAACGAAGCCTTCCGGGAACAGCGGGCGAACCGGGCGGTCAATCAGACGCGCGATCAGGGTTTCGCCTTCGCTTGGACGGCCTTCACGACGGAAGAAACCACCCGGGATTTTACCGGCAGCGTAAGTACGCTCCTGGTAGTTAACAGTCAGCGGGAAAAAGTCCTGGCCTGGCTTCGCTTTTTTCTGACCCACAACGGTCACGAATACCGCGGTGTCATCCATGCTAACCATCACAGCGGCCGTTGCCTGGCGCGCCATCATGCCGGTTTCCAGGGTTACGGTATGCTGGCCGTACTGGAATTTACGAACGATCGGATTAAGCAAAATTCTATCCTTTTTATCTATAAATCACGCCATATCAAAGACATAGCGTCTATTGACCCGATCCTCTGCATCCTCGCGACTAATGACAACCTTTACCCGCCCCTGCGGATGAAGCCTCTCATTAGCCGCGCGAACCTCTGCATGAAGATCATTACTAGCAACAATACATGAGTTTTGAATGAATTGCTGCCGCCCGGTCGAAAAAAGGGGCCGTCAGGCCCCTTTTTCTGAAACTCGCAGAATTAGCGACGCAGACCCAGACGCTCGATCAGCGCAGCGTAACGTGCAACATCTTTACGTTTCAGGTAGTCGAGCAGTTTACGACGCTGAGAAACCATGCGCAGCAGACCACGACGGCTGTGGTGATCTTTTTTGTGCTCTGCAAAGTGGCCCTGCAGGTGGTTGATCTGTGCAGTCAGCAGTGCAACCTGAACTTCGGTAGAACCGCTGTCGTTTTCGCCACGACCAAACTCAGAAACGATTTTTGCTTTAGCTTCAACGCTTAGAGACATTTTAGAACTCCAAAAATTAAAAGAAAGAAAGGGTGCCGATCTCTAATTCAGCGACCCCTGATGCAACGCCCGAAAATGTTAAAACACTTTAGCGGACGTTAAGCGGCGATATTCTACTCGTAGCAGGCTTTTATCGCAAGAAAAGCGCTTACGCCGGGTATTCCACCACCAGACGACGCGGCGCCACGCGGCCTTCATCGTCAATTTCGCCCATGCCGAGAAACTTGCCGGATTCGTTTTCCATCACCCGCACCAGCCCGTTAAGCGGCGCGCCTGACTGACGAACCGGGTTACCGTTTTTAAAGTAAACCGCGGAGGTCTCCGGAATCGCCACCAGCGGATAGTCCGACGCCGGGCTGTCCATCGGCATCAGCAGCGGATCAAGCAGCTGCGCGGCAGGAATATCCTGCGCTGCCGCCTGTTCGACCAGCGCCTGCAGCTGCTCGAGGGTCACCATCCGCTCAACCGGGTATTTGCTCACCGCCAGGCGACGCAGGAAAATCACGTGCGCGCCGCAGCCGAGCTTTTCACCTAAATCATCGATAATCGTCCGGATGTAGGTGCCTTTCGAGCAGTGGATCTCCAGCTCCAGTTCATCGCCTTCATGGCGAATAAACAGCAGCTCATAGACCGTAATCGGCCGGGCTTCACGCGGGACCTCAATGCCCTGACGAGCATACTCGTACAGCTTCTTGCCCTGATACTTCAGCGCCGAGTACATCGACGGTACCTGCTGCGTCTCGCCGCGGAAACTATCCAGCGCCGCCGCCAGCTGCTCGTCGCTAAAGGTTAGCGGACGCTCTTCCACCACCTGACCGTCGGCATCGGAGGTATCCGTGCGCTGGCCCAGTTTGGCGATCACGCGATAACGCTTATCGGAGTCCAGCAGATACTGGGAAAACTTGGTCGCTTCGCCAAGACACACTGGCAGCATACCGGTCGCCAGCGGATCCAGCGCGCCGGTGTGGCCAGCGCGGTTGGCGTTATAAATACGCTTTACTTTCTGCAGCACATCGTTGCTGGAAGCACCCTGAGGCTTGTCCAGCAACAATACGCCGTGCACGTCGCGGCCGCGACGACGAGGACGACTCATCAGTCCTCCTTGCTGTCGTCCGGGTTCACACGACGTTCATCGTCGTGTTTCACCACGCTGGTGACCAGGTTGGACATACGCATCCCTTCCACCAGCGAGTTGTCGTAGAAGAAAGTCAGTTCCGGCACGATACGCAGACGCATCGCTTTACCCAGCAGGGAGCGGATAAAACCAGAAGCTTCCTGCAGCGCTTTGATGCCCGCTTTCACCGCGGCTTCATCTTTGTCGTTGAGGAAGGTGACATACACCTTGGCATAGGCCAGGTCACGGGACATTTCCACACCGGAAACGGTGGTCATCATACCCAGACGCGGATCTTTGATTTCACGTTGCAGGATGATGGCAATCTCTTTTTGCATCTCCTGGGCCACACGCTGCGGGCGACCAAATTCTTTCGCCATAATAAGTTCTCCAGAATAAAGACAAAAAAGGGGCCAAAAGCCCCTTTTTAAAATGATTGCCGGGTGGCGCTTCGCTTCCCCGGCTGCTTAGCCATCAAATGATTAATCGATGCTACGCTGGATTTCGATGATTTCGAACACTTCGATCATATCGCCAACGCGAACGTCGTTGTAGTTCTTCACACCGATACCACATTCCATGCCGTTACGGACTTCGTTAACGTCATCTTTGAAGCGGCGCAGGGATTCCAGCTCGCCTTCATAGATAACCACGTTGTCACGCAGGACGCGGATTGGGTTGTGACGTTTGATCGTCCCTTCGGTAACCATACAGCCCGCGATGGCGCCGAATTTCGGCGATTTGAACACATCACGCACTTCAGCCAGACCGATGATCTGCTGTTTCAGTTCCGGAGACAGCATGCCGCTCATCGCCGCTTTCACTTCGTCGATCAGGTTATAGATGACGGAGTAATAACGCAGATCCAGGCTTTCCGCTTCGATAACTTTACGCGCAGAGGCATCGGCACGAACGTTGAAGCCAACCAGAATCGCGTTGGATGCTGCTGCCAGGGTCGCGTCGGTTTCGGTGATACCACCTACGCCGGAACCGATGATCTTCACTTTCACTTCGTCGGTAGACAGTTTCAGTAAGGAATCGGAAATCGCTTCGACAGAACCCTGTACGTCCGCTTTCAGCACGATGTTCACTTCGTGAACTTCGCCTTCGGTCATGTTAGCGAACATGTTTTCCAGCTTAGATTTCTGCTGACGCGCGAGCTTAACTTCACGGAATTTGCCCTGACGATACAGTGCCACTTCACGCGCTTTTTTCTCGTCACGAACCACAGTCACTTCATCACCCGCAGCCGGCACACCGGACAGACCGAGGATTTCCACCGGAATGGACGGACCCGCTTCCAGCACTTCGCGACCCAGTTCGTCACGCATCGCACGCACGCGGCCATATTCAAAGCCACACAGGACAATATCGCCCTTATGCAGAGTACCTTCGCGAACCAGAACGGTAGCCACCGGGCCACGACCTTTATCGAGGAAGGACTCGATGACCGCGCCGCTCGCCATACCGTTACGTACAGCTTTCAGTTCAAGAACTTCAGCCTGCAGCAGAATCGCGTCCAGCAGGTCGTCGATGCCGGTACCGGCTTTCGCGGAAACGTGGACGAACTGGCTCTCGCCGCCCCACTCTTCCGGCAGGATGCCGTACTGGGACAGTTCATTCTTCACGCGATCCGGATCAGCTTCTGGCTTATCGATTTTGTTCACCGCAACCACCACCGGTACCTGCGCCGCTTTAGCGTGCTGGATAGCTTCGATGGTCTGCGGCATCACGCCGTCGTCTGCCGCCACCACCAGAACCACGATATCCGTCGCCTGCGCACCACGAGCACGCATGGAGGTAAACGCGGCGTGGCCCGGGGTGTCCAGGAAGGTGATCATGCCGTTGTCGGTTTCTACGTGGTAAGCACCGATGTGCTGGGTAATACCACCCGCTTCGCCGGAGGCAACCTTAGTAGAACGAATATAGTCCAGCAGCGAGGTTTTACCGTGGTCAACGTGACCCATGATGGTCACGACCGGTGCGCGCGGTTCAGCCGCAGCGCCGGTGTCACGGTCGCTCATTACCGCTTCTTCCAGTTCGTTTTCACGACGCAGGATAACTTTGTGGCCCATCTCTTCGGCAACCAGCTGCGCGGTTTCCTGGTCGATGACCTGGTTAATGGTCGCCATGGCGCCCAGTTTCATCATCGCTTTGATGACCTGAGAACCTTTCACCGCCATCTTGTTAGCCAGTTCACCAACGGTGATGGTTTCGCCGATGATAACGTCACGGTTAACGGCCTGCGCCGGCTTCTGGAAGCCCTGCTGCAGAGCGGAACCTTTACGGTGCTTACCGCCTTTACCACCGCGAACGGCCGCACGGGCTTCTTCACGATCAGCTTTAGATTCAGCGTGTTTGTTGCCTTTCTTCGCCGGACGCGCCGCTTTGCTGCTACGGCTACGGCCGCGACCGCCTTCAACTTCACGATCGTTATCATCTTCAGCCTGACGAGCATGCTGTGACGTAGTGACGTGATAGTCGCTGCTATCTTCCGGGCTGTCTGAGGTTTCAGACCAATTTTTTTCGTTTTCTTCTGCCATACGGCGTGCTTCTTCCGCTACACGGCGCGCTTCTTCTTCAAGTTTGCGGCGTGCTTCTTCTTCCGATTTGCGCTTCAGTTCCGCGGCTTCGTTCTCACGGCGGATCTTTTCAGCCTGGGCGGTTTTGGTCATTTCGTCGGTATGTTGATTGCTCACTTTGTCTTTTTCCGCAGCTTCACGTTTCGCTTTATCAGCGACTTCACGTTTAGCTTGTTCTGCGGCCTCACGTTCAGCTTTTAATTGCGCCTCGCGTTTCGCTGCTTCTTCAGCTTCACGACGGGCCTGCTCTTCCGCTTCACGCTGCGCCTGCTCTTCCGCGGCCAGACGTTCAGCCTCTTGCGGATCGCGTTTCACAAAGGTGCGTTTCTTGCGGACTTCGATTTGTACCGATTTACTCTTTCCACCGGTACCTGGAATATTCAACGTGCTGCGGGTTTTACGCTGCAACGTCAGCTTGTCGGGCGCCGAGCCGTGTTCACGGTTCAGGTGCGTCAACAAAGTTTGTTTCTCTTGCGCGGTCACAGAATCATCAGCCGATTTGCGGATGCCTGCGTCAGCAAATTGCTGTATCAGGCGATCCACAGAGGTCTGAATCTCTGAGGCCAGCGCTTTAATAGTCACATCTGTCATGCTGTTCCTTCCTGCTACAGTTTATTACGCTTCGTCGCCGAACCAACAAATGTTGCGAGCGGCCATGATGAGCTCGCCAGCTTTCTCGTCGGTCATCCCTTCGATATCAGCCAGGTCATCAACGCCCTGCTCGGCGAGATCTTCCAGCGTACAAACACCACGGGCAGCCAGTTTGAATGCCAGGGCACGATCCAGACCTTCCAGATTCAACAAATCATCGGCAGGTTTGTTATCTCCCAGGCTTTCTTCCTGAGCCAGCGCCAGCGTAGTCAGTGCGTTTTTCGCACGCTCACGAAGTGCTTCAACGGTGGCTTCATCCAGACCGTCGATTTCCAGCAGTTCTTTCATCGGCACATAGGCCAGCTCTTCCAGCGAGGAGAAGCCTTCTTCAACCAGCACTGTCGCGAAATCTTCATCAATATCGAGATATTTGGTGAAGGTATCGATAGCGGCATGCGCTTCCGCCTGGTGCTTAGCCTGCAGGTCGTCAACGGTCATCACGTTGAGTTCCCAGCCGCTGAGCTGCGAAGCCAGACGAACGTTCTGACCGTTACGGCCAATCGCCTGCGCCAGGTTGCCCGCTTCTACCGCGATATCCATGGTGTGTTTATCTTCATCCACCACGATAGACGCGACGTCTGCCGGCGCCATGGCGTTGATCACGAACTGCGCCGGGTTATCATCCCACAGGACGATATCGATGCGTTCGCCGCCCAGCTCAGTAGAGACGGCCTGCACGCGCGCACCGCGCATACCGACGCAAGCGCCAACCGGGTCGATGCGCTTGTCGTTGGTTTTCACCGCGATTTTGGCACGAGAGCCCGGATCGCGAGCCGCCGCTTTGATCTCCAGCACTTCTTCACCGATTTCCGGCACTTCAATGCGGAACAATTCGATCAGCATCTCAGGTTTGGAACGGGTCACGAACAGCTGGGCGCCACGCGCTTCCGGACGGACAGCGTACAGTACGCCGCGGATGCGGTCGCCCGGACGGAAGTTTTCACGCGGCAGCATATCTTCACGCAGGATCACGGCTTCAGCGTTGTTGCCCAGATCCAGAGTGATGTTGTCGCGGTTCACTTTTTTCACCACGCCGGTGATGATCTCACCTTCGTGCTCGCGGAACTGATCGACCACCATCGCGCGCTCGGCTTCGCGGACTTTCTGCACGATAACCTGTTTAGCGGTCTGCGTGGTGATACGGTCGAAGGTAACAGATTCAATCTGATCTTCGACATAGTCGCCGACGTTCATGCTTTCATCTTCGTAACGCGCTGCTTCCAGCGTGATCTCGCGCGTCGGCTGAGTCACCTCTTCAACAACCAGCCAGCGACGGAAGGTGTCGAAATCGCCGCTCTTACGGTCGATTTCTACGCGAACGTCGATCTCTTGTTCGTATTTTTTCTTGGTGGCCGTTGCCAGCGCGCTTTCCAGCGCTTCGAAAATTTTCTCGCGCGGCAGCGCTTTTTCGTTGGAAACGGCTTCAACAACAGCCAAAATTTCTTTGTTCATCGGGGCCTTTCACCTCAATCCAGACTGTTAAAAGTGGGGAACCAGGTTCGCCTTCTGGATGTTACTCAGCGCGAACACTTCATCTTTGCCTTCGACGGTTACCGTGATCATTTCACCGTCTACCGCTTTGATAATGCCCTGCCATTTGCGACGGTTCTGAACCGCCATGCGCAGCACCAGCGCAACTTCTTCGCCAGTGAAACGTTGGTAGTGTTCGGCGGTGAACATCGGACGGTCGAGACCAGGCGAAGAGACTTCCAGGTTGTAAGCGACAGTGATCGGGTCTTCAACATCCATGACGGCGCTTACCTGGTGGCTCACATCAGCACAATCATCAACGTTGATGCCATCTTCACTATCAATATAGATGCGCAGTGTGGATGTGCGACCGCGAATAAATTCGATGCCGACCAGCTCAAAGCCAAGCGCTTCAACCGGCGCTGTGAGCATCTCTGTCAATTTTTGCTCTAATGTGGACAAACCCACCCCCAAGACATAAAAAAAGGGCGTATAGCCCAGTTATTCTGAAGTCAGATAACAAAAAACCCCGATAAATCGGGGCTTTAGATAACTGAACCCTGAGATCGCCATGGCGATCTGGAACACCTTCCGCAAGAATTCTTTCAAATTCGGCTACGAAGGACACTTAGTCCTCACAGTATATTTGAAAAAGTACTTAATGGGAAAGTGGTTGCGGGGGCCGGATTTGAACCGACGACCTTCGGGTTATGAGCCCGACGAGCTACCAGGCTGCTCCACCCCGCGCCTGAAACGTGGCATATTTTACTCTTATTGAGCAAAAGACGCAAATACTGCTGGGATTTGGTACCGAAGACGGGACATAAAATCGGGGTGAATTGTATCGACAATTAGTATATTTTGTCAACATGCTTTTTATCGCCCCCGATTGCCGTTTGTGCTGGTATTTCAGGCTTTTTTAGCAAAAAGATGATGAAGCCCTTCCTGTCGCCAGTAAAAGATGGTTAAATGAATACTCACAATTAATGCATAAAAATGCAGTTAAGGTTGTTGAGTCGAACTCACCACAGTCTATCGAGCAGGGTTTTATTTTATGACGACGATTCTCAAGCATCTCCCGGTTGGTCAACGTATTGGTATCGCTTTCTCTGGTGGACTGGATACCAGCGCCGCGCTGTTATGGATGCGCAAAAAAGGCGCCGTGCCTTATGCATATACCGCTAACCTGGGTCAACCGGACGAAGACGACTACGATGCTATTCCGCGCCGCGCGAAAGAGTATGGCGCTGAAGGTGCCCGTCTGATCGACTGCCGCAAACAGCTGGTCGCAGAAGGGATCGCGGCGATTCAGTGTGGCGCTTTCCATAACACCACCGGTGGGTTGACCTATTTCAACACCACGCCGCTGGGCCGCGCGGTCACCGGCACCATGCTGGTGGCGGCAATGAAAGAAGATGGCGTCAACATCTGGGGCGATGGCAGCACCTATAAAGGCAACGATATCGAACGTTTCTATCGTTACGGCCTGCTGACCAATGCTGAACTGCAGATTTACAAGCCGTGGCTGGACAGTGATTTCATCGATGAGCTCGGCGGCCGGCACGAAATGTCCGAATTTATGATCGCCTGCGGCTTTGACTACAAGATGTCGGTTGAAAAAGCCTATTCCACTGACTCCAACATGCTCGGCGCGACGCACGAAGCGAAAGACCTCGAATTCCTCAATTCCAGCGTGAAAATCGTCAACCCGATTATGGGCGTGAAGTTCTGGGACGAAAACGTGAAGATCCCTGCGGAAGAGGTGACCGTACGCTTTGAGCAAGGCCATCCGGTGGCGCTGAATGGCAAAACCTTCTCTGACGACGTCGAGATGATGCTGGAAGCCAACCGCATCGGCGGCCGCCACGGTCTGGGGATGAGCGATCAGATTGAAAACCGCATTATCGAAGCAAAAAGCCGCGGTATTTATGAAGCCCCCGGGATGGCGCTGCTGCATATCGCCTACGAGCGTCTGCTGACCGGTATCCATAACGAAGACACAATCGAGCAATACCACGCCCACGGTCGTCAGCTGGGCCGCCTGCTGTATCAGGGACGCTGGTTCGATTCCCAGGCGCTGATGCTGCGTGATTCTCTGCAGCGCTGGGTCGCGAGCCAGATCACCGGCGAAGTTACCCTTGAGCTGCGTCGCGGTAACGACTACTCGATCCTCAATACCGTTTCAGACAACCTGACCTATAAAGCAGAGCGTCTGACCATGGAAAAAGGCGATTCCATGTTTACCGCCGAAGACCGTATCGGTCAGCTGACCATGCGTAATCTGGATATCACCGATACCCGCGAGAAGCTGTTCGGCTATGCCCAGTCAGGCCTGCTGAGCGCCTCCTCGGCAACCGGTTTACCGCAGGTTGAGAATCTGGAAAACAAAGGCAAATAATCGCCTGACGATGTTTGCTCCCCGCCGGCGGCCCTCCGCCGGCTTTTTATTTTTTGTTCCCTGTCAGCGCCAGAAAAATTGAAAAGAGGCATTTTTTCCTTATCGCCCGGTCAGCAAAATTGTTGACTATAATAGCCTCAATTGATTAATTCATATCTGGTGATAAACATCATGAATATTAAACCGCCGATCAGGCCGCAAAAGGCCATTGACCGACTGATCGATGTGCTTGAGCCACACGCGACGCCCGTTAACGCGATCGCCAGAAAAAGACTCACCTGGGAATATAAAGGCAAAACCCAGCTCTTTATTTTTAAAAAAGGCGAGCTATCGATTATTCGGAATTCCGACAAGCTATTGATGGTGACCGTCTATGAGCCCCACCTTTTCGGCGTGGCGGAAATGCTACAGCCCAGCCGCAGCCATAGCCTGCGAGCGGAAGTCTCTTCCGAACTGCTACGCATCGACTATGACCTGGCTTCCGCGCTCTTTCGTCAGCATAACCTGTGGGAGGAGGTGACCAGCCTGCTGGCCTATCATACTTCCTACCTGGTATATCGTGACGATCTGGTCCTGCAACAGCGAACCTATTCGGTGATCCGTAACCATCTGCTGGAAATGATGTTATTAACCGAAGAGACCCGACAGCGCGTGTCTATTCTTGAATATATTCAGGACAGGACCCATCTCTCGCGCAGCAGTATTCTCAATGTCTTGTCAGCATTAAAGAAAGGCGGTTATATTACCTTTGCCCGCGGTGGTTATTTGCAAAGCATCGCCTCACTTCCTGAAAAATTTTGACCGCGTCAGTCACCTTTATTTGTTGTTACTCGCCTCAATGTTGAAAATGTTTAAATTTAAATTAATAAACGCTAACGGTAAAAAAAGAAAAATTTTATGCTGAGCACCTGAATTTACCGGCGGACAACATGTCCCTGGGCTCGACCAGCAGGCAACCACTCACGGCGTTAACCGCCGGGCCTGCACCGGCTCAGGATATGCCCCGGAAATCGGCCAGGCGTGAGCAGCGGTAGCGGGAGTTGACCCCCTCGCCTGCCGTCTGCAGCGACCATAACGATGAGATCCAAGAACCCGTTAATTTTGCCCGAACGCCCGTATCGGGCTTTTTTTTATCTGAAGGAATTCAACAATGAAGTCGATTGCTCCAAAATTGTTTGCCGTGATGATCGCCCTGGGGGCCAGCAGCGCCGTCTGCGCATCCGTTAACCTGCATGGTGAAGCCGGTGCCGAGTTCACCAATCTGTCCGCCAGCTTTGGCGCCGGGGAACCGGGTATGACGTTCAATACCCAGTGGGCTCACAGCGACAATGACGGGGACAGCGTAGGGCTGGGAATGGGCTACAACTTTAACCTTGGACCTTTTCTGATGACGCTGGGCGGTAAAGGCGTCTATCTGAATCCCAAAGATGGTGATGAAGGCTATGCCATCGCCGCTGGCGGCGGCGCAGAGCTGCCCCTCGGCCAGTACTTCACGCTCTTCGGTGAGGGGTATTACTCGCCGGACTCAATGTCCAGCGGCGTCGATGATTATGTGGAGGCCAATGCCGGATTACGTATTAACGTACTCCCGTCTCTGAATATCGAAGCAGGCTATCGTTATATCGATATGGCGGGGAAAGATGGCAATCGTGACAACACCCTTGCCGACGGGGCCTATGCCGGGGTTAACTTCCGCTTTTAATCCTTACACAGGGATTGCTGTCCGGCAGTCCCTGTCTTCTCTCAGCTGGCCAACGGCACGCTTTTCAGCACGCGGTTGATCTCCTGCAGACCGGCAACATTATTCTCTTTACGGTAAACATCATTCATGGACGCCATCTGCTCCAGACGGGTCAGGGCGCCATACACCTGGTACGCCTCACTATGTCTGTCAAACACATCGCGGCGCTCCACATCCTGCAAATAATGATTTTTCAACGAATGGTTAAGGCGACCAATCAGTGCCGTATTATCCTGGAAATAGCGCGTCACCGCCTGGGCATTATTCGCTGTCGCCCCAGGCTCACTGTGCGATACCGGTACCGTTAGCGCATTAATCGTCTCCACCGTTTGGGAGGGTGATGTTGAACTGCACCCTGCTAAACCGAGCACACCGGCGACGATAAGCAACCCGATCTTGTTCATTATGTCACTTCACCTCTGTTAATTTGACGAGGCGACTTTAACGACAGTAAAAGAAGGGAACCAGCAAAGAGATGTTTATAATTAAATGGCCGGAGGGGACAAAAACAAAAAAAGACGCTTTTCAGCGTCTTTTTTCTGGAATATTGGTACCGAGGATGGGACTCGAACCCACAAGCCCGTTAGGGCACTACCACCTCAAGGTAGCGTGTCTACCAATTCCACCACCTCGGTACAGAATACTTAGTGCGGGATGTCGCTGGTCGGCTGAGCCGGCGCAGTTGGCTGAGTTTGCTCCGTTTTCGGTGCACTCAGGTTATCCCACTCACTTCCTTTACTGGTCTTGTTGCTGTTGATATTACCCAGCGCCAGACTGATGATGAAGAACAGCGCAGCCAGGATGCCGGTCATACGGGTCATGAAGTTGCCAGAACCGCTGGACCCAAACAGTGTGCCGGAAGCGCCTGCACCGAAGGAGGCTCCCATATCAGCGCCTTTACCTTGCTGCAGCATAACCAGACCAACAAGGCCAATCGCTACAATAAGGAAAACAACCAAAAGAGCTTCGTACATAATCAACCTGTTCCTTGCGGATTTGCCGCATACCAAGTGCTTCGACCAATAAAGCGGGACGTTTTAACGTTTCCCACTGAAGCGGGTGTGAATACTAACCAAAGCGAATGACCTTCGCAAGGGCAATTTCGACACATTGTATCAACTGCAGAAAAAAACAGCAAAAAGTCGGTTTTCTATCATAAAAAAGGCGGCAAGCGCCGCCTTTTTAACCACTTAGCCGGCAAGCTTAGACGCTTTTTACCGCTTCGGCGATGCGATGCGCAAACTCGTGCACCTGATCTTCATGCTCGCCTTCTACCATGACGCGGATCAGCGGCTCCGTTCCGGATTTACGCAGCAGGACACGGCCGCGTTTCCCTAACGCTGCTTCCACTTCTGCGGTCACCGCTTTGACATGCTCGTTCTCCAGTGGGTTACCGCTGCCTTCGGTAAAACGCACATTCACCAGTAACTGAGGGAACATCTTCATGCCACTGCAAAGGTCATGCAGACTCATATGGTTACGTACCATCGCCGCGACCACCTGCAGACTGGCGACGATGCCATCGCCGGTGGTGGTTTTATCCAGCAGGATCACGTGGCCTGAGTTTTCCGCACCAATGCGCCAGCCTTTTTCCTGCAGCATCTCCAGTACATAACGGTCACCGACCTTCGCGCGGGCAAACGGGATGCCTAACTGCTTGAGCGCCAGCTCCAGTCCCATATTACTCATCAGGGTACCAACGGCGCCGCCGCGCAGCTGCCCCTGACGCAGCCCTTCCCGGGCGATGATGTAGAGGATCTGGTCGCCATCGACTTTATTGCCTTCATGGTCAACCATGATCACCCGATCGCCATCGCCGTCGTAGGCAATACCCAGATCGGCTTTCTCCGCCAGCACGCGCGCCTGCAGCGCACGCACGTCGGTGGCGCCGACCTCTTCGTTGATGTTGAGGCCGTCAGGCTCGCAGCCCATCGCGATAACCTGAGCGCCCAGCTCGCGGAAGACATTGGGGGCAATGTGATAGGTCGCACCGTGCGCGCAGTCCACCACCACTTTCAGCGTGCCGAGGCTCAGTTCGTTGGGAAAGGTGCCTTTACAAAATTCAATGTAGCGCCCGGCGGCATCAACGATACGGCTGGCTTTGCCCAGCTCTGCCGAATCCACGCAGGTGAGTTCTTTCTCCATTTCGGCTTCAATCGCCTCTTCTACATCATCCGGCAGCTTGGTGCCCTCAATGGAGAAGAATTTAATACCGTTGTCGTAGAAAGGGTTATGCGAAGCTGAAATAACGATCCCCGCCTCGGCGCGGAATGCGCGCGTCAGGTAGGCGATGGCCGGTGTCGGCATTGGCCCGGTGAACGACGCAGAGAGCCCCGCGGCCGCCAGCCCAGCTTCCAGCGCGGACTCCAGCATATAGCCCGAAATACGGGTATCCTTGCCGATGATAATTTTACGCGAGCCGTGGCGCGCTAACACTTTCCCCGCCGCCCAGCCCAGCTTAAGCACAAATTCCGGAGTGATCGGCGCATCGCCGACGCGGCCACGAATACCATCGGTGCCAAAATACTTGCGGTTACTCATAACGTTTTTTTCCCTTAGCGGCGAGGGTGGCTTCCACCACGCGCAGCGCTTCTACCGTTTCTTTGACATCATGGACGCGGATTATCTGCGCGCCCTGCATTGCTGCAATGACGGCACACGCCAGGCTGCCGTTCAGCCGTTCCGACGGCCCGACGTTCAGCAACTGACCTACCATCGACTTACGCGACATACCGACCAGCAGAGGCAGCCCAAAGTGGTGAAATTCACCCAGCCTGGCCAGCAGTTGATAATTATGGGAGAGATTTTTACCGAAACCGAATCCCGGGTCGAGCAGCAATTTTTCTTTTGCGATCCCCGCCTGCTCGCAGCGCACAATATGTTCTGCAAAAAAGCGCTCGACATCGGCGAAGACATCCTCATATTTTGGCGCCTCCTGCATGGTTTTCGGCTGACCCTGCATATGCATCAGACACACCGGCAGCCCGGTTTCCGCAGCGGCCTGCAGCGCGCCAGGTTCGGTCAGCGAACGAATATCGTTAATGATATGCGCCCCGGCCCGGGCTGATTCGCGGATAACCTCCGGTTTGGACGTATCCACCGAGATCCACACTTCAAAGCGCTGAGCGATCGCTTCGACAACCGGGATCACCCGCGCGAGTTCCTCTTCTACGCTCACCTCAGCCGCCCCTGGCCGCGTGGATTCACCGCCGATATCAATGATGGTCGCCCCTGCGTTAATCATCAGATTGGCATGCTTCACCGCCTCAACCAGCGAGTTGTGAGCGCCGCCATCGGAGAAAGAGTCGGGCGTCACATTAAGAATGCCCATCACATGCGGATGAGAGAGATCGAGGGTTGAGCCCTGGGCTACAAGTTTCATCACAAAATCCCTGAGACTGAAGAGGTTAAAAAAAGAAAAACCCCGGAGCGGGCGCCCCGGGGTTTTTAAGGTTAAAACAAGACATCAACAGCGGTAGCTTACTTGTCGCCCAGCTGCTCTGACATGGTGTTGCCCGGGTTCGGCGTACGCGGTTCATCAACCGGACGCGGCGCACGAGGCGTGCCATTGTTGTCAGAGTTATTCGAAGAACCCGGTTCTTCCCAACCCGCCGGCGGACGAACATCGCGACGAGCCATCAGGTCGTCAATCTGCGGCGCATCGATAGTCTCATATTTCATGAGCGCATCTTTCATCGCGTGCAGGATATCCATGTTGTCGTTCAGCAGCTGGCGAGCACGACCGTAGTTACGCTCGATCAGCGATTTCACTTCCTGGTCGATGATACGCGCGGTTTCATCGGACATATGCTTCGCTTTCGCTACGCTACGGCCGAGGAAGACTTCGCCTTCTTCTTCCGCATACAGCAGCGGACCGAGTTTGTCGGAGAAGCCCCACTGGGTCACCATGTTACGCGCCAGGTTCGTCGCCACTTTAATGTCGTTGGACGCGCCGGTAGAAACATGTTCCGGACCGTAGATAATCTCTTCCGCCAGACGACCGCCGTACAGGGTGGAGATCTGACTTTCCAGTTTCTGACGGCTGGCGCTGATCGCATCGCCTTCCGGCAGGAAGAAGGTCACACCCAGCGCACGACCGCGCGGGATAATCGTCACTTTATGGACCGGATCGTGTTCCGGAACCAGACGGCCGATAATGGCGTGGCCTGCTTCGTGGTAAGCGGTCGATTCTTTCTGCGCTTCCGTCATCACCATGGAGCGACGTTCCGCACCCATCATGATTTTGTCTTTCGCTTTTTCGAACTCAACCATCGAAACAACACGTTTGTTGCCGCGAGCAGCAAACAGCGCCGCTTCGTTGACCAGGTTCGCCAGGTCCGCACCAGAGAAGCCAGGGGTACCGCGCGCAATGATCGCCGCGTCGATATCCGGCGCCAGCGGTACGCGACGCATATGCACTTTCAGGATCTGTTCACGACCGCGAACATCCGGCAGACCAACGACAACCTGACGGTCGAAGCGGCCTGGACGCAGCAGCGCGGGGTCCAGAACGTCCGGACGGTTAGTCGCCGCGATAACGATAATACCTTCGTTACCTTCGAAGCCGTCCATTTCAACCAGCATCTGGTTCAGGGTCTGCTCACGTTCATCGTGACCACCGCCAAGACCCGCGCCACGCTGGCGGCCGACGGCGTCGATTTCATCGATGAAGATGATGCAAGGCGCTGCTTTCTTAGCCTGCTCGAACATGTCACGCACACGAGATGCACCGACACCGACGAACATTTCGACGAAATCAGAACCGGAAATTGTGAAGAACGGTACTTTTGCTTCGCCAGCGATCGCTTTCGCCAGCAGCGTTTTACCGGTACCCGGAGGGCCGACCATCAGGACGCCTTTCGGGATCTTACCGCCCAGTTTCTGGAAGCGGCTCGGCTCACGCAGGTATTCCACCAGCTCACCGACTTCCTCTTTCGCTTCGTCACACCCGGCAACGTCGGCAAAAGTGGTTTTGATCTGGTCTTCCGTCAGCATACGGGCTTTGCTTTTGCCGAAGGACATCGCGCCCTTCCCGCCACCGCCCTGCATTTGCCGCATAAAGAAGATCCAGACGCCGATCAACAGCAGCATAGGGAACCAGGAGATGAAGATGGAAGCCAGCAGGCTTGGCTCTTCTGGTGGTTCGCCAATAACTTTGACGTTTTTAGTCAACAGGTTATCGAGCAGCTTCGGATCGTTAACCGGAATGTAAGTCGTGTAACGGTTACTATCTTTCTTGGTAACGTTGATCTCACGTCCGTTGATACGCGCTTCGCGAACCTGGTCCTGATTGACCTCTTGCAGGAAGGTAGAATAATCCACCTTGCGGCCATTCGACTCGCTGGGCCCAAAGCTCTGGAATACTGACATCAGCACAACGGCAATGACCAGCCAGAGTATTAGGTTTTTCGCCATGTCACTCAAGGGATTAACCTCTTATTACAACTGTGTTAAAAACAGCGTCAGGATACTCTATATCCAGTTTCTTTCAAACTTTCGTTTGAAATCTGCCGGTTATGGTTTACGCCCGGTCGCTACAATATACACTTCACGCGAACGAGCGCGGGAAGAGTCCGGTTTACGAACTTTGACCTTCGTAAACAGGGAGCGAATTTCTCGAAGATACTCATCGAAGCCTTCGCCCTGGAACACCTTCACTACAAAACTACCACCTGGCGCTAATACATCACGAGACATTTCAAGCGCCAGTTCTACCAGATACATAGCCCGGGGAATATCCACCGCCGGTGTTCCGCACATATTCGGCGCCATATCGGACATGACAACTTGGACTTTACTGTCGCCCACTCGCTCAAGTAACGCTTTCAGGACTAATTCATCACGAAAATCGCCCTGAAGGAAGTCCACACCAACGATTGGATCCATTGGTAAAAGATCGCAAGCGATGATGCGGCCGCTGTTGCCGATCTGCGTGACCGCATACTGCGACCAGCCACCGGGAGCAGCACCGAGATCGACTATCGTCATCCCCGGCTTAAAAATTTTGTCACTTTGCTGTATTTCATCAAGTTTAAACCAGGCACGGGAACGTAACCCCTTTTTCTGTGCCTGTTGAACATATTTATCGCTAAAGTGTTCCTGAAGCCAGCGGCTTGAGCTGGCAGAACGCTTTTTACCTGTCATTTAACATTCCCGTTCGGGTTCATCGTACTTTACTGCGTAAAAATCGACGCGGTAGTTTGGCGATATATGGGAGATGGCGGTAGAATGACCCGTTTTCAATCCCAACGTAAGCAAAAAAACACGATGAATCTGAGTACTAAACAAAAACAGCACCTGAAAGGTCTGGCACATCCGCTCAAGCCGGTAGTTATGCTTGGCAATAATGGTTTGACCGAAGGGGTACTGGCCGAGATCGAACAAGCGTTAGGGCACCATGAGCTCATCAAGGTGAAGATCGCCTCAGAAGATCGCGAAACTAAAGCCTTGATCGTGGAAGCCATCGTACGTGAAACCGGCGCCTGTAACGTACAGGTCATCGGTAAAACGCTGGTTCTGTACCGCCCAACGCCAGAGCGTAAGATCTCGCTGCCACGCTAAGAATATCCTGAATCTCGACACAACTTTGTGTAAAACGAGGGATTTCTGCGGCCAGGCGAGCAAAATGCCATGCTCCTGACGTTGATAAAAGGCCGCTATGCGGCCTTTTTCCTTTCTTTACAATCTATAAACATCGTAGCGGGAAATACGCCTTACAGGTATTCAACCTTAGTAATTTCGTATTCCACTTCACCACCCGGGGTACGGATAGTCACGACGTCATCCTGCTCTTTGCCGATCAGACCACGGGCGATCGGCGAGTTCACGGAGATCAGATTCTGCTTAAAATCAGCTTCATCATCACCCACGATGCGGTAGGTCTGTTCCTCATCGGTATCGAGGTTGAGCACGCTGACGGTTGAGCCAAAAATTACCCGGCCATTGTTCGGCATTTTGGTGATATCGATCACCTGGGCATTGGACAGCTTCGCTTCAATATCTTTGATACGCCCTTCGCAGAAGCCCTGCTGCTCACGCGCAGCATGATACTCAGCATTCTCTTTCAGATCGCCGTGTTCACGAGCGTCAGCAATAGCGGCAATGATTTCAGGACGACGCACAGACTTCAGATAATCCAGTTCTTCGCGCAGTTTCTCAGCGCCACGTAAGGTCATCGGAATCGCTTGCATTAGTTATACCTCTTTATCATTCCTTCAGGGAACGGAGAGCTCCGCCCCGCCACCTGCCCTGCCCACAGGCAGGACACGAGCAAAAAGAAACCGACCCGGGAAACACTCCCCAGGTCAGCAGCAATTTTTCATTTGATAGGTATTTTACCCCGAAGTTCATTATGGGTCATCGTTTACTTTACTGGGCGTTGCACCGTAGTATGACGGCCTGGCTTCAGGTTGTTAGCGCGAGATTATGCGATTTCCCAGATTTATCATCGGATTGACTGCCGGTATAGCGCTTAGCGCTCAGGCGGCGAATATTGACGAGTACATCAACCAGCTTCCCGCCGGTGCGAACCTTGCCTTTATGGCGCAAAAGGTCGGCGCATCGACGCCGGAAATCGACTATCACAGCCAGCAAATGGCGCTCCCGGCCAGTACGCAAAAGGTTATCACCGCGCTGGCGGCTCTGCTGCAGCTGGGGCCCGATTTCCGCTTTACCACCACGCTGGAAACCAAAGGCTCACTTGACGGCGGCGTGCTGAAAGGCGATCTGATTGCGCGCTTCGGCGGCGATCCGACGCTCAAACGGCAGGATATTCGCAATATGGTGGCGACGCTGAAAAAAGCTGGCGTGCAGCGTATCGAAGGCAATGTGCTCATCGATACCTCGGTCTTCGCCAGCCATGACAAAGCGCCGGGCTGGCCGTGGAACGACCTGACGCAGTGCTTCAGCGCCCCGCCGGCGGCCGCAATTGTCGACCGTAACTGCTTCTCTGTCTCGCTGTATAGCGCGCAGAAACCGGGCGATCTCGCCTTCATTCGCGTTGCGTCCTATTATCCGGTCACCATGTTCAGCCAGGTGCGAACGCTGGCGCGCGGCTCAGCAGAAGCACAGTACTGCGAGCTCGACGTAGTGCCAGGCGATCTCAATCGCTATACCCTCACTGGCTGCCTGCCGCAGCGTAGCGAGCCCCTGCCGCTGGCCTTCGCCATTCAGGATGGCGCCAGCTACGCCGGGGCGATCCTCAAAGCGGAGCTGACCCAGGCGGGGCTCACCTATAGCGGCACGCTGCTGCGCCAGACGCTGGCCAATGACCCCGGAACGGTATTAGCCACCACCCAGTCGGCTCCACTGCACGATCTGCTGCGGATCATGCTGAAGAAGTCAGATAACATGATTGCCGACACCGTCTTTCGTACCATCGGCCACGCCCGCTTCGGCGTACCAGGCACCTGGCGGGCAGGATCCGATGCCGTACGCCAGATCCTGCGTCAACAGGCTGGGGTCGATCTCGGCAACACGATCATCGCCGACGGCTCTGGCTTGTCGCGCCACAACCTGATCGCCCCGGCGACCATGATGCAGGTGCTGCAGTATATCGCCCAGCACGATACCGAGCTCAACTTCATCTCCATGCTGCCGCTGGCGGGCCACGACGGGTCGCTGCAATACCGCGCCGGTCTCCACCAGGCGGGCGTGGATGGCAAAGTCTCGGCGAAAACCGGGTCGCTCCAGGGGGTTTATAACCTCGCAGGCTTCATCACTACCGCCAGCGGACAAAAGGTGGCCTTCGTGCAATATCTCTCCGGCTACGCCGTGGAGCCAGCTGATCAGCGCAATCGCCGCATCCCACTGGTCCGCTTTGAAAGCCGCTTGTATAAAGATTTGTACCAGAATAACTAAAACAAAAGGGCCGCATCAGATGCGGCCCTTTTTGATCCAGCGAAGTCAGGATTAGCGTTTGTAGATGAATTCGACGCCTTCTTCGTCGTCTTCGTCCCAGTCGTCATCCCAGTCTTCGTCATCTTCCACTTCGACTTCGGCTTCTTCAAGCTGCTGACGGTGATAGTCGTCCCACATGAACTCGACTTTCTCCGGCTTCTGCTCTTCTTCCACATGCACGATCGGGTTTTCGATGATAAAGGTCATCACGTCCCAGCACAGCTCTTTCACGCCCTGCTGGCTGGCCGCTGAGATCAGGTAGAATTTATCTTCCCAACCCAGCGCTTCGGCAATCGCCTTCGCTTTGGCTTCGGCTTCCGCTTTGTCCATCAGGTCAATCTTGTTAAAGACTAACCAGCGTGGCTTGGAGGCCAGCTTCTCGCTGTATTTCTCCAGCTCGCCAATGATAATGCGGGCATTCTCAACCGGATCGGAACCATCGATAGGCTCGATGTCGATGAGATGCAGCAGCACACGGCAGCGCTCAAGGTGCTTGAGGAAGCGGATACCAAGGCCTGCACCTTCCGCTGCGCCTTCAATCAGCCCCGGGATATCGGCGACCACGAAGCTCTTCTCGTTGTCCATACGCACCACGCCCAGGCTCGGCACCAGGGTGGTAAACGGATAGTCAGCCACTTTCGGCTTGGCGGCGGAGACCGCGCGGATGAAGGTGGATTTGCCGGCGTTCGGCATCCCCAGCATCCCGACATCGGCCAGCAGCATCAGCTCCAGCTGCAGGTCGCGTTTATCACCCGGGGTACCCATGGTCTTCTGACGCGGGGTGCGGTTAACGGATGATTTGAAACGGGTGTTGCCCAGACCGTGCCAGCCACCTTTCGCCACCATCAGACGCTGACCGTGTTTGGTCATGTCGCCCATGGTCTCGCCGGTGCCCTGGTCGATAACCCGGGTCCCGACCGGCACTTTCACCGTCACGTCTTTACCGCGCTTACCGGTACAGTCGCGGCTCTGGCCATTCTGCCCGCGTTCGGCGCGGAACGATTTTTCAAAACGGTAGTCGATCAGGGTGTTCAGGTTCTCGTCCGCTTCCAGCCAGACATCGCCGCCGTCACCGCCATCGCCGCCGTCCGGACCGCCTTTCGGAATATACTTTTCGCGGCGGAAGCTTACGCAACCATTGCCGCCGTCACCTGCTACGACCAGGATCGTTGCTTCATCTACAAACTTCATTTTACTCTCCGTAAATCATTCGCCTGAGCGGGGCAGCGGTACTACCGCCTCTCGCTTACGCCAACGCCCCCAAAGACGATGGCCGATGGCGGAATACATCGCGCCCGCAACCACGACAAACGCACCGAGATAACCAATCAGGTTTAACATCGGTCTGGCGAAAACATCGGGCCAGGCCATTGATAATAAATCAGAAAACAGTAGCGTAAACAGTGGCGTCAAGGTGATTAACGCGCTGACCTGCGCCGCCTGCCAGCGCGCCATGGCTTCCGCCAGCGCCCCGTAGCCGACCAGGGTATTTAGCCCGCAAAAAATCAGGCATGCCAGTTGCCAGTCGCTTAGCTGGGATATCACCCCGGGCTTAGCGAGCGGCAGTAATGCAATCGTACATAAAGTGTACAGCAAAAATAGTATCTGCTGTGATGCCAGACGGCGCAATAACACCTTTTGCGCGACGCCATAGCTTACCCACACCGTTGCAGCAGCAACGCCGAAAATTACCCCCCATGTGTAATCCGTCAGGCGGGTAAAGATTTCAATCAGGCTGGTGTTGAAAAACATCACCAGCCCGCTGAGCAACATCAACGCGCCCACCACCTGGGTACCGCGCATGCGCTCTTTCAGAATCACGACGCTTGCCACCATCATGCCCACCGGCGATAGCTGGCCGATGACCTGAGAAGCAGTGGGGCTGAGATATTGCAGGGAAGAACTGAACAGAATGAAGTTACCGAACAGGCCACCGGTGGCAATGGCTAACAAAACCAGCCAGCGCGGCTTGCGAAAAATTCGCAGCGGCGGCAGTTTGCCTTTGATCGCGAGGATCGCGCCAAGCCCAATGCTGGCCATCAGGAAGCGATAAAACACCACCGTAGGCGGCTCCATCACCTCAAGAACCTGTTTCATCGCAATCGGCAACGCTCCCCAACACATCGCGGTGGTAAGCGCCAGAATAATGCCAATCCCAGCCTGCTGCTTCATGCCTGTTTCCCTGCAAAATTTTCCAGTAGACGAATGTAAAAAGCCCCGCAACGTGTTGCGGGGCTTTCATCCGTTACCGGGACGCGAAAAACTTATTCAGCAACGATGCTGATGAATTTACGGTTTTTCGGGCCTTTAACTTCGAACTTGACTTTACCGTCAGTCAAAGCGAACAGAGTGTGGTCACGGCCGCAACCAACGTTGGTGCCAGCGTGGAATTTGGTACCACGTTGACGAACGATGATGCTACCTGCCAGAACTGCTTCACCGCCGAAACGTTTTACGCCCAGACGTTTAGCTTCTGAATCGCGACCGTTACGAGTCGAGCCGCCAGCCTTTTTATGTGCCATTTAAATCTACTCCTCAGGTCTTAGGCGCTGATGCCAGTGATTTTCACATCAGTGAACCACTGACGATGGCCCTGCTGCTTACGATAGTGTTTACGACGACGAAACTTAACGATTTTAACTTTCTCGCCACGACCGTGAGCAACAACTTCAGCTTTGATTACGCCGCCCTCAACGAAAGGAACGCCGATCTTGATTTCTTCACCGTTTGCGATCATCAGCACTTCAGCGAATTCAACAGCTTCGCCAGTTGCGATGTCCAGCTTTTCCAGGCGAACGGTCTGACCTTCGCTTACTCGGTGTTGTTTACCACCACTTTGGAAAACCGCGTACATATAAAACTCCGCTTCCGCGCACCTCTTTATGTGATTCAGAGTGCGCTATAAATATTCACAATAGGGCGCGAATATTACGCAAAACGCGAGCCTTTGACAAGAGCGATTAGCGATCAATGCAGAAAAAAAACACAACTTTCACGACAACGTTTATCTACGGCAATTTTTCAGTACAATCATATCTTCTTTTAATTCTGTCTTAATCCTTCTGTGATCCCACCTGGATTCATGGTAACAGGACATTTGGCCCGGCTTTTGCGATGAATTTAGAAAAAATCAATGAGTTAACCGCGCAAGATATGGCGGGTGTCAATGCGACGATTCTTGAGCAACTCAACTCCGATGTTCAGCTTATCAATCAGTTAGGCTATTACATCGTCAGCGGCGGCGGCAAACGCATTCGCCCGATGATTGCTGTGCTTGCCGCGCGCGCGGTGGGCTATCAAGGGAGCGCGCATGTCACTATTGCTGCGCTGATTGAATTTATTCATACCGCCACGCTACTGCATGACGACGTCGTCGATGAGTCTGACATGCGTCGCGGCAAAGCCACGGCCAATGCGGCGTTCGGCAATGCCGCCAGCGTGCTGGTTGGCGATTTCATCTATACCCGCGCCTTTCAGATGATGACCCAGCTAGGCTCACTGAAGATCCTCGAGGTCATGTCGGAGGCGGTGAACGTCATTGCCGAAGGCGAAGTGCTGCAGTTGATGAACGTCAACGATCCGGATATCACGGAAGAGAACTATATGCGCGTCATCTACAGCAAGACGGCGCGCCTGTTTGAGGCGGCCTCGCAGTGTGCGGGAATGCTGGCCGACTGCTCCGCGGAAGAAGAGCGCGCGTTGCAGGATTATGGTCGCTATCTCGGCACCGCTTTCCAGCTGATCGACGATTTACTCGACTACAGCTCCGACGGAGAGCGACTCGGTAAAAACGTCGGTGATGACCTGAACGAAGGCAAACCGACGCTACCGCTGCTGCATGCTATGCATCATGGCACCCCCGATCAGGCGGCGATGATCCGCGGGGCGATCGAGCAGGGCAATGGTCGCCATCTGCTGGATGCTGTTCTGGAAACCATGGCCACCTGCGGTTCGCTGGAGTGGACGCAGAAGCGTGCTGAAGAAGAAGCCGATAAAGCGATTGCAGCCCTGCAGATCCTCCCGGACACACCGTGGCGCGAAGCTTTGATTGGACTGGCACATATTGCGGTCCAGCGCGATCATTAATCCCCCTCCTTTCCCGCGCGATGCGCGGGAAAGTTCCAGTAAAATACCACTTCTTTCCCTAAACTTCCGAATATCTTGATAGATTCTGAATATTCTGGCGCCTTAACAGAACTTGTTAGAACCCTACATAGTACGCGGGTATAGTGTCCCCATCGCCCATGTGGACGATCTGGACCTTTAACACCAGGAGAATTTATGGATAAGTTCATCGACTGGCATCCCGCCGATATTGTTGCTGGGTTACGTAAACGGGGAACATCGCTGGCGGCAGAGTCGCGACGGCACGGCCTGAGTTCTTCAACGCTGGCGAACGCCCTGACCCGCCCCTGGCCGAAAGGCGAGTTGATTATCGCCACGGCGCTGGAAACGCAGCCGTGGGTCATCTGGCCGTCACGCTACCACGACCCGGTGACTCATGAGTTTATCGACAGAACGCAGATGATGCGTCAAAAGAAGACAGACAGGTGATGTGATAATCGACAGGGTCCCGAACCAACGCCCCGGGGCCCTGTCAGGACACGGTTACTCGCCCTTCACGCGCTGAATATTGGCACCCAACGCCTGCAGTTTATCCTCGATACGCTCATAGCCACGATCGATGTGGTAGATGCGATCAACGATGGTGGTCCCTTCAGCGATGCAGCCTGCCAGCACGAGGCTCGCCGACGCACGCAAATCGGTCGCCATCACCTGCGCGCCCGAAAGCTGCTTCACGCCGTGACAGATAGCGGTATTGCTCTCGATCTCCGCGTGCGCGCCCATACGGATCAGTTCCGGAATGTGCATGAAGCGGTTTTCAAAGATCGTTTCGGTGATCACGCCGGTCCCTTCCGCCACCAGGTTAAGCAGCGTGAACTGGGCCTGCATATCGGTCGGGAAGCCCGGGTGCGGCGCGGTACGCACGTTGACCGCTTTCGGACGGTTGCCGTGCATATCGAGGCTAATCCAGTCTTCTCCCGTTTCGATGTCAGCCCCGGCGTCACGCAGTTTCGCCAGAACGGCATCCAGAGTATCCGGCTGCGCGTTACGGCAGAGGATCTTGCCGCCGGAAATCGCCGCGGCCACCAGGAAGGTGCCGGTTTCGATACGGTCCGGCAGTACACGGTATACGCCGCCACCCAGACGCTGCACGCCTTCGATGGTAATGCGATCGGTGCCCTGGCCTTTGATTTTCGCGCCCAGCGCGTTAAGGAAGTTGGCGGTATCGACAATTTCCGGCTCGCGCGCGGCGTTTTCGATAATCGTCGTCCCCTCCGCGAGGGTCGCTGCGCTCATGATAGTTACGGTAGCGCCGACGCTCACCTTATCCATCACGATATGCGCGCCTTTCAGGCGACCGTTGACCGAGGCTTTGACATAACCTTCTTCCAGTTTGATCTCGGCGCCCAGCTGTTCCAGACCGCTAATGTGCAGGTCGACCGGACGCGCGCCGATGGCGCAGCCGCCTGGCAGAGAAACTTGTCCCTGACCAAAACGCGCCACCAGCGGGCCCAGCGCCCAGATGGAGGCACGCATGGTTTTCACCAGGTCGTACGGAGCACAGAATACATCAACCGGGCCGGCGTCAATCCATACCGAACCATTGCGCTCAACCTTCGCGCCCAGCTGGCTCAGCAGCTTCATGGTGGTATCGATATCTTTCAGCTTAGGTACGTTCTGGATCTCTACCGGCTCTTCGGCAAGCAGCGCGGAAAAGAGGATTGGCAGGGCGGCGTTCTTTGCACCAGAAATGGTGACTTCGCCCTGAAGGCGAGTCGGCCCCTGAACACGGAATTTATCCATTGATTCTGTTCTCTATTAAAAATTCACATACGCTGCAGGGGACCCCCCACAGCTTAGAAGCCATTTAGTTTGCGGTCTCGCGCCCACTCCTGCGGAGTGAAGGCCTTGATCGACAGCGCATGGATACGGTTGTCAGCAATATATTCCATCAGCGGCGCGTAGACGCTCTGCTGCTTTTTAACCCGACTCATGCCATCGAACATCTCACCCACAGCAATAACCTGAAAGTGGCTGCCATCGCCAGAGACGTGGACTTCCTGGAGGGGGAGTGCGTTCATCAGCACGGTCTGAATTTCATGATTTTCCATGGGCTCAAATTTATCTGATAGTGAAAACAGCCCAACATCTTAGAGGAAAGTGGCGCGGTCTTAAACAAGCAAAAAGCCCCGACGAAAAGATTGCCGGGGCTTTCGGAATAGCTTCAACGCTAAGGCACTGAAAAGATTATGGGATCATATCGACAGGCAGGTTGTAAAGACCGATCAGCGTTTGCAGATTTTCGCTCTTCGCGATCAGCTGCGCTTCCCGCCCCTGACGGCGGATCAGTGCCACAAAATGCACTAACAGCGCCAGGCCCGCCGTGTCCACGCGCGTAGTCTGGCTGAGATCGATGATCGTCGCCCCCTCCGTCGCCCTGGCGCGTGCTTCCCAGAGCGGGACCAGCAGATCCTGGTCCAGCTCTCCGTGCAGCGCCAGCGTCTCGCCCTCGCGAGTCCAGCTCAGCTGCCCGGTCATTATTTTTTCTGTTCCAGCGTGATCGGCTGAGCGGAGATCGCTTTCAGCTGCGCGGTCAGGCCGTCAACGCCCTTGGTGCGCAGCAGATCGCTCCACTCATTCTGTTTGGTAGTGATCATACTGACGCCTTCGGCGATCATATCGTAGGCCTGCCAGTTACCGGTCTGGGTATTTTTACGCCACTGGAAGTCCAGACGCACCGGCGGACGACCGTTCGGGTCGATGATAGTGACGCGGATCGGAACGATGGTTGCGCTGCCCAGCGGCTGCTCCGGCGCAATCTGGTAAGTCTGCCCGTGGTACATCGCCAGCGCCTGGCCGTAGGCCTGCTTCAGATATTCACGGAAGGCGGCAAAGTAGGCCTCACGCTGCGCGGGGGTCGCTTCTTTGTAATAGCGGCCCAGCACCAGCGCGCCAGCATATTTCACCTGCACATACGGCAACAGCTCCTGGTCGACGATGTCGCGCAGATAGTTAGGGTTGGCTTTGATCTTCGGCTGTTCATTCTTCAGGCGATCGAAGGTTTTCTGCGCCGCTTCATTCATCAGCTTATACGGGTTGGACTGGTCTGCCGCCTGGACAGCGGTCAGCGGGGCAATCACCAGCATGGCGACCATGAGTAAGCGTTTAAACATATCGTGTTTCTCCTGAAATTAATGCGTCGTGCCGGCTGCCGGCGTCGCGTCAGTATGACCTTCTGCCTCGGCCTTATCATTGCCAGAATTCTGATTGTCGCCGCCCTTGCTGTTATAAAGGAACTGACCAATCAGATCTTCCAGCACCATGGCGGACTTGGTGTCCTGGATAGTACCGCCGTCTTTAAGGATAGTCGTCCCAAGGTCCGGGTCTTCAAAACCGACGTTCAGCGCCAGATACTGTTCGCCCAGCAGACCCGAGGTGCGGATCGCCAACGAACTGGTATCCGGGATATGGTTGTAGCGCTCATCGATATCGAGCTCCACGCGTGGCAGATAGGTTTTCGGGTCGAGAGTGATGTCCGCTACCCGTCCCACAACCACACCGCCGATGCGTACCGGCGAACGCGCCTTCAGGCCGCCGATGTTATCGAAGGTCGCGTAAAGGCGGTAAGTCGGCTCAGTACGTAGCGAGGTGACGTTCGCCGCCTTCAGGCAGACAAACAGCGCCGCCAGCAGCGCCACCAGTAAGAACACCCCTACCCAGATTTCATTTTTTTTCGTTTGCATGAACTCAATTCCCAAACATCAGCGCAGTCAGCACAAAATCCAGCCCCAGAACCGCCAGCGACGCATGCACCACGGTGCGTGTTGTCGCCCGGCTAATCCCGGCGGAAGTGGGGATAGCGTCATAACCGTTAAATAACGCAATCCAGGTTACCGTAATGGCGAATACCAGACTCTTAATCAGGCAGTTCACCAGGTCCATTCGCCAGTCGACGGCATTTTGCATCGCGGTCCAGAAAAAACCACCGTCAATGCCTTTCCAGCTTACGCCTACCAGCGCACCACCCCAGATCCCTACCGCGACAAAGATAATCGTCAACAGCGGCAGCGAAATGACGCCAGCCCAGAAGCGTGGAGAAATCACGCGACGCAGCGGATCCACCGCCATCATCTCCATACTCGAGAGCTGCTCCGTGGCCCGCATCAGGCCAATCTCGGCGGTCAGCGCCGATCCGGCGCGCCCGGCAAACAGCAGCGCAGCGACAACCGGCCCCAGCTCGCGCAGCAGCGACAGCGCCACCAGCATGCCAAGACTGGTCTCTGCGCTGTAGGTGGTTAAGACCAGATACCCCTGCAGCCCGAGCACCATACCGATAAACAAGCCCGATACAATGATAATCAGCATCGACAGAACGCCAACGTTATAGAGCTGACGAACCAGCAGCGGCGCGTGCTTGCGAAACTCTGGTTTGCCCACAACGGCGTTGAAAAGCATTAATCCGGCGCGTCCAAACGTCGCGGTGGTTTTAATCCCGCGATGTCCTAGCGCGGCCAGCGCATTAAACAGCATGAGTCGCTCAACTCCCTATGCCTAATAAATCATGGTGATAGTCGCCAGCCGGATAACGGAACGGCACCGGGCCGTCGGCAATACCATCAATAAACTGACGAACCCGAGGATCGGTATTCTCCCGCAGCGACTGGGCGCTACCGTGGGCGACAATCTTTTTATCCGCCACGATATACGCGTAGTCCGCAATGCTAAGCACCTCAGGCACATCGTGCGAAACCACGATGCAAGTGACACCCAGCGTGTTGTTGAGTTCAGAAATCAGCTTCACCAGCACGCCCATGGTGATGGGATCCTGCCCGACAAACGGTTCGTCGAACATAATCAGATCCGGCTCAAGGGCAATCGCTCTCGCCAGGGCGGCACGGCGCGCCATCCCGCCGGAAAGCTCGGAGGGCATTAACTTCGCCGCCCCACGCAACCCCACCGCTTCCAGCTTCATCATCACCGTCGTATGCAGCAGCGCAGGCGGCAGCTGCGTATGCTCGCGCAGCGGATAGGCAACGTTATCAAAGACATTGAGATCGGTGAACAGCGCGCCAGACTGGAACAGCATGCTCATCCGCTTACGCACCGTATAAAGACGCGATCGCGTCATCTGCGGCACGTTCTCGCCATCAAACAGGATCTCTCCCCTGTCCGGCGGGATCTGGCCGCCGATCAGGCGTAACAGGGTAGTCTTGCCGATCCCCGAAGGTCCCATGATCGCAGTAATTTTACCGCGCGGCACCGACAGCGAGATGTCGTCGAAGATCACACGATCGCCGCGTGAAAAGCGGATACCGCGCACTTCAACTAAATTCGCCTGAGTTTGGCTCATAAAATCATCCTTACTAAACACCTGACGGGCAAGCATGGCCCTTTCTTGCGCCACAATCACAACATTTTTACAGAATCTTACCTGCACAGGTTAGCGAAAGCTGGCATTTGTTTTACTTTTGGCACACATAAAGTCAAAATTAAGAATTCGTTACGCTGCGTAGGGATAACCCAGCGAGGCGACGATTATACCTGAAGAAAGGACTTTAGATGCTCTTAGCGACGGCTCTGTTAATTATTGGTTTACTGCTGGTTGTCTACAGCGCCGATCGTCTGGTCTATGCCGCTTCCATCCTGTGTCGTATGTTGGGGATCCCGCCGCTGATCATCGGTATGACGGTGGTGAGTATCGGCACCAGCCTGCCCGAGATCATGGTTTCCACCACGGCCTCGCTGCATGGGCAGATCGATCTGGCGGTCGGCACCGCGCTCGGCTCCAACATTACCAATATTCTTCTGATCCTCGGACTCGCCGCCTTACTCAGGCCATTTACCGTGCATTCTGATATTCTGCGCCGCGAATTACCGCTAATGTTGCTGGTCAGTGTGCTGGCCGGGCTGGTGCTCTACGATGGACAGCTGTCCCGTCTCGACGGGCTGTTTTTACTGGCGTTAGCGCTTCTGTGGCTGCTGTTTACCATCAAAATCGCCCGTCTGGCGGAGCGCCAGGGCAGCGATAGCCTGACTCGCGAACAGCTGGCGGAGCTGCCGCGTGAAGGATCGCTGCCGGTCGCTCTGCTCTGGTTAGGGGTCGCGATGATTGTCATGCCCATGGCTACCCGTATGGTGGTGGATAACACCACGGTATTGGCAAACTTTTTTGCCATTAGCGAGCTGACCGTCGGTTTGACGGTGGTGGCGATAGGTACCAGCCTGCCAGAGCTGGCCACCGCTATCGCCGGGGCGCGGAAAGGGGAAGATGACATTGCTATCGGCAATATCATCGGCGCCAATATCCTCAATATTGCGCTGGTGCTGGGTTTACCGGCGCTGATCGCGCCGGGGAGCTTTGCGAGCGAAGCCTTCACTCGCGATTATGGCGTGATGCTGCTGGTCAGCCTGATCTTCGCGGTGCTGTGCTGGCGCCGCCAGCAGCAGCCGGGACGGCTGGTTGGCGCACTGCTGGTCGGCGGCTTTGTGGTTTGGTTGGCGATGCTGTTCTGGACAGCGCCGCTCTTCGTTGAATGACTCGGGATAACATCATGTCGCAAATAGATTTGCCCACGGATTTTGACTTTCAACAGGCAGGCCGTCAGGTGCTGGAAATTGAACGTGAAGGTCTGGCCCAGCTCGATCAATATATAAATGAAGACTTTACCCATGCTTGCGAAACGATTTTCCGCTGCGGCGGCAAAGTCGTGGTGATGGGGATGGGCAAATCCGGCCACATCGGCCGCAAAATGGCGGCGACGTTCGCCAGTACCGGCACCTCGGCTTTTTTTGTCCACCCCGGCGAAGCGGCGCACGGCGATTTAGGAATGGTCACTCCACAGGATGTGGTGATTGCGCTGTCGAATTCCGGCGAATCGAATGAAATTCTGGCGCTGATCCCGGTCCTGAAGCGCCAGCAGGTGAAGCTTATCTGCATCACCAGCCGGCCTGAGAGCAGCATGGCGCGCGCAGCGGATATCCATCTGTGCGTGAAAGTGCCCAAAGAGGCCTGCCCGTTAGGGCTGGCGCCCACCTCCAGCACCACCGCGGCGCTGGTGATGGGTGATGCCCTCGCCGTCGCTCTGCTGGAAGCCCGTGGCTTTACCGCCGAAGATTTCGCCCTGTCTCATCCTGGCGGCGCACTCGGTCGTAAGCTGTTGCTGCGCGTCAATGATATTATGCATACCGGTGATGAAATCCCGCACGTCGGCCTGCAGGCCACCCTGCGCGATGCGCTGCTGGAAATCACGCGTAAAAATTTAGGCATGACCGCCGTCTGCGATGACGATATGAACATCATCGGGATCTTCACCGATGGTGACCTGCGCCGGGTCTTTGATACCGGCGTCGATATGCGTAATGCCAGCATTGCCGATGTCATGACCCGGGGAGGGATCCGCATCCGTCCCGGCACCCTGGCGGTAGATGCGCTAAACCTGATGCAATCCCGTCATATCACCTGCGTGCTGGTTGCCGATGGCGACCACCTGCTAGGTGTGGTACATATGCACGATCTCCTGCGCGCGGGCGTAGTGTAAGTAAGGAAAAAATAATGAATAATGCTGATGCTCAGTTAGCGACATGCTATGGGCCGGTAAGCCAGGCGTTTCTCGATCGCGCGGCTAAGATCCGTCTACTGATCCTCGATGTTGACGGTGTATTATCCGACGGACTTATCTATATGGGTAATCACGGCGAGGAGCTGAAAGCGTTCAACGTCCGCGATGGCTATGGTATCCGCTGCGCGCTGACCTCCGGCATCGAAGTGGCGATTATTACCGGGCGAAAAGCTAAACTGGTAGAAGACCGCTGCCAGACGCTGGGCATTACGCATCTCTATCAAGGTCAGTCGGATAAGCTGTTGGCGTTTCGCGAATTAGTCAGCAAACTGGCGGTTCGTCCGGATGAAGTGGCGTATATCGGCGACGATCTGATCGACTGGCCGGTGATGGCGGAAGTGGGTTTAAGCGTCGCCGTCGCCGATGCGCATCCGCTGCTGCTGCCGCGGGCGAATTATGTCACGCGCATTAACGGCGGACGCGGCGCGGTACGCGAAGTCTGCGATTTGTTACTATTGGCGCAGGGCAAGTTGGATGAGGCCAAAGGGCAATCAATATGAGTAAAACCAGACGTTGGGTTATCATTTTACTGTCGCTGCTCGCGCTGATCCTCATCGGCCTGAATCTGGCGAATACGGACGACACGGCCCAGCCGGAGGTCAATCCCAACGACCCGACGTATAAAAGCGAACATACCGACACCGTCGTGTACAGCCCGGAAGGCGCCCTGAGCTATCGGCTGATTGCCGAGCATGTGGAATACTTTTCCGATCAGGAGGTTTCCTGGTTTACCAAGCCGGTGATGACCACCTTTGATACCAATAAGGTGCCAACCTGGTCAATCAGGGCAGATAAAGCGAAGCTGACGAATGACCGAATGCTCTATCTTTACGGGCACGTTGAGGTGAATGCGCTCGCGCCTGACTCTCAACTGCGCAAAATTACGACGGATAACGCCCAGATAAATCTGGTCACACAGGACGTTACCTCCGATGACATGGTGACGTTATACGGCACCACATTTAATTCCAGCGGCCTGAAAATGCGTGGAAACCTTCGCAGCAAAAATGCCGAGCTGATTGAAAAGGTGAGAACCTCTTATGAAATTCAGAACAAACAAACTCAGCCTTAAGATTGCGCTCGCCGGCGCTTTACTGGCCGCCAGCCTGCCGGCCCTGGCCAAGACGGGAGATACCGATCAGCCGATCCATATCGAGTCCGATCAGCAGTCACTGGATATGCAGGGCAACGTCGTCACTTTCACCGGTAACGTGGTCGTCACCCAGGGGACGATCAAAATTAACGCTGATAAAGTGGTGGTCACCCGTCCGGGCAATGAGAAAGGTAAAGAGGTGATCGAAGGCTTCGGTAACCCGGCCACCTTCTACCAGATGCAGGATAACGGCAAGCCGGTAAAAGGCCGGGCGTCGAAAATGCGCTACGAGCTGCAGAATGATTACGTCGTGCTGACCGGCAACGCTTACCTTGAGCAGCTCGACAGCAATATCAAGGGCGATAAGATCACCTATCTGGTGAAAGAGCAAAAAATGCAGGCCTTCAGCGACAAAGGTCGACGCGTCACCACCGTTCTGGTGCCGTCTGAGCTGCAGGATAAAAGCGGCAATCAGCAAAAGAAGAGTAACTAATTCGTTATGGCAACCTTAACTGCGAAGAACCTCGCCAAAGCTTATAAAGGCCGCCGCGTGGTGGAAGATGTCAGTCTCACCGTTAACTCCGGAGAGATTGTCGGCTTGCTCGGCCCGAACGGCGCCGGTAAAACCACCACCTTCTACATGGTGGTCGGCATTGTGCCGCGCGACGCGGGCAATATTATTATCGATGACGAAGACATCAGTCTGCTACCGCTGCACGCGCGCGCGCGCCGGGGCATCGGCTATCTGCCGCAGGAAGCCTCTATTTTTCGTCGTCTGAGCGTCTATGACAACCTGATGGCGGTCCTGCAGATCCGTGACGATTTAACCAGCGAACAGCGGGAAGATCGCGCCAAAGAGCTGATGGAAGAGTTTCATATTGAGCACCTGCGCGACAGCCTCGGTCAGGCGCTCTCCGGTGGTGAACGCCGCCGTGTCGAAATCGCTCGCGCGCTGGCGGCGAACCCGAAATTTATCCTTCTGGATGAACCCTTTGCCGGTGTTGACCCCATCTCCGTTATCGATATCAAACGCATCATTGAACACCTGCGCGACAGCGGCCTCGGCGTACTGATCACCGACCATAACGTCAGAGAGACCCTCGCCGTCTGCGAACGGGCGTATATTGTCAGTCAGGGACACCTTATTGCTCATGGTACGCCGCAGCAGATCCTCGAAGATGAGCAGGTTAAGCGCGTGTATCTTGGGGAAGACTTCAGACTCTGATAGGGTAGAGGTTACAGACGTTTTAGCCGGAGATATTTACCCTGAACATGAAGCAAGGTTTGCAATTAAGGCTTAGCCAACAGCTTGCCATGACGCCGCAACTGCAGCAGGCTATTCGTTTGCTGCAGTTGTCCACGTTAGAACTCCAGCAAGAGCTCCAGCAAGCGCTGGAAAGTAACCCATTGCTTGAGCAAACCGATCTTCACGACGAGGTAGAGGCGAAAGAAGTGGAGGACCGCGAGTCCCTCGATACCGTCGATGCGCTTGAGCAAAAAGAGATGCCGGACGAGCTCCCTCTCGATGCCAGCTGGGATGAAATCTATACCGCCGGTACGCCGTCAGGCAACGGCGTGGATTATCAGGACGACGAGCTGCCCGTCTATCAAGGCGAAACCACTCAGACGCTGCAGGATTATCTGATGTGGCAGGTCGAGCTGACGCCCTTCACCGACACCGACCGCGCCATTGCCACCTCCATCGTCGACGCCGTCGACGATACGGGCTATCTCACCATTCAGATTGAAGACATCGTCGACAGCATTGGCGATGACGAAATCGGCCTGGAAGAGGTGGAGGCCGTTCTGAAGCGCATCCAGCGTTTTGATCCGGTTGGCGTCGCGGCGAAAGATCTGCGCGACTGCCTGCTGATCCAGCTGTCGCAATTCGCTAAAGAGACGCCGTGGCTGGAAGAGGCCCGGTTGATTATCAGCGACCATCTCGATCTGCTGGCTAACCATGATTTCCGCACCCTGATGCGAGTGACGCGCCTGAAAGAAGAGGTGCTGAAAGAGGCGGTGAATCTGATCCAGTCGCTGGATCCCCGCCCTGGCCAGTCCATTCATACCAGTGAACCGGAATATGTCATTCCCGACGTACTGGTCCGCAAGGTCAGTGGCCGCTGGACCGTGGAGCTCAACGCCGACAGCATTCCCCGGCTGAAGATTAATCAGCAATATGCGGCAATGGGCAACAGCGCCCGCAATGACGCCGACGGCCAGTTCATTCGCAGCAATCTGCAGGAAGCCCGCTGGCTAATCAAAAGTCTCGAAAGCCGCAACGATACGCTGCTGCGCGTCAGCCGCTGCATCGTTGAACAGCAGCAGGCTTTTTTCGAACAGGGTGAAGAGTATATGAAGCCGATGGTGCTGGCCGATATCGCCCAGGCTGTCGAGATGCATGAATCCACCATTTCCCGTGTCACCACGCAAAAATATCTGCACAGTCCGCGCGGTATTTTTGAACTGAAGTATTTCTTCTCCAGCCATGTGAATACCGAAGGCGGCGGCGAAGCCTCGTCGACGGCCATTCGCGCGTTGGTGAAGAAGTTAATCGCCGCGGAAAACCCCGCGAAGCCGTTGAGCGACAGTAAGCTCACCTCCATGCTGTCCGAGCAGGGTATCATGGTCGCGCGCCGCACTGTCGCGAAGTACAGAGAGTCTTTATCCATTCCGCCGTCAAACCAGCGTAAACAACTGGTCTGACACAACCGATAAGGAAGACACTATGCAGCTCAACATTACAGGACACAACGTCGAGATCACCCCCGCGATGCGCGACTTCGTCACGGCGAAGTTCAGCAAACTGGAGCAATTTTTCGACCGGATCAATCAGGTCTATATTGTGTTAAAAGTAGAGAAAGTGACGCAAATTGCGGACGCGAATCTGCATGTCAACGGTGGCGAAATCCATGCCAGTGCGGAAGGGCAGGATATGTATGCAGCTGTCGATGGTCTTATCGACAAGCTGGCAAGGCAGTTAACGAAGCACAAAGATAAACTAAAACAACACTAATTGTCCGGGCCCCCCTGCGTCCGTCGTGGTTTAACATCGGCGGCGGGCGCGGGGGCGCTCAGGTGAAATTATGATGAACAACGATTCGGCTCTACAACTGAGCAACGTCCTGAACCAGGAATGTACCCGTAGCCAGGTTCACTGCCAGAGCAAGAAGCGTGCTCTGGAAATCATTAGCGAACTGGCCGCCAAACAGTTAAGTTTGCCGCCGCAGGTGGTGTTCGAAGCGATCCTCACCCGCGAAAAAATGGGCAGTACCGGGATTGGCAATGGTATTGCCATTCCTCACGGTAAACTGGAAGAGGATACGCTGCGTGCTGTCGGCGTTTTTGTCCAGCTGGAAACCCCCATCGCCTTCGACGCGATCGACAATCAGCCTGTCGACCTGCTGTTCGCGCTGCTGGTGCCAGCCGACCAGACAAAGACTCACCTGCATACGCTCTCCCTGGTGGCCAAACGGCTGGCGGACAAAGCGATTTGCCGTCGCCTGCGCGCGGCGCAGAGCGATGAAGAGTTGTATGAGATCATCACCGAAGCAGGAAGCAGCGATGACGCATAACGGCAGTCGCACCTTATCCTTTATCGTACTGAGGAGAAACGGTACATGGTACTGATGATCGTCAGCGGCCGCTCGGGCTCGGGGAAATCCGTCGCTCTGCGAGCGCTGGAAGATATGGGCTTTTACTGCGTGGATAACCTGCCGGTCGTGCTGCTGCCCGATCTGGCGCGGTCGCTGGCTGACCGCAATATCTCCGCGGCCGTCAGCATCGACGTGCGTAACATGCCGGAATCACCGGAAATCTTTGAACAGGCGATGCAGAACCTGCCGGAATGCTTTTCTCCGCAATTGCTGTTCCTTGATGCCGATCGTAATACCCTGATCCGCCGTTACAGCGATACTCGTCGCTTACACCCGCTCTCCAGCAAGAACCTGTCGCTCGAAAGCGCCATCGACGAAGAGAGCGACTTGCTGGAGCCACTGCGCTCCCGTGCGGATCTGATCGTCGATACGTCCGAAATGTCGGTGCATGAGCTGGCGGAAATGCTGCGTACTCGCTTGTTAGGCAAACGCGAGCGCGAACTGACGATGGTCTTCGAATCCTTCGGCTTCAAGCACGGTATTCCGATCGATGCTGATTACGTCTTTGACGTGCGCTTTCTGCCAAACCCGCATTGGGATCCGAAACTGCGTCCAATGACCGGTCTGGATAAACCGGTGGCCGCCTTCCTTGACCGGCACACTGAAGTGCACAACTTTATTTACCAGACCCGGAGTTATCTTGAGCTATGGTTACCGATGCTGGAGACCAACAATCGCAGCTATCTGACGGTGGCCATTGGCTGCACCGGCGGTAAACATCGTTCGGTTTATATTGCTGAACAACTGGCTGACTACTTCCGCTCCCGCGGCAAGAACGTACAGTCTCGTCATCGGACGCTGGAAAAACGTAAATCATGACCGTAAAGCAGACCGTTGAAATCACCAATAAGCTGGGCATGCACGCCCGCCCGGCGATGAAACTGTTTGAGCTGATGCAGAATTTCGATGCCGAAGTACTGCTGCGCAACGATGAAGGCACGGAGGCGGAAGCAAACAGCGTGATTGCCCTGCTGATGCTGGACTCCGCGAAAGGGCGGCAGATAGAGGTGGAAGCCAGCGGTCCGCAGGAAGTTGAGGCGCTCGCCGCGGTGATTGCTCTTTTTAATGCCGGATTTGATGAAGACTAAGCGTCACGCTTCCCGGCGACGGCCGACTGGCGACAGTGCCAGCCCCGGCGCCGGATTCACGCGCTAATAGAGCTTATGCTCGCGCATAAACCCTTCCCCGCCCAGCTGTCGCATCTGGCGTAAGATCCAGGCCTGGCGGCTGCGCACATAGCCCGAAGGCGCGTCAGCGCGATAGCGGATCGGATTTGGCAGCACCGCGGCCAGCAGAGCCGCTTCCCCCGGCGTCAGCTGGCTGGCAGGCTTATGAAAATAGCGCTGCGCGGCCGCTTCCACACCAAATATCCCATCGCCAAACTCGGCAATATTCAGGTAGACGGTCAGGATCCGCTTTTTACTCCAGACGGTTTCTATACCGACCGTCAGCCCGGCTTCCAGCCCCTTACGCAACCAGCTGCGGCCATCCCATAAAAACAGGTTTTTCGCCGTCTGCTGCGACAGCGTTGACGCGCCGCGGATGCGGGTATCATGACGCTCATTGTGCGCCAGCGCTTTTTCTATCGCCGATACGTCGAACCCCCAATGTTCCGGGAACTTTTGATCTTCGGCGGCAATCACCGCCAGCCCCATCCATGGAGAGATCTCATCCATGCCGACCCAATCAGAGTGCGCCAGATAGTGGACATCTCCGGAGAGCCAGGCGCTCACCTGCCGCTCAAGCATCACCGCCGAAAACGGCACCGGCAGCACGCTAAACAGCGCGATCCCCCCGCCCCAGAAGACGGCGGCGATCAGCAGCAGACGCAGCGCCAGTCGTTTTAGCAGCGCAAAGGGCGCAACGCGGAGCCTCATGCGCTCAGCGCCAGCACGCGGGCGACCAGCTTTTCGATCCCGGTGGCGGCTTGAGCAATATTCTCTGCCAGCATATACGCCGGGGTGGTGACCACTTTGTTCTCTTCATCCACCACGATGTCGTCGACCGGACAAGGCACGTGCTCCGCCCCCATCTCTTCGACCACATCGGCAGTATCGAGATCGGTCCCGATGGTTATGCGCAGCGGAAACGCGAAAATCTTCGGCAGCAGCGCCGGGGCAATGCACATGAAACCCAGCGGTTTGCCGGCCTGATGCATCGCCAGTGCCAGAGCCTGCAGATCGCGGTCCACCTGACATTCGCTGCCCTCGGCGGCGAAGCTGCTTAAATTTTTCGCCGCGCCGAAGCCGCCGGGGACGATCAGCGCGTCCAGCGTCTCCGCACGCGCCTGCGTCAGCGGTAAGATGTCGCCGCGGGCAATTCGCGCCGCTTCCACCAGCACATTGCGTTGCTCCGTCAGCGGTTCCCCCGTCAGATGGTTGATGACGTCGCGCTGCGGTTTATCGGGTGCAAAGCACACCGCCTGCGCGCCGTTGCGCGCGATCGCCAGCAGGGTAATCACCGCTTCATGAATTTCACTGCCGTCGTACACGCCGCAGCCGCTCAGTACCACACCAATTTTTTTCATCGCTTTCGCTCCTCCATGCAACTCGCTGAAACCAGTCAAAAATGTCGATTTACTCGCTATGCTTCACATATTTTACTGATTCATGTAACAAATTAGTTAAGCTTTGCTATCTTAATGAGCGAGCAATCCACTTCTCAGGTTGCGCCACGTAACAACATCACTCAAATAACACTGGCTCAACCACCAGTTCCCTGGTGTTGGCGCAGTATTCGCGCACCCCGGTCTGTCCGGGGTCATTTTTTCCCGGCCTTCGCCACCCACGCCTTCAGTACCGCCACGTCGTTTTGCCACTCAGATTTCATCTCTTCAACCCATTCAGCGACATTATCAGACCAGGCTGGCAGATCCGGCGTCTGGATCTGCTGCCCCAGCTGCTGGATGTGGCGCAGACCAATAGAACCCGCCGCCCCTTTGATCTTATGCCCCTCTTCGACAATCCCTTTTTGATCGCGGGCGGTGAGATTGGACTCGAGGACAGACATATAGCCCGGCATCATCTTCTCAAACACCGCGAGGCCATCGTTGATAAGCTTCGGTCCCACCAGTTCGATATATTGCTCCAGCATATCGGTATCCAGCACCGCGTCGGCTTTATGCAGATCGGCCGCCGGCGCTTCCTGCGCTTCCTCTTCCGGCGCATCCCAGAATTTCTTGATCATGGCCGTGAGCGCTGGCACCGACAACGGCTTGCTCAGCACATCGTCCATCCCGGCGTCGAGATACTCTTTCTTATTCTTCAGTACGTTGGCGGTCAGGGCCACCAGCGGCGGCAGCTCATCCGCGGCAAAGTTCTGTTTTAGCTGGCGAGAGATATCCAGCCCCGTCATATCCGGCAATTGAATATCCAGCAACACCAGGTCGTACTCGCCTGGCTCAAACATCTCCAGCGCGGCTTTCCCGGTCATGGCGACATCCACGCTGTTGCCCAGCTTTTCCAGCACCGAACGGGCCACAATGACGTTGAGCTCGATGTCTTCCACCAGCAGCACGTTAAGCGCGGGTAATGGCATGTCGTCTTCCGCCAACGTATCTTCCACTTCTTCCGCAATGGCAGGCGCATGGACGGTGAGCGTAAAGGTCGCCCCTTTACCCGGCTGGCTGGTTACGCTGATATCGCCGCCCATATTGCGCGCCAGGCGACGCGAGACGGCGAGACCAATGCCGGTTCCGGTGGCTGGTTTGCCGCCGTGGCTGTCTTTGACCTGGTAATACATGGCGAAAATTTTGTCCTGTTCCGCTTCAGGAATACCGATACCGGAGTCTTCCACTTCGAAGTGCAGGATATCGCCTTCGTCATAGCGCACGCGGACATTCACCCCGCCGCCCTGGGGGGTAAACTTCACGGCGTTGCTGATAAGGTTCCACAGGATCTGGCGCAAACGCGTACCGTCGGTGATCACTTTATGCGGTAGCGGCAGGCTCGGCTCCAGCACAAAGCGCAGGCCCTTCTGCTGGGCCTGCAGACCGGAGAGGTTTTCAAGGTCGGCAAGGAAGCTGGTGAAGTCCACCGGCTGGTTATCGAGCTGTACCTTACGGCGCTCCATTTTATCCATGTCGATAATATCATTGAAGATATTCCCCAGCGTCACCGCCGAGACATGGATGGTTTTCAGGTATTTCTCCTGCTCGCTGGTCAGTTCGGTATCCAGCAAAATACGGCTCAGCCCGACGATCCCGTTTAGCGGGGTACGCAGCTCATGGCTGATGGTCGAGATAAAGGTAGTTTTATCCCGGCTGGCGCGCTCGAGGGCGTCCTGATAGCGTTTTCGTTCGGTGATATCGCGCCCGAAGCCCATCAGGCCGCGACGCTTACCGACGCGATCGTAGTACGGGACCTTGCGGATTTCGAAGCACGCTTTGCGACCATCGGGATAGTCCAGCCACTGCTCATAGGTCAGCGATACATTGTGGCGGAACACCTTCTCGTCGGTTTCCAGCACCTTTTCCGCGGCCTCTTCGCTATAGACGTCCTGCGGTTTGAGATGGATCAGCTGTTTCTCACTTTTGCCGGTCAACAGCTCCATCGCCCGGTTACAACCTGAAAACTCCTTATCTTCATTGCGATAGAAGACCAGGTCCGGGGAAGCATCAAGGAAAGAGCGCAGAAAGGAGGATTGCTGTTCGAGTTGGATCTGCGTCTCTTCACGCTCTTTCATCTCGATCTTCAACTGCTCGAGAGTGGTCTCGCGCTCGGCTTCTGCTTTTTCACGTTCGCCTATCTCCTGATTCAACTGCGCGATGTTATCTTTCAGCTGCACATTCAGCTTCAGATCGCGCTCGCGCATCTCCTCCAGCTTGTCCACCAGCCGCGAAAGACGCTGGCGGGACTCTTCGAGCTGCTCCACCACCACCGAGAGAAAGTAGACCGCCCAGGGGGTGATCAGCAGACCGAAGAAGATAGAGCGGATAACGTCGATACTTTCAACCTGGCCATGCAGCACCATAGTGACCGCCATCTGTACCACAATGGCCAGCACCACCAGCGCAAGAGCCAACAGCATCGAAAAGCGGACCAGACCCAGCTTCATCATCAGGTCGACATAATACTGCGCCAGCATACGAATTTGCTTCATAGGGGATTCCTTCACGACAACTCCGCACAATAATACTCAATTCTGAGCAATGCGCTGTAAGTTGTGCAAAAAATGCGGGAAGGAGCTGATATGACGGCTGGTCGCCAAGGCGAACCAGCCGCTAAAAAGAGGCAAGGTCAGGAGAACGATTAGCGCTTGCTTAACGCCTCCCAGAGCCCCTTCAGGTAGGTCACGCCGAGAGCGCGGTCGTACAAGCCATAGCCTGGCCGTCCGGTCTCTCCCCAGATAAAGCGGCCATGATCCGGGCGAATATAGCCGTCGAACCCGTTGTCATACAGCGCTTGCATCACCTTGTACATATCCAGGGAACCGTACTCTGACGGATGGGCGCACTCGTAAAAATCTTTATCCCGTATCAGCTTAATATTGCGGACGTGGGCAAAGTGGATCCGTTTGCGCCGGGTAAACTCTGCCAGGATGGCGTACACATCGTTATCCGGATCTTCGGCAATCGAGCCGGTGCAGAGCGTGATGCCGTTAGCGGGCGAATCGACGGCCCGGCAGATCCAGTCCAGATCGTCGCGGTTTTTGACCACCCGCGGCAGGCCAAAAATGGAGTACGGCGGATCGTCCGGATGGATCGCCATTTTCACCCCGACCTCTTCACAGACCGGGATCACCGCCCGCAGAAAATAGACCAGGTTCTCCCGCAGCTTGTGGTCATCCACCGCGCTATATTTGGCAAACAGGGTCTGCACCTCCGCCAGCCTTTCTGGCTCCCAGCCCGGCAAGGCGAAGCCGTTTGAGTTCTCCAGTACCTCTTTCACTACGTCTTCCAGCCGTTTATCGATATCTTTCTTCTCAAAAGCCATCGTCAACGAACCATCCGGCAGGACGTAGTTCATATCCGTCTTCATCCAGTCAAAAACCGGCATGAAGTTATAACAGATAACTTTGACGCCGAAGCGGGCAAGGTGGCGAATGGTCTGCTGATAGTTGGCAATATAGCGGTCACGGGAAGGAAGGCCGATTTTAATGTCATCATGAATGTTGACGCTCTCTATCACCTCCATTTTCAGGCCCGCGGCATGGGCCTGGCTGACCAGACGCTCAATTTTATCGACTGGCCATACCTCACCCACCGCGACGTCATAGAGCGCGCCGACGACCCCCTCCACGCCGGGCACCTGTCGTATATGCTCTAATGAAACCTTGTCTTCCTCTGGCCCAAACCAGCGCATTGTCATCTGCATCGTTATCACCTGCTTCATAATTTGTGCTTTTACCCTACTACCATACCAGCAATCATAATCGAATTGCCCTTTCCTGTCGTGATAACGATCACATTCCTGCACCGGGCAAGCCCATCCCGGCGCATTCATATTTTTTTTCAATTTATTTCAATAGATTAATAATAGTCTGGCTTTTTCTGACGACCTCTTCCAAATGTGATCCAGAGCTATTTATGATCAAATGCATACTTGTATGGTAATAAAAACAGGCGAAATTCGTTCGCGAAACAGACAATGGAAGGAACAGAAATGAGAAGCGTCATCGTCAAAGAGCCAGGCCAACTGAACATTGCATCACGTCCGGTTCCCGTTCCGGGCAGCCATGAAGTACGGGTGAAAATCGCCTTTGCCGGGATCTGCGGTTCCGATGTACACATCTATCAGGGCCACAACCCCTTCGCGAAATATCCCCGCGTTATTGGTCATGAATTCTTCGGCATTGTCGATGCCGTCGGCGAGCAGGTCTCTCCGGCGCGTATTGGCGAACGCGTCGCGGTCGATCCGGTGGTCAGCTGCGGCCATTGTTATCCCTGCTCGGTTGGTCGGCCGAATGTTTGCGCGCAGCTCCAGGTCATCGGGGTGCACCGCGATGGGGGATTCAGCGACTATGCCTGCGTGCCGGCCAAAAATGCCTGGCGCATTCCGGAGGCTATCAGCGATCGTCAGGCGACAATGGTTGAGCCTTTTACTATTGCGGCAAATATTACCGCCCAGCTGCAGCCCACGCCGCAGGATATCGCCCTGGTTTACGGCGCTGGCCCAATGGGCCTGACGGTGATCCAGGCGCTGAAGGGGGTGTATGGCGTTAAGCAGGTGATCGTCGTGGACCGCATTGCCGAACGTCTACAGATGGCACGGGACAACGGCGCCGATCTGACGCTCGATAACACCCATCAGCCGCTGGCGGATCAGCTGGCGCAGCGGCAGATAGCCCCCACGCTGGTCATTGATGCCGCCTGCCACCCAGCCATTCTGCAGGAGGCAATCCTCCTCGCCTCCCCTGCCGCCCGCATCGGCATACTCGGTTTCTCCGGCGAGGCGTCCACCCTGACCCAGCAAAGCATCACCAGTAAAGAGATCTCCATTTTCTCCTCCCGGCTGAACAGCGGGCGCTTTCCGCTGGTCATCGACTGGATGGAAAAAGGCCTTATCCATCCTGAGGCGTTAATCACCCACTGTATGCCGCTGGAGCAGGTGAAAGAAGCCATGGAGATTTTCGCCAACGATCGGAAGACCTGCTGCAAAGTGCTGCTGCAATTAGGCTAAGCCGACATCATTTTTAAATAACGGCCGACGGATATCTGTAGATCCGCCGCGCCTGATATAAATCATATAATGAGCATGGTGTTATCATGGGAAAAAATATTCGCTGGATTATCGTCCTGTTATTATTTTTAGTGTATATGATAAATTATCTGGACCGGGTGGCGTTATCCATTACGGTGCCGATGATTGAAAAGGACCTTGCACTTAACGCTGAACAATTTGGTATGATTTTCGGCAGCTTTTTCTTCGGCTACGCGGTCTTTAATTTTATTGGCGGCCTCGCCGTCGATAAATTTGGCGCCACATTGGTGATGGGCCTGGCGGTTGGGTTATGGTCGCTGTTTTGCGGCTTAACCGCGGTTGCCACCGGCTTTTATTCCATGCTGGTGCTCCGCGTGCTCTTCGGGATGGCAGAGGGCCCGATTTGCGCCTCAGCGAACAAGATGATTAACGGCTGGTTTCCTAAAAAGCAAGCAGCAACCGCAGTGGGGTTCCTCAGCGCCGGCTCTCCGCTGGGCGGCGCGGTCGCCGGACCTATCGTCGGTTATCTGGCCCTGGCTTTCGGCTGGCGTCCCGCGTTTATGATTATTTTCGCCATCGGTATTGTGTGGATGGTCGTGTGGTTTTTTATTGCCGCCAACTCGCCTGACAAACATAAGCATGTCAGTCAGGAAGAGCTCATGCTCATTAATAAAATGAAGCAAGAGGAGGACGCCCTGGAAACCGTAGAAAATCAAACGGCCCACTCACTGGGTTATTATCTCAAGCAGCCTATTATTCTGGTGACGGCATTTGCCTTCTTCTGCTACAACTATATTCTGTTTTTCTTTCTCAGCTGGTTTCCGTCCTATCTGGTCCAGCAGCACCATCTGGATATTAAACAGATGAGTCTCACCACCATGATCCCGTGGATCGTCGGTTTTGTCGGTCTGGCGCTGGGGGGTTATATATCCGATAAAATATTTAACCTTACCGGAAGGCTGCTGCTGTCGCGCAAAATCGTGCTGGTGGTATGCCTGCTAATGGCCGCGCTCTGCGTGGGGCTCGCCGGTACCGTTAGCAGCGTCGTTCCTGCCGTTCTGCTGATGTCGGTCTCCATCTTTTTCCTCTATGTGACCGGGGCGATCTACTGGGCGATTATTCAGGACGTGGTGCATAAATCCCGCGTCGGCGGCGCCAGCGGCTTTATCCATCTTATCGGCAGCGTCTCCGGCATCGTGGGGCCGATTGTCACGGGCTATATCGTGCAGTCCACCGGCAAATTCGACAGCGCCTTTATTCTCGCCGGCACTATCGCCGCGCTTGGCGCCGTGCTGGTGCTGCTGGTGATTAAAACCCCACGGATGACGATGAAAGCCAGTCAGGCATAAATGGCTGAAGAGCGATGTCCGGCCTTGGCCCGGACATCGTCTGCTTCTACTTCTCCGCCAGGGGCACAGCCCAGCTGCGGCCTAGCGCCGAGCCCTGAGCGCCCTGCTCATTCAGATAGCGATCCAGTTCAACCATTCCGGTCCAGCGATTTTCGCACCACAGCGGCGCCAATAGCGTGGGTCGACGGGCGCTGGCCGATATCCGGTGATAGATCACCTCCGGCGGCGTATGGCGAATCATCTCCCCGGCGGTCACGGTATACGCCTCCAGCTCAATGCCATTGAGACGCCCGGCCTGCCACGCTTTGGCCATAATACTGCCTTTGACAATGTGCAGCGGGTGCAGCTTGATGCCGTCCACGCCGGTCGCCACCACCCGCTCCAGCGTCTCCAGGCAATGACCCTGGGTCTCTCCGGGCAGGCCGACGATCAGATGTACGCAGACCTTCAGCCCTCGCGCTCGCGCCAGACGCGCAGTACGCTGGTAGCAAGCGAAATCATGCCCACGGTTAATCCGATGCAGGGTTTTATCGTGCGCGGTTTGCAGTCCCAGCTCCAGCCATACCTCATATCCTTGCTCATGATATTCACTCAGCAGATCGAGGACTGCCTCCGGCACGCAGTCCGGGCGGGTGCCGACGCAGAGGCCGACAATATTCGCCTGGCTGATGGCCTGACGATACATCGAGCGGAGCACCTGCACTTCAGCGAAGGTGCTGGTATAGGCCTGGAAATAGGCCAGATAGCGCTTTGCCCGGTTGACGAGCTGCGCCTGATGAGCGAGCTGTTCGGCGATGGAGCGATGCTGCTGCGCCTCATCGGCAAAGGAAGCCACATTACAGAAAGTGCAACCGCCGCGGCCCAGCGTGCCGTCGCGGTTCGGGCAGCTAAAACCGCCGTGCAGCGTCAGCTTATGGACCTTTTCGCCATAGCGGCGCATAAGATCCCCACCAAACATATTGACTAATTTCTGTAACTGCATAATCTGATAGACCGGCCTCAACAAAGGGGGCCAAGCCTGCCACTTTTTGTCACCGACGGCGATGACCTGGATCAATCGTCAGCGCGGCGGCCACCCTCATTGCATAAACAATCATGATTACTGCAATTTCATTCACCTCTGTGGTGATGAGTTTTCCTTATATTTCACCTGCGGATAGCCCTAATCTTCTTCACGGTAAAAAACAGTATTAATATCCATTGAGAAAATATATGGCAGTCAAATATGCTAATGATGACATGCATTTCAGCGCATAACGGTAATGCAAAGCCGCGTGCACAGTGAGACAGATCACACTAGCCTGACCTTCCTGAGGCGTATTCATAGCACGAAAAATGGCACTATTTATTTTTAAAACAACAAGTTAACACCTGTATAGCACATTTTTGTATTAATAAGATTGCCATTTGACGTAAGTGTGGATTCCCGATAAGTTGGGAATCCGCTGGAAGCTTTCTGGATGAGCACTCTGCTCATCATATTTATGCAGTAATTGAGATTCCCTCTTAACAGCAAGTCCTCAAACTTGTGTACCGATGCGAAAAGGATTTAAAGAGGGCGAATGCGAGGTGCAAACCCCGTCGCCATACTCTTTCTGTGCCTGTGCGCAATCGGTATCGGAGGGTGTCCGCAGAGCCTGGGGAGGTTCACTGATATGTTGTACGACAAATCCCTTGAGAGGGATAACTGTGGTTTCGGCCTGATCGCCCACATAGAAGGCGAACCTAGCCACAAGGTAGTGCGAACCGCGATACACGCACTGGCCCGCATGCAGCACCGTGGCGCAATCCTTGCCGATGGTAAAACCGGCGACGGTTGCGGTCTGCTGCTGCAAAAACCCGATCGTTTCTTCCGCATCGTTGCTGAAGAGCGCGGCTGGCGTTTAGCCAAAAACTACGCCGTTGGGATGCTGTTCCTGAATAAAGATCCTGAGCTGGCTAAAGCGGCGCGCCGCATCGTTGAAGAAGAACTTCAGCTTGAGACCCTGTCGATTGTCGGCTGGCGCGATGTGCCGACCAACGAAGGCGTCCTCGGTGAAATCGCCCTCTCCTCGCTGCCCCGTATTGAGCAAATCTTTGTGAACGCCCCGGCTGGCTGGCGCCCGCGCGATATGGAGCGCCGTCTGTTTATTGCGCGTCGTCGCATTGAAAAACGCCTGCAGGAAGACAAAGATTTCTACGTTTGTAGCCTGTCCAACCTGGTCAACATCTATAAAGGTCTGTGTATGCCGGCGGATTTGCCGCGCTTCTACCTGGACCTCGCGGACCTGCGCCTGGAGTCGGCTATCTGCCTGTTCCACCAGCGCTTCTCCACCAACACCGTGCCGCGCTGGCCGCTGGCGCAGCCGTTCCGTTACCTGGCGCACAACGGTGAAATCAACACCATCACCGGCAACCGCCAGTGGGCCCGCGCCCGTACCTATAAGTTCCAGACCCCGCTGATCCCGGATCTGCACGACGCCGCGCCGTTCGTTAACGAAACCGGCTCTGACTCCAGTTCAATGGACAACATGCTGGAGCTGCTGCTGGCCGGCGGGATGGATATCGTGCGCGCCATGCGCCTGCTGGTGCCGCCAGCCTGGCAGAACAACCCGGATATGGATCCGGAGCTGCGTTCGTTCTTCGACTTTAACTCTATGCACATGGAGCCGTGGGACGGCCCGGCGGGCATCGTCATGTCCGATGGCCGCTACGCTGCCTGTAACCTCGATCGTAATGGCCTGCGCCCGGCGCGCTACGTCATTACCAAAGATAAGCTCATCACCTGCGCCTCTGAAGTCGGTATCTGGGACTACCAGCCGGACGAAGTGGTCGAGAAAGGCCGCGTGGGCCCAGGCGAACTGATGGTTATCGATACCCGCGCCGGACGCATTCTGCACTCGGCGGAAACCGATGACGATCTGAAGAGCCGCCACCCGTACAAAGAGTGGATGGAGAAAAACGTTCGTCGCCTGGTGCCGTTCGAAGATCTGCCGGAAGAAGAAGTCGGCAGCCGCCAGCTGGATGACGACACGCTCGCCAGCTACCAGAAACAGTTTAACTACAGCGCGGAAGAGCTGGACTCCGTCCTGCGCGTGCTCGGCGAAAATGGCCAGGAAGCAGTCGGTTCGATGGGCGATGACACGCCTTTCGCCGTGCTCTCCAGCCAGCCGCGCATTATCTACGATTACTTCCGTCAGCAGTTCGCCCAGGTGACTAACCCGCCTATCGATCCGCTGCGTGAAGCGCACGTCATGTCGCTGGCCACCAGCATCGGTCGCGAAATGAACGTCTTCTGCGAAGCGGAAGGCCAGGCCCATCGCCTGAGCTTCAAATCGCCGATCCTGCTGTACTCCGATTTCAAACAGCTGACGACGATGGAAGAAGAGCACTATCGTGCCGACGTCCTCGACATCACGTTTAACCCGGCAGAGGCCTCGCTCAGCGAGACGGTGAAAGCCCTGTGTGACAAAGCAGAGCAAATGGTGCGCGAGGGTACCGTGCTGCTGGTGCTGTCCGACCGCAACATCGCCAAAGACCGTCTGCCGGTACCGGCGCCGATGGCCGTTGGCGCGATCCAGACCCGTCTGGTCGATAAAAGTCTGCGCTGCGATGCCAACATCATCGTTGAAACCGCGAGTGCCCGCGATCCGCATCACTTTGCGGTCCTGCTCGGCTTCGGCGCGACCGCTATCTATCCGTACCTCGCCTATGAAACGCTGGCGAAGCTGGTCGACAGCAAAGCTATCGATAAAGCCTACCGTGCGGTGATGCTGAACTATCGCAACGGTATCAACAAAGGTCTGTACAAGATCATGTCGAAGATGGGGATCTCCACCATCGCGTCCTACCGCTGCTCGAAGCTGTTCGAAGCGGTCGGTCTGCATCGCGAGGTTTCCGATCTCTGCTTCCAGGGCGTGGTCAGCCGCATCGGCGGCGCCGGCTTCGACGATTTCCAGCAGGATCTGCTGAATCTGTCGAAACGCGCTTGGCTGGCACGTAAGCCTCTGGCTCAGGGCGGCCTGCTGAAGTTCGTGCACGGCGGTGAATATCACGCCTACAACCCGGACGTGGTTCAGACCCTGCAGAAGGCCGTGCAGAGCGGCGAATACAGCGACTATCAACAATACGCGAAACTGGTTAACGAACGTCCGGCGGCCACGCTGCGCGATCTGCTGGCGCTCAATCCAGGCGAAGACGCTATCAGTATCGACGACGTAGAACCGGCGAAAGAGCTGTTTAAACGCTTCGATACCGCGGCGATGTCGATCGGCGCGCTGAGCCCGGAAGCACACGAATCGCTGGCGGAAGCGATGAACAGCATCGGCGGTTTCTCTAACTCCGGTGAAGGCGGTGAAGACCCGGCGCGCTACGGCACCAATAAAGTGTCGCGCATCAAGCAGGTCGCGTCCGGCCGCTTCGGCGTCACGCCAGCCTATCTGGTCAATGCCGACGTCATCCAGATCAAAGTCGCCCAGGGGGCGAAACCGGGTGAAGGCGGTCAGTTGCCGGGTGATAAAGTCACCCCGTATATCGCCAAACTGCGCTATTCCGTACCGGGCGTGACGCTGATTTCCCCGCCGCCGCACCACGATATCTACTCTATCGAGGATTTGGCGCAGCTGATTTTCGACCTCAAGCAGGTCAACCCGAAAGCGATGATTTCGGTCAAACTGGTTTCTGAACCGGGCGTTGGCACCATCGCCACCGGCGTGGCCAAAGCCTATGCCGATCTGATCACCATCGCCGGCTACGACGGCGGTACCGGGGCGAGCCCGCTCTCATCGGTGAAATATGCCGGCTGTCCGTGGGAGCTTGGCCTGGTGGAAACCCAGCAGGCGCTGGTCGCTAACGGTCTGCGTCATAAGATCCGTCTGCAGGTGGACGGCGGACTGAAAACCGGCCTCGATATCATCAAAGCGGCGATCCTCGGCGCAGAGAGCTTCGGTTTCGGTACCGGCCCGATGGTCGCGCTGGGCTGTAAATACCTGCGTATTTGCCACCTGAACAACTGCGCGACCGGCGTGGCGACTCAGGATGACAAACTGCGTAAGAACCACTATCACGGTCTGCCGTTCAAAGTGACCAACTACTTTGAATTTATCGCCCGTGAGACCCGCGAGCTGATGGCCCAGCTGGGCGTCAAGCGTCTGGTGGATCTGATTGGCCGCACCGATCTGCTCAAAGAGCTGGATGGGTTTACTGCCAAACAGCAGAAACTGGATCTGGGTAAACTGCTGGAGACCGCAGAGCCGCATCCGGGCAAAGCGCTGTACTGCACCGAGAACAACCCACCGTTCGATAACGGTGTACTCAACGCGCAGCTGCTGCAGCAGGCGAAACCGTACGTGGATGAAAAGCAGAGCAAAACGTTCTGGTTCGATATCCGCAATACCGACCGCTCCGTGGGGGCCTCGCTGTCCGGGTATATTGCCCAGACCCATGGTGACCAGGGACTGGCCGGGGATCCGATCGTCGCCCACTTTAGCGGCACCGCAGGCCAGAGCTTCGGCGTGTGGAACGCCGGTGGCGTAGAGCTGCATCTGACCGGCGATGCCAACGACTATGTCGGGAAAGGCATGGCGGGCGGTCTGCTGGCCATTCGTCCTCCGGTCGGCTCTGCGTTCCGCAGCCATGAAGCCAGCATTATCGGCAACACCTGCCTGTACGGCGCGACCGGTGGTCGTCTGTACGCCGCAGGCCGCGCAGGCGAGCGTTTCGCCGTGCGTAACTCCGGCGCCATTACCGTGGTGGAAGGCATCGGTGACAACGGCTGTGAATATATGACCGGCGGCATCGTCTGCGTGCTCGGTAAAACCGGCGTCAACTTTGGCGCAGGGATGACCGGCGGCTTTGCTTATGTCCTGGATGAAGATGGCGACTTCCGTAAACGCGTGAACCCGGAACTGGTGGAAGTGCTGGACGTTGATTCTCTGGCTATCCATGAAGAGCACCTGCGCGGTTTAATCACCGAACATGTGCAGCTTACCGGTTCGCAACGTGGCGAAGAGATCCTCGCCAACTGGCCGGCCTTCTCCGCGAAGTTTGCGCTGGTTAAACCGAAGTCCAGCGATGTTAAAGCACTGTTGGGTCACCGTAGTCGTTCCGCAGCTGAGCTGCGGGTGCAGGCGCAGTAAGGGGTTAAGATGAGTCAGAACGTTTATCAATTTATCGACCTGCAGCGCGTTGATCCGCCAAAGAAACCGCTGAAGATCCGTAAAATTGAGTTTGTGGAAATTTACGAGCCGTTTTCAGAAGGCCAGGCCAAGGCGCAGGCAGATCGCTGCCTCTCCTGCGGCAACCCGTACTGTGAATGGAAATGCCCGGTGCATAACTACATCCCGAACTGGCTGAAGCTGGCCAACGAGGGGCGTATTTTTGAGGCGGCTGAGCTGTCGCATCAGACCAACACCCTGCCAGAAGTCTGCGGGCGCGTTTGCCCGCAGGACCGCCTGTGTGAAGGCTCCTGTACGCTGAACGATGAGTTCGGCGCGGTGACCATCGGCAACATCGAACGCTATATCAATGACAAAGCGTTCGAAATGGGCTGGCGTCCGGATCTCTCCGGCGTGAAGCCGACCGGTAAAACCGTCGCTATTATCGGCGCTGGCCCGGCGGGCCTCGCTTGTGCCGACGTGCTGACCCGCAACGGCGTCAAGGCGGTGGTGTTTGACCGCCATCCGGAAATCGGCGGCCTGCTGACCTTCGGTATCCCGGCGTTCAAGCTGGAAAAAGAGGTGATGACCCGCCGCCGTGAAATCTTCACCGGCATGGGCATTGAGTTCAAACTCAATACCGAAGTGGGTCGCGACGTACAGCTCGACGACCTGCTAAAAGAGTACGATGCCGTGTTCCTCGGCGTCGGGACCTATCAGTCGATGCGCGGTGGACTGGACAACGAAGACGCCCCGGGCGTCTACGACGCGCTGCCGTTCCTGATCGCTAACACCAAGCAGATCATGGGCTTTGGCGAAACAGCTGATGAGCCCTACGTCAGCATGGAAGGCAAACGCGTGGTCGTGCTCGGCGGTGGCGACACCGCGATGGACTGCGTGCGAACCTCCATTCGTCAGAATGCGGCGCACGTGATCTGTGCCTATCGTCGTGACGAAGAGAACATGCCCGGTTCAAAACGCGAAGTGAAAAACGCGCGTGAAGAAGGCGTTGAGTTCCAGTTCAACGTCCAGCCGCTGGGCGTGGAAGTGAATGCCAATGGCAAAGTGTGCGGCGTGAAGATGGCGCGCACCGAGATGGGCCAGCCGGACGCGAAAGGCCGCCGTCGCGCGGAGATCGTCGCTGGTTCTGAACACGTGGTGCCGGCTGATGCGGTGGTAATGGCCTTTGGCTTCCGTCCGCACAGCATGGAGTGGCTGGCGAAGCACAGCGTCGAGCTGGACTCTCAGGGCCGCATCATCGCGCCGGAAGGCAGCGACAACGCGTTCCAGACCAGCAACCCGAAAATCTTCGCCGGTGGCGATATCGTTCGCGGTTCTGACCTGGTGGTCACCGCGATTGCCGAAGGCCGTAAAGCGGCGGACGGGATCCTCAACTACCTTGAAGTCTGATTAGACTCTGAGCCTCAGCGCATAAAAGCCCGATGGTTAACGCCATCGGGTTTTTTTATTGCTCATTCGCCGGGCAAACCGCCGCTTTCAGCGCCGTATTATACCAGCCGCAGATATGCTCTAAGCGGGTGATCGCCGAGCCGACGGTCACCGCCCACGCGCCGCAGCGCATCGCTTCAGCCGCCTGCGCAGGCGTATTGTAGCGCCCCTCTGCGACCACTCGGCAGCCCGCGGCGCTCAGGCTTTTCACCAGCGCCAGGTCCGGTTCGTCCGGTGTCTCCTCTGCGGTATAGCCGGAGAGAGTAGTGCCAACCATATCGAAGCCCAACTGCCAGCATTCCAGGGCATCGTCGAGAGAGGAACAATCTGCCATCGCGTTTTTCCCCTGGCGGTGAATTGCCGCCAACAACGATGCGACAGAGGCCGGACGCTGGCGCCGCGTGCCGTCAACCGCAATGATATCGGCCCCCGCCTGCGCCAGGGCATTCACATCCTCAAGCCACGGCGTAATACGCACCGGGCTATCATGCAGATCGCGCTTAATCAGCGCGATAACAGGCACCGTCACTAACGGACGAACGGCCTGCAGGTTGGCCAGACCTTCTATGCGCAGCGCCACCGCCCCCGCCTGTTCCGCCGCCAGCGCCATCGCCGCGACGATGGCGGGGTTATCCAGCGGGCTGCCCGGCACCGGCTGACAGGAGACAATTAACCCACCGTAATAGCGAATACGCCGATCCAGTTGTGCAAGTAAAGACATGACTGCTCCCTGAAAGATAAGTGTGGCAATAACAGTACCAGCCGCAGGGGCGCGTCGTGTGTGGCGGGGTTAACAAAGCAGGCAGGAAAAAAAACAGGCCCCGGAGGGCCTGTCAGGCGTTACTTCACAACGCGGAGCGCCGGGCGACCACCGCGCGGCGGCGGCGTGTCGTCAGGATCGTCGTCGTGATTATCCGGCTTATCGCCATCGATCACCGACATCACCGTTTCGCTTTCACTCTCAGGCGCGACGTCATCATCGTTGAGGCTGCTGACATCTTCGTCATAGGCCGCTTCCGGTTCAAACATCGTGCCGGCGCCGTTCTCACGGGCATAGATGGCGAGTACCGCAGCCAGCGGAACAGACACGTTACGCGGCACGCCGCCAAAGCGCGCGTTAAAACGCACCTCGTCATTCGCCAGCTCCAGATTGCCGACCGCACGCGGGGCAATATTGAGAACGATTTGTCCGTCGCGCGCGTACTCCATCGGTACGAGCACGCCCGGCAGAGTGACATCCACCACCAGGTGCGGCGTCAGCTGGTTATCCAGCAGCCACTCATAAAACGCCCGTAACAGATACGGGCGACGCGGCGTCAGCTGTGATACATCCATTATTTAGCCCCGACCGAGGCGCATTTCACGCTCGGCTTCAGTTAAAGAAGCGAGGAAGGAATCACGCTCAAATACGCGAGTCATGTAGCCTTTGAGCTCTTTCGCGCCTGCGCCAACCAGTTCCACACCGAGAACCGGCAAACGCCACAGCAGCGGCGCCAGGTAGCAATCCACCAGGCTGAACTCGTCGCTCAGGAAGTAAGGTTTCTGGGTGAAGACCGGCGCGATGGCCAGCAGTTCTTCACGCAGCTGCTTACGCGCAGCATCAGCTTGCGCTGCGGTACCGCTCTGGATGGTGTTCATCAGCGAATACCAGTCCTTCTCGATACGTTGCATATACAGGCGGCTTTCTCCACGCGCCACCGGATAAACCGGCATTAACGGCGGATGCGGGAAACGCTCATCCAGATACTCCATAATGATGCGAGATTCCCACAGAGTGAGCTCACGATCCACCAGCGTCGGTACGCTTTGATTCGGGTTGAGGTCAATCAGATCCTGAGGTGGGTTGTCCTTCTCCACGTGCTCTATCTCAAAACTGACACCCTTCTCAGCCAGCACAATGCGGACCTGATGGCTATAGATGTCAGTAGGACCAGAAAACAGCGTCATTACCGAACGTTTGTTGGCAGCGACAGCCATGAAAACCTCCAGGTATATTCAGAATTTTGTACTGCTGCCAGTCACTCATGACCGGCCAGATGTAAAAACCCCAGTAGCGCGATGTCACCTTCGTTCACGAATAAAACAAAAGATGAACAATCACCAGCATTTGGGCAGAAAATTGGATGATAGTTTACCAGATTTTGAAGACGTTGTGGTGAGGGGATTCTGGAAATGCTGAAAAAGTGGCGAAAACCGGCGGCATGATTGTGGATAACAGCCGTTTTATCCATAAAAAAACCCGCCGGAGCGGGTTTTTTCGCAAATTGTTCTGCGTGAGCAGAAGACAATTAACGTTTGGAGAACTGCGGACGACGACGTGCTTTACGCAGACCGACTTTCTTACGTTCAACCTGACGAGCGTCACGAGTAACGAAGCCTGCTTTACGCAGTTCGCCACGCAGGGACTCATCGTACTCCATCAGAGCGCGGGTGATACCGTGACGGATCGCACCAGCCTGACCAGAGATACCACCACCTTTAACAGTGATGTACAGATCCAGTTTCTCAACCATGTCGACCAGTTCCAGCGGCTGACGAACTACCATGCGGGCAGTTTCGCGACCGAAGTACTGTTCCAGAGAACGCTGGTTGATAACGATTTTACCGTTGCCCGGTTTGATGAATACGCGAGCTGCGGAACTTTTGCGGCGACCAGTGCCGTAGTATTGATTTTCAGCCATTGCCTATAATCCCGATTAGATGTCAAGAACTTGCGGTTGCTGTGCCGCGTGGTTGTGCTCGTTACCCGCGTAAACTTTCAGTTTACGGTACATAGCACGACCCAGCGGGCCTTTTGGCAGCATGCCTTTAACCGCGATTTCAATCACACGCTCAGGACGGCGGGCAATCATCTCTTCAAAGGTCGCTTCTTTGATACCACCGATGTGGCCGGTGTGGTGGTAGTACATTTTGTCTTCGCGCTTGTTGCCGGTTACAGCAACTTTTTCTGCGTTCAGAACGATGATGTAATCACCGGTATCAACGTGCGGAGTGTATTCCGCTTTATGCTTACCGCGCAGGCGACGAGCCAGTTCAGTAGCCAGACGGCCCAGAGTTTTACCGGTCGCGTCAACAACATACCAGTCGCGTTTTACGGTTTCTGGTTTAGCTGTAAAAGTTTTCATTAAAAGCTTACCCAAATAATAAGTTACACGTTGGTGAACACCCAAACGTTTAGTCAGTTGAGGTTCACACGACATTGTCCAGCAAACCTACCCCTTCGAATAGCCTATGCCGGCGCATAGAAAGTTTCGGGAAAAAAACCTTCTCGTAACGTGGGGTCGCAAGATTATAGAGAAGTCGGGGTCAAAGATCGACCCCTTTATGAGATTTTTCAGGCAGGTCCCGGGGCGGCCTTCCGGCTCTCGATCCGTCGGGAAAAAGCGCCCTGTCAGGGCATATGCGGACGCTTGAGATACTCTTCGCTCTGCATCTCCTGTAGACGCGACAGACAGCGCTGGAACTCAAACTTCAGCCGCTCTCCCTGATAAATGTCGTACAGCGGCACCGCCGCGCTGACCACCAGCTTCACGTGGCGCTCATAGAACTCATCCACGAGGGCAATAAAGCGCCGCGCTTCGCTTTCCAGCTGCGCGGTCATCACCGGCACATCGAACAGCATCACGGTGTGGAACAGACGGGAGAGGGCAATATAGTCATGCTGGCTACGGGCATCCACACACAGCGTGGCGAACGACGCCGCCAGCGTCTGGTTTTCCACGCCAAGCGTGGGCAGCTCGCGGTGATTGATCTCCAGCGTCGGGCCGACAGCCGCGCGCGGCGCCCCGGCCAGCGCCAGCCACAGTTTATCCATCTGTTCGCGGGTTTCGCTGTTCAGCGGCGACAGCCACAGGTGCGCCTGCGTCAGCGTACGCAGACGATAATCGATGCCGGCATCGACGTTCATAATATCGCAATGCTGCTTGATGGCGTCGATAGCAGGCAGAAAACGGGCCCGTTGCAGGCCATTGCGATAGAGCTCATCCGGCGGAATATTGGAGGTGGCGACCAGGGTGATGCCGCGGGCAAACAGGGCTTTCATCAACCCGCCTAACAGCATGGCATCGGTAATATCAGAGACGAAAAACTCGTCAAAACAGAGCACATCCGTTTCCGCCTTGAAACGGTCGGCGACAATCTCCAGCGGGTCGCCATGTCCCTGCAGGGTGGTCAGCTCTTCGTGCACGCGCAGCATAAAGCGATGGAAATGCAGGCGCTGCTTACGCTCGCCCGGCAGGCTCTGGTAAAACAGGTCCATCAGCCAGGTTTTTCCCCGCCCCACGCCGCCCCACATATACAGGCCGCGGACAGGTGCCGCCTCGGCAGCCGGTTCGCGCTTACCCAGCAGTTTGCCGAATTTCGCGCGCAAACCGCCGCCTGACGCGACGGGCGCGGGCTGAGTCTGCAGTTCCTGGTAAATGGTATCGAGGCGGCTCACCGCTTCTTGCTGGACGTCGTCGGGTTGATGGCTGCCCTCTTTCAGGGCTAAAAGGTAACGCGATGTTGGAGACAGGCTTTGCATGATCTAATTGTTATTCCTTGAAAACCGTAATGCCGAAGCTCACGATTGACGAAAAAAAGGCCGTTCTACACTACGCGATGATACGCCAGGATTCCACTTCTGTGGAATTAGCGGTTATAGTGGCACTATCGGGCGCAGGCGGAGAGCCTAAGAGCCACCCTACGGAACCACAAAACAACGGGAGATGTTCATGACCTGGGAATACGCGCTAATTGGGTTAGTCGTCGGTATCATTATTGGTGCCGTCGCCATGCGTTTCGGCAACCGCAAACTGCGCCAGCAGCAGGCGCTGCAGTTCGAACTGGAAAAGAATAAAGCCGAGCTTGAAGAATACCGTGAAGAGCTGGTCAGCCACTTCGCGCGCAGCGCCGAGTTGCTGGATAACATGGCGCATGACTATCGTCAGCTGTATCAGCATATGGCGAAAAGCTCTAACAACCTGCTGCCGGACTCTATGGCAGACGCCAACCCGTTCCGCAACCGTCTGGAAGAGTCTGAAGCCAGCAACGATCAGGCGCCGGTCCAGATGCCGCGCGACTACTCTGAAGGCGCATCCGGTTTACTGCGCGGTGGCGCAAAACGCGATTAACTGATCGCGTCTGATAAAATATCTCCGGGCGCGCCCACCGCGCCCGCTCCTTCCCCCACTTCCCGGCTACAATTTAAACCAGTACCCACATTGTTACCTGTGCAAAAATTCAATAACATCAGGTTATTCAGGACGTTTTTCCATACACCTCAGGTTACGAGAGCCAGCATCTAATGAAGAAACAGACTTTGCTGTTGAGTGCGTTAGCGTTAAGCATTGGGTTATCGTTGTCGGCCCTGCCTCCGGCAGCAGCATCCTTACCGACTCAGGTGCCCGGCCAGGGCGCGTTACCGAGCCTGGCGCCGATGCTGGAAAAGGTCCTGCCAGCGGTGGTCAGCGTGCAGGTGGAAGGCACCGCCTCGCCGACGCTCAATATGCCGGAAGAGCTGAAGAAATATTTTGGTGATAACGCCCCGCAGGAGCAGGCGCAGCCGTTTGAAGGGCTCGGCTCCGGCGTCATCATCGACGCAGCGAAAGGCTACGTGCTAACCAATAATCACGTCATCAATCAGGCGCAGAAGATCAGCGTCCAGCTGAACGATGGCCGTGAATTTGATGCCAAACTGGTCGGCAGCGATGAACAGAGCGATATCGCTCTGCTGCAGCTGATCAAGCCGGCGAACCTGACGCAAATCGCCATTGCTGACTCCGATAAACTCCGCGTCGGCGACTTCGCCGTCGCCGTCGGCAACCCGTTCGGCCTTGGCCAGACCGCCACCTCCGGCATTATCTCTGCCCTTGGCCGCAGCGGCCTGAACCTGGAAGGGCTGGAGAATTTCATCCAGACCGATGCCTCGATTAACCGCGGTAACTCCGGCGGCGCGCTGTTGAACCTCAACGGCGAGCTTATCGGGATCAACACCGCGATCCTGGCGCCGGGCGGCGGTAGCATCGGCATCGGCTTCGCCATTCCAAGCAACATGGCGAAAACCCTCGCCGACCAGCTCATTCAGTTTGGCGAAATCAAGCGCGGCCTGCTGGGCATTAAAGGCATGGAAATGAGCGCCGATATCGCTAAGGCGATGAATCTCGACGTTCAGCGCGGCGCCTTCGTCAGTGAAGTGTTACCAAACTCCGGTTCCGCCAAAGCAGGGATCAAATCCGGCGACGTCATTGTCAGTCTGAACGGCAAGCCGCTGAACAGTTTTGCCGAACTGCGCTCGCGCATCGCCACCACCGAACCGGGGACCAAGGTCAAACTGGGCCTGCTGCGCGACGGAAAACCGGTCGATGTCGAAGTGACGCTGGATAAGAGCACCTCCTCCACCGCCAGCGCCGAGCTGATTATCCCTGCCCTGCAGGGAGCCTCGTTCAGCGATGGTCAGATGAAGGACGGTACCAAAGGCGTGGTGATCGATAATGTCGATAAAGGCAGCGCCGCCGCCCAGGTCGGCCTGCATAAGGATGACATTATCATTGGCCTTAACCGGGAACGTATTCATTCGATTGCCGAACTGCGCAAAGTGCTTGAAGGCAAACCGCCGGTCATCGCCCTGAATGTGATCCGCGGCAACGAAAGCATCTATCTGCTGCTACGCTGATTGTCTTCCCGGACATCGCCGCCATGTGCGATGTCCGGACAACTCATGCTATGCTGCGTCTGACCATTCATTAACGATATTTGCATCATGCCTGGAAAGTTATTACGTTCGATACTCATCGGTTTGATTGTCGGGGGACTGCTGCTGGCCCTGATGCCATCGCTGCGCCAGTGGCAGCTGACGCCGACCACCCAAAACGATACGGCAGACGACTCCCCTGTGAGCTATAACGCCGCCGTACGCCGCGCGGCGCCCGCCGTGGTGAACGTCTATAACCGCGCCCTGAACAGCACCAGCCATAATCAGCTGACGCTTGGCTCCGGGGTGATCATGGATCAGCGCGGCTATATCCTGACCAACAAGCATGTTATCAACGATGCCGATCAGATCATTGTCGCACTGCAGGACGGCCGCGTCTTCGAAGCGCTGCTGGTCGGATCCGACACCCTGACTGACCTCGCCGTGCTGAAGATCAACGCCACCGGCGGGCTGCCGGTGATCCCGATCAACCCGAAACGCACGCCGCATATTGGCGATGTCGTCCTGGCGATTGGCAACCCCTATAACCTGGGGCAGACCATCACTCAGGGGATCATCAGCGCCACAGGGCGCATTGGCCTCAACCCGACCGGCCGCCAGAACTTCCTGCAGACTGACGCCTCGATTAACCACGGTAACTCGGGTGGGGCGCTGGTGAACTCCCTCGGCGAGCTGATGGGGATTAACACCCTCTCCTTTGACAAGAGCAATGACGGCGAAACGCCGGAAGGCATTGGCTTTGCGATCCCGTTCCAGTTAGCGACCAAAATTATGGATAAGTTGATCCGGGATGGCCGGGTGATCCGCGGCTATATCGGCATTAGCGGCCGGGAGATCGCCCCGCTGCACGCGCAGGGCGGCGGGATCGATCAGATCCAGGGGATCGTGGTTAACGATGTGGCGCCTGATGGCCCCGCAGCACAAGCCGGGATCCGCGCCAACGACGTGATCATCTCCGTGAATGACAAACCTGCGGTTTCTGCACTGGAGACGATGGATCAGGTGGCCGAGATCCGCCCGGGATCGGAAATTCCGGTAGTCATCATGCGTGATGATAAGAAAATTACGCTCCATATCGCCGTTCAGGAATACCCGGCCACCAACTAAACGGCTCCCCGTTTGGGGAGCCTCGTTAATCGCTAAATACCGGACCGGCCGGGAATCTGACCAGAAACCCGGTCACCGCCAGCAGCGATCTCAGCCCGGGCCAGACTATCTGTCGCTCGCGAAGCTCATCATCCAGCGTCAGTAGCGCAAATTCCCCCTTCTCACCCAGCACGCCACCCTGCCAGAGCAGGCGCTGCGCCTGCTGCCGCGCCCAGGGCGACTCACTCTTCCAGGCCAGCAAATGCAGCAGCGCCTGCTGCAGACAGACGCTGTGCGAATGGTTATCCCGCCGCAGCCGCCGGTAAACGGGCAGGGACACGCTGCGCACGGTATAAAATCCACTGCCCGCCTCTTCATCGCCTTCAGGAATAGCGCGGGCGAACTGCCCCGCCACGTCGCACAGCCGGTTGTGCGTCAGCGGAAGTTGCCGGGCGCTGAGCGCCCCGGCCGCCATGCACAGCAGACCGCTGCGCTGCAGCGAGGGCGTCGCAGAGCGCACGACCGCCGCCGGTAAGGCGATCACCGCCCGTGTCGCCTCGTCAGCGTTATGGTCAGCGCCGGCCTCATAACAGCTGGCCAGCAGCGCTTCACCAGGCGTGGCGTTCAGCGGGGGCGAAAGCAGGTTCAGCGCCGGCTGCAGTTGTGCAAGTTCATCGCCTGACGCCAGCATGGCGTCAACCACCGCCTCCCGTGTTGATGTCCGGTTTTCCGGACAGCATGCTATGGCTTCATTCATCACCGTCTCCTTATGAGAAATCTCCGCGGCCGGTATGCCAGCCGCGGGAACAGGCTGGCCTACATCGCCAGCACGTACTTGAGCATCACCCCGGCGGCGATCGCCGAGCCGATCACCCCGGCCACGTTCGGGCCCATGGCGTGCATCAGCAGGAAGTTCTGCCCGTCCGCTTCCAGACCCACTTTGTTCGACACCCTGGCTGCCATCGGCACCGCCGACACCCCCGCCGAGCCAATCAGCGGGTTGATTTTGTGCCGGCTGAACACGTTCATCAGCTTCGCCATCAGCACCCCGGCCGCGGTGCCCACGCAGAAGGCGATCACCCCCAGCACCAGGATCCCCAGCGTCTGCGGCTGCAGGAACTTGTCCGCCACCAGCTTGGCCCCCACCGACAGCCCGAGGAAGATGGTCACGATGTTGATCAGCGCGTTCTGCACCGTATCGCTCAGCCTCTCCACCACGCCGCTCTCGCGCATCAGGTTGCCGAAGCAGAACATCCCCAGCAGCGGCGCGGCGTCCGGCAGCAGGAGCGCCACCAGCAGTAACAGCACCGCCGGGAACAGGATCTTCTCCCGCTTACTCACCGTGCGCAGCTGCACCATGCGGATCTTCCGCTCCTTATCCGTGGTCAGCGCCTTCATGATCGGCGGCTGGATCAGCGGCACCAGCGCCATGTAGGAGTAGGCCGCCACCGCGATGGCCCCCAGCAGCTCCGGCGCCAGCTTGCCCGACAGGTAAATCGCCGTCGGGCCGTCGGCGCCGCCGATGATGCCGATGGCCGCCGCCTGCGGCAGGGTGAAGCTGATGATGCCGAAGTAGTTCAGCGTCAGCGCCCCGAGCACGGTGGCGAAGATGCCGAACTGCGCCGCCGCCCCCAGCAGCAGGGTGCGCGGGTTGGCCAGCAGCGGGCCGAAATCGGTCATCGCCCCGACGCCCATAAAGATGACCAGCGGCGCAATGCCTGAGCCAATCGCCACCTTATAGAAGATGGCCAGCACCCCGGCGGAGTAGCCCATGTCCACCGCGAGGCTCTCCATCTGCCCCTGCACCGACGGCAGGGCCAGCGCCAGCGCCTCCTTAATGGCGTGGACGTCCGGCGCGCAGTGGAGCTTCGCGGCAATCACCGCCAGCTGCGCCGGGTCGTGGTGGGCCAGCAGGCTCTCCAGGGCGGTGAGCGCCAGCCCGGCCTCCGGGATGTTCGACAGCAGGCCGCCGAAGCCAATCGGCAGCAGCAGTAACGGCTCGAACTTCTTCGCAATCGCCAGCCACAGCAGCAGCAGGCTGACCAGCAGCATCACCGCCTGGCCGGCCCCCAGGTGCATCAGCCCCATGCCCTGAATCAGGGCGTTCAGACTTTCCATTTCCGCTCCTCGTCCTTACGCCAGCTGCAGCAGAGTGTCGCCGACCGCCACCGCGTCGCCGGCTTTCACCGCGATACCGCGTACGGTCCCGGCCTGCGCGGCGCGGATTTCGGTTTCCATCTTCATGGCTTCCAGAATCAGCAGCACCTCGCCTTCGGCCACCGTCTGGCCTTCCGCGGCCAGCACCTTCCAGATAGTGCCCGCCAGCGGGGCGGTCACCGGGGTGCCGGCGCCGGCCGGAGCCGGGGCGGCAGCAGGCGCAGCGGCCACCGGCGCGGCGCTGAGCTGGCTGACGTCGCCGCCGTCGCTGACTTTGACCACAAAGGCTTTGCCTTCCACCTCCACGGTGTAGATACCGGAGGCGGCTGGTTTTTCTGCTTTTGCCAGCGGCTGCGCGGCTTCCGCCTGCGGTACCGGCTCAAAGGCTGCCGGGTTGTGGCGGTTTTCGAGGAACTTCAGGCCGGGCTGCGGGAACAGGGCCACGGTGAGCACGTCGTCGATGGCGTTTTCGGCAAGGGTGATGCCTTTCTCCTGCGCCTGGCGTCTGACGTCGGCTTCCAGCTGCGCCAGCTCCGGCTTCAGCAGGTCGGCCGGGCGGCAGGTGATGGCCTCTGCACCCTCGAGCACCCGCGCCTGCAGGGTGGCGTTCACCGGCGCCGGGGTGTGGCCGTACTCGCCCTTCAGGATACCGGCGGTCTCTTTCGCGATGGTTTTGTAGCGCTCGCCGGTCAGGACGTTGAGCACCGCCTGGGTGCCGACAATCTGCGAGGTCGGGGTCACCAGCGGGATGAAGCCGAGGTCCTCGCGCACGCGGGGGATTTCCGCCAGCACCTCATCCAGACGGTGGGCGGCGCTCTGCTGCTTCAGCTGGCTTTCGAGGTTGGTGAGCATCCCGCCCGGGACCTGGGCGACGAGGATACGGCTGTCGGTGCCCTTCAGCTGGCCTTCGAAGGCGTGGTACTTATTACGCACCTCGCGGAAGTACGCGGCGATGCTCTCCAGCTTGTGGATATCCAGCCCGGTGTCATATTGCGTGCCGGCGAGGGTGGCGACCAGCGCCTCGGTGGCCGGGTGGCCGTAGGTGGCGCTCATTGAGGAGATGGCGGTGTCGACGCCGTCGACCCCGGCTTCAATGGCCTTCAGCAGCGCCATCTCCGCCATCCCGGTGGTGGCATGACAGTGCAGGTGCAGGGTGACGTCGTAGCGCTTCTTGATTTCGCTGACCAGCTCAAAGGCGGCATGCGGCGTCAGAATGCCGGACATGTCCTTGATGGCGACGGAGTCAACGCCGGTCTCCAGCAGCTGTTCGGTGAGGTCGAGCCAGGTCTGCAGGGTGTGCGCCGGGCTGGTGGTGTACGAAAGCGTGCCCTGGGCGTGGGCGCCGTGGCGGCGGACCGCCTGCAGGGCGGCCTGCATGTTGCGCGGGTCGTTCATGGCGTCGAAGACGCGGAAGACGTCCATGCCGTTTTTGACGGCGCGCTCCACGAAGCGCTCCACCACGTCGTCGGCGTAGTGGCGGTAGCCGAGCAGGTTCTGGCCGCGGAGCAGCATCTGCAGCGGGGTCTTCGGCATCGCCTTTTTCAGCTCGCGCAGGCGGACCCACGGGTCCTCGCCGAGGAAGCGGATGCAGGCGTCAAAGGTGGCGCCGCCCCAGCACTCAAGGGAGCGGTAGCCGACGTCATCCAGCTGAGCGGCGACGGGGAGCATATCGTCGAGACGCAGACGGGTGGCGAACAGGGACTGGTGGGCGTCGCGCAGGACGACATCGGTAATGGCAACGGTCATAAATTCCTCCGTGAATTAAGGGTGAAGACGGCGATGGTGGTGAATGGCGGCGACAATCGCCGGCTTTAAGCGGGCGAAGTCGTCGGCGGGCGCGACGGCGGCCGGGGCCGGTTTGGGGGCGGCAGGCGGCTCGGGAAACAGGCGGTTGACGGCGAGGGACATTCCCCGGATGGCGAAAATGAGCAGCAGCAGGAACACCAGCACAAAGCCCATGCCGAGAAACATCAGGGTGAAGCCTTCGCCTAACAGGACGGCATTGTCAGTCATAAAATAGCCTTTGGGAGGGGCGCAATAATGGCTAACAGCAGACCGCGTTAGCCGAGTGGATTTCCCCGGACCGCCTGGTCAGAAGCCTCTGTTTAGCAGTCAGTTGCCGCTGTCATTACTGCGCTATATATTCAATCGGGGTTATTTAATGAAGCTCACATGTTTGCAGATTTCATCGGCGACAATGTCTTTGCGCTGATTAAAGATCACTTTATTCTGCTCAAACAGGTTATTGCCGTGGGTATCGATTGAGACAATTAACGGCCCGAACTCTTTCACCCGACATACCCATAAGGTTTCCGGCATCCCTAAATCACGCCACTGCGCATCTTCGATTTCTTCCACGCAGACCGCGGCGACGACCGCGCAGCCGGCCGGGAACACGCAGTGCAAGGCTTTATGCTCGGCGCAACCCTCTTCGGTTCCCTTCCCCATACCGCCTTTACCAACGATTAATTTCACGCCAGTCCTGGCAATAAACTCTTTTTCAAATTTCTCCATGCGCATACTGGTGGTCGGCCCAACGGAGACCATTTCAAATTTATCTTCCGAACCTTTAATCGGTCGCACAATCGGCCCGGCATGCAATATCGCGCCACCGGCAACATTGACCGGTAATTCACGCCCGCCCTCAATTAAGCGACGATGAGCCACATCGCGACAGGTCACAATATGGCCGTTGAGATAAATGATATCGCCCGCTTTAATATCAGCTAAATCTTCATCTTTAATGGGCGTAGTGAGTATTTTTTTAGCCATCAGAATGCCACTCCTGTGTGAGACGTAATGGTGTAGTTCAGGTCTTTATCGAAAACGATATGTCCTTTGCGGTGCGACCAGCAGCCGACGTTGACCGCCACGCCAATGGTGGAAGGATGGCGTGCGGTATTTTCGATATTGACGCCCATCACGGAGGTATTGCCGGACATCCCCTGCGGGCCCAGACCGATTTTGTTGATGCCGTCTTCGAGCATTTTTTCAAGCGATGCCGCCCGTTCGTTATCATTGTGCGAGCCAATCGGGCGCATCAGCGCTTTCTTCGACAGCAGCGCCGCGGTTTCCACCGACGTTGCCACCCCAACGCCAACCAGCAATGGCGGACAGGCGTTCAGGCCATAGCTGGTCATCACATCCAGCACAAAGCGGGTCACCCCTTCATAGCCAGCGCCAGGCATTAACACCATCGCTTTACCCGGCAGCGAGCAGCCGCCGCCAGCCATATAGGTGTAGATGCTGCACTGATCGGAATTGGGAACGATCTCCCAGAAGACCGTCGGCGTACCTTTACCGACGTTTTTGCCGGTGTTGTATTCATCAAAGGTCTCGACGCTGTTATGACGCAGCGGGGAGTCGACGGTGGCTTTGATCACCGATTCGCGCAGCAGCGCTTCCAGTTCGCCGATCAGCGGAAAGTTGGCGCCGCACTCCACCAGAAACTGGATCACGCCGGTATCCTGGCAGGAGGGACGATCCAGCTCTTTCGCCAGACGCTGGTTTTCAATCATGGTGGTAAAGATGACGTCCGCCAGCTGGCTGGTCTCTTTCTTATGCAACTCTTTTAGTTTTGCCGTGACGTCATCAGGCAATACTTTGCCGGTATATCCCACAAATCTGGCCATGATGTCGGTCATGCGGGATATCTGTTCGCTTTTGCTCATAAAGGCTCCTTAGTCAGAACAGCGTCCGTAAGTTACGGATGAAAAGGGAAAAGGATTGGCAGCAGGATCAGGCTGACAATGGTGGAAACGATAATCAGAGGGATGCCGGATTTGGCGTAATCGACGAACTTATAGCCCCCGGCCGACAGCACCATCATATTGGCGGGCATCCCGATCGGCGTCGCATAGGCGCAGGAGCTGCCAATCACCGTCGCCATCAGCACCGCACGCGGATCGGCGCCCATACCGGCGGCAATCGACAGGCTCACCGGCACTAGCAGCGCGACGGTGGCGGTATTGGACATAAAGTTGGTCATCACCACGGAGAGGGCAAAGACCACCACCAGCAGCATGAACGGCGAGGAGTTGTTGCCCAGTAGACCGATAACCTGGTCAGCCACCAGCTTGCCCGCCCCGGTCATTTCCAGCGCCTTTGCCAGCGCCAGGGTGCCGCCGAAGATAAAAATAGTCTGTGAATCAATGGCCTTGTAAGCTTGCTTTTCCGTCAGCACCCCGGTAACCACCAGCACCAGGGCACCGATACAGCCGGCCACCGCCAGGCTAATGCCGGTCTGTTTTTCGAAAATCATGCCGAGGATCGTGGCGATCAACACCACCAGGGACAGGATCTGCTTCCAGCGTGGAACGTGGCTGTAATCCCGCTGTTCGCCGACGCTGCCCACTTCCCCGCTGTTTGGATTATTGGGCAAAAACTTATAGCCGATGGTCAGGAAATAGAGGATGCCGCAGACCAGCATCGGTAGACCCACTTTCGCATACTCAAAGAAACCGAAGCCGCTGCCGATGTTCTGTAAGGCCGATTGCGCGATCAGGTTGCCCGGGGCGCCAATCAGCGACAGGTTGCCGCCCAATGCGGCAGCAAACACCAGCGGCATCAGCAGACGCGAGCGGGAAAACCCCGATTTGGCGGCCACGCCAATGACGACCGGGATCAGCACCGCCGCCGTACCGGTGTTGGAAAGAAAGCCCGACATCACGCCGACCACCACCATGATGGTGAAAATCAGCTGTTTTTCGGTTTTGGCGAAGTGAGTGATCACCCCGCCGACTTTATTGGCCATCCCGGTTTCAAATAACGCCCCGCCGACGATGAACATGGCGACAAAAAGAATGACATTGCTGTCGATAAAACCGGCAAAGGCCTGCTTCAGATCCAATACGCCAGTGACCACTAACGCCACACAAACCACCATGGAAGTCACTGCCAGCGGCACTTTCTCCCAGACGAACATGACGATAGCGAACACCAGCAAACATAGGGTGATGGTAATCGGTTCCATACTTATAATTCTTCCTATCAATGATATATGATATTGTATCCAATATTGACGAGGGAGAAATTATTCCCATGCAAAAAGTAAGTCAATGCGTTTTTGTGGAATGATCGCGCAATGAGATCTACATCAAGATCCTGCGCAGATCGTCACGTTGAGGAATTAATAACGTTGATAAATATAACAAACGCCAGCTATTCGCTGGCGATCGATCCGGTCAGGGAGCAGGATCGGGCAGGTAACGCGTGAGCATATTCTCCATCGAGCGGATGATATGCTCATGCATTCGCTGACGGGCCAGCGCTTCGTTATGCTGCTCAAGCGCTTGTAAGATCGCTTTATGTTCACGGAGGGAAATGACGGCGTACTCTTCTTCGGTCACCTTGTGCCCCATCGACAGTCCGTTCCACATGTTGCAGAGCAGCATCTTCATTTTTTCATTTCCCGCCGCGTTCCAGATCTCCATGTGGAAGGCCTGATTCAGGTCGGAATATTCAGCAGAATTATTGTCTGCCAGCGCCTTCTCTGCGGCATAGTGAACCTGAGCGATGCGTGAAATATCGGTCCCTGGACGAGAAGCTTTCGCCACCGCTTCACTTTCCAGTACAGCGCGAATTTCGTAATGCTCGCGGATAGTCTGCTCATTAATCCCCAGCACCACCGCACCTTTATTCGGCCGCACTTGAATCAGACCATCGGCGGCTAAAATCTGAAACGCTTCACGTACCGGCATGCTGGAAACGCCAACCATTTTGGCAATCCCTTCAAGGGTAATTTCCTGCCCTTCCACTAAATCCCGCGAAAGGATCGCTTTACGCAAAACCGCCGCCACCTGCTCCTTCGCGGAAAGAAGCTTAATTTTCCCTAATTTAGGCTTCTGCACTTTCCCAATCCTTCATATGTTGACGCATTATCTCCGCAAGCATAAGGAAATAACGCTGTGTTGCCTGAGCAATTTTTTCGCCTTCGCCATGGCCAATGGCGCTCGCCAGTTCGTTCAGGATCTGCGCCGACTCCTGGCCATCCTCTTTCAGGTACAGAATGACATAGGAAATATAACCGTCCAAAAATTGCTGATACGCCTTTGCCAGATAGCGGTTATCAAGATAGGAAATCAGCAACTGATGAAACGCCAGTTCACCGGCGTTATCGCCAGCACGCGCCAGCTCCTGCGCGCGCGCGCGAAGTAATTCCCCCTGATTTGCCGGCACGAGGGCAAACAGTTCCGCAGCCATCACCGCGATGACGCGAAAAATATGGCTCACATCCTCGACGGCCAGCGTGGAGACCTGCATATGTCGGTTAGGCAAGCGCACCAGAAATCCTTCCTGTTCAAGGGACTGTAGCGCTTCCCTAACCGGCATACGTGAAAGTCCCAATTGTTCCGCGATGTTCTCCTGAGTCAGTTCCTCCCCAGGTTTCATGGCGCCGGAGAGGATCTGATAACGAATCATCTGCGCGATTTGGTCCCGGGTCTGTTTTCTTTCGATCTTTTTCACGCTGTCCTCATGGCTGGTGGCTTAAAACGCGGGGGATTTTAGCAGATTTGCCCGACCGCTGGCGCATGGAGGCGAAAAGTGAGGCAATAAAAAGCCGGAACAACGGTTCCGGCTTTTTTGCACGTGCGAGGTTACTTGTTGACGAAGTCTTCGCCGAGCGCGATATCTTTCTTCAGGGTGTCCAGCATGCCTTCCAGCGCCTGCTGCTCAAAGGCGCTGAGTTTGCCGATAGACTGTCGCTCTTCCACGCCGTTTTTCCCCAGCAGCAGCGGCTGGGAGAAGAAACGCGCATAGTGGCCGTCGCCTTCCACGTAGGCGCACTCCACCACACCTTTCTCTCCCTGCATCGCGCGAACCAGAGAGAGACCAAAGCGCGCAGCCGCCTGACCCATCGACAACGTCGCCGACCCACCGCCCGCTTTCGCTTCCACGACTTCGGTACCGGCGTTTTGAATGCGTTTAGTCAGATCGGCCACTTCCTGATCGCTGAAGCTGACGCCCGGGATCTGCGACAATAATGGCAGAATGGTGACGCCGGAGTGACCACCAATGACCGGGACTTCCACCTCGGTTGCCGATTTACCTTTCAGCTCAGCGACAAAGGTATTGGAGCGGATAATGTCCAGCGTGGTGACGCCGAACAGCTTGTTTTTATCGTACACGCCGGCTTTTTTCAGCACTTCGGCGGCGATAGCCACGGTGGTATTCACCGGGTTGGTGATAACACCGATGCAGGCCTGTGGGCAGGTTTTGGCAATCTGCTGCACCAGGTTCTTAACGATGCCGGCATTCACATTAAACAGGTCGGAACGATCCATGCCGGGCTTACGCGCTACGCCCGCGGAGATCAGCACCACATCAGCGCCTTCCAGCGCCGGGGTAGCATCTTCACCGGAAAATCCTTTAATTTTTACATCTGTGGGGATATGACTTAGATCTACCGCCACGCCCGGCGTAACCGGAGCGATGTCGTACAACGAGAGCTCTGAACCTGAAGGCAGTTGGGTCTTAAGTAGTAGGGCAAGCGCCTGGCCGATACCACCGGCGGCGCCAAGGACTGCAACTTTCATCCTAAACTCCTTATTATGGTTAATTTAGTCTTTCGTTATTCCGTCGCCTGGACCTTAATTCACAAGATGAACAATTACAATGATTATGGCTGAAGAATGCATTATTGTGCGTAGCAATAGAACAGCGGCGCACTTTATGCTTCCTGACTGACCATCCAGCAAAGCGAAGTACCGGATCGACTGTTGGTTACAATACACCCAGCCAGTTGCGCAAAACAACACCAACTCAATAACATTTCATTTACTTTTACATGGCTTTAAGCGTTGTGATGTGAACATGTTCCTTATATGGTTTTTTTGCTAAAATATGCCCCCTTCATAACATTATTGACCTATCCCGTTGCGGATTATTTGCATAAAAATTCACGGTTATGCATAATGATGTTGTTTTTACCACCATAATCTGGGTGACTTATGCGAAGTTCGGCAAAACAAGAAGAACTGGTTAAAGCGTTTAAAGCGCTGCTTAAAGAAGAGAAATTCAGCTCGCAGGGTGAGATCGTCCAGGCGCTGCAGGAAGAAGGCTTCGAGAATATCAACCAATCGAAGGTCTCCCGCATGCTCACCAAATTTGGCGCGGTTCGTACCCGTAACGCCAAAATGGAAATGGTCTATTGCCTCCCTGCTGAGCTTGGCGTGCCGACCACCTCCAGCCCGCTGAAAAATCTGGTGCTGGATATCGACTATAACGATGCCGTCGTGGTGATTCACACCAGCCCCGGCGCGGCGCAGCTGATTGCCCGTCTTCTCGACTCGCTGGGCAAGGCGGAAGGTATTCTCGGCAGCATCGCCGGGGATGACACCATCTTCACCACCCCTGCGCGCGGCTTTACGGTGAAAGATCTGCACGACGCCATCCTGGTCCTGTTCGAACAGGAACTCTGAGTATTCCCCTCTGGCAATCGTCAGAGGGCGACTCCCCTTTCTTTCTCTCTCACGCCCCTCAATCCAACAATTATTTAACATTTTGTGTGATTTAACGCGTCTATACGTTCTTTTACTTAAGGGAAACGCCTAAAACGCACAAAAGATCAAATTCGCATACCTTTATGATTTTATTAGAAATAAATCTTATCACTGCGGATAAGTTGTCATTTTTAATTCTTATAGGTTATAAAAAGCGCAATTCATTGTAACTATTAACACGCAAAACAATTAGCATGGTATTAATATTTTTGGTGATTAGTGTATACTTGGTTTTGTGATGAGGGTCACGAAACAAAGACCCTCAACAAAAAGATTCGACGAGGTGAACATCATGAAAATCAAAACCACTGTAGCAGCACTCAGCATCCTGTCCGTCGTGTCGTTTGGCGCTTTTGCCGCTGACGTTATCAACAGCGAGCAAGCCCAGGGCCGCGAGGCCATCGGCACAGTTTCCGTCGGCGCGGTAGCCTCTTCCCCGATGGATATGCATGAAATGCTGAACAAGAAAGCGCAGGAAGAAGGGGCTTCTTCTTATCGCATTATCGAAGCCCGCACTGGCGACCACTGGCATGCCACCGCTGAGCTTTATAAATAAGTTGTAGTTCGTCAACGACTAACCCGACACAGATTCTCTACCGCGGCCTGGGCGCATACATCCCCCGCCGCGGCAAAACAAAGACTGGAGTAAAGATTATGAAACGCGCAATGATCATCGCATCCCTTGGCCTGGCTTCCGTTCTCTCTTTCGGCGCAAGCGCGGCCGTTCAGCAAGTTAACGCTGAACAAGCACAAAACCTGCAGTCCATGGGCACCATCTCCGTATCCCAGGTAGGTAGTGCGCCAATGGACATGCGTCAGGAGCTGGCCGCTAAAGCCGAGAAAGAAGGCGCCAGCAGCTACCGTATTATTGAAGCACGTACCGGCGATAGCTGGCACGCCACCGCTGAGCTGTACAAATAAACCCTCGTCGTCTTATTTCGACGACTTGCCCCCGCCTGCCGGGGGCTTTTTTTTGCTTCATCGCCAGACCCGTCCGAACAATGCGTTCCGCTTCCATAACGGAACAGCGATTTACAGATTGGCGTCCTTATCTTTCGTCCCGTTGGCAGTGTGAACCGGCGCGCCGAGCGTCGCTTTAAACCAGTTGACCACGCGATCGATAACCGGCTTCTGATACCAGCTATCGTCGCCATGTTCAGCGCCTTCGACCAGTACATAGTCTGCCTTATTACCTTCCGCTTTTAATGCCTTATATAACTGCGCGCTTTGGACAGGTGAAACCAGGGTGTCAGCGCTGCCATGCATAATCAACATTGGCGGTTCGTTACGAGAGATATGCCCCATCGGGCTGGCATTGAGCGCTTTTTGCCGGTCACTGCCGATAGCCGCGCCAGGCCAGTCGCGAAAAGCGCTGCCATGGACCAGGAGCGCCTCCGTCACGGCCGGCGAGGCGTGCACGTGCTGAACCTCTGGTGGGAAGCCTTCACCAATATTCAATAGATTAGAGATGCCATACAGCGTCGCTGCGGCCTGGACATCGGAAGACTGGTCAAGAAAATCGCCCTGCTCCCAGGCTTTCTCACCGTGCGTCAGCGCCATCATCTGCGCCATATAGCCGCCAGCAGAATCGCCCAACACGCCGATACGTTTAGGATCAATGCCATATTCCGCCGCGTGGGCGCGCAAGTAGCGGATAGCCGCTTTACCATCGACAACCGGCGCCGGAAACGTGTCTGGTACCGTGCGGTATTCCGCCGCTGCGACGACAAATCCGGCTTCCGCCAGCGCCATGCGCATTTCGATAAATTTATCCCATGCCGCGCTGGTAAAGCCGCCACCAGGGAAGTAGACAATGGCGGGCTTTAGATCGTGATTGCGCGGCACCAGCAAAGACATATGCATCTGACGCACAGAGACCGCGTTTTTAACCTGGCTATAAACCACGCCATTGAATGTGTCGATACGGCCACGAGTCTGGTCCACGTGAATAACCTGCGCACCATCAGCATAACCAGGGAGTTCCGCAGCGTAGGCTGTCGCCGACATGGTGCCCAGCATCAGGCCGCTGGTAAATAACAAAGGAAGGGTTTTCATGGTATTCAGTCCTGGAGAATACCTGCCAATAGCAGGTCAAATACAAAATGCGATCGCGTTTCAGGCAGTGTATCCCCGAAAAATCACCATGAATAATGCGCTTTTTGTATTAAATTCATCTACTTTTTTGATGAAACAGCCATTTATCGCTCAACTCTGACCACGAACGACTGCATAATGTTAGTTGTCTGCTCCTGTATCTGGCGGGATACCGATGACGTCATCCTGAACATCAAAGCCGGGTTTCCCGGTTTAAGAGATGAACGTTTAGCCATGCCGGGCGTTAAAGCGCAACTCTCCCTCCAGCTCCTCCTCTGCTTCATCAAATAATAAAATCAACGCGCCGAAGCGCCGACGCTGCTTGTCGTTTAAATGAATAAACTCAATATCCAGCGGCAATGGCAGCAGCCCACCAGTCACCGCGTCCCACAGTGAATCGAGGTTGTTGACCTTATCCTGAGCCAGCTCAAAGGTTCGGGAAAACTCCCGGTAGAAATCCTGTTGTTCGGCGATTTCGTCAAAATCAAACGTATAGGTGGTCATGGCAGCCCCTCCCGCTTCTCTTCCTGTCGCCGTTAAGTATAGCGATAAAAAAACCGACGCCTGGGCGTCGGTTTAGGGGTTAACTGCTGGTCAGCACATGCTGGTACTTGTGCAACATCTCAACCAGCCGCCGCACGGGCTCGGTCACCTGCGGCGAAGCCTCCCAGACCCGCAACTTCTCCTGATAGACATCAAGCTCAGCCAGCAGCTGGGTAAAGTAGCGCCGACGCTTATCATCACTCCCGGCGGAGATCACATGATCTGCGGTACGTCGCAGCTGTCGATGGAAGGCCGACAGATCGTCGTTCACCGGCACGGGCGCATCGCGCAGGCGCTGATGGGCAATAATCAACGTCAACGCCAGACGGAAGCGGGCGACATCGCCGGGGAACTTGTTGAGCAATAAAAACAACTGCTGATAGAGCGCGGGCAGATGATTCTCTTTGCGACGCGCCGAGTTCGTTGTCAGTGAGGAGACCGCCGCAGAGACAAACTGGTTCAACAGCACCCGACCGGTTCTGGCCCGTGAGTTATCTCTGACGAGCAGAATCACCATCAGGGCAAGGAAACAGCCGACGATCTGCCCCAGCGCACTGTCGAGGAACTGACTGAACTGAAACTGCATCGGGTTATCCAGCACCAGAATGTTGATGGTGCTCGCCAGCGCCCCCAGCGATCCGAGACGCCTTTTCTGCACTTCGATACCGATAAAGAACGCCATCGCCGCCAGGCTGATACAGAGCAGCAGCATACTCTGCTGCGTCGCCGGCATGATCACCAGGAAGTACAAGGTACCCAACGGTAACGCCGCCAGGGTGCCGTAGAGGAAGTCCATCGCCACCATTCGGGGGTTAGGCAGGCGCATCGCCAGCGCGGTAACGACGGCAATCATCACCATCGCGCCGCTGCCTGAGGTCCAGCCTGTCCACAACCAGAACAGCGTCCCGAGGATACAGGAGACGGAGGTACGCCAGAAGTTCACCATCGCATGGTGGCGCTCAGCAGATTCCACTTTGACCACCGCTTCGCCGCGCAGCACACTATCTTCAATGCGACTGATTTTGGTGTTACCCACCACGCCGCGCTTAAGCAATAAGTAGCGCGTAGCGGCACCCACCCAGCTGTAGATGGTCACGGGCGTATTATGCTCGCCTTTCCAGGTCAGAAAACGGCGCATACGCTTCAGCTGCTGGTGGACGTCCTGCACTGTCTCCACCGGCTCGGCGAACAGCTCACGGTAGTCATCCGTCACCATTTCCGGGCGCGAGTTCTGAATCAGGTAGGTCTCGCAAGCCTGGGTGATAAGCGTTAATGAAAGGGTATTGATCGCCTTCAGGCGCTGATTCGCCTTCGCCCAGCGAGAGGATTCCATGATCAGATTACTGCGCATACCTTCCAGCGCCGTGGTGCGACGCACCAGCGCGCCCCACGCCTGATCCACTTCCTCTTTTTCACCGTGGGCGACGCATAACTGCATCAGCTTATATTGCGCAATCAGCAGGTTATCCAGCTCAAGGTCGATCTCTTTTTTAATCGAACGTGGAGAGAACAGCAGGTCGGCGACGATAGCGCTGACAATACCGATGACAATTTCGCTACAGCGTTCGACAGCAAACTGCGGCGCCAGCATCGGATTGGTATGGATGGTGATAATGATAATCAGCGCAGTGTACCCGGCCAGTCCCCAGGCATAGGAGTTCTCGACCTTAACCAGCGACGAAATCCAGGTACAAAACCCGGCCCACAGGCAGCAAACCAGCATCATCAGCAGAGGCGCACGGATCATCAGGATGATGATAATCAGCGCCGCAATACAGCCAATAAAGGTCCCGGCAATTCGCAACATCCCACGATAGCGGATCGCGCCCGAGTAAGGTTCGCCGCCGGCAGCAAAGGCCGGCCCGGCGGCGACGATCGCTGCCGTCAGTACTGCCCAGCGCGGTGTTTCGAGCTGAAAATGGAAACCGACGAACAGCGCCAGCACCACCGCGCATGCAAGCTTAATGGCAAAGCGGAGATGCCGGGGAGCAATGGTATATGTCCCCATAGCGATTAACCGAATTCGCGCAGGCGCATAGCCAGTTTCTGGAAGAAGTTGGCCCGGCTGGTATCGCGGTCTTCTTTACCGGTGATCACCACCGTCGCCGTGGTGCCCGATGGCCACAGATTGCCCTGCTGCTGGTCGAGGCGAATACGCACCGGCACACGCTGCGCCAGACGCACCCACTCAAGGTTGGAGTCGACCGAGGCCATCCCTTTCGAGTCGCTGCTGCTGCTGGCGTTGGTCACCCCTGCAGCGATACTGTCCACTGTCCCTTTAATGGTTTTGCTGCTGCCAAGCGGGGTAATCTCCGCACGGTAGCCAGGGCGGACGCCTTCCAGCTTGGTCTCTTCCAGATAGGCCATGACGTAAAACGTATTCTCTTTCACCAGCGCCACCGCCGTGGAGCCACGGGTAATAAACTCCCCGGTATAGACGTTAAGGTTGGTCACCCAGCCATCCGCGGGGGCGCGAATTTCTGTGCGCTCGAGGTCCAGCCTGGCCAGATCGCGGCTGGCTACCGCTTTCGCCAACTGATGCTCAACGGTTTGCAACACGTTGTTCGCCTGGTCTATTTCTTCCCGCGACATCGCCTGTATGCCCAGCTTATTACGCCGACCCGCTTCAACGCGCTTCTCCTGCGCTAAGGTCTGGTAGTAAGCGACATCGGCTTCCGCCTCCGCCAGCGCTTTTTGGTAACGAGGTTGGTCAATAACGAACAATACCTGGTCTTTCTTAACCAGTTGGTTATCCTTGACGTTTACCTGGGAAATCAGCCCGGAGACGTCAGGGGCAATCGCCACAATGTCAGCGCTAAAGCGCGCATCCCGCGTCCACGGCGAAGCGGTGTAATAGACCCAGGCACGGAAAATCGCCACGAAAGCCAAAATGACCAGTATCACGGTAATAGCGGTACGGAGGATATTTCTTGTTAGTGTTTTCACATCAACCTCAAACGAACAAGCGCGATATCAAATAAAAAAGGCAGCAATATAGCGCCGTATTAAACAGTGCAGGGTGCCAGACAAAATCGTAAATGCCGGTCGGAACCAGCAGTCGATGCACCAGCCAAAAGATGGCCAGCGACAAAAGCAACTCGAAGAAGATCGGCGGAAACGATAAGCCGAAAATCACGATGACAGGAAACAGACTCATGATGACCTTGAATAAGAAGCGTACAGGTAGTGAGCAGATGCGTTTATTATGTAGCTAACAATATATTAACGTAACGATTGCCGCATTATCTACAATGTGTGATCTAAATCACTTTTAAGCCAGAGTGAATAATGGAACGATTAAAACGCATGTCCGTTTTCGCCAAAGTGGTCGAATTAGGTTCATTCACCGCGGCGGCCCGCCAGCTTCAGATGAGCGTTTCTTCGATCAGTCAGACCGTCGCCAAACTGGAAGATGAGCTGCAGGTAAAGCTGCTCAACCGCAGCACCCGCAGCCTTGGCTTAACTGAAGCAGGTAAAATCTATTACCAGGGCTGCCGTAGGATGCTGTTTGAAGCGCAGGATGTCCATGAGCAATTATACGCATTTAATAACACCCCCATCGGGACGCTGCGCATCGGTTGCTCTTCAACTATGGCACAAAATGTTCTGGCGCGCATAACGGCGGAAATGCTGAAAGAATACCCCGGGCTCTCCGTCAATCTGGTCACCGGCATACCAGCCCCTGACCTGATCGCCGACGGCCTTGACGTGGTGATCCGCGTGGGGGCCCTGCAGGATTCCAGCCTTTTTTCCCGCCGCCTGGGCTCAATGCCGATGGTATTATGCGCCGCCAAAAGCTATCTGGCGCAGGCAGGCAATCCGGAGAAACCGGCCGACCTCGCCAGCCATTCATGGCTCGAATATAGCGTACGTCCGGATAACGAATTTGAAATTATCGCCCCGGAAGGGATCTCAACCCGCCTGATCCCGCAGGGGCGCTTTGTGACCAACGATCCCATGACGCTGATACGCTGGCTGACGGCCGGGGTGGGTATCGCTTATGTACCATTGATGTGGGCGATCGAAGAGATCAACCGCGGCGAGCTTGAGATCCTGCTGCCCAGCTATCAGTCCGATCCACGGCCGGTCTACGCGCTGTATACGGAAAAGGATAAACTGCCGCTGAAAGTGCAGGTCTGTATCAACTATCTGACAGAGTATTTTGTCGACGTGGCGAAGATCTATCAAGGCATGCACGGGCGCGGGATCGCCCGGTGAAGCGGTTCCCGGCAGCGCCGGGAACCTGGTCAGGATCAGGCGGTACCGCCGACGGTAAGATTATCGACCTTCAGGGTCGGCTGGCCGACGCCCACCGGCACGCTCTGGCCCTCTTTGCCACAAACGCCAACGCCGTTATCCAGCCGCAGGTCATTCCCTACCATCGAAATCTGCTGCATGGTTTCAATCCCGGAGCCGATCAGCGTGGCCCCTTTCACCGCCTTCGTGACCTTCCCTTTTTCGATCAGATAGGCTTCGGAGGTAGAGAAGACAAACTTACCGGAGGTGATATCCACCTGCCCGCCGCCAAAGTTAGGCGCGAAGATACCGTAATCGACCGACTCGATAATCTCCTGCGGCGTCGACTGGCCCGCCAGCATATAGGTATTGGTCATACGCGGCATCGGCAGATGAGCATACGACTCGCGACGGCCGTTACCGGTCGGCGCGACGCCCATCAGACGGGCATTGAGCTTATCCTGCATATAGCCTTTCAGGATGCCGTTTTCGATCAGCACGTTGTATTGCCCCGGCGTGCCTTCGTCATCGATGGCGACCGACCCGCGACGATCGACGATGGTGCCGTCATCCACCACAGTACACAGCTCAGAGGCAACTAATTCCCCCATATGGCCGCTAAAGACCGAGGTGCCGCGACGGTTGAAATCACCTTCCAGCCCATGGCCGACCGCTTCGTGCAGCAGGACGCCAGGCCAGCCGGCGCCGAGCACCACCGGCAGCATCCCCGCCGGAGCGGCGACTGCCGAAAGGTTCACCAGCGCCATGCGCACGGCTTCTTTCGCCCAGGCATCAGCCCGCACGTCGCCCTCCTGGGAGGCGAGGAAATAGTCATAGCCAAAGCGTCCACCGCCGCCGCTGCTGCCGCGCTCACGCTTGCCATCCTCTTCCACCAGCACGCTGACCGAAAGGCGCACCAGCGGGCGAACGTCCGCGGCGAGGGTGCCGTCGGTGGCGGCCACCAGAATCAGCTCATAAACGCCGCTCAGGCTGGCCGAAACTTCCTGCACGCGCTTGTCCGCCGCCCGGGCGACTTTGTCCACCCGGCGCAGAATATCCAGCTTCTCTTCCCGACTCATGCTCTGCAGCGGGTCGATGCTGGTGTACAAAGGGCTGTACTCAACGGCTCCCAGGGTCTGCACTTTGCCATTACCGGTATCACGCACAATCGTCCGCGCCGCCTGGGCGCTCTGCTCCAGCGCCAGCTTGCTAATCTGGTCCGCATAGGCAAAGCCCGTTTTTTCGCCGCTGACGGCGCGCACGCCTACGCCCTGGTCAATGTTGTACGACCCATCTTTAATGATGCTGTCTTCCAGAACCCAGGATTCGTGATAGCTCGACTGAAAATAGAGATCGCCGTAATCGAGGCGGCGCTCGGTCAGTTGACCAAGAATGGCAAACAGATCCTGATGATTCAGGCCATTTGCCGACAGTAATTGTTCACTTACCAGGTTCAGACTCATCGTTATGCTACTCGTTTGTTGCCGCCTGACAGGCGGAAATACAGAAGGCGATCTATTGAGATTGCGGCAATTCCCGGCAATCGTCAAATCATTGCTTTTTGTTGCTACGCGCCTGGCGCAGCACCTCATTGATCTGCGGCTGGTCAATCGGACCAGTAATGCGATAGCGCAGAATCGAGACTTTGTTCCACAGCGGGCCCAGCACCTTGCTGGCGGCAAACACCGCCGCGCCGACGATAGGGTTGACGGCAAAAGCCGCCGCCACGCCGACGGTCGCAGAGATCTCCGGCGCCACCACCGCCTGCAGATCCAGCCGGCGGCGCACCAAATCGACCGAACCTTTCATGGCAATATCCGCTTCCAGGCCATCCACCAGCGTATCGTCGGTATGCAGCACGCCATCCTTGATCCATGCCGTACTGTTAATCGAGTCGAAGTAAAAGCCCTCGCTGAAGGTATCGCTAAAGTCGAAGCGCAGCTTACGCAGCAGGGCATCAACGCTCAGCAAACGCAGCAGCTGGCCAGCGTGTCCGGTACTCAGGTCGGTAAACTGTCCCTTGCCGAGGTGGCTTTTAATGATCCCATTGAGCGATGCGACATCGGGCGACCAGGGCGGCGCGCGCCAGTGCAGATCATAGTCGATGTCAAACGGCGAATCCTTCACCGGCGTGGAAACGCCGAAGAAACTGGCAAACTCATCCGTTTTATTGCCATGCAGTTTGCCTTTCAGCGACGTGCGTACACCGGTCGGCGCGCTGACCCAGACGCCATCGGTCGTCAGTCGGCCAAACCCGGTATCCACCAGACCATTGGAGAGCGTTAAGGTATCGCCCTTAATCGCCACATCGCCGTCAATACGGCCATATTTTTGCCCCCACAACCAGCATTCCGCACAGCGCAGCTGCAGATCGGGCCAGCCGTGGAAATCCAGCCGCGTCTCTGCCTGCGGGGCAGCGTTCTTCTCACCGGTCTGGCCATTGGCGCTGGTCGGGTTGAAATAGAGATAACGCACATTCGCCAGCCAGGGCGCATTGTCGCGCATCGTCAGGGTAGCGTTGATTTCACGCCCCTGCGCCTCGACCTGCGAGCCGCCGGCGACCGGCTGCGACATCAGACTGACGTTGTTCCACTGTTGACCGGCAAGCGCCAGCGACGGCGTACGCAGCACAATGCGCTGGGGAAAGAGTATGGTGCTGCTGACTTCATTCGCCGCCCCGTTTTGAAAGAGCGCCAGCCATTGAGCGCCATCCATCGGTGGCAAATTGAGTTCAACCCCAGGCTGGTCAGGCAGCGGAGAGAGACCCTTGCTGTCCGAAGTAAGGATTGCCCGATCCAACGTCAGCTTATGGTTCAGCAACCAGCGGCTGTTGATATGATTCTTCGCGCCGACGGAGCCGGTCAGGTCGAAGCTGCTCAAACCGCCGGCGACGTTAATTTTGATCGGCATCGGCTCTCCAGCGGGCTTATTGACCGGCGAAGGTAAGTGACTGCTCACATTCTTGAGGTCGCCGTTGATATCAACCTTATAGCTGGCGTTGCCATGGTACGGCAGTTCGATAGCGACCTTGCCCTCCCACGGCACGCTGCCGCTCAGCGCTTCGTTGACGGCTTTTGGCAGCAATCCGGTATGCGATGGCTGCCAGTTGGCGTTCATCCCGACGTCCACCAGAAACGCTTTTTCGCCCTCCCGGGTGGAAAAATTGAGATTCAGCGGCTGATGAAACCAGGTCGCGCTCAAGGTTTCGCTATTGAGATCGCCATTCACGAAGCTGAAATTCCCGCTCAGGTTTTGCAGAGTGGTGTCTAACGGCTTGATAAACAGACTGTTATTCTGCAGACGCACATCGCCTTTCGCGGTGGTCATTTCGCCATCTAAAGGGATGTTAAGATGTAAGCGAGCGCTCACATCCCCGTCCAGCTGCAGGGAATCCAGCGCCGCTCCCAGGGTCTCTTTCAGCGGCGTGGTGTTGAAATAAGGTCCCACCTCTTTGCCCGGGCCTTTGATATCGGCATCAATCAACAGCTTTTCAGCGGTATAGTCCGGGATCGCGGCATCGAGATTGCTGGCGGTGACATTGCCGAGCATCGCTTTATCCGCCCGCATCCACAACCCGTTATTGATGAAGTTGAGGTCGATGTTCAGCCCGGTCAGCGCCGGCCAGTCCGGCTGGAAGGCAAAAGTGGCGTTCTTCAGTGGGACATAAACCTGGAACTGCCCTTCATTATGCGGGTAAGGGAAAAGATGCGGATTGCCGCCATACACCAGCGTCGCATCGCGAGCCTGTCCGGCTTTAATCGCGCCGCTGAGATAGTCCACCAGCGCCTTGCCCATCAGGTTTTCCGGGAAGTAACGCCATGCCTGGCCACCATCATTGGTGCTGATGCCCGCCAGAATGCCCAGCCAGGGATCATCTCCCTGCGGTTGCAAATAGCGGAAGCCGCCGCGGGCGCGGACACCCGTCGCCTGCACGTCAATATCGCGGCCATCAAGCATAAACCCTTTGTCGTTTTTCACCCAGCTGAGGGTGGCTTCGCCAGCGGCGATCTCCAGCGGGGCGCGGAAAACACCGGTATAAGGCATCAGCGCCTGCGTCATGCGGGCGCGCAGTTCCCCGTGCTCAACGCTGCCATTCAGACTGCCGGAAAAGTGTTCCGCTCCCGGCAGGAGTTTCCACTGCTTCCATGCCAGATCGCTCCACTGCGCCTGAAAGCGCGTTTTCTCCGTCGCCTGAAGGGGAATATCGAGCGCCAGCAGGTTGATTTTCCCGCTGGGCTGCGTGGTGCGCCAGAGCTCGCCCAGGGAAGGCGCCAGCTTATCGGCGAAGGGCTGTAATCCGCTGAGGCCGCTGAGGGTTAAGTTGCTGGCACGAATGCGTAATTCATCGCTACGCTGATGGTCGTCGCCACCGACGTCCTGCGCCGGGATCCAGGCCATCGCCAGCGCGCCGCTTGGCCAGGGTTTATCGTCGATAGCGATCCGCGTATCGGGAATGTAGAAGCCCCAGCTCTGCTTGTCGTGGGAGAGATGCGCCGTCAGGTTATCCACTGACAGGTGATGAACTTCGTCATCCCCCTGCCAGCTGGCGCCCCCTTTTTTCAGCCATACGTCACCGCTGGCCACATCGCCTTTTTCAATGGTCATCCAACCTTCAAGGCTGAAGCGGGCGCTCTTCAGAGCGATATTGTCCTGCATCCAGCGGCCGAGCCACGGTTTGACGTCAATATCGTCAGCCTGTAGCCAGACTCGCCCTTTATTCAGCAGGCCATCCTCATCGCGGAGATCCATCCGCACCTGCATCACGCCATGCTGGCCGGTGAGACTGGAGAGACTAAGCTGCCCCTCGGCGCGGTGACGGTTCCTGCCGTTAAGCCAGGTCAGCTGCGGGACTGCCAGCTCCGCCCGCTGACCGGAAATGGTCAGGAAGCTCAGATGGCTGTCGCGCAGGGTAAAGTGGTCGAACTGACGTAAAAAGAGATCGCTGATGCGGTCGGTTTTCAGGCTTTCGCCGCCGTCATTGGTCTGAATAGGGGTGTTGGTATGAACCTGCAGCTGCCAGAAGGTAAGATCGCGGAACTGCCAGCGCATATGCAGCAAACTCTGCCAGACGTCCAGCGCCACGGTCACGCGCTTCACCGCCATTTTGCCGCCGTCTTTCAGCCCGACCTGAATATCACGAACATCTAACGTCGGACCAAAATTTTGCCAGCTGGCGGTGATCTGCGAGGCATCCACCGGCGTGCCGGTAAGCGTGGAGATCTTCTCCAGCAGCTGCGGACGCCAGGCGTCGAGCTGCGGCAACACGAGACGCAAGCCACTCACCAGCAGCGCGACGATAACAATCAATGTTGCCACGGTGAGCAATAAAATCCCGGGCAGTCGCCTCACGCCTCTCTCCTTGTCAGCCGCACAATGACGCGGTGTCTTACATCATAACCACATCGAACTGCTCTTGATTATAGAGCGGCTCAATTTGTACCTTGACCTGCTTACCGACAAAGATTTCCACTTCCGCCAGCGCGTGCGACTCTTCCCCTTTCAGGGTTTCCGCCACCGCAGGGGAAGCATAGACCAGGAAGCGATCGGAATCATAAGCATGATGCACGCGGACGATCTCACGCATAATCTCATAGCATACCGTTTCAACCGACTTTACCGTTCCGCGTCCATGGCAGGTCGGGCACTCGTTGCACAGCACATGCTCCACGCTTTCACGCGTGCGCTTGCGGGTCATCTCCACCAGTCCCAGCTGCGAGAAGCCATTGATGCTGGTTTTCACCCGATCTTTACTCAGCGCCTGCTCTAAGGAGTGCAGTACCCGTCGACGATGGTCTTCATTGTTCATGTCAATGAAATCAATGATGATAATGCCGCCGAGGTTACGCAAACGTAGCTGGCGGGCTATCGCCTGGGTGGCTTCGATATTGGTATTGAAGATAGTATCGTCAAGATTCCGGTGCCCGACAAACGCCCCGGTATTGATATCAATGGTAGTCATCGCCTCGGTCTGGTCGATGATCAGGTAGCCCCCGGACTTCAGCTCAACCTTACGCTCCAGCGCGCGCTGAATTTCGTTCTCCACATCAAAGAGATCGAAAATCGGCTGGCGGCCGCTGTAGTGTTCCAGCTTGCTGGTCATTTCCGGGATATATTCAGCAGTGAACTCAAGTAACGCCTCGTAGGTCAGGCGAGAGTCGACGCGAATACGGTCGAGATGCGCATCGGCAAAATCACGCAGCACGCGCTGAGCCAGGGCCAGCTCGCCGTACAGCTGATAACGGGTCTGATTGCGCTTTTTGCGCTCCATCACCTTGGTCCAGACGCGCTTCAGATAGGCGGCATCGGCGGCCATTTCCTGCTCGTGAACCCCTTCCGCAGCGGTGCGAATGATAAATCCGCCCTGCTCGTCGCAGTAATCTGCGACAACCTTCTTCAACCGCTCACGCTCGGCTTCGCTTTCAATGCGTTGGGATACTCCCACATGGGAGGCGCCTGGCATAAACACCAGATAACGGGAAGGCAGGGTGATATCCGTGGTCAGACGCGCGCCTTTGGTGCCCAGCGGATCTTTGACCACCTGGACCATCAGGTCCTGGCCCTGGCGCACCAGCTCCGAAATATCGCGTACGGTAAACTGCTTTTGCTCCTCACCAGCGACACATTCGGTATGCGGCATGATATCGGAGGCGTGGAGGAACGCCGCCTTATCGAGACCAATATCTACAAAAGCCGCCTGCATTCCCGGCAGCACTCGGCTAACACGACCTTTGTAGATATTGCCTACTATTCCGCGTCGCGCTTCACGCTCAATATGGATTTCCTGCAGAATACCGCCATCGATATACGCGACGCGCGTTTCGGATGGCGTTACGTTAACTAATAATTCAGCCGTCATCTTTATCCCTTTTCTTTACGCAGTGAGTTAAAGTTACTGAGCAACTCATACGTTTCCACCAGCGGTAAGCCGACTACGGCGTGATAGCTGCCATTAATCTTCCTGACGAAGCAACCACCCAACCCTTGAATACCGTATGCACCTGCTTTATCTAAAGGCTCGCCGCTGGCCACATATTCGGCGATATCCTGCTCGCTAAGCAGCCGGAAGGTCACGTCCGTGACCACCAGACAGTCCAGCGTCTGCTGCGTATCTGCCAGCGCCACCGCCGTCATGACCTGATGCGTTTGGCCGGAAAGCAGACGCAGCATTGCTGCAGCGTGTTCAGCGTCGCGCGGTTTCTCCAGCACTTCGCCGTTAAGAATGACAATCGTATCCGCCCCCAGCACCGGCAAATCGCGCGATGCCATCGCCACCCCGGCCTGCGCTTTTTCGCGCGCCAGGCGGACAACATAGTGCTCGGCGCTCTCCTGCGGCTGGCGCTGTTCCTCAATACCGGGAACCAGACGCTCGAAAGTGAGACCAAGCTGAGTCAGCAGTTCCTGCCGACGCGGGGAACCTGAAGCAAGATACAGAGTTGTCATATCAACCTTATTGCACTGCAAATTGCTGACGCACTTTGCGCATCAGCAGGAAGAGCCATGGCCAGAGGACACCGTTTACTACACTACTCCAGAATACTTCCGGACGGAAAGAGACGTTGATCACTAAAAACTCTGCCCAGAAAACAATGATATCCACGGCCAGGGATAACAGCATGACCACCAGCGCTTGTTGCCACAGCGCCAGGTTACGGAACAGCTGATATTTCAGCGCGACCAGATAGGCGATAATGCTTAAGGACAGGGCGCGAACGCCCAGCGTCGAGCCGCTAATGAGATCAAGAATAGCCCCCATCACGAAGCCCGTCCCCACGTTCACCCGATGCGGCAGGGCGAGGATCCAGTACAGCAGGATCAATAATACCCAGTTGGGCCGGAAAACACTGATGTCCGCCGGCCAGGGCATAATTTGCAGCAATAGCGCGATAAGAAACGAGAGCCAGATAACCCAGCGTCCCTGGCTACGATAACTTGCCACTATTGCCCCCCTGCAGGCAGAGACGGCTGCGATGGCGTCAGCCCGGTGGCTGGCGCCGGCATCTGCGGCCCCATGGCATCCGGCGCAGGCAGCACCTGCGGCATCATCTGCATCAGGCGCTCGTTAGCCACGCGATGGACCTCTTCCGGGGTCATCGGGTTGGCGCCATTGCGATCGGCGCCCCACAGCAGCAGCAGATAGCGCAAGCGCTGCAGCCCGGCCGTCGGACGCGCCTGAATCACGGTGTAGGCGCGCTGAGTGTCCAGCTTCACCGAGGAGACCACCCCGACCGGATACCCTTCCGGGAAGCGGCCACCGAGACCAGAGGTCACCAGCACATCGCCGACGCGAATATCGGTATTCGCCGGCAGATGCTCAAGCTGGAGATCGTCAGTACAGCCGTTACCGGCGGCAATCACGCGAATGTCGTTACGCAGGACCTGGATCGGCAGCGCATGGGTGGCATCGCAGATCAGCAGCACCCGGCTGGTCATTTTCGCCACGGCCACGACCTGCCCCACTACGCCTTTATCGCTGATAACCGGCTGGCCTTCGTAAACACCGTTCACGCTGCCCTTATCAATAACCACCTGATCGCTGTAGGGGTCGTTGACCGTTGAGATGACCTGCGTCACCATTTTTTGTTCGTCCTGGCGCAGCGGCGAGCCAAGCAGTTCACGCAGACGCGCGTTCTCTTGCTTGTACTGGCCCAGCATCAGCAGATCGCTGTTTTTCAGCAACAGTTCCTGACGCAGCGCGCGGTTTTCCAGTTCGAGCTGATCGCGGGTCGCCAGCGTTTGCGATACGCTGTCGAGGAGTTCCCGGGGACCATTAGAGACAAAGTAGAAAGGGCTGACGGCTGTATCCATGTACGTTCTGATTTGACTGAACGTACCCAGGCGGCTGTCGGCGATAATGACGCCAAGCGCCACCAGCACCGCCAGAATAAGGCGAATCTGTAGCGAGGGGCCACGGCTAAAAATTGGCTTCATAGGCTATGCGTATTCTCGTGTCAGTAAAGACCAGGGGCAGCCGCTAAGCCACCCCAGACCTTCAGGCTGACTACTCTTCGCTAAACAGGTCGCCGCCGTGCATGTCGATCATTTCCAGCGCCTTGCCGCCGCCACGCGCTACGCAGGTCAGCGGATCTTCAGCAACCACGACTGGAATACCGGTTTCTTCCATTAACAGACGGTCCAGGTTGCGCAGCAGCGCACCACCGCCGGTAAGAACCATCCCGCGCTCGGAGATATCAGAAGCCAGTTCCGGCGGGCACTGCTCCAGAGCAACCATGACCGCACTCACGATGCCGGTCAGCGGCTCCTGCAGCGCTTCAAGAATTTCGTTGGAATTCAGGGTAAAGCCGCGTGGTACGCCTTCCGCCAGGTTACGGCCGCGAACTTCGATTTCACGCACTTCATCGCCCGGGTAAGCCGAACCGATTTCGTGTTTGATACGCTCAGCGGTCGCTTCACCGATCAGGGAGCCGTAGTTACGACGCACGTAATTAATCACGGCTTCGTCGAAACGGTCGCCGCCGATACGCACGGAAGAAGAGTAGACCACGCCGTTCAGGGAAATAACCGCGACTTCGGTAGTACCGCCGCCGATATCGACAACCATAGAACCGGTCGCTTCAGAAACCGGTAAGCCTGCGCCAATCGCTGCCGCCATCGGCTCTTCGATCAGGAAGACTTCACGAGCGCCAGCGCCCTGCGCGGATTCACGGATCGCACGACGCTCAACCTGGGTGGCGCCAACCGGTACGCACACCAGCACGCGCGGGCTCGGGCGCATAAAGCTGTTGCTGTGCACTTGTTTGATAAAGTGCTGCAGCATCTTTTCCGTCACGAAGAAGTCAGCGATGACGCCGTCCTTCATCGGGCGAATCGCCGCGATATTACCCGGGGTACGGCCGAGCATCTGCTTCGCTTCATGACCTACGGCGGCGACGCTTTTCGGCGATCCGGCACGATCCTGACGAATGGCCACCACGGAAGGCTCATTCAATACGATGCCTTGTCCTTTTACGTAAATAAGGGTATTCGCGGTACCCAGGTCAATGGACAGGTCATTGGAAAACATGCCACGAAATTTTTTTAACATACTAAGGGATAATCCTGAAAGCTGGGGCGGAAAACAAAATCCGCTTACTTTACCAACCACACGCAGCAGCGACAAGGCGCAAAAATCACCTGCTGCGGTGAAAATTAGTGCAGTTCATTTCCTTTGTTACAAATTTTTCCGACTCCGTTCATTGCTGAAATCTTCAGCAGCGCTCCACGCCTGAATTTGTAACCTGTCAAAGGAGGGTCACTGGCATTTACATTGCGATGATCCGGCGAGTAGACAAGCACACCCCCTTCACGATGGCGCGCGTTATTCTACGTGAAATCACGCTAAACGGCAGATCAAACCGAGTATCTTTGCGAATATTTTTTCACATTTGTGTCAAGTGGCTGTGAGGCCGCAAAAAATTCCCCCTGACCGCCTGTGACACCGCATTGGGACAGCACTAACCACTCGCTGCGGCTGCGTACGCCCGTCGCAAAAACTTGCATAGGCATGCCTTTGCAGGCTTCCACCAGACTTTGCACCAGCAGCTGGTTCTCACTGCGCTTTTCAATGTTGCGCGCCAGCCCAGGATGCAGTTTGATCAACTCCGCATCCAGCTGCTTGATCCAGCTGGTTCCCACCAGGGTTAGTCCCGCCTGAACGACCGCCACCCGAACGCCCAGGGCGTTAACCAACCGCATAACCGGCTGCAGACGGCCGATATATTGACAAACATCTGCCTCCGCAAGTTCAAAAATAATCCGCTGACGCTGCGATTTTTCACACTGCATTAAGGCATCGCGCAGCCAGCGCTGAAAACGGGGACGGATCAGCGACTCCACCGACAGCTGTAACGCCAGGTTTTCTTCAGGCCAGAAGCCTAAAAATGGCAGCAGGCGCGTCACCTGCAGGCGGTCATACTCCTCCGCCAGACCAAACTGCAGCACCATCGGCATGTACTCGGCGGCGATCACCTCTTCTTTACCGTCGTACATCCGCGACATCAGTTCACGGTGATGCACCCGGCCATCGCGGGTAACGGCAGGTTTTTGGTACAACCGCGGTCCCCCGCGGCTCAGCATCTGTTCGATCAGCGTCCGCCAGCGAACGTTGCCGCGACCTTTCTCAGGAAGGGTGTCATCGTAAACCGACCAACTATTGCTACCCTGCAGCACCGCGTTGCGCGTTGCCGCTTCCGCGTGCTCCATCACCTGCGCTGTCGATTGCCCGCTGCGGAAAGCACAGATCCCGATATGCATCATATCGTCGCGATCGAGAATGCGCGTCGGCGGCAGTGCGTCCATGGCCTTCAGCAACAGCCCGGCGATACTATCCGCCTCTTTTAACGTGCGGTGCGGCAGCAGCACGGCGAAGTCGCTACGGTGATAGCGCGCCAGTAGCGCGCCGGGATAACGCATAATAAAGGTAGAGAGCAGGTTGATAAGCGTGAAGTAATGCTCTTCGGCGGCCGCCCGTCCCCAGTTGTCCCGTAGCAGATCGAACTCCGGCAGACGGATCATCATGACGATGCCGTAGGCGCCCACTTTCTCCTGGTCTTCCAGCAGCGTGGCCAGCTGATTATCAAAGAACAGGCGGTTATTCAGGCCCGTTTTAGAATCCTGTGCCGCATAGGAGCGAATCAGCGTATCCATACGGCTGCGCTGATCGCTGGCGAATTGCAGCTCCGACAGCAGCATATCCAGCGCGCTGCTGGTGCTGGCTGGCCATTCATAGACCGATCCGCGCACCTGCGGCCCGCGCTCGCCGCTCAGGATGCGCGTGGAACGCAGCTCAAGCAGCTCCTGACCAGCCAGCTGGCGGCGGATCCAGCGGACGGCGAAGAAAATAATCACCACCATAAAGCCGATGGAGATCGACAGCGGGGCCGTGATCGACAGCGAGCGGAAATAGTTCACCATTGGGTCAACGTAGACCAGATGCAGAGTGATACCGGGGTGTTTAAGCGACGGGACCGTGATCTCACGGAATTGCTCATGGCTGCCAAGCGGGCGGTAGCTGTCGGTTCGGGAGTGGCTGTAGAGTGGTTTGCCGTTAAGCATGAAATCGATATGCACGATCTCGATCGGCGTCATCAGCTCATCCAGCTGCGGCTCAAGCTGATCAAAAGAGGTGGTGATGAGCCGGTTATCCAGCATGGTCGCCACCGCCTGAACCCGGTTTTCGACCTTGTTCTCAATGCCGTTATAAAAACTCAGCGAAGCGCCAATCAGCGTGACAAAGATGGTCAGGCTAGTTAGCAGCGTGATAAAGGCTGAGAACTTCGTCGTTAATCGCATCCCTGTGTTAACTCCGCGAGTGAATGACTGCCCGATGAACCATCAGGCTCCCGTGCTGGCGCGCGCCTTGCCGCTAGCATTAACCTTTTAAAGCGCGACGCATACTATCAAAGATGGCGAGTCTGGCAATGGAATGCGTATTATCGGCGAAAGTATGCCGATAGCGAGTATAGTCGGCAGAAAAAATTTGCCAATCATTGCCCGCCTGCGGCCTGCGCCAGAAGCGCTTTAATTTTAGACGCAGGATGGCAAACCCGCGCCAGCGACGCAAATTATTACCAGTTTACCGTCTGGCCAGCTTACCGCCCTCTTTTCCCTGCTAAAGATGCCGGGTCATGCGCGGTAAAGGAAACGTCTTGCACCACTTTCCGATGATTCCTGGACGACCGCGCCTCTGCTTCGGCGGCGGCTCCTCATCCTAATCTGCAATTTTTCGTGACATATTCGCGATAAATCGCCGTCTCCGTCATGCTTAGGGAAACGCATGACGGAGGACACCATGAAAAGAAAAAAACTGACGGAAGCCGACGTCACGGCCGAATCCGTTTTTATGCTCAAGCGGCGCCAGGTGCTGAAAATGCTGGGTATCAGCGCGACGGCGCTTTCGCTTCCCGCCGCCGCGCAGGCCGATCTGCTGGACTGGTTTAAAGGAAATGACCGCCCGCCGGCCCCGGCGGGCAAGGCCCTGGACTTTGCTAAACCCGCCGAGTGGCAGGCTAATCTGACGCTCACCCCGGAAGATAAGGTCGCCGGTTACAATAACTTTTATGAATTCGGCCTCGATAAAGCCGACCCGGCGGCGAACGCAGGTAGCCTGCGCACCGATCCCTGGACACTGACCATCGGCGGTGAAGTGGCGAAGCCGCTGACCCTTGACCATGACGATCTGACCAAACGCTTTCCGCTGGAGGAGCGCATTTACCGTATGCGCTGCGTGGAGGCCTGGTCGATGGTCGTTCCCTGGGTCGGTTTCCCGCTGCATAAACTGTTGGCGCTGGTGGAACCCACCAGCAACGCACGCTATGTCGCCTTCAAAACCCTTTACGCCCCGGATCAAATGCCCGGGCAGAAAGATCGTTTTATCGGCGGGGGACTTGCTTATCCTTACGTGGAAGGGTTGCGACTTGACGAAGCCATGCACCCCTTGACGCTGCTTACCGTCGGCGTGTATGGCAAAGCGCTGCCGCCGCAGAACGGCGCGCCGATTCGCCTGACCGTGCCGTGGAAGTACGGTTTTAAAGGCATTAAATCCATCGTCAGCATTGAACTGACGCGCGAGCAGCCGCCGACCACCTGGAATCTGGCGGCGCCGGACGAATACGGCTTCTTTGCCAACGTTAATCCCCATGTCGATCATCCCCGCTGGTCGCAGGCCAGCGAGCGGTTCATCGGCTCAGGCGGTGTGCTCGATGTGAAACGTCAGCCGACGCTGCTGTTTAACGGCTATGCCGACGAGGTGGCCTCACTGTATCGCGGTATGAACTTGCGGGAGAACTTCTAGTGCGTTTCACCGTCAAACAGATCGCGTGGTTGAAAGTCTTCCTCCACCTGGCGGGGTTTTTACCGCTGGTCTGGTTGTTCTGGGCCGGGCATCAGGGCTACTTTAGCGCCGATCCGGCCAAGGATATCCAGCACTTTACCGGCAGGATGGCGCTTAAATTTCTGCTGGCGACTCTGCTGGTCACCCCGCTGGCGCGCTATGCAAAGCAGCCATTATTGATTCGCATTCGCCGCCTGTTAGGTTTATGGTGTTTTGCCTGGGCGACGCTGCACCTGACCAGCTACACCTTGCTGGAGCTGGGCATTAACAATCTGGCGCTGCTGGGCTCGGAGATTATCAATCGCCCCTATCTGACGTTAGGCATGATCTGCTGGGTGATCCTGCTGGCGCTGGCGGCGACTTCGACGCAGGCGATGCAGCGAAAACTGGGCCGTCGTTGGCAACTTTTGCACAATTTCGTCTATCTGGTGGCGATCCTCGCGCCGATTCACTACCTGTGGTCAGTGAAGATCGTCTCGCCGCAGCCCATCATTTATGCCCTGCTGGCGGTGGTGCTTTTGGCATGCCGTTATAAGAAGTTCCGCCAGTGGTGGCGCTGAATCCGGTAATGTGCAGTTTCCCGCAGATCTTTTATCAACCGCGACTCTTTTTACGATAGCGGTTGATAATCTTCCCTGATAAGACCAGTATTTAGCTGCCAATTGCTACGAAATCGTTATAATGTGCGACTTTGGTTTTCCTGACGGGGTTTTCTGACCCTGAAAAGGTGACAAGGGCGCATTGAAGGTATATGTTGTTTTTTACCCGAAGATGGCAGGAGATCGCCACACGATGGCTGACAAGTTTCACATTTTGCTTTTGAATGGTCCAAACATTAACATGCTCGGTACCCGAGAGCCTGATAAGTATGGCACCCTCTCGCTGGCTGAAATTGTTAACCGTTTGACATCTGAGGCGGCGGCGCTGAATGTGAGCCTGGATCACCTGCAGTCCAACGCGGAGTATGCGTTAATCGACCGAATTCATCAGGCTAAAGACAACGTGGACTATATCCTGATTAATCCGGCCGCGTTCGCGCATACCAGCGTAGCAATCCGTGACGCGTTGCTTGCCGTGAACATCCCGTTTATCGAGATTCACTTGAGCAACGTGCATGCACGCGAACCCTTCCGCCAGCACTCATACCTGTCAGATGTCGCCGCTGGCGTCATTTGCGGACTGGGGGCGGACGGCTATTCATACGCTTTACAGACGGCGGTAAAACGCCTGTCACAATCACACTAAACAAAGAGTACGGAACCCACTCATGGATATTCGTAAGATTAAAAAACTGATCGAGCTGGTTGAAGAATCAGGTATCTCCGAACTGGAAATTTCTGAAGGCGAAGAGTCTGTTCGCATCAGCCGCTCTGCACCGGTCGCAAGCTATCCGGTTATGCAGCAGGCTTATGCTGCACCGATGATGCAGCCTCAGGCGCCTGCCGCCGCGGCTGCCGCACCAGCTGCTGCAGCTGAAGCGCCGGCAAAAGCGGAAATCAGTGGTCACATCGTACGTTCCCCGATGGTTGGTACTTTCTATCGTACGCCAAGCCCGGACGCGAAAGCGTTTGTGGAAGTTGGCCAGAAAGTTAACGTGGGCGACACCCTGTGCATCGTCGAAGCGATGAAAATGATGAACCAGATCGAAGCCGACAAAGCCGGCGTGGTGAAAGCCATTCTGATCGAAAGCGGCCAACCGGTAGAATTCGACGAGCCGCTGGTAGTTATCGAGTAACGAGGCGAACATGCTGGATAAAATTGTCATCGCTAACCGTGGCGAGATCGCATTGCGCATCCTGCGTGCCTGTAAAGAACTGGGCATCAAGACCGTCGCTGTGCACTCCACCGCGGATCGCGATCTAAAACACGTATTGTTAGCGGATGAGACGGTCTGTATTGGCCCGGCTCCGTCCGTAAAAAGCTATCTCAACATCCCGGCTATCATCAGCGCGGCGGAAATCACCGGCGCGATAGCGATTCACCCGGGTTATGGTTTCCTCTCCGAGAACGCCAACTTTGCCGAGCAGGTTGAGCGCTCCGGCTTTATCTTCATCGGTCCGAAAGCCGACACTATCCGCCTGATGGGCGACAAAGTGTCCGCAATCACCGCGATGAAGAAAGCCGGCGTCCCGACCGTTCCGGGTTCTGACGGCCCGCTGACCGACGATATGGACGCTAACCGCGCCCATGCCAAACGCATTGGCTATCCGGTGATCATCAAGGCCTCCGGCGGCGGCGGCGGTCGCGGTATGCGCGTTGTGCGTAGCGACGCCGAACTGGCGCAGTCTATCTCCATGACCAAAGCGGAAGCGAAAGCGGCTTTCAATAACGACATGGTCTACATGGAGAAATACCTGGAAAATCCTCGCCACATCGAGATCCAGGTACTGGCGGACGGTCAGGGTAACGCTATCTATCTGGCAGAGCGTGACTGCTCCATGCAGCGTCGCCACCAGAAAGTGGTCGAGGAAGCGCCGGCGCCGGGCATCACCCCGGAACTGCGTCGCTACATCGGCGAACGTTGCGCGAAAGCCTGTGTGGATATCGGCTACCGCGGAGCGGGCACCTTCGAGTTCCTGTTCGAAAACGGCGAGTTCTACTTCATTGAAATGAACACCCGTATTCAGGTAGAACACCCGGTTACCGAAATGATCACCGGCGTTGACCTGATCAAAGAGCAGCTGCGTATTGCAGCTGGCCAGCCGCTGTCCATCAAGCAGGATGAAGTGGTCGTCAGAGGCCATGCGGTGGAATGCCGTATCAACGCCGAAGACCCGAACACCTTCCTGCCGAGCCCGGGTAAAATTACCCGCTTCCACGCGCCGGGCGGTTTTGGCGTGCGCTGGGAGTCTCATATCTACGCCGGTTACACCGTACCGCCGTACTATGACTCCATGATCGGTAAACTGATCTGCTACGGCGAAAGCCGTGACGTGGCGATTGCCCGCATGAAGAATGCGCTGCAGGAGCTGATCATCGATGGCATCAAAACCAACGTCGATCTGCAGATGCGCATTATGAGCGACGAGAACTTCCAGCATGGTGGCACTAACATCCACTATCTGGAGAAAAAGCTCGGACTGCAGGAAAAATAATCTTGTATTTGCTGCAAAAGGCCGGTTAATCCGGCCTTTTTTCTTTTTCTCTCCCCTCGACTTTTCCATGCGGTACAATCCCCGCTTTCTTCATCCTCAAGGGACAAAAAATGGACAAACGCTTTGTTCAGGCCCATAAAGAAGCGCGCTGGGCGCTGTGGCTGACCCTTCTCTATCTTGCCGCCTGGCTGGCGGCGGCCTATCTGCCGGGCGTCAGTATCGGTTTTACCGGCCTGCCGCACTGGTTTGAAATGGCCTGCCTGCTGGTGCCGCTGCTGTTTATACTGCTGTGCTGGGCGATGGTGCGCTTTATCTTCCGTGATATCTCTCTGGAGGATAACGATGCAGCTTGAGATTATCGTGGTGCTGATCGCTTATCTGTTTGTGGTCTTCGGACTGTCGATTTACGCGATGCGTAAACGCAGCACCGGGAACTTCCTTAGCGAGTATTTCCTCGGCAGTCGATCGATGGGGGGGTTTGTATTAGCCATGACCCTCACCGCCACCTATATTAGCGCCAGCTCGTTTATCGGCGGCCCCGGCGCCGCCTATAAATATGGGCTGGGTTGGGTACTGCTGGCGATGATCCAGGTACCGACGATCTGGCTCTCTCTCGGGATCCTCGGCAAGAAGTTCGCGATCCTGGCGCGACGCTACAATGCTATTACCCTTAACGATATGCTGCAGGCGCGCTACCAAAGCCGCGCGGTGGTATGGATTGCCAGCGTCAGCCTGCTGGTGGCCTTTGTCGGGGCCATCGCGGTGCAGTTTATTGGCGGCGCGCGCCTGCTGGAAACCGCTGCCGGGATCAAGTACGAAACCGGTCTGCTGATCTTTGGGATCACCATCGCGCTGTATACCGCTTTCGGCGGCTTCCGCGCCAGCGTACTCAACGATACGATGCAGGGAATGGTGATGTTGATCGGGACGATCGTCCTGCTGGTTGGTGTCGTCCATGCTGCCGGCGGCCTGCATCAGGCGGTGGACACACTGCAGCGGATCGACCCACAGCTGGTGTCGCCGCACGGTGCGGATGATATCCTGTCCCCCACCTTTATGACCTCGTTCTGGGTGCTGGTTTGCTTCGGCGTTATCGGCCTGCCGCATACCGCCGTACGCTGTATCTCCTATAAAGACAGCAAAGCCGTGCACCGTGGGATTGTCATTGGCACGATCGTCGTGGCGATTCTGATGTTTGGCATGCATCTCGCCGGCGCTCTTGGCCGCGCCGTCCTGCCGGGCCTCACCGTGCCCGATCTGGTGATCCCGACGTTGATGGTCCAGGTGCTGCCGCCGTGGGCTGCAGGACTGTTTTTAGCCGCGCCGATGGCCGCGATTATGTCGAACGTGAACGCCCATTTACTGCAGGCATCGGCTACGATCATTAAAGATCTGTGGCTCAGCGCGCAGCCAACAAAAAAACGCAATGAGCAGAAGCTCAAGCGGATCTCAACGATCGCCACCTTAGTGCTGGGTATATTAATGATGCTGGCCGCCTGGCGGCCACCGGAAATGATTATCTGGCTCAATCTGCTGGCCTTCGGCGGCCTTGAAGCGGTGTTTTTATGGCCGTTGGTGCTGGGCCTTTACTGGGAGCGGGCAAACGCTGCCGGGGCGCTCAGCGCGATGTTGGTGGGCGGCGTGCTGTATGCCGTGCTCGCGACGTTTCATATTCAGTTCCTGGGCTTCCATCCTATCGTGCCCTCGCTACTGCTAAGTTTGTTGGCTTTTGTCGTCGGGAACCGTTTCGGCCACCCCGTCCCGCCAGCCCCTGTGATGACTACTGATAAATAAAGAGTTTTGCTATGCCATGGATCCAACTGAAACTAAATACTACCGGCGCGAACGCAGAAGATCTTAGCGATGCGCTGATGGAGGCCGGATCGGTCTCCATCACCTTCCAGGATACGCACGATACGCCGGTATTTGAGCCGTTGCCCGGGGAAACCCGGCTGTGGGGCGATACCGACGTGATCGGCCTGTTCGATGCCGAAACCGATATGAAAGCGGTCGTTGCCCAACTGGAGCAGCATCCGCTGCTCGGCGCCGGCTTTGCGCATAAAATTGAACAGCTGGAAGATAAAGACTGGGAGCGCGAGTGGATGGATAACTTCCACCCGATGCGTTTCGGTGAGCGCCTGTGGATTTGTCCGAGCTGGCGCGATGTCCCCGATGAGAACGCGGTCAACGTGATGCTTGATCCGGGACTGGCTTTTGGTACCGGCACTCATCCCACTACCGCCATGTGTCTGCAGTGGCTCGACGGCCTCGACCTGCAGGGCAAAACCGTTATCGATTTTGGCTGCGGTTCCGGCATCCTGGCGATCGCCGCCCTGAAACTGGGTGCCGCTAAAGCTATCGGGATTGATATCGACCCACAGGCCATCCAGGCCAGCCGTGATAACGCCCAGCGTAACGGCGTCTCCGAGCGTCTTGAACTGTATCTGCCGCAGGATCAGCCAGAAGCCATGAAAGCCGATGTCGTGGTCGCAAACATCCTCGCGGGCCCGTTACGTGAGCTGGCCCCCTTAATCAGCGTCCTGCCGGTTACAGGCGGCCTGCTGGGCCTTTCCGGCATTCTGGCAAGCCAGGCGGAAAGCGTCTGCGAAGCCTACGCCCCGCTCTTCACCCTCGACCCGGTGGTGGAGAAAGAGGAGTGGTGCCGGATCACCGGCCGGAAAAACTAAGCGCAATGCGGCCTGCGGGCCGCATTTTTGTTTCCAGTAGCCACCAAATAATGCCTGGAAATGAGAGGCAGATCGCACTACAGAGTACTTTTTTGGCTACAAAAACAGCGTTTTATGCCGTCAGGCAGCGAGTTTATCTAAGAAAAATCGAGAAGTTTTACGATTTTATAAATGGACACAAATTACCCATCATCAATTAAAGTAATGATTAATATAAGTATTTATTCATCGCTTTTACGCTAGTCCCGGATTCATTGATCTGCAACAGAGGATTGCTCAAAGTTTGGCCTTTCATCTCGTGCAAAAAATGCGTAATATACGCCGCCTTGCAGTCACAGTATGGTCATTTCTTAACTCATGCGCATCGGACACCACCAGCTCAGAAATCGCCTGATCGCAGCGCCCATGGCTGGCATTACTGACAGACCATTCCGGACGCTGTGCTATGAGATGGGAGCGGGTTTAACCGTTTCCGAGATGATGTCCTCTAACCCACAGGTGTGGGAGAGCGACAAGTCCCGTTTACGGATGGTGCATATTGATGAGCCCGGTATTCGTACCGTGCAAATCGCCGGTAGCGTACCGGAAGAGATGGCTGCAGCCGCGCGGATTAACGTGGAAAGTGGCGCCCAGATTATAGATATCAATATGGGATGCCCGGCGAAAAAGGTGAATCGCAAGCTTGCAGGTTCAGCCCTCTTGCAGTACCCCGAGCAGGTGAAGTCAATCCTGACGGCGGTCGTCAACGCGGTGGACGTTCCTGTGACTCTCAAGATTCGCACCGGTTGGGAACCGGAACACCGTAACTGCGTAGAGATTGCCCAACTGGCCGAAGAGTGTGGCATTCAGGCTCTGACTATTCACGGACGCACCCGCGCCTGCTTGTTTAACGGAGACGCTGAGTACGACAGTATTCGGGCAGTTAAGCAGAAAGTTTCCATTCCGATTATCGCGAATGGTGACATTACTGACCCGCTTAAAGCCAGAGCTGTGCTCGACTATACAGGGGCTGATGCCCTGATGATAGGCCGTGCAGCTCAGGGAAGACCCTGGATCTTTCGGGAAATCCAGCATTATCTGGACACTGGAGAGCTGCTGCCCCCGCTGCCACTGGCAGAGGTTAAGCGCTTGCTTTGTGCGCACGTTCGGGAATTGCATGACTTTTACGGTCAGGCAAAAGGGTACCGAATCGCGCGTAAACACGTCTCCTGGTATCTTCAGGAACATGCTCCAGATGACCAGTTTCGGCGCACATTCAACGCCATTGAGGATGCCAGCGAACAGCTGGAGGCGTTGGAGGCATACTTCGAAAATTTTGCGTAATAGAAATAAAGAGCTGACAGAACTATGTTCGAACAACGCGTAAATTCTGACGTACTGACCGTTTCTACCGTTAACTCTCAGGATCAGGTAACTCAAAAACCCCTGCGTGACTCGGTTAAACAGGCACTGAAGAACTATTTTGCTCAACTGAACGGTCAGGATGTGAATGACCTGTATGAGCTGGTACTGGCTGAAGTTGAACAGCCCCTGTTGGACATGGTGATGCAATACACCCGTGGTAACCAGACCCGCGCAGCCCTGATGATGGGCATCAACCGCGGTACACTGCGTAAAAAACTGAAAAAATACGGCATGAACTGATACTAGTCAGTTGCTTGCTTGATATAAAAGGCGCTCTTCGGCATGGGGAAGCGCCTTTTTTATTATCTGCGCCGACAGAACACATTACTGATTCACTACCCGCAGTACAGGCTCCTGCGATAAACGAGCAGCACAGACCACCGCCATAATATTATCCACCAGCGCAGGTGCCTGCTGATACAGATCGAAGCGTTGCGGTTCAAGCAGCCAGTTTTTAATCAAGCCGGAAAAGGCGCTATGTAAAACAATTAATATCACGTCGATATTTGTTTCGGCTGGCAATATATTGTTACGCACACAGCGCTGCAGAATGCCGCCAATAACGGAATAGTTAAATCCAATGCGTTGGCGAATTTCGCTCTCCGATAACATATCGCTGGCAAACTCACAGCGTTGATAAAGGATTTGCATCAGGGCACGCTGGCGAGGATTCTCAGCAATATAGCGCAGGCCGGCAATAAATCGCTGGCGCAAATCTTTTAAGGGCTCCTGCTCATTCCTTGTCGCCAGGTTTTGCTGAATCAAATCCCTGAGCGGCGGCTGCTGCTGCCACATCTCATTAAACAACTCGGTCTTACTGGCAAAATGCCAGTATACGGCACCGCGAGTCACCCCCGCCGCATCAGCGATATCCGTCAGGGTCGTATTGGTCACCCCCCGCAGGGCGAACTGCTGGATCGCGGACTCAATCAGGAGCTGCCGCGTGCGCAGCGCCTCCTCTTTGGTTTTTCTCGCCATATAAGATCTCAGTTCCCGATTAACAGGCAATATAGATTTTTCTGAAGATCCCTTAATCTAACATTCGGTGCACAATATTATTTAGCAAAAATGCAGACAAGCTAATTCTGATGTAGAAAACCAACGAATCACCCTAATGAATATTAATAGTCAACTCATTCATTAAAACAATGTCTGTTTATTATGTTTTACAATTAAGATAAATAGTAAAAACAGATCGGCCATTTTTTTGTTTTTGCGTGCCTTGCTGATTGCTTAAAAATAAGTATCTCTTACATCCAATGGCGTTTATTTGTAGGATGGCAAACTGCTTTTTGATTCCCTCTTTCTTTCACAGATTCGCCGCCGAATTTGGCACGTAATCTATAAGGAACCGCAATGACAACTCACGCCAGAGTGACACTTTTATCCGGTTTAATTATCTCTGCCTTGTTGCTTACCGGCTGCGATAATTCGGGCAACCCGCAACCCCATGCACAGGCGCCGCAGGTGACGGTCCATGTCGTGAACAGTGCGCCGTTGTCGGTCACCACCGAACTGCCAGGCCGCACCTCTGCTTTTCGCGTGGCGGAAGTCCGCCCCCAGGTGAGCGGTATCATCCTGAAGCGTAACTTTGTTGAAGGAAGTGATGTCGAAGCAGGTCAGTCGCTTTATCAGATCGACCCGGCAACCTATCAGGCCGCCTGGAACAGCGCGAAAGGCGATGAGGCCAAGGCCGAAGCCGCAGCCGCCATCGCCCATTTGACGGTGAAACGTTACGTTCCACTGCTAGGTACCAAATATATCAGCCAGCAGGAATACGATCAGGCGGTGGCCACTGCACGCCAGGCCGACGCCGACGTCATCGCCACCAAAGCCGCCGTAGACACCGCCCGTATCAACCTGGCCTACACCAAAGTGACCTCCCCCATAAGCGGGCGCATCGGCAAATCGAGCGTCACCGAGGGCGCGCTGGTCACCAACGGTCAGTCGGATGCCCTGGCCACCGTCCAGCAGCTCGACCCCATCTATGTCGACGTGACGGAGTCCAGCAATGACTTTATGCGCCTTAAGCAGGAAAGCCTGCAGCGCGGCGGTGATACAAAAAGCGTTGAGCTGGTGATGGAGAACGGCCAGGCCTATCCGCTTAAAGGGTCGCTGCAGTTCTCTGACGTCACTGTCGATGAAAGCACGGGCTCTATCACGCTACGCGCTATCTTCCCTAACCCGCAGCATGCCCTGCTGCCGGGGATGTTCGTCCGCGCTCGCATAGACGAAGGTGTCGATCCGCAGGCCATCCTGGTGCCGCAGCAGGGAGTGACCCGCACGCCGCGGGGCGATGCCTCCGTGATGTTGGTGAATGACAAAAACCAGGTTGAAACCCGGGAAGTGGTCGCGACTCAGGCCGTTGGCGATAAATGGCTCATCACCAGCGGACTGAAGCCGGGCGATAAAGTGATTGTCAGCGGCTTACAGAAAGTCCGTCCAGGCGTCACCGTCAAAGCGGAAGCGGAGCGTGCGGCACCGGCCGCACAATAAGGATACTCAGCCATGTCTAAGTTTTTTATCCATCGACCGGTCTTCGCCTGGGTGCTGGCCATCATTATGATGATTGCCGGCGGCCTGGCCATCCTGCAGCTACCGATAGCGCAGTATCCGACGATTGCGCCCCCTGCGGTGGCGATCTCCGCCACCTACCCGGGTGCGGATGCCCAAACCGTGCAGGATACGGTCACTCAGGTTATCGAACAGAATATGAACGGTATCGACAACCTGATGTATATGTCGTCGACCAGCGACTCCGCTGGCTCGGTAACCATTACGCTCACCTTTAAGTCCGGCACCGATCCGGATATCGCCCAGGTGCAGGTGCAAAACAAACTGCAGTTGGCTACGCCGCTGCTGCCTCAGGAAGTACAACAGCAAGGGATTAGCGTCGAAAAATCCAGCAGCAGCTTCCTGCTGGTTGCTGGCTTTATCTCTGATAATCCGGCCACCACCCAGGACGATATCTCTGACTATGTCGCCTCCAACGTGAAAGACCCTATCAGCCGCCTCAACGGCGTGGGCGATGTGCAGCTGTTCGGCGCGCAATACGCCATGCGCGTCTGGCTGGACGGCAATCTGCTGAACAAATACAACCTGACGCCGGTCGACGTCATCAATGCGCTGCAGGTCCAGAACGATCAGATCGCCGCCGGCCAGCTCGGCGGTACGCCAGCGCTGAAAGGCCAGCAGCTGAACGCGTCGATCATCGCTCAGACCCGGCTTAAAGATCCGCAGGAGTTTGGCAAGGTTACACTCCGGGTCAATGCCGATGGTTCGGTCGTCCATCTGAAAGACGTCGCCCGCATTGAGCTGGGGGGAGAAAACTATAACGTCGTCGCGAGAATTAACGGTAAACCCGCCTCTGGTCTGGGTATTAAGCTTGCGACCGGCGCCAACGCGCTGGATACTGCCACCGCGATTAAAGCGAAGCTGGCCGAGCTACAGCCCTACTTCCCTCAGGGGATGAAGGTTGTCTATCCGTACGATACGACCCCTTTCGTCAAAATCTCCATCCACGAAGTGGTTAAAACGCTCTTTGAGGCAATTATCCTCGTCTTTCTTGTCATGTATCTGTTTCTGCAGAACATGCGCGCAACGCTCATTCCGACGATTGCCGTTCCTGTCGTGCTGTTGGGTACCTTTGCGGTACTGTCGATGTTTGGCTACTCCATCAACACCCTGACGATGTTTGGCATGGTGCTGGCGATAGGCCTGTTGGTCGATGACGCCATCGTGGTGGTGGAAAACGTCGAACGTGTAATGGTTGAGGAGAAGCTCTCGCCAAAAGAAGCGACGGAAAAGTCGATGTCGCAGATCCAGGGGGCGCTGGTGGGTATCGCCATGGTGCTCTCTGCGGTATTCGTCCCGATGGCCTTTTTCGGCGGCTCGACTGGCGCGATTTATCGTCAGTTTTCGATCACTATCGTCTCCGCCATGGCGCTCTCCGTGCTGGTTGCGCTGGTACTGACGCCGGCGCTCTGCGCCACGTTGTTGAAGCCAGCCTCAGCCGAACACCATGAGAAAAAAGGATTTTTCGGCTGGTTTAACGCCCGCTTTGACCAGAGCGTCAATCACTATACCAACAGCGTTAGCGGCATTCTGCGTGGAACAGGCCGTTATCTGGTGATCTACCTGGTGATAGTCGTGGGGATGGCCGTGTTGTTCATGCGTTTGCCCACGTCCTTTCTGCCCGACGAGGATCAAGGCGTCTTCCTGACCATGATCCAGCTGCCTTCCGGCGCGACCCAGGAGCGCACGCAGAAGGTGCTGGATACCGTAACCGACTACTATCTGCATAACGAGAAGGCCAATGTTGAAAGCGTCTTTACCGTTAACGGCTTCAGCTTCAGCGGCCAGGGGCAAAACTCCGGCATGGCGTTTGTCAGCCTGAAACCCTGGGAAGCGCGTAGCGGTGATGAAAACAACGTGGAGTCGATTATTAAACGGGCCACCGTGGCCTTCAGCCAGATAAAAGACGCCATGGTTTTCCCGTTCAACATGCCGGCAATTATTGAGCTGGGTACCGCCACCGGCTTCGACTTTGAGCTGATCGACCAGGGTGGGCTTGGCCATACCGCCCTGACCCAGGCGCGAAACCAACTGCTCGGCATGGTGAAACAGCATCCGGATCAGCTGGTCCGGGTACGGCCCAATGGGCTGGAAGATACGCCGCAGTTCAAACTGGATGTCGATCAGGAAAAAGCACAGGCGCTGGGCGTATCCCTCTCCGATATCAATGAAACGATATCCGCCGCGCTGGGCGGTTACTACGTCAATGATTTTATTGACCGCGGCCGCGTGAAGAAAGTGTACGTCCAGGCTGATGCCCACTTCCGTATGCTGCCGAGCGACATTAACAACATGTATGTTCGTAGCGCCAACGGCGAAATGGTTCCGTTCTCCGCCTTTGTCACTTCACGCTGGATATATGGCTCGCCACGCCTGGAGCGTTACAACGGTTTGCCATCCATGGAGATCCTCGGTGAAGCCTCGCCAGGCAAAAGTACCGGGGAAGCTATGGCGCTGATGGAACAACTGGCCAGTAAACTGCCGAGCGGCATCGGTTACGACTGGACCGGGATGTCTTACCAGGAACGGCTCTCCGGCAACCAGGCGCCTGCACTCTATGCCATCTCATTGATTGTCGTCTTCCTGTGCCTGGCGGCGCTCTATGAGAGCTGGTCGATTCCGTTCTCAGTGATGCTGGTTGTGCCATTAGGGGTTATCGGCGCATTATTAGCAGCTTCGCTTAGAGGGTTGAATAATGACGTTTATTTCCAGGTTGGCCTGTTAACGACTATTGGTTTATCTGCGAAGAACGCTATTCTTATTGTCGAGTTCGCTAAAGATCTTATGGATAAAGAAGGGAAAGGCATTATTGAGGCGACCCTGGAAGCATCTCGTATGCGTCTACGCCCTATATTAATGACTTCACTAGCCTTTATTCTAGGGGTCATGCCGCTGGTGATTAGCCATGGTGCCGGTAGCGGGGCTCAGAATGCAGTGGGCACCGGTGTGATGGGCGGGATGCTTACCGCGACACTGCTGGCGATCTTCTTTGTTCCGGTGTTCTTCGTGGTCGTTAGGCGACGCTTTACCCGGCACGCTGAATAATCGACTATAATTATCAAGGCGTCACGCGGCGCCTTTTTTTATATCTATCAGAACAACAAGTTAGTAGACATATTAATTTTTTATCCCCGACTAACGCATTGGAAAATCCCTTCCTGCATATTCTCTTCATTATTTCTCATTTCTCTTCACGATATTTACACTGCTCATAATTTGAGATTATTTCCCCTTCCAGGCCTGTGTCATTGCGGTGGTAAAATAAGCTATTCCGTTATGTGTCAACAACGTTGACAGCAAACGGTTATTTAGAGGTAATACCATGAATAAATTAATATTAGTGACATTGTTAGCAACGTTGCTTGCTGGCTGTGCCCATGATTCCCCGTGCGTGCCTGTCTATGACTCGCAGGGCCGACTGGTGCATACCAATACCTGTGTAAAAGGCACAACACAGGACAACTGGGAAACGGCTGGTGCGATCGCTGGTGGGGCCGCAGCGGTTGCCGGTCTCACGTTAGGTATCGTGGCGCTGACTCGTTAGCAACTCCGCTCCACAAATGCTCAGCCTGGAGGCGTTCCCTTCGGCTCAGTCGCCAGAAAGACAAAAGGCCCAGTCACACGACTGGGCCTTTCATTTACGTTGATATGACCGCTGCTTTCCCCAGAGGCGGTGCTGCGCACCTTTTCCGGGCTACAGGTCGTGCAGGGCGGGTGCGAATCCGTAGCCCCGGTAAGCGCAGCGCCACCGGGGGAGCTGGCGGCGCGTCTGGCCGCAAAAAACAAAAAAGCCCGGTCTTCCGCTGAGCCTTTCGTTTTATTTGATGCCTGGGAATGATGGCGGGCGTCCTGCCCGCTACCCTCCGGCCGTTGCTGCGCAACGTTCAAATCCGCTCCCGGCGGATTTGTCCTGCTCCGGAGAGCGCTCATCGGCAAACAACAGATATAACAAAAACAAAAGGCCCAGTCTTTCGACTGGGCCTTTTGTTTTATTTGATGCCTGGCGATTCCCTACTCTCACATGGGGAGACCCCACACTACCATCGGCGCTACGACGTTTCACTTCTGAGTTCGGCATGGGGTCAGGTGGGACCGCCGCGCTATTGTCGCCAGGCAAATTCTTTACAACGTGCCGAACTTTAACCTAAAAAGTGGTGCTGATACCCAGAGTCGAACTGGGGACCTCACCCTTACCAAGGGTGCGCTCTACCAACTGAGCCATATCAGCACGCTAAATTTGATGCCTGGCAGTTCCCTACTCTCACATGGGGAGACCCCACACTACCATCGGCGCTACGGCGTTTCACTTCTGAGTTCGGCATGGGGTCAGGTGGGACCACCGCGCTATCGCCGCCAGGCAAATTCTGTTTTATCAACACGTCCTGCGGACGCATCGATTAATCTGTATCACGCTGAAAATCTTCTCTCAAATCCGCCAAAACATCTTCGGCGTTGTAAGGTTAAGCCTCACGGTTCATTAGTACCGGTTAGCTCAACGCATCGCTGCGCTTACACACCCGGCCTATCAACGTCGTCGTCTTCA
>NZ_QEQO01000004.1:0-73115 GCF_003097195.1 Klebsiella sp. GL120222-02
AGTTCGGTCCCTATCTGCCGTGGGCGCTGGAGAATTGAGGGGGGCTGCTCCTAGTACGAGAGGACCGGAGTGGACGCATCACTGGTGTTCGGGTTGTCATGCCAATGGCACTGCCCGGTAGCTAAATGCGGAAGAGATAAGTGCTGAAAGCATCTAAGCACGAAACTTGCCCCGAGATGAGTTCTCCCTGAGACTTTAAGTCTCCTGAAGGAACGTTGAAGACGACGACGTTGATAGGCCGGGTGTGTAAGCGCAGCGATGCGTTGAGCTAACCGGTACTAATGAACCGTGAGGCTTAACCTTACAACGCCGAAGCTGTTTTGGCGGATTTGAGAGAAGATTTTCAGCTCTGATTCAGAGTCCGAAGGATTTTGCGCTGAGACAAGGCGGCAAACGAGGCGATGGAAGGAGCATACATAAGTATGTGACTGACACTCGCGAGAGCAGCCAACGCAGTATGAGCGCAAAAGACACAGGACGAGCACAAAGAATTTGCCTGGCGGCACTAGCGCGGTGGTCCCACCTGACCCCATGCCGAACTCAGAAGTGAAACGCCGTAGCGCCGATGGTAGTGTGGGGTCTCCCCATGTGAGAGTAGGGAACTGCCAGGCATCAAATTGCAGTAAGCCGGGGTGACAACCGGTGGTAATAAAGCGAAGAAATTCGGTGGAGCGGTAGTTCAGTCGGTTAGAATACCTGCCTGTCACGCAGGGGGTCGCGGGTTCGAGTCCCGTCCGTTCCGCCACTTATTAAGAGCCCTGAGCATTTGCTCAGGGCTTTTTTGTTTGATCTGTTCTCTATTATTGCTAATTCAGCAAAAATCCTCTGCATTAATCGCTCTTTTTCTCCTCCACACCATCAGCCATAATTTCATCCGTTAACCGAAATGAAGAAATAACGAGGAAAATCATGGCAATCCCTGCATTTGGTCTTGGCACCTTCCGTCTGAAAGATGATGTTGTTATCGCATCCGTAAAAACCGCGCTGGAGCTGGGCTATCGTGCTATCGACACCGCGCAAATCTATGACAACGAAGCCGCGGTGGGTCAGGCCATCGCCGAAAGCGGCGTGCCGCGTGATGAGCTGTTCATCACGACCAAAATCTGGATCGAAAACCTGAGCAAAGACAAACTCATCGCCAGCCTGAAAGAGAGCCTGCAGAAGCTGCGCACTGACTATGTTGATCTCACGCTGATCCACTGGCCGTCACCGAACGATGCGGTAGCTGTTGAAGAGTTTATGGCAGCCCTGATGGAAGCGAAGAAGCTGGGGCTGACCCGTCAGATCGGTATCTCCAACTTCACTATTCCACTGATGGAGCGCGCGATTGCCGCCGTTGGCGCTGAGAATATCGCGACTAACCAGATTGAGCTCTCGCCGTATCTGCAAAACCGTAAAGTGGTCGATTGGGCGCGTGAGCACGGCATCCATATCACCTCTTACATGACGCTGGCCTACGGTAAGGCACTGAAAGATGAAGTGATTGCCCGCATCGCGGCGAAACATGGTGCGACCCCAGCGCAGGTTATCCTGGCATGGGCGATGGGCGAAGGCTATGCGGTTATCCCATCGTCCACCAAACGTGACAACCTGGCCAGCAACCTGAAAGCGCAGGATCTGCAGCTGGATGATGAAGATCGTAAAGCGATCGCCGCACTCGACTGCAACGATCGTCTGGTGAGTCCGGAAGGTCTGGCTCCACAGTGGGATTAATCTCCCGCTTTCGGCATGCCGTTCGCACTGCCGTCTGAGACGATATTACGACAGCTCCTTCGGGAGCTGTTTGACGTGCTCACTTAGAAAGTCAATAAATGCCCTGATGCGCGTGCTGACCGCCCGGTCGCTGTAGTACACCGCACTGAATGGCATCTCCACCGGCAAGCGTTTGTCGGCAAGTAACTCCACAAACTCCCCACGGCCAATCTCTTTATCCACCATATAATCCGACAAACAGGCTATGCCGTTACCGGTCAGACACAGTTGCTTGAGCGTTTCACCGCTATTGGAGGACACCGCCGATTCGATCTCTAACAGCTGACCATCGCAACAGGAGACCGGCCAGGTATTCAGCGATACCGGCTCGGTGAACCCGAGGCAGTGATGCTGTTTCAGATCGGACGGATGCTGCGGCATACCGTAGCGCGCGACATAGTCTGGTGAGGCGACGATCTTACGATAGCTGGTAAATAGCGGTCGGGCGCGCAGGCTGGAATCCGTTAAGGTCCCGGCCCGAATGGCCACATCCACTTTTCGTTCAATCAGGTTAATAAACGTCTCTGAAGAGACGAGCGACAGCGTCATTTCCGGGTAGCGCTCGCGAAATGGCTTCACCAGCGGTATGAGAAAATGCAGCATCACCGGCGTCGCGGCATCCACCCGCAGCAGGCCCCGCGGCGTTGTGCGCGTTTCCAGCAGGTCATTCTCTGCTGCCGCCATTTCCTGCAAGACCACCTGCATCCGGCGAAAATAGCGCTCGCCTTCCTCCGTCAGACTGAGCTGGCGGGTGGTCCGATTGAGCAGGCTTACGCCTAGCTTTGATTCCAGCTTCTTGACCGCCCGGCTGACGGCAGAGTTGGCCTGTCCGAGCTGCTCGGCCGCCCGGCTGAAACTTCCGCTTTCCACCACCGCCACAAAGATGGCGATCTCCTCTGATGTGGCTCTCATTATTGCACCTGTAGCAAAATTCTATTGATACTTTGATAGTTTTGTTATTTATACAACCCTTCATACTACGTGTCATCTTAATCCTGATGCTACGGAGTAAATTATGCCACTGGCGCTATTTGCCTTAACTATCGGTGCCTTCGCAATTGGCACCACTGAATTTGTGATTGTCGGCCTGGTCCCGACTATCGCGCAACAACTCTCTATCTCTCTGCCTTCGGCGGGACTGCTGGTCTCTATCTACGCGCTGGGCGTGGCGATTGGCGCTCCGGTGCTAACGGCGTTAACGGGGCGTATGCCGCGTAAACAGCTGCTGCTGGCGTTGATGGTCCTGTTTACGGCGGGTAATGTGCTGGCCTGGCAGGCCCCGGGCTATGAAACGCTGATCCTGGCGCGATTGCTGACCGGTCTGGCACACGGCGTGTTCTTCTCTATTGGCTCGACAATCGCCACCAGCCTGGTGGCAAAAGAGAAAGCCGCCTCAGCTATCGCTATTATGTTCGGCGGCCTGACGGTCGCGCTGGTCACCGGGGTGCCGTTCGGGACTTTCATCGGTCAGCATTTTGGCTGGCGGGAAACGTTCCTCGCGGTATCGATTCTGGGCGTGATTGCGCTTATCAGCAGTCTGCTTCTGGTACCGAATAATATTCCGGGCCGCGCCAGCGCCAGCCTGCGCGATCAGATGAAAGTCTTAACTCATCCTCGCCTGCTGATGATCTACGCCATTACCGCGCTGGGCTATGGCGGCGTATTTACCGCCTTTACTTTTCTTGCTCCGATGATGCAGGAGCTGGCCGGTTTCAGTCCGTCTACGGTTAGCTGGATCCTGTTGGGTTACGGTGTCTCGGTCGCTATTGGCAATGTGTGGGGAGGCAAACTGGCCGATAAGCATGGCGCCGTCTCCGCGCTGAAGTTTATCTTCGCCGCGCTGGTTGTGCTGCTGCTGGTCTTCCAGTTGACCGCCAGCATCCACTATGCTGCGCTGGCAACGGTGCTGGTAATGGGTATTTTCGCCTTCGGCAACGTGCCGGGTCTGCAGGTATACGTGGTGCAAAAAGCCGAACAGTATACGCCTGGCGCCGTCGACGTCGCTTCCGGCCTGAATATTGCCGCCTTCAATATTGGTATTGCGCTGGGATCCATCGTCGGCGGGCAGACGGTTGAACGGTATGGTCTGGCGCAGACGCCGTGGATTGGTGCGGTGATTGTGCTGGTCGCCCTGCTGTTGGTGGTGCTGAGCGGTCGTTTAGATAAATCGCCGCGCCGTTCGGCAGCGGTTTCTCTCGAAGGCTAAGGGTTTATCGCAAATTGCATTGAAAGTGGATGGGAAAATCCCTATAACAGAAGAACCAGTCGTTGTTGGGCTGGTTTCTGTTATTGAGGATTGATGCCCAAATTGCGAAAGAATACCTATGCCATGCGCTACGTCGCCGGACAACCTGCGGAGAGGATATTGCCTCCGGGGGCGTTTGCGGGCGTGAGTCCGGTTTATCCTGCCGGCACGCCGTTAAGCAGCGATGAAAAGATCCGCGTGCTGGTATGGAATATCTTCAAGCAGCAGCGCGCAGAGTGGCAGTCGGTCCTCAAAAATTTCGGCAAAGATGCGCATTTGGTCCTGTTGCAGGAGGCGCAAACTACCCCAGAACTGGTCAGGTTCGCGACTTCAAACTATCTGGCCGCCGATCAGGTACCGGCGCTGGTATTGCCGCAGCATCCTTCCGGCGTGATGACGCTGGCCTCTGCTCACCCCATCTATTGCTGTCCGCTGCGCGAGCGCGAGCCTATTTTGCGATTGCCGAAATCGGCGTTAGTGACCGTTTATCCGCTGCCCGATGCGCGGCTGCTGATGGTGGTCAACATCCATGCGGTCAACTTTAGCCTTGGCGTCGATGTCTACAGCAAGCAGTTGCTGCCGATCGGCGATCAGATCGCCCATCACAGCGGGCCGGTGATTATGGCCGGGGACTTCAATGCCTGGAGCCGGCCGCGAATGAACGCGTTGTACCGCTTTGCGCGTGAGATGTCGTTACGCGAAGTTCGTTTCTCTGACGATCAGCGCCGCCGTGCGTTTGGTCGTCCGCTCGATTTTGTGTTCTATCGTGGGTTAAGCGTGCACGATGCTTCCGTGCTGGTGACCCGCGCCTCCGATCACAACCCGCTACTAGTCGAATTCAGTCCCGGCAAGCCTGATTAATTTAAGGTATGTCAGGCCTGCCATCGGGCAGGTCTGCGTTCAGCACGATGCTGCCCTAAATTACTCACACAACCGAAGGACAACACAATGACAACACGCTCTCACCATGACAACGTCGAAAAGCAGTTCGGCTCCCAGGCCAGCGCCTATTTGACCAGCGCCGTGCACGCCTCCGGGCGCGATCTGCAGCGGCTGGCTGAACGGCTGGCCGATTTCCCTCAGGCGAAAGTGCTGGATATGGGCTGCGGGGCAGGGCACGCCAGCTTTACCGCGGCGGGACAGGTTGCCGAGGTGACCGCCTATGATTTATCAAGCCAGATGCTGGAAGTGGTTACCGCGGCGGCAAAAGAGAAAGGCTTTAGCAATATCGTGACCCAGCAGGGATATGCTGAAACGCTGCCGTTCGCTGATGCCAGCTTTGATGTGGTGATTAGCCGCTACTCCGCGCACCACTGGCATGATGTCGGCCAGGCGCTGCGTGAGGTGAAACGTGTTCTCAAGCCGGGCGGGGTGATGATCATAATGGACGTGATGTCGCCGGGTCATCCGGTACGTGATGTCTGGTTGCAGACCGTGGAAGCGCTGCGCGATACCTCGCACGTGCGTAATTATTCCAGCGGCGAGTGGCTGGCGCTGGCCAATGACGCAGGCCTGGTGATTAATCATTTATCGACCGATCGCCTGCCGCTGGAGTTCAGCTCATGGGTGGCGCGGATGCGCACCCCAGAGGCGCTGGTAGAAGCGATTCGCTTATATCAGCAGAGCGCTTCGGCGGAGGTCAAAGCCTACTTCGAATTACAGCAGGACGGGTCGTTTACCAGCGATACCATCCTGTTCGAAGCGCATAAAGCGGTTTAATACGGGCAACAAAAAAGGCACCGGGGGAAGTCGGTGCCTTTTTATCGAACCCTGACGTATCAGGACTCTGGTCGATCGCTGTTTTTCACAAACAGCGTTAGCTGATCGCCAGGCCGCAGATTGTCGGTATCGCTGTTCCAGCGCATCACGTCGCGAATATTAACACCGTGACGCTTGGCGATGCTCGACAGCGAATCACCTTTGCGAACACGATAGGTGATGCTATCGCTGTTGTTCGCCAGGCGCTGTGCGCTGCTACCTGCGCCGACAACCAGACTCTGCCCGACTTTTAACCCTGAACCGCGCAGATTGTTCCACTGCTGCAAATCCCGGGTCGTGACGCCGAGACGCGAAGCAATCCCGGAAATCGTGTCGCCAGAGCGTACCTTATAGCTACGGCTGGTCAGCGGCGTATTGTCCGCGAGCTGCGTTGGCTGCACGGCGGCAATGTCGCCAGAGGCCAGCGATTCACGCAGCTGAGCGGCGTGCTTCTGCGGCACCATGACGTACTTTGGCCCACTCGCGCCCAGCGTTGACCCCTTTACGCCAGCGTTGAAGGTTTTCAGTTTGCTGACCGGCATTCCTGCCATGTCCGCGAGCTGAGAAATATCAACCGGGTTGTCGAGGCGAACGCGCGCCAGCGCACGGCTTTCATCGGCCGTGGGCAGCTTTACGCCGTAACGCTTGCTGTTTTTGAGAATGTCGCTCAATGCCAGCATTTTCGGTACGTAGATTTTCGTTTCATGCGGCAGAGACAGCGACCAGAAATCGGTGGGTTTACCACGCGAACGGTTCGCTTTTACTGCTTTCATGACCCGACCTTCGCCGCTGTTATAGGCTGCGACCGTTAATAACCAGTCGCCGTCGAACATTTTGTTCAGACGTTGCATCATGTCCAGCGCCGCGGTAGTAGATGCGACGACGTCACGACGCGCATCGTAACTGCGGGTCTGTTTTAAACCATAATTGCGCCCTGTGCTCGGAATGATCTGCCAAATGCCTGCGGCATTGGCGCCAGACGTCGCGTGTGGGTCAAAAGCGCTCTCCACTATGGGTAGTAATACCAGTTCCATTGGCATGTTACGTTTCTTAACCTGCCCGGCTATCCAGTACATATACGGCTCTGCCCGTAAAGTTACATCGTGGAGATAGCTCTTATTTCTTAAGTACTTCTGTTTCTGTTCGCGAATCCGGGGATTATCCGGTATTCCCATCTTTAGCTCGTCGCCTATGGAAGTCCACAGATCCTGGTCTTGCGCGTAGAAGGTTCCATCATCTAACCAGCGCGCTTGACTTGTGAACTTACCTGCTTCCCCTTGACCAGCCGCAGAAAGGCTCTGTGCTCGCTGTTCGACGGTGCCATCGTGCTTAGACGCCTGGCACCCCACCAGCAGGACAGAGGCGAGTAATATCGCTCGTGCCTTCATGTGTGTGTCAATAGTTGCTTAAAAGACGACCAAGGATAACGGCGAAGTTGGCCGATGACAAGAATTAAATATCAGAAGTCGTCTTTCTTTGACCTTAACCATGCAAATCGCGCCACAGAGTGTTGCAAATTTGTTTCTTGGTTAATTTTATCAATTAAATCAATATCATTTACGCGTAAAAATAAATTTATACGACGCTCATTTTTCAGAGTTACGGGTAGTGTTTTTTGTTTTTTTGCACGTAACTCATTAACTTTATGATAGTAATCGTTTATGTCCCTATCATCTGGCAGGATACTCAATGCAAACTTCATATTCGCTAACGTATATTCATGTGCGCAACATATGAGGGTTTCTTCAGGAAGGGCGTTAATTTTCATAAATGATTGATACATCTGCTCTGCAGTACCTTCGAAGAGCCTTCCGCAGCCGCCGGAGAACATTGTGTCGCCACAAAACAGATAAGGTTCGCTGTAGTAACAGATATGTCCTAATGTGTGACCTGGCGTAGAGAAAATGGAAAAATCGTGCCCGAGAATTGACAGCCGATCGCCATCGCCTACCACCTGAGTGACTCCCTTATCCTGGGTTTCCGCCGGCCCGTAAACCACTATAGAAGGGAATTTTTCACGTAATTGTTTTACGCCGCCGACGTGATCCTGATGGTGATGGGTTAGTAAAATGGCTTCGGGCTGCCATTGGTTTTCCTCAATGGCCGCCAGAACCGGCGCGGCTTCTCCTGGGTCAACGATGATGCAGCGGCCGTTATTCTCACTGAGAACCCAGATGTAGTTGTCCTGAAACGCGGGAATACTGATAAGATTCATAAATTACCTCTAAAGCGTAGCGGAAGGTGGCAATGAAGCCGGCAAGGATACCTCACACAGTGACAGCGCCTGAGCATTGGTCCAGTATGCCGTGGGGCGAATACTATCGCGAAACGCTGGAGCAGCAGATGAAACCGTGGCTGGCTAAATTATATGGCTTTCATCTGCTTAAGATTGGCAATCTGAGCGCGGAAATCAATACTGAAGCTTGCGCCATCTCGCACCAGGTCAATGTCTCGCTGGCAGGAAATCCGATGCAGGTTCGGGCCGATCCGCTGCATTTACCCTTTGCCGAAAAGTCCGTCGACGCCTGCCTGCTGGCGCACACCCTGCCGTGGTGTAGCGATCCGCATCGTCTGCTGCGGGAAGCCGATCGTGTACTGATCGATGATGGCTGGATGATCCTGACCGGGTTTAATCCGGTCAGCCTGATGGGGTTGCGTAAGCTGGTGCCGCTCCTGCGCAACGGTACGCCTTATAATAGCCGTATGTTTACGCTGATGCGCCAGCTGGACTGGCTGTCGCTACTCAACTTTGAAGTGCTGCATTATGGGCGTTACCAGGTTTTACCCTGGTCGCGCCACGGCGGCAAACTGCTGAGCACCCATCTGCCGGCGCTGGGCTGTTTGCAATTGATTGTCGCCCGCAAACGGACCATTCCGCTGACGCTCAATCCGATGAAATCCGGTAAAGCGAAAACCCAGCTGCGGCCGGCAGTCGGCGCCACCCGGCAGTGGCGCAAGGGGCAGAATTAGCTCTCCGGTTGGTAACCGATGTCGTCCTGAGTGGGATGGGAGGCCGCCGCGCGGGCCAGCTCGTCGCAGCGTTCGTTTTCTGGATGGCCGGCGTGGCCCTTCACCCACTCCCATTTGATCTTATGCTGGCCAAGCGCAGCATCCAGCCGCTGCCAGAGGTCGACATTCTTTACCGGTTTTTTCTCTGCCGTTTTCCAGCCGCGCTTTTTCCAGTTGTGGATCCACTGGGTGATCCCCTGGCGGACATACTGGCTGTCGGTGCTGAGCACCACCTCACAATGCTCTTTTAACGCTTCGAGAGCGACGATTGCCGCCATCAGTTCCATGCGGTTATTGGTGGTCAGACGGTAGCCGGCGCTAAAGGTTTTTTCGTGCTGGCGGTAGCGCATGATGGCGCCGTAACCGCCGGGTCCTGGATTTCCCAGGCAAGAGCCGTCGGTGAAAATTTCTACCTGTTTGAGCATCTCTGGTAGACTTCCTGTAATTGAAATCGATTTGTAAACGATAAGTCTGACATAAATGACCGCTATGAGCACTGCAATTACGCGCCAGATTGTTCTCGATACCGAAACCACCGGTATGAACCAGATCGGGGCGCACTACGAAGGACACAAGATTATCGAGATCGGCGCCGTGGAGGTGATCAACCGCCGCCTGACCGGTAACAATTTCCATGTCTATCTGAAGCCCGATCGGCTGGTGGATCCTGAAGCATTCGGCGTGCACGGGATCGCCGATGAGTTCCTGCTGGACAAACCCACCTTTGCCGACGTGGCTGATGAGTTTATGGATTACATCCGCGGCGCGGAGCTGGTGATCCATAACGCCTCGTTCGATATCGGCTTTATGGATTATGAGTTCGGTAAGCTGAACCGCGGCATTGGAAAAACCGAGACCTTTTGTAAAATCACCGACAGTCTGGCGCTGGCGCGGAAAATGTTCCCCGGCAAGCGCAACAGTCTGGATGCGTTATGTTCGCGCTACGAAATAGATAACAGCAAGCGTACGCTGCACGGGGCATTACTCGATGCCCAGATCCTTGCCGATGTCTATTTGATGATGACCGGCGGCCAGACGTCGATGGCGTTCTCTATGGAAGGCGAAAGCCAGCAGCAGGCGGGAGAGATGGGCATTCAGCGCGTCGTCCGCGCCGCCAGCCAGTTACGGGTAGTTTATGCCTCTGATGAAGAACTGGTGAACCATGAATCCCGCCTCGATCTGGTACAAAAGAAAGGCGGAAGCTGCCTGTGGCGTGCCTGATAACCACTAAAATGGATTAAAAGTAGGCGGTTGGGCGATTTTTGCAGCAAACGATTCAAAACGGTAGAAAAAGCGTTGACGGGGTAGAGGGGAATCCGTAATATTCGCCTCGTTCCCAACGGAACAACAACGCGGAGCGGTAGTTCAGTCGGTTAGAATACCTGCCTGTCACGCAGGGGGTCGCGGGTTCGAGTCCCGTCCGTTCCGCCACTATTAAGAAAGCCTGAATCAGCAATGATTCAGGCTTTCGTCGTTTTCGTCGCCGAATTTCAGCGCGCCTCTTGTTCCTCCTGCATACACTGCATGAATACCCGCATCGCCGGACTGATTGCTTTCCCGGCGTGATGGGCGCAGAGCGCATGGATCGTCAGCGGCGTCTCGCTGAACGGCAGCTCGACCAGCGTCCCGCGTTTGAGTTCCTCCTCTACCGCAAAGCGCGGCAGGAAGCTCACCCCAAGATTGCCCGCCACGCACTGCTTGATGCTTTCAATACTCCACAGTTCGATGGTGTTCTCCATGGTAATGCCGCGCTGGCGCAGGGTACTTTCAAAAATCTGCCGGAACACGCACTGGGGTTCGTTGATGATAAAGCTCAATGGGATATGCTGCCGCGGGCGCAGGAAGTCGACCGGCGCCTGATCGACTGACGCGACCAGCGCCAGCGGCTGCGGGCCAAGTTCCATCATGGTGAGCGCATCATCGTTGCCAACCCGGTAAAACACCCCCAGGTCGACTTCGTCAGCGAGCAGCGCATCACGGATGCTGTAGCAATTGAGTGACTGCAGTGACAGGCGGACCTTCGGGGCGCGTTGCTTAAAACGCTGCAGCACCGGCGGCATTTTGTACGCCAGCAGGGTTTCACCAGTGGCGACGCGAAGTTCGCCGCCGGGTTCATCGTCCTGGCGCGCCGCCTGGCGAATCGACGCCATCACTTTGGTCAGATCGTAGACGTGCGGCAGGACATTTTTACCCGCGGCGGTGAGACACATCCGCCGGCCAATTTTCTCAAACAGCGGGATGGCAAGCTCCTGCTCAAGCTGCTGGATATGAAAGGTTACGGTGGACTGGGTGCAGCACAGTTTCTGCGAGGCGCGCAGAAAGGATCCTTCTTCGACAACCGTTTTGAAGGTGATAAAGCGTCGCAGATCCATATTTCCTCTTTATATCAACATTCTCGAATTCAGAATGAAAAAACATTCATTTTTTTAAATTATCAGCTTCGGGTACTGTCTGCCAGTCAAGAGGAGAAAACACGTGACACCTACCCTGATTAGCGCCTTTTTAACTTACACCCTGATCACCGCCCTGACGCCCGGGCCGAATAATATTCTGGCGCTGAGCAGCGTCACCGCGCACGGCTTTCGACGGAGCATGCGGGTTCTGGCCGGCATGAGCCTGGGGTTTGTGATCATCATGCTGATTTGTGCCGGGCTGACGTTCACTCTCGTTACCCTGGATGAGGGGATAACCTCCCTGCTACGCTGGGTCGGCGCAGGGTATATCCTGTGGCTGGCCTGGCACATTGCCCGCAGCGACCCGGCCAGCGGTGGGCCGGAGGAGCGGCCTGTCAGCTTCTGGGCCAGCCTGGGGCTGCAGTTTGTGAATGTAAAAATTATCCTGTACGGCATCACGGCCCTGTCGACCTTTGTTCTGCCGGTGACTCGCGAGCCATTCTGGCTGGTGATGATAAGCCTGTTGCTATCAGTAATAGGCGTTGCCGGCAATCTTTGCTGGGCGCTGGCCGGTCATCTGTTTCAGCCGGTGTTCGAACGCCATGGAAGAGGGTTAAATCTGCTGCTGGCGCTGCTGCTGGTCTGGTGCGCGGTACGAATGTTTATGGAATGAATTAAGGGAGCGTAACGCTCCCTTGAGGTTATTTATCCTGCGGCAGGGCGGGTTGCCCTTCATTTACCCAGGTCATGAAGATCCGATAACCGATGGCCAGCAGGGTGGCGCCGAGAAACATACCGAGAATGCCGTTAGAGGCCATTCCGCCGAGGGCGCCCAGCAGCACTACCGGCATTGGCGCGTCGACTCCGCGCCCCAGCAGCAGAGGTTTGAGGACGTTATCGGCCATGCCGGCGACGATCAGCAGGATGGTGTAGAAGATATCCATGCCGGTACTGTGGGTGCCGAGACTCCACATTAGCGCAATGGCCGGGGCCGTCACCAGGATCACCGGCACCTGGGCAATGCCGAGGATTAGGGCCAGAATAAAGAAGATCCCGACGGCGGGAATGCTGGCCATCAGCATGATCACGCCGACCAGCAGCGCCTGGATCAATGCCACCCCGATGACGCCCTGGGCGACCGCGCGGATGGTGCTGGTGCACAGGCGGGTGAGGGTCACGCCTTTATTTTCATCGGTAATACGGATGGCAATACGCTGGGCGCTGATGGCGCCCGCTGCGCCCCAGGCCATCATAATTCCCGAGACGATAAACGAAATAATAAAGCCAATCAGCCCGCCGCCCATGCTGGCCAAAATACTGAGAAACTGTTTGGCAATGTCGCCGATTTGCGAGCGGTAATTACTGAGCAGTCCCGGGAGATCGACGGAAGCTCTCATCCACAGGGCGCTAAGCCGTTCGCCAATGATCGGTAACGCGGCAATGCGCGAGGAGGGCGGGGGAATGGTAAAGCTCTGGCTGCCCATCTTGTCTATCATGGCGCTGGCGCTTTCCGCCAACGAGGTGATCATCAGCACCGTGGGGATGACGATCAGTAAAATACCTAACAACACCAGCACCACTGACGCCAGTCCCTGTTTGCCCGCTAACAATCCGGCAAAATATTGATGTAAGGGATAGAGCGCCACGGCGAGGATCAGCGCCCAGAGCATCATATTGATAAAGGGAGAAAAGACGGTAAAACAGAATGAGGCCAGCGCCAGAATAAGCCCGAACCGAATAAACATATCGAGAAAGCGGGTGACCAGCCGTTTTTCAATCAACAGCAGATTATTATTATCCATTTTCTTTTACGCTCACATAATATTCTTACGCCAACGCTCAGCGTTGTTTAACAAAACACGCCAGCAACAGAAAATTCATGATTTACAACGCAGAAGTGAGTTGAAGGTGATCTCCGCCCATTTGGTTGTGGGGGCTTTTAATGAGTGTAGAACAGAAATGAATGGCGCCCGGCAAATATTCTGCGGTGCGCTGGCGGGCGAAATCCCGCTTTCTTTACCTGCTGAATGAGGAAGAAAGCGGAGGGAGATTAACCGAGGGTAAAAGGATCGGCATCGCGCCAGGCGGGAAATTTTTCGCGATATTCCTGGAGGGCAGCCAGCGACAATTCGGCATCAAGACGGGTGGCCTGATGCGGATCGGCAGTGGCGACAATCTCCCCCTGGGGACTGATAATCCGGCTATCGCCGCGGTAATGATGGCCGTTACCGTCAGTACCGACCCGGTTACAGCCGGCGACATAGGCCTGGTTCTCGATAGCGCGGGCGACCAGCAGCGACTGCCAGTGCAGGGAGCGCGGCGCCGGCCAGTTGGCAACATACAGCGCCAAATCATAGTCGTTCAGATTACGCGACCATACCGGAAAGCGCAGGTCGTAACAGACCAGCGGCAGGATGCGCCATCCGCGCCATTCAAAGACCACGCGTCGGTCACCAGCCTCATAATGATGGTGTTCATCGGCCATACGGAACAGGTGCCGTTTATCATAATGGTGCACCGTACCGTCGGGCTCGACCAGCAGGAAGCGGTTAACAGCGCCGTGTTCGGTTTGCAGCGCTGCGCTGCCGGCAATCAGCGCCTGGGTTTGCGCGGCCCGGGCATGCATCCACTCCACCACGTCGGCTTCGGGTAAAGACTGTTTTGCCGCTTCCATGGCAAAGCCGGTGGTGAACATCTCCGGTAAAACAATGACATCGCGCCCAATAATCCCTTCCAGTTGGCGATCAAAATGGCGCAGGTTGGCAGGGCCGTCCATCCAGACCAGCGGTTGTTGCAACAGCGTAATTTTCAGGCCAGGCACAATGGTCAACTCCATTCTCATGAGGGGGTTAGGTTAACTGTAACACCATATCAGCCTCGCGGCGGTCAGCGGAATATTTTGTTAAAAAAATGCTACTCACAGAAGCCACGGAGGAGGGGGGACGAAAAAAAGGCGGGGAAAATTCCCCGCCCGGCGTGTGATGTGGTGATTGTTTTATTATGCGGCTTCAACTTTGCGAACTTTTTCCGGCAGCTTTACCGGCTTTGTCGCCAGCTCCTCTGGCGCAAAGTCGTCGACGTTGATGCTGCGCAGGCGACTGTGCTCTGCGCGGGTCAGAGTAGCGGCTTCTTCCTGATTTATTAATCCTTTGGCCAGCGCGTTGTGTGCCAGCTCATCCAGACGGGTGAACGGCAGGTTTTTACCCAACTCTTTGCAGATCCGCTGGTGGATAGGATCGGCCGCCATCACTTCCAGCAGGGCCTCTTCCAGCAGACCAACCGGGTTATGCTCGCTCGGCGTCAGGTACTGACCGCGACCGATGCGGGAGCGAGTGGCGCTGGGCACCTGCAGAATTTTAGCGACTTTATGGTCCAGCTTATCCGACGGCGCATGATGATGACGCCCGGTCGGGAAGATGGCCACACGCATCGCACCTGCCACCAGACGGTTGGGGAAGTTTTTCAGCAGATCGTCGATGGCCTGTTCAGCCTGGTGCAGCGCATCCTGCACTCCCCAGTGAACCAGCGGCAGATCGGCTTCATTGCGTCCTTCATCGTCATAGCGTTTCAGCACCGCCGAGGCCAGATACAGCTGGCTTAACACATCCCCCAGACGCGCGGAGATACGTTCGCGACGCTTGAGGCTGCCGCCCAGTACCGCCATCGACACGTCTGACAGCAGCGCGAGGTTGGCACTCAGACGGTTCATTTGCTGATAGTAGCGACGGGTGGCGTCACGGGTCGGCGCGCTGCTGGTGCGTCCGCCGGTCAGGCCCAGCCAGAAACTCCGGACTTTGTTACTGCCGACATGGCCGATGTGTTTGAACAGCAGCTTATCGTAGGCGTTCAGGTCGTTATTCTGCGCGGCGGCCATCTCTTCCAGCACGTAAGGGTGGCAGCGAATAGCCCCCTGACCGAAGATCATCATGCTGCGGGTCAGAATGTTTGCGCCTTCAACGGTGATGGCGATCGGCGCGCCCTGGTAAGCCCGGGCGAGGAAGTTACCTTCGCCCAGCATAATGCCTTTCCCGCCGGTAATATCCATCGCGTCGATAATGGAGCGCTGGCCGCGGTGGGTACAGTGATATTTCACAATCGCGGACAGCACTGCCGGTTTCTCGCCGAGCATAATGCCGTAGGTGATCAGCGACGCCGCGGCGTCCATCACATAGGCGTTACCCGCGATGCGCGCCAGCGCCTCTTCAATCCCTTCCATTTTGCCGATCGATATTTTGAACTGACGGCGAATGTGGGCGTAGGCGCCGGTCGCCATGGCGACGGATTTCAGGCCGCCGGTGGCGTTGGAAGGCAGGGTAATACCGCGGCCCACGGACAGACATTCAACCAGCATGCGCCAGCCCTGACCGGCCATGCTCGGGCCGCCGATGATGTAATCGATCGGCACGAAGATATCCTTGCCGCGGGTTGGGCCGTTCTGGAACGGGACGTTCAGCGGGAAGTGGCGACGGCCAATTTCCACGCCCGGCGTTGAGGTGGGGATCAGCGCGCAGGTGATGCCCAGCTCTTCCTCGCCGCCCAGCAAACGGTCCGGGTCAGAGAGTTTGAAGGCCAGCCCCAGCACGGTGGCGATTGGCGCCAGCGTGATATAGCGTTTGTTCCAGGTCAGGCGCATCCCCAGCACCTGTTGACCCTGCCAGTCGCCCATGCACACCACGCCGGTATCCGGAATAGCGCCGGCGTCAGAGCCCGCTTCCGGACTGGTCAGTGCGAAGCAGGGGATTTCCAGGCCGCGCGCCAGACGCGGCAGATAATGATTCTTCTGTTCTTCGGTACCGTAATGCTGCAGCAGTTCGCCCGGGCCCAGCGAGTTCGGGACGCCGACGGTGATCGCCAGGATGCCGGAGACGCCAGAGAGTTTCTGTAGCACTCGTGCCTGAGCGTAAGCGGAGAACTCAAGCCCGCCATACTCTTTCTTGATAATCATCGCGAAGAAGCGGTGCTCTTTCAGATAGGCCCACAGCTCGGGCGGCAGATCGGCCATTTCGTGGGTGATGGCGAAGTCGTTAGCCATCCGGCAGGCCTCTTCCACCGGGCCGTCGAGGAAAGCTTGCTCTTCGGCGGTCAGGCGCGGCTGCGGATAGTTATGCAGCTTGTTCCAGTCCGGGTTGCCGCGGAACAGATCGCCTTCCCACCAGGTGGTGCCGGCGTCGATGGCTTCTTTTTCCGTACGCGACATCGGCGGCATCACCTTGCGGAAAGCGCGAAATGCCGGTGCGGAAATCATCGATTTACGCATGGGGGCAAAGTTGAACGGCAACAAAATAATGGCCAGCGGCAGCAGCAGCCAGATATTCCACACTCCGGCTGCGCCGAGCGCCGCGGTCCAGGCGAGCAAAATCACACTGCTGAGCAGCAGGCTGACCCGGTGATAGAAGAGCGCACCGAGTAAAACGACGGTTGCAACAATACTCAAAATCATCATAGAGAAATGCTCCCTGAGCTTGTAGGAGGTCTGACCACTTGTGATGTATTGGTTGTAGTGCATGCGTTTTTATTTAGCAATGTGTTTACAAAATAATTACAACCTCGCTCACATTGTTGTATGCAAAAGCGGCACATAAAATCAAAAGGGCGGGGGATAACACTGCCTGCTGCTTCTCGCTTCGGCGGCTATCCGGTACACTGCCAGGGTTATTCCACTCATACTGAAGGATTATCCTCATGTACCAGGATCTTATTCGTAACGAACTGAACGAAGCCGCGGAAACGCTGGCTAACTTTCTGCAGGACGAAGCCAATATCCATGCTATCCAGCGTGCCGCTGTTCTGTTGGCGGATAGCTTTAAGGCGGGTGGGAAAGTGCTGTCCTGTGGTAACGGCGGTTCCCATTGCGATGCGATGCATTTTGCGGAAGAGCTGACCGGTCGTTATCGCGAAAACCGCCCGGGTTACCCGGCCATCGCGATCTCCGACGTCAGCCATCTCTCCTGCGTGAGCAATGATTTTGGCTATGAGTATGTGTTCTCCCGCTATGTTGAATCCGTCGGCCGTGCGGGCGATGTGCTGCTCGGCATCTCCACGTCAGGTAACTCCGGCAACGTGATCAAGGCCATTGAAGCCGCGCGGACGCAGGGGATGAAAGTGATCACCCTGACCGGTAAAGACGGCGGCAAAATGGCGGGTTCCGCCGATGTTGAAATACGCGTGCCGCACTTTGGCTATGCCGACCGCATCCAGGAGATCCACATCAAAGTGATCCATATCCTGATTATGCTGATCGAAAAAGAGATGGTGAAAGGCTAACAGGCAGGCGAGTGTGTACTGTTGACGGCGGCCTCGCTTTGGCGCCGTCGTGATTTGTGAGGGTGAGGTGATCTATGTGCGAACTGCTCGGGATGAGCGCCAATGTGCCAACAGATATCTGTTTTAGCTTTACCGGGCTGGTGCAGCGCGGGGGCGGGACGGGGCCGCATAAAGACGGCTGGGGCATCACCTTCTATGAAGGCAAAGGCTGTCGCACATTCAAAGATCCGCAGCCGAGCTTTCAGTCGCCGATCGCGAAACTGGTCCAGGATTACCCGATTAAGTCCTGTTCCGTCGTCGCCCATATCCGTCAGGCCAATCGCGGGATGGTGGCCCTGGAGAACACCCATCCCTTCACCCGCGAACTGTGGGGGCGCAACTGGACCTATGCGCACAACGGGCAGCTCAAAGGCTATAAATCGCTGAAAACCGGTAATTTCCATCCGGTAGGTGAAACCGACAGTGAAAAAGCGTTTTGCTGGCTGCTGCACCGTTTAACCGAGCGCTATCCGCGCACGCCGGGCAATATGCTGGGCGTTTTCAAGTATATCGCCACCCTGGCGGGTGAACTGCGTGAGAAAGGGGTGTTCAACATGCTGCTGTCGGACGGGCGCTACGTGATGGCGTTCTGCTCGACCAATCTGCACTGGATCACCCGGCGGGCGCCGTTTGGCGTGGCAAAACTGCTGGACCAGGATGTGGAGATCGACTTTCAACGCGAGACCACACCCAACGATGTGGTCACGGTTATCGCCACGCAGCCGCTGACGGCCAATGAAACCTGGCACAAGATCATGCCAGGCGAGTGGGCGTTATTTTGTCTCGGGGAGCGTGTAGTTTGAGGCCAGCTGCGGCTGAACAACCTCGTGGCTGAGCGGCTTGCTTACCACATAGCGGCCGTCGGTCACTGACACAATCGGCGGTTTGTGGGTCTGCTGGAAATAGTCATAGCCAGGCTTAAGCTGTTTCCAGAAATCTGCATAGTAGGAGTATTTGTGGCGTTCCATATTGGCGTTGGTCATGCGGAACGGATAGATACTCACCTGCACGCTTGGCTGGCCGAAGACTAAGGCGCCGGTCACAAACTGGAAGATCTCATCGATCCCGCTGTCGGTCATGGCGTAGCAGCCGACTGAGACGCAGTCGCCATGGATCATCAGGTATTTCCCTTCATAACCATGGGCGCGATCGTAGGCGTTCGGGAAGCCGATGTTAATGGCTTTATAGAAGCGGCTGTCGGGTTTGAGCTGGCTGCGGGTGACGCTATAGAACCCTTCCGGACTCTTGAAATCACCCTGACGCTGTTTCGGACCCAGGCCACCGGAATAGTTGCAGATCCGATAGCTGTCGAGGAGCTGGTAGGTTTCACCCATTTTGACGTAAAGGTCGAGCATGCGCTCTTCTTTAAAGATCTCAATGTAAACCGGTGAACCCATTAATTGCTGCTTGTATTCTTTGCTAACCGGCGTCGTCGGGCTATTGCTGCTGAGCAGCCCGGCAAATGACACGCACGGCAACAGAAGCATCGCAATAAATAATGCGATTTTGCGCATACTGCTTGTTCCTTGATAAAACAAAATAGCCACATTGCCAGGACGGCAAGAGAGACCCGAAATCAGAGTTTTCTGGATTTAGAGCGCTCACATTAGCATCACGGCATTTTTTCGCAAGGGCGACGTGGCGGCGTTTACAATTCAGCCTCACTTTATAACCCGCTTACGGCGAAAACACAGTCAGAACTTTGCGCAATAGCTCGCATTTTAGAAGCACTTATTGCCCCTCGTGCTACAGCCGCCGCTCACGAAATGTTACACTTGCGCCGGTTCATCACCAGAGTAAGAAAGGAGGCTTCTCTTCCGTCATGAGCGCCACTGGCGCCGTTTCGCCCTTTCTTCTCTGCCATTCTGTCAATAAGCTGGCCCCGGCCTGCGTCGGGGTTGAGGTTACGGATACCTGCTAACGATATGATTAAAATCACGAAAGGGCTGGATTTGCCCATAGCTGGCATGCCATTACAGCAGATCTCTCCTGCGCCAGCGGTGAAGCGCGTCGCGCTACTCGGCGAAGAGTACGTCGGGATGCGTCCCGCTATGGCGGTCAAAGAGGGCGATCGGGTCAAAAAAGGTCAGATCCTGTTCGAAGATAAAAAGACCCCCGGCGTCTACTTTACCGCCCCGGCGAGCGGGGTTGTCAGCGCCATCCACCGCGGTGAACGGCGCGTTTTACAGTCAGTGGTGATTGATATCGAGGGCAATGACGCGGTGGCCTTTACCCGTTACGCCGCGGACGCACTGGCTGAGCTGCCGCGCGACACCGTACAGCAGCAGCTGCTGGCCTCGGGCCTGTGGACGGCGCTACGCACCCGGCCATTCAGTAAAACGCCGCGCCCGGGCAGCGTGCCCGCCGCTATTTTTGTCAACGCCATGGATACCAATCCGCTGGCGGCGGAGCCGCAGCCGATTATTCTGGCCGAGCGTGCCGCCTTCGATGCCGGTCTTACCGTGCTCACGCGTCTGACCGACGGGAAAGTGCATGTCTGCCAGCCCAGCGGCGGCAAGCTGGGCGGCCATCCTGCCGGCCAGGTCTGTTTTAATCAGTTCTCCGGGCCGCACCCGGCGGGGCTGCCGGGAACGCATATTCACTTTCTGGAGCCGGTGAGCCTGAATAAACAGGTCTGGCACCTCAATTATCAGGATGCGATCGCTATCGGTCAGCTTTTCCTTGAAGGTGAGCTGAACTGCGAACGGGTGATTGCGCTCGGCGGCCCGCAGGTGAAGTCGCCGCGGCTGGTCAAAACGACGCTGGGCGCCAGCCTGGACGATCTGCTGGCGGGCGAGCTGGAGGAGGGGGAAAACCGCGTCATTTCCGGCTCGGTACTTAGCGGTACCCGTGCCCACGGCCCTCACGCTTTCCTCGGGCGTTTCCATCTGCAGGTGAGCGTGGTTCGAGAAGGTCGGGAAAAAGAGCTGTTTGGCTGGGTGATGCCGGGCAAAGAGAAGTTCTCGATTACCCGCACTACGCTAGGCCATTTCTTCAAGCGCAAGCGCTTTCATTTCTCCACGGATACTAACGGCGGCGAGCGGGCGATGGTGCCGATTGGCAACTATGAGCGGGTCATGCCGCTGGATATTCTGCCGACCATATTGCTGCGCGATCTGCTGGCCGGCGATAGCGATAGCGCCCAGGCGCTGGGCTGTCTGGAGCTGGATGAAGAAGATCTGGCGCTCTGCACCTACGTTTGTCCGGGCAAATATGAATACGGTCCGGCGCTGCGCAGCGTGTTAACCCAGATTGAGCAGGAAGGATAAGAGATGGGCTTAAAGCACCTGATTGAGAAACTTGAGCCGCATTTCACGCATGGCGGCAAGCTGGAAAAATATTACCCGCTGTATGAAGCGGCGGCGACCATCTTCTACACGCCGGGGCAGGTCACCCGCGGCGCGGCGCACGTGCGCGACGCCATCGACCTCAAGCGGATGATGATCCTCGTGTGGTTTGCCGTATTCCCGGCGATGTTCTGGGGCATGTACAACGTTGGGCTGCAGACCATTCCGGCGCTGCACAAACTGTACGGCGCCGAACAGCTGCAGCAGGTGATCGCCAACAACTGGCATTACAGCGTCGCCCAGTGGTTAGGGGTCAGCTTCAGCGCTGACGCCGGCTGGCTGAGCATGATGACCCTGGGCGCGGTCTTCTTCCTGCCGATCTATATCACCGTTTTTATCGTCGGCGGCTTCTGGGAAGTGCTGTTCGCGATTGTGCGCAAACATGAGATCAACGAAGGCTTTTTCGTTACCTCGATTCTCTTCGCGCTGATTGTGCCGCCTACGCTGCCGCTATGGCAGGCGGCGCTGGGGATCTCCTTCGGGGTGGTGATCGCTAAAGAGATTTTCGGCGGTACCGGGCGCAACTTCCTCAACCCGGCGCTGGCGGGGCGCGCGTTCCTGTTCTTCGCCTACCCGGCGCAGATTTCCGGCGACCTCGTGTGGACGGCGGCGGACGGTTTCTCCGGCGCCACGCCGCTCTCCCAGTGGGCCAGCGGCGGCGGTGAAGCGCTGGTTAACGTCGCGACCGGCATCCCGGTGAGCTGGATGGACGCCTTCCTCGGCAACATTCCCGGCTCAATTGGCGAAGTCTCCACGCTGATGATCCTGATCGGCGGCGCGATCATTCTCTTTGGCCGCGTCGCGTCCTGGCGCATCGTCGCCGGGGTGATGATCGGCATGATCGCCACCGCCACCCTGTTTAACGTTATCGGCTCCGATACCAACCCGATGTTCTCGATGCCGTGGTACTGGCATCTGGTGCTCGGCGGCTTTGCCTTCGGCATGATGTTTATGGCGACGGACCCGGTATCCGCCTCGTTTACCGATAAAGGGAAATGGAGTTACGGCGTGCTGATCGGCGTGATGTGCGTGCTGATCCGCGTGGTGAACCCGGCTTATCCGGAAGGGATGATGCTGGCGATCCTCTTCGCCAACCTCTTCGCACCGCTGTTCGATTACCTGGTGGTGCAGGCCAATATTAAGCGGAGGAAGTCGCGTGGCTGAGAAGAAAAGTAACGATAGCATCGGCAAAACGCTGCTGGTGGTGCTGGTGCTTTGTCTGGTCTGCTCCATCGTGGTAGCGGGCTCGGCCGTGGGGCTGAAATCCCGCCAGCAGGCGCAGCGGGCGCTGGATAAACAGCGCAATATCCTGGCCGTCGCCGGCCTGATACAGCCCGGGATGGATGCCGATGCGGTAGCGGAAACCTTCGCGGCGCGCATTTCGCCGCGACTGGTGAATCTGGCGACCGGCGAGCTGCTGGAGAAAGACCCGGCAAAATTTAATCAGGCCCAGGCGCTGAAGGATCCACAGCAGAGCATCGCGCTGGACGCCAGCCAGGATCCGGCCGGCATTAAGCGGCGTAGCAACCTGGCGGAAATTTATCTGGTGCGCGACGCGCAGCAACAGATTGAGCAGATGGTGCTGCCGATCTACGGCAATGGCCTGTGGTCGATGATGTACGCCTTTGTGGCGCTGGATGTCGATGGCCGCACGGTGAAAGGCATTACTTATTACGATCAGGGGGAAACCCCGGGGCTGGGCGGCGAAGTGGAGAACCCGAACTGGCGCCAGCAGTTTATTGGCAAGCAGGTGCTGGATGACAACGGCATTCCGGCACTCCGGGTGGTGAAAGGCGGCGCGCGCGCCGGTGACCTGCATGCAGTAGACGGTTTATCCGGCGCCACGCTAACGTCTAACGGCGTGCAGCACAGCTTTGATTTCTGGATGGGCGAACTGGGCTTTGGTCCGTTCCTGAAAAAAGTGCGTGAGGGAGGGCTGAATAATGGCTGAACAGAGCGATATGAAAGAGGTGAAGCGTGTGCTGGTGGGGCCGCTCATCGCCAACAACCCCATCGCCCTGCAGGTGCTGGGCGTCTGCTCCGCGCTGGCGGTAACCACTAAACTGGAAACCGCCTTCGTGATGACCATTGCGGTGACGCTGGTGACGGCGTTCTCCAGCATGTTTATCTCGATGATTCGCCACCATATTCCCAATAGCGTGCGCATCATCGTGCAGATGGCGATCATCGCCTCGCTGGTCATCGTGGTGGATCAGCTGTTGCGGGCTTTCGCTTATGAGACCTCTAAGCAGCTGTCGGTATTCGTCGGGCTTATCATCACCAACTGTATCGTGATGGGTCGCGCCGAAGCCTACGCCATGAAATCGCCGCCGCTGGCCAGCTTTATGGATGGTATCGGTAACGGTCTCGGTTACGGCGCGATCCTGATAATCGTCGGCTTCCTGCGCGAGCTTATCGGCAGCGGCAAGCTGTTCGGTATCACGGTGCTGGAGACGGTGCAGAACGGCGGCTGGTATCAGCCGAACGGCCTGTTCCTGCTGGCGCCGAGCGCATTCTTCATTATCGGTTTGCTGATCTGGGCCCTGCGTAGCTGGAAGCCTGAGCAGCAGGAAAAGGAGTAATCGATGATGGCTCATTACATTAGCCTGTTTGTCCGCGCGGTGTTCGTTGAGAACATGGCGCTGGCCTTCTTCCTCGGGATGTGTACCTTCCTCGCGGTGTCGAAAAAGGTCTCCACCGCCTTCGGCCTCGGCGTCGCAGTGACGGTGGTGCTGGGTCTTGCTGTGCCAATCAACAACCTGGTCTATAACCTGGTGCTGCGCGACGGCGCGCTGGTGGAAGGCGTAGATCTCAGCTTCCTGAACTTCATCACCTTTATCGGGGTGATTGCGGCGCTGGTGCAGATCCTCGAGATGATCCTCGATAAGTACTTCCCGGCACTCTATAACGCGTTAGGGATCTTCCTGCCGCTTATCGCCGTTAACTGCGCCATTTTCGGCGGCGTGTCGTTCATGGTGCAGCGTGATTACAACTTCCCGGAATCCATCGTCTACGGCTTCGGCTCCGGCATCGGCTGGATGCTGGCGATCGTGGCGATGGCGGGGATCCGCGAAAAAATGAAGTACGCCAACGTGCCCGCCGGTCTGCGCGGGTTAGGGATCACCTTTATCACCACCGGGTTGATGGCGCTGGGCTTTATGTCCTTCTCCGGCGTGCAGCTATAAGGGCGAATAAGTATGGAAATTATTCTTGGCGTCGTGATGTTCACGCTGATTGTGCTGGTGCTGTCGGGGCTTATCCTGGCTGCGCGCTCAAAGCTGGTGAACGCGGGCGACGTGGTTATTGAGATCAATAACGAAGCGGATAAACAGATCCGCACCCCGGCGGGTGACAAACTGCTGAACACGCTGTCCAGCAACGGTATCTTCGTCTCTTCCGCCTGCGGCGGCGGCGGCTCCTGCGGCCAGTGTCGGGTGACCATCAAAGAAGGCGGCGGCGATATTCTGCCGACCGAGCTTTCGCATATCACCAAACGCGAAGCCAAAGAAGGGTGCCGCCTGGCCTGCCAGGTGGCGGTGAAGCAGAATATGAAAATTGAGCTGCCGGAAGAGATTTTCGGCGTGAAAAAATGGGAGTGCGAGGTTATCTCTAACGATAACAAAGCCACCTTCATTAAAGAGCTCAAATTACGGGTGCCTGATGGTGAAGCGGTGCCGTTCCGCGCCGGCGGCTATATTCAGATCGAATGCCCGTCGCATAAAGTGGCCTATGCCGACTTTGATATTCCTGATGAATATCGTTCAGACTGGGACAAATTCAATCTGTTCCGCTATGTCTCTGAGGTGAAAGAGCCGACCCTGCGCGCCTACTCGATGGCTAACTATCCGGAAGAGAAGGGCATTATTATGCTCAACGTGCGCATCGCCACGCCGCCGCCGAAGGTCCCGGATGCGCCGCCGGGGATCATGTCGTCCTATATCTGGTCGCTGAAGCCTGGCGATAAGGTGACGATTTCCGGGCCGTTCGGCGAGTTCTTTGCTAAAGAGACCGACGCTGAGATGGTGTTTATCGGCGGCGGCGCCGGCATGGCGCCGATGCGCTCGCATATCTTTGATCAGCTTAAGCGGCTGCACAGCACGCGCAAAATCAGCTTCTGGTACGGCGCCCGTTCGCTGCGCGAGATGTTCTACGATGATGAGTTCGAGCAGCTGGCGCGCGACAACCCAAACTTTACCTTCCACGTCGCGCTCTCCGATCCGCTGCCGGAAGATAACTGGACCGGGCATACGGGCTTTATCCATAATGTTCTGTATGAAAACTATCTGCGCGATCACCCGGCGCCGGAAGACTGCGAATTCTATATGTGCGGGCCGCCGGTGATGAACGCCGCGGTGATAAAAATGCTCAAAGACCTGGGCGTCGAAGATGAGAACATCATGCTCGACGACTTTGGAGGCTGACGATGCTGACGGTATTTGTCGCGACCTTTGTGATTTTTGCGCTGGTGATCCTCGGCATGTCGCTGGGCTACCTGGTGAAGCGCAAGAGCATTCAGGGCAGCTGCGGCGGGATCTCGTCGCTGGGACTGGAGAAAGTCTGCGACTGTCCGGAACCGTGTGACGCGCGTAAGAAACGTCTCGCTCGCGAGGCGCAGCGTCAGCAGCGGCGTATTTTGTAATGCCCGGCGGCGCTGCGCATGCCGGACCTGCTGCTTCAGTTTTGTAGGCCGGGTCAGGCGCAGCCGCCACCCGGCGAAATAACAGCGCAACCGGAGATGTCCCTGCTCGCGCTGCGCTTAGCAGGACTACCACTTCTGTGTTATTTCCGGGCAGATTGCGCTCCCAATATTTCTTCTGCGTTATGTCACTCATGGCGCAGGGAGCGCACAGGGGGCGGCCAGTCGCCGCCGCCCCCTGTACCCCCGGGCTCCGGCCAGCAACATCGCCACTGCGTGGTACCTTCGACTTATCCCTGCAGGCTTCGGGTCGGGCCGAGGCAGCATCCCTGCAAAACACGGCCCTCAGCCCGCATCCATGCGGGCTGCCCCGGCCTTCCGGGAACGTCTCAGCGATGTTGAGGCCGCCAGCACCGGCAGTTTCAGTTGCCCCAGGCCCGGCGGTGATTTGGGACCGTAGGCCGGGTCAGGCGCTAGCCGCCACCCGGCAATAGCATGCCAGCAATGTGAGGCCGCTTTCGCGGCCTTTTTAGCCGTTGACTCCCTTACTGCCAGCTTTTCGCCTGTGCCGGAGAATCCACCATCACCCCGTCGGCACCCAGCTCCTTCGCCGTGCGGTAGTCTTCCGCACTGTTGATGCCGAAGAAAATAATGTGCGCTTTGCCCTGTGAGCGGAAGCAATCCATCGCCTCTTTATCCCAGGTGAGCGTTGCCGGGGAGATCCCTTCGCCAAGGGTAAACTTCTCCACCACCTCCACCTTGCGCTTCAGCTCCAGCCCATACCACTGCTCGCGCTCGTGCTGGCTGCTCAGTTGACACTGGTGGCTGAGTGAAATAGTCGCAAGTTTAGTGCGAGTCTCGCTGCGGGTGACGAAGCGGGGAATAGTCGATGGCAGGGCGGCGATATAGCGGTCATCGGTGGAATAGACCCGCACGCGATCGAGGCTGTCGGTGGCTTTTAACACCGCCAGCAGGCGTTCGCCCATCACCGCCGGATCGGCATCTGGAGATTTGATATCGATGTAGAAAAAAGTGTGCGGCCACTGTTGCAGCACGCTTTGCAGGGTCGGGATCGTAGCCTGCTTACCGCGCCACGGGTGGCTGTCATCCCCCCATTTCCAGCCGGCGTCGACTTTCGCCAGCTCGGCGGCGGTTAAGCTGGAGACCTTACCCTCGGCGTTGGTCAGGGCGGAGAGATCGCTTGAACGATAGAGTACCGGTACGCCGTCGCGGCTTAACTGCACCGTGACCCAGATGGCCTCAGCGTGGTTCTCCAGCGCCAGTTTAATGGCCGGCAGGGTATTTTCCGGCGCATCGCCGGTACCGCCGCGGTGGGCAATCAGCTGTGGGTTAGCTAAAGCGCTGCTGGCGGCCAGCAGGCAAAGGGCGGTGAGTCGTTTCTTCATAATTGTATCTTTCAGATTAGTTGATTAACGTTATGAAAATAAACATGATTTATTGCACTTTTATGTTGTCAGCGTTTTTTTGACCACCGGAGTAAAAAAAGCATCAAACTGGCGCGCAGTTTTGCTATGCTGTATGGGTATACAGTGTTGAGTCTGACGATGCGTAAAATTATCCATGTCGATATGGACTGTTTCTTTGCAGCGGTGGAGATGCGCGACAACCCGGCGTTGCGTGATATCCCCCTCGCGATAGGCGGCAGTCGGGTACAGCGTGGCGTGATTAGTACCGCGAACTATCCTGCGCGTAAGTTTGGTGTGCGCAGCGCCATGCCGACGGCAACGGCGCTCAAGCTGTGCCCGCATCTCACGCTGCTTCCCGGCCGCTTCGATGCCTACAAAGAAGCCTCGAATCATATCCGCGAAATTTTCTCCCGCTATACCTCGCGCATTGAGCCGCTGTCGCTGGATGAAGCCTACCTTGACGTCAGCGACAGCGTGCATTGTCACGGGTCGGCCACTCTGATAGCTCAGGAGATCCGCCAGACCATCGAACGGGAGCTGCACCTCACCGCCTCGGCGGGCGTGGCGCCGGTGAAGTTTCTCGCTAAAATCGCTTCCGATATGAATAAACCCAACGGCCAGTTCGTTATCGCTCCCCATCAGGTGGCAGAGTTTGTGCGGGCGCTGCCGCTGGCGAAAATACCCGGTGTCGGAAAGGTGTCGGCGGCGAAGCTGGAAAATATGGGCCTGCGTACCTGTGGCGATGTGCAGAACAGCGATCTGGCCATGCTGCTCAAGCGCTTCGGTAAATTCGGTCGTATTCTGTGGGAGCGCAGCCACGGGATTGATGAGCGGGAAATCCATAACGATCGGCAACGTAAATCGGTGGGCGTGGAGCGGACGTTAGCGGAAGATATCCACGAATGGTCAGCGTGCGAAGCGATTATCGAAAATCTCTATCCCGAACTGGAGCGGCGGCTGGCGAAGGTCAAACCGGACCTGTTGATCGCCCGCCAGGGGATTAAACTGAAATTCAATGACTTCCAGCTGACCACTCAGGAGCACGTCTGGCCGCGGCTGAACAAAGAGGATCTGATTGCCACCGCCCACAAAGCCTGGGATGAGCGCCGCGGCGGACGGGGCGTGCGTCTGGTTGGGCTCCATGTGACGCTGCTCGATCCGCAGCTGGAAAGGCAGCTTTTATTAGGGATTTAACCATGCATATTCGTGCTTACCGCGACAGCGATTTGCCATTGCTCTGCCAGATCTTTCTGCGCGCGGTGCAGGAAACGGCGAGCCGGGACTATACCCCGGCGCAGATTGCGGCCTGGGCACAGGTGGATGAGACGCGCTGGCGACAAAAGCTGGCTGACTCAGTCGGGCGGGTAGCCGTGGTTAACAATCAACCGGTTGGCTTTATCACCGCCATCGGGACGCATATCGATTTGCTCTTTGTCTCGCCGGATCACGCCCGGCAGGGTATCGGCGGCGCGCTTATCGAGGCGCTCTGCGCTCAGTATCCTGCGCAAATCCTGACGGTGGACGCCAGCATTACCGCAAAGCCCTGTTTTACGGCCCATGGATTTAAAGTGGTGGCGGAGCAGCGGGTGGCGGCCCGTGGGGAGTGGTTTATTAACTACCGGATGGAAAAACGCGTGGCGCTAAGGTGATGCGGGGGAAAACCGGCGGCAGACTGCCGCCGGTGGTGGGGCTTATTTAGCCGGAATGGCTTTCAGCAGCTCGGTCAGCAGCGTCCAGTACTGGCCGACGCTCTCGATATGTACCTGCTCATCCGGGGAGTGCGGACCGGTAATGGTTGGCCCGATGGAGACCATGTCCATCTCCGGATACGGTTTTTTGAACAGACCGCATTCCAGACCGGCGTGGATGATCTGGATGTTCGGCGTCTTGTTGAACAGACGCTGGTAAGTCTCGCGCACCAGGTGCATTACCGGCGAGTTGGCGTCCGGCTGCCAGCCAGGGTAAGCGCCTTTGGCTTCGGTTTTCGCCCCCGCCAGTTTACCCAGAGAATCCAGCATGCTGACCACGTAGTCTTTGCCGCTGTCGATCAGCGAGCGGATCAGGCAGTGGATCTGCACGTTGTCATCGGTCATGGTGACGACGCCGACGTTCAGCGAAGTTTCCACTACGCCTTTCGCCACGTCAGAGTTGCGGATAACCCCGTTCGGCGTGGCGTTCAGCAGGCGGATGAAACCGTCGCGGGAAGCCTGCGTCAGCGCTGCTTTGTCGTTATCAACCGCTTCCAGGAGCACTACCAGGTTCTTCTCTTTGGCCTCCAGCTCGTTTTTCAGCAGCGCCTGGTAAGTATTCACCAGCGCTTTCAGCGCATCGGCTTTATCCGCGGCGACGGCGACGGTCGCGTATGCTTCGCGCGGGATGGCGTTGCGCAACGTACCGCCGTTGAAATCGACCAGACGCAAATCCAGCTCATCGGCGTGGCCGGCGAGGAAGCGCGACAGCAGCTTGTTGGCGTTACCCAGACCCAGGTGAATGTCACCGCCGGAGTGGCCGCCTTTCAGCCCTTTTAAGGTTACTTTAAAGCTTTGGAACCCGGCCGGAATCGCTTCGCGAGTCAGCGCCAGGTTAGAGGTGAAATCGATCCCGCCGGCGCAACCCATGTAGATTTCGCCTTCTTCTTCGGAGTCGGTATTGATCAGGATATCCGCCTGCAGCCAGTTGGCCTGCAGACCGAACGCGCCGTCCATACCGGCCTCTTCGGTCATGGTCAGTAGCACTTCCAGCGGGCCGTGAGCGACGCTGTCGTCGGCCAGCACGGCCAGTGCGGACGCCATCCCGATGCCGTTATCCGCGCCCAGCGTGGTGCCGCGCGCTTTCACCCATTCGCCGTCAATGTACGGCTGGATCGGATCTTTGGCGAAGTCGTGGACGGTATCGTTGTTTTTCTGCGGCACCATATCGAGGTGCGCCTGCAGCGCTACCGGCTTGCGGTTTTCCATACCGGCAGTCGCGCCTTTACGAATCAGAATGTTGCCAACCTGGTCACGTTCCGCGTGTAAGCCTTTTTCTTTTGCCCAACCCATAATGTGCTCGGCGAGCTGTTCTTCGTGATAGGACGGGTGCGGGATGGAGCAAATCTTGGCAAAAATATCCCAAAGCGGCTGCGGGGATAGTTGAGACAGTTCAGACACGGTAAGTCTCCTTACAGACTCCTGCATACAGCGGTTGCAGGACGAGGGTTAGCGTTAAAATACACAACAAGCCCGGGCTTGCGCGATGGGGTTGAGAATACCACTTTCCACCGCCGCAGGTAGTGTAAACAACGCAAAAAGCGTTGCGCAAACCGCTTAACACTGGTTTTTAGTGCGTCAGATCTCTATAATCTCGCGCAACCATTTTCCCCCTCGAACATTATTTAAGCCGTATTACACAGGCTGGGACACTTCACATGAGCGAAAAATACGTCGTCACCTGGGACATGTTGCAGATTCACGCCCGCAAACTGGCCAGCCGTCTGCTGCCGGTTGAGCAATGGAAAGGCATTATTGCCGTCAGCCGCGGTGGACTGGTACCGGGAGCCTTACTGGCGCGTGAACTGGGCATTCGTCATGTTGATACCGTATGCATCTCCAGCTACGACCATGATAACCAGCGCGAGCTGAAAGTGCTGAAACGCGCGGAAGGCGATGGCGAAGGCTTTATCGTTATCGACGATCTGGTGGATACCGGCGGTACCGCCGTGGCGATCCGCGAAATGTATCCAAAAGCACACTTTGTCACCATTTTCGCCAAGCCGGCAGGCCGCCCGCTGGTGGACGATTACGTTGTGGATATTCCGCAGGACACCTGGATTGAACAGCCGTGGGATATGGGCGTGGTGTTTGTACCGCCTATCGCAGGTCGTTAATTCTTCAGGACAGTGCTATTTACCACGCCCGGCTTGCCGGGCGTGGTTTTTTTTATCCTTTAGCAGGTTACAATAACAGGAGTGGCACTACGACGGAGGCTGCACATGTCACAGGCTAACCTCAGCGAAACGCTGTTTAAACCCCGCTTCAAACATCCCGAAACCTCTACGCTGGTGCGTCGGTTTTCCGCCGGAAAACCGCAGGCGATGCAGTCGGCGCTGAGCGGCAATCACGTCGATCACTGGTACCGTCTGATCAACCGTTTGATGTGGATCTGGCGCGGCGTGACCCCGCAGGAGATCCTCGATGTGCAAGCGCGCATTGTGATGAGCGAGGCCGAACGAACGGATCCAGAACTGTTCGATACCGTTATCGGCTATCGCGGCGGCAACTGGATCTTTGAGTGGGCGAAAGAGGCCATGCAGTGGCAGCAAAAGGCCGGGCAGGAAGCCGATCCTTTGCTGAGCGGCCGCCACTGGTTGCATGCATCGAACCTGTATAGCATTGCCGCTTATCCGCATATTAAAGGCGATGAGCTGGCCGAACAGGCGCAGGCTTTAGCCAACCGGGCGTATGAAGAGGCCGCCCAGCGGCTGCCGGGCTCGCTGCGCGAACTGGAGTTCACCATCCCTGGCGGTTCGCCAATAACCGGCTTTTTGCATATGCCAAAAGGCGATGGGCCGTTTCCGACGGTGCTGATGTGCGGGGGCCTGGACTCGCTGCAGACGGATTATTACAACCTGTATGAGAACTACTTCTCACCGCTCGGTATTGCCATGCTGACGATCGATATGCCTTCCATCGGCTTCTCGTCAAAATGGACGCTGAATCAGGACACCAGCCTGCTGCACCAGCACGCGCTGCGCCATCTGGAAAATGTACCGTGGGTCGATCATACCCGGGTCGCGGCCTTTGGCTTCCGCTTTGGCGCCAATATCGCGGTCCGTCTGGGTTACCTGGAGCCGCAGCGGCTGAAGGCTGTGGCGTGTCTGGGCCCGGTCGTTCATGGTCTGCTGGTGGATCCCCTGCATCAGGGGCGCGTGCCGGAGATGTATCTTGACGTGCTGGCCTCGCGGCTGGGCATGCATGACGCGTCCGATGAAGCGCTGCGCGTGGAGCTCAACCGCTACTCGTTAAAAACACAGGGACTGCTGGGGCGCCGTTGCCCGACGCCGATGCTTTCCGGCTTCTGGAAGGACGATCCGTTCAGCCCCGAAGAAGAGTCGCGGTTAATCACTTCGTCATCTGCCGATGGCAAACTGCTGGAGATCCCGTTTAACCCGGTGTATCGCAATTTTGATCACGCATTGCGACAGATCGCCCGCTGGATCAATCATAGATTTGGTTAATTTATTGCTAAATTCTATTGGTTTGGTAAAACAGTTGCATCACTAAAGGAGATCGCAATGACGTTACCGAGTGGACACCTGAAAAGTAAGTTGATCAAGAAATTCACGGCGCTAGGGCCTTACATTCGCGAAGAGCAGTGCCATGACAACCGTTTCTTTTTCGATTGCCTGGCAGTTTGCGTCAATGTTAAGCCCGCACCGGAGAAGCGTGAATTCTGGGGCTGGTGGATGGAAATGGAAGCACAAGAGTCACGTTTCACCTATAGCTACCAGTTTGGCCTGTTCAATAAAGAAGGTTCATGGCAGGCGGTCGACATTGACGACCCGGAAGTGAGCGAGAGACTGGAAAAAACGCTACGCGAGTTCCACGAGCGCGCGGCAGCACTGCTGACCACCTTTAATCTGAAGCTGGAACCGGCCGACGATTTCAGCGAACCGGTTCGCCTGCGGGCCTGATTGATCTACGGATACGATTTCTCCACGCCCGTGCGGCGTGGAGGAGCGTGCCGCCATACCCGTAATTTCAACCCCACCATCTGACTCACCCTGCCTGCGGCGACAGCTTGCCAGCCATCGCCTGTTGAATAATCGGGATAGGGGTCAGTAAGTGCTCGCGCATCAGCGCGCTGGCTCGTTCGGCATCGCGCGCCAGAATGGCGTCCAGCAGGGTCTGGTGTTGAACATGTTTGTCTTCCAGCATCTCCACCGACAGCACGGTGGTGCGCAGCCAGATGAAACGGTAGCGCGCCGCCAGATCGAACAGCCTTTCGCGCATCTGCAGCAGATACTGGGAGCCGCAGCCGGCGACGATGGCGGTGTGAAACGCCTGATGGCGCTGGTCCCATTCATCGAGTAAGCGCTCACTGGCGTCACAGGACTCCAGCTTGTTGAGCAGATGGGCGCGGGCCAGCAGCTCGGCTTCCCACTCGTCGCCGCCGCGTTCGATGGCGAGGCGCACCAGCATGGCTTCCATATTGGCGCGCGCGTCGAAGATATCGAGAAGCTCCTGCTCCGACATGGGCGCCACCCGATAGCCTTTCTGATTAACCACCGTCACCAGCCTTTCCGCCACCAGCTGCGAGAGCGCCTCCCGCAGCGGCCCGACACCGAGCTCATAGCGCGACGTCAGCAGGCTCATTCGCAGCTTCTCATCGGGTTGGTAGACCCCGCGGATGATGTCGTTTTTCAGCCAACGGTACCCGTCAATGGCCGTCGCCTGGGGAATGGCGGTCATGTTCTTACTCCTGAATACTCTTCCCGGCGGGCGCCGGGAACAGGGTTAACGCGTATTTTGCAGCGGCAGTTTTTGCCACAATACCAGCTTTTTCCAGCGCGACATAATCGGGACTGTACAAATAATTCCCAATGCTAACAGGCCGGTAGAGATCACCTCCAGCTGCTGCGCCGGACGGAACAGCATCACCACCAGCACGAAGGTGATAAAGGCGATCACCAGCCAGGTCAGGTACGGATAGAGCCACATTCTCAGACGGATCTCGCCGCCTTGCGCCTGAAGGATTTTGCGCATCCGCAGTTGTGAAACGGCGATCACCAGATAGACCAGCAGGGCGATGGCGCCAGAGCTGTCGATGAGGAATTTAAACACCTTCGCGGGCGCATAGTAGTTCACCACCACGGTGAGGAACGCCGCGCCGGTGGAGAGCAGCACCGCCACGTACGGAGTTTTGCTGCGGTTGGTCCGGCCCATGATGGCCGGCGCATCGCCGCGACGGCTCAGGGAGTAGAGCATCCGCGAGGCGGTATACAGCGCCGAGTTCAGACAGCTGGTGACCGACAGGAGGATCACGCTGTCCATAATCAGCTTCGCGTAGGGAATATGCAGCAGCTCGAGCACCGAGCGGTAGGAACCGATGCTCTTCAGCCCCGGCATATTCCATGGGATGAGGGCGACGACGATAAAGATCGAGCACAGATAAAAAATAGAGATACGCCAGATCACCGAGTTGGTGGCGCGGACGATGTGTTTATCCGGCGTGTCCGATTCGGCGGCGGCAATGGTGACGATCTCCGCGCCCATAAAGGAGAACATGGTGATCAGCATCGCGCTCAGCACCGCGCCGAAGCCGTTCGGCATAAAGCCGCCGTGGTCCCACAGCCGCGAAATGCCGCTGACCTCGGCATAGGGATAAAAACCGGTAATGGCGACCGCGCCCAGTACGATAAACGCCAGAATAGCGATCACTTTGCACAGCGCCAGCCAGAACTCGAATTCACCGTAGTTCTTGACGCTCAGCAGGTTACTGCCGGTGAGGGCGAGAGTGATGACCAGGGAGAACAACCACACAGGGACGCCCGGCACCCACGAATGCAGAATAATCGCCGCGATATTGGCTTCCAGCGGAATAACCAGTACCCAGAACCACCAGTACAGCCAGCCGATGGTATACCCCGCCCAGCGGCCGATGGCTTTGTCGGCGTAGGTGGAAAAGGAGCCAGTATCCGGCGTGGCGACGGCCATTTCGGCCAGCATACGCATAATCATCACCACCAGCAGCCCGGCAAACAGATAGGCCAGCAGCACCGCCGGGCCCGCTTCGGCAATGGCGACGCTGGAGCCGACAAATAAACTCGCGCCGATCACCCCGGCGATAGATAACATCGTGACGTGGCGCGACTTCAGTCCCGCCCCTAAATCCTGTGATTGCGACAGTTGCCCCATCATTTACCCTCTCGAAGTGTGTCACCTGGGAGAGCGCCCCGACATTCCCGCGCCGGGGCACGCGTATTATTGTTGTTTTGCAGGTCTCGTCTTCATTCCCTTACGAACGTACTTCGCTTCCGCATGTGTTCTGTTCTATGCCTGTTTCTCTATGCCTGTTTCGCCTCGGTAAAGCAGTCGGCGATGATCTTGAGACCCTGCTCGATCTGCGCCTCTTCAATGGTCAGCGGCACCAGGATGCGCAGCACGTTGTAGTACGGCCCGCAGGAGAGCAGGATCAGGCCTTTGTCGCGGGCGCGGGCGACGATATCCGCCGTCAGCCTGGCGTTAGGCTTGCTGCGGTCGCCCTCTTCAAACAGCTCAATGGCGATCATCGCCCCCAGGCCGCGAACGTCACCGATCTCCGGATGATCTTCTGCAATCGCCAGCAGGCCCTGGCGCAGGGTGTCGCCAAGCTGGTTGGCTTTTTCCAGCAGGTTCTCCTGCTCGAAAATCTGTAATACCGCCAGGGCGGCGGCGCAGGCGATGGGGTTGCCAGCGTAGGTGCCGCCGAGTCCGCCGGGGGCGATGGCATCCATCACCTCCGCCCGCCCGGTGACGCCCGCCAGCGGGAAACCGCCGGCGATGGATTTGGCGAAGGTGGTGATATCTGCCGCCACGCCCATCTGCTCCATGGCGAACAGCGTGCCGGTACGGCCCGCGCCGCTCTGGACCTCATCGGCGATGAGCATAATGCCGTGTTCGTCGCACAGGGCGCGCAGGCGCTGCATAAAAGCCGGGGAAGCGGCATAAAACCCGCCTTCACCCTGCACCGGCTCAATAATGATGGCGGCGATATCTTCCGGCGCGGCGTCATTTTTGAAGATGCGATGGATGCTGGCGATCGCCTCGTCATCACTGACGCCGTGCAGCGCGCACGGGTAGAGGGCGCGATAGACGTGGCCCGGCATTAACCCCATACCGGCGGAGTACGGGTTCACTTTTCCGGTCAGCGACAGGGTATAATGGGTACGGCCGTGATAAGCGCCGGTGAAGGCGATGGCGCCGCTGCGCCCGGTTGCCGCGCGGGCGATTTTCACCGCGTTCTCCACCGCTTCCGACCCGGTGGTGACCAGCAGGGTTTTCTTGGCGAAATCACCGGGCACCTTCTGGTTCATCTTTTCGCACAGCGCCAGGTAAGGCTCGTAGGCCAGTACCTGAAAGCAGGTATGCGACAGCTTTTTCAGCTGGTCTTCGACGGCGGCGACAACCTGCGGATGCAGATGGCCGGTATTGAGCACCGCGATACCGCCGGCAAAATCGAGATATTCCCGGCCTTCGACGTCCCACACCCGGCAGTTCTCCGCGCGTTCGGCGAAGATAGGGTGGATCTGGCCGACGCCGCGCGGGACCGCATCGCTGCGACGCGCCATCATTGCTTTATTGCTGTTCATCCATCGCTCCTGTTAAAGGCCAATACACATGTATTTGATTTCTAAATAATCTTCGATACCGTACTTCGACCCTTCGCGGCCAAGGCCGGAGGCCTTGACGCCGCCGAACGGGGCGACTTCGGTGGAGATAATGCCGGTGTTGATGCCGATGATGCCGTACTCCAGCGCTTCGCCGACGCGGAAGACGCGGCTCAGATCGCGGGCGTAGAAATAGGCGGCGAGGCCGAACTCGGTATCGTTGGCCTGGGCAATGACGTCGGCTTCATCCTTAAAGCGGAACAGCGGCGCCAGCGGGCCGAAGGTCTCCTCTTTCGCCACTTTGGCGCTGTCGGGAACGTTGACCAGGATGGTCGGCTGGAAGAAGTTGCCGCCCAGGGCGTGCGGTTTGCCGCCGGTGACGACTTTCGCGCCTTTGGCGATGGCGTCGGCAATATGTTCTTCAACTTTGGCGACGGCTTTCTCGTCGATCAGCGGGCCGGTGGTGACGCCATCCTGCAGGCCGTCGCCGATGCGCAGTTTTTCCACCGCCTGCTGCAGTTTTTCAGCGAAACGGTCATACACCCCGTCCTGGACGTACAGTCGGTTGGCGCAGACGCAGGTCTGCCCGGCGTTGCGGAACTTCGACGCCAGCGCCCCCTCGACGGCTTTATCGAGGTCGGCATCATCAAAGACGATAAACGGCGCGTTGCCGCCCAGCTCCAGGGAGACTTTTTTGATGTCTTTCGCGCACTGCTCCATCAGCTGGCGGCCAATCTCGGTCGAGCCGGTAAAGGAGAGCTTGCGCACCAGCGGGTTGCTGGTCAGTTCGCCGCCGACGGCCCCGGCGGAACCGGTGACCACGTTGAACACCCCGGCGGGGATCCCGGCGCGATTGGCCAGTTCGGCCAGCGCCAGCGCTGAAAACGGCGTCTGGCTGGCCGGTTTCAGGACCATGGTGCAGCCGGCGGCCAGCGCCGGGCCCGCTTTGCGGGTGATCATCGCCGCCGGGAAGTTCCACGGGGTGATGGCGGCGGTAACGCCGATGGGCTGCTTAATCACCAGCAGGCGCTTGTCGGCCTGATGGCCGGGAATGGTATCGCCGTAAATGCGCTTACCTTCTTCGGCGAACCACTCAATAAAGGAGGCGGCGTAGCTGATTTCGCCTTTGGCTTCCGCCAGCGGTTTTCCCTGCTCAAGGGTCATCAGGCGGGCGAGATCGTCCTGATTCTCCATCATAAGATCGAACCAGCGGCGCAGAATATTCGCCCGCTCTTTGGCGGTCAGGGCACGCCAGGCGGGAAGGGCGCGATTGGCGGCTTCAATTGCTTCGCGGGTTTCGTCGGCGCCCATTTTCGGCACACTGCCGAGCTGCTCGCCGTTGGCCGGGTTGGTCACCGCAATCACATCGCCGTTGGGCGCATCGCGCCACTGACCATCGATCAGCGCCTGCTGGCGAAACAGTGTCATATCGTTGAGTTGCATAATCGCTTCCTGTCTTAAGGGGGTTAACGGGTAAAAGCGGCGTGTAGTGTCTCCACGCTACGTGCCGCACGCAGCGTGCGTCCGGGATTGCTCTGGCTTTCCAGCAGGGTCTGCACCTTGCTGACGATGTGCGCGCCGATCGGGATAGCGGAGGTGGCCGCCGGCGATGGCGCATTGCAGGTATGTATCGAACGCGCGGTGGTGACGAAGAGAAAATCGTCGATCAGTTTGCCCTGCTGCGATACCGCCTGCGCCCGCACGCCGGCGGGCCACGGGCGTAAATCGCTCAGCGTCAGGCTCGGGCAGTATTTCTGCACCAGCCGCAGATAGCCGCTTCTGCACAGCGAATTCTTCATTTCGCCCAGTCCGGCGCGCAGGTTGTTTTGCAGTACCCGGCGGATGCCGGGCGAGGTGAGGATCTCCAGGGTATCGGCCAGCGAGATATCGCGCTTGCGGTAGCCTTCGCGCTTCAGAGCCAGCACGGCGTTGGGGCCGACGGTGACGCTGCCGTCGATCATGCGGGTCAGGTGGACGCCGAGGAACGGCATCGCCGGATCGGGGATCGGATAGATCAGATGGTTGACGATCTGGTTGTGCTGCGGCGCCAGCTGGAAATACTCGCCGCGGAACGGACAGATGATAAACCCGGGATCGACGCCGAGCATTTTTACCAGCCGATCGGCCATCAAGCCCGAACAGGCGATCAGCGTGGAGGCCTCATATTCGGCGCCCTGGCGGGTGCGGATCACCACGCCGCTGGCATGTTCTTTCAGGGCGCTGACTTCGGCGTCGTAGACGATCGTTCCGCCTTTTGATTCGAAGATCTTCGCCATTGCCGCCGCCACGTCGCGGTAGCTGACGATGCCGCTGGAAGGGACGAAGATCCCGCCGAGCCCGGTAATGTTCGGTTCGCGCTCGCGTAGCTCCCCGGCGCTTAGCCACTCGCGCTGCAGGCCGTTGGCGGCGGTACGATCCCACAGGGCGCGCATCCGCTCCATCTCCAGCGGCGAGGTGGCGACCAGCATTTTGCCGCAGACGTCATAGCGGATGCCGTTCTGCTCGCAAAAGGCCTTGGTGGCGCGGTTGCCGGCGAGGCAAAACTGCGCCTTGAGGCTGCCGGGGGTGTAATACACCCCGGCGTGGATCACGCCGCTGTTGTGGCCAGTCTGATGGCAGGCCGGACCGGTCTCTTTTTCCAGTAGCGCAATGCGGGCGTCCGGGTAAATCTCAATTAACTGCATGGCGGTCGACATGCCGATGATGCCGCCGCCGATAATCACGAAATCATACATCCGCTCAATTCCTTCGCCTGAGAACTCTTATTGATGAGTCTGGTAATGATTCGTGGAATACGCAAAGTAGCCGCGCTGGCGCATCAGTTCGCGGCGCAGGTCCGGGTGCGGCGTAAACCGGTCGCGGCCGTGCAGCCAGAACAGGTTGTTAATCAGCAGGAATTTGCCCACCGGCACCGGTATGGAAAGGATGTTTTTGCTGGTTTCCAGCGCGTCGGAAAGGCGGCTCAGCCAGGTGCCTTCTTCGAAATCTTTCGGCTGGACGAACTGGTCGATATAGCGCATGACCGGGCGGCCCAGCGAATCGACGTCGAACACCGGATGGAAGACATCCTTGCTGACGTTTTTGCTCGGCGGCGCGGCCCAGCGCATTGGGCGGCGAGCCAGCGGGTCGCGGAAAAATTCGTCGAGATGCTCCCAGTCGTCGAGATGCAGCAGCAGGGAATTACCGCCCTGCATGTTCTGCTCGTCGATCTTCATCATTAACACGTAGTCGGTTTGCTCTTCGACGTAGGTGCCGTCGTTGTGCAGCTCCATCACCCGGTGTGGCTGGCGCAGGTAGCTGTCTGAGTTATCTACATTTTTCACCACAAAGCGAGCGTAATACTGACCGCTCATGGCGTCGAAGTTGGAACGGCCAATCAGGTGGGCGACGGCGGTGGCCAGCTTGACCATCTCCTCGGCCTGGCTGACGTTATCGATCCCTTCGCCGTTGATCAGCAGCGCGCCTTCCGCACGATCGAGCAATGTTTTGATCAGCAACGGCTGCAGCTGATTGCCGCACAGATCGTCGAGGATCTTGCCGACCTGGAAGCGTAAGAAAGATTTGTATTCCAGCGCCTGCACCGGCCACTGCGCGACCTGCTGCAGGAAATGCGTGGTTGTTTCGGCGGAAAAGGTGAGCTCCAGCAGGCGCGGCGACTGTGCGGAAGGGGCAATGGAAAAGCCCGGATATGGCTGGGCTAACGGCGCGGGTGTCGGTTTTACTGCGGTCAGGGCGTTCATCAGGATCGTTCCTCGCTGTAAGGTCAGGGTGATGTTCATTTCGTAGCCATAAATTAAAAATATCTACATTTTTATAAAATGCGTACGAAATGGCCTTTTTGTTTCTATTTTGTGATCTGACAACAATTATTTAACAATGCAGGAGGGAGATAAGGTGGTGGTTAACCTTGAGGAACAGAGCGGGTGGCGGAAAGCGCAAAATGCGGGGAAGGCTGAGGGGAAATCGTAATACCGGTCACAGTTTTTAATCTGCGCCATACCCTTATGAACTGAGGGTGTTAGTATTCAGCGCGTTAATACCTTTCAATGCTTACCGAGGCTTCGATGCTGGAGAATGTCATTATCAGATAATCAGTTCCCCGACCTGCCCAGGCCGGACTGATTATCGCTGCGCTTAAACCTTACGCACACACCTGCGGGTGTAGGCATGTTTTCGCACATGATAATGAACAGGTTTCAGTATGAATTTATCCCGTCAGGAACAACGGACCTTACACGTTCTCGCCAAAGGTGGCCGTATTGCGCACGTCCGCGATACCTCCGGCCGCATTACCGCCGTCGAATGCTACACCCGGGAAGGGCTGTTGCTGAACGACTGCACCCTCGCGGTCTTCAAAAAGCTCAAAACCAAAAAGCTGATTAAGTCGGTGAACGGCCAGCCGTACCGGATCAACACCACTGGTTTGAATAACGTTCGCGCGCAGGCGGACAACCGCTGATACAGCGACCCGGGCAGGGTCGCTGCCCGGGCGTATGGCTCTCAAGGAGAAACACCCATGATCGATATCCCTCGCATTTTTACTATCAGTGAAAGCGAACACCGTATTCATAACCCTTTTACCCCGGAAAAGTACGCCACCCTGGGACGGGCGCTGCGGATGGCGCCGGGCACCGCTATTCTTGACCTTGGCAGCGGCTCCGGCGAGATGCTCTGTAGCTGGGCGCGCGATCATCAGATCGTCGGCACCGGCGTGGACATGAGCCTGCTGTTCAGCCAGCAGGCGACCGCCCGTGCAGAAGCGCTCGGGGTAAGCGACCGGGTAACCTTTGTGCATCAGGATGCCAGCGGATACGTCGCCAGCCAGCCGTGCGATATTGCCGCCTGCGTGGGGGCCACGTGGATCGGCGGCGGGGTGGCCGGCACGATTGCGCTGCTGAAGCAGAGCCTGCGGCCCGGCGGCATGCTGCTGATCGGCGAGCCATGGTGGCGTAAACGTCCGGCCACGGCGGAAGAGGCGGTTGCCTGCGGCGCGCAGACTCCCGATGACTTCCTGACGCTGCCGGCGCTGGTCGCCCACTTTGGTGAACTGGGCTATGACGTGGTGGAGATGGTGCTGGCCGACCAGGAGGGCTGGGATCGTTATGAAGCGGCGAAATGGCTGACGATGCGCCGCTGGCTGGAGGCCAATCCGCACGATGACTTCGCGCCGGAGGTTCGCCAGCAGTTGACCACCGCGCCGCTGCACCATGTCACCTGGACCCGGGAATATCTCGGCTGGGGCGTGTTTGTCCTTATGGCGCGTTAACCGGTATGTCGGTAGCGTCAGGAGGCGCTACCGACCATCTTCAGACCTTCAGCTCGTCGTAGCTGACCATGACGTGCTGGCGAAAGGCGGGCCGTTCGGTTAGCCGTGCATAGTAAGCCGCCAGATGGGGGAGGGAATGACGGGTGATGTCGATGGCAAAGTAGCGGTACAGCACATGGCCAAACTGGATGTCGGCCAGGGTGAACGTATCGCCCACCAGATAGCGACTACCGGCGAGACGCGTCTCGGCAATCGCCAGCTTTTGCTCCAGAGCCTTCACCGCCGCGGCGATGGCCTGCGGATCCCGCTCGGCGGCAGGCGTGCGCACCACGCGCCAGAACACCGGCGCCGTAAGCCGAGGGCGATATTCTGCTTTGACCACTCGGCCCAGCGATCAACCTCAGTGCGAGCCAGCAGGTCGCCCGGCCAGAAGGCGTCATCGGCGTAGCGACTGGCTAAATAGCGAAGGATCGCGCCCGTTTCCCACAGCGGCGGATTATCGCCATCCTGCAGCACTGGCACCGTGCGATTGGGATTGAGCTGATAAAACGCCTCGCTGTCGGTACCACCATAGCGATGCCCCACGTCGAACCGGAGATAGTCCAGCCCAAGCTCGCCAACACACCACATCAGCGCCTGCACGTTAGAGGAGGTTTTTCGGCCCCAGATGGTCAGCATTGAGATCTCCAGAGAACAGGGAAAGAAGGAGCATAGCAGGTTGGGTTGAAAACGTTAGGGGGTTGGGGGAAGGGGATAGTTTTGGTCAAACGTTCCGTGAACGCCTTACTCCCCGACGAAAGATCCCCTCACCTTTAAACAATTTCTTATTCTGCACTTTTGACCGCGTCGGGTATTTACAGGCTATCACTCTGGTGAAACTATAATCAGCCTAACTATCACTGAGGTAACAGGGGCCTTGTTATGGATAACTGGCTGGCGCTGTTTGACGGGCAGCCGCGCTATCTTCTGGAAATTAACGACAGCGCGGTGAAACCAGATGTACTGAACTTCACCGGCCGGGAAGCGCTCAGCGAACCGTTTAGCTGGGATATCGAATTCACCACCCCGCAGGCCCGTATCACCCCGGAACAGATACTGCTGAAATACGCCACCCTGCGCATGCGCAGCGGCAAAGCGGTGCACGGCATCATCACTCACCTGAAATGGCTCTCCACCACTGCCGACCAGTCTCACTATCAGGTGGTGCTGAGTGCACGCCTGGCGCTGCTGCAGCGCACCCGCCAGTGCCGCGTGTTCCAGAACCTGTCGGTTCCTGAGGTGGTTGAGCAGGTGCTGCGCGGCCACGGGCTGGAAGGTCCCGATTTTGATTTCCGCCTGGAGCGCACCTATCCGCCACGTGAGCTGATGACCCAGTGGCGGGAAACCGACTTGCAGTTCATTCAGCGTATTCTCTCTGAAGTGGGGATTTACTGGCGCACGGAGATGGACGACGAGCGCGGTCTGGATGTGTATATTTTTGCCGACAGCCAGCTGAACTACCGGTTTGACGTGCGCCTGCCGTACTGCGAACCCTCGGGACTGTATGACGGTGCAGAGGAGTCGGTGTGGGGCGTGCGCACCCGTTATCAGGTGGTGCCGGGCAGGGTCAGCACCCGGGACTACAACTACCGCACCGCCACGACGCCGATGGATACCTCCGTCTCCGTGCGAAGTGAGGCGGCAACCGCCGGGGAGCACTACCGCTATGCAGAGCCGTACCGGGAGGCGGGAGACGACACCACCCCGGAGCCGAAAACTGAATCCGGTGCGTTTTATGCGCGTATCCATCATGAGCGCGAGCTGAACGCATGGGCCCGCGTCAGTCTTGAGAGTAACGCCGCCGGCCTGACGCCGGGCCAGGTGCTGGAGCCGCAGGGGAATGTCATCCGGGCGCTACAGGAAGGCGTCATCATTACAACGGTGAACTACCATGCCGCCCGTGACACCCGCCTGCACGTTACTGTCGAAGGCATGCCCTACAGCGAACGTTACTGTTACCGTCCTGCTGAAGTTCCGCGCCCGGAAATCCACGGCACGCTGCCTGCCCGCATCGAGAGCCGGGAGAAGGACGATATTTACGCGCACCTGGATGACCAGGGCCGCTACCGGGTGAAGCTGGACTTTGACCGGGAAACGACAGAGCCGGGATTTGCGTACCTGTGGCTGCGGATGGCGAAGCCGTATGCAGGCGAAACATATGGCTGGCATACCCCACTCACTGACGGCACCGAAGTGGCGATTGCCTGCAGCAACGGGGATATCGACCTGCCGTACATCGCTTATGCCCTGCATGACTCTGAACACCCTGACCCCGTCACCCGCGACAACCACACCCGCAATGTGCTGCGCACTCCGGCGAACAACAAGCTGCGGATGGAGGACCGGCGCGGCGAAGAGCACATCAAACTCGCCACAGAGTACGGCAGAACCCAGCTGAACACCGGACATCTGGTGGACACCCAGGAGCAGCCCCGCGGTACCGGTGCCGAATTGCGCACCGATGAATATGGCGTCATCCGTGCCGGGAAAGGACTGTTTGTCAGCGCCGATACACAACCAAAAGCAGAAGGTGACGTGCTGGATATGCACGCCGCGCTGAAAGAAATCGAACAGCTAACTCAGCAACTGCAACAGCTGGAGATTGCGGCGGAGCAGGCGCAGGCACTGAAGGCGGATATCGACAGCCAGATACGGATGTTTGAGCAGCGGCTGAAGCCGCTGAACGAAGCCCTCCTGTTCTCCGCGCCGGAGGGGATGGTGCTGACCAGCGGGGAGCACCTGCAACTGACGGCCACGAAAAACGTCGCCATTAATGCCGGAGGCGATATCAGCGCCGGTGTGATGGGCAATATGACGGCGCTGGCCGGAGAGAAACTGGGGGTGTTCGCGCGGACAGGACAACTGAGCCTGAAGGGCTCGGAAGGACCGGTGGAGGTGCAGGCGCAGAACGGAAATATGCGGTTGTTTGCGGAGAAAAAGCTGACCCTGAACTCGGAGAGCGACATCACGTTTGCCGGAAAGAAACGCATTACATTAATCGGCGGCGGGAGTTACCTGCGGCTGGAGGCCGGGAAAATCGAGTATGGCACGACGGCGACGTATCTGCGCCGGGTGAAAAGGTCGATGGCGGCGGGGGCGGCGGCGATGCCGCCGGAAATGCCCTGGCTTGCCGACCCGGTTAAACACTCTGCCGATGCGCTGATGCAGTATTTGTATCACGACGATGCCCCGGTAGTAGGAGCCTCCTTCATAGCAACCCTGGCTGATGGCACCGTCAGGAAAGGTAACCTTGACGGTGCGGGATATCTGCACCTGAAAGACGTTCCGCCAGGAGGGATTCAGGTGGCGTTCGGGCCGGATACCCGGAATTATTTACGAAAAAATAAGACCGATAATCAGTCGTTTGTCGGGCCATCTCTCAGCGAGGCAGATATTGACTCACTGATAGCGAAGCACAGCGGAGGTGTGGAATTAGCGGGATAAGTATTGCCTGGTTTAAGGAAACCAGCCTGGAAACCGGGCAGTGGATCTGGGGCACGCTTCAGGGGGCGTTTAATGAAAAGCAGACGATCGGACAGATCATTGTCGATGCGGTGATCGGCATGATCCCTCTGGTTGGTGATGTGACGGCAGTACGCGATCTGATTGCTGTTTCGATAGGGATGGCAAAAGAACCGAAGAAACGGGAAAGCGTTACTGAATGGGTATTTCTGGTGATCCTGCTGTTTGCGCTGATCCCGGTGATTGGCGGCGTGATAAAAGGGGTCGGACGTCTGGCCCTGCGCGTGACAACAAAAGCGGCAGAAAATGTGGAAACACTTGGGGATGTGATTAAGTTTCTGAACCGTGTCGGCGAAGGCGATGCGGTGAAGTGGCTGAATAAACTGAATGTTGTTGAGTATCAGGCGCAGTTGATTGAGAAGATGAGTGATTTTTGCAACACGATGATCACGGCAATTAATCAGATTCTGAAAGCCCGGGTCGGACGGATGCTGCCGGAGAAATGGCAGGCGGAGTTACTCCGGGTACGAGATGGTTTTGCCGCCCTGCAATCACTGGCGTCGAGAATGATCCCGCAGGCGCTGAAAGAGCTGGATGCGAAGCTACGGGTTTTGCAGGCGCTGGTGTATAAGGGTGAGATACATACGATAGCGACGGGGACAGGACGCGCTGAAGTCCGGCGTGAAGCTGAGGCATACCTTATCGAACGTCCGCTGCGGGAAGCGCCAAAGCAGGGTACGCGTTTTCCGAGTATTCATGCGGAGGTACTTCATGAAGACAGACTACGGCGAAAATACTCTAAGGAGGGATATCCGGATTTATTTTCCAGGAAACCAGAGAAAAGCCCAGCATTTGGCAACAGTCTAGTGTATGCCAACATCGCTTCTTTCAGCGGTGAAATTACCGCCAAAAATGCCCGCGAGATGGCAGGCAGCACGATTTTTCGTGCTTTTGGTAATCCAACTGATTTAGCTCCCAATGGTTCGTGGGCCGCAGGAGGATTCTGGGGCTACCAGAAAGTGCCTGGGAAGGCGGAGGAATGGCGTCAGCTTTCAGCGGTACTGGATGAGTGGAACGGTAACGGTTTTCTGGTGGTATTGCATCTACCGGAAGACCTGGCAACCCGCATGCCGGGTACCAATGCCTGGCATGGCAAGATTGCCGAACAGTTCGGTCAAAAGAGACCTGACCAGTATCTACAGGGTGGCGGCGAGCAGGTAATTATTAATCTGGATGAAGAGCTGAAAAAAGCGCTGAACCGTGTTGGTGAGCAGGTAAAAGCCAGCGGACAGGCTGCCAGTGTTGAAATTAACGGCGTGAAGGCCGAATTTTATCCGACTCACTGGAAAGATGTTGAGGGCACTTTTGGTTATACAAGACCTGAGGGAATTGAACCGCCCTATGCAACCACGACTCGGGAGCTACATGATGATGAACTGCGCAGCAAAGTGATAGACCGGACGATGATTAATGCAGCCCGCCTTGAACACCAGACTACGACAGGGAGTGAGCAATGATTACCATTGAGAAAACGAAATATCCGATGACTGATGAGCAGGTGCGTCGCAGATTATTCTGGCTGTTGCAGCGGCTAAGCAGCTATACGTTGTGGCAGAGAAAACGGGATGCCTGGGCTTATTTTACGCAAGAATATGAAAACGTCCTGAAAACCTGGCCGGAAGAGATAACTAAAGGGTTCGATCCGGAGGCCACAATCTGGGCATATGATGCCCTACGACTTTACGATGAAGGACTGCCTCAACTGGCTATCGGGAACCGGCAGGTATGGCAAATTAAAACCGGGGAGTTTTTCCAGCTCGATCGGCCCGTCGATTTAGTACAGAAGTTTTTTTATCCTCGTTGCCATGAACGCTGGACCCAAGTGGAGGCATATCCCCCTGCGGTTGAAAAAATTAATAAATTACGTATTACAGCTGAATATTGGGGTGATAATTTACTTTATCCTCCACATAACAATGTCTGTAATCTTTTTGATGCAGCATACTTACTCGATCCAAAAAATTATCAGTGGGAATTCTCAACTTACCCTTACCCTGTCTTTCCTAAAAATCTCCCTCCTGTTCCAGAACGCAGCGATATTATTATCAAAACCGATGACCCGGTACCCTGCGACGGTATCTGGGAGCCGGTAAGAATTCAGTATAATCATAAGCTACTGGTGATAAGAACCGATATTAGTGGGTTTAAAAACCTCGGACCGTATAACTATTTCATCCGTGGCATGAATGCCCCCCGCCAGGATTATTATGATGTATTAATTGAAAGTGATAAAGAAATGGTCATTCCTGATGACCCCATTCGTTACCGGGATGTTCACTGGCGTCTGGTCTGGGAAGATTCCCGCTACTGTGACGGTATTATCCCCGATGAATCAGAATACTTTCTGGATGATGCGCCAGGCAAACGCATTACCTGCGCAAGCGGGGAGCGTTGTCCTCACTCAGGTCACTGGTCGACCATAGCCGGAGGGCATCAGCAGTTTATTGATATTAAGGCCGGGCAGGTGATGCCGGAAGCGACGAAATACCAGAGCGATATATATGCACCTGAAATACGAATTCCGGCTGTGTGGAATCTTTTAAATCGGGAAGACGGAGGCAGTGTATATATAAATCCAGGGGATAATTAAATAACTGGCTTTGGATAAAGACAACTGGCTGGCGCTGTTTGACGGGCAGCCGCGTTATTCTCTGGAGATAAAAGACAGTGCGGTAAAACCCGATGTGCTGAATTTCACCGGCCGGGAAGCGCTCAGCGAGCCGTTCAACTGGGACATTGAATTCACCACGCCGCAGGCCGGTATCGCCCCGGAGCAGGTGCTCCGGAGCCAGACCGGGTGTGGTGCGGAGATATTACGTATATCCAGGCAGGAAATCGCTGGTGCTATCTGGCGGTTGTTATGGATCTTTTTGCCCGCAGGGTTATCGACTGGAGTCTGTCAGCGAATGCCGATACCGCACTGATAAGCGATGCGCTGCGGATGGCCTATGAGACGCGTGGTCAACCACATGGTGTCATGTTCCATAGCAATCAGGGAAGTCAGTATACAGGCCTGAAATATCAACAACTTCTCTGGCGTTACAGAATAAAACAAAGCGTCAGCCGACGGGGAAACTGCTGGGATAACAGCCCTATGGAACGCTTCTTCCGCAGCCTGAAAACAGAGTGGGTGCCGGCGGAAGGCTATGCGGGCAAGGACGAGGCCCGACAGCAAATTAATGGTTACATATTGAACTACTACAACAGCGTCAGACCTCACCATTATAACGGTGGGTTGACGCCGGAAGAGTCTGAGAACAGGTACCATTTTTACTGTAAAACCGTGGCCAATATTACTTGACCACTACAGAACAGCGTAATGGATTTCAGAGACAAGCTGTGCGAACTGGAAGCAACGCTGCCTTCTGTTTCATGGATAGTATCTTCGTCAACGCTTGCCGAACTGGCTGCTCACTTCAGGAAAAACATGAACATTGGGCTGCCGGATGGTCGGGCTGCTTTGCTGCGTTTTCATGACCCGCGCGTTCAGGTTCGTCTGGGAACGATGCTGGACAACCTGCAACACCGGGAACTGACAGGTTTAATACGGGAATGGCTGACAACGGTGGACGGAAAAGTCTGGTCACTTAAGCAAAGGACATTTATATGCTGAAGCTGTCTGAAAAACAGTGTGCCAGTGTGGACAAAATGGAAGATGACGATTTTGTCCGGGACACCGCGCAAAAACTGAAGAAGAAATTCCCTGCGATTAACGAACCAGATGACACGTTCCATGTTCGCCTGGGAAAAGCACTGGATTATGCCAATACGCTCCCGTTGAAAGAAAAAAAAGTGAGGAGTGACTTTTTGCTGCTCGAGGCATTCTGGCCCGGTTTTTACCTGCAGTCCGAGGTGGATAAATGGCTGAGAATCCCAAACGGCTATGCAGTTGATCAGCGGGTGAAAGACTATATGCATGTGATGATAAACAGGGAAAGGAGAGGACTCTGATGGTTATGATCCCGCCAGTACTGGCAGGCGGAACGGGTACTGCAGCTGCCGGAAGTGTTGGTGCCGCGGGTAGTGCGACTGGAACATCAACTTTTCCCGGGGCAGAAAGTCATGGGGGCTGGGAAGCTGATGATATTTTTTATGTTCCGGGAGGCGGACACTCCGGAAGCCAGGGCGGCTTTGATTATCAGGGAAAACCTTATGACCCGATTCTGAATGAGCCGATGAATGTCAGTGCGGAGACGCACGGTGATTACTGGGAAGATGATATGGATTATTCAGAAACAGTAAGTTATGAGGGCATCAACACCAGAACCGGAGCACAGGCGAAGACGGATGAAAAGACCTGTGAGAACTGTCCGCCTCGCGAACTTATCACCCAATGGCGGGAAACGGACCTGGCGTTCCTTCAGCGCATACTGTCCGAAGTGGGGATTTACTGGCGCACGGAGATGGACGGCGAGCGCGGTCTGGATGTGTATATGAGAGCGACATCACGTTTGCCGGAAAGAAACGCATTACATTAATCGGCGGCGGGAGTTACCTGCGGCTGGAGGCCGGGAAAATCGAGTACGGCACGACGGCGACGTATCTGCGCCGGGTGAAAAAGACGATGGCTGCGGGGGCAAGCACTCAGCCACTTGACTCATTGAAGCAGATGAAAATGATAACCCCATACTTCGATAGAAAACTTCATTTTTCCTCTGATATCAACTTTAGGGTTGAAACAGTTGAAGGAGCAATATTACTTTCCGGTTCAGGTACGAGTGGTTATATCACCAAGAGTGATAGTGAATCTGAGTACTGGGTTTTTATAAGTTGAGTGATGTTTTAATGAAAAAAATAAATATTGAAATCGATGGTAAACCCTATCTAGTCGTTACAAAAGATGGAAAGACAGAATTAGGTATAAAAGGTAACACTACTCCTGAAAAAGACGAAGAAGCCCATGAGGTCGATGTACCTAAAATTTTAATTATCACAAGAAAAAATGCAGATGTTTTGTTCGTTTTGAGAGGGGATGAAAAGGATTCTTTTAAAATTATGACGGCTCAAAAATTGTATGATGAATTTAGATATCAATGGTTTGAACCATTAGCTGACAACTACCGTGAGTTGCTTTATGTAAACGAGGCGGACTATGCTAAACAGGCCTACAAAATATTATCTTGGGCTGACATAGCAAAATTTTCACTGGTGGATAGACCATCTTATAGCTTTTACAAAAATATGGAAGGTGACTGGAAACAAAATCCAAAAGGTGGAGCAGGTTATCTTTTAGTCTTGATCTCTGGCATACCTTACTGGACCGATGCCGTAGGTCAGATTCCCTTTGCTGTCGATACATACCGTAGTAAACAGAGCATAACTAAGACAGTACAGACCGGAATTGAATGGGGTACTGGGACGCTAACTGGGAATGTGGATTACTCTAATGAATACGATAATTATTTTGTTTTGAGAGGGGCTTTGTTTGCAAGTAAAAGTTTTACATATAAATCCAAATCTTCTGGGCAAACATATCCTGCCATCGTTGTAGAAGAGACTTATCATCCAGTAAATCCACTGGTTCTTGGAGAAGCAATTAATAATAATGAGTTGATGCAATATGGTATCTGGAAAAAATAAAAACATTATCATAAATACAGCAATAGCATTTCTGGGCTGTTTTTTCGTCCTTTTGGTACATAAATTGGGATACGAATGGTATATGGCTCATTTTAACCCGAGAAGCAGAGGGGTTACACTAGGTTTTGTAATGTTATATATGAGATTTATTGTTATCCCTGTGGTGTTTCTCTCTGCTTTCATAAAGGTAAAATACTCTTTATTGACTATTTGTGTGGTTATTATCTATATGACCTTTTCATGGTATGGTACAAATCCACTTCGAGTTATTTTGATGTTTTTCTCGTGCTCGATTGGATATGCCGTAGTGGTCATTTGTGGTGTTATGAAAGAGAAGTATTTAAAGATGTAGATAAATATCGACGGCCAGATATAGATGCTTGATCAGCGGTGAGCATATACAAATGACGGCCACGAAAAACGTCGCCATCAACGTTGGAGGAGATATCATTACAGGTGTCATGGGTAACCGAGCGCTCAGGGCACGGAGCGTCGTACCGACGAACGTGGCGTTATCCATGCGGGCAAGGGGCTATTTGTCAGTTCGGATGCGCAGGCCAAAGCACAGGGCAACGTGCTCATTAATGTGGATGAGATGCTGAAACAAGAACTGAACCGAATTGGTGAGCAGGTAAAAGCCAGCGGCCAGGCTGCCAGCACTGAAATTAATGGTGTAAAAGCTTGTGCTGAATTTCACCGGACATGAAGTGCTGAGCGAGCCGTTATGGTAGAATATCTGGTTTACCACCCCGCAGGCCCGTATCGCGAACTTTTTACCTCGTGGCGGGAAACGGACCTGGCGTTCATTCGGTTCATTCTATCCGAAGTGAGTAAAATACCACTGAATAGAATAATAAATAGGTTTGCAATGTTAATGTTTCTGTTGATTTTTGTTTTGCTCATGCTTATTAAAATAATGGCTTATCGTAATGCATAAAATGATTTTATAAGGAGTGGCCGGGGAAGGTTTCAACTGGTTATTTACGTGCCTGATTATAGAAAATATGGTGGTGCTGGAGGAGTATTGCAGTTATTTTCCAATCAATTATTTTTATTGTGTATGATGCGAAGTGAAAAATTAAAAAGTTGAGCATGGTTTTTTTGTCAAAATCAGTTTTCTGACGATATGATACCAAAATGGCATGGGCAAAATGTGATTTACCCAACAAGTGATGGGGGGAAAGAGTGGAATCTGCCTGAATGTGACTAAAAATCTGAATATCTAAATTTATATACCCTGGTGGATGGTATTCAATACGATCGTTTCTTTGATGAGTCGCTTAAGGAAGATAAAGGCGTTCGCTCTCTTTTTAGTTTACCGGAAGATAAGATTCTCGCTATTGCCGGACCATGGTTGCTGGGTAAGATCATATAAAACGCCTCGCTGTCGGTACCGCCATAGTGATGCCCCACGTCGAACCGAAGATAGTCCAGCCCAAGCTCGCCAACACACCACATCAGCGCCTGCACGTTAGAGGAGGTTTTTCGGCCCCAGATAGTCAGCATCGGGATCTCCAGAGAATAGGGAAAGAAGGATCAATGGATAATCTCTTCATCACCGCATTTGTCGGTAGCGCCATTTGCCTTGCGTTAGTCCTGCTCATTTTCAATAAAGTGAGATGACTGCCAGTGGCTGGAGATCAATGATGCGGGATACTTACCTAACGACGGGCTGTTACCTTATCGAACGTTCAAGGAAAATACAGGAGGGATAACGGGCAACTTACTCCGTATCACGACGCTATCGCCTCCCTTATTTTTTATTGATGCAACGGTTGGTCGCAGGCCGCGAGGATTGACTCATGCATCGCTTCGGAAAGTGTCGGATGCGCAAAGATCATCGACAGGAGACTTTCATCTGTGGCCTCCAGGTGACGGGCGATGCCAAACCCCTGGATCTGTTCCGTGACCTGTGCGCCAACCATATGCGCGCCCAGCAATTCACCCGTTTCAGCATCGAAAATGGTCTTCACAAAACCCTCCGTCTCGCCGCTGGCCAGCGCCTTACCATTGCTCTGATAAGAGAACTTACCGATCCTGACGGGCCGTCCCCTGGCCAGGGCCGTCGATTCCGTCAGGCCCAGACTGGCAACCTGAGGCCGGGAATAAGTGCAACCGGGCACATAGTCGCGATCAAGCGGGTGGGTGCCTTCGACACCAGCCAGTGTCTCAATGCAGATCACGCCTTCGTGGCTGGCCTTGTGCGCCAGACACGGCGGGCCGGCTACATCGCCGATGGCATAAAGCCCAAATACGTTAGTGCGACAAGCCGCATCCGTCTTGATAAAACCGCGGTCTAACTCGACGCCCAGTGCTTCCAGCCCCAGATCTTCAATATTCGGCTGTACGCCAACCGCCAGCAGCACGCGTTCGACTTCCAGGAAAGATTCGGCGCTCGTATTTTTCATTGTACAGCGCACCCCGGTATCGGTGAGCTGTACTTGCGTTACCTGGGTCTGGGTATGGACCTGAATCCCGCGCTTTTCGAATGACTTACGCACCGCCGCTGACACTTCGGCATCTTCCACGGGCAAAATCTGCGACGCTAGCTCGACCAGCGTCACTTTACAGCCCAGATCGTTATAAAGGCTGGCGAACTCGACGCCAATCGCGCCTGAACCGATGATTAATAGCGACCTGGGCAATCGCTTAGGCTGTAGTGCCTCGTAATAGGTCCAGATATATTCGCCATCTGGCTCTATGCCTGGTAATGCGCGTGGTCGGGCGCCCGTGGCCAGGATCACGTGATCGGCCCGGTAATCGTGCGCTTCCCCCCGGGCATCCGCTACCGTTATTTGTCCCTTACCGCGCAGCCGCGCGGTGCCATCAATCACCCTCACGCCATTTTTCTTCAACAGGTACTCAACCCCGCCGGTGAGCTGTTGCGAAACGGCACGGCTAAACTGCACCAGTTTCTGCAGATCGACATTCACCTCACCCACGCTGATGCCCAGCTGACTGGCATGGGTGATACTGTGCGCGACCTCAGCGCCATGCAACAGCGCCTTGGTTGGAATGCATCCCCAGTTCAGGCAGATGCCGCCCAGATGTTGTTTTTCCACTAAGGCGGTACGAAGACCTAGCTGGCCGGCACGGATGGCGGCCACATACCCCCCAGGACCCCCGCCGATGATCAGCACATCGTAATTATCGTGCATAGCTCGTCTCCTGGATAAACATCAGGGTTGGGGTTTCAGTCAGTCGCTTGAGTTCCCGGAGAAAAGCTGCACCTGCCGCCCCATCGATGACCCGGTGATCGCAGGATAGCGATACCGTCACTTGGTGGCGCGCGACGATTTGCCCGTCGCGTACTACCGCCCGCATCTCGCCGGTGCCAATGGCGAGGATTGCGCTTTGCGGTGGATTGATGATGGCGTCAAACTGCCGGATGCCGAGCATCCCCAGATTTGACACGCTAAAGGTCCCCCCCTGGAACTCTTCCGGCTTCAGCGTGCCCGCTTTGGCCCTGGTCACCAGGGCGTGAATTTCGGCCGATATGTCGCTGATCGATTTCCGGTTCGCCGAGCGAACAATGGGGGTAATTAGCCCGTCAGGCAGCGCAACGGCCACTGAAATGTCGGCATCCACAAAGCGGCGGATACTTTGTGTCGCTTCATCAAACTGGATGTTGACGTCTGGCACGGCCACCAGCGCCAGGGCACAAGCTTTCACCAGCAGGTCGTTAACCGAAATCTTGACACCGGGTACTTCGCGGTTAATTTCCTGACGAAACGCTAACAGTCGTTCCAGATCGATATCGACACTCAAACGGAAATGGGGAGACTGTTGCTTAGAGGTTTGCAAGCGAGAAGCGATAGCCCGCCGCATACCGGACATGGGGATGCTCTCAAAGGGTGTCGGGGCACTCTCCTGCACAGGGCTGGTCTGCGGGGGCCCGTCGAGCAACAACGACGCAGCCAGCACATCATCGCGACTCACCCGACCGCGTGAACCGCTGCTTCGGCAGTCATGCAAGTTGATACCCAGCTTGCCGGCCAGGCGGCGCGCCAGCGGGGTGGCCGATACCTGGCTATCATCGGCATGCGAGCGGGGCGCTTTGCTGCGACGAACGGGTGGCGTCGGAGAGGCCAGGCGACCGCCGGCGGCAACGATCGCGCTTTCCAGATCAGAAACAGAGATACGATCCCCGCGTCCGCTGCCGCGGACCTTTTTCAGGTCGACACCCCAGCGGGCAGACAGTCGTAACGCATGGGGCGTGGCATTAACCTGAGTCACATCAGTCACGCCTTGCAGACTGACGGGAATGACGGTCTGCCCAATAGGGGGCTCCGGACTGTTGGATGGCGGCGAAACAACGGAAGGTGGCTTACCGCCTGCCTGTGCCGCTACGTCCGGCGCGGCAGCCTCCGGGCCAGGGGCTGCGGGTTTCACTGTCGCCAGACTGGCAGCGAATTCGTCCAGTTCAGCATCGCTGACCGAAGCGTCAGCCACCAGAGCCAGCACGGCGCCAACCTGAAGCGTCTCACCCTCCCGGGCGATTATCCGGCGTAATGTACCGGCAAAAGGTGCCTCCAGCACATTGACGATTTTACTGGTTTCAATCTCACAGATTTCCTGTCCTCTGGTGAAATCGTCACCCTCCTGGATTGCCCATCGAGCGAGCAAGCCTTCCTCCATGGAAAGCCCCCACTTTGGCATTTCAAGCGTCTTGATTTCGCTCATAGGTTAATCCTCCAGCACTTGACGGACGGCGGCTTCGATACGTTCAACGCCAGGGATCCAGAGTTTTTCGAGAGCAGGGGAGAACGGGACCGGCGTGTGTGGCGGCGTTACCAGCAGTACGGGCGCTTTGAGGAAATGGAATGCCTGGGACGCAATCAGCGCCGCGACATCATGAGCAAAACCGAAGCGTGCAGCGGATTCGTCGACAATCACTACCCGCCCCGTGGAAGCCACCGATTCCAGAATACCTTCCTCATCCAGCGGCGAAATGGTTCGCGGGTCGACCACCTCGACCGAGATCCCCTCTCTGGCCAGTTTGTCCGCCACCTGGTTTGCTTTATGTACCATTGCCGACAACGCAATGATGGTGACGTCCTCTCCTTCGCGAGTGTAGTTGGCTACACCTAGCGGGATGGTATAGATCTCGTCCGGTACCTCGCCCTTGAGGTCGTACAGCATTTTATGCTCGCAGAATACCACCGGGTCGTCGTCGCGAATGGACTGGATTAACAGACCCTTGACGTCATAAGGCGTCGAGGGCACCACCACTTTCAGTCCAGGCGTGGTGGCAAAGATATTATAGGGTGACTGTGAATGCTGGGCCGCGGCGGAAAACCCTGCGCCGATCATCCCTCGCATTACCAGCGGAGCTCTGGCTTTGCCACCAAACATGTAGCGGAACTTAGCCGCCTGGTTATACAGTGCATCGTGGCTCACACCAAAAAAATCCATGAACATCAGTTCCGCGACCGGCCGCAGCCCCGTCGCTGCGGCGCCGGCCGCCATACCGATGATGGCTGACTCGGTAATGGGCGTGTCGATCACCCGATCGGAGCCGAACTGCGTCCACAGCCCTTTAGTGACACCCAGCACACCGCCAAAGGCTTCAATCTTTGCCTCTTCGGGCGCATTTCCGCCATGACCGCCACGCAAGTCTTCACCGATGAGCACTACGCGTTCATCGCGCTCCATTTCCTGAGCCAGGGCTTCCTTGACCGCTTCACGATAGGTTTTTATTGTCATGGTTATCACCCTCAGTATGAGACGTACACGTCTGTCAGCAGGTCTTCCGGAGCCGGGTAGGCAGCGGCGCGGGCCTTCAATACGGCATCGTTGACCAGGGCTTCTACTTCCTCGTCAATCGCCGCCAGTTCTTCCTGGGTGATATGCTGCTTGACCTTAGCGGTGAAAATCTTCAGCGGATCATGTTGTTCACGCAGGCGTTGCACTTCACCTTCCGCGCGGTATAGCGCGGGATCGCCTTCAAAATGACCATGCCAGCGGAAGGCTTTGGCCTCAATGACGCTTGGGCCACCGCCTTCTCGCGCACGCTTGACCGCCTCTGAGGTTGCCTCATAAACGGCAAAGAAATCGGTGCCATCGACGGTCACTGCCGGCAGGCCGAAGCCAGCGGCGCGCCGGGCGATATCACGCCCACCCACGGCGTAGTCATGGCCGGTCCCTTCGCCGTAACCGTTGTTCTCGAAAATAAAGACGGCTGGAAGCTGGAGCACGACGGCCATATTGATGGCTTCAAAGACCAGGCCCTGATTAGAACCACCATCGCCCGTAAAAGAGACACCGACGTTGCCGGTTTTTAGCGTTTTTGCCGTTAGCGCGGCGCCGATGGCCAGTGGAGGGGCTCCCCCAACGATAGCGTTCGCCCCCAGCATTCCTTTCGACAGATCGGCAATGTGCATCGAGCCACCCTTACCGCGACATAACCCGCTGTCCTTACCGAATATTTCGGCCATCATGCCGTGAATGTCACAACCTTTAGCAATACAGTGGCCATGTCCACGGTGTGTTGAACCAATGAAATCTGCGCTCGTTAAATTTTCGCAGACCCCCACCGCGATGGCCTCCTCACCGGTATAAAGGTGAATGAAGCCCGGAATATCACCGCTGGTATTTTCCTGATGCAACCGCTCTTCAAAGGTCCTGATCTCCCGCATCTTGCGGTAAGCCTGCAATAACGCCTGTTTGCTGAGCATCGTTTAATTCTCCTCAATAAAGGTCACCCAGGCGGGGCCAACAGACAGGGCGAATAACCCTGGCCACACCCATGCAATGAATCTACGAGCGGTTAGAGAGAGTGCGAAGCCACCTTCATGGGGGGGTAGGTGGGGGTTTTCATGCTTGAGGTCAAACTTTCTAAATTTTGTGTGGCCATAAAGTTTGCCTGCCCCATGTCATCCCGGTGGCTGGCGTACAATTGAAAAAAACAAAACGAGTAGACACCACGGATGAAGCCATTGGATTTAGAAGGTCGCCAATCACCCTCACTGGTCTCCGGGCCATTGCGGCTGACGCGAGGCTTGCCGTTAATCCTGACCAAATTCGTCCCGCCTCGCTCCTCAATACAATTGCTGGAGCGCCCCCGGCTTCTTCAGCTTCTCAGTCCCGTTCAGCAGTGCCGGTTGGGCGTCGTCTGCGCCGGCGCTGGATTTGGCAAAACCACGCTGTTGGCGCAATGGCATCAGCAGATGGTCGCCCAGGGTGAACGTATCGCCTGGCTGAGCCTCGATGAGGATGATGATGACGTATGGCAGTTTATTCCTTATCTGCTGCAAGCATTGCGTCCACTCTATGCTGACTGGGACGCCGATTTCTGGCGTGACATGGAAGAACAGAAGCTCTCCAGCTCCGAGCAACTGCTGGCCGGGCTCATTAACCAGCTACACTATTGCCCGCATGACGTATACCTGATCATCGACGACTTCCACGTGATTAACGATCGTGGGGTCTATGAAGCCGTGGGGTATTTAATCAAGCATGCGCCTGCCGCCTTGCATCTGATCATTGGCAGCCGTTTCCACCCGAATCTTGCGCTGAGCCAGCTGCAGGCCCAGGACCAACTGGTGGAAATCTATGATCGAGACCTGCAATTCACGCTCGAAGAAACAAAACACTATTTTAGCCGCACGGTTGCGCTACCCCTCAGCAACCACCATGCACAGCGGCTACAGTCCGTGACAGAGGGCTGGATTGCAGGGATGAAGATCGCTTCATTGTCCGCAGAATTACAGCATGATCCCGAGCATCTGTTGCGCAATATGCATGGAGGAACACGGTCTATTGCCCGCTATCTGAAAGAGGTGGTACTGGATCCGCTGCCGGAAGAGGTTCTCGATTTCCTGGTAAAAACGTCCTTCCTCAGTCGGTTAAATGCCGAATTATGCAACGCAGTGACAGGACGAGATGATAGTAAAGCGATGCTGACATGGATTGAGCGACACAACCTTTTTTTGTCAGCCCTTGACGAACAAGGCTACTGGTTCCGCTACCATCCTCTGTTGCAGGAAAATCTTCGGACCATGCTGCAGCAGAACAACGATATTGATCGCAAACAGCTACATGAATTAGCCAGTCATTGGTTCGTCGAACAGAAGCTGTGGTCTGAGGCGGTACGCCATGCGCTCAGCGCAGGCAAGCCGGTGCATAGCCCCGTACAGGACGGCGCAAGCGCTCAGTCACTGGCGGAAGAAGGGGATATCGATACCCTGATTTCATGGATGCATCATTTACCGCCCAGTACCGATCCTTCGCGCATTGACCTGCAAATTAATCTGGCCTGGGCACTGGCGCATTATTTCCACTTTGATGAGTCGAGGCAGCTGCTTGATAACCTCGATCAGATGGTACTTCATCATCGTGAGGATTTAACCCGCAGCACCTGGTGTAAATTGCGGGTTGTGCGGGCAATTTGCGAAGCCTTTGCGGAAAACATCCCGGAGAGTCTGGCTATTGTTCAGCCGTTGCTGGCCGAAGTGCCCTGCGGCGACACCTGGGTTGATGGTCTGATATGCAATATTCTCAGCTATTGCCATGTTGTTAACCAGCGCTATCACGATGCGCTGGAGGTTCAACAGCATATGCCCTCTCCGGAAAGTCCTTTAGATAATCTGTTTGTCTCGGTTTATCGCGCTTTTATCATTGCCCAGTGCCATCTTTGTCAGGGCGATCTGGGGAAAGCCGGGTGGTACGCAGAGAAAACGTTGCGTCAGGCTGAATGTTATACCGGTACCCAGTCGACCAGTGGCGCGACGCTGGCGCCGCTGCTGGCGGAGATAGCCTATGAATGTCAGAGTGGCGACTCGCCCGAGCATCTGTTAGCCGACCGGCTCGAATTCATCGACCGATTCAGTCCACCCGATGCGCTGCGTCGTTGCTATACCTATCTCGCGCGTCAGGCCCTGGATGGCGATATGCCGTATGAGGCCGAGCGATTGCTGGAGCATGCGCAGCGTCTTGCGGTGTCTCGCGGCTGGCAACGGCTCCAGGCCATGATGTTAGCCGAGCAGGTGAGGGTGCGGCTGCAGCGCGGCAATGTCACAGGCGCAGAGCAACTGCAGCGACAACTTGAACAAATGGCCGCCAGCTTCAGAATGGATGCCGAACATCCCTGTCAACGCGCTATCGCTCTGTCTGCATCCCTTAGCCACTGTCGCCTTCTTCTCGCCAGAGGCCAGGCGCCGCAAGCCTGTATTCTCCTGGCTGATATGGTCCCTGATCAGGAAAACCGGGGGGACAGGTTAACCGCAGCGCGTCTGCGTACGCTCTGGTCATTGGCCTTGTGGAACAGTGGCAAAACTGCCGCTGCGCGCACGACATTTCAGCCAGTCGTGCAGCTGGCTGAACAACAGCATCTCAAAGGCCTCTTTCTTGAAGCTGGCGATACCTTGCAACCTTTGCTTGCCGGTATGAATGAAACCTCTTCGGCTTGTACTGAGGAAGGGATAGTCCATGAACCCTGGGCCGGCAAGCGCGCGCCTGCAGATGGAACACCGTTTAATAGTGGAAGCCCCGATATTCATGGGGAACTCAGCGAGCGAGAGTTGCAGATATTACAACTGATCGCTGAAGGTCAGATGAATAAAGAAATTGCTCGCACCCTCGTTATTTCTGCTGAAACGGTCAAATGGCACATCAAAAATATCTACGCGAAGCTCAAAGTGAATAGTCGCACTCAAGCGATGAGCCGGGCGCTGGAGATGAAATTACTGGATTAATGGTTTGAAGAGGGAGGGCTGGACGAAGAATATTATTAAGACGGCGTTGCTTATCTTACAATGGGGCGGCTAATGTACGGAATCCCTGAACATCTTTAAAACTATAGGGCAGAATCGTCTATCGGGATGGGGTCAGTCCAGCCCATTAAATCAGCTGTCGTATTGAGTTGTCTTACCTCTGTCCTTAAACCTAACTGTACACACCTCACAGACGTTAGGCCAGACTAGCAATTTTTGAACTAACTTGTTAATAACCTTAATATTTTTATAATTACCCCATTTATCAATGACAGAAAATATTGCCCATCAGTTAACCTGAATGATAGGGTTACTATGCTGGTTGACATACTTGTCGTTGATATCAAAATGAGGGTCAAAAATGAGTGATGTATTTATAGATAGGACCAAAAGAGCAATACAAGACCGGGCTGGAAACAGGTGCTCAAATCCTGATTGTAGGGTATTAACTTCTGGGCCAAATGCGCATCCAGAAAAATCAACTAAGATAGGTGTCGCAGCCCATATTACTGCCGCATCTCCAGGTGGCGCAAGATTTGATCCATCATTAACAACTGAACAACGAAGGTCAGCGGAGAATGGTATTTGGTTATGCCAAACCTGTGCTCATTTTATTGATACTGATTATTTAAATTATCCAGTGAAACGTTTATATGAATGGAAAATTCAGGCTGAATCTGATGCTGAACGTGAAGTTAAACGTCTCCCTAAAAAAACATCCATTGACGAATCACGCTATCGCGAAAACCAAGAAGAGGGATGGATTTGTCCTTTCTGTGGGACAGTAGTTGGACTCGGGAAATTTGTTTGCTTGGGATGCCATGCAGAGGTTGTTCCCGGATTAACTAAGAATGAACGTATTGAGCAAGCTAAAAAGGGGATGATGGCTGGTTTTGCGTTATCTGCTATGCTTTTATATATAATTCCAAACTGGATAATATCTTATTTCAAATTGTCAGTTTCATTATCCGGAAATGGGTTTTTATTTGTTTTTATAAGTGCAATTATTACATTTGCTTGTGGAAGAACATTTGTATATTTGTCTGAAAGATCACGGATGCAGAATCCGCCTAGATTTTTCCGTAGTTCAGTTAGATAGCCTCAGGTTATGAATTTTCATAATAAATAAAATTGGGTGCTGTAAATTTTATTAATTGTCATGTGAAGAATAAATGATATTTATTTTGGTAATCTTTCAAGTCAATAATTATCTTACACCCAGGCGGGTTTCATCGGACAGGTTTTTTTGAAGAGTTGTAATGCTGATAATTTTGGCATAAGCCCTCCTGCTATTATCTCGCAGTTTCTCTCTATAACAGTGCAATTCAAAAAATATATTTGAATTTTCACATATGAAAGAAGCAAAGCTTCTCTCTACGTCTTGTATGGACAGCGAGATAATCTAGAGTAACCTTCTATATCAGGAAGCCCTGAAGACATTCACAGGGCTCATTCTGTTAGAGTTAATATTAAGCTGGAGGTAGCGCCCAAAGTTCTTCAAGGTTCACATCGTCGCTGCTGGGTCGATGCTGTTTCAGCAGTGGGTCAATTTTCAATATCATTGGAAGATCAAAAGCGGTTCCAGTGACTACGCAGCAGCCCTTGGCTAGAGTCGGTATGAGAGCCTTAGAACTGGAATCTAACGTGCTAATTGTATTATCTAATAGCATAAGGTCGCGATCGTTAACCAATCGGTGTATGAAGAAATTGTGAATCTGGGAAACAATAGTAGGTGAAATGTCTGCAGGCCGCTGACTAGATAGTGTGAGGTATACGCCATACTTGCGTCCCTCCTTAATTATTTCTTCAAAGAGTTCAAGCCGGTAGTCTTTCCAGATTTCATGCTCACGGGTGGACTGCTCTGACAAAATATTGTGTGCCTCATCAATGATAAGGTGCAGAGTCCGGCTTGGAGGGCTTTTAAGATTCTCTGCATCTTTATGATTTGTGTATAAATTTTTGGCTACAAGCAGTGGCAAGATCTTTTTTATCTCATTCTTGCATTTCTTTAAAGAGATGACATGTAAGAGATGCGGAGGTTGTGGCACATCAACGATTTCAAGAACATTACGCAGAGCCGATATAGATGATTTGGCCCTAGCTAGCACCGGTTGAATGTGTTCGTATTGGGCATAGCCAAATACAACATCTGAACAGAGTTGGAGGTAGCACCGCAATATTAGTTCGTCGAATTGATCAATTCCATCTAAATTAACACCCTCATCAATAATGGGTTTTATATTCGCGTCAAATCCATTGCCATTTGAATTATAGTACGTGCCGCTGGCATGCTTAAAATACTTATCTTTATTGTAATAAATAATTCCTTTTAAATGTTCTTGAAGCAATTCGCAGTCAATCATGCGTGCAATTTCACGGCTCAAATCCAAAGCATCTGATTTCGCTTCACCTGTACTAAAAACTTTTTCAAAAACCTTTTCTACATACCTTTTGAGTGGCGTGGTCTTAAATTTTTCTTTACCAGATAGAACGCGACGCAGAAATGGCTGTTGTGTGTTCGTAGTTGCCTGAAACAAGAGGCTTAGGGTTTCGACATCCCAAAAATGAGCGCCTTCAATCTTGAATTTGTGCTTTGCTTTTTTAGAGTCCAGCACTGTGATTTGCTTATTCTTAGCTGGTAGTAGCTGATCTTCCGTGTATTCACCATTAAAATCTATGATAACGAAGTGGCTCTTGTGCTGTAATGCTTGGAGTCGCTCATTAAAAAGTGTAGTATAAAGTTTAGCTAGCGTATTAGATTTACCACTCCCGGTGTTACCAAATATGCCCAAATGGCTGTTGAATAATCGCATCCATGGGAGGTTGATGGGTACATTCTCCTTGAGCATAGAGCCAATAGAAAAGCCTGTTTTACCGTCCGCCCCATAAATTTTCCCTACCATAAGTTCGCTGAGTAGAGATGCCTTGTCTCGGATCATCGGCATGTACTTCACACCTTCAAAAAACTTATCATCTACTATATAACCAATGGGGCGAACATCAACTTTTCGTACATATTGGACCTTCTCGGCATCAGTCTCTAGCCTTTTCTCATCCAAAAATTCACCTTCAACAAGACAGACAATATCTATAAAGCCTCGCTGAATAGATACGTGCTCCCGAAGTGAAATACCTCTGTACTTAACTCCTCCGTAGAAAATAGTCTCATGATTGGAGTCTTCAAAAATTCGAAGGGAGATACGCACTCCACTCACTGCAATGACCTCACCTACGATGATACTCATATCAGATCCTCCTCTTCAGCTTTTAATGGAGGTTCATAAGTGTCTGGCGTGAGTGATAAAACATATTTATTGAAATTGGTGAAGTCCATATTCATATCTTCAGCGGGCCCAATTACTTGGACGTTTTTCCAAGATTTAAATTCTTCCCGCATGCTATTTGCACTATTGTTGCTATAACAACAAATAAAAGTATGAAGTTGTGGGTTGGAGAGGGAGCGTTGGATCAGTCTGAGAATGTGTTCATCAGCAAACGAAAAGCCAAATGTTATGAGTATAGAATTTGGTTTTTCAAGCTCATAGCTTAATAGCCTGAGCATCTGGTAGTAGTGTTCTTCGAAGACAGTTTCGTAAAACTTCCACTTAGTGGGGTTGACAATAGGCAGCTTATTGTACTCCCCCCAGAAAATATCTATCTGGTCTTGACTGAATGCCAAGGATGGAATGCCTTCGGTTCTGTTACCATCGACACCAAGAAATTCTGAATATCCATTTAAATTCCCGAGTGTCTCTTCTGTCAAAAGGTTACTAAAATCATTGCGGTAATTGACTTCAATCTTATCACCGCTTTTTGACCAGTAAACCGAACCGTGAAGATGGATAATGTTTAGCTGCGGGATGCCATAGTTGCTTCGTTCAAATACTCCAGTTTGACATTGAAAAGTACTGAAGTTTTTGGAATGAAGATGCTTTGTGTGAAAACCGGAGGTACCATCATTCACCACAAAATCATGTGATCCCTTCATGAGAAGGCTGTCAGCTGTATGGGACAGGCATCCATCATAGTTTGTGGTAAAAATATTGATTTTGCGGTTGAGGTCTTTCCTTCTATCCAACAACCCCAAAAGGGTTGTTAAAAAAATCTCATAATTCTTGAGATTTTCTTTTCCTTTATTCGTTGTAACTAAACTTGGATTGAATGTCTGCACTGGAAAAATACATGTGTTGTAGTAGTGCATGAATAACGCGGTTTGCTTCTCTGGCGAGTTTTCAAACTGTGTGGCGAGCGTCTCGATCGTTTCTCGCCGTCCCTCTGCATTCTTGATGGCTAGGGACAGCGTCGGGAACAAGTCTGCTGAAGCGCCTGAGCCAATCAGTATGTTGATGTTCTTATTGTATATATCCAGTGGCTGGATAGCCTCAAACATACTTACCTCCCTTATTTAGTTTTGTTGAAAATAGCATCGAAGTGTAGGCAGGCCAAGCTTCGGCTTCTGCACAAATTTTGTAGCAATGTTCACTACTACTCTGATTTTTCGACTATTGTAGCCGATGGCATATATTGGCCTCATACCGGCCTAAACATCCAGACTGACAATAATCTTTTTCGAGGCTGTCTTTCAAAACATTAAGCTCGTAATAATCAATTCCTTCGTAAAGTACTAGTATAATCCGCATACCACTGCATCATCTCCCTCCTCCCTTCAAGATACAACGCATGGTTGTACGTCCCGCGAATCGCATACTTCTCGACATGCGCAAGCTGGGTTTCAATCCATGCTCTATTGAATCCTTCCTCATGCAAAATCATACTCATCGTGTGGCGAAAACCATGCCCCGTTACCTTCCCCGTGTATCCAATCCGCTTGAACACCTGATTTATACTCGCTTCGCTCATCGTTTTGCGGGGATCATTCCTCCCAGGAAACACCAGAGGATATTGCCCAGATATCACCTTGAGCTGCTGTACGATCTCTAGTGCTTGGGTAGAGAGGGGGACAAGGTGAGGCCGTTTCATCTTCATCGGTCGGCAGGAATTTCCCACACCGCTTTCTCAAGATCAAACTCACTCCAGAAAGCACCTCGAAGCTCGCCGGTACGAACTCCCGTAAGGATCAGCAGACGTGCTGCAAGAACAACTAACGGGCTCCCTGTGTAGCCTGCGAGAGCTTTAAAGAAGTCTGGTAACTCCTCAACAGTCAGGAAGGGATAATGCTTCGATTCATGCCCTGACATCGCGCTGGTTAGATCCGCTGCAGAATTGTATTCCGCACGACCGGTAACAATGGCGTAACGAAAGACTTCGCTGCAACGCTGGCGAACCTTCTTGGCCTTTTCTGTCGCGCCACGGCTTACCATTCGACGCAGCACATTAAGCAGAACCAGCGGTTTGATTACATTTACCGGCTGCTGGCCGATATAGGGGAAAATATCTTTATTGAATGCTTCGATGATATCGGAGGCATAACCTTCTGACCATCGGCTCACCTTTGTTCCGTGCCATTCAAGTGCCACTGCATGAAACGTATTATTGAGCTGCACATCCCGAACCAGCTTTTCTTATTTCTTGGCAAACGATGGATCGATACCCTCGGCCAGCTTTTTCTTAGCTTTATTGCGCAGTGCCCTCGCTTGTGCAAGGGAAACTGCCGGATAGACCTCAAAGGCCATACGCTTCTCTTTTCCATTGAAGCGATATTTCATCCGCCAGTATCGGGAACCAGAGGGAACAACTTCAAGATACAAACCAGCACCATCTGCCAGCTGATAGGCTTTCTCTCTGGGTTTAGCCGTGTCTACCTGTCTCGCATTAAGTTTCATTGGGGGCATCTCCCAGGACCGAACACAGAATGCCCCCGCTTATGCCCCCAATAGGTGCTTGATTTCGGTTGAATCAAGTTGATAACGGAATATAAGAACCGGGCTACAAAGCGCAGTATTCTTGGGTTTAATTGATTTCGGTTTACTTGGGTAGCGTTTGAAATGGTGCCGATAATAGGAGTCGAACCTACGACCTTCGCATTACGAATGCGCTGCTCTACCAACTGAGCTATATCGGCCCTGCAAGAGGTGTTCACGAGCGTGAATCACGAGGCAAAAGGTTAGAACTTAGCGGGCGATGCGTCAATAGCCAGTGGAATCAACTGCCTATTTTTGCATCGCCCTTTCTCATTTACGCACGAATGGTATCGTCGCCGAAACCAATCCACTTATAGGTGGTTAACGCTTCCAGCCCCATCGGGCCGCGGGCGTGCAGCTTCTGGGTGCTGACCGCCACCTCCGCGCCAAGGCCGAACTGGCCGCCGTCGGTGAAGCGCGTGGAGGCGTTCACGTAGACGGCGGAAGAGTCCACTTCATTGATAAAGCGGTTGGCGTTACGCAGGGTGCGGGTCAGGATGGCGTCGGAGTGCTGGGTGCCATGTTCCCGAATATGGGCGATAGCCTCATCCATATCAGCCACCACTTTGACGTTCAGATCCAGCGACAGATACTCATCGTCATACTGCTCCGCTTTCACCGGCTCGACCTTCGCCGGGCCGTTCTGCAGCGCGGGCAGGGCGGAAGGGGCGGCGTGCAGGGTGACGCCGCTCTCGGCCATCTGCTTGCTCAACGCCGGCAGGAAGGTGTCGGCGATGTTGCGGTGCACCAGCAGCGTTTCCACGGTATTGCAGGTGCTCGGCCGCTGGGTCTTGGCATTGACGATGATCTTCAGCGCAGGGGCGATCTCGGCGGTTTCATCAACGAAAATATGGCACACGCCAATCCCGCCGGTGATCACCGGGATCGTTGACTGCTCGCGGCACAGCTTGTGCAGGCCAGCGCCGCCGCGGGGGATCAGCATATCGATGTATTTATCCATCTTCAGCATTTCGCCCACCAGCGCGCGATCCGGGCTCTCAATGGCCTGTACCGCGGCGGCCGGCAGACCGCACTCCTGCAGCGCCTGCTGGATCACCTTCACCGTGGCGGCGTTGGTGCGCCAGGTCTCTTTCCCGCCGCGCAGGATCGCTGCGTTGCCGGTTTTCAGACACAGGGAGGCGACGTCGACCGTCACGTTGGGTCGCGCTTCATAAATCACGCCAATCACCCCCAGCGGGACGCGGCGACGTTCAATACGCAGACCGCTGTCCAGTAGCCCGCCGTCGATCACCTGGCCGACCGGATCGGCCAGATTGCACACCTGGCGCACATCGCTGGCGATGCCGCTCAGGCGCGCCGGGGTCAGCGCGAGGCGATCAAGCATCGCTTCACTCAGGCCATTGGCGCGAGCTTCGGCTAAATCTTCCGCGTTGGCGCGCAGAATATCGTCGGTCTGCGCTTCCAGATAATCGGCGATCTTTTCCAGTACCTGGTTCTTTTCCCGGCTGGAGAGTAACGCCAGCTGCCAGGAGGCCGCTTTGGCGGCAATGCCCATTTGTTCCAGCATTTTCAGCTCCTTAACGGATGATCATATCATCGCGGTGGACGGCCACCGGGCCGTATTCGTAGCCCAGAATGGCATCGATTTGCTGCGAGTGCTGGCCGGCGATAAGGCGCAGCGCGTCGCTGTTGTAGCGGCTGACGCCGTGAGCGATATCGCGTCCTTCGCTATTGCGGATGCGGATCACTTCGCCGCGGGAGAAGTTGCCGCTGACGATTTTGATGCCTTTTGGCAACAGCGAGCTGCCTCTTTCGAGGATCGCCTGAGTCGCGCCCGCATCGACGGTCAGTTCACCGGCTGGCGGGGCGCCGAAGATCCAGCGCTTACGGTTCTCCAGCGGAGACTCCTGCGCGTGGAAGCAGGTGCCCACCGGCAGGCCTTCCATCGCATGGCCGATGACGTCCGGGCGGTTGCCGGCGGCGATAATGGTATCAATCCCCGCGCGGCAGGCGACATCCGCGGCCTGCAGCTTGGTGCCCATGCCGCCGGTGCCGAGTCCGGAGACGCTGTCGCCGGCGATGGCGCGCAGCGCGTCGTCGATGCCGTAGACGTCTTTAATCAGCTCCGCCTGCGGGTTGCTACGCGGGTCGGCGGTGAACAGGCCTGGCTGGTCGGTTAACAGCAGCAGCTTATCCGCCCCGGCGAGGATCGCGGCCAGTGCGGAGAGATTGTCGTTATCGCCCACTTTGATTTCCGCGGTGGCGACGGCGTCGTTTTCGTTAATGACCGGGACGATGCTGTTATCCAGCAGTGCGCGCAGAGTGTCGCGGGCGTTGAGGAACCGTTCTCTGTCTTCCATGTCGGCGCGGGTCAGCAGCATCTGGCCAACGTGAATGCCATAGATAGAAAACAGCTGTTCCCACAGCTGGATCAGACGGCTTTGTCCCACCGCCGCCAGCAGCTGCTTGGAGGCGATGGTGGCGGGCAGTTCCGGGTAACCAAGGTGCTCGCGCCCGGCGGCAATGGCCCCGGAGGTCACGATGACAATACGGTGTCCCATGGCGTGCAGCTGTGCGCACTGGCGCACGAGCTCAACGATATGGGCGCGGTTCAGGCGGCGGGACCCGCCTGTTAAAACACTGGTGCCCAGTTTTACCACCAGCGTCTGGCTTTCACTCATGATTCTCTGCCGTTCAAAAGGAATATCGATATCGAGCTGATGTTGTAGCAGGAGTCGGCCCGCTTGCCAACACCCGGGGCGGCGGGCGCGCCATTTTATTGCGCGGGATCGGGCATTCTGGAGAGGGGATGTGACAAAAATATGTCAGATACATTTAAATACTCTTTTTTATAAAAAGTTCCACCTTGTCATAAATATTTAATCTCCCGGCGTTAAAAAACCTCCTGTTTTTGATGGGCGAGCGCCCGCAATTGAATAGCGCGTATAAATAAATCACCAGGACTGAATAATGAAAAAGAGTACTCTGGCATTAATGATGATGGGCTTTGTGGCTTCAACAGCGACGCAGGCAGCGGAAGTTTATAACAAGAACGCGAACAAACTGGATGTGTACGGCAAGATCAAAGCCATGCACTACTTCAGCGATTATGACAGCAAAGATGGCGATCAGACTTACGTGCGTTTCGGTATTAAAGGCGAAACGCAGATTAACGACGACCTGACCGGCTATGGCCGTTGGGAATCTGAATTCTCGGGCAACAAAACCGAGAGCGACTCGAGCCAGAAAACCCGTCTGGCATTCGCCGGGGTGAAGCTGAAGAACTACGGCTCCTTCGATTACGGTCGTAACCTTGGCGCCCTGTACGACGTGGAAGCCTGGACCGATATGTTCCCGGAATTCGGCGGCGATTCCTCTGCCCAGACCGATAACTTTATGACCAAACGCGCCAGCGGCCTGGCGACCTACCGCAATACCGATTTCTTCGGTCTGGTGGATGGTCTGGATATGACCCTGCAGTACCAGGGTAAAAACGAAGGCCGTGAAGCGAAGAAACAGAACGGCGACGGCGTTGGCACCTCATTAAGCTATGATTTCGGCGGCAGCGACTTCGCCGTCAGCGCGGCCTACACCAGCTCCGACCGTACCAACGATCAGAATCTGCTGGCCCGCGGCCAGGGTTCGAAAGCGGAAGCCTGGGCGACCGGCCTGAAATATGACGCCAACAATATCTACCTGGCGACCATGTACTCTGAAACCCGCAAGATGACCCCGATCAGCGGCGGTTTTGCCAACAAAGCGCAGAACTTTGAAGCGGTGGCGCAGTATCAGTTCGACTTCGGTCTGCGTCCGTCCCTCGGCTATGTGCTGTCGAAAGGGAAGGATATTGAAGGGGTGGGGAGTGAAGATCTGGTTAACTACATTGACGTGGGCCTGACCTACTACTTCAACAAAAACATGAACGCCTTCGTGGATTACAAAATCAACCAGCTGAAAAGCGATAACAAACTCGGCATCAACGATGACGACATCGTCGCGCTGGGTATGACCTACCAGTTCTGATTGACCGCAGAACCACCCGCCGCAGCCCTGGCTGCGGCTTTTTTTTAGCGGCGATTCTTCGCCAGATGCAGGGTGTCGCTGTTCATGGTGATCTGCGCGTTATACTCCTTCGGCAGACGACGCGCCTGATAGAACGCCGATTCCCAGTAAGGGTTGTCCAGCGAAGAGCGCATCACGCCCTGGCTGCTCGAGGCGTGAAGGAAATTATGATCGGTATCGTAAAAGCCAACGTGCATCCCGGCCCGGGTGCGGAAGAAAACCAGATCGCCGGGACGTAAATCGCGCTTATTGACCCGCACGCCCATGTGCAGCAGCTCGCGGGTGGTGATCCGCTCCATCGGCAGGTTAAAGCGATCCTTCAACGTGCGCCAGACGAAACCCGAGCAGTCGACGCCGCTTTGTTCAGTACCGCCCCATTCATAGGGGGTTCCCTGCCAGGTGTGCATCTGATCATGCAGGGCCGCCACCACCGGGATCAGATCGTCCGATCCGCTATCAATGGTCATATCCGCATGAGATTTTGTGTTCTTTGCCTGTTTCGGTGAGGAGGAGCATCCTGCCAACAACAAAAAAGGAATTAAAAAGAGAGCATGCGTCAGTTTTGGCTTCATATCGTTATTTTCGAAGTAGCAAGCAGACTGCTTTGTTTTATAGCCGATTAAAAAGAACGGCTGAATAAGCCGAGGCCGCCTTTACGTTTATTTACGATTAAAAATAAACAACCAGTCGAGAGATCACCCATAAAAGGCAGTTGTCACTTCCGAACGGCCTGTGCCAGGATTCTGATTAAACATTTCACGAGGCATTCCATGACGCATTACGCCATCTCTGGTGAGACTTTGCCCGGCGCCGCTTTCGACGCGGGGTGGATGACGTCTGCGCCTCATCATTGCTTCACCACGCTCTGCCCACCGCCTCCCCCTCCAGACCGGGTTGTTTTCGACGCTTAACGCCGTCTTTAGCAGGCGCTTACCTGCCGGTATGACGCTTGATACCTTGTGTTTGACGTTCTGGAGCATGCTATGCACGTTCGCTATTCTCTGCTCGCCTCGCAGGCGACAACGGCCATTTTTGTGCTGCTGTGGGGCAGCGCGGCCATCTTCACCCGCTGGGGACTGGACAACGCTTCGCCGATGGCGCTGCTGGTCTTTCGTTTTCTGATTGCCCTGGTCGCGCTGGCGCCGCTGACCATCGTCCGTCGGCGCTGGCTGCCCGCGCCGGGCACCCGCCTGCAGACAGCGGCCACCGGCCTGATGCTGATTGGCGGCTATTCGGTCTGTTACTTCGAGGCGATGGCTAACGGTGTGACGCCGGGACTTATCGCCACCATCATGGGGATCCAGCCCATCCTTACGCTTTGCGTGGTGGAGCGTCGCCTGCAGGGGCGGCGGCTGTCAGGACTGCTGATTGCCCTGGCGGGGCTGGTGCTGCTGGTGTGGCGCAGCCTGGCGGCCTCGCCGATGGCGATGGTGGGGATCCTGTTTGCGCTGGCGGCTCTGCTGCTGATGACCTTTGGCGCGCTGTGGCAAAAGCGCAGCCGTCAGGCGCCGGCGGATGTCCTGCCGCTGCAGTACGCCGTCAGTCTGGGGCTGTGCCTGCTGATTGCCCCGGTCAGCGGCTTCCAGTTTACTGTTAACGCCGGGTTGATTATTCCGGTGCTGTTTCTCGGGCTGCTGATTTCGGTGGTCGCCCAGCTGCTGCTGTATCGTCTGCTGAGCGCGGGAAATATTGTCAATGTCACCAGCCTCTTTTATCTGGTGCCAGTGATCACGGCGCTACTGGATTATCTGCTGCTGGGCAACCGGCTGCCGGCGGCGGCGATGGTCGGTATGGTGGCGATCATCGGTGGGATCGTGCTGGTGTTCCGCACCGCGAAGATCCGCGCCGGCTGATGGCGAGCCGGGCGCTGCGGCGTCCGGTTCATTTTCCTGTCATCTTTTTTACGCATGCTCCCGGCAGCTTATTTTGACCAGTAAGGGAAAGTACCATGGGCAACACGCTGACGATTTTTGATCTCGATAACACCCTGATACAGGGCGATAGCAGTACGGTCTGGAGCCAGTTTATGGTTCGCGAAGGGCTGGCGACGCAGAAGGGGTATCTTGCCCGCGAGGCGCGGTTAATGGCGGATTATGACCGGGGAGAGATGAATATCGCCGATTATGTGGCCCTGATTCAGGCGCCGTTGGCCGGAATACCGAAATCGGACGTTGACGCGCTGGTGGCCCGCTGCGTGCGCGAGGCGATCCTGCCCCGGGTCTATCCGCAGGCGTGGGAGCTCATTCGTCGTCTGCGGGCCGAGGGAGAGCAGATGCTGATTATCTCCGCCTCGGTTAGCCTGCTGGTGCAGGCGGTGGCCGCCGCGCTGGAGATTGATCAGGCGCTGGGCATTGACGTGGAGATGGTCGACGGCGGCTACAGCGGGGTCATTGCCGGGATCCCTAGCTATCAGCAGGGGAAGGTGGCGCGTCTGGCGCAGTGGCGCGAGGCGCATCCGCAGTATGACGGCGAGGTGACTTTCTATACCGATTCCATTAACGATCTGCCGCTGTGCCTGCATGCGGATCGCGTGCGGCTGGTCAATCCCTGTCCGCAGCTGCAGGCGGCGGGTGCCGGATATGGCTGGCCGGTGCTGAGCTGGCGGCTGGAATAGCAACAACGGTGAATAAATTAACGGCAGGGCGCACGAACCCCTGGCCGGGTAAGGCGCAGCCGCCACCCGGCGGAATAACGGTACAAGCGTAAATTTCCCTGTGCATACTGCGCCTGGCAGGGCTACAACTTCTATGTTATTTCCGGACAGATAGCGCTCCCAATATTTTTTCTGCGCTATGTCACTCATGGCGCAGGGAGCGCACAGGGGGCGGCCAGTCGCCGCCGCCCCCTGTACCCCCGGGCTCCGGCCAGCAAAATCGCCACTGCGTGGTGCCTTCG
>NZ_QEQO01000004.1:73185-400490 GCF_003097195.1 Klebsiella sp. GL120222-02
GCATCCATGCGGGCTGCCCCGGCCTTCCGGGAACGTCTCAGCGATGTTGAGGCCGCCAGCACCGGCAGTTTCAGTTGCCCCAGGCCCGGCGGTGAGTCAACAGCCAGTCCTGGACGAGTAGGCCGGATAAGGCGAAGCCGCCATCCGGCGCAAAGGTGTGCTAGCGTCCGCCCTGATACAGCGGCACCGCGGCGCCGCCGATATAGCGACGGCGCAGCCAGGCGGAAAGGGTGTCCATGATCATCACCACCGCCACCAGCAGCAGGGTGATAAACATCACCACATCCCAGTTCCACAGGCGCATGTTCTCGGCATAGATAAGCCCGATACCCCCGGCGCCGACGAAGCCCAGCACCGCCGCGGAGCGGGTGTTGGATTCAATCTGATACAGGCTCAGGGCGAGGAAGGTTGGGAACGACTGGGTAAAAATGCCAAAGCGATGCTTTTGCAGGCCGTTCGCGCCCACGGCGGTCAGCCCGCGCCCGGGCGAGCGGTCCACGGCTTCGTGTCCTTCCGCGTACAGCCGTCCCAGCAGACCGGTGTCCTGCATGATGATCGCCAGCACCCCAGCCAGCGGCCCGAGGCCGACCGCGCGCACGAAAATCAACCCCCAGATAGCCATGTCGATCCCGCGCAGCACATCAAACAGGCGGCGCATCAGCAGGGCAAGGGTCCCCAGCACCACGCCGCGCATGATGTTGCGGGCGGCAAAGAAGGAGAGCAGCAGCGCCAGCACCGTGGCGGTCAGCGTCCCGGCGAAGACGATAGCCAGGGTGATGCCGATTTGCGTGAAGTAATAGCCGAACGGCCAGTTCCAGAAGTCGTGCCAGACGAACATCCGCGCCAGGTAGCGGCCAATCTGCTGCAGACCGGTGGTCAGCTGCTCGCCGCTGATGCCAAACTGCAGAAAAAACCAGACGTAATAGAGCACGCAGGCCAGCGCTACCAGCCCGACGTAGCGCAGGTAGCGCCCCTGGACCTGATAGAGCTGTTTATGCTGCCGCCGGCTGGCGGCGATATCCGGTTGCATGTGCCAGACGCTCATTTCTTACCCTCCAGTACCCACAGGCGCAGACGACCGGACAGCATGTCCAGCGCCGACACCACCAGAATGATCAGCAGCAGGGTGATGCTCACCTGATTGTAGCGGTCGAGCTTGATATTGGTCATTAGCTCCTGGCCGATACCGCCCGCGCCCACCAGCCCGAGAATCGTCGACGAACGGAAGTTGATTTCAAGCCGCATAAAGCCGTAGGAGAGAAACAGCGGTTTCACTTGCGGCCACAGGGCGAAGCGGATTTTCTGCAGCGGCGACGCGCCGCAGGCCGCCAGGCCGCGTACCGGTTTGTTTTGCGCGCTCTCCACCGCCTCGTAGAACAGTTTGGTCAGGCTGCCGACGGTGTGCAGCATCAGCGCCAGAAAGCCCGGGATCGCACCGATGCCGAACGCCATGACAAAGATCACCGCCCACGCCAGCTCGGGCATGGTGCGCAAAAACGCCACCAGTACCCGAATGGCAAAGCGTACCGGCGCCGGGGTCCAGGCGTTGTTGGCGGCGAGGAACGCGAAAACCGTGGCGATGGCGACCGCCACCAGCGTCGAGGCCAGCGCCAGCTGCAGGGTTTCCCAGATGAGCGGCAGCTGGATCGGCAGGCGATAGCCCCACCAGGCCAGCGAGCCTTTGGTCTGTACATCGGCGAACAGGTTGCCGGCACTCAGAGGCGGAATGGTCTCTGCCATATAGTCAAAGAAGTGGGGCAGCGAGTGCCAGATGGTCAGCAGATTAAATTCTGCGGCGCTGCCGGCGGCAAAATAGAGCGCCAGCAGGAGTAACGACCAGCAGACGGTATCGCGCTTTTGCCGCGAGCGTACCTGCTGGTAATAGCGTTCAAATTCGGTGTGGGTCGTCTTCATGCGTCGGGGATCTTCAACGTAGCGCCGCCGCTCACCCTGGGGGCAAGCAGGCGGCGTTGAGGCAGGATTAACGCGCGCTCACCAGCTCGCGTTTCATGTCGATAATCTGCTGGAAGTCAGCCACGCTGCCCGGACCGATGTGCTGGGTACCGCCCATCGCTTTGATAAAGCAGGCGTGATCCTCGGTGTCCAGTTTTTTCACCGCCGCCACGACTTTCGCTTTAAAGTCCGCCGGCAGCGCATTGCTTACCAGGATCGGGCCGTTCGGGATCAGCGGCGATTGCCAGATAATGCGGATCTGCTTCATCAGATCCGGATGATCCATGCGAATCAGACGGTTGAACGCGCCGGTGGTGTAGCCGGTGTTGTAATCGCCGACCATCGAGGTCCAGGTGACCGCGCCCGCGAACTGGCCGTTCAGCACGCCGAGAATGTCCTGCTCGTGGCCGCCGGAGAAGGTGACGCTGGAGAAGGTATTGTTGTATTTGTTGTCGGCGTTACCGCCAAATTTTTCTTTAAACGCATGGTTAGGGATCAGATACCCGGAAGTGGAATCCGGATCGGCGAAGCCGAAGGCTTTGCCTTTTAAATCGTCCAGCGTTTTGTACGGGGAGTCGGCTTTGACGATCACCACGGAGTGATAGCCGCGGGACTGATCTTTATCGTCCACGGCGATGCCGACGATATCCACGGCTTTCGGGTTATTGATATAAACCGAAGCGTAAGAGGAGGGGGACATGCTCAGCACCACGTCGACTTTACCCCCCAGCAGACCCTGGATCACCCCGGAATAGTCGGAAGAGTTACGCAGTTTGGTATCCACGTTCAGCTCTTTATCGAGGAAGGTCTTCACACACTGGTTATCACCGATTTGCTGGGTGGCGTTCTGCCCGCCGAGAATGCCCAGATTCAGCTCTTTCGGCTGCGCTGCCGCCGCCTGCCATGCCATCATCATGCCCGCGACCACTGCGGATAAACGAACTGCGCCAGTCATATATTTTTTCATTATGTTGCCCGTGTGAGTGAAATTAATGCAATTGGCTAACTTCATCGCCGTACAGCTGCTGCAGCACATCCTGCGTCAGCCGGGAGGGGTGATCGTCAAAAATAAGCTGGCCGCTGGCGACGCCGATAACCCGGGTGCAGTAGGCCTTCACCAGCTCTACCGAATGCAGGTTTACCATCACGCTGATGCCCTGCTCGCTAATCTCGCGCAGCACATCCATGATGCGCTGGGTGTTTTTCGGATCCAGCGAGGCGACAGGTTCGTCGGCCAGCAAAATGCCGGGGTTTTGCATCAGCGCCCGGCAGATTGCCACCCGCTGCATCTGTCCCCCGGAGAGATTCTCCGCCCGCTGCAGCGCGTGCGGCAGCATGTTCATCCATTCGAGCAGCGCAATGGCGCGCGCCCGGTCGGCGGCGGGGAAAATCTTAAACAGCGACTTCAGGGTTGAGGTCTGGCTGAGGCGGCCAAGCAGGACGTTGGTGAGCACGTCGAGGCGCGGTACCAGGCAGAAGTCCTGAAAGATCATCCCGCACTGACTGCGCCAGGCGTTGAGTGAGCGGCCTTTCAGCTTTGAGACATCGTGTGGCATACCGACTTCCGGATAGCTAAGAATTTCACCGCCGCTGGCGCTGTGCGTACCATTAAGGACATGCAGGAGCGTCGATTTGCCGGCGCCGGAGCGGCCAATGACCCCGACCATTTCACCGGCGTGCAGGTCAAAGCTGATGCCGTCCAGCACCTTGTGCTGAGCATGATAGGCTTTAGTCAGGTTACGCACGCTTAAGACCTTCCGCTGCAGGCCGGCATCGAGATCGGTGAACGGCTGGAAATCAGTTTCGGCCACCGCGGCAAGAGAGCTGTTCATAAGAGTGTCCAGGTTCGTCATTAACTGGGCACTATTAATAGGTCTTTATATGAAATTTCGATGACGGTATTGCGAACAAAGCGTGAACAGGCGGGGATGACAGGCCGACCGCGCGGCTTGCTGACCGCTGGCGAAGCCTTGAAAAGCGGCTATGCTTTCGGGGGGCGCGAAGGCTGGCGCACCCGTGACGGCAGGCACCTATCGGCAAAACTCGTTTTATCTTGCTAATGAGGTCTGTTTAATCGAATAGATAATGCTTCTACCTTTGTTTAGCATTCATCATTCCGCAGAATTAACATATGCATAACTATTTTGTGCGGCAGGTTAATCTATTCATGTGGCTTATGAATTGGTAAATCATCCTGGTTATTGCTTATATTCAGATTTATATTCTTTATTTTGTTGTTAATTTGGTTTATTTGACAACTCCATCCTGCCCCTCATTAAGAATATTCCTAACATAATAGGGCGAAGATCCTGGGTAATATAAAGCACAAGTAAGAATTGAGGGTAATATTGCCAATAACCTCATGAAAATAAATGTCTTTTTCCACTCCTCAAAAATCCGATATTTTCAGTTTTTGTAAATATTGACCCAGGCACGAAATTGATTGCCTGTCCGCGTGTTGACACTCCATAGGAAAAAACTTAAATTCAACGCCATGCAGAAATAATTAAAATTAAACCCGGCTTATCAAATATTGATAAGTAATGCGTGTCTTATTTAATGGCGATTTATTAAAGGAAGCGAATACGCCAGTTAACTTTGTAGGCCTGGCAAACAGTGAAGTTGTAAAAATGATTACTTCAAGGACTATGAGGTTAAAAACTATATGGAATATAAATGCTGTTCCGATAAGTACATTTGGTCTGCCCATGACTCCTACTTCTATAAAGGACTATCCGAACTCATTCTGGATATCGATGAATTAATTTATCTGTCGCAGGAGAAGATTAGAAAGGATTTTGTGTTTATCAATCTCAATACGGCTTCTTTAAATGAATTTATCAGGCGCGATAGCGAATGGCTATCCGCGGTAAAGGGGAAACAGGTCGTATTGATTGCGGCCAGGAAATCAGAAGCCTTAGCAAATTACTGGTATTACAATAGCAATATTCGCGGCGTGGTATATGTTGGCCTGAGTCGCGATATTAGAAAAGAACTGGCCTACGTAATTAATGGCAGATTTCTCCGCAAAGATATTAAGAAAGATAAAATTACTGACCGGGAAATGAAAATAATCCGCATGACCGCTCAGGGCATGCAGCCGAAATCGATCGCCAGAATTGAAAATTGTAGCGTGAAGACAGTATATACCCATCGGCGCAATGCTGAGGCCAAACTGTATTCCAAAATATATAAGTTAGTTCAGTAACACCCAGGCAATATTGTTTTTTAAATGGTTCACCGGGACATCATGTCCTTAATTCAACTCAGGATGAAAAAGCGATGAAAAAAAAGGTTCTGGCAATAGCTCTGGTAACAGCGTTTACCGGTATGGGTGTGGCGCAGGCTGCTGACGTAACGGCTCAGGCTGTTGCGACCTGGTCGGCGACCGCTAAAAAAGACACCACCAGCAAGCTGGTTGTGACCCCGCTCGGCAGCCTGGCATTCCAGTACGCCGAAGGCATTAAAGGCTTTAACTCGCAGAAAGGTCTGTTTGACGTGGCGATTGAGGGTGACGCAACGGCGACCGCCTTTAAGCTGACCTCGCGCCTTATCACCAACACCTTAACCCAGCTGGACACTTCCGGCTCCACGCTGAGCGTGGGTGTGGATTATAACGGCGCCGCGGTCGAAAAAACCGCAGATACCGTGATGATCGATACCGCTAACGGCGTGCTGGGCGGCAACCTCAGCGCGCTGGCTAATGGCTACAACGCCAGCGGCCGTACCACCGCGCAGGATGGTTTCACTTTCTCCATCATCAGCGGCACCACCAACGGCACCACCGCAGTGACCGATTACAGCACCCTGCCGGAAGGGATCTGGAGCGGCGACGTCAGCGTCCAGTTCGACGCCACCTGGACCAGCTGATCCTTCTGATGCACCAGCAGGGGGGGCTCCCCCTGCTTTTTTCACGGACGGAATTGTTATGAAAAAGCACCTTCTGGCTCTCGGGCTGCTGCTTGTCGGGGTGTCGCCGGCGCAGGCGCTGGATGTCGGCGATATCTCATCTTTTATGAACAGCGGCAGCAGCACGCTGAGCAAAACAATCAAGAACAGCACAGACAGCGGTCGACTGATCAATATCCATCTCGAACGGCTCTCTTCCCCGCTGGATGGTGGGCAGGTTATCCCGATGGATAAACCGGATGAGGTGCTGCTTACCCCCGCCAGCCTGCTGCTACCCGCCCAGGCCAGCGATGTCATCCGTTTCTTCTACAAAGGCCCGGCGGATGACAAAGAGCGTTACTACCGCATTGTCTGGTTCGATCAGGCACTCAGCGATGCCCAGCGCGATAACGCCAACCGCAGCGCGGTAGCGACGGCGTCCGCCCGCATCGGCACCATTCTGGTGGTGGCGCCCCGGCAGGTGAATTACCGCTTTCAGTACGCCAACGGCTCTCTGACCAACACCGGGAATGCGACGCTGCGGATCCTCGCCTACGGCCCTTGCCTGAAGGCCGCCGACGGTAAGGAGTGTAAAGAGAATTACTACCTGATGCCGGGTAAATCGCGCCGTTTTACGCAGGTGGACACGGCGAATAAAAAAGGACGGGTTGCGCTTTGGCAGGGTGAGCAGTTTGTTCCCGTGAAATAGACAGTTGTGCAGATGGATAACGACGATGCCTCTACGACGGATTTCCCCAGGACTGAAAACGCAGCTTGCCTTCGGCATGATCTTTTTGTTCGTTCAGCCCGACGCCAGCGCTGCTGCCGTACGTGCCCAGCAGATTGGCGGGGTGATTATTCCGCAGGCCTTCAGCCGGGCGCTGCAGGACGGTATGAGCGTCCCGCTCTATATTCATCTTGCCGGCAGCCAGGACACCCGTGACGATCAGCGGATCGGCAGCGCCTTTATCTGGCTGGACGACGGCCAGCTGCGTGTCCGGCAGATCCAACTGGAGGAGAGCGAGGGGAACGCCAGCGTCAGCCAACAGACCCGACAGCAGCTGATCGGCCTGGCCAACGCCCCGTTCAGCGAGGCACTCACCATTCCCCTGACCGACAGCGCGCAGCTGGATCTCAGCCTGCGTCAGCTGCTGCTGCAGCTGGTGGTCAAACGCGAGGCGCTGGGCACCGTGCTGCGCTCGCGCAGCGAAGATATCGGTCAGTCCAGCGTGAACACCCTCAGCAGCAACCTGAGCTATAACCTCGGCGTCTATAACAACCAGATGCGCAATGGCGGGAGCAACACCTCCAGCTACCTGTCGCTGAACAACGTCACCGCGCTGCGGGAGCATCACGTGGTGCTCGACGGCTCGCTGTACGGGATCGGCAGCGGTCAGCAGGACAGTGAATTATATAAGGCCATGTATGAGCGCGATTTCGCCGGCCACCGCTTTGCCGGCGGGATGCTCGACACCTGGAACCTGCAGTCCCTGGGACCGATGACCGCTATTTCGGCCGGCAAGATTTACGGCCTTTCCTGGGGGAATCAGGCCAGCTCCACCGTCTTCGACAACAGTCAGTCGGCCACGCCGGTGATTGCCTTTTTACCGGCGGCGGGCGAGGTGCATCTCACCCGTGACGGCCGGTTGCTGAGCGTCCAGAACTTCGCCATGGGCAACCATGAAGTGGATACCCGCGGCCTGCCGTACGGTATTTACGACGTGGAAGTGGAGGTGATCGTTAATGGTCGGGTGGTCAGCAAACGCACCCAGCGGGTCAATAAGCTGTTCAGCCGGGGACGCGGCATCGGCGCGCCGCTGGCGTGGCAGGTATGGGGCGGCAGTTTCCATATGGATCGCTGGTCGGAAAGCGGCAAAAAGACCCGGCCGGCAAAAGAGAGCTGGCTGGCAGGCCTCTCGACCTCCGGGTCGCTCAGCACCCTGAGCTGGGCGGCAACGGGCTATGGCTACGACAACCAGGCGGTGGGGGAAACCCGCCTGACGCTGCCGCTGGGCGAGTCGATCAACGTTAACCTGCAGAATATGCTGGCCAGCGACAGTTCCTGGAGCAGCGTCGGCAGCATCAGCGCTACGCTGCCGGGAGGCTTCAGTTCAGTGTGGGTCAACCAGGAGAGAACCCGCATTGGCGATCAATTGCGGCGCAGCGATGCCGACAACCGGGCGATCGGCGGCACCCTCAACCTGAACGCGCTGTGGTCGAAGCTGGGGACGTTCAGCGTCAGCTACAACGATGACCGCCGCTACAACAGTCATTACTACACAGCGGATTACTATCAGACGGTCTACAGCGGCGCGTTTGGATCGCTCGGCCTGCGGGCGGGGATCCAGCGCTATAACAATGGCGACAGCAGCGTCAACACCGGGAAATATATCGCTCTCGATCTCTCGCTGCCGCTGGGCAACTGGTTCAGCGCCGGGATGACCCATCAGAACGGCTACACCATGGCTAACCTCTCAGCGCGCAAGCAGTTTGATGAAGGCACTATTCGCACCATCGGCGCCAATCTGTCGCGGGCCATCTCCGGCGATACCGGGGATGACAAAACCCTCAGCGGCGGAGCGTATGCCCAGTTCGACGCCCGCTACGCCAGCGGCACGCTGAACGTCAACAGCGCGGCGGACGGCTACGTCAACACTAACCTCACCGCCAGCGGCAGCGTCGGCTGGCAGGGCAAAAACATCGCCGCCAGCGGACGAACTGACGGTAACGCCGGAGTGATCTTCAACACCGGGCTGGAGGACGATGGTCAGATTAGCGCCAGGGTTAACGGGCGGATTTTCCCGCTCAGCGGCAAGCGTAACTACCTGCCGCTCTCTCCCTATGGCCGCTATGAGGTGGAGCTGCAGAACAGCAAAAACTCGCTCGATAGCTACGACATCGTCAGCGGGCGTAAGAGTCATCTGACCCTTTATCCGGGCAACGTCGCAGTGATTGAGCCAGAGGTGAAGCAGATGGTCACCGTCTCCGGTCGTATTCGTGCAGAAGACGGCACGCTGCTGGCGAATGCGCGGATTAACAACCATATCGGCCGTACCCGGACCGATGAAAACGGCGAGTTTGTCATGGACGTGGATAAGAAATACCCCACTATCGATTTCAGCTACGGCGGCAATAAAACCTGCGAAGTGGCGCTGGAGCTCAGCCAGGCACGCGGCGCCGTCTGGGTCGGGGATGTGGTCTGCAGCGGCCTCTCGTCGTGGGCGGCGGTGCAGCAGACAGGAGAAGAGAATGAAAGTTAATGCACTGATGGCGCTGGCGATCCTCGCGCTGCTTTGGCCGGCAGCCGCACTCAGGGCGGCGGTGACCAAGACCACCTGGTCGGATGCGCCGGCGCGCGAGTTTGTGTTTGTTGAAAACAACTCCGACGACAACTTTTTCGTCACCCCCGGCGGGGCGCTGGATCCGCGTATGACCGGCGCTAACCGCTGGACCGGCTTAAAATACACCGGCTCCGGCACCATTTATCAGCAGAGTCTCGGTTATATCGATAACGGCTACAACACCGGGCTCAATGCCAACTGGAAGTTTGATATGTGGCTGGAAAACTCGCCGGTTTCGCACCCCTTAACCGGCCTGCGCTGCATCAACTGGTACGCCGGGTGCGATATGGCCACCAGCCTGATCCTGCCGCAAACCACCGATGCCAGCGGGTTTTATGGCGCGACGGTGACCAGCGGCGGCGCGAAGTGGATGCACGGCATGATGTCGGACGCGTTTTATCAATATTTGCAGCAGATGCCGGTCGGCGGCAGCTTTACGATGACCATCAATGCCTGTCAGACCTCGGTGAACTACGATGCCAGCAGCGGTGCGCGCTGTAAGGATCAGGCCTCCGGTAACTGGTATGTGCGCAACGTCACCCACACCAAAGCCGCGAACCTGCGGTTGATTAATACCCACTCGCTGGCGGAGGTGTTTATCAACAGCGACGGCGTGCCGACCCTGGGAGAAGGGAACGCCGACTGCCAGACGCAGACCATCGGCAGCCGCGCAGGATTAAGCTGTAAGATGGTCAACTATACCTTGCAGACCAATGGTTTAAGCAACACCTCGATCCATATTTTCCCGGCGATCGCCAATTCGTCGCTGGCCTCGGCCGTCGGGGCGTACGATATGCAGTTCAGTCTCAACGGCAGCTCATGGAAGCCGGTGAGCAATACCGCTTATTACTACACCTTCAACGAGATGAAGAGCTCAGACTCAATCTATGTTTTCTTCTCCAGCAACTTCTTTAAGCAGATGGTGAACCTCGGGATCAGCGATATCAACACCAAGGATCTGTTCAACTTTCGCTTTCAGAACACCACCTCGCCGGAGTCAGGCTGGTATGAGTTTTCCACCTCCAACACGCTGATTATCAAGCCCCGTGATTTCAGCATCAGCATTATCTCCGACGAATATACCTCGGCGCCGTCGCGCGAGGGATATGTCGGCAGCGGCGAACCGGCGCTCGATTTCGGCTACATCGTCACCACCAGCGGTAAAACGGCCGCCGATGAAGTGCTGATCAAGGTGACCGGACCGGCGCAGGTGATTGGCGGGCGTTCCTACTGTCTCTTCAGCTCTGATGACGGTACGGCGAAAGTGCCGTTCCCGGCGACGCTCTCTTTTATCACCCGCAGCGGCACGACGCAGACCTACGATGCCGGGTGCGATGACAGCTGGCGGGATATGACCGATGCGCTGTGGCTGACCACGCCATGGACCGATATCTCCGGCGAAGTGGGGCAGATGGATAAGACCACGGTGAAATTTTCGATTCCGATGGATAACGCCATTTCGCTGCGGACGGTAGACGATAACGGCTGGTTTGGCGAAGTCAGCGCTTCAGGAGAGATTCATGTCCAGGCGACGTGGCGCAACATTAACTAAGGCCCTGCTGACGGTGGGCTGCCTGCTGGCAGCGCCGCTGGCGCAGGCGATCTCGGTCGGCAACCTGACCTTTTCCCTGCCGGCCGAAGCGGATTTCGCCAGTAAACGGGTGGTCAACAACAATAAAAGCGCGCGGCTGTACCGCATCGCCATCAGCGCCATCGATCGTCCGGGCGGCAGCGAAGTACGCTCCCGGCCGGTGGATGGCGAACTGCTGTTTGCCCCCCGCCAGCTGGTGCTGCAGGCAGGTGAGAGCGAGTATTTTAAATTTTACTATCATGGCCCGCGGGATAACCGCGAGCGCTACTATCGGGTCTCGTTTCGCGAAATCCCCACCCGCAACCTGACGAGGCGCAGCCCGACCGGCGGCGAGGTCAGCATGGAGCCGGTGGTGGTGATGGATACCATTCTGGTGGTGCGCCCACGCGAGGTGCAGTTTAAATGGTCTTTCGATAAGGTGGCCGGGACGGTGAGCAACACCGGCAATACCTGGTTCAAGCTGCTGATTAAACCCGGATGCGATTCGACCGAAGAGGAGGGGGACGCGTGGTATCTGCGTCCCGGGGACGTGGTTCGCCAGCCGGCATTGCGCCAGCCGGGGAACCACTATCTGGTTTATAACGACAAATTTATTAAGATCAGCGATACCTGCCCGGTGAAGCCCCGTCCCGCGGAGTGACCCTTATCCGGTGGTCGCGCGGCGGGTAAAACGCCGGCTGGCCAGCAGGCTCAGACCGCAGCACAGCAGGTAGTACACCGCGCCGGTGAAGACGAAGATCGCCAGGGGATAGATTTGCACCCGGTTGTTGACCTGGCCGGCCACGGTGGTCAGCTCCGGGACGTTGACGATAAACGCCAGCGACGTGTCTTTCAGCAGGCCGATAAAGATCCCCACCAGCGAGGGCTGAACATTGCGCAGCGCCTGCGGGAGCAGCACCAGGCGCAGCGTTTGCCCGGGGGCGAACCCCTGGGTCAGCGCCGCCTCATACTGTCCTTTCGGCAGCGACTGCAGCCCGGCCAGCACCGAGTGCATCACCGAGGCGGCGGTAAACCACGCCAGCGCCAGGGTCACGGTTACCGCGCCGGGCAGATCGCCGCCGGTCAGCATCGGCAGCAGATACCACAGCCAGAAGATGACAAATATCAGCGGGATGCCGCGAATAATTTCCGCCCACAGAAACAGCAGACGCCGCACCAGCCCGCCGTAGCGCCAGGCCAGGCCCGCCAGCGCAATGCCTCCCGGCAGCGCCAGCAGGGTGGCGCCGATGGCCATCAGCAGGGTCAGCGCCACGCCGCCGGGCTGGCCCTCCGCCAGTCGGCCCCACAGCAGGTAATCGAGGTTATCGGCGATCACCGCCAGATTAGCGTTCATGTTGGGCGCTCCGTTGCAGTTTTCTTCCCGGGCCGAGACGCGTTAGCGCCACGCCCATCGCCACCCCCAGCGCCAGGTACAGCGCGGTACCGACGGCAAACGCCTCCAGGGCGTGCGCGTTATAGCTCTCAATCTGTCGTACCTGATAGGTCAGTTCCGCAAAGCCGATGCCGCTGGCCAGCGATGAGAGTTTCATCAGGTTAAGATACTGGCCGACAATCGGCTGCCAGGCGTTGGCCAGCCCCTGCGGCAGGAGGATAAAGCGCAGCTCCTGCCACGGGGTAAAACCCTGCGACAGCGCGGCTTCCCGCTGCCCGTGGCTGACGGCGCGCAGTCCGGAGGCGATCTCTTCCACCAGAAAGGCGGAGGTAAAGACCCCCAGCCCCCACATCGAGCAGAGGAACTCCGGCGTCAGCCACCAGACGTTACCCGGCAAAATGGACCAGGCGTGTTCGTCGTTCACCACCTCCTTCACCGCCAGTGGCAGCAGGTTCCAGGCGGCAAAGTACCAGAACAGCAGCTGGACCAGCAGCGGAGTGTTGCGAAACAACGAGACCCACGCGGCCACCAGTCCGCGCCCCGCGCGGCCGCCGCCGAGGCGCAGGGCCAGCAGCAGGACCGCCAGCAGGGTGGCGAGCAGGATCCCGGCGACGCTGACCCAGACGGTGGTGAGAAAACCAGAGATAATCCATTGCAACGGCTGCCCGCTCAGGACGCCGTGCCAGTCAAGCATCGGCGTCACTCGAGGCTCTCCTGGTGCAGCGGATCCAGCACCTTCTGCAGAAAACGCCGTGCACGGGCATGCTGCGGATGGGCGAAAAACTCAGCCGGCGGGGCGACCTCGAGAATGTCGCCGCCGTCGATAAACACCACCCGGTCGGCAATTTCGCGGGCAAACTGCATCTCATGGGTCACCACCAGCATGGTGATCCCGCTGTGGGCGAGGGTTTTCATCACCTGCAGCACTTCGCCGATCATCTCCGGGTCGAGCGCCGAGGTGGGCTCATCGAACAGGATAATCTGCGGCGAGGAGGCCAGGGCGCGGGCGATCGCCACTCGCTGCTGCTGGCCGCCGGAGAGCTGCGCCGGCATCTGCTGCGCTTTTTCTTCCAGTCCGACCTGGCGCAGCAGCGCCAGCGCCCGCTCCTGAGCCGCGCTTTTCCCCCAGCCGTGAACGCGCTCCAGCGCCAGCGTGATGTTCTCCTGCGCCGTCAGGTGGGCGTAAAGGTTGAACTGCTGGAAGACAAAGCCGACGCGGCTGCGCAGCTGGCGCAAGGCGCTGCCGCTCAGCCGGCTGGTCGGTTTATCGTCGATCAGGATCTCGCCGCCGCTTAAGGATTCGAGCTGGTTGATCAAGCGGATCAGCGTCGATTTTCCCGAACCGGAAGGGCCGAGGATCGCCACCACTTCGCCGGGCTCGACCTGCAGGTTGATGGCGTTTAGCACCTGATGATCGCCGTAGCGCTTGGCCACATCACGGAACGTAATGCTGGCGCGCTGCAGACGTGAAAAATCCGCGGCCGGGGCCGCGGAGTGGGAGAGTAAACCCGAGAACATATTATTTCGCTTCTATGGTAAAGGCGCGCGGCTGCGGCGTTTTAGTGGCAGGTCCAAACCAGACATCATAGATTTTCGCGGCTTCGCCGGTTTTCTCCAGCTTCACCAGCTCATCGTTAACGGCTTTCAACAGGGCCGGTTCGCCTTTCTTCACGCCCACGCCAATCTCTTCTTTGCTGAGCAGGTCGGGCAGAATTTTAAACTTGGCTTTATCCGGCGCTTCCGCCAGCAGACCGGCGAGGATGGTGCTGTCCTGGGTGATGGCCTGGACGTTGCCGTTGCGCAGGGCGGTCAGGGCCAGCGGAATATCGTCATAGGAGAGGACGCGAGCCTGCGGGAAACGCTGGTGCAGGGCCTGTTCGCCGGTGGTGCCTTTCACCGCGCCGATGCGCGCTTTGCTGTACTCATCAAGCTTATCCGGAGAGCCGGCAGGCACGAGGAACTGCTGGCCGGTGACGAAATACGGCGTTGAGAAATCAATAACCTGGGCCCGCTCCGGGGTGATGGTAATGTCGGCGACGATCAGGTCGGCTTTGCCGGACTGCAGCAGCGGAATACGGTTGGCCGGGTTGGTGGCCACCAGCTCGAGTTTGACGCCGAGCGCTTTCGCCAGCGCCTGGGCAAAGTCGACATCATAGCCGACGATATGGTGGGTTTTGGCATCCACGGAGCCGAACGGCGGGTTGGCGTCGAAGGTGGCGACTTTCACGACGCCGGCGGCTTTGATGTCAGCCAGCTGGTCTGCCTGTGCCTGAGACGCGAGCAGCAGCATACCCAGCGCCAGTGCAATTTTTGTGGTTTTATTGCGCATGTTTTTTCCCCTGAATCCCTGTTTTGTTTTGTGGACATCACGCTCCCACAAATTCCCCGTCGGCGGCAAAGAAGAAAAAATTCTTATCTATAACGAAAAAGAACTTAACAAACCTGTGGGTATTCTTTATGTGCCGCTGGCGTTTTACCGGCGCGGCAACGATTGCCGGGCGGCCCTCTCTCCCTCCGGAGAGAGGGAGAGGGGATAGGGGTAATTTTCCGTTCATCGTGCGCATGGGCGTTAGCCCCGCGGTGTATACCGGGGCTGTAACGATTGCCGGGCGGTTCCCTCTCCCTCAGGGAGAGGGTTAGGGTGAGGGGATAGGAGCGGGCGTAATATGCGCCAGCCAGGATTGCAAATTCGGAATTAATATTTCCCGCGCCCGGCCAACTGTGGTTGAAATAGACCCAGGCGATTCGCTTCCCGACAGAGGAGAAAATGAAAGTGGCATTGTGGCAACGATTAACGGGCTGGCTGGCTTTTTTGTCCAACGGTGAAGCCGGACAGCAGGATACCCAGCGCGTCATGGAGGCGATACTGCCGGTGGCCAGCCTCTACGGCGTGGACATTGGCAACGTGGAAACCCGGTGGTTCCGTCATGATAAGACATACTGAGCGACGCAGGACGCGAGAAGCCTACTGGAACGAGGTGTGCTTTGTGTAGCAAGAGACTGCCTGAGGTTGCGGCAACACAGGATGCGCCGCCGCAGCCCAGGCAGTTTTGACCACGCTTATCCCCCCAGATACATCCGCTTAATTTCCGGGTTAGTCAGCATCTCCCGCGCCGCGCCTGACAAGGTGATCCGGCCATTCTCCAGGACATACGCCCGATCGGCGATAGCCAGCGCGGCCGTCGCATTCTGCTCCACCAGCAGCACCGTCATATTCTCTTCGCGCAGTTGCTTAATGATGCCGAACAGCTCGCCGACAATTTTCGGCGCCAGCCCGAGGCTCGGTTCATCCAGCATCAATAACACCGGCTCGCTCATCAGCGCCCGGGCGATGGCCAGCATCTGCTGCTCGCCGCCGCTCATGGTGCCCGCCATCTGATGGCGCCGTTCCTTGAGCCGAGGAAAGAGGGCGTACATGCGATCGCGCAGGCGGGTGTAGCCGGCGAGATTATTGTAAGCGCCCATGCGCAGGTTCTCTTCGATAGTCAGGTTGGTAAAGACCCGACGTCCCTCCGGCACCAGCGCCAGCCCGCGGCGTACAATCTGGTGGGTCTGGCTGCGTGAGATATCGTCGTTGAGGAAGCTGACGCGCCCGCTGGAGCGCACCAGGTTGACGATCCCGTTGAGGGTGGAGGTTTTACCGGCGCCATTGCTGCCGATCAGGGTGACGATCTCCCGGTCATAGACGTCGATATCAACACCTTTCAGCCCCTGGATCACGCCGTAAAAGACCTTCAGTTCCCGGGCGTTAAGCATAATTGGCTTCTCCCAGATAAGCGGAAATGACGTCAGGATGCTGGATCGCCTCGGCCATCAGGCCGCTGAACAGCGGCTTACCATACTCCAGCACCATCACCCGCTCGCACAGGCGATTGACGAAGGGCATATCGTGCTCAATCAGCAGGACGCTGAGCTGATAGTCATGTCGCATGCGGAAGATAAGCTCCGCCAGGTCCTCGGTTTCCTTCGGGTTCATCCCGGCGGCCGGCTCATCGAGCAGCAGCAGCTTCGGCGCGGTGGCCAGCGCGCGGGCGATCTCCACTTTGCGCTGGTTGCCATAGCTTAGGTTTGTGGCTTGCATATGCGCGAAGTGGGCGATACCGATGTCCTCCAGGATGGCCATGGCTTTGGCCTTCGCCGCCCGCTCGGCCGGAAAGTAGCGGCCAATATGCAGAGCTGCCTCCAGCAGCGAGTAGCGGCTGGCGCGGTCGAGCCCGACCATCACGTTCTCCAGCACCGTCATGGAGTTAAACAGACGGATATTCTGGAAGGTACGGGCGATCCCGGCGTTCACCACCTGGTTGGGCTTCAGCCCCTTCAGCGACGTACCCGCCAGGGTGACGTTGCCGCTGGTGGGTTTATAGTTGGCGGTGATGACGTTAAACAGGGTGGTCTTGCCCGCACCGTTAGGGCCGATAAGGCCAAAGATCTCCGCTTCATCAACATGGAAGCTGACGTTGTCGATGGCCCGCAGGCCGCCAAACTGCATGGTGACGTCCTGCACCTGCAGGATAACGTTATTTTCCGCCATAGCTGCTGTTCCTTCTTCCCATCTGCCAAATCTCTTTTTTCCCCAACAGCCCTTCGCGGGCGAAAAGCATGATGATCAGCAATAGCAGGGAGAAGACCACCATTCGCAGGCCCGGATACGCGCCAAGATCGTGGCCGAAAAACTGCAGCGGCTGGTCGAGGAAGCGCAGCCATTCGCCGCTGCCGACCACCAGTACGGTGCCGAGCAGGGCGCCGGTGGTGCTGCCGAGTCCGCCGAGGACGATAATAATCAGCAGTTGGAAGGTGAGCATAAAGTCGAACAGCCCCGGGGAAATGGTGGTCAGCAGCGAAGCCAGCAGACCACCGCCGATCCCTTCGAAGAAGGCGCTGGTGGCGAAGGCGCAGGTTTTGATGCGGAAGGTGTTGACCCCCATGGCGATCGCCGCATCTTCATCGTCGCGAATGGCTTTCATCATCCGGCCATACTTCGACCACACCAGCTGAAGGATCATGCCGGTGGCCAGCAGGGCGAACAGCCCGCACCAGAACAGGAGATGCGGCTGCTGCGGAATATCGTTCAGCCCGATGGCGCCGTTGGTGATTTGCGGATTGTTAATAGCGAGGATCTTGATGATAAACCCAAAGCCGAGGGTGACAATGGCCAGGTAGTCGCCACGCACCCGGAAGACCGGCACGGCGAGGCACACCGCCAGCGCCGCCGCGCACAGGCCGCTTATCAGCAGGGCAGGGAGGAAGCCTGCGTGCAGGCTGAGGATCCACGGGCTGGGGGCGGCCATTTCAAACATGTCTACCTTGCTGTCGCTGGAGAGGATCAGCAGGGCGGTGACGTAGGCGCCCACCGCCACGAAGCCGTTCGGCTCCAGCGACAGCTGGCCGGTCACGCCGTTGATCAGGTTGTAGCTGACCGCAAGGATCATAAAGATAAAAATGGTGCTGATGACACGAACAATGTAGTCATTGAAAACCACGTTGATTCCGGCCAGCAGCGCGATACAGATGACAATAATGGCCAGGTTGCGCAGCTGCGCCCCGGCGGTCGTCGTCGCGTTGAGCATCAGAAACGGCTCCTTTCCAGACGTTCGTCGCCCATAATGCCGACCGGGCGGAACAAGAGGACCAGAATCAAGAACAGGAAGGCGAAAGCGTCTTTATAGCCGCCCAGTTCGGGGAAGATCGCCACGGCGACCACTTCGGTAAAACCGAGGATAAAGCCGCCCAGCACCGCGCCGGTGACGCTGCCGATCCCGCCCAGCACGGCGGCGGCGAAGGCCTTCAGGCCGATAAGCACGCCCATCAGGGGATCGATAGTGGGGTAGCTGATGGAGTAGAACACGCCGCCGAGGGCCGCGAGACTACTGCCGAGGGCGAAGACCAGGGAGATGATCCGGTTGGCGTCAATGCCCATCAGGCGCACGGTGTTGACGTCAAAGGCCACCGCGCGGATCGCCATCCCATAACGGGTGCGGTACAGCAGCCAGAGGATCGCCAGCAGCAGCAGGACGGTGATCAGCGGCACAATCCACGCCACGTTGGTAATGATGACGCTGCCGAAGGCGCGGGTCTGGTTGAAAAAGTCAGGGGCGGAGAAGAAGCGTGAGCTGCCGCCGAACAGCACGTTAAACAGGTTTTCGAGGAAGAAGCTGACGCCGATGGCGGTGATCAGCATGGAGATTTTCGAGGCCTGACGCAGCGGACGATAGGCGACCCGGTCAATCAGCATACCAAACAGGCCGCACAGCCCGAGGGTCAGGAAAACGGCTACCCCGAAGGGTAGCCCAACCGAAGAAAATAAAAACAGCGTACTAAACGCGCCGACCATCATCACGTCCGCATGGGCGAAGTTGATCAGCCGTAGCACGCCATAAACCATCGTATAACCGATGGCAATCAGGGCGTACATGCCCCCAAGACTCATTCCATTGACCACTTGCTGGAGAAAAATGGCGCCGTCCATTTTGTAGCCTCGTCACAACTTAAGGGTTAACCACGGTACGAAACGCCAGCTTGCCATCTTTCACTTCGTTGATGACCGCGCTGCGAATGGCATCGCCGTTCTGTAACGTCAGCGTGCCGGTCACGCCCTGGAAATCTTTGGTGGCGCGGATTTTTTCATTCACGCAGACCCGATCGTGGGGATCGCTGCACTGGTTCATGGCGTTGACGATGACGTTATAGGCGTCCGCCGCCATTGCGCCCCAGGTATGGGTCGGCTGCTGGTATTTGGCTTCCCAGGCTTTGATGAAGGTTTCCCCGGCCGGGGTCTGCTCTTTGGCGTTCGGCGAGTAATAATCGGTGGTCATATAGCCGTTGACCGCGTCTTTACCGACATCGAAGAAGACCTGATCCGCGGCCAGACCGTCGCCGCCCACCACCGGTTTGTTGAGCCCCAGTTGTTTAGACTGCACGGCAATCAGCGCCCCTTCGGTGTAGTAGATCGGCATGTAAATCATGTCGACATTCTTCGCCTTGACGCTCGCCAGCTGGGCTTTAAAGTCCTTGCTGCCGCCCGGGGCCTGTACCTCGATGGGAATGGTGCCGCCGTTTTTCAGGAACTGGGTGCGGAACGCTTTCGCCAGGCCGACGGAGTAGTCGTTGCTGCTGTCAAACACGATGGCGGCGGTTTTGGCTTTCAGATCGCGGGAGGCCAGATTGGCCCCGACCACCCCCTGGAAGCTGTCCGAGAAACAGACCCGGCTGACGTACGGATGGTTACGGGTGACGCGGTCGTTGGTGGCGGTGGAGGAGACCAGCGGCGTTTTGCTGTCGTCGGCGATCTTGGTCATCGCCAGGGTGTTGGAGGAGGTGACTTCCCCGATCACGGCATCCACTTTATCGCTGGAGACCAGGCGCTGCATGGCGTTGGCCGCTTCGACTTTGTCGCTTTTATCATCGATAACGATAAGCTTGATGGTATCGCCATTTTTTAAGGTCGGGGTGATGGCCTGAATAATGTCCAGCCCTTTCTGCGACGGCTGGCCGTAGCCGCTGAGGGCGCCGCTCAGGGGTAATACCACCCCGATTTTAATTTCCGCTGCCTGCGCGCTGCTGGCGCCGACCAGCGCGGCAACCAGCGTGGCCATTAAAGACGCTTTCCCGGAAAACGATTTCATTGGTATTTCTCCGTCGGTCGATTATTTATCTTTAACCATCAATGACTGCATAACATTGAGGAATAATTCGCCAGCGTGTCCGACGAATTATTGGCTGTTATGTTGAATAGATAACGAGATATATACCCTAAATAATTCGAGTCGCATGAAGGCGGCAAGTGAGCGAGTCCCCAGGCGCTTACCGAAGTAAGTGACTGGGGGGAGAGAACGCAGCCAACGCACATGCAACTTGAAGTATGACGGGTATTGTTAATGCGCTGATTTACCTTACAACGTCCGTTTCGTTTTTACTCATGCAATATTCTTATTACCTGCAGGGAGGGGCATAAGGCTGATGACAACACGGTTTTTGCTACGGTGAACGCATTTTGCCGGATGGCGACTGGCGCCTTATCCGGCCTGGAAAATACGCCATATAAACCGGTTGAACGGCTTCCGTAGACCCGCTCAAGCGAAGCGCCGCCGGGCAATTTCAGCACGCACCCGAATATAATATTCAGGTGCGCCCGGTAGTATTAAAATTTATTCTGCTGCTGGTGTGACTTATTCTTTTAAAGGGGGCAATGGTTTTATTTTTCCATGCAGCGCCGGATTATCACTTTCATCTTTTAACTGCACGCCGGTGACGCGGCGTAAAAAAGCCTGCTCCAGCAGCCAGGCCAGTTTAAAGGCGGCGGCGTCATGGCTTAATCCCTCCGGACGAATATTGGAGATACAGTTGCGCTCAGATTCCAGACGCTGACGATGGGGCTGCCAGGTGAGGTAGACGCCGAGGCTGTCCGGCGAGGAGAGACCCGGTCGTTCGCCAATCAGGATCGCCACCGCGCGGGCTTTCAGGGTTTCGCCAATATCATCCCCCAGCGCCACCCGCGACTGATGTGCCAGCACCACCGGCGCCAGGCCGATACCCAGCGTTTGCAGATAGGGCAGCAGGGCGCGGATCAATGGCACCGCCTGGCGCTCTACCGCCCAGGAAGAGAGGCCATCGCCGATCACCAGCAGCAGATCGGCGGGGCGGACGCCGCTGGCGGCGAGGTCGGCGCGGCTTTCGTCGGCGAGCTGCCGCCCGAGATCCGGACGCCGCAGATAGGTGTGACGGTCCGGCGCGGCGCTGCGCACCGTCAGGGCGTCGAGGCCGAGCGCCGCCAGCGGCGCCACCAGCTGCTGGCTGGCGAACGGCTGATGAATAGCATCCCGCGCTCTGGCATGGGCCAGACCAAAGTTAAGGATTTCGCGGGTCGGCAGGCTGGCGCCGCTGCGCCCCAGGGCGATCCGCGCATCGGTAAATTCACGCAGCGGGTTCCAGGCATCGGGACGGTTCATACGGAGGCTCCTTGCGGCAGGACGGACAGCAGCGGATGGCGGGCGTCGGTGAGCCGCAGCGCGCCGTGCGGATCGATAATCTGCATCTTCGCCAGCCAGTCGGCGAACTCCGGGGCATGTTTTAAGCCCAGCAGGCGACGGGCGTACAGCGCGTCATGGAACGAGGTGCTCTGGTAATTGAGCATGATATCGTCCGCTCCGGGCACACCGATCAGGAAGGTGAGCCCGGCGGTGCACAGCAGAGTCAGCAGGGTGTCCATATCATCCTGATCCGCTTCCGCGTGGTTGGTATAGCAGACGTCGCAGCCGATCGGCAGGCCCATCAGCTTGCCGCAGAAATGATCCTCCAGCCCGGCGCGAATAATCTGCTTGCCGTCGTAGAGATACTCCGGACCGATAAAGCCGACCACGGTATTGACCAGTAGCGGTTCAAAGTGACGGGCGACGGCGTAGGCCCGCGCCTCACAGGTCTGTTGATCGACGCCGTGGTGGGCGTTGGCCGACAGGCAGCTTCCCTGGCCGGTCTCAAAATACATCACATTGTTGCCGAGGGTACCGCGCCTGAGGCTGAGGGCCGCCTCGCGGGCCTCCTGCAGCATGGCAAGATTGATGCCGAAGCCGCTGTTGGCCGCTTCGGTTCCCGCCACCGACTGAAACACCAGATCCACCGGCGCGCCGCGCTCAATCAGCTGCAGCGTATTGGTGACATGGGTCAGAATGCAGGACTGGGTGGGAATGGCGAAGCGCTGAATAATATCGTCCAGCATGACGTTCAGCTGCGCCAGCACCGGTAAGCTGTCGCTGGCCGGGTTGATGCCGATCACCGCGTCCCCGGCGCCGTACAGCAGCCCGTCGAGCATACTGGCGGCGATGCCTTTCAGGTCGTCGGTAGGATGGTTGGGCTGCAGGCGTACGCTGAGGTGGCCGGGCAGGCCGATGGTGTTGCGAAAGCGCGTCACCACCTGGCATTTGCTGGCGGCAAGGATCAGATCCTGATTGCGCATCAGCTTACTGACCGCCGCCGCCATCTCCGGGGTGATGGCGCGGGCGACCCGCTGCAGCGTGGCGGTATCGGTAGCATCATCCAGCAGCCAGTCGCGAAAATCGCCGACCGTCAGGTGACGCAGGGCAGCAAAGCCCTGCGCATCATGGGTGTCGAGGATCAGGCGAGTCACTTCGTCCTGCTCGTAAGGGATAAGCGGGTTGTCGAGAATGTCGGTCAGCGGCACCTCGGCGAGGGCCATTTTCGCCGCCATCCGCTCTTCGGCTGAGGTGGCGATAACCCCTGCGAGGGCGTCGCCGGAGCGGGCTGGCGACGCTTTCGCCATCAACGTTTTCAGACTATCAAAGCGCCATACCTGGCCCGATAGCGTGGTTTTATACATGCCGCCTCCTCAGGAGACCGTGCGCAGTTGAGGATCCACTGGCGCCCGTTCACGGGCCGCTGCGGTTTTGCGGAACCACAGGTAGCCGCCGAGCATCATCGCCGCGAAAATCAGCGCCAGCAGCAGGTTATACCAGACCATCGCCACCAGGCAGAGCACCGCCATGCCGAGGGCAAAAGCCGGCGCCAGCGGGTAGAGCGGGGCGCGGAATGGGCGGATCAGCTTCGGCTCGCTACGGCGCAGTTTGAACAGCGCCGCCATGGAAGTGATATACATAACAATAGCCCCAAATACCGACATGGTGACGATGCAGGCGGTCAGCGGCATGCCGCTGATGGTGATCAGCGAGTCGGAGAAGATCGCGGCGATACCGACCACGCCGCCGGCGAGGATCGCCAGATGCGGGGTGCGGGTGCGGCGGTTGAGGGTCGCCAGCCCGGCGGGCAGATAGCCGGCGCGGGCGAGGGAGTAGATCTGCCGCGAATAGCCCATAATGATGCCGTGGAAGGAGGCGACAAGGCCAAACAGCCCCAGCCACACCAGCATATGCAGCCAGCCGCTGCCATTGCCCACCACCGTCTTCATCGCCTGGGGTAGCGGATCGTTAATATTGGACAGCGCGCGCCAGTCGCCGACGCCGCCGGCGAAGACCATCACGCCGATCGCCAGCACCGTCAGCGTCAGAATGCCGCCGCCCAGGGCGCGCGGAATGGTGCGCTGCGGATCTTTGGCCTCTTCGGCCGCCATGGAGGCCCCCTCAATGGCGAGGAAGAACCAGATGGCGAACGGAATGGCGGCGAACATCCCCGGCAGCGCCAGGCCGCTGAAGCTTTCCGCGCCCGCCCAGCCGTTAGTGGTGAAGTGGCTCCAGGAGAAGCCGGGCGCGACCACGCCCATGAACACCAGCAGCTCGAAGATGGCCAGCAGGGTGACGATCAGCTCGAAGGTGGCGGCAATGCCGACGCCGAGAATATTGAGCGTCATAAAGATCACGTAAGCGCCGCAGGCGACCCATTTCGGATCCAGCGCCGGAAACTGCACGTTGAGGTAGGCGCCGATGGCCATGGCGATGGCCGGCGGGGCGAAGACGAATTCAATCAGGGTGGCAAAACCGGCGATAAAACCGCCGGTGGGCCCGAAGGCGCGGTAGGCATAGGCGAAAGGGCCGCCAGCGTGCGGGATGGCGGTGGTCAGCTCGGTAAAGCTGAAAATAAAGGCGCAGTACATCGCGGCGACCGCCAGGGCGACGACCATAAACCCCATCGTGCCCGCCTGCGACCAGCCGTAGCTCCAGCCGAAGTACTCCCCGGATATCACCAGTCCGACGGCGATCCCCCATAAACGAAAACTGCCGAGCGTTCTTTTTAAGGTGGTGGTTTGCTCTGTCATACGTGTTGCCTCGCCAGATAGAAAGGTTCTGAACGACAGGCTGCAAAGAGAGTGCCAGAACGTGGTCCGTCGCGATGAGGCGTCAGCGCGTGGCGCGCCCGCTGGCGCTGCGCAAAAATGGGGCAGGCTGCACGCTGTCGGCGCGTGCCCTGGTGCAGCGGCTTTGCTTTTTCCGCGGCGGCACGGTATAACACTTCTTCTTTTGGATGTTTAGATGTCTATACGTTTATACGCATCATGACCCGGGCAAGCGGGCTGGCGTGAGAAAATAAAATGCAAAGCACAACACAACAACAAGGTGGGCAACTGAAGCGCACCATGAAAACGCGCCATCTGATCATGCTGTCGCTCGGCGGCGTGATTGGCACCGGCTTATTTTTTAATACCGGCTATATCATCTCCACCACCGGCGCGGCCGGGACGCTGCTGGCGTATCTGATTGGCGCCCTGGTGGTCTGGCTGGTGATGCAGTGCCTCGGTGAATTGTCGGTGGCGATGCCGGAGACCGGCGCCTTCCACGTTTACGCGGCGCGCTATCTTGGCCCGGCGACGGGCTATACCGTGGCGTGGCTCTACTGGCTAACGTGGACGGTGGCGCTGGGTTCGAGCTTCACCGCGGCGGGTTTCTGCATGCAGTACTGGTTCCCGCAGGTGCCGGTCTGGATCTGGTGCGTGGTGTTCTGCGCGGTGATCTTCGGCCTTAATATCATTTCGACGCGCTTCTTCGCGGAAGGCGAGTTCTGGTTCTCGCTGGTGAAAGTGATCACCATCATCGCGTTTATTATTCTCGGCGGCGCGGCCATTTTCGGCATCATTCCGATGCAGGATGGCTCGCCGGCGCCGGGCCTGCACAATATCACCGCCGAAGGCTGGTTCCCGCACGGCGGCCTGCCGATCCTGATGACCATGGTGGCGGTGAACTTCGCCTTCTCCGGGACGGAGCTTATCGGCATTGCCGCCGGAGAGACGGAAAACCCGCATAAGGTCATTCCGGTCGCCATCCGCACCACCATCGCCCGGCTGATTATTTTCTTTATCGGCACCGTGTTCGTGCTGGCGGCGCTGATCCCAATGCAGCAGGCGGGGGTGGAGAAAAGCCCCTTCGTGCTGGTGTTTGAAAAGGTGGGCATCCCTTACGCGGCGGATATTTTCAACTTTGTGATCCTGACGGCGATCCTCTCGGCGGCTAACTCCGGCCTGTACGCTTCCGGGCGGATGCTGTGGTCGCTGTCGAACGAGAAGACGCTGCCGGCCTGCTTTGCCAAAGTCAATAAACGGGGCGTGCCGGTGACCGCGCTGTCGGTGAGTATGCTGGGCGGCGTGCTGGCGCTGTTCTCCAGCGTGGTGGCGCCCGATACGGTGTTTGTGGCGCTGTCGGCGATCTCCGGTTTTGCGGTAGTGGCGGTGTGGTTGAGCATCTGCGCCTCGCACTTTATGTTCCGCCGCCGCCATCTGCAGCAGGGTAAGGCGCTGAGCGATCTGCAGTATCGCGCTCCCTGGTATCCGGTGGTGCCCGTTCTGGGGTTTGTGCTGTGCCTGGTGGCCTGCGTGGGCCTCGCCTTTGACCCGAGCCAGAGAATTGCGCTGTGGTGCGGGATCCCCTTTGTGGCCCTGTGCTATGGTGCCTGGTATCTCACTCGTTCACGGAATATGACTCAGGAGTCCCAACATGTCGCAGACTAACCCGTTCACTGCTCTGCTTGCCGCCCAGCCTTATGTCCTGCTGGACGGCGCCATGGCCACCGAGTTGGAGGCCCGCGGCTGCGATCTGGCCGACAGCCTGTGGTCGGCGAAAGTGCTGCTGGAGAACCCGCAGCTGATCCGCGATGTGCATCTCGACTACTTTCGCGCCGGGGCGCAGGTGGCGATCACCGCCAGCTATCAGGCCACCCCGGCGGGCTTTGCCGCGCGCGGGCTGGATGATGCGCAGTCCCGGGCGCTGATCGGCAAAAGCGTCGAACTGGCGCGCAAAGCGCGCGAGGCGTACCTCGCCGAGAACCCGCAGGCCGGCACGCTGCTGGTGGCCGGTTCGGTAGGGCCGTATGGCGCGTTTCTCGCCGACGGCTCGGAGTATCGCGGCGATTATCAGCGCAGCGCGGCAGAGTTCCAGGATTTCCACCGCCCGCGCGTCGAAGCCCTTCTGGATGCGGGCGCCGACCTGCTGGCCTGTGAAACCCTGCCGTCATTTGCTGAGATCCAGGCGCTGACGGCCCTGCTGCAGGACTATCCCCGTGCCCGCGCCTGGTACTCTTTCACGCTGCGCGACGCCGAACATCTCAGCGATGGGACGCCGTTACGCGAGGTGATGGCTGCCCTGGCGGATAACCCGCAGGTGGTGGCGGTGGGCATCAACTGTATCGCCCTGGAAAATACGCCCGCGGCGCTGGCGCATCTGCACAGCCTGACGGCCCTGCCGCTGGTGGTCTATCCTAACTCTGGCGAACATTATGATGCGGTGAGCAAGACCTGGCACCATCATGGCGAAGCCTGCGCCACCCTGGCGGATTATCTGCCGCAGTGGCTGGCGGCCGGGGCGAAGCTGATTGGCGGCTGCTGCCGCACCACGCCGAAGGACATCGCCGCGCTTAACGCGAAGCGCTGAGTTTTGTACCGGGTGGCGCTGCGCTTACCCGGCCTACATATTGCGCGATCCGTCGCCGCCACCCGGCGGCAACCCTCTGCCACTCACCAACCGCTCAAAAACAACTATCCTTTCCCGCTTTTGTTCTAAAAACGATTCGCTATTAGCCAGAATTTTTAATTACTTCATCTCCCTCCTGATGCCGGAAATACTGCACCTATAACAACTCAGGGGAAGCAGACATTATGGCATTCACATCGCGAATTACTCTTCTGGCGGCGCTGGCTGTCGCCGCCTTCCAGGCGCAGGCGGTCAACGTGACCGTGGCGTATCAAACCTCCGCTGAGCCGGCGAAAGTCGCCCAGGCGGACAACACCTTCGCCAAAACCAGCGGCGCGACCGTCGACTGGCGGAAATTCGACAGCGGCGCCAGCGTGGTGCGTGCCCTGGCCTCCGGCGATGTGCAGATCGGCAATATCGGCTCCAGCCCGCTGGCGGTGGCCGCCAGTCAGCAGGTGCCGATTGAAGTGTTCCTGCTCGCTTCAAAGCTCGGCAACTCCGAAGCGCTGGTGGTGAAAAAAAGCATTACCAAACCGGAAGATCTGATCGGCAAGCGCATCGCCGTGCCGTTTATCTCCACCACCCACTACAGCCTGTTGTCGGCGCTCAAACACTGGGGCATCAAGCCGGGCCAGGTGCAGATTATTAACCTGCAGCCGCCGGCGATTATCGCCGCCTGGCAGCGCGGGGATATCGATGGCGCTTACGTCTGGGCGCCAGCGGTTAACGAACTGGAAAAAGAGGGCAAGGTGCTGACCGATTCCGCGCAGGTTGGGGAGTGGGGCGCGCCGACCCTCGACGTTTGGGTGGTCCGTAAGGACTTCGCCGAGCAGCATCCGGAGATCGTCAAAGCCTTTGCTAAAAGCGCCATCGACGCCCAGCAGCCCTACATCGCCAACCCGGAAACATGGCTGAAACAGCCGGACAACATCAGCAAGCTGGCGCGCCTGAGCGGCGTGCCGGAAGCCGATGTCCCCGGGCTGGTGAAGGGGAACACCTACCTGACCGCCGCTGAGCAGGCGCAGGCGCTGAATGGTCCGGTCAATCAGGCCATCGTCGATACCGCGCGCTTCCTGAAAGAGCAGGGCAAAGTGCCCGCGGCGGGAACCGATTATCGTCAGTACGTCACTGACCGTTTCGTGAAGTAAAGGAGGCGGCGATGCTGCAAATCTCGCATCTTTCCGCCGACTACGGCGGTAAACCGGCGCTGGCGGATATCAACCTGACGCTGGAGAGTGGGGAGCTGTTGGTGGTGCTGGGGCCTTCGGGCTGCGGTAAAACTACCCTGCTGAACCTGATTGCCGGATTCGTGCCCTATCAGCACGGCAGCATCACCCTCGAAGGTCAGCGGGTGACCGGGCCGGGCGCAGAGCGCGGCGTGGTCTTCCAGAACGAAGGCCTGCTGCCGTGGCGCAATGTGCAGGATAACGTGGCGCTGGGCCTCCAACTGGCGGGCGTGGATAAAGCGCAGCGCCGGCAAGCGGCGGCGCAGATGCTGAAGAAGGTGGGTCTCGAAGGGGCGGAAAAACGCTTTATCTGGCAGCTGTCCGGCGGTCAACGCCAGCGGGTGGGCATCGCCCGGGCGCTGGCGGCGAATCCGCAGCTGTTGCTGCTGGATGAGCCCTTCGGCGCGCTTGACGCCTTTACCCGCGAGCAGATGCAGACATTGCTGCTGAAACTGTGGCATGAGACCGGCAAACAGGTGCTGCTGATCACTCATGACATTGAAGAGGCCATCTTTATGGCCACCGAGCTGGTGCTGCTGTCGCCGGGGCCGGGACGGGTGGTGGAGCGGCTGCGGCTTGATTTTAGCCGTCGCTTTGTCGCGGGCGAATCCTGCCGCAGCATCAAATCCGACCCGCGGTTTATTGAACAGCGGGAATACATTCTGAGCCGGGTGTTTGACCAACGGGAGGCTTTCTCATGAGCGTGGTACTGAACGACAAACCGCGTCAGACGACGCTGAAGTGGCGCTGGCCGCTCTCCCGTCAGCTCACCCTCAGCGTGGCGACTCTGGCGGTATTGCTGGCCGTCTGGTGGGCGGTCGCGGCGCTGCAGCTGATTAGCCCGCTGTTTCTGCCGCCGCCGGGTCAGGTACTGCAAAAGCTTATCACCATCGCCGGGCCGCAGGGTTTTATGGATGCGACGCTCTGGCAGCATCTGGCGGCGAGCCTGACGCGGATCGTCATCGCCTTGCTGGCGGCAGTGCTTATTGGCGTACCGGTGGGGATCGCCATGGGGCTCAACTCGACGGTGCGTGGGATCCTCGATCCGCTGATCGAACTCTATCGTCCGGTGCCGCCGCTGGCCTACCTACCGCTGATGGTGATCTGGTTTGGCATCGGTGAAACCTCGAAGATCCTGCTGATCTACCTGGCGATTTTCGCGCCGGTAGCCATGTCGGCGCTGGCAGGGGTAAAAAGCGCGCAGCAGGTGCGCATTCGCGCCGCCCGTTCGCTGGGCGCCAGCCGGGCGCAGGTGCTGTGGCTGGTGATCCTGCCCGGCGCGCTGCCGGAGATCCTCACCGGGCTGCGCATTGGTCTCGGGGTGGGCTGGTCAACGCTGGTGGCCGCTGAGCTGATCGCTGCCACCCGCGGATTAGGATTTATGGTGCAGTCTGCCGGCGAGTTTCTCGCCACCGATGTGGTGCTGGCGGGGATCGCGGTGATTGCCATTATCGCCTTTTTACTGGAACTGGGTCTGCGCGCGCTGCAGCGTCGCCTGACGCCCTGGCATGGAGAAGTACAATGAGTGAACGTCTGAGCATTACCCCGCTGGGGCCCTATATTGGCGCGCAGGTGACCGGGGCAGATTTAACCCGTCCGCTGAGCGACAACCAGTTTGAACAGCTGTATCACGCGGTGCTGCGTCATCAGGTAGTATTCCTGCGCGAGCAAAATATCACCCCGGCGCAACAGCGCGACCTGGCGCTGCGGTTTGGCGACCTGCATATCCATCCGGTCTACCCTCACGCCCCTGGCGTGGAAGAGATTATCGTCCTCGATACCCACAACGATAATCCGCCGGATAATGACAACTGGCATACCGATGTCACCTTTATCGACACGCCGCCCGCCGGCGCCATTCTGGCGGCGAAAGAGCTGCCGACGACCGGCGGGGACACCCTGTGGACCAGCGGCATTGCCGCCTGGGAAGCGCTGTCAGAACCTTTCCGGCAGCTGCTGAGCGGCCTGCATGCCGAACACGATTTCCGCAAATCGTTCCAGGAGTATAAGTACAACAAGACCGAAGCCGAGCATCGGCGCTGGCAGGAAGCGGTGGCGAAGCATCCGCCGCTGCTGCACCCGGTAGTGCGTACCCACCCGGTGACCGGCAAGCAGGCGCTGTTCGTTAATGAAGGGTTTACCACGCGAATTGTCGAGGTGAGTGAGAAAGAGAGCGCAGCGCTGCTGAACTTCCTGTTTGCTCATGTCACTAAACCGGAGTTTCAGGTGCGCTGGCGCTGGCAGCCGAACGATGTCGCTATCTGGGATAACCGGGTGACCCAGCATTACGCCAACGCCGACTATCTGCCGCAGCGGCGGATCATGCACCGGGCGACGATCCTCGGCGATAAGCCGTATTACCGGGCGGGGTAATGCTTGTAGCCGGTTAAGGCATCAGCCGCGAGCCGCGGAGAAAAGCGGATGCTGCATTGCCCGCTGCTTCCCGGAGGCGGCGCCTGACGCGCCTTTTCCGGGCGACCGATCCGTCGGAAATGGTGTACCGTAGCCCGGCTAAGGCGCAACGCGCCGCAAGCCGGGAAAAAGCGTTTATGCCGATTTTTGCGCACCCAGATGCGCGCCAATATAGCGCTGATAGCGATTGGCCTTCAGGTAGGTGAGATCCACCAGCACCAGACCATCCACGCAGTTATTGAAATCCGGATCGCTGCCGAAATCGATAAACTGCACGCCGCCCGGCTCGCACACTTCCGAGTACTGCTTATACAGCGGCGGGATCGCGCAGCCGAGATTGCCGAGCAGGGACTTCAGCCGGGCCAGGTCGTCGTTGTAATCCTCCCCGCCAAACTGCGCCAGCACGTCGGGCAGCGACGCCGGATAAGGTCGACGCGACTCCGCCAGCGGATGCGTCGCCGGGAACCACAGCCGGTAGAACGCCACCAGCAGATCGCGGGCGGCGGGCGGCAACCCGCCAGAAATCGACACCGGACCAAACAGATAGCGATAGTGCGGATAGCGCGCCAGATAAGCGCCGATGCCTGACCACAGGTAGTCCAGCCCGCGACGCCCCCAGTAGCGCGGCTGGATAAAGCTGCGCCCCAGCTCAATGCCGTGCTGCAGGACATCGTCCATCCGCCCGTCGTAATGGAACAGGCTGTAACTGTAGATCCCTTCCAGGCCGCGCTTTGCCAGCTGGATGGCCGTCGGCATAAAGCGGTAAGCGCCGACGATTTCCAGATCGTCTTCATCCCACAGGATCAGATGCAGATAGTCGTCGTCATACCCGTCGATATCCCGCCGTTTGCCGCTGCCTTCCCCGACCGCGCGGAAGGCGATTTCCCGCAGACGTCCCAGCTCGCGCAGCAGCGGCGCGTCCTCCTGGCCGTTGCGCTGCCAGAGGTAAATCACTTTGCCGTCGGTGGTGCGGCCCAGACACTCGGCCTTATGCAGTTCGCGTTTGAGCAATGCCCGGTCTTCCGGACGGGCGATGGCGCTTTCGGTTTTGAACTGCCCCGGCAGCCCTTTGCGCAGTTGTTCCAGGTGCTGATAGCAGCGGCCGGTAAGCTCGCGAGCGCTGGACTTGGCATCGAACCAGCTCGACCAGGGGATCTGCTGGCCGATGCGCACCGGCAGGCTGCTGTTGCGCCGGCGAAACATCTGCTGCATCAGCAGGAGCAGCGGCAGGTTGTCGGAGACCAGCGTGCTGGCGTAAAACAGGGCGCTGTTGTGGGCGTTAATCCACGCCGGCAGCAGCGGGGCGCGATATTTTGCCGCCAGCTTAATAAAGCCGGAGTGCCATTTTTTATCGCGGATACCGCGACGGGTGAGGCGGGAGACTTCCCCCGCCGGGAAGAAGATCAGCACCCCGCCGGCCTGCAGCTGGTGATCCATCTGCTGCAGCGCCGCTTTAGCGGTGCGGCCATGAATATTATCTACCGGGATAAACAGCGAGCTCAGGGGCTCAAGGTGGGTGAGCATGCGGTTGGTGACCACTTTGACATCGCGGCGCACGCGGGATACCGCATACAGGAGCGCCAGGCCGTCGAGGGTGCCGGTGGGGTGGTTGGCGATAATGACCAGCGGGCCATATTCGGGGATTTGTTCGAGATCGTGCGCCGGGATGGCGCAGCGGATATTGAGGTATTCCAGTACCTGTTCGACCGTATCAAGCCCCTTCAGGTGGCGATGACGATCGGCAAATTGTTGAAACTCTTCCTCATAAAACAGCTTTTTTAACAGTTTCTTTTGCCAGGGGGCGGGCCTCGCCTGAGGCCACAGGTCATCGAGTACGTTGTCGAGACTAAACATAGTGGCTCCTCCTCCGTCCTGCCCAGACAGTAGAAGGTGGAGATGTCGTTCAGATTACAGTTGGGTGAAGTTTCGGTCGCAGCGGGGGAGGTTTCCCGGATAGCGGCTAACGCCTCATCCGGGCTACGGTTGGCGCCGATTTGTAGCCCCGGTAAGCGTCAGCGCCACCGGGGAGAGGCTATCGGCGTTCACCGCAGCTAAGATCAAAGCTATCGCCAGCCCAATTTGGGGGATATAGCCCGCGCTGGAAATCGCGATGAAAGGTTGAAAATGGCCAATCGATCACCCGGGTGACCCAGCCATGCTTAAGTGGATTGATATGGATGTAATCAACGTGTCGGCGGTAATCATCTTCATCGCGTATGGCATGCTCCCAGAAGCGCGGTTGCCAGAGGGGTTGTCGTTTTAACGTTCTGCTAAAACAGCCTTTGATATCTCTCCAGCGTGAAGAAAAATCGTCATCATTATGAGGTAGTGTCCAGATGCAATGCAGATGTTCAGGCAACACCACCCAGGCATCAATAATAAAGGGGCGATGTTGTTTAACAACGGCGACAGAGTAGCGCAATAATTCTATGTTTTCAGTTAGGTGCATGCTTCTACGGTCTTTAAGGTTAACAGTGAAGAACCAGGTTCCCCCCTTAATGTAATAACGTCGATAAGCCACCACAGGATCTCCTGGAATTCGGTATTTATGATGTGGTTTAACACGTTAGAAGGCGAAATCCGGTACGCCAAGGAGAAGGCGCAGAAGGTGGAAAGCGGCGCGCAAAGTTTTAGCTACAGATATTGGTTAGCGCCTGTCCCCGGATAGCGGCGCAAGCGCCTTATCCGGGCTACGGTGTGGTGGTCGCGATAAATACAGCGCACCGGGGATGAGGTTTGGTAGCCCCGGTAAGCGAAGCGCCACCGGGGAGGGGCGGGTTTAACGGAGGATTTTTTTCTCGGCCAGATCGAGGGCGAAATAGCTGAAGATCAGGTCGGCGCCTGCGCGTTTGATAGCGCCGAGGCTTTCCAGAACCACTTTCTCTTCATCGATAGCGCCCGCCTGGGCAGCGAATTTGATCATCGCGTACTCCCCGCTGACCTGATAGGCGCCGAGCGGCAGATCGCTGCGTTCGCGGATATCGCGCAGAATATCCAGGTAGGCGCCAGCCGGTTTCACCATCAGGCAGTCGGCGCCCTGGGCTTCATCGAGCAGCGACTCGCGAATGGCTTCCCGGCGGTTCATCGGGCTCATCTGATAGGTTTTCCGATCGCCCTTCAGCGCGGTACCGGCCGCTTCGCGGAACGGGCCGTAGAAGGAGGAAGCGAACTTGGTGGAGTAGGACATAATCGCCGTATTAGTGAAACCGGCGGCATCCAGCGAGCGGCGAATCGCCTGTACCTGTCCGTCCATCGCGGCGGAAGGAGCGATGAAATCCGCCCCTGCGGCGGCGGCGACAACGGCCTGCTTGCCGAGGTTTTCCAGGGTCGCGTCGTTATCCACCCCGTGGTCGCACAGCACGCCACAGTGACCGTGGGAAGTGTATTCGCAGAAGCAGGTATCGGACATGACGATCATCTCCGGCACCGTGGACTTGCAGATCCGCGACATACGCGCCACCAGGCCATTTTCATTCCAGGTATCGCTGCCGGTGGCATCGGTGTGATGAGAAATGCCAAAAGTCATCACCGAGCGAATGCCGGCGTTAGCGATGCGTTCGATTTCACGTGCCAGATATTTTTCCGGAATGCGCATCACGCCGGGCATGGCCTCGATCGCTTTGTAATCATCAATTTCTTCTTCAACAAAGATCGGCAACACCAGGTCGTTCAAACTCAGTGTTGTCTCTTCAAACAGGGCGCGCAGCGCAGCGGATTGACGCAGGCGGCGGGGGCGAGTGATTAAATCTGTCATGGTTTGCCTGATTTTGTGAAATGAAAGACGTTAGTGTAACTGAAATGGCATGGGGATGTTTCGCCAAAACGATCGTTATGTCGTGTTGGCGAAACCCCCGCGAACTTACTGGCTGGCCGTCTGCATGTTGGGCTGCGCGCCGCTCAGCTCGCTGACCAGGTCGTTGATGCCATCGCTCATATTGTTGAAGCGGGTTAACGGCGAGCGGGTTACCACCACAAAAGCGCCGACGTTAGCCTGCGGATTCATCGCCATATAGGTGATAAACCCGCCGCCACCGCCGGTTTTCTGAATAATCCCCGGATGGCCATTCTTCGGCTTCATATACACCCAGCCAAGTCCCAGCGCGTCGGCGCGGCCCGGCACGTCCATACCAATCACCCGGGTCAGTTGGTTACGCTGATAAATCAGCGTCTGCATCCGATCGGCCTGCTGGCTGCGGGTATAGAAATCGGATGACAGGAACTGCTGCATCCAGCGCATCATATCCCCCGGCGTCGAGTAGACTCCGCCGCTGCCGATCGCCGCCAGGGTGTTGTTGCATGGGCTGGCGCCTTTTTCCGGGATCATCAGCCGCTGGCACTGATCCGGTGACGGGGTAAAGGTGGTGTCCTTCATCCCCAGCGGCCGGGTGATCTGTTCTTCAAACAGCTGCGGATAAGGTTTGCCGGCAGCGGTGGAGAGCGCGTCCGCCAGTAAATCAAAGGCCAGGTTGGAGTAGGCCGCCTGTGAGCCCGGCGCGGTCTTCAGGGTCGCGGTAGAGAGCCAGTTCCAGCGCTGCTGGCGGGTCGGCCAGACAAACACCGGACGATGAGCGGCGCCGCCAGGCTGCTCGCGCGGCAGGGCGCTGGTATGGGTTGCGAGGTTAACCAGGGTGATTGGTTTTCCCTGCCAGTCAGGCACCCGGGTACCCGGCGGGGCGTATTTGCTCAGCGGATCGTTGAGTTTCACCACTCCCTGGTCGAGCAGCTTTACCAGCATCTCGCTGGTCATCAGTTTGCTGAGGGAGGCGATACGGATCACCGAGTCGAGCTGCGGGTGCTGATTATTCCCCGGGCGGGTTTCGCCAAAGCTGCGAAAAACACGCTGATTGCCATCGATAACCACCAGCGCCATGCCGGTGGCGCCGCTGCCGTAGTAGATATGATTGGCGTAACGATCGACCACATCCGAGGCGAAAACCGGGTCAACGGTAGGCTGTGCGGCCTGCACCGAGGTCCACGACGCCGCGCACAGCGCAGCAAAAATGAGCAAACTACGTTTCAACGGAGATCATCCATTAAATAAATAAAAAAGAAGAGGGTATTTATACTACGAAGTGGCGCAGAACAAAGTGGGATTCACGACATTCCTGCAGGAAAAAGGTAACGGTGCGTAAAAAAGACTTTTTTACGCTTTCAGATATCGGCTTTTTCCGCTGCCGCGTATGATGACCGTTTGGCTGAAAGTTCGTGGGAGAGAACAATGACGGCTCAACGGGTAGTGATGGTCGTGGATATGCAAAACGGCGTGTTCGCCACGCCGCGTCTGGCGCGCGAGCGCTGCGTCGCGCAAATTAATCGTCTGGTGCGCGCGGCGGACAAGGTTATTTTCATTCAGCATGATGAGGCCGGCGGCCTCGAAGCCGGCAGCGAAGGCTTCGCCCTGCTTCCCGAGCTGGAACAGCCAGCTGGCGCGCTGTATGTCACCAAAACCGCCTGCGACGCCTTCTACCACACCTCGCTGGCGCAGGTGCTGGACGAACACGACATTCAGCAGTTCGTCATCTGCGGCTGCGCCACCGACTACTGCCTCGACACCACCATTAAAAACGGCGCCAGCCGCGGGTACGGTATTGTGATCGCGGAAGATGCCCATACCACCGCCGACCGCCCCGCCGCGCAGGCCGCGACGCTTATCGCCCACTACAATGAGGTGTGGCGTACGCTGACCGTTCCTGGCAATCCTTTACAGGTGAAACCCACAGAAACAATTCTGCACGCCTGGCAGCAGAACTAAGCTGTTGATATCCGGTCTTATCATTCGTCTGCCCCGCGAGAGCGCATCCACGCGGCGGCCGACGTATGCGTCGTACACAGCAATAGCAGAACGATAAGAAGTTAGCAGGAGACAATGATGTTTAAATCTTTTTTCCCCAAACCGGGGCCGTTTTTTATTTCTGCCTTTATCTGGTCGCTGCTGGCCGTGATCTTTTGGCAGGCGGGCGGCGGCGACTGGCTGCTGCGGGTCACCGGAGCATCGCAAAATGTGGCGATCAGCGCGGCGCGCTTCTGGTCGCTCAACTATCTGGTGTTCTACGCTTACTATCTGTTTTGCGTCGGCGTGTTTGCACTCTTCTGGTTTGTCTACTGCCCGCATCGCTGGCAGTACTGGTCGATTCTCGGCACGTCGCTCATCATCTTCGTCACCTGGTTTCTGGTGGAAGTCGGGGTGGCGATCAACGCCTGGTATGCGCCGTTCTACGACCTGATCCAGAGCGCGCTGGCCACCCCGCATAAGGTCAGCATCAACCAGTTTTATCATGAGATCGGCATCTTTCTCGGCATCGCGCTCATCGCGGTGATCATTGGCGTGATGAACAACTTCTTCGTCAGCCACTACGTCTTCCGCTGGCGCACGGCGATGAACGAACACTATATGGCCCACTGGCAGCATCTGCGCCATATCGAAGGCGCCGCGCAGCGTGTGCAGGAAGATACCATGCGCTTTGCCTCCACCCTGGAAGATATGGGGGTAAGCTTTATCAACGCGGTGATGACCTTGATCGCCTTCCTGCCGGTGCTGGTGACGCTCTCCGAACACGTTCCCGACCTGCCTATCGTCGGCCATTTGCCGTATGGTCTGGTGATTGCCGCTATCGTCTGGTCGCTGATGGGGACCGGCCTGCTGGCGGTGGTGGGGATTAAGCTGCCGGGCCTGGAGTTTAAAAACCAGCGCGTGGAAGCCGCCTATCGTAAAGAGCTGGTCTACGGTGAGGACGATGAAACCCGCGCCACGCCGCCGACGGTGCGCGAGCTGTTCAGCGCGGTGCGTCGCAACTATTTCCGTCTCTATTTCCACTATATGTATTTCAATATCGCCCGCATTCTCTACCTGCAGGTGGATAACGTTTTCGGCCTTTTCCTGCTGTTTCCGTCGATCGTTGCCGGTACGATTACCCTCGGGCTGATGACGCAAATTACCAACGTCTTCGGCCAGGTGCGCGGCTCGTTCCAGTACCTGATTAGCTCGTGGACGACGCTGGTGGAACTGATGTCCATCTACAAACGTCTGCGCAGTTTTGAACGCGAGCTGGACGGCAAGCCGCTGCAGGAAGCGATCCCGACATTACGTTAATTAAGACAAGGAAGCATGATGGCCGCACGTTTATCGCGCATTATTCCCGGTTCATTGACGCTGTTGGCGGCCATGGTGCTGAGCGCCTGTACCAGCCAGCAGGCCCCGACGCTGAAAAAGGGCGAGAAGCCCGTTGACGTGGCGTCGGTGGTGCGGCAGAAAATGCCGGCCAGCGTCAAGGATCGGGAGGCCTGGGCGCAAGCCATCGCCACCGCGTTTGACAGCCAGAAGCTGGCGCCGACGGAAGAGAATGTCTGCTCGGTGCTGGCGGTCGCGCAGCAGGAGTCTAACTATCAGTCCGATCCGGTGGTGCCGGGGTTGAATAAAATCGCCTGGCAGGAAATTGACCGCCGGGCGGAAAAAATGCACATTCCGCCGTTTCTGGTCCATACCGCGCTGAAGATCACCTCGCCAAACGGTAAAAGCTATAGCGACCGTCTGGACAATGTGAAGACGGAAAAGCAGCTGAGCGCCATTTTTGATGACTTTATCGGGATGGTGCCGATGGGGCAGAAGCTGTTCGGTTCACTTAACCCGGTGCACACCGGGGGGCCGATGCAGGTCAGCATTGCCTTTGCCGAGCAGCACACCTCCGGCTACCCGTGGAAAATGAACGGGACGGTGCGCCAGGAGGTCTTCAGCCTGCGCGGTGGCCTGTGGTTTGGCACCTATCATCTGTTGAATTACCCGGCCAGCTACAGCGTGCCGCTGTACCGCTTTGCCGACTTCAACGCCGGCTGGTATGCCAGCCGTAACGCCGCCTTCCAGAACGCGGTGGTGAAAGCCAGCGGGGTGAAACTGGCGCTCGACGGCGACCTTATCCGCTACGACAGCGAGGAACCGGGCAGCACCGAGCTGGCGGTGCGTCGTCTGGCGGGCCAGTTGGGAATGAGCGACAGCGAGATCCACCGCCAGTTGAAAAAGGGCGACAGCCTGGCGTTTGAGAAGACCGACCTTTATCAGCAGGTTTTCCGCCTCGCCGAGAAAAGGGCGGGCAAGACTCTGCCGCGGGAGATGTTGCCAGGGATCCAGCTTGAGAGTCCGAAAATTACCCGTAATCTGACGACGGCGTGGTTTGCAAAACGGGTTGATGAGCGGCGGGCAAATTGTATGGCGCGGCGTTAACGGCGCTGACGCCAGCGCACAATGAGCGCCAGCAGCCCGATGAACGAGCAGCCGATCAGGAAAGGGATCAGGCCAAAGAGGGTGCCAACGGCGAGACTGATGTCGACTTGCGGACGGCTGGCGTCCTGCGTTTGCATCAAGCGTTCAAATACCCCCGGAGCGTGGATCAGCATGCTGAGCATCTGCGCGCCGGCCCAGCAGCAGACCAGCACGAACAGGCCGTAGGCGACATGGCTGCCGGTCAACGCCCCTCTTTTTTTATTTCCCAAAAGCGATTTTGAAAAACTGAATTCAGCCATAGGCCCTCCCACCTCTGTACTGCTGGTTTTTTCTCCAGCTCTATGGCAGGTATTCTGGCAGTGAGGGGCCATTGTCAGTATCAGATTGCTGGTAATTGCCGTCCAGGAATAATCCTGTTTTCGCCGGTGTGTTAACCGCGCCACAGGAATGTAAAAGGGAGAGCGGCGTCGCAATCCAGCAACATTCTCTCCCGCGCTACAGACCGCCGCGGGCGGCTATGCGAAGATGCGTTTTTTTGCTGTTGGAGGTCGCATGAAGCTCACAGATAAAATTCGCCGCGACTGGCACTACTACGCGGTGGCGCTGGGGCTAATTTTTATTCTCAATGGGGTGGTGGGGCTGCTGGGGTTTGAAACACAGGGCTGGCAATCCTACGCCGTCGGTCTGGTGACCTGGGTCATTAGCTTCTGGGCCGCGGGCCTGGTGATCCGCCGCCGCCCGGCAGAAGAGGCCTGAGACCCCTGCTGCCAGGCGCGATAAACGCGTTTTAGTTCATGGAGGTTTTCAGCGCCCGGTCCGCGGCATGGCGCTCCAGCGCCAGCTCAATCAGCCGGGTGATCAGGCTGGTGTAGTCGAGGCCGCTGGCCTGCCACAGCTTCGGATACATGCTGATGTTGGTAAAGCCCGGCAGGGTGTTGATCTCGTTGGTCACCACCTCGTTGTCGGCGGTGAGGAACACGTCGACGCGGGCCATGCCGCTGCAGCCCAGGGTCTGGTAGGCCTGCACTGCAATCGCGCGGATTTTGTCGTTGATCTCAGGGGCGATGGCGGCCGGGACCACCACCTGCGCGCCCTGGTCATCGATATATTTGGTGTCGTAGGCGTAAAACTCGCTGTTGAGGACAATTTCACCGCAGGTGCTGGCCTGCGGGTGGTCGTTACCCAGCACCGCACACTCAATTTCCCGCCCTTTAATGCCTTGTTCCACCACGACTTTATGATCAAATTCAAAGGCCAGGGCCACCGCCTGATGGTACTGCTCTTCGTTTTTAACTTTGCTGACGCCAACCGATGATCCCTGGTTGGCCGGCTTCACGAACAGCGGCAGCCCCAGCTTCGCTTCGACATCGGCAAAGCTGAACTGCGCGCGGTTGGCGCGGGTCAGGGTGATAAACGGGGCGACGGCGAGCCCGGCATCGCGCAGCAGACGTTTGGTCACGTCTTTGTCCATACAGGCCGCGGAGCCCAGCACATCGGAACCAACGAAAGGCAGATTCGCCATGCGCAGCATCCCCTGCAGGGAGCCATCCTCGCCCAGCGTGCCGTGGACGATGGGGAAAATCACATCGATAGCCGCCAGCGGCTGGCCGCTGTCGGCGTTAATCAGCTGCTGTGCTTCTCGGCCCGGGATCTGCGCCAGGGTCACCGTGGAAGGACGCAGGGCAATGCGGGCAGGATCCTGAGCATTGAGCAGGTAGTTGCCGGCGTCGTTGATGTGCCATAGCCCCTGTTTATCAATACCCAACAGAACCACATCGAAGCGCGATTTATCAATCGCTTCCACGATATTCTTCGCTGACTGCAGCGACACTTCATGCTCCGCCGACTTGCCGCCAAAAACGATCCCAACCCTCATCTTTGCCATTTCAACTTCCATCCAGATAACATCAAAGGGCATAACATACCATGTGAAACCGCTGCCTGCCTGCCATAATATTTACCTGATCAATTGACGGGAGTGGGCGTGAGAGGAAAGACGCTGCTGGTGCTGGCCGGGATGCTCGGCGCGGGCCTGTTAGGATACCGCTATCTGCCGCCGCACCTGAATCCGCTGGCGCCGCTGGCGCTTAACGATCCCCCGGGCTGGTTGACGTCATTCAAGCTACGCAGGCTGACGGCAGACCAGTGCGCCTCCCTGCTGGCGGAAGCCAATCGCCGGCGGCTTATTGCCAGCCAGCCGGTGGCCGACAGCGAGGGAAGCTGCCCGCTGCATAACGTGGTGCGGGTAGCGAATTTTGGCAGCGTGACGCTGAGCAGCAGTTTCCTCGCCAGCTGCCCGCTGGCGCTGAGCAGTGCGCTGTATGTCGAGCAGCAGGCGAAACCGCTGACCCGTCAACTGATGGCGAGCGATCTGCGCCAGATCGATCATCTCGGCAGCTTCGCCTGCCGCAATATCTACCATCGGCAACAGGCGCGGCGCAGTGAACACGCCACGGCGGACGCGCTGGACGTCAGCGGTTTCCGCCTGGCGGACGGCCGACGCGTCAGCGTCCTGCAGGGCTGGCGGAGCGAGACCTCGCATCCCTGGCTGGCGGCGCTGTTGAACAACAGCTGCCACTACTTCGGCAACGCGCTGGGGCCAGAGTACAATGCGGCTCACGCCAATCATTTTCATCTGGGGATGCGCGGACAGGGCTTCTGCTTTTGAGCATAAAGCGCTGTGAGTAGCCTAAATGACCAGAAAATGCTTCGTCAGGTTCTCATCCACACTCATAAAACACCAAACTCACCGCCAGCGCATCTATGGTAGTACACCAGTGGAATGAAATTGCTAAGCTAGGTAATAATTGGCAAATCATTAATGAATACGCGTAGTTATGGAATCCTGGAAGGTTAATCTCATCTCCGTCTGGTTTGGTTGCTTTTTTACCGGCCTGGCGATCAGTCAAATTCTCCCTTTTTTGCCCCTCTACGTCTCCCAGCTGGGCGTTACCTCGCATGAAGCGCTGTCGATGTGGTCGGGGCTGACCTTCAGCGTGACTTTTCTTGTCTCGGCGATCGTCTCGCCGATGTGGGGGAGCCTGGCAGACCGCAAAGGCCGCAAGCTGATGCTGCTGCGTGCCTCGCTGGGGATGGCGATTGCTATTTTACTGCAGGCCTTCGCCACTAACGTCTGGCAGCTGTTTATCCTGCGGGCGATCATGGGCTTAACCTCCGGTTATATCCCCAACGCCATGGCGCTGGTGGCCTCCCAGGTGCCGCGCGAGCGCAGCGGCTGGGCGCTGAGCACGCTATCAACCGCGCAAATCAGCGGCGTGATCGGCGGCCCGCTGCTGGGCGGCTTCCTGGCGGACCACGTCGGGCTGCGGATGGTCTTTTTTATTACGGCGATCCTGCTGACCATCAGTTTTCTGGTGACCCTGTTTCTGATCAAAGAGGGAGGGCGCCCTCAGGTCAGTAAAAGCGAGCGCCTCACCGGAAAACAAGTCCTTGCCTCTTTACCCTATCCGGGGTTGGTGATCAGCCTGTTCTTCACCACCCTGGTGATCCAGTTGTGCAACGGCTCAATTGGCCCGATCCTGGCGCTGTTTATCAAGTCGATGGCGCCGGACAGCAACAATATCGCCTTTCTGGCCGGGATGATCGCCGCGGTGCCTGGCGTGTCGGCGCTGATTTCTGCGCCACGGCTGGGTAAGTTAGGCGATCGCATCGGTACCTCGCGGATCCTGCTCGCGACGCTCTGCTGCGCAGTGGTGATGTTTTTCGCCATGTCTTTTGTCACCACCCCGCTGCAATTGGGTACGCTGCGTTTCCTGCTCGGCTTTGCCGATGGCGCGATGCTCCCGGCGGTGCAGACTTTATTGCTGAAATACAGCAGCGACAGCGTCACCGGACGCATCTTTGGCTATAACCAGTCGTTTATGTATCTGGGCAACGTCGCCGGGCCGCTGATTGGCGCCTCTGTATCGGCGATGGCCGGCTTCCGCTGGGTGTTTATTGCTACCGCCATTATCGTTTTCATTAACCTCTGGCAGCTGGCATGGATGCTGCGCCGCACCCGCCGGGCTAACGCCTGAACCTCTGCTGACGGTATTTATCGCGATACCGTCAGCGTTATTCACCGTCGGTACATTTACCATTACTTTTTGTTATCGCCATGCCGTGAGCGCTATTCCATTTTATTATTTCCTGCACCATCTGGTTATAACCATCCCCGACCATGATTAAACAATACTATTTATAGTGGTATTTTGTTGTGGTAAAACGTTTCGCTGTATATTGGGTGTTGCGATGATTCTTATTTTAAGTAATTCTGAGGTCCGTCATCGGGTATGACATCCCAATCAAAAACAGGCCTCGCATAAGGAACTGGTGCTATGAAGAATCTCATTGCTGAGTTACTGGTTAAACTGGCGCAAAAGGAAGAAGAAGCAAAGGAACTGACGGTGCAGGTTGAAGCGCTGGAGATCGTGGTCACCGCATTATTGCGCCATATGGAGCATGATGCCCAGCAGGCATTGATTCAGGATATAGAACAGGCGATTGACCAGGTGACGCCCTGTCCGCCGGTCAACGACCAGGATGCGATGCTGCTGCAGCAATATCTAAAGAAGCTGTTGCGGCATCCTCGTAGCTAGTCTTTGTGACACGACAAGGATGCCGTCATTTTTCTGTCATCTCCCTTTTATAAAGTCTCCCTCGTTTTGTTTTTTTTAAGTATTTTTTACATGGAGATGACAAAAGTGAAATTAAGCGCCCTGTTTATTGCCCTGGTTCCTCTGCTGGGCTCGCCGGTTATTCATGCAGAAACGACTGCTGCGCCGGTTCTGGAAAATCGCGCTGCGCAGGGAGATATCACCACTCCCGGCGGCGCGCGTCGTTTAACCGGCGATCAAACCGAAGCGCTGCGCGCCTCGTTAATCAATAAGCCGGCTAAAAACGTTATTTTGCTGATTGGCGATGGCATGGGTGATTCGGAAATTACCGCTGCGCGAAATTATGCGCAAGGGGCGGGCGGTTTCTTTAAAGGGATTGACGCCTTGCCGTTAACCGGGCAGTACACGCACTATTCGCTGGATAAAAAAACCGGGAAACCGGACTACGTGACCGACTCGGCGGCGTCCGCCACCGCCTGGACCACCGGCGTCAAGACCTATAACGGCGCGCTGGGCGTCGATATTCATGAGAACGCGCATCAGACCATCCTCGAGCTGGCGAAAGCGGCGGGGCTGGCCACCGGCAACGTTTCCACCGCCGAGCTGCAGGACGCCACCCCCGCAGCGCTGGTGGCGCATGTGACATCGCGTAAATGTTACGGCCCCACGGTCACCAGTGAAAAATGCCCCAGCAATGCGCTGGAGAAAGGGGGCAAAGGCTCCATTACCGAACAGCTGCTGAACGCCCGGCCGGATGTCACCTTAGGCGGCGGGGCGAAGACCTTTGCCGAAACGGCGACGGCGGGCGAGTGGCAGGGCAAAACCCTGCGCGAGCAGGCGGAAGCGCGCGGCTACCAGATTGTGACCGACGCGGCTTCCCTTGCCGCCGCGACTGACGCCAGTCAGGCTAAGCCGCTGCTGGGACTCTTCGCCGATGGCAATATGCCGGTTCGCTGGGAAGGGCCGAAGGCGTCTTATCACGGCAATATCGATAAGGCGCCGGTGACCTGTACGCCAAACCCGAAACGCGACGCCTCGGTGCCGACGCTGGCGCAGATGACGGAGAAAGCGATTGACCTGCTGAGCCGCAACGAGAAAGGTTTCTTCCTGCAGGTGGAAGGCGCTTCCATCGATAAACAGGATCATGCGGCGAATCCGTGTGGCCAGATCGGCGAAACCGTAGACCTCGACGAAGCGGTGCAGAAGGCGCTGGAGTTTGCGCGAAAAGACGGCAATACCCTGGTGATCGTCACCGCCGACCATGCGCACGCCAGCCAGATCATTCCGGCGGACAGCAAAGCCCCGGGACTGACCCAGGCTCTGAATACCCACGATGGCGCAGTGATGGTCATGAGCTACGGCAACTCTGAGGAAGAGTCGATGGAGCATACCGGCACCCAGCTGCGCATTGCGGCCTACGGTCCACACGCGGCTAACGTCGTCGGCCTGACCGACCAGACCGACCTGTTCTCGACCATGAAAGCCGCCCTGAGTCTGAAATAAGTCGCTGCCGGTGGCGAAATCGCGTCACCGGCTGGTTTTTTTTCTATCTGCGTCCAGACTTACAACGATCCACTCACAGAAGGATGGTGCGATGAAAATAACCTTACTAATGACTCTACTGTTTGGCTTGATCTTTATCAGCGCGGTTGGCGCGGCAGAAAAAACGCCCACTCCACAGCAGCAAAAGATGACGGACTGCAATCAGCAAGCGTCAGCCAAAGCGCTGAAAGGAGATGAGCGCAAAACGTTTATGAGCCAGTGCCTGAAAAAAGAGACCACTACGTCGCAAGGAAAAGCGCTCACCCCTCAGCAGCAGAAGATGAGCGACTGCAACAAAGCGGCCTCGGCAAAATCGTTGAAGGGTGATGAACGCAGTACCTTCATGAGTACCTGCCTGAAGAAAGCCTGAAAAAAAGGGAGCGCTTATCCGCTCCCTTCTTCTTTGAACACTCAGGGCATTGCTGCCTACCCTCTCAGGCTCAGGAGCGGCTCAGTTTCTCTGATTTCTCCATACACTGGGTGATGGCTTCGATCACCGCGGAGCGGAACCCTTTCTCTTCCAGTACGCGGACGGCTTCGATGGTGGTCCCGCCAGGCGAGCAGACCATATCTTTCAGCGCCCCCGGATGCTCGCCGCTCTCCAGCACCATTTTGGCGGAGCCCATTACCGCCTGGGCGGCGAATTTATAGGCCTGGGCGCGCGGCATGCCGCCGAGGACGGCGGCATCGGCCATCGCTTCGATAAACATAAAGACATAGGCCGGCGCGGAGCCGCTCACGCCCACCACCGGATGGATCATCGGCTCGGCAATTTGTTCCGCCTGGCCAAAGCAGCGGAAAATGGTCAGCACTTCGGCCACATCTTCGCTGCTCACCAGCGCGTTAGGCGTGACGGAGGTCATACCGGCGTTGACCAGTGACGGCGTATTGGGCATCGCGCGAATAATTTTGCGATCGTGACCGAGGGCGCGCGCCAGTTGCTCAAGCGTGACCCCGGCGGCGATGGAGACCACCAGCGACTCTTTATTCAGGCTTGAGGCGACGTCGCCCAGCACTTTGGTCATGATCCCCGGCTTAACCGCGCCGAAGACGATATCGGCAATCTGCGCCACTTCCTGAGCGCTCCCGGCGGCGTTGATGCCATACTGGTCGCGCAGAGCCGCAACCTTATCCGGCGACGGGGTGTAGACCCAGATTTGTCCCGGCTGTACCTGGCCGCTGGCGATCAGTCCACCCAGAATGGCCTTACCCATATTGCCGCAGCCGATAAAGCCAATTTTCTTATCCATCACCATTCCCCTCTGCTTTTTTCGTTACGATCTGATTAGCTTACCATCCTGGCGCTTTCATGGGGGAGAAAAGCAGGTAACATTGGCGTCACTTATTGCAGGTAACAGGAGCTGGCATGGCTATTTGGGTAGATGCGGACGCGTGTCCGAACGTGATTAAAGAGATTTTGTTCCGCGCGGCAGAGCGTACCCAGACCCCGGTGACGCTGGTGGCGAATCAGCCGCTGCGCGTGCCGCCGTCGCGTTTCATCCGCACTTTGCGGGTTGAGCAAGGTTTTGACGTGGCGGATAACGAAATCGTTCGCCAGTGCGCGGCGGGAGATTTAGTCATCACCGCCGACATCCCGCTGGCGGCAGAGGTGCTGGCGAAGGGCGGGGCGGCGCTGAATCCGCGCGGGGAACGCTACAGTGAGGCGACGATCCGCGAGCGCCTGACGATGCGGGATTTTATGGAGACATTGCGGGCCAGCGGCGTGCAGACCGGCGGCCCGGATAGTTTATCGCAGCGCGACCGGCAACAGTTTGCTGCCGAGCTGGAGAAGTGGTTGCTGGCGGTTAAGCGTCAGCAGGGTTAAACCCAGCTATCGTCGTCGCTGCCAATATCATCGTCGCCAAAGCCGGCGTCGAAGTCGTCGTTCCAGGTGTTGTCGGCAAGGAACTGATCGTCTCCCTGGCGGAACGGATCGTCACCCGCGGTGGCGTCCTGCGCGGCGGCGGCAGCAGGCTGCGGCTGCTCTTCGATGATATTGACAATCTCCTGCGGGTGCGAGCCGCTGAACATGTTGGTCAGCATATTGCCCAGCACCACGCCGCCCGCTACGCCTGCGGCCGTTTGCAGCGCGCCTGCCATAAAGCCGCCGCCGCGTGCCGCTGCCTGCGGGGCATAGTTCTGTTGCTGTTGCGGCGGGGCATACTGCGGCTGGGCGCTGGCCTGCGGGCGACCGTATTGCTCCGCGCCCGGGATGGGGTCAGAGCCGCGTGACGAGCCGCCACCGCCAAACAGGCCGGAGAGGAATCCGCCGCTGCTGGGCTTCGCCGCCTGCAGCTGGCTGACCTGGCTCTCCAGCGCCTGGATGCGATCGTTAAGCTGTTTAATCGCGGCTTCCTGGATAAGAATGGTTTGCGCCATATAGTAGGGGGCCGCCGGCTGCGCGCTTACATGTTGGGCAATCCGCTCCTCGGCGCTGGTATCGCGCGATGCACTGTGCGCCTCAGCCTCTTTTAGCCGGGAAAACAGTCCATCAATAAGGCGTTGTTCTTCAGATTGCATGTTACATTCCTCTGTCACACTGTCGAATAGGCATCAGGGTGCGTCTGAAACACGATGTTGTAAATATGTTGCTTCGTAAAGCTATGCATAAATGTGTTACCGTTTACGCCAGCGTTGGATAAAAAATAACGCCCAGCCGAAAGTAAAGCTGGTTAAACACTTAATGCAATGATAAGTTTACATCAAGAACCCCTTTTGTCACTGTGGTGATGGGGTGTAAAGAAGTTGTGTAACGTTTTGTTTACGACTACGTTACGGAACAAACAGCGATAATACGTTCTTTCGTTTTCATATTTTACGACAGGCGGAACCAGGGGGTCTTCGGTCATGACACAGCCAATCTTTCTCATCGGGCCACGCGGCTGCGGTAAAACCACCGTCGGTCATGCGCTGGCGCGAGCGCGGCATTTTCAGTTCTCCGATACCGATCATCGGCTGCAGGCCCATGAGCAGCGGACGGTGGCAGAGATCGTGCAGGCAGAAGGGTGGGCGCGTTTTCGCGAACTGGAGACCCTGTCGCTGAAGGCCGTGACTCTGCCGAATACGGTGATCGCCACCGGCGGCGGTATTGTGCTGGCGGAAGGTAATCGCCAGTTTATGCGGGAAAACGGCGTGGTGATCTATCTGCAGGCCTCGGTGTCGGCGCTCATTGATCGTCTGGAGGCCTACCCAAAAGCCGAACAGCGGCCGACGCTTACCGGTAAGCCGGTACGTGAGGAAGTGGGCGAGGTGTTGGCGCAGCGCGAAGCCTTATACCGTGATGCCGCCCATCATATTGTCGATGCCACGGCCTCCCCGGATCGGGTGGTGGAGCAGATTATGACCATGCTGTGCGGCGCGACGGCAACCCCGGTAAGTTAAGAATTTACTTACATTAAGGCGGCGAGGGGCGCCTATACTTGATAGTTCTGATACCAGAAGAAGGAAGAACTATGCCAAACAGGCCCCCATATCCGAGAGAAGCGCGCGTGGTTGCGGTAGAGAAAGGCCCGCAGGGTCAGACCGTCACCTGGTATCAACTCCGCGCGGATTATCCTGAACCCAATTCGCTGATCAGCGAACATCCTACCGAGCAGGAAGCCGTGGATGCCAAGCGGCGCTATGAAGATCCTGATAAGTCGTAACCCCTGAGCCCGGATTGCCGGCCATACTGGCAATATCGGGCGTATCTCACATTTTTTATTTATCAGTCGTACTAATGAATATCTAACACACGGATTTTTCAGGCACGCCGCTGTCGCCCGGCAATCTTTACATTCAACCGCGGCGCGGAACTGCTACGCTTCTCGACGGTTGATTTTTACTCACCAGGGGGCGGATGCCGTGTGTGGTAAGTCTGTCTTGAAGCAGTGGTAGTGAAAAGGTACATGATATGAGTAGTGCAACGATGGCAATTTTGACCATCGGCATTGTGCCGCTGGCGGGAGTGTTGCCGCTCCTGACCGAACATATCAGGGAAGAACAGATCACCCACATTAGTTTGCTGGGCGATATGACACATGCTGAGGTAACCAAAGAGTACGCGGTGGGTGACGGCGAGCAGGGCCTGCTGACCTTGCTCAATGATAACCAGCTGGTGATGGTATCGCGGCAGAAAATTGAACGCGATATCCGCAGCGTGATCGCGATGCTGGATCGGCAGAACTATGATGTGATCCTGTTGCTTAGCTCCGAACAGTTAAGCGGTTTTACAACCCACCATGCGATCCTTCTTGAGCCGCAGCGGATCATCCCGCCGCTGGTGGCGTCGATCGTCGATGGGCATCAGGTGGGGGTGATCGTGCCGGTGGAAGAGATCATGCCTATGCAGCGGCAAAAGTGGCTCTCGCTGGAAAAGTCGCCGTACTACGCGCTGGCCAACCCTTTTACCGGCAGCGACAGTGAGTTATTAAGCGCCGGCAAAACGCTGCTGGAGCAGGGCGCCGACGTGCTGGTGCTCGACTGTCTCGGTTACTATCAGCATCACCGCGATGTGTTACAAAAAGCCCTGGACGTCCCGGTTTTGCTGTCGAATGTGCTGGTTTCCCGACTGGCGGCAGAACTATTGGTCTAATGTGTTAATTTCACGTGACAGGGGCAAGGAGCGCCCCCTATATTGAGCCTTTAACCGACGATCAGAAGGGCTTGTTTATGCTTCAAAGCAATGAATACTTTGACGGAAAAGTGAAATCCATTGGCTTCACCAGCAGCAGTACCGGTCGCGCCAGCGTTGGCGTGATGGCGGAAGGGGAATACACCTTTGGTACGGCGCAGCCGGAAGAGATGACGGTGGTCAGCGGGGCGCTGAATGTCCTGCTGCCGGGTGAGACTGAGTGGAAAGTTTACGCCGCCGGCGAAGTTTTCAATGTGCCAGGCAACAGCGAATTTCATCTGCAGGTGGCTGAGCCAACCTCTTATCTGTGCCGCTATCTGTAAGCCAGAGTGACACCCGGCGCCTGCCGCCGGGTTGTTTTTTCCTTCCTGCCTGGCAGGAAGGAAAGCGGCGCTTAGCGCTGCGCTTCGCCGCCGAGCCCTTCTACCAGGCTTTGGATCAGGGCAGCCAGCTCGCCGGTCATTAAGATAAAGTCGGCGTCAAAGCGCTGGGCGAAATCTTCCCGATCGATATCTTCGTTTTGGTCACGTAATTCATCGCAGAACTTGAGGCGCTTAATTGACGCATCGTCGCAGATCACAAACTGAATACGCTGCTGCCAGTCCAGCGCCAGCTTGGTGACGACCTTCCCGGCCTCAATGTGCACGGCGATTTCGTCACTTACCAGATCCTGTTTCTTGGCGCGGATCACGCCGCCATCTTCCAGCATCGCTTTCAGCTCGGCTTCATCCAGCAGCTGGAAGCCCTGCGCCACGGTGCCGGAGCGGACCCACTCGGTCAGCGTCAGCTCAATCGGATTCTCCAGGGTCAGCGGCACCACCGGCAGTGAACCGAGGGTTTTACGCAGCAGGGCCAGCGTGTCTTCCGCTTTCTTCGCGCTGGCGCAGTCCACCATGATCAGGCCGTTAACGGTATCGATCCACATCATCGTCTGGCTGAAGCGGCTGAAGGCGCGCGGCAGCAGCGAGTGCAACACTTCATCTTTCAGGGAATCTTTCTCGGTCTTCTTCAGCTTGCGGCCCTGATCGGCTTCCAGCTTCTGGATCTTCGCCTCCAGCGCCTGCTTGATCACCGGCGACGGCAGGATCTTTTCTTCTTTACGCGCGCAGATAATGATCTGGCCGTTTGCCGTATGCGTCAGCGCGTCGCTGTGCGATCCCATCGGCGACACCCAACCGGTTTTCGCCATATCCTGGCTGCCACACGGGGTAAATGTCAGCTCGGCCAGCTGTTTTTCCATCTCCTCGGCGCGCAATTCGATATCGCGGCTGAGACGGTAAACCATTAAATTTTTGAACCACAGCATGATAATTTCCACGGCTTTGTCGTTAAATCAGGCGGGCATGATAGCGAATTGTCGCTATGCTTGCATTGTTAATCGGGGTGAGGAGCTGAGCGTGCGTATTGGTATTGATTTAGGTGGAACAAAAACCGAAGTGATAGCCCTGAGCGACCAGGGAGAGCAGCTGTTTCGCCACCGGTTACCCACGCCGCGTGAGGACTACCGGCAAACCATCGAGACTATCGCCACCCTGGTAGCGATGGCCGAGCAGGCGACCGGGCAGCAGGGTACCGTGGGGATGGGCATTCCTGGCACAATTTCGCCCTATACCGGGGTGGTGAAAAACGCCAACTCGACCTGGCTCAACGGCCAGCCCTTTGATAAGGATCTCAGCCTGCGCCTTGAGCGTGAAGTCCGGCTGGCCAACGACGCCAACTGTCTGGCGGTGTCGGAGGCGGTGGACGGCGCGGCGGCGGGGGCGCAAACGGTGTTTGCGGTGATTATCGGCACCGGCTGCGGCGCCGGGGTGTCGCTCAACGGGCGGGCGCATATCGGCGGCAACGGTAACGCCGGCGAGTGGGGGCATAACCCGCTGCCGTGGATGAACGACGATGAGCTGCGCTATCGCGCCGAAGTGCCCTGCTACTGCGGTAAACAGGGATGTATCGAAACCTTTATCTCCGGCACCGGCTTTGCCACCGACTACCAGCGGCTGAGCGGCAAGGGGTTAACTGGCAGCGAGATTATGCGTCTGGTGGGCGAAGGTGACGAAAAGGCCGAACTGGCGCTGAGCCGCTATGAACAGCGGCTGGCGAAATCGCTGGCCCACGTGGTGAATATCCTCGACCCGGACGTTATCGTGCTGGGCGGCGGGATGAGCAACGTCGAGCGTCTGTATCAAACGGTACCGGACCTGGTGAAGCAGTGGGTCTTCGGCGGCGAGTGTGAAACGCCGATCCGCAAAGCGTTGCACGGTGACTCCAGCGGAGTACGCGGCGCGGCCTGGCTATGGCCGCTCCAGGGGACCTGAACCGCTCCCCCTCACCCCGGCCCTCTCCCCGCAGGGAGAGGGAGAAAAGCGGTACGGTGCGGGTGGTTGAGGCAGTGGCCGGGAACCCCTCACCCTGCAGGGAGAGGGGGAATCGCAATAGCGTGCGAAATTACAGACCGGCGCCGGACGGTTCCCTCTCCCTCCGGGAGAGGGTTAGGGTGAGGGGACATCGCCATAATTCAGACCTCACTCCACCGCAAACACTCTGTCCAGCCGACTGTAGCCCAGGCCATTTATCTTCTTCACTTTGATCTGCACCGGAATACGTTCCTTCATTGCCTCCACGTGACTGATCACCCCGATAATTTTGCCGCTGGCGTTAAGGGCATCCAGGGCGTCCAGCGCCGTATCCAGCGTTTCGCTGTCGAGGGTGCCAAAGCCTTCATCGAGAAACAGGGAGTCAATCCGTGTCTTATGGCTCACCAGGTCTGACAGCGCCAGGGCCAGCGCCAGGCTGACGAGGAAACTTTCGCCGCCGGAGAGAGTGCGGGTGTCGCGCACGGCGTCGGCCTGCCAGGTATCGACCACCTCCAGCTCCAGCGCCTCGCTGGCCTTGCGTTGCAGCAGATAGCGGCCGTGCAGGCGGTTGAGCTGCTGGTTTGCCAGCCAGACCAGATTATCCAGCGTCAGCCCCTGGGCGAATTTGCGGAACCGGTCGCCGGTGCTGGAGCCGATCAGCGAATTCAGATAGCCCCAGTCGTCCGCCAGCTGCGCCGCCTCTGCAATCTGCTGCCCCAGCGCCTGCTGCTGCTGGCGGCTTTCATTATCCTGCCTGAGCTGCTGGCGGATCTCACCCTGACGGGTCGTGTTGTCCCGCAGCCGCTGGGCCAGGGCGTGCAGCTGCGTTTGCAGGGTGGGGCCGTCCGCGTCTGATCCTTGCGGCCGCAGCGCCAGATGCGCCTGTTGCTGCTGAGTCGCCTGCTCGCAGAGCACCGTCGCTTGCTGAAGCTGCTGCTCAAGCGACTGTTTTAACTGCGTCAGCCGCTGGGCGGTCTCGTCATCCAGCAGTGCGGCGAGGAACGCCTCCCGATCGTTGAAGCGGCTGGCGGCCAGGGCAGTCGTGAATTGCGTCTGTGACTGATGTACGCGCGCCGTTTCTTCGGTCTCCAGTTGCTGCTGGGCGACAAGCTGGCTGTGCAGCGACAGGCATTCCTCGTGGATTTCGCGCCAGTTGTCCGGGATCACCGGCTCAGCCTCCGCGTCATCCTCATCGCCGGGCGGCAGCGTATCGAGCAGCGGTTTCAGGGCGGCGATCTGCTCCTGGAGCACGCCATGCCGCGTCTGTTGCGCCTGCCACCGGGCAAATTCGCTTTCGCGAGCGTGCAGCCAGGCGGCTTCTGCGCCTTCTTCCGGCAGGCTGAGCGACAGCGTCTGCAGGGCGTTCTCCAGCCCCTGGCGCGTGGTCTCCAGCTGCTGGTGAGCCTGGCGCTCCAGCGCTTGCTGGTCGTTGAGCTGGCTCTGTAACATCAGACGCTGGCTGAGCTGATAGAGCTGCTGCTCGTAGCGCTCCTGCTCCTGCATCCAGTCGTTTATCTCTTGCGCAATATCCCGCGTGACCTGCAGAGCGGCGCAGGTTTCCTGCCACGCTTTAGTGAGCGCTTGCTCTTCCTCTGTGAGCCGCCGGGCCGCTTCGGTCTCACGCTGGAGCTGCTGCGTCAGGGCGTTGACCTGCCCGAGGACCAGCAGACCTTCTTCTTTCAGCGCGGCGACCTCTTTTTCCAGCGCGTCGCGGCGGCGCTGATTATCCGTGACCGTTAGGGAGGCGTATTGCTCAATCGCCGGATGTTCACAGGATCCGCACAGCGGGCAGGGCTTCCCCGCCTCAAGCCGGGCGCGGTAACCTTCCAGATCTTTAATCGTTTCTTCCCGCTGGCAGAGCGCCTTCAGGTCGAGATAGTGCTGGTTTTTGTCTTTATATTGCTCCCGACGTTGCGTCAGGGTGGCATTGAGTTTTGCCTGCTCCGTTTGCGCCTGCTGGATGTTCTCGGCGCTCTGCCGCAGGCGTTTGTGCAACTGCTGATGCTGTTCATGCAGGGAGAGCAGCCGCTGGCGCAGCGGCCGCGATTGTGTTTGCTGCGCCATCGCCGCCGCGACTTCCTCTGCGGACAATGACAGGGAGCTGGCCGGCAGAGCGCTGAGTTTCTGGCGCAGCGCGGCCAGGCGGGTGGTCTGAGCCGTTAGCTGCTGTTTATCGCGCGTCAGTTGCGAGAATTGCGCCCGCCAGCCGGCAATCTCCTGGCCCCATAAGCGGAATCGGTCATGGGCCGCCAGCCACTGCGCCAGGTCCGTCAGTTCAGCCTGACGCTGCTGCTGAGCGTGCAGGGCGCTGCGGCGGATGCGCGCGCGCTGCGCGGTGCAGGCAAGTAAGCGAGCATTTACTTCGTTGATCCGTTGCCGGGTTTGCGCCAGACCTGCCACCTGTTCCTGCTGACGCTCCCACAGGGGGCGAAGTTGGGCGGCCGGCTGGGCCAGCTCAAGCTTCGCCAGCGCCGGGGCGGCGTCGGTCAGCGCCTGGCGGGCCTGCTGCTGCCGGCTAACCGCCTGCTGGTGCTGCTGCGCCAGCTCGTCGCAGCGCGTCAGCCACTGAAGCTGCTGTTGCTGGTTTTGCTGCTGCGTTAGCAGGGTTTTTTCTTCGTCAGTGAGTACCTGCAAACTTTCATGCAGCGCCTGCTGCTGCGCTTCCGTCAGCAGAACGATGCCCGCCGCCTGGGCTTCGAACTTCTCCAGCGCGTGGCGAGCAGCTTTGTGCTGTTCGTAGACCATGGCCGAAATCTGGCCGTAGATTTCCGTGCCGGTCAGCTCCTCCAGCAGCTCCGCGCGATCGCTCGGCTTCGCGTTCAGGAAGGCGGCAAATTGTCCCTGGGAAAGCAGCATCGAGCGGGTGAAACGGCCATAGTCGAGCCCGGTGAGCGTCGCGGTTTGCTCCAGTTTGTCCGAGACCTTATCGGCGAGGATTTTGCCGTCGGCGCAGCGTGCCAGCTCGACGCGGGGCGCCTGCAGATTGCCATCCGGTTGGTTGCGTGCCCGGTTCTGGCTCCAGAAAGCGCGGTAGGCGGTGCCTTTGACTTCAAACTCGACTTCCGCCAGACATTCGGCGGTATCGCGGGTCATCAGGTCATTTTGCGACTGGGAAACTTTATTCAGGCGCGGCGTCTCGTGATAAAGCGCCAGGCAAATGGCATCGAGCAGGGTGGTTTTGCCGGCGCCGGTGGCGCCGGTAATGGCGAACAGGCCGTTGCTGACGAACGGCTCGGCGGTAAAGTCTATCTTCCATTCACCCTTCAGGGAGTTGAGGTTTTTCAGACGCAGACTGAGGATTTTCATGCGTTTTCGTCCTCCGCGGTGAGCGTATGCAGCGTATGGGTGAACAGCTCGTGCAGCCGGGCGCGCTTGTCATCGTCAATCTCGGTCAGCGCCAGCCGGCGCTCGAACACCTCTTCCACCTTCAGTTCGCTGAGGGTCTCCCGCTGGGCGTTGAGCAATATTTTCTCGCGCTGCTCGCGGCTGCGGCGTACCAGCAACACTTCCACCGGCAGATCCTCCGTCAGCGCCTGAATATGACGCTGAATATCGTGCAGGTAGTCCTCGGTGGTGATTTCGATATCCAGCCACACCGGCGGGTCCTGCTCGACGCCGCGCCACTGCTCCAGCTGGGCGGTGATGGCGGCCAGATCGCCTTTGATCACTGCCAGCGGCTGGGTCACGGGCACCTCCAGGGTTTCCACGGCGCTGAGGCGCCCGTCGTTAAAACTCACCAGGTGCACCGATTTGGCTTTGCCGGTTTCATCGAAGCTCAGCGGCAGCGGCGAGCCGCTGTAGCGGATGTGCTCGCAGCCACCGACCACCTGCGCCCGATGAATATGGCCCAGCGCAATGTAGTCGGCAGGCGGGAAGTGTTGCGCCGGAAAGGCATCCAGCGTGCCGATGTAAATGTCGCGGACGGCATCGCTTTTGCTGGCGCCGACGGTGGTCAGGTGGCCGCTGGCAATGATGGGCAGCGGCCGATCGCCGCGCAGCGCGCAGGCCTGCTGATACTGCTCCTGATAATAGTCGCTGATGGCGTGCAGTAGCTGTTGCTGTTTTTCCCGACCGGAGTGGCCGGCCTGACTGGTAACCAGCTCGCGGGGGCGTAAAAACGGCACCGGGCAAAAGATGGCGCCAGGGGTGCCGTCGCGCAACGGCAGCTCAATGGGCGCGTAGCCGGCGTTCGCCACCACGGTGGTGTGCAAAAAGGCGAGAATATCGCGGGACTCATTGAGCATCGCCACTGAATCGTGATTGCCCGCCAGCACCACCAGGCGACAGCCGGTCTGCTGCAACTGGACGACAAAACGGTTATACAGCTCGCGGGCATAGCTCGGCGGCGAGCCGGTATCAAAAATATCGCCAGCCACGATAATGGCGTCGACTTCATGCTCCTGCGCGCGGGCCAGCAGCCAGGTAAGAAAAGCGTCGTGTTCTGCCGCGCGGCTTTTGCTGTAAAAATTCTGGCCCAAATGCCAGTCGGAGGTGTGAAGGAGGCGCATAAATCTTCCCTAGCGAAAAAAGCATGGGCGGCAGTATATCATTTGTCGGCGCGGGGTAAGTCCGCGTCATGCTTCAAATTACCCGATCATCAGACCGTCATTTTTTTCATAAATCTGTCACAAAAGTGACGCATAATGACGCCGCACTTCTATACTGATGGCTAAAAAACACAGGGTAAATAATGGCGAGAAGAATTCTGGTCGTTGAAGATGAAGCTCCAATCCGCGAAATGGTCTGCTTTGTTCTGGAGCAAAATGGCTTTCAGCCCGTCGAGGCGGAAGATTATGACAGCGCGGTGAATCAACTCAATGAACCCTGGCCTGATTTGATTCTCCTTGACTGGATGCTGCCGGGTGGTTCGGGGCTGCAGTTTATTAAGCTGCTCAAGCGCGAGGCGATGACGCGGGATATCCCGGTTGTGATGCTGACCGCGCGTGGAGAAGAAGAGGATCGTGTTCGCGGCCTGGAGACCGGCGCGGACGACTACATTACCAAGCCTTTCTCACCGAAAGAGCTGGTGGCGCGAATCAAAGCGGTGATGCGCCGTATTTCGCCGATGGCGGTGGAAGAGGTGATCGAAATGCAGGGTCTGAGCCTCGACCCTTCGTCGCATCGGGTGATGACCGGCGACAGTCCGCTGGACATGGGGCCGACGGAATTTAAATTATTGCACTTCTTTATGACCCATCCTGAGCGAGTGTACAGCCGCGAGCAGTTGCTGAACCACGTCTGGGGAACCAACGTCTATGTGGAAGACCGCACGGTGGACGTCCATATTCGCCGCCTGCGCAAAGCGCTGGAACACAGTGGCCATGATCGCATGGTGCAAACGGTTCGCGGCACGGGGTATCGTTTCTCCGCCCGTTTCTGAATTTTGACAGGAGTGTGACCCGTGCTGGAACGGCTGTCATGGAAAAGGCTGGCGCTGGAGCTCTTTTTAGCGTGTATTCCGGCCCTGATTCTGGGGGCGTTTGTGGGTCATCTGCCGTGGTTTTTACTGGCGGCAGTGACCGGTTTGCTGATCTGGCATTTCTGGAATTTGATGCGCCTGTCGTGGTGGTTGTGGGTGGATCGGAGCATGACTCCTCCGCCTGGACGCGGCAGCTGGGAGCCGCTGCTGTATGGTCTGCATCAGATGCAGATGCGTAATAAAAAGCGTCGACGCGAGCTGGGAAGCCTGATTAAACGCTTTCGCAGCGGGGCGGAATCGCTGCCGGATGCGGTTGTACTGACCACGGAAGAGGGGGCCATTTTCTGGTGTAATGGCCTGGCGCAGCAGATTTTAAACCTGCGCTGGCCGGACGACAGTGGCCAAAATATTCTCAACCTCCTGCGTTATCCCGAGTTCGCCAACTATCTGAAACAGCGTGATTTTTCTAAGCCACTCAACCTGGTGCTGAATAACGCTCGCCATCTGGAAATTCGCGTGATGCCTTACACCGATAAGCAGTGGCTGATGGTGGCGCGCGACGTGACGCAGATGCATCAGCTGGAAGGGGCGCGGCGGAACTTTTTCGCCAACGTCAGCCATGAACTGCGCACCCCGCTGACGGTGCTGCAGGGCTATCTGGAGATGATGCAGGAGCAGGTACTGGAGGGGGCGACGCGGGAAAAAGCCCTGCACACCATGCGAGAGCAAACTCAGCGTATGGAAGGGCTGGTGAAGCAGTTGCTGACGCTGTCGCGCATTGAAGCCGCGCCGGCGCTGGCGATGAATGACCGCATCGACGTGCCGATGATGCTGCGGGTGGTGGAGCGCGAGGCGCAAACTCTCAGCCAGGAGAAACAGACGCTGATCTTCACCGTTGACGAGCAGCTCAAGGTGCTGGGTAATGAGGAGCAACTGCGCAGCGCCATTTCCAATCTGGTCTATAACGCGGTGAACCACACCCCGCCGGGGACCGAAATTCGCGTCAGCTGGCAGCGGACCCCGCAGGGGGCGCTGTTCAGCGTCGAGGATAATGGGCCAGGCATTGCGCCAGAGCATATTCCCCGTCTGACCGAGCGTTTTTATCGGGTGGATAAAGCTCGCTCCCGGCAAACGGGGGGCAGCGGCCTGGGACTGGCGATCGTCAAACACGCGGTCAACCATCATGACAGCCGGCTGGAGATCGACAGCACGGTGGGCAAGGGAACCCGTTTTAGCTTCCTGCTCCCGGAACGATTAATTGCCAGAAACGACGCCTGATCGGCGTGCTGTCAGCTTATCTTGCCAATGACCAGCCCCGGCTGGTCATTTTCGTTGGCATCCCTTTTTTCCTCGCCTATTTAATGAACGCGTGCTGCTTTTTTGTTCGCATGATAAGCCACGGGTTTTCCATCAATATGGTAAATGATTCTGGTGTGAAACTGATAACCAGCATAATCATCTGCTTTTGCGATCGTGCCTTGCTTTAAAACGTTATAAGCGTTTAAATTGCGCCTGCGCAGTCGATGACAGACTGCTTTTGCGTGGTAATACCAAAAACAATTCTTTCCCACGCCGCTTCGGGAGCATATCTCGCTGAGTTTACCGGCAATGGCCGCTGTATCGTCCCTGAGAGGGGAGCGCGGTATTTTTCCATTTTTTACAACACCACATCCACAGGCAGTAATGAATTTATGACCCATCAGTTAAAATCTCGCGACATCATAGCGTTGGGCTTTATGACCTTCGCGTTGTTTGTTGGCGCAGGCAACATAATTTTCCCTCCGATGGTTGGCTTACAGGCGGGCGAGCACGTCTGGACAGCGGCGATCGGCTTCCTGATCACTGCGGTGGGTCTGCCGGTGCTGACGGTGGTGGCGCTGGCGAAAGTCGGCGGCGGCGTTGAAAGCCTGAGCACCCCGATTGGTAAAGTGGCGGGTATCCTGCTGGCGGTGGTGTGTTATCTCGCGGTGGGACCGCTGTTCGCGACCCCGCGCACCGCGACCGTCTCCTTTGAGGTCGGTATTGCGCCGCTGACCGGCGACGGCCCGCTGCCGCTGCTGATCTACAGCGTTATCTATTTCGCGCTGGTGATTCTGGTCTCCCTCTATCCGGGCAAACTGCTGGACACCGTGGGCAACTTCCTTGCGCCGCTGAAAATTATCGCCCTGATTGTGCTGGCGGTCGCGGCCATCATCTGGCCAGCGGGCCCGATCAGCGACGCGCTGGAAGCGTATCGTACGGCGCCATTCTCCAATGGCTTCGTCAACGGCTACCTGACCATGGATACCCTCGGCGCGATGGTGTTCGGGATCGTGATTGTCAATGCGGCACGCTCCCGCGGCGTCAGCGAAGCGCGTCTGTTGACCCGCTACACCGTCTGGGCTGGCCTGATGGCAGGCGTTGGCCTGACGCTGCTGTACCTGGCGTTGTTCCGTCTGGGTTCTGACAGCGCCACTCTCGTGGACCAGTCCGCCAACGGCGCGGCCATTCTGCACTCCTACGTGCAGCACACCTTCGGCGGGGCGGGCAGCTTCCTGCTGGCGGCGCTGATCTTCATCGCTTGTCTGGTGACGGCGGTGGGCCTGACCTGCGCCTGCGCCGAGTTCTTTGCCCAGTATCTGCCGTTCTCCTATCGCACGCTGGTCTTTATCCTTGGCCTGTTCTCGATGGCGGTCTCCAATCTGGGGCTGAGCCATCTGATTCAGGTGTCAATTCCGGTGCTGACCGCTATCTATCCGCCGTGTATCGCACTGGTTGTATTAAGCTTTACCCGCAGTTGGTGGCATAATTCGTCCCGCGTTATCGCGCCGGCCATGTTTATCAGTCTGATGTTTGGTATCATTGACGGGATTAAGTCATCGGCGTTTGCCGCGATTCTGCCGGCCTGGACCGCGCGTCTGCCGCTGGCGGAGCAGGGCCTGGCCTGGCTGATGCCCACCGCCGTGATGGTGTTCCTCGCGGTGATCTGGGATCGTGCAGCCGGACGTCAGGTGGCCTCCAGCGCCCATTAACAGGCGTTAAGGAAAAGCGTTTAACCACGGGACTTCGGGTTCCGTGGTTTTTTATTTTTTGTGTTAAACGGCATTGAAAAACCACGATGGAAAGTAGTAACAAGCTTAAGCGCGGGCTAAGCACCCGGCATATCCGCTTTATGGCCCTGGGTTCCGCCATCGGCACCGGGCTTTTTTACGGCTCAGCCGACGCCATTAAGATGGCCGGACCCAGCGTGCTGTTGGCCTACATTATCGGTGGCGTCGCGGCATATATCATTATGCGGGCGCTCGGTGAGATGTCGGTGCATAACCCTGCCGCCAGCTCATTTTCCCGCTATGCCCAGGAAAACCTCGGCGGACTGGCGGGCTATATCACCGGCTGGACCTACTGCTTCGAAATCCTGATCGTCGCCATCGCCGACGTCACCGCCTTCGGTATCTACATGGGCGTCTGGTTCCCGACGGTACCGCACTGGATCTGGGTGCTCAGCGTGGTACTGATCATCTGCGCCGTCAACCTGATGAGCGTCAAGGTGTTTGGTGAGCTGGAGTTCTGGTTCTCGTTCTTCAAAGTGGCCACCATTATCATCATGATCCTCGCCGGGTTCGGCATTATTATCTGGGGGATCGGCAACGGCGGCCAGCCGACCGGCATTCATAACCTGTGGAGCAACGGCGGCTTCTTCAGCAACGGCTGGCTGGGGATGGTGATGTCGCTGCAGATGGTGATGTTCGCCTACGGCGGCATCGAAATCATCGGTATTACTGCCGGTGAGGCGAAAGACCCGGAGAAATCCATTCCGCGCGCGATCAACTCGGTGCCGATGCGTATTCTGGTGTTCTACGTGGGCACACTGTTCGTCATTATGTCCATCTATCCGTGGAATCAGGTGGGAACCGACGGCAGCCCCTTTGTCCTGACCTTCCAGCATCTGGGCATTACCTTCGCGGCCAGTATTCTTAACTTCGTGGTCCTGACAGCCTCCCTGTCGGCGATTAACTCCGACGTGTTCGGCGTAGGCCGTATGCTGCACGGCATGGCTGAGCAGGGCAGCGCGCCGAAGGTGTTCGCTAAAACATCGCGCCGCGGTATTCCGTGGGTGACGGTGATGGTGATGACTATTGCGCTGTTGTTTGCGGTGTATCTCAATTACATCATGCCGGAAAACGTCTTCCTGGTGATCGCCTCCCTGGCCACCTTCGCCACGGTGTGGGTGTGGATTATGATCCTGTTGTCACAGATTGCCTTCCGCCGCCGTCTGTCGCCCGAAGAGGTCAAGGCGCTGAAATTCAAAGTGCCCGGCGGAGTGGTGACCACGGTAGTCGGCCTGGTGTTCCTGGCCTTTATTATCGCCCTGATCGGCTATCATCCGGATACCCGCATCTCGCTGTATGTCGGTATGGCGTGGATCGGCCTGCTGCTGCTGGGCTGGGTCTTTAAGACCCGTCGCGATCGCCGCCTGGCGCAGGCACAGTAAATGCACCGCCCCGGTCAGCATCACGCGACCGGGGCGGCTTGCAGTCCCGCGTCCTCCCCCGTTATCCTCCCCCAAAAAATCCTGTGATGATGAGTTCTGCGCCTGACGGCTATGGCAAGGTGTGCCCATTCTGCACAATGAGGATTCACGATGTTGAAGGCATGGCACCTTCCGGTTGCACCCTTTATCAAGGTGCAACAGGACCGACTGTTTATTACCCTGTGGTTAAGCGGTGAGTCGCTGCCGCAGCGGATCACGCTGCGCGCGGAAGAGGATAACGAAGAGCTGTCGCTGCCGATGCAGCGGCTCCGTCAGGCGCCGCAGCCAGGCGTGGTGGCATGGCGCGGTGAAATCTCTCTCGCCAGCGGCCAGCCGCGCCGCCGCTACAGCTTTAAGCTGCTGTGGGCCGACCATCAGCGCTGGTTTACGCCACAAGGTTTCACCCGTTTCCCGCCGGCCAGGCTGGAACAGTTTGCCATTGACCTGCCGGACGCCGGCCCGCAGTGGGTGGCCGATCAGGTGTTCTATCAGATTTTCCCCGATCGCTTTGCCCGCAGCGCCGCGCGTGACGCCGACCAGGATGCGGTCTATTACCATCACGCGGCGGGACGGGAGATTGTGCGCAAGGCATGGGACGAACCGCTAACCGGTGAGGCGGGCGGGTCGACGTTCTACGGCGGCGATCTCGACGGCATCAGCGAAAAACTTCCCTACCTGAAGCAACTCGGCGTCACCGCCCTCTATCTGAACCCGGTTTTCGCCGCCCCCAGCGTGCATAAATACGATACCGAGGATTATCGGCGCGTCGATCCGCAGTTTGGCGGCGACGCGGCGCTGCTCCGGCTGCGCCACAACACCCAGCGGGCGGGGATGCGCATGATCCTCGACGGGGTGTTCAACCATACCGGCGATTCCCATCCCTGGTTCGACCGACACCAGCAGGGCAGCGGCGGCGCCGGCCATTACCCGGATTCTCCGTGGCGCGACTGGTTTACCTTCTCAGAGGAGGGGCAGGCGCACAACTGGCTGGGCTATGCCAGTCTGCCGAAGCTCGACTATCGCTCGACCAGCCTGGTCAACGAGATCTATGCCGGCGAGGACAGTATCGTACGCCACTGGCTGAAAGCGCCGTGGAGCATGGACGGCTGGCGTCTGGACGTGGTGCATATGCTGGGCGAAGGCGGCGGGGCGCGGAATAACCTGCAGCATATCGCCGGCATCACTCAGGCGGCAAAACAAACGCAGCCGGAAGCCTTTGTCTTTGGCGAACATTTTGGCGATGCGCGACAATGGCTGCAGGCGGATGCCGAAGATGCGGCGATGAACTATCGCGGCTTTACCTTCCCGATCTGGGGATTCCTCGCCAATACCGATATCTCTTACGATCCGCAGAAGATAGACGCCCAGACCTGCATGGCGTGGATGGATAATTATCGCGCCGGGCTGTCGCATCAGCAGCAGCTGAGGATGTTCAACCAGCTCGACAGCCATGATACGGCGCGCTTTAAATCTCTCCTTGGTAAAGACGTAGCGCGCCTGCCGCTGGCGGTGGTGTGGCTGTTTAGCTGGCCGGGCGTACCGTGCATCTACTACGGCGACGAGGTGGGCGTGGATGGCAACAACGATCCGTTCTGCCGCAAACCGTTCCCGTGGGATCCGGCGCTGCAGGATACCCAGTTGCTGGCGCTGTATCAGCGGATGGCGAAACTGCGTAAGGCCCAGCAGGCGCTGCGCTACGGCGGCTGTCAGGTGATTTACGCCGAGGATAACGTGGTGGTGTTTGTCCGGGTCTACAAACAGCAGCGCGTGCTGGTGGCGATTAACCGCGGGGAAGCCTGCGAGGTGGTTATCGAGGATTCGCCGCTGCTGAACGTGGCCGGGTGGACGCTGCTGGAAGGCGCCGGCGCCTTTCAGGACGGGGTGCTGACCCTCCCGGCCATCTCCGCCAGCGTCTGGTCCGGCCGTTAACGGTAGAGCTGGCTCAGCAGGTCGCCGCGGAGGAGCGCCTCCCGCCACCAGCGCTGAGCCAGCCCGTCATTCCCGCTGCGCCAGGCCATGTAGGTGATATCTTTTTCCCGCCAGCAGGCGACGCTTTTCTCCACCAGACTGCCTTTTTCCAGCCATGGGCGAGCGATATGGCGCGGCAGAAAGCCGCAGCCCAACCCGGCGCACAGCAGTTCGACTTTACTGGCGAAATCATCGACGCCGATTTGCGGCTGCTCGTCGAGGAGATTGCTGTTTAGCGGATGGCAATAACGGGCGCTGTCGCGGATCACGATGGCCCGATGTTGGCTGAGCTGTTTATTGGTCAGTGGCTCCTTCGCCTGAGCCAGCGGGTGGGCGGGGGCAACCACGAAAATATTATCCAGTGCGCCGAGGGTTTGCCATGACCACTCTGCAGAGGTCGGGGGCTCATTGATGGCGCCGAGGATAATATCCGCGCCATGGTGGGTCAGCTCTTCCCACGAACCGGCGAGGGTGTGATGACTGAAGTTCAGCCGCGTCTGCGGGTTTTGCGCATAAAATTCGGCGATCAGCGGTAGCAGGGCAGAAAAGGGAAACGAAGCATCGAGAGCGATCGCCAGCTCTCGCTCCCAGCCCGCGCTCAGCTGCTGCGCCTGCTTTTCCAGATCTCTGGCGGCGCTCAACAGCTGCCGTCCCTTCTCCAGCATCAGCCTACCGGTATCGGTAAACTTCGCCCGGTGGCCAGAGCGATCCAACAGCACAATATCCAGATCGCTCTCCAGCTTCTGGATCATATAGCTCAGGGCGGCGGGGGTTTTATACAGCGACTCCGCGGCGGTGGCGAAGGACCCGTGTCTGTCCAGGGCATCAAGGATCATGAGTACATCAAAATTCACACGCATGGGGGAGCTATCCATTAATTTATTTTCCCTTGTTGTACCTAAGCACAATAATCAATGCCAGTGAATAAATCAGAACAGTTTGGCGTAAAAATTTGATTAATGCGGATGCGAGCAAATCCTTGCTACGGGCAAAAAATAAACCACAAAAAAACTTTAATAACTTGTTAGAAATAACTGGCTATACTCACCATGCTTTATCAGTCAGGATCCACACGACGCATTAACCATCATGTCATCTTTTTAACTAATTGATTAAGAAGGTATTTAATGTCTATTCGTGAACTGCTCGATCCCACTAATTCCGCACTTATCTTTATTGACCACCAGCCGCAGATGTCATTTGGCGTGGCGAATATCGATCGCCAGACCCTGAAAAATAACACCGTGGCGCTGGCGAAAGCGGGCAAAATTTTTAATGTGCCGGTGATTTATACCTCCGTAGAGACCAAAAGCTTCAGCGGTTATATCTGGCCGGAATTATTGGCCGTGCATCCTGACGTCAAGCCGATTGAACGTACCTCGATGAACTCCTGGGAAGACGACGCGTTTGTGGCGGCGGTGAAAGCGACCGGCCGTAAAAAGCTGGTGATTTCCGCCCTGTGGACCGAAGTCTGCCTGACCTTCCCGGCTTTGATGGCGCTGGAGGCGGGCTACGAGGTCTATGTGGTGACGGATACCTCCGGCGGCACCTCTGTCGACGCCCATGAGCGGTCTATTGACCGGATGGTGCAGGCGGGGGCGGTACCGGTGACCTGGCAACAGGTGCTGCTGGAGTACCAGCGCGACTGGTCGCGCAAAGCGACCTACGATGCGGTGATGGACCTCGTACGCGAACACAGCGGCGCCTACGGGATGGGCGTGGATTACGCTTATACCATGGTGCATGGCGCGCCGGAGCGTAAAGCGTAAATCACTTCATCCTTCAGGCTGCCTGATCTTCGGCTGCGTTTACCCGTCCCCGGTCGCTGACTTATCTCCGCTCAGGGGGACGTGCCGGCTTGCCGCCTCGACGTAGCATGAATGATGTTGTGTATGGTCATCTGTGGCTAATGGCGGGAACAATCCCGCCATTCCCCTGAAGCAAGGAACTCTCTATGGCGCAGCAAAAATCGGTGACCCTGGTCATCAGCCATCTGCTCGATCCGCAACACGGCCAGCGCTACGAGGAGTGGCTCGGTAAAATTATGCCCATTGCGGCCGAGTTTCCCGGCCATCTCGGCGCGAATGTGATCCGGCCCGCCGCAGGGCAGAATCTGTGGAGCGTCATAATCCGCTTCGATACCCTGGAGCACCTCTACGCCTGGACGCAGTCGGAAACCCGTCGGCAGCTGGTGGCAGAGATTGCGCCGCTGCTGACGGAAGGCGATCGGACGGAGGTGCGGACCGAGCCGGCCTTCTGGTTTACCCCGCCGACGGCGAACGTGCGCCAGCCGCGGCGCTGGAAACAATTTCTGATCACCCTGCTGGTGATTTTTCCCAGCACCAACCTGGTGCCTGCGGTCACCGGTATGCTGTTGCCGTCGCTCAAAGGGAGCCTGCTGCTGCACCTGATCAATGATGCCTGCGTGGTTGCGCTGGTGGTCTGGTTCTGGATGCCCATCGTGACCCGCCTGTTTGCTGGCTGGTTAAAGAAAAACTGAGTCAGCCTCCTCAAGGAGTGCGTTATGTCGCAAACTGCCACACTGATTCTGACCCACGGTCAGATTCATACCCTCGATCGCGCGAATCCCCTGGCGGAAGCCGTGGCCATCGCCGACGGAAAAATTGTTGCTACCGGAAGCCACGATCGGATCATGAGCTTTGCCGCCGAGGGGACGCAAATCGTCGATCTCAAAGGGCATACGGTGATCCCGGGCCTCAACGATTCTCACCTGCACCTGATCCGCGGCGGGTTGAACTACAACCTTGAGCTCCGCTGGGAGGGCGTTCCCTCGCTGGCCGATGCCCTGCGAATGCTTAAGGATCAGGCGGATCGCACACCCTCTCCGCAGTGGGTGCGGGTGGTCGGCGGCTGGAGCGAATTTCAGTTCGCTGAGCGGCGGATGCCGACCCTGGAAGAGCTGAACGACGCGGCGCCCGATACGCCGGTGTTTGTGCTGCATCTCTACGATCGCGCGCTGCTGAACCGCGCGGCGCTGAAAGCCGTGGGGTATACCAAAGAGACGCCGGATCCGGTGGGCGGAGAGATCGTCCGCGATAGCCGCGGCAACCCGACCGGGATGCTGATCGCCAAACCGAACGCCATGATCCTTTACGCTACTCTGGCCAAAGGGCCGAAGCTGCCGCTGGATCTGCAGGTGAACTCTACCCGCCAGTTTATGCGCGAGCTGAACCGACTGGGGCTGACCAGCGCCATCGACGCCGGGGGCGGCTTCCAGAACTATCCGGAAGATTACGAAATTATCGAACAGCTGCACGCGAAAGATCAGATGACCGTGCGCATCGCCTACAACCTGTTTACCCAGCGGCCGAAGCAGGAGCTGGAGGACTTCGAACGCTGGACCGATATGCTGAAGCCGGGGCAGGGGACCGACTTCTATCGCGCCAACGGCGCCGGCGAGATGCTGGTGTTCTCGGCGGCGGATTTTGAAGATTTCCTGCAGCCGCGGCCGGATCTGCTGCAAGGCATGGAGGATGAGCTGGAGCGGGTGGTGCGCCATCTGGTGGAGCATCGCTGGCCGTTCCGCCTGCATGCCACCTACGACGAGTCTATCAGCCGGATGCTGGACGTGTTTGAGAAGGTGAACCGCGATATCCCGTTTAATGGCCTGCACTGGTTCTTCGATCATGCCGAGACCATTACCGAGCGTAACATTGAGCGGGTGAAGGCGCTGGGGGGCGGTATTGCGGTGCAGCACCGGATGGCCTTCCAGGGCGAATACTTTGTCGATCGCTATGGTAAAGAGGCGGTGAAACATACCCCGCCGGTAGCGAAAATGCTGGAACTGGACGTGCCGGTGGGGCTGGGCACCGATGCCACCCGCGTCGCCAGTTATAATCCGTGGACCGCACTGTACTGGCTGGTCTCCGGGCGCACCGTTGGCGGGATGGCGATGTACGACGACGACAACCGCCTGCCGCGCGATGTCGCGCTGGAGCTGTGGACGGCGGGCAGCGCCTGGTTCTCCAGCGAGCAGGGCAAGAAAGGCCGTCTGGCCGCCGGTCAGCTTGCCGATCTGGTGGTGCTGTCGAAAGACTACTTCAGCGTCGCGGAAGAGGAGATCAAAGGCATTGAGTCCGTGTTAACGGTGGTTGATGGTAAAGTGGTGTACGCTGCCGGTCACTTTTCGCCGCTGGCGCCGCCGCCCATTCCGGTGCTACCGGAGTGGTCACCGGTGGTGAAGGTCCCGGGCCATTACCGTTCCGCTCCGCCGGCGGCGGCTAAAATCGGCGCCATGGTGCAGATGCACCAGTGCTGCGGCAGCTGCGGCGTTCACGGCCACCAACATGATATTGCGCGCAGGTCGTCGATTCCGGTCTCCGATGAGCAAGCTTTCTGGGGCGTGCTGGGCTGCTCCTGCTTTGCCTTCTGATACCTTGACGCCTCCGCCCCGGCAGCTTCGGGGCGGAGGTTTCAGCCGCAGGCCCGGCGTCAATAGCGCTGCTGTGAGCCAAAAAGCGCCATGCGGCGGGCAATCATCTCACGTACCGGCTGCAGTCCCTGGGTGATGACTTTCCGCGGATCGTTCACATCGTGCCCGGTATCGGCGGCAAAGATCGCTTTCACCTGCTGGCACCAGGCGTACATGTTTTCGGTATTGACGTTAATCTTGGCGGTGCCGCAGGCAATCGCCCGGCGCATATCCTCATCGGCAATACCGGTGCCGCCATGCAGCACCAGCGGGACCTTCACGCGCTCGGCAATGGCTTTCATCTCAGTAAATCCCAGCCGGGCTTTACCTTTATACAGACCATGGGTGGAACCCAGCGCGGCGGCGAGGCAATCCACCTGCGTTTCTGTCACCAGGGTGTAGCACTCTTCAGGATCGGCGTAAATGACCTCGGAGTTAACGATACCATCTTCACTGCCGGCGATGGTCCCCAGTTCGGCTTCCACGGAGATGCCCTTGCTGTGCGCCAGCGCCACCAGGTGGCGGGTGATGGTCAGGTTTTCCCTGAACGGCAGATGTGAACCATCAAACATAATGGAACTGAAGCCGGCAGCGATCGCGGCTTCGCAGGCCTCCTGGGTAGTGCCGTGATCCAGATGCAGAGCCACCGGAATATCAATATGTAAATAATCTATGGCATTCACCACAATATCATGAATACATTTTAGCCCGAGCATATGCTTAACCGTGCCGCCGGACACGCCCAAAATAACCGGTGAGCGGCACTGCTGGGCGGTGCTTAATACGGCGCCGACCCATTCCAGATTATTAATGTTGAACTGACCGACGGCGTAACCGTTCTTTAGGGCATGCTGAAGCATGTCCTTCATCGACACTAACATAGTCACCTCTTGATATGTATTAAACGCAGTTATTCTTCAAAATATTGCTTTAAATTTCTCTCGTAGCTATTTAGCGAGTGGTGGACGACCGCCAGATCCGGCATCGATTCCCGTACACCTTTTTTCTCAATAGAAATAGCGGCGGTCAGGCTGGCAAATAAAATAATATTATCTATATGCCACGAATAATGGACGCCATAGGTAAAGGCACCGTGAAAAACATCCCCGGCGCCGGTGGTATCAACGGCATTGCACAGCCAGGACGGGACGATCTGCAGCATACCGCTCTTTAAGAAGGCGCAGCCTTTTTCGCCAAGGGTGATAAACGCCTCGCCGCGGCAAATTTTATTCAGTTCAATCAGGGCCGCTTTAATGTCTGCTTCGGTGCTCAGTGAACGATAGCTCATATAATCGCGGGCAAAATGTTCGCTTACGACAAAATAGTCAGTCCAGGCCGCCAGTTTAATATTGCTGGCACGCAGTGAACCCCCGTCCATCACGACTTTGGCGTGGGGCAGTTTCTTGATTAAATATTCACTGATTTCTGCCTCATGGCCGTCAATTAAAATGGTGACCGGCTCCTCGCTGGCAATCAGCCGCTCGGCGAGGTCGTCCAGTTTGAGCTTTTGATCGTAGGTCAGGGAAGGTGGCGTTTGCATCTTGCGGGTAATAATCGTCCGCGAACCCGTTAAGCGATTGACCAGCACTGAGGCCAGCGGAGTGATCATGTCATCGGAAAAAACCACCTGGCTGGTATCCACGCCCGCTTCGGCAAACTCATCGATAATGCGCTGACCGTAAAGGTCCTGATGCAGATGACCAATGTAATAGACTTCCTCACCCCATAATCCCAGCAGCCATGCCGCATTGGCCGCTGGGCCGCCGCCGCTTTCTATAAAATCATGACAAAAGTTTTTGGTATTCTCCTGAGGCCATTCATTGAGAAAGAAAAACTGATCGAAACAAGCAAATCCAATGGACAAAATAGCCATAACCACTCCTGATTATTGGTCAGCGGCGGGAAGCGTGACCTCCCCGCCGGGAAAAATGACGTCGCTTATTCATTTTTCTGCTTCGCCGTGAGCTCCTCATAGCTGAGCGTATCGCCAACCACCCGTACGTGACGGAAACAGAAAGGCGCCAGCAGCGCGACGAGCAGCACCAGACAAATCAGGTAGATAGTGACCTGGCCAAACTGGGTGAAGGCGTTACCGATAATGATGCCCCATACCGCGAAGTCGAAATCGGCGAAGGTGCTGTTTTCAAACCCGAGGTTGCCGAGCGCCGGCAGCAGCATCGCCGGCAGGAAGGCGAGGAAGATCCCCCCGATAAAGGAGGCGATGATACATCCGCGCTTGCCGCCCAGCTTGTCGGCGAAGACGCCGGACGTGCCGCCGCAGAAGAAGTGCGGCACCATGCCGGGAATAATCAGCGCCATGCCCAGCCCGCCGAGCAAGAGCATCCCGACCAGCCCGCCCACGAAGGAGCTGATGAATCCCACCACCACGGCGGTGGGGCTAAAGGTGAAGAATACCGCGCAGTCAACGGCCGGGATGGAGTCCGGGATCAGCTTCTGGCTGATGCCCTGGAATGCCGGCACCAGATCGCCGAGGATCAGCCGCACACCGTTGTACACAATGGCCACGCCAACGGCGAATTGCAGGCCGGTCAGCACCGAGAAGATCAGCATGTTTTGGTCGGTGATGGTGCTCAGGTATGCCGACCCGGCGACAGCGCTGCAGATAAAGTAGATAACAAACATCACGATACCGGTGGTGACGGTGGTATCGCGCAGAAAGCCCCACTTTTCTGAAATTTCGGTATCCGCGAAGGAATTTGCCGGATTGCCGGTCCGGCTGGCGATCCATGCCGAGAGGTAGTAGCCGAGGGAGCCGAAATGACCCATGGCGATCCCACCGTCTTCCGTGACCTGCTTGGTGTAACGCTGACCAATCGCGGGGGAGATGGCCGACCATGACCCCAGCAGGAATCCGCCGATCAGGATCAACATCCAGCCATGGAACTCCGCCGCCTGCAGGACAGCGGAAAACAGGCAGGCGAGGAAGAATGAGTGATGGCCGGTCAGAAAGATATATTTATACTTGGTACAGCGGGCGATAATCAGGTTGAAAATAAAGCCTAACAGCAAAATACTCATGGTTTCCACGCCCAGCATCTTCTGGGCGACGGAGACAATGGCTTCATTGTTTGGAATAACGCCGCGGATATTAAACCCGGCCTCGATAATACCGCCCAGCGGGTTGAGATTGGCAACGATAACGCCTGCGCCAGCGCTCAACATTAAATAGCCTAGAATCGGTTTTAATGTGCCGGTAAGGAGTTTGTTACCGGGGGAGCGCAGCGCCACTAAACCGACAAAAGCAATCAGCCCCATTAAAAAAGCAGGTTGACTGAATATTTCCGCTAAGAAACTAAGAATAGCCTGCATGGTCGTTCCCTCTATGTTAATTAAGAGTGATTCGCCGCAATTTTGGTCAGCGCGTCGGTAATATCCTCGGCGATTTTCGCTTTATGGACATAGCTGCGAATGATGGCGACATGACAGTGGGCTGGAAATTGATTTGCCAGTTCTTTGATCGTGACGTAAAGGTCGGCTTTTTCGCCGACGGCGTTAGCAAAATCGACCGAGGCGACGTCCGCTTTGATACCTAATTCTTCACAGATCTTTTTGACATTATTCGCAGCCATCAATGAACTGCCAATACCGTTACCACAAACTGTTCTGATAACTAACATAATGACTACTCCATTTGTTTTTGGATGAAATGTAAGACTGAATTCACGTCATTTTCCTGCTGAAGGAAGGTCACAATATCTGACTCGATCAGCGAGGCTATCAGTTGGATCATTTTGATATGACTGTCAGCGTCCGCGCCGGCGATAGCGATGATCACGGTAACCGGATCGAACTCATCGTGGCCGAAGGAGATTGGCGTGGCGGTGGTGACAAGCGAAAATCCGGTTTGCAATGCCCCTTTTTCCGGCCGGGCGTGCGGCATGGCAATCCCGTCGTCTATGACGATGGCAGCGCCGAAATCTTCATATACCGTCAGCATCTCGTTGACATATTCGGCGCTGCAAATCTGACGCCTGGCGAGTAATGAACCCGCCAGTTCGATGGCCTCTTCCGCACGGGAAATATTCTGCTTAAGGGCGATTAACGACGGGTCAAAAATAATTTCCATCCTCAGCTCCTGAACGTATTCCTGTTCCTGAGTAAAATCATGACTAAATACATTGATGAAAATGATGGATGAGATCACATCCGGGGTTTTAAATATTGATGGGGATCACATCGACGGCAAAGTACCGGCAGAAAACGATATAAATAATTTATGTATTTTTCAGTGGGTTATGAAGGCTTTGTATTTTGACGCTGAAATTTGACAGAGAAAAAGTGAGAGGTAGGGCGAATTTTTTCGGCAGAAGTGTATCTCTGGTCACAAATATCGGCGGGTCATTTTCTTAAATTTTGACACTGCTAACAAAAAAGGCCCGCCTGAGCGAGCCTTTTATTAAAACGCCTGCCGATTACAGGCTGGAGACGTTTTCGGTCAGGTATTTTGCTACGCCTTCCGGAGAAGCAGCCATACCTTCTTTTCCTTTTTCCCACTGCGCCGGGCAGACTTCGCCGTGCTCTTCGTGGAACTGCAGCGCGTCAACCATACGCAGCATTTCGTCGATGTTACGGCCCAGCGGCAGGTCGTTAACCACCTGGTGGCGTACCACGCCGTTAGCGTCGATCAGGAAAGAGCCGCGCAGCGCTACGCCTTCGTCCGGATGCTCGATACCGTAAGCTTTCTGGATTTCACGTTTGATGTCAGCAACCATCGCGTATTTAACCGGGCCGATACCGCCCTGGTCTACCGGGGTGTTACGCCATGCGTTGTGAACGAACTCGGAGTCGAAGGAAACGCCAACCACTTCCACGCCGCGTTTCTGGAATTCTTCGTAACGTTTGTCGAACGCGATCAGCTCAGACGGGCACACGAAAGTAAAGTCCATCGGCCAGAAGAACAGAACGGTAGGTTTACCGTTGGTGTGCTGTTTGAAATTGAATTTCTCAACGATCTCACCATTACCCAGCACAGCGGCTGCAGTAAAATCCGGCGCTTGACGAGTGACCAGAACCATTTGATTCTCCTGTAATTACTAAGGTTATTTGGAACGCAACGCGGGCAAGTATAGAGCCTGGCCGCTAATAACACAAAGAGGCGCTAACAATCGTTCAGCCAGCTTTTACCTATCAATCACGTGGCTATTACAGCTGTTTGTTTTCTGCCAGGCGCATCATTTGCGGATAAAAGCGCCAGAACTGCCCCTCCAGCTGGTCGTAGTGGGTATCCAGATCCTGCCAGGAATCGCGTAGGGCGTCGAGACGCGGACGGCGGCTGGCCATGCCGTTAAGCACGCGCTGAATAAAATCCATCTCCTGATAGCGCTCCAGCCAGCGCTCCGACCACAGGTACTGATTCAGATTGACGAAGCGTGGCGGCGAGTCGGGCAGGATGGGGACGATCTGCTGCTCGGCGTAGCGCACGAACTCGTCCAGCGGCAGGTCAGGGGAGAGCTGCGCCCAGTGCTGCGACAGGAAATGATCCCACATGACATCGAGGGTGATGGGGGCGACGCGACGGGTTTGCGGGCGAAACCACTCCCGCGCCTCTTTGACTTCCGCCAGGTTGTCAGTCATCACGTCAATCCGGCGATGCATATAGATGCCGTCGATGATCTCCGCCGGATAGTCGCCCTGCGGGTTGCCGCGCACAAAATCGGCCATCAGGTTGCCGGGCAGCGAGCTGTCGGCGAGATGGGCGAGGTGCAGGTGGGCGAGAAAATTCATAAAACGACATCCTTTAAATACGAGCGGGCAGGTGGAATCACCGATGTTGCGCTGAACGGCGCCTCGGTGTCCGCATGGCATGCTGCCTGGCTGCGCGCGGCACCTTTGCCACCGGTAAGGCATTCGGTTGCCGCATGGCGGCATTCGGAATGATTTGGAATATAGATTATGTCATTCATCCGGAGGGGTAAAGGTTGCAGGCGGAACGCCCCGGCACTAGACTACCCGCCTCTTTATTCAGTCTGAGTTACCGTCATGCGCGTTACCGATTTTGCTTTTGAACTACCCGAATCTCTGATCGCCCACTATCCGATGCCTGAGCGCAGCAGCTGCCGCCTGCTCTCCCTGGACGGGCCGACGGGCGCGCTGACGCATGGCACATTCACCGACATCCTCGATAAGCTCAATCCCGGCGATCTGCTGGTGTTTAACAACACCCGGGTGATCCCGGCGCGTCTGTTCGGCCGCAAGGCCAGCGGCGGCAAGATTGAAGTGCTGGTGGAGCGGATGCTGGATGATAAGCGCATCCTGGCCCATATTCGCGCCTCAAAAGCGCCGAAGCCGGGCGCCGAGCTGCTGCTGGGCGATGACGAGAGCATTAAGGCCACGATGCTGGCGCGTCATGGCGCGCTGTTTGAAGTGGAATTTAACGACGAGCGTCCGGTGCTGGAGATCCTCAACGGGATCGGCCATATGCCGCTGCCGCCCTACATTGACCGCCCGGACGAAGACGCTGATCGCGAACTCTATCAAACCGTCTACGGCACCAGGCCGGGCGCGGTAGCCGCCCCGACCGCCGGTCTGCACTTCGACGAACCGCTGCTGGACAAACTGCGCGCCAAAGGCGTTGAGATGGCGTTTGTCACCCTGCACGTGGGGGCGGGGACTTTCCAGCCGGTGCGCGTCGACAGCATTGAAGAGCACACCATGCACTCTGAATATGCGGAAGTGCCGCAGGAGGTGGTCGATGCGGTGCTGGCGGCGAAAGCGCGCGGCAACCGCGTGATTGCGGTAGGCACCACCTCGGTACGCTCGCTGGAGAGCGCGGCGCAGGCGGCGAAAGACGCCCTGATCGCGCCGTTCTTCGACGATACGCAGATTTTCATCTACCCGGGTTATCAGTACCAGGTGATCGATGCGCTGGTAACCAACTTCCATCTCCCTGAATCCACACTGATTATGCTGGTGTCGGCGTTTGCGGGTTATCAGCACACCATGAACGCCTATAAGGTGGCGGTGGAGCAGAAATATCGCTTTTTTAGCTACGGGGATGCGATGTTTATCACGTACAATCCGCAGGCTATTTCTGAGCGTCCCTGACAAGGCCGGCCCGCCGGCGTTTTGGACGCCATGACGCATTTTTTAGCCACGGAATCATTCCGTGGCGAGTATGAAAACGTCGGACTGTTTTTCTGACGCAGGAGCAAGCATGAAATTTGAACTGGATACCACCGACGGTCGCGCCCGCCGCGGTCGCCTGGTGTTTGAGCGCGGCGTGGTGGAAACACCGGCCTTTATGCCCGTTGGCACCTACGGCACCGTCAAAGGGATGACGCCGGAAGAAGTGGAAGCCACCGGCGCGCAGATTATTCTTGGCAACACCTTCCATCTGTGGCTGCGCCCAGGTCAGGAGATCATGAAGCTGCATGGCGATCTGCACGATTTTATGCAGTGGAAAGGACCGATCCTTACCGACTCCGGCGGCTTCCAGGTGTTCAGCCTTGGCGATATCCGTAAGATCACCGAGCAGGGCGTCCATTTCCGCAACCCGATCAACGGCGATCCTATTTTCCTCGATCCGGAAAAATCGATGGAGATTCAATACGATCTCGGTTCCGACATCGTGATGATCTTCGACGAATGTACGCCGTACCCGGCAGACTGGGATTACGCCAAGCGCTCGATGGAAATGTCTCTGCGCTGGGCCAAGCGCAGCCGTGACCGTTTCGATAGCCTTGGCAATAAAAATGCGCTGTTCGGCATCATTCAGGGCAGCGTTTACGAAGATTTACGTGATATCTCGGTGAAAGGTCTGGTAGAGATTGGCTTTGATGGCTACGCTGTCGGCGGTTTGGCGGTCGGTGAGCCGAAGGAAGACATGCACCGTATTCTGGAGCACGTCTGCCCGCAGATCCCGGCCGATAAACCACGATACCTGATGGGCGTCGGGAAGCCGGAAGATCTGGTGGAAGGGGTACGTCGCGGTATCGATATGTTCGACTGCGTCATGCCGACGCGCAACGCGCGTAACGGCCACCTGTTCGTCACCGACGGCGTGGTGAAAATCCGCAACGCGAAGCACAAAAGCGATACCGCACCGCTGGACGCCGAGTGTGATTGCTATACATGTCGCAATTATTCACGCGCTTACTTGCATCACCTCGACCGTTGCAACGAAATATTGGGCGCGCGTCTCAATACCATTCATAACCTGCGCTACTATCAGCGTTTAATGGCTGGTTTACGCAAGGCTATCGAAGAGGGTAAATTAGAGAGCTTCGTGACCGATTTTTACCAACGTCAGGGGCGCACCGTGCCTCCTTTGAACGTTGATTAATTTTAATAATGAGGGAATTTCAATGAGCTTTTTTATTTCTGATGCGGTAGCGGCAACGGGTGCACCGGCGCAGGGCAGCCCGATGTCTCTGATTCTGATGCTGGTGGTGTTCGGTCTGATTTTTTACTTCATGATCCTGCGTCCACAGCAGAAGCGCACCAAGGAACACAAGAACCTGATGAACTCCATCGCCAAAGGTGATGAAGTGCTGACCAACGGCGGTCTGGTCGGTCGCGTGACCAAAGTAGCGGAAACTGGCTACATTGCTATCGCGCTGAACGATACCACTGAAGTGGTTATCAAACGTGACTTCGTTGCTGCCGTTCTGCCGAAAGGCACCATGAAGGCGCTGTAATCTAACTTTTCCCAAAGGGAACTGCCGTGTTAAACCGTTATCCTTTGTGGAAGTACGTCATGCTGGTCGTCGTCATTGTCGTCGGCCTGATCTATGCGCTTCCCAACCTGTATGGTGAGGATCCGGCTGTTCAAATCACTGGCGCGCGCGGCGTCGCCGCCAGTGAGCAAACGCTGATCCAGGTCCAGAAAACTTTACAAGAAGAAAAAATAACCGCGAAGTCTGTGGCACTGGAAGAGGGCGCTATTCTTGCGCGCTTCGACACCACTGATACCCAGCTGCGTGCGCGTGAAGCGCTGCTTACCGTGCTGGGTGACAAATACGTCGTGGCGCTAAACCTTGCTCCGGCAACCCCACGCTGGCTGGCGGCACTCTATGCCGAGCCAATGAAGCTGGGTCTTGATCTGCGCGGCGGCGTGCACTTCCTGATGGAAGTCGACATGGACACCGCGTTAGGCAAGCTGCAGGAACAGAACATCGACAGCCTGCGCAGCGAACTGCGTGACAAAGGCATTCCTTACGCGACCGTGCGCAAGGAAGACAACTATGGTCTGAGCATCGTCTTCCGCGACAGCGCGGCGCGCGACCAGGCTATCTCTTATCTCAGCCCTCGCCATCGCGATCTGGTTATTTCCTCTCAGGGTGACAACAGCCTGAAAGCGGTGATGACCGATGAGCGCCTGAAAGAAGCCCGTGAGTACGCGGTTCAGCAGAACATTAACATTCTGCGTAACCGTGTGAACCAGCTGGGCGTCGCCGAACCGCTGGTTCAGCGTCAGGGTGCTGACCGCATCGTGGTTGAGCTGCCGGGTATCCAGGATACCGCGCGGGCGAAAGAGATCCTTGGCGCAACCGCGACCCTCGAGTTCCGTCTGGTCAATACCAACGTGGACCAGTCCGCCGCTGCCTCTGGCCGCGTGCCGGGCGACTCGGAAGTGAAAGAGACGCGTGAAGGCCAGCCGGTGGTGCTGTACAAGCGAGTGATCCTGACCGGTGACCATATCACCGACTCGACCTCCAGCATGGATGAGTACAACCAGCCGCAGGTCAACATCTCGCTGGACAGCGCGGGCGGTAATATCATGTCTAACTTCACCAAGGACAATATCGGTAAGCCGATGGCGACCCTGTTCGTGGAGTATAAAGACAGCGGTAAGAAAGACGCTAACGGTCGCGCTATCCTGGCGAAAGAGGAAGAGGTGATTAACATCGCCAACATCCAGTCGCGTCTGGGTAACAGCTTCCGTATCACCGGTATCAGCAACCCGAACGAAGCACGCCAGCTGTCGCTGCTGCTGCGTGCCGGTGCGCTGATTGCCCCGATTCAGATCGTCGAAGAGCGGACTATCGGCCCAACCCTTGGTATGCAGAACATCAAGCAGGGTCTGGAAGCCTGTCTGGCCGGCCTGGTGGTCTCTATCCTGTTCATGATCCTCTTCTATAAGAAGTTCGGTCTGATTGCGACCTCGGCGCTGATTGCCAACCTGGTGCTGATTGTCGGCATTATGTCCCTGATCCCGGGGGCGACGCTGACCATGCCGGGCATCGCGGGTATCGTGTTAACCCTTGCGGTGGCGGTCGATGCTAACGTTCTGATCAACGAGCGTATCAAAGAAGAGCTGAGCAACGGGCGTACCGTTCAGCAGGCGATTGACGAAGGTTATCGCGGCGCGTTCAGCTCGATCTTCGACGCCAACGTGACGACGCTTATCAAAGTGATCATCCTGTACGCGGTCGGTACCGGTGCCATTAAAGGGTTTGCGATTACCACCGGTATCGGTATCGCGACCTCAATGTTTACCGCTATCGTCGGCACCCGTGCCATCGTGAACCTGCTGTACGGCGGCAAGCGCGTTAAAAAGCTGTCTATCTGAGGAGTGCGTTGTGGCACAGGAATATACTGTTGAACAATTGAACCACGGCCGTAAAGTCTGGGACTTTATGCGCTGGGACTACTGGGCCTTCGGCATTTCAGGTTTTCTGCTGATTGTGTCGATCGCCATCATCGGCGTCCGCGGCTTTAACTGGGGGCTCGATTTCACCGGCGGTACGGTGATCGAGATTACCCTTGAGAAGCCGGTCGATCTGGACCAGATGCGCGACTCCCTGCAGAAAGCGGGCTTTGAAGAGCCGCAGGTGCAGAACTTTGGCAGCAGCCGCGACATCATGGTACGTATGCCGCCGGTGCATGACGCCAACGTCAGCCAGGAACTGGGCAGCAAGGTCGTGACGGTGATTAACGAATCGACCAGCCAGAATGCGGCGGTGAAGCGAATTGAGTTTGTCGGCCCGAGCGTCGGCGCGGACCTCGCGCAAACTGGCGCCCTGGCGCTGATTGCCGCGCTGGTCTGTATCCTGATCTACGTCGGCTTCCGCTTCGAATGGCGTCTGGCTGCCGGGGTGGTTATCGCCCTGGCGCACGATGTGGTGATCACCATGGGCGTACTGTCGCTGTTCCATATCGAGATCGACCTGACCATTGTGGCCTCGTTGATGTCGGTTATCGGCTACTCGCTGAACGACAGTATTGTGGTATCGGACCGTATCCGTGAAAACTTCCGTAAGATCCGCCGCGGTACGCCGTACGAGATCTTCAACGTGTCGTTGACCCAGACGCTGCACCGTACCTTGATCACCTCCGGGACCACCCTGATGGTGATCCTGATGCTGTTCCTGTTCGGCGGCCCGATTCTGGAAGGCTTCTCGCTGACCATGCTGATCGGTGTCTCCATCGGTACGGCTTCTTCTATCTACGTCGCCTCTGCGCTGGCGTTGAAACTGGGTATGAAGCGCGAGCATCTGCTGCAGCAGAAGGTCGAAAAAGAAGGGGCGGACCAGCCGTCTATTCTGCCGTAATCCGGTTCAGTTGAGATAAAGCCATCCCGGCCCAGGCGGCCGGGATTTTTTTGTCCGCGATAAAACCTGCTGACAGTATGCTGTCAGGAGCCCTCCCATACACTCCTTCTGAACTCACTAACGAGCAGGAGGAAGTATGAATAACGTGATTAACTGGTTTGAAATTCCGGTCGCCGATATGGATCGCGCCGTCGCGTTTTATGAGCCGGTGATGCAGGTGACGCTGCGTCGCGAAACCATGGACTGCGCCGAGCTGGCGGTGTTCCCGCATCAGGATCCGGCCCCCGGCGGCGCGTTGGCCAAATTTGAGGGTATCGCCCCTTCAGCGCAGGGCGCTATTATTTACCTGCATACAGACCATCTTGCCGCCACCCTGGACCGCATTGCCTCGGCGGGTGGGGCGTGTGTTTTCGGGCCGCTGACGCTGCCGAATGATATTGGCACCATCGCGCTGTTTACTGACAGCGAGGGCAACCGCGTCGGCCTGCACCAGCCGGCTTAACCTAAACGTTTTGTGAAGTGAGACATGACCCGACGCGCCGACCGTTTATTTCAGATTGTGCAGATCCTGCGCGGCAGGCGGCTCACTACCGCCGCGCTGCTGGCGGAGCGGTTGGGCGTGTCGGAGCGCACCGTGTATCGCGATATTCGCGATCTCTCCCTCTCCGGCGTGCCGGTGGAGGGCGAGGCGGGGAGTGGTTATCGCCTGCTGGCGGGCTACGATCTGCCGCCGCTGATGCTGACCACCAAAGAATCCGAAGCGCTGATCGCCGCGATTCGGTTGCTGAAAACCTGGGGCGGTGAGGCGCTGTCGCAATCGCTGGAATCCGCCAGGAGAAGATGCTGGCGATCCTGCCGGAGGCGCGCCGGCGCCAGGCGGAGCAGACCCGTCTGTTTGCCCCCGATCTCGGCGCCCATCGCTATGCCAAAACCTATTTTGACGTCATTCATCAGGCGGTCTCCGGCCAGCAGGTGCTGCAGTTGCGCTATCAGGATGAGTCTGGCCGGGTAACCGAGCGCGACGTGCTGCCGCTGGGGCTGTTTTTCTGGGGGGAGCGCTGGCTGCTGGTGGCCTGGTGCGAGCTGCGTAATGATTATCGTAACTTTCGCCTCGACCGTTGTCTGGCGGTCAGGGCGTCCGAGCGTCGATTCAGCGAGTGTGCCGATCGCTCGTTAAGCGATTTTCTGCGCAAAGTGCGGTGCGACGTGTGGGAGAAATAAAAACGCCCGGCTGGCCCGGGCGCTGTCTTGCTGTATCCGCAATTAGAAGTTGTAACCGACCACGAAGTAACCACCCCAGCCGGTCGAGCGGACACTGAAATCGCCATCGCCGAAGTTCAGCTTGGCATCGTCAGCCCACTGGCCGCCGTTATGGAAGTAACGGGCCACCACCGAGTAGTGCCAGTGCGCGTAGTTCAGCGCCAGGATGTGGCTGGAGGCGATGGAGTTGCTGGTGCGCGCGTGCTTCCCGTTCAGATCGTAGAAGTTGTCATCGCCGAGGTCAGAACCCCAGTCGAAGTTGGTGAAACCGATGTAGCTCAGCGAGCCGCCCCACAGGTCGGTCAGCGGCACGAAGTATTTCACTTTGAAGCGGTAGCCGTCCCACTCGTTTTCGTTGGACGCGCCGTAGTTCTGCCACTGGTATTTGGCGTAGACGTTCAGTGACAGGCTCATCGGCAGGCCGGTATCGATATCGGTACCCAGACCCATATACCAGGTGCTCTGCTCCTGAGAGTCGTTACGGCCCATATCGTAGATATAGTTGTTCGCGAAGTACCACTCTTTGAACGGCCCGAAGCTCAGATCGGTATTGGTCAGCTTATCGATAGAGAAACGCGGTTCGATCTCCATAAACAGCGGCGAGCCGTTGTTCCAGATACCTTTTGCCGTGCTGTTGCCGCCGAAGAATACCGGGGCATCGATATAGCCGTAGAAATCAAACCAGTCTTTTTTGGCGAACGCTTCATATTCAAGGTAGGTATCGTTACGGATCTGCGGTCCAAAACGGGTGTGGTAGCTGCCCACCACGTTAACACTCTGGTGCCACCAGTCAGACAGGTACTGCGGTTTATCGTTTTCTGCCGCGCCCGCAGTAAAAGAAGTGGAGAGCGCCACAACCGCACCCGCTGCCAGTAATGTTTTTTTCATAGTAATGCCACTGTTTAAATTGAGCCTGAAGGCGTTAAAAGAAGTGCCGAAGCGTTTCTAAATATTTCGTCTTTCTGTGGGGGTCTATTATAGGAATCATTGCTCACAAAAATACGTGTTGTTTCACATAACCAGAACATGCGTAATCGATTGCGTTCACGATTCTATGCATTTCTTGACAAAATGCTACTGAAAATCGCCATACAGAACGATTTCTAATGAACTCTTGTGAAAAGTTGTAAGTGGATAAGAAAGACGGAGCTGGAGGTAGCCGGGCGGGGCAGGGCCCGGCGTGAAGATTTACTGTGCGGCGGCGGGCTGGATATCGTGGACGCGAATAAACCCGACTTTGTCGGGCGTCACGTTCAGACGCAACGGGATATCCACATCGCTGGGGGCGAGGATGCTGGCCGGGGCGCTAATCAGCTGATCCTGAACATTGACTTCCTGATAGCTGTGGGTGGTGCCGGTGATCTGCCCGGAGGCGACGGTGGCGGTAAAGGCCGGCAGCGGATCGTTGGATTCACCCTGAATGCGTAAAGTCAGGCGTGACCCGTCGCCGTCCGGCGTAATGCTGCCCACCGACATGCGCAGGGTGCCGATCTGGCTCTCCAGCCGCGCCGGGGTTTTGGCCTCCCGCAGCAGATAGACGCCGCGGGTGGATTTGGCGTTCAGCGCGTTTTGTTGGGTGATTTTGATCGTTTGCTGATTGAGCTGGGTCATCTCCTGGCTCAGGGTACTCACGCTCTGGTGCATCTGGCGGATTTCGCTTTGCTGGGCGCAGGCGGTCAGGGTAAACAGGCTGCCCGCGATGGCGAGTTTCAGGTAACGTCTTGTCATGGTCAGGATTCCGTTTGCAGAGGATGCTTAATGGTAGCCAAACCGCCTGCCTCTCTCATAGATCCTTTGTCTCAAAAGCTCTTTCTTTGTAGTCAGGTCACTTCGCGGTAAACTACCCTTCAGTTTAACTACCTGTCAGGACGCGCTATGCATTGCCCTTTCTGTTTCGCCGTGGATACCAAAGTGATCGACTCTCGTCTGGTGGGGGAAGGCTCTTCCGTGCGTCGCCGTCGGCAGTGCCTGGTCTGTAATGAACGCTTTACCACCTTCGAAGTGGCGGAGCTGGTGATGCCCCGGGTGGTGAAGAGTAACGATGTGCGTGAACCCTTCAACGAAGACAAGCTGCGCAGCGGGATGCTGAAAGCGCTGGAGAAACGTCCGGTTAGCGCCGATGACGTGGAAATGGCGGTCAACCATATCAAAACCCATCTGCGCGGCACCGGCGAGCGCGAAGTGGCCAGCAAAATGATTGGCAATCTGGTGATGGAACAGCTGAAAAAGCTGGATAAAGTCGCCTATATTCGCTTTGCGTCGGTCTATCGCAGCTTTGAAGACATCAAAGAATTCGGCGAAGAGATCGCCCGCTTACAGGACTAAGCCATGCAGGACGAAATGTACATGGCGCGAGCGCTGAAGCTTGCCGCGCGCGGACGCTTTACCACCCATCCTAACCCTAACGTTGGCTGCGTCATTGTGAAAGACGGCGAGATCGTCGGCGAGGGCTTTCACTATCGCGCCGGTGAGCCGCACGCCGAAGTGCACGCGCTCCGCATGGCCGGCGAAAAGGCGCAGGGCGCCACCGCCTACGTCACCCTTGAGCCCTGCAGCCACCATGGCCGTACGCCGCCGTGCTGCGATGCGCTGATCGCCGCCGGCGTTAGCCGCGTGGTCGCTGCGATGCAAGACCCAAACCCGCAGGTGGCGGGGCGCGGTCTGTATCGTCTGCAGCAGGCCGGTATTGACGTCAGCCACGGGCTGATGATGAACGAAGCGGAAGCGCTGAATAAGGGCTTCCTGAAGCGGATGCGCACCGGTTTTCCCTGGGTGCAGCTGAAGCTGGGCGCCTCGCTGGACGGCCGCACGGCGATGGCCAGCGGTGAAAGCCAGTGGATCACCTCCCCGCAGGCGCGACGCGACGTGCAGCGTCTGCGCGCCCAAAGTCATGCCATCCTCACCAGCAGCGCCACCGTGCTGGCGGACGATCCTGCGCTGACCGTGCGCTGGCAGGAGCTGAGCGCGGATACTCAGGCGCTGTATCCCGAAGAGAATTTGCGCCAACCGCTGCGCGTCGTCATCGACAGTCAGAACCGCGTCACGCCTGAGCACCGTATTGTGCAGCAGGCAGGAGAAACGCTGTTTGCCCGCCTGCGTGCGGATGAGCGCCAGTGGCCGGAAAGCGTTCGTACGCTGCTGGTGCCGGAACATAACGGCCATCTCGATCTGGTGTTGCTGATGATGCTGCTTGGCAAACAGCAGGTGAACAGCGTCTGGGTGGAGGCGGGAGCGACGCTTGCCGGGGCGCTGCTGCAGGCTGGCCTTGTCGACGAGCTTATCGTCTATATTGCGCCTAAACTGTTAGGCAATGCGGCGCGTGGATTATGCGCGCTGCCGGGGCTTGAAGAACTGAGCCAGGCACCCCATTTCAAATTCAATGAGATACGTCAGGTTGGCCCGGATGTCTGCCTGCATTTAACCACTGCGTGAGGCTTTCCTGATTATTAGGAAGCAGCGCTCAGAATAATATGATAAAATCCGCCCCCCTTGCGGGGCACATGAACCCGAAGGAAGAGTATGAACATTATTGAAGCTAACGTTGCTACCCCGGACGCTCGCGTCGCCATCACCATTGCGCGTTTCAACAACTTTATCAATGACAGCCTGCTGGAAGGTGCGATTGACGCCCTGAAACGCATTGGTCAGGTAAAAGATGAAAACATCACCGTTGTTTGGGTTCCAGGCGCGTATGAGCTGCCGCTGGCGGCTGGCGCACTGGCGAAAACCGGTAAATATGACGCGGTGATCGCGCTGGGTACGGTGATCCGCGGCGGTACTGCCCACTTTGAATATGTGGCTGGCGGTGCCAGCAATGGCCTGGCGCATGTCGCTCAGGACAGCGAAATCCCGGTAGCCTTTGGTGTTCTGACCACTGAAAGTATTGAACAAGCCATCGAGCGCGCTGGCACCAAAGCCGGTAACAAAGGCGCAGAAGCTGCGCTGACCGCGCTGGAAATGATTAACGTATTGAAAGCCATCAAGGCCTGATTTTTGTAAGGGGAATTCCGTGAAACCTGCTGCTCGTCGCCGCGCCCGTGAGTGTGCCGTCCAGGCGCTCTACTCCTGGCAGTTGTCCCACAACGACATCGCTGATGTCGAATACCAGTTCCTGGCGGAACAGGACGTAAAAGATGTAGATGTTCTGTATTTCCGTGAACTGCTGTCCGGAGTGGCGACTAACAGCGCGTACCTCGACGGCCTGATGAAGCCCTACCTGTCCCGTCAGCTGGAAGAGCTGGGCCAGGTGGAAAAAGCGGTGCTGCGTATCGCGCTGTTTGAGCTGTCCAAACGTGACGACGTCCCGTATAAAGTGGCCATCAATGAAGCTATCGAACTGGCGAAAACCTTCGGCGCTGAAGATAGCCATAAGTTCGTCAACGGCGTGCTGGACAAAGCGGCTCCGGTAATTCGTCCCCGCAAAAAGTAAACGCCAGGCCGGGCTTTGCAGGATCTGATCCCGCGAACCCGGCCTTATTTTTTTCTTTGCTGAGGCATAACGTATGGCATGCGGCGAATTTTCCCTGATTGCCCGTTATTTTGATCGCGTTAAAAGCGCCCGCCTTGATGTTGAAACCGGCATCGGCGATGACTGCGCGCTCCTGAATATCCCCGAGAAAAAAACGCTGGCAATCAGCACCGACACCCTGGTGGCGGGCAATCACTTCTTACCCGATATCGACCCTGCCGACCTCGCTTATAAAGCGCTGGCGGTGAACCTGAGCGACCTCGCGGCGATGGGCGCGGAACCGGCGTGGCTCACGCTGGCGCTGACTTTGCCAGAGGTGGATGAAACCTGGCTGGAAGCCTTTAGCGACAGCCTGTTTGTCCAGCTGGACTATTACGATATGCAGCTGATTGGCGGTGATACCACCCGTGGCCCGCTCGCCATGACGCTGGGTATTCACGGCTTTGTGCCGCCAGGGCGCGCCATGAAACGCGCTGGCGCGAAGCCAGGAGACTGGATCTATGTCACCGGCACCCCGGGAGACAGCGCCGCCGGCCTGGCGGTGCTGCAGAACCGGCTGACGGTGGATGAACCGTCTGACGCCGACTACCTGCTGGCTCGTCATCTGCGCCCGATGCCGCGCGTGCTGCAGGGTCAGGCGCTGCGTGACCTGGCGACATCGGCTATCGATCTTTCCGACGGCCTGATCTCCGATCTGGGCCATATTCTTAAAGCCAGCGGCTGCGGCGCGCGCATCGATCTCGATGCCATGCCGTATTCCGACGCGATACTGCGCCAGGTGGAGCCCGAGCAGGCGCTGCGCTGGGCGCTCGCCGGCGGGGAAGATTACGAACTGTGCTTTACCGTACCGGAGCTGAACCGCGGGGCGCTGGACGTGGCTCTTGGCCATCTTGGCGCGCGTTTTACCTGTATCGGACAGATTGCGCCGGAGAGCGAAGGGCTGCAATTTATCCGCGATGGTAAGCCGGTCGCGCTTGATTTAAAGGGATACGATCACTTTGCGTAGTCGAGACGAGGCGTTACGCCGCCTGAGCATGCGTAACCCGTGGCATCTGCTGGCGACTGGCTTTGGCAGCGGCTTAAGCCCGGTGGTACCGGGGACGATGGGGTCGCTGGCGGCGATCCCGTTCTGGTATCTGATGACCTTTCTCCCCTGGCAGCTCTACTCGCTGGTGGTGATGATGAGCATCTGTATTGGCGTCTATCTGTGCCATCGCACGGCCAAAGATATGGGCACCCATGACCACGGCAGTATAGTCTGGGATGAGTTTGTCGGGATGTGGATCACCCTGATGGCGTTGCCGACCCTGGACTGGCAGTGGGTGGCCGCTGGCTTCGTGATTTTCCGTATCTTCGATATGTGGAAGCCGTGGCCGATTCGCTGGTTTGACCGCAATATCCACGGCGGAATGGGGATTATGGTCGACGATATCGTCGCCGGCGTGATCTCGGCCGGCGTGCTGTATGTCATTGGCCATCACTGGCCCATCGGTCTGCTTTAATCGTCTCTCCCCGGTAGCATCATGCTGCCGGGGAAACCACACCTGTTACTTAAATCCCACCACCGGATGCGGCTGATACGGCGCCTCCAGCTTGTCGATCTGTTCCGGAGAAAGCGTCAAATCCACCGCCTGCAGCAGGTCGTCGAGCTGTTCCTGACGCGATGGACCGATAATCGGCGCGGCAACGCCAGGTTTACTTAACAGCCAGGCGAGGGCGACCTGGGCGCGGCTGGCGTCGAGTTCTTCCGCCACGTCCGCGAGATTCCCGGCGATCTGCGCGTCGTTTTCTTCGCTGGTGCTGTAAAGCGTTTTGCCGAACTCATCCGAAACCAGCCGGGCGGTGGTCTCTCCCCAGGGGCGGGTCAGTCTGCCGCGCGCCAGCGGGCTCCACGGGATCACCGCCACGCCGTTGTGCTGACACAGTGGCAGCATCTCATTCTCTTCTTCCCGGTAAATCAGATTGTAGTGATCCTGCATGGTGACAAAGCGCGCCCAGCCGTTCTGCTGCTGGAGCGCCAGCGCCTGGGCAAATTGTCGGGCATGCATGGACGAGGCGCCGATATAGCGCGCTTTGCCGGCTTTCACCACCTCGTCCAGCGCTTCGAGGGTCTCTTCAATCGGGGTGGTATAGTCCCAGCGGTGGATCTGCAGCAGGTCGACATAGTCCATCCCAAGACGGCGCAGGCTGTCGTCGATGGAGCGCAGGATCTGCGCCCGGGAAAGCCCTTCCGCCAGATCGCCGACCTGGTGATACACTTTGGTGGCGACAACCACCTCATCACGGCGGGCAAAGTCGCGCAGGGCGCGGCCAACGATCTCTTCACTGCTGCCGTCGGAGTAGCTGTTTGCGGTATCGAAGAAGTTGATGCCGCCTTCAATAGCGTGCTGGATAAGCGGGCGGCTGCTCTCTTCCGGAAGCGTCCAGGCGTGTCTGCCGCGGTCCGGCTCGCCGAAGGTCATGCAGCCGAGGCAGAGTCGGGAAACCCGTAAGGCAGTATCACCGAGGGGGATATAGTGCATAGTGCGCTCCTGCTATTCATCAAGGGTATCCCTTAAGCATAGCAGGAGCGGAAGGGGCAATTATGCCAGCCAGTCGCGGATTTTGGCTTCAATACCGGCGGCATCAAGGCCGAGGTCGGCGCGGATCTCTTCCTGAGTGCCCTGAGGAATAAAATAATCCGGCAGGCCAATATTGAGCACCGGTACCGCCCGGCGATGGGCCATCAGCACTTCGTTCACGCCGCTGCCGGCGCCGCCTATGATGGCGTTCTCTTCCAGCGTCACCAGCGCGTCGTGTTCGCCGGCCAGCTGCAGGATCAGCGCCGTATCCAGCGGCTTCACAAAGCGCATATCCACGAGGGTCGCGTTGAGTTTATCCGCTACCGCCGCGGCTTCCGGCAGCAGGGTGCCAAAGTTGAGGATCGCTATTTTCTCGCCCTGACGTTTCACCATCCCTTTGCCGATCGGCAGCGATGCCAGCGGCTCGAGCGTCGCGCCGGTGCCGCTACCGCGCGGATAGCGCACGGCGCAGGGGCCGTCGCTGTAATGGTAGCCGGTATGCAGCATCTGGCGACATTCATTTTCATCGCTCGGGGTCATCACCACCATATCCGGAATACAGCGCAGGAAGGAGAGATCGAACGCTCCCTGATGCGTCTGGCCGTCTGCACCGACAATCCCGGCGCGGTCGATAGCAAACAGCACCGGCAGCTTCTGGATAGCCACATCGTGGATCACCTGATCGTAGGCTCGCTGCAGGAAGGTGGAGTAGATCGCCACCACCGGCTTGTAGTCGCCAATCGCCAGCCCGGCGGCGAAGGTGACCGCATGCTGCTCGGCAATGGCGACGTCAAAGTACTGATCGGGGAATTTCTTCGAAAACTCCACCATCCCTGAACCTTCGCGCATCGCCGGCGTGATCGCCATCAGCTTGCTGTCTTTGGCCGCCGTTTCGCACAGCCAGTCGCCGAAGATTTTCGAGTAGGAAGGGAGACCGCCGCTGCTTTTGGGCAGTACGCCGCTGGTATGGTCGAATTTTGGCACCGCATGGAAGGTGATCGGGTCTTTCTCGGCAGGCTCATAGCCGCGGCCCTTTTTGGTCATAATATGCAGGAACTGCGGGCCTTTCAGGTCGCGCATGTTCTTCAGCGTGCTGACCAGACCGAGCACATCGTGGCCATCGACCGGCCCGATGTAGTTAAAGCCCAGCTCTTCAAACAGCGTGCCCGGCACCACCATCCCTTTGATATGTTCTTCGGTTCGTTTAAGCAGCTCTTTAATCGGCGGCACCCCGGAGAAGACCTTTTTACCCCCTTCGCGCAGGGTGGAGTAGAGCTTGCCGGAGAGCAGCTGCGCCAGATGATTGTTCAGCGCGCCAACGTTCTCGGAAATCGACATTTCATTGTCATTCAGCACCACCAGCAGGTCGGGTTTGATATCCCCGGCGTGGTTCATCGCTTCAAACGCCATGCCGGCGGTGATCGCCCCGTCGCCAATCACGCACACTGCGCGCCGCTGCTTATCCTCTTTCGCGGCGGCGATAGCCACCCCGATACCGGCTGAAATGGAGGTCGAGGAGTGGCCGACGCTCAGCACGTCATACTCGCTTTCACCGCGCCACGGGAAGGGATGCAGGCCGCCTTTCTGGCGAATGGTGCCGATTTTGTCCCGGCGGCCGGTCAGAATTTTATGCGGGTAGGCCTGATGGCCGACGTCCCAGATCAGGCGATCGAACGGCGTGTTATACACGTAGTGCAGCGCCACGGTCAGTTCCACCGTGCCGAGGCCAGAGGCAAAGTGACCGCTGGAGCGGCTGACGCTGTCCAGCAGATAGCGCCGCAGCTCATCACACAGCTTCGGCAGGCTCTCTTTTGGCAACAGGCGCAACTCCTGGGTGGAATCTACCAGCGCCAGGGTCGGGTATTTGGCAATATCAAAACTCATCAGAGACTCATTTATTGTTTATTTATCGCGCTGAATAATGTAATTCGCGAGCGCTTCCAGTGCCGAAGTATCCAGAGATTGTGCGGCCAGCTCATCTAACGACCGGCGGGCATCAGCGATCAGGTCGTGCGCTTTCTTCCGGGCTTGCTCAAGACCCAGGAGGGCGGGATAGGTGCTTTTACCCAATTGCTGGTCGGCACCCTGACGTTTGCCAAGGGTCGCAGTATCCCCTACCACGTCGAGAATGTCATCCTGGACCTGGAAGGCAAGACCGATATTTTCCGCATAGCGATCCAGCGCGGGCAGGGCAGCGCGGCCGCGTTCGCCGGCGCTCAGCGCCCCCATCCGGACGGCGGCGCGGATCAACGCCCCCGTTTTGTGGCGATGGATACGCTCCAGCGCCTGCAGATCCACCTGCTGTCCTTCCGCCTCCAGATCCAGCGCCTGGCCGCCGCACATACCCGCCACGCCGCTGGCCTGCGCCAGTTCGGAGACCATCGCCAGCCGGTCCCGATCAGAGACGTCGGCCATCGGCGCATCACTCAGTATAGAGAACGCCAGCGTTTGCAGGGCATCTCCCGCAAGAATTGCGTTGGCTTCGCCAAATTTAATATGACAGGTCGGCAGTCCGCGACGCAGATCGTCATCATCCATCGCCGGCAAATCATCATGCATCAGGGAATAAGCATGAATACATTCGACCGCCGCGGCGGGGGCATCGAGCGTGGTGCGGCTGACGCCGAACATCGCGCCGGTGGCATAGACAAGGAAGGGGCGCAGGCGTTTACCGCCTAAGAGTGCGCCATAATGCATCGCTTCCACCAGCGGAGTGTTCTGAAAGGGCTGCGGCGCGATAAAACGGCGCAATGCCCCATTAGCCTGTTCCACACAGGCCTGCAATTGTTGCGGGAAATCCATTTTATTCAGCGTCCGGCGTAAAAGGCGTGGTCGGGGAATCTTCACTATCCGCCAGCAGGATCTGCACGCGCTGTTCGGCCTTCTGCAGCTGACTTTGCCCCTGGCGCGCCAGCTGTACGCCGCGCTCAAATTCGCTTAGCGCTTCCTCTAACGGCAAATCGCCGCTTTCCAGACGGTTAACGATCTGCTCCAGTTCGCCCAGAGCAGTTTCAAAGCTGGCCGGGGCCTCATTTTTCTTTGGCATAGTGAATGTAGACTCTTGTTATGTCGCGACGGCAATACCGGGTATGGTAACGAAGTCACGCGTGTAAGCAAATAACGCGCAATGGTGATATACTCCGCGCCCAGGATGCAGGCACCGGTGTGCGCTGCTTTACAACTTTTGCTTATAGCCCCGTCGGGCTTGCCAACGAACTATTGTCGCCATGAAGTTTATCATTAAATTGTTCCCGGAAATCACCATCAAAAGCCAATCTGTGCGGTTGCGCTTCATTAAAATCTTAACCGGGAACATTCGTAACGTTCTCAAAAACTATGACGAGACGCTGGCCGTCGTCCGTCATTGGGATCATATCGAAGTTCGCGCGAAAGATGAAAATCAGCGCCCGGCTATTCGCGATGCGCTGACCCGTATCCCCGGCATCCACCATATTCTGGAAGTCGAAGACGTACCGTTCACCTCGCTGCACGATATTTTTGAAAAGACGCTGCCGCTGTGGCGCGAGGCGCTGGAAGGCAAAACCTTCTGCGTGCGTGTGAAGCGTCGCGGCAAACATGAATTCACCTCAATTGAGGTGGAACGCTACGTCGGCGGCGGTCTGAATCAGCATATTGAAACGGCGCGCGTGAAGCTGACCGACCCGGACGTCACCGTCAATCTCGAGATTGAAAACGATCGCCTGCTGCTGGTGAAAGGCCGCTATGAAGGCATCGGCGGCTTCCCGATCGGCACCCAGGAAGATGTGCTGTCGCTGATCTCCGGCGGCTTTGACTCCGGCGTATCCAGCTATATGCTGATGCGCCGCGGCTGCCGCGTGCACTACTGCTTCTTTAACCTTGGCGGCGCCGCCCATGAGATTGGCGTTCGCCAGGTCGCGCATTACCTGTGGAACCGCTTCGGCAGTTCGCACCGCGTTCGCTTTGTGGCGATTAACTTTGAGCCCGTGGTCGGCGAAATCCTTGAAAAAGTGGACGACGGTCAGATGGGTGTCGTGCTCAAGCGCATGATGGTCCGCGCCGCGTCAAAAGTCGCGGAACGCTACGGCGTGCAGGCGCTGGTCACCGGCGAAGCGCTGGGCCAGGTTTCCAGTCAGACCCTCACTAACCTGCGCCTGATCGACAACGTCTCCGATACTCTGATCCTGCGCCCGCTGATTTCGCACGATAAAGAGCACATCATCGACCTGGCGCGTGAGATCGGCACGGAAGATTTCGCCCGCACCATGCCGGAATACTGCGGCGTGATCTCGAAGAGCCCGACCGTGAAGGCGGTGAAGGCGAAGATTGAAGCGGAAGAAGAACACTTCGATTTCAGCATCCTCGATAAAGTGGTGGAAGAGGCGAGCAATATCGACATTCGCGATATTGCCCAGCAGACGGAAGCCGCCGTGGTTGAAGTGGAAACCGTGACCGGCTTTGGCGCTAACGACGCGATCCTCGACATCCGCTCCATTGACGAGCAGGAAGACAAGCCGCTGAAGGTCGAGGGCGTTGAAGTCGTTTCGCTGCCGTTCTACAAGCTGAGCACCAAATTTGGCGATCTCGATCAGAGCAAAACCTGGCTGCTGTGGTGCGAGCGCGGGGTGATGAGCCGTCTGCAGGCGCTCTATCTGCGCGAGCAGGGCTTCAGCAACGTGAAAGTGTATCGCCCGTAACGGGTTGCCATCCATATTGAAAAAGGCCTTCCCCGATGGAAGGCCTTTTTGTCATCCCCGGGCCAGCGCATTAGCGCAGGGTCATCGCCAGGTCATTCAGCTGATCGATGACGATATTCCAGCCCTCAAAAAATCCCATCTGCTCATGCTGCTCGCGAGTTTCATCATCCGCATGCAGCACCGTGGCCGTATAGCGACATCCGTCTTTTTCGTCGGCAAAGGTGATGATGGCCGTCATGGCAAAAGGGGACACGGCAGGACGATAATCCGCCGTCAGCATCGAGGTCATGACGATTTTTTGTTGCGGGATGACCGCAAGAAAACAGCCGGGATTATCGCTGCGTTCACCGTCAGGGCCGTGCATCACGGTATGAAAAGCCCCGCCAGAGCGAAAATCAAAGGCCAGCACCTCAGTAGACCAGGGCTTCGGGCACCACCAGGTTTTGAGTAATGCCGGGTCGGCCCACGCGCGCCACAGGGCAGAGGCTGGCGCGCTGAGCAGGCGGCTGATGACAAGATCGCGAGAATCGGATGCGCTACGGGACATGCTACGACTCCTCAGGAAAAGGGGAGCCAGTCCGCGGCGCGGACCGGCTATCAGGCTTCGTAGTAATTATAGATGCCGGCGGCCATTACCAGCTGCGAGGCGACCTCATACGCTTTCTCGCGACCCACCAACAGGTCAATCATTTTCAGGGCGAAATCAATCGATGTCCCCGGTCCCTGGCTGGTTAACAGATTCACCCGTGGATCCCAGACCACCCGTTTATCCTGCCACTGATCGGCGGGGATATGTTCCTTCAGCGCCGGAAAACCGGTCATGTTACCGATTGGGAACAGCTGATGGGGCACCAGCACGGTCGCCGGGGCGGCGCAGATGGCGGCCACAATGCGGCCTGAGAGGTGGAACTGTCGGACGGTTTCCACCAACAGCGGGCTGTCGCGGAAGCACTCTGCGCCCTTGATGCCGCCCGGGAGGACGATGATATCGAAATCACCATCGGCCACCTCGACCAGCGGCGCATCCGCCAGCAGTTTGACGCCGCGCGAGCAGACGATGGTCAGGCCGCCGTCGCTGGCGACGCTGGCGGTGGTTACCTTCACTCCGCCGCGGACCAGCAGATCGATAGTGGTGACCGCTTCGGTCTCTTCGCTACCAGGGGCGAGGCAAATCAGTGCCGACGCGCTCATATTCATTCTCCTTACGCTTGATCAATTCAAATAAGCGGGCGTTTTCCGGTACGGCAACGCCGTGGGCGCGGGCGCGGTTGAGCAGAAAACCGGTGATATAGTCGATCTCCGTGTGCCGCTGGGCGCGGATGTCCTGCAGCATGGATGAGATATTTTCTGCCGTACTTTCAATCACCTGTTCGACATAAAATAGCAGGTTTTCCGCCGAGGTATGAATACCTTCGCGCTCCATCACCGCCGCCACTTCCTGGCAAATGGCGGCAACCTCCTGCGGATAGTGGCGCAGATCGCCGTTTTTACATCCTTTGAGGGCGGTCAGAGGATTAATGACGCAGTTTACCGCCAGCTTGCGCCAGGTGGCCGAGTAGATATGGTTGTGCCAGGCGACATCCGGCAGTACGCTTTGCAGGACTTCCGCGAGATAGCTGTAGTCCTCCTCGTAGCTTTTCGCCGGACCGATATGGGTGGTGCCCTGGGCGACGTGGATGATCACATTCCCGTCGCGACGCGCTGCCTGGGTGGTGGAGGCCAGCAGCAAAGGCTGTTTCACGCCGCGCAGCTCCTCGACGGTGCCCATGCCGTTATGCACCAGCACAATTGGCGTAGTGACCGGCAGGATCCCGGCCAGGTGCTTCACCGCATTCGACACCTGCCAGGCCTTTAAGGTGACGATCAGCAGCTCGCTGCTGGCGAGAAAATCGGGGTCGTTGGCCGTCAGTGATTCGTTGAACACCGAGCCGTCGGTTTCAATGACATTGACGCTACAGAATGGCTGCGGTACGCGTAGCCAGCCCTGGACTTCATGTCCCTGTTTGCACAACGCGGTCAGCCATAGTTGTCCCAGTGCACCGCATCCCAGTACGGTTACTTTCATTGTTCCTCCTCATCTGCCGCTACCCCAGGCGCTGATGGCTAAAGTCTATCTCGTCGCTTTTCGGATTGTCGGACGGAAAGGGGGATTCGGCGTCGTCGGGCAGCACGGGGAAATAGCGCGAGCGTTGCGTAATCAGCTAAGCTTCCGGGATAACAAGTTGAGTTATGCCGCGTTGCAGGTATTATGCAACGCAAAAGAAACGGAAGGAGAGGAAAAGATGCCATCTTTCGATATTGTCTCTGAAGTTGATCTTCAGGAAGCCCGTAACGCGGTGGACAACGCGAGCCGCGAAGTCGAGTCGCGTTTTGATTTTCGTGGCGTTGAAGCCACTTTTGAATTAAACGACGCCAACAAAACCATTAAGGTGCTGAGTGAGTCTGACTTCCAGGTGAACCAGCTGCTGGATATCCTGCGCGCTAAGCTGCTTAAGCGCGGCATTGAAGGTACCTCCCTCGACGTGCCGGAAGATATCGTGCACAGCGGTAAAACCTGGTTTGTTGAAGCGAAGCTGAAGCAGGGCATTGAAAGCGCGGTGCAGAAGAAGATCGTCAAACTGATCAAAGACAGCAAGCTGAAAGTGCAGGCGCAGATTCAGGGCGAAGAGATCCGCGTGACCGGTAAGTCCCGCGACGATCTGCAGTCGGTGATGGCGCTGGTGCGCGGCGGCGATCTGGGGCAGCCGTTCCAGTTCAAAAACTTCCGCGACTAACGCGGCGGCAGACAGCAAAAAGCGGGGAATTCCCCGCTTTTTTTATACCCCTTTGATGAGCTGCTCGATCTCGAAGCGGTTGGTGACCTTGCTGTCGATTTTGATATACACCGAGCGCTCCTCAGGCACCACCAGCGCCTGATGAACCCCGTTGGCGTTCAGCAGACGCGTCTGTAGCGCGCTGTCGACCACCACGCCATCCGGCACCTCCACCCGCAGGCTGCTGACGTACGGCGGCTCGCTCATGGTACTGGCCACCAGCAGCCACAGCATTGCCAGCAGGGCGCCCAGCAAGAACACGGTTTGCGAATCAAAGAAACCATCGACCCAGCCGCCAAGCGCGCCGCCAATCGCCACGCCGAGGAACTGGCTGGTGGAGTAGACGCCCATTGCGGTGCCTTTATAGCCCGCCGGCGATTCCTTGCTAATTAACGATGGCAGCAGCGCTTCCAGCAGGTTAAACGCCAGGAAGAAGAGCTGGACGCCCGCCACCAGCTCCCAGAAGTAGCCTCCAGCGCCCCAGAGGACAATTTCCGCAATCAGCAGGATGGCGACGCAGAGCAGGAAGACGCGCTTCATTTTGCGCTTCACTTCGGCATAGATGATAAACGGCACCACCGAGATGAACGAGATAACCATGGTGACCAGGTAAATCTTCCAGTGCTCGGCGGCCGGAAAGCCAGCAGCCTCCAGTTGGCCGGGCAGCGCGACAAAGGTCGACATCAGCATGATGTGCAGGCACATGATGCCAAAGTTGAGCTTCAGTAGGCGTGGTTCCACCAGTACTTTGCTAAAGCAGCCCTTCACCATCCCGGATTCGCGGTTGAGCACGTGGTTATGGCTGTTGGGCACCACCCACAGGGTGAGCAGGATGCCGATGGTCGCCAGAATGGCGATCATCCAGAACAGCGCGTGCAGACCCAGCTGGTGGGTGACAATCGGCCCCAGCACCATGGCGATGGCGAAGGTGACGCCAAAGCTGACGCCGATAAAGGCCATCGCTTTGGTGCGGTTCTGTTCGCGAGTGAGATCGGATAGCAAAGCCATGACCGCGGCGGCGATAGCGCCGGAGCCCTGCAGGGCGCGGCCAAGAATGATGCCCCAGATAGAGTCGGTGAACGCGGCGATGACGCTGCCGAGTACAAAGATGAGCAGGCCGCCGACGATCAGCGGCTTACGGCCAATACGGTCAGATAACAGTCCGAAGGGGATTTGGAAAATCGCCTGCGCCAGGCCGTAGATACCGATCGCCAGGCCAATCAGCGCTTCACTGGCGCCCTGCAACGCCATGCCATACGTGGTCAGAACCGGCAGGACCATAAACATGCCAAGCATGCGCAGGGAGAATACCGTCCCCAAACCCCAGGTCGCGCGCAGTTCCCCTGGCGTCATTTTGTTATCGTTCATTACCACCTCAATATAAAAACTGCGCCTAGTGTAGCGGCGGGGGGTAAGAAGCGTAAATAAATGTTTGTTTAACAGATATTACGGGGCTGTTGCGCGATGAGACAAGTTGGTAAAAATCAATAAACCAGTGGAGGGGGACTCCACTGGCGAGGGGAAAAATTAAGGTAAAGTAAAGTCAACCCACTGGCTGCCAGCGTCAGCCGATTTGACGCACTGTTCGACCCAATAGACGCCGTGCAGCCCGGCTTCAACGTCCGGATACCAGAAGTCTTGCAGGAAAGCGCGATCGTCACGGTCCGTGGCGTCAATCGCCTGCGCATAGCGGCGATAGAGGTTGGCCCAGGCTTCGAATAGCCCTTCCGGATGGCCGCCGCCGATGCGGTCATCCGCCAGCGCGTTCGGCGACAGGTAGGGCATCCCGCGCTCCAGAATGCGCGCCGGCTCGCCCTGCACCTCATAGCTGAGCTGGTTAGGATGCTCATCCCACCATTCGATACTCGCTTTTTCGCCGACGATACGCACTTTTTGCGAGTGCATGGCGCCGCTGTTGACCGCGCTGGTCCACATCGAGCCAACCGCGCCGTTGTCATATTCCATCAGGACAAAGGCGTTATCTTCCAGCGGCGCGCGGGAGGGGACAAAGCTCTGGCGGGAGCACATCAGCCGTTTGATATTGAGCTGCGGCGCCATGGTTTCGGCGACAAACAGCGGATGGGTGGCCAGATCGCCCAACACATAGCTGGGCCCGGCAAACTTCGGCGTCACGCGCCAGCGGGTGGATTCAGCCTGCAGCTCGACGGCCTGGTTATGAAAGCCGTGGGCGAACTGCATATTGACGATGCGGATCTCGCCGAGCAGTCCATCGGCAATCATCTGCCGCGCCTGCTGGATCATCTGATAGCCGGCATAGCCGTAGGTGACGCCGACGATTTTGTTCTGTTTTTTGCTCAGGTCCACCAGCTCGCGTGCTTCTTCGGCGCTAAAGCAGAGGGGCTTTTCACAGATGACGTGGAGGCCCGCTTCCAGCGCCGCTTTGGTGATGGCGAAATGGGTATTGTTCGGGGTGGTGACCGAGACGACCTCGATGCCGTCAGGGCGCTGCGCCTCTTCACGAAACAGGGTCTGGTAGTCGGCGTAGCAGCGCTCCGGCGCGATGCCCAGTTGCTCGCCGAACGCGCGTCCGCGCTCGGCATCGACGTCAAGCGCGCCGGCCAGCAGGGTATAAACATTGTCACGCAGCGCCGCACAGCGGTGGCTGTAGCCGATTTGACTGGTTCCCCCGCCGCCGACCATGCCCCAACGCAGGGAGCGGGATAAGGGTTTCAGGCCGTTTAACATGGTGCTCTCCTTTTTGAAATCATTCGCACTCTGAGGCGCTCAATGCCGACGCCTGCGGCAACGCGCATCCGGATAGACTGACCTTAACTTAAGGAAATGTTTGTTCTGTTTCAATTGTGTTGTGGAATTTATTTTCCATATATGCGAGGGGGATCGAATTAGCGAAAGTTTCTTTTGGGCTGCGTTGAAAAGATGAGCGAGGGCTTATCGCCTCCCGGAACAGAGCAGATTCTTGCGGGTGTTTTTCGTTCCGACCAAATATGAAATAAATTTTCTTTTTAGCCGCTGAGCCGGTGCAATCCGCAGATTGCACCGGGGAGCCGATGCCGCTATGACGCTCCGCGCACAGACGCGGGGGAAGGTGAAGCGGCGGGAGGATTACCGGCCGCAAAGATGCCTTTCGCCGCCAGACCTGCGACGGTGAGGGCTGCCGGGATACCGAGGATCAAAAAGACGCTTTCAAAGGGCAGGTTGAGCGCCATCATCTCGGCACCGGCAAAGGCGCTAAGAATGGCGCCGATGCGCCCGACGCCATGCATCCAGCTGGATCCCGTCGCCCGCGCCTGCGTAGGATAGTAGCGGGCGGAGAGGGCGTTCATACCGGTATTCGCGCCGTTCAGACAGGCGCCGCTGATAAACGCCAGCATACAGAGCAAGGCAAAGCTGCCCGCGGCGTAGCCCATCGCCATGGTGAACAGGCCGCCAACGGCGTAGATCATCCCCAGCGCGCGATGAGGGTTGATCCTGTCCATCAGCCAGCCGGCAAACAGCGAGCCGAGGGTGCCGCCCGCCTGGTAGATCGCTGTCATGATGGCCGCCTGGCTAACGGTCATTCCCACCGCTTTAACCAGCGTTGGCAGCCAGCTACCGAGGATATAGACCAGGAACAGCCCCATAAAGTAGACCAGCCATAGCATCAGTGAGCCGAAGCCGTACTGGCGGGAGAGCACAATGCGCATCGCGTTGCCGGCCGCCGGCTGCGCCGGCAGGGTAAACGTCACGTTGTCGCTGATTTGTCCGGGATAGAGACGGTTAAGAATGGCGCGAATGCGTGCGGCGGGCGCTTGTTTGATCACCAGAAAACGAACCGACTCCGGCAGCAGCCAGATAAGCAGCGGGGCAAACAGCAGCGGCAGAATGCCGCCGAGCGCCATCAGCGAGTGCCAGCCAAACTGCGGGATCAGCCACGATGCTGAGAATCCTCCTGCCGCCGCGCCGAAGGTGAAGCCGCAAAAGATGACGGTAATAATAAATGAACGCTGGCGTTCCGGAGCGTACTCCGACACCAGCGTCCCGATGTTCGGCATCGCGGCGCCCAACCCCAGGCCGGTCATAAAGCGGAAAAACATCATCTGTTCAATGTTGTGCGAGAAGGCGGTGGCGATGGTCCAGAAGCCGAAGAAAAAGACGCTATTGATAATGATTTTCTTGCGCCCCAGCCAGTCGGCGAGCGGGCCAGAGAAAATCGCGCCCAGCGCGAGGCCGATCAGCGCGGCGCTGATCACCACGCCTAGCTGGTGGTTGCTTACCCCCCATTCCAGCTTTAGCGTCGGGGCGATAAACCCCATGATCGCGATATCAAAACCATCGAGAGCGATAACGCAAAAACCGAGAAAAATGATCTGCTTTTGAAAGCGGCTCAGCGGGTTACGGTTTATTAACTCTCTGACATCCAGGCGTTGAGTCTGTGTCATAGCGTATTCCTTATGCGCAGGAGCGCAGGTAGGGCTGCGCGGCATTGAACAGTAATTGCGCCCGCTGGAGCGGCGGCAAGGCGCCCTGCTCGCCGTCGAGCGGCACTTCGAGGGAGACCGGCAGCGTTGCCGGCAGGGCCGACATTAGACCGTGCAGATCCAGACCGCCTTCCCCTGGCACGTTGCGCGCCGAGCGGGCCTGGCGGATGAGTTCCTGTTCGCTCTCCGGCCTCTGCGCCGCGCCATCGCAGAGCTGCATATAGTTGAGATGATGCGCGGGCAGGCTGGAGAGGGCGGCGAGCGATTCTCCCGCGCGCCAGAAATGAAGGGCGTCCACCAGGATGCCGATATCCTCCCGCCCGCTGGCGGCGATCATCGCCTGCGCATCGGCGATAGTGCGCAGTTGGGTCCAGGGCATCGGCTCAAGGTTCATGGTCAGCCCATAGGGGCGACCGGCCGCGGCGAGGATAGCCAGGTTGTCGGCGCTGCGCTGAAGGTTGTCATCATTGCCGGCGACTAACACCTGTCCGGCGCCAAGACGCGCCGCAGTCTCCATAAACCGCTGCAGCCGATCGTCGAGAGTAAACCCGGGGGTCAGGCGGACGATCTCCACGTCTGAGACGCGGATGCCGGTTTCCATCAGCGCAGACAGCGTCGCGCGGACGGCGGGGGTATCGCCCAGCATGTCGTAGTCCGGGTCGGCCGGTGTGGCGGGAAGCAGCCGCAGACCAACGTGGGTAAAACCGGTTCTGGCCGCTATCCGCACCTGTTCGGGAGGAGGGACATCGAGCAGGGTCAGCGCGGCGAGCGATAGGGTACGCATGTTCATAAAGGGCTCCGGTACAGTTGCAGGTGAAGATAGTTATGGGTATTGCCGTCCCTGGTCGTTTATTGCTTTGTTTTTATTACGTTTGCCGCCAGATTTTTGCCCACCAGATAGCCGAAGGTCATGGCGGGTCCGAGGGTTATCCCTCCGCTGGGGTAATAGCCGCGCATCACGCTCGACATGTCGTTGCCGATGGCGAACAGGCCCGGTATCGGCTGCTGCTGTCCATCCAGCACCCGGGCGTGTTCGTCGGTTTGCAGTCCGCTGAAGGTGCCCAGCGAGCCGGGCAGAATGCGCACCGCGTAAAACGGCCCTTCGCGCAGCGGTCCGAGCGTCACCTGATGGTCACCCTGAGCGCGGTTATAGGCTGATGCCCCGCGGTGAAAATCGACGTCTTCGCCAGTGCTGGCGAAGTGGTTAAAGCGTTCAACGGTTTCCGCCAGCGCATTGGCGTCGATGGCGCACTGCTTCGCCAGCTCCCCCAGCGTGTTTCCCCGCTGCAGATAACCGGTACGCAGCCAGGCGGTGGGGGTGAAGGGGAGCGGTCTGGCATGGCCCAGGCCGTAGCGACGCAGCGCGCGACGATCGGCCAGCAGCCAGGCCTGCGGCGTGTCGCCCGCGGGTGTGGCCGCCAGCAGGGCGGCGATAAAGTCATGATAAGAGTCGGCCTCGTTAACAAAGCGTTTGCCGTTGGGCAGGACAGCGATCACCCCGGGCTTGGCGCGCTCCACCAGGTGGGGAAACATCAGCTGCTGACCGCTGGCCAGGGTGACGCGGGACACCGGCGCCCAGGCCAGCGGGTGGCGCAGGCGGGTGTCGAACTGGCCGCCGACGGATTCGCCAAGCCTGATCCCCTCGCCCTGATTGTCCGGCGGTGCGGCGGAAAAATGGCCGTAACCCTCCGCCGCGTGGGGCACCACCTGCGCCAGCCGCTGCCGATCGTGGGGAAAACCGCCGCAGGCCAGCACCACGGCCCCTGCTTCGACGTGAATTTCCCCGCTGTCGCTGCGCAGCACCGCGCCGGACACACCCTGCGGACCCTGCAGCAGCCGGACCACCGGGGCATTGAGCTGAAAGCGCACTCCGGCGTCGAGGGCGGATCGCAGCAGACGGGCGACCAGCGCATTGCCATTGACCAGATGCTGCCCTCGTCCGGCGCGCAGCCGCTGCCAGCCGTGGCGCAGCAGGCGGCGGACGGCATACAGCGCGGAGCGCGGCGAGCGGGTGGCATTGAAAAAATGCGCCATATCCGCGCCGCCGGCGATGCCCATCCCGGCAAGGCTGATGGTCTCCAGCGGCGGACGCAGTCGGTGGAGCCAGTCGCCGAGCTGACGGCCATCGTAGGGCTGAGCGGTGACCGACCGCCCACCGCTCGCCGCACCCGGCGACGCGTGAAAGTCCGGCATGGCACTGCCTGAGAGAAACTGCACTGCCGTCCTGTGATGAAAAAAATCCACCATCTCCGGCCCGTGGCGCAGGAAGGTCTGCAGGCGAACGTCGGCGGCTTCGCCCCCCATCTCATGCTGCAGATAGGTCAGCGGGGCGTCGGCCGCTTCGTCGATACCCTCCGCCCGCGCCAGCGGGTTGCGGGGGATCCACAGCCAGCCGCCGGACCAGGCGCTGGTCCCGCCGAGCACTGACGCTTTCTCCGCCACCATGACGCTGGCGCCGTGCATGGCCGCGGTGACCGCGGCAGAGAGTCCCGCCGCGCCGGAGCCGACCACCAGCACATCCACCTTCACAGGCCTGCTCATGATGGACTCCTTACTGCAATGGTGAAAAAGCGGTGGGGCGCATCAGCACCGACTCCAGGCGTTCAACGGCGGCCAGTTCGCGATTTTTCCGCGAAAAGGTCTGCCAGCGTTCGTCCTGCGCCATTCGCGCGCGGCGCACCAGGCGATCGTCCAGGCTTTCATAAGCCCAGATGTGCACCACCTGATTGACCACGCCGATCTCGGTAAAAAAGAAACCGATCAGTTTGCCGAGATGGTCGGTCTGCACCGCCAGGGCATCGCTTTGGTACAGCGCCAGCCAGTCGGCCATTTTCAACGGATTGATGGTGTACGTGCGTTTTTCGTAGATCATGATGTTTTCCTGATTAGTGGGGGGAGTGTTGTGCCAGATGGCAGGCGGCGAGGTAGCCAAACGTCAGCCCCGGGCCGAGGGTGATGCCGGGACCCGGGTAGGTGCCGGCCATCAGCGAATCCATGTCATTTCCCACCGCGTACAGCCCCGCGATGGGTTTTCCTTCCACGTTGACGACCTGTGCATCGGCGGTGGTGACCAGGCCCCGCGACGTTCCCAGATCGCCGGTATAGAGTTTGATGGCATAGAACGGCGCGCTGAGCAGGGGGGCGTTACAGGCGTCAGGCTGATGACCCGGATCGCCCATCGCCCGGTTATAGCTGTTGCCGCCTTTAGCAAATTCCCGATCCACGCCCTGCGCGGCGTCGCGGTTGTAGCGGGCAACCGTCTCGCTCAGCGTTTGGGCATCCAGACCAAGCTGTTGCGCCAGCGTCTCCAGGGTGTCGGCTTTGTACAGATAGCCGGCGGCGATCAGGGCGTCATTATTGACCGGCGCCGGGCGTGCCAGCCCGAGGCCGTAACGCTTCATCGCCTGGGCGTCGCAGAGTAAAAAGCAGGGGGCATTTTCCGTAGCGCGCTGCATCGCGCTGGCGAAATGGTGATAGGAGTTAGACTCGTTGACGAAGCGTACCGCCCGCTGATTGACGGCAATCACGCCCGGTTTGGCCCGGTCGGTTACCAGATGGGGGAAGTGCTCCTCGCTGCCGTCGGCCCGGGTCAGCACCGATACTGGCGCCCAGAAAAAGTTGGAGGCCTGATCGGCTCCCTCGCGAGCGTTAAGCGCCGCCGCGAGATGCAGCGCGGCGCCATCGTTGGCCGGCGGCGACATGGTGAAGTGTTCGCGGGTGTGTGGCCGATAGCGCGCCGCCAGCGCGCCCGCGGCAAAGCCGCCTGCGGCCAGCACCACCCCGCGGCGGGCGTGCAGCGTCTCTCTTTGCCCCTGATACTCAATCTCCACCCCGTGGACCGCGCCTTGCGCTTCGCACAGCGCCAGAACATTGACATTCAGCCGCAGGTTCATGCCTTTACGCAGCGCCGTTGTCGCCATGCGGGCAATCAGCGCATTGCCCATCGCCAGGCGGGTGCCGCGAGGGTACTTCACCCGGTCGCGGGCGTAGCGCAGCAGCAGCCGGGTGCAATGGGCCAGGGAGCGTAGCGAGCGCCGCATGTCGAGAAAATGTTGAATGTCGACGCGGTTGACCATCATCCCACCAAACAGCAACATCCCCGGCGGCGGTGAACGCAGGTCGCGAAACGCGTCCCCCAGTTCACGACCGTCATACTCCACCACCTCCAGCGCACGACCGACGTCGACCGCGCCGGGTTCATCCGGATAGTAATCAGGGGAGAGCGGGCGCAGGCTATATTTCACCGCCCCCTCGCGCTCGAGAAAGGCCAGCGCCTCACGCCCGGCGCTAACAAACGCTTCGGCGAGATCTTCACGGTACTGGCTCTCGCCGATAATGGTCCGCAGGTAGGTTTTCATCGCCTCGGCGCTGCCGCTTTTACCCGCCGCACGCGCCTGATCGGTATCGTGCAGCCACACGGCGCCACCGGAGATAGCCGAGGTGCCGCCGAACTGGCCGGCTTTCTCCAGCATCAGCACCGACAGCCCTTTGCAGCTGGCGGTGACCGCGGCGGCAAAGCCAGCGGCGCCGCTGCCGATGACGATCACATCCCAGCTCTTCATGCTGCCGCTCCCTGCGCCGGCGGGATGGCGCCGATAAACTGGCCCATCAGCGTCATCTGCGCCAGCGCCATTTCCGGCCCGGTCTGCACCCGGCAGCCGCGGGCGGCGGCGAAAGTGAGCAACGGCGTCATCACCGGGGCGGTGACAACATCAGCCACGTGGGTGGCGCTGTCGAGCGTATCCAGCAGCGCCTGCGGCAGGGGCAGCTCATCAAATCCGGCCATGCCGGCCGGCGAGCCATTAACCAATAGATCGACGCCGTGAAGGGTGTCCGGCAGCGCGCTCAGTTGTACCGCCGGGAAGGCCTCAGCCAGAAGGTCATGCAGGCGTTGCCGGGTGGTCGGGTTTTGATCGTGCAGGGCCAGCTGACGGATCCCCGCCTCGCACAGTCCCCAGGCGATGGCGCTGCCGACGCCGCCGCAGCCGGAGAGCAGCGCCTGCTTACCTGCCGGCTGAAAACCCTGCGCCTCGGCGGCGAGCTGAAAGCCGACGCCGTCCAGCATATCGCCCTGCAAACGGCCATCCGCCAATTTGCGGATCACATTGATGGCGTTGAGTCGGCGGGCGCGGGGGGTGAGCTCGTCGACCAGCGCGGCGGCGCGCTGCTTATGCGGCACCGTCACCAGCACGCCGGTCATGTTCTGCCAGCCACGCAGAGCGTTGAGGTAGTCGACTACCGCGTCCGGGGCGATATCCACCGGGATCATGACGCTGTCCATGTGCTGTTCAGCAAAGTAGCGGTTGAAGTTATCCGGTGATTTGACCTGGGCGATCGGATGACCAATCACGGCGACAACCTGGGTAGTTCCACTGACCATTTCAAACCTCATTTGTTAAATGAATGTTGTGAAAGTATTTCAGTGGAAGCTGGGAGCGACAACGCAGAATTCGGACATGTCGGTTGTTAATCGCACGATCGCTGCGATAATCGCAGGAAATCGATAATGATGTTGCAAAAATGTGAGCGAATATGCAAAACACTATTCATCCACGCGATCTGATCGTCGGTTTACAAAAAGGGCTGGCGTTAATCCAGCTTTTTTCCAAAACCTGCCCAAAACTCACCGTCGCCCAGGCGGCGAAAATGAGCGGCCTGACGCAAAGCGCCGCGCGGCGTTTTCTGCTGACGCTGCTGCATGAGCGCTATCTGCAAACCGATGGGCGTTATTACTGGCTTACCCCGAAGACGCTGCGGCTTGGTCAGGCCTACGTCGATTCGGCGCAGTTTCCCCGCATGGTGCGGCCGATTGTCGAATACATCGCCAGCCGGACCGAGGAGCACGCCTCGGTAGGGGTGGTGGATGAAGATGAGCTGGTCTATATCGCCCGCAGCCGGCATACGCCGTTTAACTCCACGTCGGTTCGGCTTGGGGAGCGGGTGCCCATCTTCTGTACCGCCGGGGGACGGTTATGGCTGGCTTCGCTGCCGGAAGCTGAGTGCGAGGCGGTTCTGCAGCGTATTACCCGGGAACAACGCACGCCCTATACGGTGACCGACGTCGCGTTGCTGATGGAGAAAATCGCCCAGGTGCGGCGCCAGGGTTATGCCACCATTGAACAGGAGTTTGAGATTGGCATGCTGGTGCTGGCGGTGCCGTTAACTGACAGGGAAGGAACCTGGTGGGGCGCGCTGAGTCTGACCAGCCATCAATCGCGCACATCGCTGGAAGCGTTATGTCACGACCATCTCGATCTGCTCTACAGCGCGCAGGCGATGCTGGTGAGCTAAACAGGGCAGCAGATGCGCTGCCCTCAAAGATGTTGCTTACGCCGACGCGTTGTTCAGGAAGCTGTTCCAGTTGCTGGCGGCGTTATCTACGAAGATGTTCCAGTTTTTGCCAGCGGTGAGGACAAAGTTTCCCCAGTTTTCGCTACCAGTGGTCACAAAGGTTTCCCAGTTTGACTGCCCGGTCAGGAAGGAACCAAACGCCATCGCGCTGTCGCCGACGAAGGAGGCAAACGCGCTGCCGGAGGTGAGAACAAAAGAGGTGAAGCCGACGCCCGAGTTGGCAACAAAGCTGGCGAAGCCGCTGGCCGCGCCGAACAGGTTAAAGCCACCGGAGATGTACTCCATTTCGTTTAGTGTTAACTCTTTCATTGCAATTCCTTGTAGTAATGATTTTCCAAATGGGTGGGTAAACCCGGTGCAAAAGGTAGCACTGCTGTCGTGCACAGCGCGAGTCAGGTCCGCTGTGTATTAGCTCATTTTTTCCTCATTTTTTGGCAGGAGAGCAGCGTAAACGGCCGGAAGAGGGGAGGGGAGTATGAAATGAGAAAGAAAGCGGTGAGGAAGCAGAAAAGAAAAAGCCCCGTAAAAACGGGGCTTTATATCGCACTGGAGTGGGAGATTATCTCACGTAAGCCAGCAGGCTATGTGAATCCGGCACCATAAAGTCAACGGACATCATCACGGACAGCGCGGTGATGGCGACGATGGAAAAGACGAACAGCTTACGCGCCCAGACTTTATCATCGGCCACTTTATAGCCACGCAGCGCCATGCCCAGCCACCAGACGCTGACCGCTGCCGCCACGACCAGGTATTTATACCCGGCGTAGCCGCCCAGCGAGAGCATCAGGGTCGCCACGGCAAAGGCAACGATGTACAGCGTAATATGGTTTTTGGCGACCGAAATGCCTTTCACCACCGGCAGCACCGGAATGTTCGCCGCCTGATAATCCTTAAAGCGGAAAATCGCGATGGCGTAGGAGTGAGGCATCTGCCACAGGCTAAAGATAGCCAGCAGGATCGCCGCACCGCTGTCGAAATCACCGGTGACCGCGCAGTAGCCAATCACCGGCGGCGCGGCGCCGGAGAGTGAGCCAATCAGCGTGCCATAGACGGAGTGGCGTTTCATGTACAGGCTGTAGACGCCGACATAAACCACGAACCCCATCACCCCCAGCCAGCAGGCCAGCGGATTTGCGCCGAACCACAGCAGCATGAAGCCAGCAATACCCAGCAAGGTGGCGTACACCAGCGAAGCTTCTGGCGAGATCAGCCCTTTGACCAGCACCCGGTTTTTCGTCCGTTCCATCTTACGATCGATGTCCCGGTCGATGTAGTTGTTGAATACACAACCCGAGGCGACCACCAGGGATACTCCAAGGAGCGTCCAGACGAACAGCGGATAGTCGATGTGGCCTTTGGAGGCCAACAGGAAACCGCCGATCACGGAGATCAGGTTGCCAAAAATAATGCCTGGTTTCGTTACTTGCAGGTATTGCTTAAACATACTCGCCGCTCTTAGTGCATCATCATGTTGTAGTTCAGGTTCCACATAATCCAGATGGAGCCGACAACCACGATCGCAATGATGATTACGGTGAAGATAAATGCGGTCAGGTTCCAGCCTTCATCGGACTTGCTGTTCATATGCAGGAAGTACACGAGGTGTACCACGATCTGCACCACAGCGGTCACCAGAATGGTGCCAAGGATAACCGCATGCGAGGCGGAGCCACTCATCACCATGGCGAACGGAATGACCGTCAGGATGATGGACAGGATAAATCCTGTCATGTAGCTCTTCACGCTGCCGTGAGAAGCGCCGCTATGATCGGTAGAATGACTCATTACATCGCCCCCATCAGATAGACAACCGAGAACACGCAGATCCATACGACGTCCAGGAAGTGCCAGAACAGGCTCAGGCACAGGATACGCGTGCGGTTAGTGCTAGTCAGGCCACGACGTGAAACCTGGAACATCAGCACCGCCATCCAGATAAGGCCAGAGGTCACGTGCAGACCGTGGGTGCCGACCAGCGCGAAGAACGCCGACAGGAAACCGCTACGATCCGGACCGAAGCCTTCCATGATCAGGTGATGGAATTCATAGATTTCCATCCCGATAAAGCCAGCGCCAAACAACCAGGTCAACGCCAGCCAGGAAACCACCTGGCTCTTGTTGTTTTTGTACATGGCGATAGCCGCCATGCCGTAGGTGATGGAGCTGAACAGCAGCAGTGCGGTTTCAACCAGAACGAACGGCAGTTCGAAAATATCTTTGCCCGTCGGTCCGCCGGCTGTGCCGTTCACCAGAACGGCATAGGTAGCAAACAGCGTAGCGAAGATGATGCAGTCGCTCATCAGGTAGATCCAGAAACCGAATACCTTCATCGGTCCTGTATCATGGTGCCCGTGTTCATGCGCGTGGGCAGTATGCGCAAGAGTATCAGTTGCCATTTTTCAGCCCTGCTTTGTTAATCTCATCGAAATGCTGTTTTTCCAGTTTTTCGACTTCTGCAACCGGTACGTAGTAATCCACGTCCTCGTCAAAGCTCTTAATAATCCAGGTCGCTACGATGCCGATGAAGCTGGCAATCGCCATCCACCAGATATGCCAGATCATGGCGAAACCAAATACCGTAGCGAAGGCGGCAATGACGATGCCGGCGCCGCTGTTTTTCGGCATATGAATTTCTTCATAGTGAGCAGGCTGTTTGTACGCTTCACCTTTCTCTTTCATTTCCCAGAAGGCATCACGCTCGTGAACCTGAGGAACGATAGCGAAGTTATAGAACGGCGGTGGAGAAGAGGTTGCCCACTCCAGCGTACGACCACCCCATGGGTCACCGGTCAGGTCACGGTTCTGATCGCGGTCGCGAATAGACACGTAGAACTGAATCAGCTGGCACAGGATACCGCAGGCGATCAGCGCTGCACCGCAAGCTGCAACAACCAGCATCGGGTGGAACTGCGGATCGATCTGCTGGCTCAGACGACGGGTCATACCCATGAAGCCCAGCACGTACAGCGGCATAAACGCCACGAAGAAGCCGATGATCCAGAACCAGAAAGCGCGTTTGCCCCAGGTTTCGTTCAGGGTGAAGCCAAAGGCTTTCGGCCACCAGTAGGTCAGACCTGCGAAGCAACCGAATACTACGCCGCCGATGATAACGTTATGGAAGTGCGCGATCAGGAACAGGCTGTTATGCAGAACGAAGTCCGCGCCCGGTACCGCCAGCAGCACGCCAGTCATCCCACCGACGGAGAAGGTCACGATAAAGCCGATAGTCCACATCATCGCTGAGTTGAAGACGATGCGACCCTGATACATGGTGAACAGCCAGTTGAAGATCTTAACCCCGGTCGGGATCGCGATAATCATGGTAGTAATACCGAAGAAGGCGTTTACGTTCGCGCCAGCACCCATGGTGAAGAAGTGGTGCAGCCAAACGATGAACGACAGAACGGTAATACAGACGGTTGCCCACACCAGAGAGGTGTAACCGAACAGACGCTTACGCGAGAAGGTCGCGGCGATTTCGGAGAAGACCCCGAACACCGGCAGAACCAGGATGTACACTTCCGGGTGACCCCAGGCCCAAATCAGGTTGATGTACATCATCATGTTGCCACCCATATCGTTGGTAAAGAAATGGGTGCCCAGGTAACGATCCAGGGTCAGCAGCGCGATGGTGACGGTCAGAATTGGGAAGGAGGCGATAATCAGGATGTTGGCGCACAGAGATGCCCAGGAGAATACCGGCATCTTGAACATGGTCATGCCCGGGGCGCGCATCTTGATAATGGTCACGAAGAAGTTAATACCGGTCAGGGTAGTACCGATACCGGAGAGCTGCAGCGCCCAAATCCAGTAATCGACCCCTACGCCAGGACTGTATTCAATTCCCGACAGCGGCGGATAGGCCAGCCAACCGGTCTGTGCGAACTCACCGACGCCCAGAGACAGGTTAACCAGAATCACGCCCACAACGGTGAACCAGAAGCTCAGGTTGTTGAGGAACGGGAAGGCCACGTCGCGCGCGCCGAGCTGAAGCGGAACCACCAGGTTCATCAGACCGATAACGAACGGCATCGCCACGAAGAAGATCATGATAACGCCGTGGGCGGTAAAGATCTGATCGTAGTGATGAGGTGGCAGGAAGCCTGCTTCCCCGGCCGAGGCCAGCACCTGCTGGCTACGCATCATAACGGCATCAGCAAAGCCACGCAGCAGCATGACGATTGCCACGATAACGTACATGATACCAAGACGTTTGTGGTCGACAGAAGTCAGCCACTCGTTCCACAGGTAGGACCACTTACCGAAGTAAGTGATGGCAGCCAGAAGCGCCAGTCCCCCAATGATAATCGCAGCCACCGTAACCACGATAATGGGTTCGTGGTAGGGCACTGCATCCAGTGTAAGTTTTCCGAACATCGTTTTCTTCCTCGGCCCCTTAGTGAGCGGTTTCCGCGTGGCTCATGTCCATGCCTTCCATCCCGTCGTGAGCAGCGTGCTCGCCTTCAGGTTTGGACATGTTCATGCTCTCGTGAGACATGAATTTGTTCACAACATCTTTGAACAGATCCGGCTTCACGTTAGAGAAGTATTCCACTTTGTTGTATTCGCTAGGCACAGCCACTTTATCGAACGCGGCCATGGAGTCCATGGAGTTCGGCGACTGTTTGGCTTTTTCAACCCACTGATCGAAGGTTGCACGATCCGGAGTAGCAATCGCTTTGAACTTCATACCTGAGAAGCCCGGGCCACTGTAGCTAGCGGAGATACCGTCATAAGTACCAGCTTCGTCAGCAATGAGGTGCAGTTGAGTCTGCATCCCGGCCATTGCGTAAATCTGGCTACCTAAGCGCGGAATGAAGAACGAGTTCATCACCGAGTTAGAGGTCACTTTGAAGTGTACCGGTACGTTCGCCGGGAAGGCGATTTCGTTAACGGTAGCAATACCCTGTTCCGGATAGATAAAGAACCATTTCCAGTCCATCGAAACGACTTCGATGGTGATTGGTTTCTCGTCGTGGGCAAGCGGTTTGCTTGGCTCCAGTGCGTGAGTGGTTTTCCAGGTCAGAACGGCCAGGAACAGGATGATCAGAATAGGTACCGTCCAGACCACAGCTTCCACTTTGTTGGAGTGTGACCAGTTCGGGCTATACTTCGCATCTTTATTGCTCGCGCGATACTTCCAGGCAAATCCTACTGCCATCAAGACGGCGGGAATAACGACAATCATCATCAGGCCGAAGGCCGTCAGAATCAAAGAGCGTTGCTCCAGTCCAATCTGTCCTTTTGGGTCAAGGAGTGCAGAATCACAACCACTGAGTAATACAGTACTTGCGATTAATGACATCCATCCCAAACTTTTATTGTATTTCCTGAGTCTCATTGAACGACCTCAATTCCACGGGATCTGGTGGCGTTTAAAGTGTACGGGCATTTTACGGTAAGGTTGCATTACTGTAAACATGATTGGATCTCTGTCAGTTCTGTGTTAGCGGCTTCTGCTTGGTTTGTCACATATGTTACGTAGTGTTACGTAATCGCTTGCAAAGCCTGATTTTCGTGGGATTGATAACGAAAGGGATAAGAAAAGGAGTGCTTAGCGGCGAATGGGCATAACCACCCAAAAATTAGAACAATTGTTTAACATTTAATTATCAAATAAAAGACATTGTGAAAACCTAAAATAAAATCGCCGTAGCTGAATCGGTTAAATTATTTAAAGAATCGAATGAAAACTGTCAATAATTTCCAGAAATCAAAAACGCACAAAACAACAAATAGCGCGGCGGGCAATATAAAAGCGTTAATAAGCCGTTATAATTACGTTTCGTAATTACAACGGCTAATAATGATGCAGCTTCCTTAAATCAGGCGAGTTTTACGCAGCGCCAGGTAGTCGAGCAGACCGCCGAACAAAATACCGCCCACCGCAGTCAGCGCCGCAACCTCCAGCAGACCGGACAGGAAAGAGAAGGCGGTGTAATCCAGGGCGTTCATGATCAGCAGTACCAGCCATACCGCCAGCAGCAGGCAGCCCAGCGCCAGGATCCTTAACGCCAACGCATAGGCTTGCGGGTATTCGCTTCGCGGCATAAAGCTTGCTGTGCGTTGGGTATGCTCAAGCGTTTGCCGGCACAGTTGCAGCAGCGCGATCCCCGGTACCGCCGCAACGACCGAGAAGAGATAGAACGTCGACCAGCCGTGGGCCTCGACAAACCAGCCGGCGATCGGCCCAACGTACACGCGGCCGACCGCGGACAGCGCAGAGAGCAGCGCGAACTGGGTAGCGGAAAAGGATTTATTGCACAGCGTCATCAGCAGCGCGACAAACGCCGCCGTCCCCATTCCCCCGCACAGGTTTTCAAAGAACACGGCGGTTGCCATGGAATAGAGGTGCTTATCGGTAATCGACAGCAGCCAGTAGCCAGCGTTGGAGACCCCCTGCAGCACACCGAAGATCAGCAGCGCCCGAAACAGCGTCAGCCGCTGCATCAGGACCCCGCCGTACAGGGCGCCGAGAATGGTGGCAAACAGGCCTAAGGTTTTGTTCACCATCCCCACTTCGCCGGCGTCAAAACCGACGCCGCGGATGAGGAAGGTGGTGGTCAGGCTCATGGCAAACGCATCGCCCAGCTTATAAAGGACGATGAGCAGCAGAATCAGCCAGGCGTTATTGCGACCGAAAAAATCGCGCAGCGGTTCGGCGACCGCCTGCTCCAGCGATCTGGGAACCGGGATAACGTCGCTCGGCTCGGGCGCCAGCAGTGTGGCGATGATGCACGGCACCAGCAGCGCCGCCATCAGCCAGTACATCCCCTGCCAGCCGAGATAGCGGTCGGCAAGCCACAGTGCCAGCCCCCCGGATACCAGCATCCCGAGGCGATAACCCAGCACGCTGATCGCGGCGCCAGCGCCGCGCTCTTCCGCTGGCAGAACGTCGGTTTTCCAGGCGTCGAACACAATATCCTGTGACGCCGAGCAGAAGGCGATCACCACCGCCAGCGCCGCCATCCAGCGGAGCTGGGAGACAGGCTCAAGAAAGCCCATCGCCGCGATAGCCAGCAGGAGCAGGACCTGGGTAGTCAGCAGCCAACCGCGACGACGCCCAAGAAACGGCGGCGTATAGCGGTCCATTAGCGGGGACCAGAGAAATTTAAAGACATAGGCCTGGCCGACGAGTGAGAAAAAACCGATCGTTTTCAGATCGATATTTTCCACTGTCATCCAGGCCTGCAGGGTACCGGAGGTGAGAGCCAGCGGCAGGCCTGAGGCGAAACCAAGGATCAGCAAAATCGCTGATTTCGGCTGTTGAAAAATGCGTAAGTAGTGACTGGACATAGCATAAAGCACGAACCCGGCCGCGGCCGGGTTCGTGGTGGCATTAACGCGCGTTTTGCTTGATGAAATCGTGGATGCTGGTGTCCTGCGCCATATCGGCGATGGTATCGGTCAGGACGCTGTTGACGGCATCAGCGATGTTCTTGTTCGAGGCCTGGAAGGCGCCTTCAACGGAATAGCTGGCGCGGTAGTTTTTGGTCATCTTCGTGCCGTTTGCCGCGGTGGCGATGATGGCGATATCGGCTTTCGTGGCGATGTTGTAGCGCACGTTGCCCTGGGAGACGTCAGCGTAGAGTTTATTGACAATAATCTGCAGATCGACCGCACCGTTCGGGCCAATCATGTAGCCGCGAGCGGTCATCTGTTTCTCCAGCACTTCCTGCAGCAGGAAGCGCAGATCGCGCGAGGCGGTGAGGGTGACCTGCTGATTGTCGCGCGTGACTTTCGCCAGCGCCTGGTCCGGACGCTGATCGGCGCCGTTGATGCTGACGGTCACGCCCATCAGGCTCGGATCCTGCTGCGGCAGCGTGATTTTCGGCGATACTTCAATGGTGGTCGGCGGCGTGGCGCATCCTGCCAGCATAAACATGGCGACCAACGGGAAAAGGATCTTCTTAAGCATGTTCAGGTCTCAACGCATGGTGTTGTTATAAGGAAAATTACCGCCATCATAGCATTGCCAACGGCAAGGGGAAGTGGCAACGCGTGTAAATCCATCGCCCTGGCGGTTTTCTGAGCGTCCCGCCACGGTTAATCGCTCTTTCCCCGGCGGATCTGGCGACCAGAGCCAGTAAACGTGATACTTTTGAATGAAAATATCAGAACAATGCTAATTTTTTGTTGTTTTCTCCTAATGGAAGCGGTAAAAGCGGCTAACATTTAAATGGAGTGGCGGCATCTCAGCGTTGTCGGAGGAGAAAATTCATGATGATACGTGAACAGATCGAAGCAAAACTTAGAGCAGCGTTCGACCCGATGTATCTCGAAGTCGTGGATGAAAGTTATCGTCACAACGTCCCAGCGGGCTCTGAAAGTCATTTTAAAGTGGTGTTAGTGAGCGATCGCTTCACTGGCGAGCGTTTCCTCAATCGCCACCGTATGATCTACGGCACGCTAACCGAGGAGCTGTCGAATACGGTGCATGCCCTGGCGCTGCACACCTACACGATAAAAGAGTGGGAAGCATTACAGGATACGGTTTTCGCCTCGCCGCCTTGCCGCGGTGCGGGGAGTATCGCCTAGAAATCCCATTTGCAACCGCTGGCGCTTTTCCAGTATGTTGCTTGCAGATTTAGCAAAAACGGCCTACGGGCCGTTTTGTTTTGCCTGGAAAATGCGCAAAGTGAGCGCTTTTGCGGACAAATTTGAGCGGGAAATGTGAAAAATGCCGCAGCAGTGGGCGACAACCGTTCTCGACTCACAAAAGTGATGCCGCTATAATGCCGCGTCTTATATATGAATGTCTTCGGGATGATTCTGACGACAGGGAATGTGTTTCTGATTTGAAGAGGGCATCCCGGTTCTGCGAAGCCACCTACACGCGCTTCCAGAGTTGACCGAGCACTGTGATTTTTTTGAGGTAACAAGATGCAAGTTTCAGTTGAAACCACTCAGGGCCTTGGGCGCCGTGTAACGATTACTATCGCCGCTGACAGCATCGAGAATGCTGTCAAAAGCGAGCTGGTCAACGTAGCGAAAAAAGTTCGCATTGACGGCTTCCGTAAAGGCAAAGTGCCGATGAATGTTGTTGCTCAGCGTTATGGCGCATCCGTTCGCCAGGACGTGCTGGGCGACCTGATGAGCCGTCATTTCGTTGACGCGATCATCAAAGAGAAAATCAATCCGGCCGGTGCGCCGAACTACGTTCCGGGCGAATACAAACTGGGCGAAGACTTCACCTACGCGGTAGAGTTCGAAGTGTATCCGGAAGTTGAACTGCAGGGTCTGGACGCAATCGAAGTTGAAAAACCGGTTGTTGAAGTGACCGACGCTGACGTTGACACCATGCTGGAAACCCTGCGCAAACAGCAGGCGACCTGGAAAGACAAAGACGGCGCCGTTGACGCTGAAGATCGCGTCACTATCGACTTCACCGGTTCCGTAGACGGCGAAGAGTTCGAAGGCGGCAAAGCCTCTGACTTCGTACTGGCGATGGGCCAGGGTCGCATGATCCCGGGCTTCGAAGATGGTATCAAAGGCCACAAAGCGGGCGAAGAGTTCACCATCGACGTGACCTTCCCGGAAGAATACCACGCAGAAAACCTGAAAGGTAAAGCGGCTAAGTTCGTTATCAACCTGAAAAAAGTTGAAGAGCGTGAACTGCCGGAGCTGACTGAAGAATTCATCAAACGTTTCGGCGTGGAAGATGGTTCCGTCGCTGGCCTGCGCGCTGAAGTGCGTAAAAACATGGAGCGCGAGCTGAAAGGCGCTGTGCGTAACCGCGTGAAGTCTCAGGCTATCGAAGGTCTGGTTAAAGCCAACGAGATCGACGTTCCGGCTGCCCTGATTGACAGCGAAATCGACGTGCTGCGTCGTCAGGCTGCTCAGCGTTTCGGTGGCAACGAGAAACAGGCTCTGGAACTGCCGCGTGAGCTGTTCGAAGAGCAGGCTAAACGCCGCGTTGTTGTCGGTCTGCTGCTGGGCGAAGTGATTCGCACCAATGAGCTGAAAGCTGACGAAGAGCGCGTGAAAGGCCTGATCGAAGAGATGGCTTCTGCGTACGAAGATCCGTCAGAAGTGGTTGAGTTCTACAGCAAGAACAAAGAGCTGATGGACAACATGCGCAACGTGGCGCTGGAAGAGCAGGCTGTTGAAGCTGTGCTGGCGAAAGCCAAAGTGTCTGAAAAAGCCACTTCCTTCAACGAACTGATGAACCAGCAGGCGTAATTTCGCCGCGATTGTTTAAGGTTCGAGCAAAAACCCGTTGCCGAAAGGCGGCGGGTTTTTTTTTAAGATAATGATAGCCTCAGGCACGGTGCTAAAACGCATTTACCATGATAGCGTTACAGCAAAAGCTTGTTATGCTTGAAATATGGCAACACCATCCCCATTACCGGGGGAGGCAACTGCATCCGCTATCGCACGCGTGTTGAAGAGGCGGTGATGCGTTCAGTGGATAGAAACTGTGGCTGATAATCCGTCCGTAAGGTTACAATCAGTGCAGCAGGTATTTTAAAATTACTCCAGGAGACGGAAATGTCATACAGTGGCGAACGAGACAACTTTGCACCCCATATGGCCCTGGTGCCGATGGTCATTGAACAGACCTCACGCGGTGAACGTTCTTTTGATATCTACTCCCGTCTGCTTAAGGAACGCGTCATTTTTCTGACCGGCCAGGTCGAAGACCACATGGCAAACCTGATCGTGGCGCAGATGCTGTTTCTGGAAGCGGAAAACCCGGAAAAAGACATTTACCTGTACATTAACTCTCCGGGCGGGGTGATCACCGCCGGGATGTCGATTTATGACACCATGCAGTTCATCAAGCCGGATGTCAGCACCATTTGTATGGGGCAGGCCGCTTCTATGGGCGCGTTTCTGCTGACCGCCGGGGCGAAAGGCAAGCGCTTCTGCCTGCCGAACTCCCGCGTGATGATCCACCAGCCGCTGGGCGGCTATCAGGGACAGGCGACGGATATTGAGATCCACGCCCGTGAAATCCTGAAGGTGAAAGGACGCATGAATGAGCTGATGGCGCATCATACCGGCCAGTCTCTTGAGCAGATTGAGCGTGACACCGAGCGTGACCGCTTCCTCTCTGCTGCGGAAGCCGTGGAGTACGGGCTGGTCGACTCTATTTTGACCCATCGTAATTGATGCCCGAGGCGCAAGGGTGCCGCTTTACGCTTCATCCTTCTCGCCGCGATTTTTCGGGTGGTTGGCATTTTTTCGGACGCTTGCCGGTCAGGCTTGCGGCCGGAGGCTTTGCCACCGCCTCGATGTAGCGCGAAGGATTTTGTGTATATACTAATGAAGGGCGGCACAACGCTATATGGCGGCTTGCGCCTGAGAATGGCATTTGCGTCGTCGTGTGCGGCACAAAGAACTTAAAAAGAGGTTTGGACTCATGACAGATAAACGCAAAGATGGATCGGGCAAATTGTTGTATTGCTCTTTTTGCGGCAAAAGCCAGCATGAAGTGCGTAAGCTGATCGCCGGGCCATCCGTGTATATCTGCGACGAATGCGTTGATTTATGTAACGACATCATTCGCGAAGAGATTAAAGAAGTTGCGCCGCACCGCGAGCGCAGCGCATTGCCGACGCCGCACGAGATTCGCCACCACCTTGATGACTATGTCATCGGTCAGGAACAGGCGAAGAAAGTGTTGGCGGTCGCGGTATACAACCACTACAAACGTCTGCGCAATGGCGATACCAGCAATGGCGTAGAGCTGGGTAAAAGTAACATTCTGCTGATCGGGCCGACCGGTTCCGGTAAAACGCTGTTGGCGGAAACGCTGGCGCGCCTGCTGGATGTGCCGTTTACCATGGCAGACGCCACCACCCTGACCGAAGCGGGTTATGTGGGTGAGGACGTCGAAAATATCATTCAGAAACTGCTGCAGAAGTGCGACTACGACGTGCAGAAAGCGCAGCGCGGCATCGTTTATATCGACGAAATCGACAAAATTTCGCGTAAATCCGATAACCCGTCGATTACCCGCGACGTCTCCGGCGAAGGCGTACAGCAGGCGTTGCTGAAGCTTATCGAAGGCACCGTCGCCGCCGTTCCACCGCAGGGCGGGCGTAAACATCCGCAGCAAGAGTTCCTGCAGGTTGATACCTCCAAGATCCTGTTTATCTGCGGCGGCGCGTTCGCCGGCCTGGACAAAGTGATTTCCCACCGTGTTGAAACCGGCTCCGGCATTGGTTTTGGCGCGACGGTAAAAGCGAAGTCCGACAAAGCGAGCGAAGGCGAGCTGCTGGCCCAGGTCGAGCCGGAAGATCTGATCAAGTTTGGTCTGATCCCGGAATTCATTGGCCGTCTGCCGGTGGTGGCGACCCTGAATGAGCTGAGCGAAGAAGCCCTGATCCAGATCCTGAAAGAGCCGAAAAATGCCCTGACCAAGCAGTATCAGGCGCTGTTTAGCCTTGAGGGCGCAGAGCTTGAATTCCGCGACGAAGCGCTGGACGCCATCGCCAAGAAAGCGATGGCGCGTAAAACCGGCGCCCGCGGTCTGCGCTCGATTGTGGAAGCGGCGCTGCTGGATACCATGTATGACCTGCCTTCGATGGATGATGTCGAGAAAGTGGTCATTGATGAGTCGGTTATCGAGGGTCAGAGCAAACCGCTGCTGATCTACGGCAAACCGGAAGCCCAACAGGCATCTGGTGAATAATTAACCATTTCACTCAAGCAGTTAACAAAAAGGGGGGATTTTATCTCCCCTTTTATTTTTCCTGCATTCCCGCCGTTGAATGTGTGGAATACATCCCCATATACTGGATTACATATTAACGACGATGCAGTGGAGTATGGCGTCGTCGGCTACCTGGCGGACTTTAAACTAAGAGAGAGCTCTATGAATCCTGAGCGTTCTGAACGCATTGAAATCCCCGTATTGCCATTGCGCGATGTGGTGGTTTATCCGCACATGGTCATACCCCTGTTCGTAGGGCGGGAAAAATCTATTCGTTGCCTCGAAGCGGCCATGGACCATGATAAAAAAATCATGCTGGTTGCGCAGAAAGAAGCGTCGACGGATGAGCCGGGTGTAAACGATCTTTTCACCGTTGGAACCGTGGCGTCTATTTTGCAGATGCTGAAGCTGCCGGACGGCACCGTGAAGGTGCTGGTCGAAGGGCTGCAGCGTGCACGTATTTCTGCGCTGTCTGATAATGGCGAACATTTCTCGGCGAAAGCGGAGTATCTCGACTCGCCGGCGATTGACGAACGCGAGCAGGAAGTGCTGGTTCGCACCGCTATCAGCCAGTTTGAAGGCTATATCAAGCTGAACAAAAAGATCCCACCGGAAGTGCTGACGTCGCTGAACAGCATCGACGATCCGGCGCGCCTGGCGGATACCATCGCGGCGCACATGCCGCTGAAGCTGGCTGACAAGCAGTCTGTGCTTGAGATGTCCGACGTCAACGAACGTCTGGAATATCTGATGGCGATGATGGAATCGGAAATCGATCTGCTGCAGGTTGAGAAGCGCATTCGCAACCGCGTCAAAAAGCAGATGGAGAAATCCCAGCGCGAGTACTATCTGAACGAGCAAATGAAAGCGATTCAGAAAGAACTCGGCGAGATGGACGACGCCCCGGACGAAAACGAAGCGCTGAAGCGTAAGATCGACGCGGCGAAAATGCCGAAAGAGGCGAAAGAAAAAACCGAAGCGGAACTGCAGAAGCTGAAGATGATGTCGCCGATGTCTGCGGAAGCGACCGTCGTGCGTGGCTACATCGACTGGATGGTGCAGGTGCCGTGGAACGCGCGCAGTAAGGTCAAAAAAGACCTGCGCCAGGCCCAGGAGATCCTCGATACCGATCACTATGGCCTGGAGCGCGTGAAGGATCGCATCCTTGAATATCTCGCGGTGCAGAGCCGGGTGAACAAAATCAAGGGGCCAATCCTCTGTCTGGTGGGACCGCCGGGGGTAGGTAAAACCTCGTTAGGTCAATCCATCGCCAAAGCGACCGGACGTAAATACGTACGTATGGCGTTAGGTGGCGTGCGCGATGAAGCGGAAATTCGCGGTCATCGTCGGACCTATATTGGCTCGATGCCGGGCAAACTGATCCAGAAAATGGCGAAAGTGGGGGTGAAAAACCCGCTGTTCCTGCTGGATGAGATCGACAAAATGTCTTCCGACATGCGCGGCGACCCGGCTTCTGCGTTGCTTGAGGTGCTGGATCCGGAACAGAACGTGGCCTTTAACGACCACTATCTGGAAGTGGATTACGATCTCAGCGATGTGATGTTCGTGGCGACGTCTAACTCCATGAACATTCCGGCGCCGCTGCTGGACCGTATGGAAGTGATTCGCCTCTCCGGTTACACCGAAGATGAAAAGCTTAACATCGCCAAGCGTCACCTGCTGCCGAAGCAGATCGAACGTAACGCGCTGAAGAAAGGCGAGCTGACCGTCGACGATAGCGCCATTATCGGCATTATTCGTTACTACACGCGTGAAGCGGGGGTTCGTAGCCTGGAGCGTGAAATCTCCAAGCTGTGCCGTAAAGCCGTTAAACAGCTGCTGCTGGATAAGTCGCTGAAACACATCGAGATTAACGGTGAGAATCTGCATGATTATCTCGGCGTACAGCGCTTTGACTATGGCCGTGCCGATAGCGAGAACCGTGTCGGTCAGGTGACCGGTCTGGCGTGGACGGAGGTGGGGGGCGATCTGCTGACCATCGAAACCGCCTGCGTACCAGGCAAAGGCAAGCTGACCTACACCGGTTCGCTGGGTGAGGTCATGCAGGAATCGATTCAGGCTGCGCTGACCGTGGTGCGTTCGCGGGCGGACAAACTGGGCATTAACGCCGACTTCTACGAGAAGCGTGATATTCACGTCCACGTTCCGGAAGGGGCGACGCCGAAGGATGGTCCTAGCGCGGGTATTGCCATGTGTACGGCGCTGGTCTCCTGCCTGACCGGTAACCCGGTACGCGCTGATGTGGCGATGACCGGTGAAATCACTCTGCGTGGTCAGGTGCTGCCGATCGGCGGTCTGAAGGAAAAACTGCTGGCGGCGCATCGCGGCGGCATTAAGACTGTTCTGATTCCTGATGAGAACAAACGCGACCTTGAAGAAATTCCAGATAACGTTATCGCCGATTTGGATATCCATCCGGTGAAACGAATCGAGGAAGTTCTGACACTTGCGCTGCAGAACGAACCGTTCGGCATGCAGGTTGTGACCGCGAAATAGTGATTCTGCGCAAATTGCGCTAATAAAAATAGGGCTGGTAAGTCATTTCGGACTTGCCAGCCTTTTTTTGTGTAGCTAACTTAGATCGCTGGCAGGGGGGTCATCGACAACTGCTGTTGTAAGGGCATGACAGTCCTGATATAACTGCTGCGCGGTCGCACTATGAAGGACTCAGGTGCGATATAAATTATAAAGAGAGGAAGAGAACAGTGAATAAATCTCAACTGATTGACAAAATTGCTGCGGGTGCGGACATTTCTAAAGCTGCAGCTGGACGTGCGTTAGATGCTTTAATCGCTTCTGTTACTGAATCTCTGCAGGCTGGGGATGACGTTGCGCTGGTAGGTTTTGGTACCTTTGCTGTTAAAGAACGTGCCGCCCGTACTGGTCGCAACCCACAAACAGGTAAAGAAATTACTATCGCTGCCGCAAAAGTGCCGGGCTTCCGTGCTGGTAAAGCGCTGAAAGACGCGGTGAACTGATCGGCTTTCCCGTCAGGGAATGTGACGAAGTACAAGGGCGCATCGTGAGATGTGCCTTTTTTATTGCCTTTTCAGACCACTTTATGTGTGTTTATCGCCACTTGTGGGCTGACAATCACCCTGTTTTCTTGTCAAAATACGTCCTCACGCGCGGCGGCCATCACGTGCTATGCTGCGCGAGCTAAAGTCATCTACAGCGGAGCGTTGTTACACCATGATGGACAACCTACGCACGGCCGCCAACAGCGTCGTGCTCAAGATTATTTTCGGTATCATTATCGTCTCGTTCATTTTGACCGGGGTGAGTGGTTACCTGATTGGCGGTGGCAAAAACTATGCCGCAAAAGTGAATGGCCAGGAGATTGGTCGTGGGCAGTTTGAAAATGCCGTCGCCAGCGAACGTAACCGTATGCAGCAGCAGCTTGGCGACCAGTTCTCCGAGCTGGCGGCGAACGAAAACTACATGAAAACCATGCGCCAGCAGGTGCTGAACCGCCTGATCGATGAATCGCTTCTGGATCAGTATGCCCGCGAGCTGGGCCTCAGCATCAGCGATGAGCAGGTGAAGCAGGCGATCTTCCAGACCCAGGCTTTCCAGACGAACGGTAAGTTCGACAACCAGCGTTTCAGCGGTATTGTCGCCCAGATGGGGATGACCACCGATCAGTACGCTCAGGCGCTGCGTAACCAGCTGACCACCCAACAGCTGATTAACGCCATTGCGGGTACCGACTTCATGCTGCCGGGTGAGTCCGATCAGCTGGCGGCGCTGGTGTCTCAGCAGCGTGTCGTCCGCGAAGCGACCATCAACGTGAATGCCCTGGCGGCAAAACAGACGGCCAGCGATGAGGAAATCAACGCTTTCTGGCAGCAGAATCAGGCCCGTTTTATGGCGCCGGAGCAGTTCCGCGTCAGCTATATCAAAATGGATGCCGCCAGCATGCAGGAGAGCGCCTCTGACGAAGAGATTCAGTCATGGTACGACCAGCATAAGGATCAGTTCACTCAGCCGCAGCGCAACCGCTACAGCGTGATTCAGACCAAAACGGAAGCCGATGCGAAAGCGGTGCTGGCCGAGCTGCAAAAAGGGGCAGATTTCGCCACGCTGGCGAAAGAAAAATCGACCGATATTATCTCTGCCCGCAACGGCGGCGATATGGGGTGGATGGAAGAGGCCTCTACGGTGCCAGAGCTGAAAGATGCCGGGCTGAAAGAGAAAGGCCAGCTGTCTGGCGTGATCAAATCCTCGGTTGGCTTCCTGGTGGCCCGTCTGGACGACGTCCAGCCGGCGCAGGTGAAGCCGCTGGCTGACGTGCGTAATGACATTGCGGCGAAAGTGAAGCAGGAAAAAGCGCTGGATGCTTACTACGCGCTGCAGCAGAAGGTGAGCGATGCGGCCAGCAACGATAATGAGTCGTTGGCGGGCGCGGCGCAGGTCGCCGGACTGAAGGTGGTGGAAACCGGCTGGTTTGGCCGCGATAACCTGCCGGAAGAGCTGAACTTTAAACCGGTCGCTGACGCTATCTTCAACGGCGGTCTGGTGGGTGAGAACGGCGCGCCAGGCAGCAACTCCGACATCATTACCGTTGACGGCGATCGCGCATTTGTTCTGCGCATCAGCGAGCACAAAGCCGAGGCGGTGAAGCCGCTGGCTGAAGTGAAGGCGCAGGTTAGCGATATCGTTAAGCACAATAAAGCGGAACAGCAGGCGAAACTGGACGCCGACAAGCTGCTGGCGGCGCTGAAAGACGGCAAAGGCGATGAAGCGATGAAGGCGGCTGGCCTGAGCTTTGGCGCGCCGCAGACGCTTTCCCGTACCGGCCAGGATCCGCTGAGCCAGCTGGCATTCACTCTGCCGCTGCCGCAGCAGGGCAAACCGGTCTACGGCGTTGGCAGCAATATGCAAGGCGATGTGGTGCTGGTGGCGCTGGATGAAGTGAAAGCAGGCAACATGCCGGAAGAGCAGAAGAAGGCCATGGTTCAGGGGATTACCCAGAACAACGCCCAAATCGCTTTCGAAGCGCTGATGAGCAACCTGCGCAAGGCGGCGAAAATTAAGCTGGGTGACAGCATCGACCAGCAGCAGTAATTTCGCGTCGTCTCGCAAAAATGAGCAACATGATGTAATCCTCAAGGGCCGCTTTCGCGGCCCTTTCCATTTCTGTGATTTGCCTTTTGTCGGCCATCCGCACTGACGCTATCGTAACCTTGCTGTCTACACACAAGGAGATATCAGCATGAAATATGGAATAAAAACACTGATGGCCGCGGGCGTTCTGGTTTTCGCGGTAGGGGTACAGGGGGCGCAGGTGGCACCCGCCAGCGGTAAAGCGGTAGTGAATAAAGAAAATGTGCAGGCGACCGCTTCGGCGAAGGCGGAAGCGGTGCCCGGCGACACCGACAACGGGGCGACAAAAGTCAGCATTAACCACGCCAGCGCCGAACAGCTGGCGCAGGCGTTGAATGGCGTAGGGTTGAAAAAAGCCCAGGCCATTGTCAGCTACCGCGAAGAGTACGGGCCGTTCAAAACCCTCGATGATCTGAAGCAGGTCCCGGGAATGGGGAGCGCGTTGGTGGAGCGCAATTTAGCCCATCTGACGCTGTAAATTTTATGCCAGACCTTGCACAGCGGTGATTTTTTGCCAGGATAAAGAGGTTGCATCAAGTGGTGTGACCTCTTACCTCATAAACAACAATAACAGAAAGGCATTAGTGCTATGCAGACACAAATTAAAGTTCGCGGCTATCATCTGGACGTCTACCAGCATGTGAACAACGCACGTTACCTGGAGTTCCTTGAGGAAGCCCGCTGGGACGGCCTGGAAAACAGCCCCGCGTTTCAGTGGATGATGGAGAAAAACATCGCCTTCGTGGTGGTGAATATCAATATTAACTACCGTCGTCCGGCGGTGCTGGGCGATGTGCTGACAGTGAGCAGCAAACTGGAGCAACTCAACGGCAAAAGCGGCACCCTTAGTCAGGTGGTCACCCTCAACCCCAATGGCGAAGTGGTGGCCGATGCGCTGATTACCTTCGTCTGTATCGATTTGAAAACCCAGAAGGCGCTGCCGCTGGAAGGGGAGTTGCGTGAGAAACTTGACCAGATGAACTTGCGCTGACAACCGACGTGCGAGTGACGGGCCCACGGCAGGTGATGAACCCGTAGCCCCGGTAAGCGTCGCGCTACCGGGGAATTTGAGTCAAAGCTCCGGTAAATCGCTCCCCGGAGGCTATGCCTGTGCCAGCCCGGTTTTTTGCTTCATCACCGCCATTACGCCGACCTTGTCCCCCAGATACTGGTTGAGTCCGTTTGCGCGCAGGTTACAGGCGGCGCACTGGCCGCAGCCATCGCCCTTAATGCCATTGTAGCAGGTGAGGGTTTCCTGGCGCACCAGATCCAGCTGACCCCAGAAGTCGGCAAGCGCCCAGGTCTCGGCTTTATTCAGCCACATCAGCGGCGTCTCAAAGCGAATGTCTTTCGCCATCCCAAGGCTGACGGCGTGGTGCAGCGCTTTGACAAACTCATCGCGACAGTCCGGGTAGCCGGAGAAGTCGGTCTCGCACACGCCGGTGATGATGGCTTCGGCTTTCACCTGATAGGCGTAGATTGCCGTCAGGGTTAAAAACAGAATATTGCGCCCGGGGACAAAGGTGTTGGGAATGCCTTCGGCATCAGGCTGATAGTCCGGTACCGGAATGTTATCGCGGGTCAGGCTGCTGACTGCCAGTTCGTTGAGCAGAGTGACGTCCAGCACTTTATGCGCGACGGCGCCCAGTTTCAGGGCGAGTTCGCGCGCAACGTCGATTTCCGCGCGGTGGCGTTGGCCATAATCAAAAGTGACGCAATGCACTTCATCATACTGTTGCAGAGCCTGCACCAGACAGGTGGTTGAATCTTGTCCTCCGCTGAAGACAACTACGGCGCGTTTCATGGCAATTCCTGACTAAATGAGTAAAGGCGCTATGGTAGCGCCAGACGCGCGCGGCGACCAGCTCTCTCACGTCAACGAGGCCGGCAGCCAGGCGCTGGCGAAGTCAAACCAGCCCCGGGCGTTGAGGCGCAGGCCATTAACCCCCGGCGGCGCGCTGATCCGATAGTTATACTTGAACAGCGGCGTCATGATGGCGTCTTCCATCAGACTGTTGAACACGTTGCGCAGCGCATCGTTGCGGCTGCGGGCGTCGGGCTGAGACTGCACGGCGTCTAATGTCGCCTGCAGATGGGCATATTGCGCCCCGGTCAGCAAATTAGGCCACAGCATATCGCAGCGCAGCCACTGCTCCAGGGCGTACTCCGGCGCTTCGCCGATCAGTCGGTCGCCCATCATCAGGTCGGCCTGCCCCAGATGCTGACAGCCTTCCCAGTTTTTGGCGTCATGAAAAATGATCGTCAGTTCGCAGCCCAGCAGAGCCAGCCGTTGCCTCAGTTGCTCGGCCATCGCATGAAGCTCGACCGGCAGATGATAGAGTAGAGTGAGCCTGGCCGGCAGCGGCACCGCGTTGTTTTCCGGTCCCTGCGGGATGGACCATCCCGGCAGCACCTCATGGCTTGGCGTAATCAGATCCTCCTCCAGCGGCAGTGTTTCCAGCAGCGACGAGTGATGGATTATCGACACCAGCCGCTGGGCCTGCGTTTTACTAAGACGCGGGCTGTGGCGCAGGGTCAGATAGCAGAAGCCAAGGCTGATACGGTTGCTGACCTGGCGCAGATTGTGGAGCTCTTCGCGATCGCCGATGGTGATCTGCACCGGGTGGCGGCAGCTGGTGCCGAGATCGCGGTCAAAGAGCTGAGGAGTGATCCAGTATTCCACCGCCTGGATCAGCGGATGCTGCAGGTGATACCGGGGATGGTTCTCCAGGCGGACGAGTTCCGGACTAAACCGCTTCAGGCGGAATGGCCCGCAGCCGATGGCCGGATCGTCGGGATGCGCCAGCACGCTGCAGTAGCTGGCCAGGCGGAACGGCAGCCAGTAGTCAGGACGATGCAGCGTGATGGTGAGACACTGGGCGTGAGTGACATCGATACGGCTGATGCTGGCGAAGAGGGTCCGTAAGGCGGGCAGCTCAAGCAGCAACCGTAACCGCTGCCGTAGCTGTGCGGTTTGCACCGCATCGCCATTGTGCCAGTACAGCGTGGAGCGAATGTAAAAATGCCAGCGCAGGCCGTCCGGCGAGACCTGCCAGTGATGCGCCAGATCGCCGATCGGCATATTGTCGCCTTCATCGAAGCGCGTCAGCCCGGCATAGATCTGCCCGGCCAGATGCTGCTCGGCACGTCCGGGGAGAAAGCCAGGACGCAGCGGCTCCAGTGGGCGATAGTAAGGAATACGCAGCGTCGGAGTATTGTTTTGCCACTGACCGCCGAGGAAGGGATGGAGCAGGGCTTTCAGCTCCACCGGGGCCAGCTGCGCCAGCTCCAGCGCGTTTTGCTGCTGACCGTTGTTCAGCGCCTGCTCCATCATCTCGTTGCGCAGACTTTCCGGGGTTTTGTGAAATGAGAGCTGTCCGCGTTTGCCGCGCCCGGAGCTGGCCTGCCAGCTTAGCCACCCCGCCTCCTGCGCCTGACGCAGCAGAGTGCGGACGTGGCGTTCGCTACAAAAACAGCGCTCCGCCAGTTCGCCGACGGTCACCTGCTGCGGCGCCCCGGCTGAGGGTTGCCACAATCGCTGGTATTGATTTAAACGGTGTAAGAGTCGCATGGGGGCCGTCATCCACCGGGCCGCTGTAAACCCGGAACAATTAATAATATCTATTCACTATTACTTCCGTATATCCCAGGTGATACTGCAACACAAGCGAAGCCCATCACACATCGGGGAATACACCATGGCAAAACTGGCCGCATTTGATATGGACGGCACCCTGCTGATGCCGGACCATCGTCTCGGCGAGCAAACGCTCACCGCGCTGAAACGGCTGCGGGAACGTAATATCACCCTGACGTTCGCTACCGGTCGCCATGTGCTGGAGATGCACCATGTGATTGGCGAATTTTCCCTGGACGCATTTCTGATCACCGGCAACGGGACGCGCATCCATTCGCTGGAAGGGGAGGAGCTTTATCGCCAGGATCTCGCTCCCGAGGCGGCGGAAGCGGTGCTGCACAGCAAATGGGATACTCAGGCCAGCATGCATGTGTTTAACGATGGCGGCTGGTTCACCGGTCAGGCAAGGCCTGAATTGTTGCAAGCGCATGTCTTCAGCGGCTTTCACTATCAACTGTGCGATCCGAAACGCATGTCGGCGCAGCATGTCACCAAGATCTGTTTTTGCGGCGATCATGACGATCTCCGCCGCCTGCGGATCCAACTGAATGAGACGCTGGGCGATCGCGCGTTTCTCTGCTTCTCGGCGATGGACTGTCTTGAAGTGCTGCCGGTCGGGTGTAATAAAGGTGCGGCGCTGGCGGTGCTCAGCCAGCACTTAGGCTTCACCCTGCAGGAGTGCATGGCGTTTGGCGATGCGATGAATGACCGCGAGATGCTGGGCAGCGTTGGGCGGGGTTTTATCATGGGCAACGCGATGCCGCAGCTGAAAGCCGAGCTGCCGCATCTTCAGGTTATCGGAGACTGCCGGCATCAGGCGGTCTCCCACTTTTTAACGCATTGGCTGGATAATCCTGATCTTCCTTATTCCCCCGAATAGAGAGACCCTTCCGGCAAGCCAGATAGTTTTCTATCTGGCTTTTTTTATCGCCTGCCGACCAGCGCGGCGATCTCCGCCTGCCAGGGCGCGATATCGCCGATATTGGCGGCCACCCACTGCGGGTTGTAATAGGTTTCCAGGTAGCGCTCACCGCTGTCGCACAACAGCGTGACGATGGAACCCGTTCGCCCTTCCTCGCGCATCCGCGCGGCCAGCTGCAATACGCCCCACATATTGGTGCCGGTAGAAGCGCCGACCTTGCGCCCAAGCTGTGTTTCCAGCCACAGGGCGGTGGCTACGCTCGCCGCATCCGGTACGCGCAGCATCTCGTCGACGACGTCGGGAATAAATGACGGTTCGACGCGTGGGCGGCCGATGCCTTCAATTTTGCTGCCGACCGGGCTGCGCAGGGTGGCGTCGCGGGTCTGCCAGTATTCGAGGAAGACCGAATTCTGCGGATCAACGACCATCAGCTGCGTCTCATGGCCCTGGCTGCGAATATAGCGGCCAATGGTTGCCGAGGTGCCGCCGGTGCCGGCGCTCATGACGATCCATGACGGCTGCGGGTGCGGTTCATGGCTCATCTGACGGAAAATACTGTCGGCGATATTGTTATTGCCGCGCCAGTCGGTGGCCCGCTCGGCAAAGGTGAATTGATCCATATAATGGCCGTTCAGCTCGCGGGCCAGCGTTTCGGAAGCATCGTAGATTTCGCAGGCGCTCTGCACAAAATGGCAGCGTCCGCCGTAAAACTCGATCTGTTCGATCTTACGTTTGGCGGTGCAGGAAGGCATCACGGCGATAAACGGCAGCCCCAGCAGGCGGGCGAAGTAGGCCTCCGAAACGGCGGTTGAACCCGAGGAGGATTCAATAATCGGCGTACCTTCTTTGATCCAGCCGTTGCACAGGCCATAGAGAAACAGCGACCGCGCCAGGCGATGTTTAAGGCTGCCGGTAGGGTGGGTGCTTTCATCTTTCAGATACAGGTGGATGCCCGGAAACGCGGGCAGCGCCAGACGGATCAGGTGCGTGTCGGCGGAGCGCTGATAGTCGGCGTTGATTTCGCTAATGGCATGTTTAACCCAGGCGCTATTCATCGTGATTTCCTGTTTGTCATTTTGTGCCTAGCTTAGCGGAAAGCGCAGGAAAAATTGTTGCCATTTAGCCTTTGGATTACCATTATGAGAGCAAAATTTTCTCTTCGGATGCCCTATGCTAGATAAAATTGACCGTAAGCTGCTGGCGCTGCTGCAGGAAGATTGCACCCTCTCTTTGCAGGCGCTGGCCGATGCCGTTAATCTGACCACCACGCCCTGCTGGAAGCGCCTGAAAAGGCTCGAAGATGAAGGTATTTTGCGCGGGCGTGTCGCCTTACTGGATGCCGAAAAGGTGGGGCTGGGCCTGACGGCGTTTGTCCTGATCAAGACTCAGCATCACAGCAGCGACTGGTATGGCCATTTTGTGAGCGAAGTGACGCAGATGGCGGAGGTGCTCGGCTTCTGGCGGATGGCAGGAGAGTATGATTACCTGCTGCGGGTGCAGGTGGCCGATATGAAACGCTATGACGATTTTTATAAACGTTTAGTGAACAGCGTGCCGGGGCTGTCGGATGTCACTTCGAGTTTTGCCATGGAACAGATAAAATATACCACCGCCTTGCCTGTCGAATAACGGTATTGCGCCGTAACCCATTACAAATCAGGATTTTACTGCTTGCGATTATTTGCTCAACTCAGCTGGTACTTCCGCCGGGAGTGGCGCCGCTATCTTGGCGCGATTGCCCTGCTGGCCATTATTGCCGTCCTGCAGCTTATTCCGCCGAAGGTGGTGGGCATTGTGGTGGACGGCGTGACGCAACAACATTACACCGCAGAGAAGGTGTGGATGTGGATCGGCGCGCTGGTGCTGGTCGCGGTAATGGTCTACCTGCTGCGCTATGTCTGGCGCGTGCTGCTGTTCGGCGCCTCTTACCAGCTGGCGGTCGAACTGCGGGAAGATTTTTACCGGCAACTGAGCCGCCAGCATCCGGCATTCTATTTGCGCCATCGCACTGGCGATCTGATCGCCCGCGCCACCAACGATGTTGACCGGGTGGTATTTGCCGCCGGTGAAGGGGTGTTAACCCTGGTGGATTCGATGGTGATGGGCTGTGCGGTATTGATTGTGATGTCGACGCAGATTAGCTGGCAGCTCACCCTGCTGGCGCTGTTGCCGATGCCGCTGATGGCGCTGGCGATTAAACGCAACGGCGATGCGCTTCACGAACGTTTTCGCGTGGCCCAGGCGGCCTTTTCCAGCCTTAACGATCGCACACAGGAGAGCCTGACCAGCATCCGCATGATTAAGGCTTTTGGGCTGGAGGATCGCCAGTCGGCGCAGTTTGCCGCCGATGCCGCCGATACCGGCGCGAAAAATATGCGCGTGGCACGCATTGACGCGCGTTTCGACCCCACCATCTATATCGCCATTGGGGCCGCTAACCTGCTGGCTATCGGCGGCGGCAGCTGGATGGTGATCCACGGCAGCCTGACGCTGGGCCAGCTGACCAGCTTTGTGATGTATCTTGGCCTGATGATCTGGCCGATGCTGGCGCTGGCGTGGATGTTTAACATTGTTGAGCGCGGTAGCGCGGCCTATGGCCGTATCCGCACGATGCTCGAAGAGGCGCCAGCGGTGGACGACGGTACTGAAGCAGTGCCGGCAGGCCGCGGTGTCCTGCAGGTTGCCATCCGCAACTTCATCTATCCGCAGGCGAGTAAACCTTCGCTGGAGCAGGTTAATTTTACCCTCCAGCCGGGGCAAATGCTGGGTATCTGCGGGCCGACGGGCGCCGGTAAAAGTACCATTCTGGCGCTGCTGCAACGTCATTTTGACGTCACCAGCGGCGAGATCCGCTTTCACGATCTGCCGCTGCCGCGTCTGCAGCTCGACAGCTGGCGCGCCCGGCTGGCGGTGGTCAATCAGACGCCATTTTTATTCTCTGACACCGTCGCCAATAATATCGCGCTGGGCAAACCGGATGCGACACCGGCGCAGATTGAACGCGTGGCACGGCTGGCCAGCGTGCATGACGACATTCTGCGCCTGCCCCAGGGGTACGATACCGAGGTGGGCGAGCGCGGCGTGATGCTCTCCGGCGGCCAGAAACAACGCATCTCGATTGCCCGCGCTCTGCTGCTGGAGGCTGAAATTTTGATCCTTGATGATGCTTTGTCGGCGGTAGATGGCCGTACGGAGCACCAGATCCTGCACAACCTGCGCCAGTGGGGGGAGGGGCGGACGGTGATTATCAGCGCCCACCGGCTGTCGGCGCTGACCGAGGCCAGTGAAATTCTGGTGTTACAGCATGGGCATATTGCCCAGCGTGGCCGCCATGAGGCGCTGGCCGTGCAGCCAGGCTGGTACCGCGACATGTATCGTTACCAGCAGCTGGAAGCCGCGCTTGACGAGGTTCCGCAGGCGCAAGAGGAGGCCCTGGATGCGTAGCTTTACCGAACTCTGGCCGACGCTTAAACGCCTGCTGGCCTATGGTTATCCCTGGCGTAAGCCGCTGGCCATTGCGGTGGGGATGATGTGGATCGCGGCGGCGGCGGAAGTGAGCGGCCCGCTGCTCATCAGCTATTTCATCGATAATATGGTGGCGAAGCATACGCTCCCGCTGAAGCTGGTGGCAGGCCTGGCGGTAGCCTATATCGGCCTGCAGCTGCTGGCGGCATTACTGCACTATAACCAGTCGCTGCTGTTTAACCGCGCCGCGGTCGGCGTCGTCCAGCAGTTGCGCAGCGATGTAATGGATGCCGCCCTGCATCAGCCGCTCAGCGAGTTTGATACCCAGCCGGTTGGGCAGCTTATCTCGCGGGTGACCAACGATACGGAAGTCATTCGCGATCTGTACGTGACGGTGGTGGCGACGGTGCTGCGCAGCGCGGCGCTGATCGGCGCGATGCTGGTGGCGATGTTTAGCCTCGACTGGCGGATGGCGCTGGTGGCGATCGCGATCTTCCCGGCGGTGCTGATCGTGATGATCATCTATCAGCGCTATAGCACGCCGATCGTGCGCCGGGTGCGCGCCTGGCTTGCTGATATCAACGATGGTTTCAACGAAGTGATCAACGGCATGGGGGTGATCCAGCAGTTCCGCCAGCAGGCGCGCTTTGGCGAACGGATGCGCGAGGCCAGCTATGCCCACTATCTGGCGCGGATGCAGACGTTGCGCCTCGACGGTTTTCTGCTGCGCCCGCTGCTGAGCCTTTTTTCCTCGCTGGTGCTGTGCGGGCTGCTGATGCTGTTTGGCTTTAGCGCGGTGGGCACGATCGAGGTCGGGGTCCTGTACGCGTTTATCAGCTATCTCGGACGCCTTAACGAGCCGCTTATTGAGCTGACCACCCAGCAGTCGATGCTGCAGCAGGCGGTGGTCGCCGGCGAACGCGTTTTTGAGCTGATGGATCGCCCGCGCCAGGCGTGGGGCTCGGATGACGCGCCGCTGAGCAGCGGCCGGGTGGAAATTGACCATCTCTCCTTTGCCTACCGGGGGGATCGACTGGTCCTGCAGGATATCAGTCTGGATATTCCCTCCCGCAGCTTCGTGGCGCTGGTCGGGCATACCGGCAGCGGGAAGAGTACTCTCGCGAGTCTGATGATGGGCTATTACCCGTTAACCCTCGGGGAGATCCGCATCGATGGCCGGCCGCTTGCTTCCCTCAGCCACAGCGCGTTGCGTCGGGGCATCGCGATGGTGCAACAGGATCCGGTGGTGCTGGCGGATACCTTCTACGCCAACGTCGCGCTGGGTCGGGATATCAGTGAGACGCAGGTCTGGGAAGCGCTGGAGGCGGTGCAACTGGCGGAGGTGGCGCGCAGCATGAGCGATGGCCTGTACACTCAGCTGGGCGAGCAGGGCAATAACCTCTCCGTTGGGCAGAAACAGCTGTTGGCGCTGGCGCGCGTGCTGGTGGAGACCCCGCAGGTATTGATTCTGGATGAGGCGACGGCAAACATCGACTCCGGCACCGAGCAGGCGATCCAGCAGGCGCTGGCGAAAGTCCGCCAGCATACCACCCTCGTGGTTATCGCCCATCGACTGTCAACCATCGTTGAGGCCGATACCATCCTGGTGCTGCATCGCGGTCAGGCTGTCGAGCGGGGCACCCATCAGCAGCTGCTGGCGGCGAAGGGTCGTTACTGGCAGATGTATCAGCTGCAGCTGGCTGGCGAAGAGCTGGCGGCCAGCGCCCGGGAAGAGTCGCTCAGCGCCTGATGCACCACCAGCAGGCAGCGAAGAAAGCGTGGCCTGCCGTGGTGCAAAAACGTTACATTAAATGCACTGTTGTGGTGCATTTTTGCGCTGCAAACGCGTTTCAGCAGGCAATTGTCTGACCTGTCCCCTGTTTTTTACCATCAAAGGGCCGCTCTGCGGCCTTTTTTCATTTCTGGCATAGCCCTTGCTTTATATCCATCGTGTTAGCTGCGGCCATTACCGAATACTGCCTGGAGGGGACTTATGAAGCTGGTTACCGTGGTAATCAAACCATTCAAACTGGAAGACGTGCGTGAAGCCTTGTCTTCCATCGGCATTCAGGGCCTGACGGTCACTGAAGTCAAGGGCTTTGGCCGTCAGAAAGGTCATGCGGAGCTCTACCGCGGCGCCGAGTATAGCGTCAACTTTCTGCCAAAAGTGAAGATTGATGTGGCGATTGCCGACGATCAGCTGGATGAAGTCATCGATGTGATCAGCAAAGCGGCTTACACCGGAAAAATTGGCGACGGCAAAATTTTTGTCGCTGAATTGCAGCGCGTCATTCGCATCCGTACCGGCGAAGCTGACGAAGCGGCACTGTAATTTCCAGACCACACAGTGATGGGGAACGAAACAATGAAAATGGCAACAATGAAATCGGGTCTGGGGGCATTAGCCCTTCTTCCGGGACTGGCAATGGCCGCGCCCGCAGTGGCGGACAAAGCCGATAACGCGTTTATGATGATTTGCACCGCGCTGGTTCTGTTTATGACCATCCCGGGGATCGCGCTGTTTTACGGCGGCCTGATCCGCGGCAAAAACGTCCTTTCCATGCTGACTCAGGTAATTGTGACCTTTGGCCTGGTCTGCGTATTGTGGGTGATTTATGGCTATACCCTGGCCTTCGGCACCGGCGGCAGTTTCTTCGGTAGCTTTGACTGGGTGATGCTGAAAAATATTGAACTGAAAGCGCTAATGGGCACCTTCTATCAGTACATCCACGTGGCCTTCCAGGGATCGTTCGCCTGTATCACCGTCGGGCTGATCGTGGGGGCGCTGGCTGAGCGTATTCGCTTCTCCGCCGTGCTGATTTTCGTGGTGGTGTGGATGACGCTCTCTTATGTTCCGATTGCGCACATGGTCTGGGGCGGCGGTCTGCTGGCGACCCACGGCGCGCTGGACTTCGCGGGCGGCACCGTTGTACACATCAACGCCGCGGTTGCCGGGCTGGTGGGTGCGTACATGATGGGCAAACGTGTGGGCTTCGGCAAAGAAGCGTTCAAACCGCACAATCTGCCGATGGTGTTCACCGGAACCGCCATCCTCTACGTGGGCTGGTTCGGCTTCAACGCCGGCTCCGCCAGCGCAGCGAACGAAATTGCCGCACTGGCTTTCGTCAACACCGTCGTCGCCACAGCGGCTGCCATCCTGGCGTGGACCTTTGGCGAATGGGCTCTGCGCGGTAAACCTTCACTGCTGGGCGCCTGCTCCGGGGCGATTGCCGGTCTGGTTGGCGTCACACCAGCCTGTGGGTATATCGGTGTCGGTGGGGCGTTGATTGTGGGTATCGCATCTGGTCTGGCGGGCATCTGGGGCGTAACGGCGCTGAAACGCTGGCTGCGGGTTGATGACCCTTGCGACGTCTTCGGCGTCCACGGCGTCTGCGGCATCGTCGGCTGTATCCTGACCGGTATCTTCGCGGCCACCTCTCTGGGCGGCGTGGGTTATGCAGAAGGCGTCACCATGGGCCATCAGCTGCTGGTGCAACTCGAGAGTATCGCGATTACCATCGTCTGGTCGGGCGTTGTCGCTTTCATTGGCTACAAAGTGGCGGACATGACCGTGGGGCTGCGCGTACCAGAAGAGCAGGAGCGCGAAGGACTGGACGTCAACAGCCATGGCGAAAACGCCTACAACGCCTGATAGAAAACCCTTCTCCCTGTAGCAAAAAGCCTCCCGTCAGGGAGGCTTTTTTTATGCGTTGCGGTTACGCATCACCCCTTCCTGGACCGTTGAAGCCACCAGCGTTCCATCCTGAGTGTAGAACTCGCCGCGGACGAAGCCACGGGCGCTGGAGGCCGAGGTGCTTTCAACGCTGTATAACAGCCATTCATTGATATTAAACGGCCGGTGGAACCACATTGAGTGGTCGATAGTGGCGACCTGCATGCCAGGCTCAAGGAAGCCGACGCCGTGCGGCTGCAGCGCCACCGGCAGGAAATTAAAGTCCGAGGCATAGCCCAGCAGATATTGATGAATGCGCAGATCGTCGGGAACAGCGCCATTGGCGCGCAGCCACACCTGGCGCACCGGTTCAGCAATATGGCCTTTCATCGGGTTATGAAATTCGACCGGGCGGATCTCCAGCGGTTTATCACAGAGGAATTTATCTTTTACCTGCGGCGGCAGAAGGTGTGCCAGCTTGCGGGCGATATCGGTTTCCGAGTGCAGGCCGTCAGGAGAGGGGGCCGGCGGCATCGCTTTCTGATGCTCATAGCCGTGCTCTGGCGCCTGGAATGAGGCGGTCATATAGAAGATCGGCTTCCCGTTCTGAATGGCGGCCACTCGCCGGGCGCTAAAGCTGTTGCCGTCGCGCAGTACTTCCACATCGTAGACGATCGGTTTCTGGCTGTCGCCGGGGCGCAGAAAGTAGCTGTGAAACGAATGTACCAGACGTTCAACGGGCACGGTCTCTTTTGCCGCATACAGCGCCTGGCCCACCACCTGGCCGCCAAAAACCTGGCGCAATCCCAGGTCTTCGCTCTGTCCGCGGAATAACCCTTCCTCAATTTTTTCCAGATCTAATAATGCCAGCAGGTTAGAGAGTGCCTGACTCATACTTATCCTCAATTAATGATAGCGGCGCAGCGCGGTGCGCGTGATGTGGCAAAGTATAACCTGGAATCGCAAGTGGTCCGATGGGTGTAATAATCTGAATAACGAGGGGGCAACAGGAACAAATCTGAGATCTGTGCCACACTTATTGACGACACGAAAGTTCCTGCCGGCGAAGCGGCGGAACATCCTCCTGGGTATTAAGGGATGATAAGGAGAACATCATGAAATTTGCCTATATGTTTAGTGCCTTAGCCGTCGCCGCGACGCTAACCGCCTGTGCTAATCACCACTCTACCAGTTCTTCGACTCAGGCAGCCGCGCCCGACCCTTATGGCATCGCGACGCTGAGCGTGGCACAGCAGCAGCCGAGCGTTACGGGGACGATTAATATCCGCCAGAGAATCGCTTTACCGCCGGATGCGGTACTGACGGTGACCCTGTCGGATGCTTCTCTGGCAGATGCGCCAGCCCGCGTGTTGTCGCAAAAAGCGGTGCGTACCGAAGGCAAACAGGCGCCATTTAACTTTGCCCTGCCTTACAATCCGGCAGACATTCAGCCGAACGCCCGTATTCTGCTGAGTGCCGCGATCGCGGTGAACGGCCAGCTAATGTTCATTACCGATACCGTGCAGACGGTGATAAACCAGGGGGGGACGCATACCGACCTGACGCTGGTTCCGGTCACGCAGACCGCCGTCCCCGTTGCGCAATAAGCTCGCCGAGCCCCCTGACGGGGGCTTTTTTTTGTCTTCAGTAAACCCAGCGATAATGCTGGAGATCGATATGGCCGCTGCCGGAGACCTGAACCCCTTCGGCCAGCAACGCCTGGCGCTGTCGCTGAAGATCGGGCCCGGTGAGGGAGATATCGCCATGGCGATTGACCACCCGATGCCAGGGCAGGGTTGACCCTTCCGGCAGGCGCTTCAGTACGCCACCTACCTGGCGCGCGGCGCGCGGTGAACCGGCCAGGCGGGCGACATCGCCGTAGGTGGCGACATAGCCTTCCGGTATCGACGCCACGATATGCCAGACGCGTTGGGGGAATGTGTCGTGCGGATCCATGTTCAGCCCTGTTAACCGGAAAACGCCAGCATAAGCGCTGAGGCGCAGGCTGTACAGCCTGCCTCGGTTCAGGCGGGTTGTTCGACAGTGAAGGTCAGGGCCAGGCCGAGGATCTGCATGCCATGGACATTGTCAGACGGTGAACTGGCGATGAGGCTCTCGAGAAATTTCAACCGCTGCGAAGTGGCGTTAATGATCAGTTTCGCGCGCAGGCCCGGCATGGTCAGCGACGAAATGGGGTACACCACCCGGCCGCTGATGTAGACGGGCAGTTTGCGCAGTTCCACCTGGCGCAGCACGCCGACGGTGGAATAGAGCAGCGCCAGCGGCGTGACCGCCCGCACGGGGGTCTGGCTGATGGTCGCGAAGTCGAGCATTTTTTCCGGGCGCAGATAGTTCACGCCATGAAAGGCGATGGTCATCCCTTCAATAGCGGGTAAAGGCAGAGTGATGGTCTGTGGTGATGAGTCAGTCATTCGATTACCGTCGAGACAAGGTGCTGATGATTAAAGGTGACGCAAGAGGGCTAAGTATGGTGGATAACCCGGCAATGTGCTGAGCGCGTGCTCCCAATCTCACAGCCTGGCCGTGAGTTGTTGGTTTTATTGGCGTATTGTGCAATAAACCAGCAGGCGATCGGGGTGAGCTTGCAATTCACCAGGTCAGCAGGGATAATGCGCCAGCGCGTTGGGTAACTAACGCTCTCAATGGGGGCTCTGTTGGTTCTCCCGCAACGCTACTCTGTTTACCAGGTCAGGTCCGGAAGGAAGCAGCCAGAGCAGACGACGTGTGTGCCGGGATGTAGCTGGCAGGGCCCCCACCCATTTCGCCCTCCTGATATCTCCCTTGTATTTGTCCGGTCTTTATCCCTGCTATAATTAATATCTGATACGGATCACATATTATTTTTTGTTGCTAAAACAACCCGTTTTTATTCCATAATATTTACTTGTCATAAATCTGAAATGCTACTGAAATATTAATGTCATTTGCATGTCATAAATAAAAGGCATCTTATTGATGGGAATTTGTTGCCAGAGCCATGCTATAAAATATATCTCTGGATCAGCATGTTAACTTCGTGTATTAATTATGATGATTTTATTGCACGGGAAGCGTAGCTATGACCACAGTGGTTTTGAATGTAAAAATTGACGCCGAGTTAAAAGAGAAGCTGCGTCATTATGCGGAAGTGAATAACGAGAACCTGGGAACGGCAACGGAAAAGCTGCTGCAGCTGGCTTTTCAGCTGGAGGAATCAGCAGGTGAGGCGGGGGTGACGGAAGAGGACATTGACAGCCAGCATACCGAAGAGGAAGCGACCCCATTAACCCCTAAAGAAATCAAAGCATTAAGAAAACTTCTGAAGAAGAAAAAATGAAACAACAATTCTCTACAGCCAGCAACTATAGCGAAGCCTGCGATATGTTGCGCTCAGGATACGTAAAACACGTGCGCCTGAACTGGAATATCGGTAGTGATGAGTTCTTTCGCATTGCCTCCGACTGGTGTGACACCGGCGCTAAAATTAAAAAAGATGAAGATGGCTTTATTATTTCCCTGAAAGGGTTTCCTATTCCGCGCCAGCATTAATGAAATTGCCTTATTTCTGTCACCGGGATGCCATAACCAGAGGGCAGGATACTCAGGCAATTTTATAAAAACATCTCATATACCTCATGGATGATGGTCATTTGACGGGCTGATGCCAGCCCGTCGATATTTTCTTATATTATTTTCCGCAAACGCGTATTTTCCTTCTGTTCTGCAAGGCTTTGCCACAGCGGTTGTAGCGTGGAGAAGGCCTGGCGCAATGCTTCGTCTGGCAGTGTAAATGGCAGACGCAAATAGCGATCAAAGGCTCCCTCAAGACCAAAGCGCGTGCCGGTGCCGATATGGATCCCCTGACTTTCCGCGCGCGCAGAGAACAGCGTGGCCAGCATGTCAGGGAGTTCCACCCAAAAAGAGAGCCCACCTTTCGGCGGTGAAAATCGCCAGCGGGGAAAATATTCCGCCATTAACGTTTCGCACATGTCCCGGCGCGCCTTCAGCATTTCCCGCCGCGGCGGTAGCAGCGTGGCGGCATTGGCCAGCAGCCAGCTGCAGGCCAGTTGCTCCAGCAGAGGCGTACCCAAATCCAGGGAATCGCGAGCCTGAATAAGGGAGGCGATGGTTCGCGTACTGGCGCGGATCCAGCCGATGCGCAGTCCCCCCCAGAAACTTTTCCCGGCTGAGCCAATGGTGATCACCGCGGCATCGGGATTAAAGCAGGCCAGCGGCGGGGGCGGTGGCGCGTTATACCAGAGATCAACCATGGTCTCGTCGATCACCAGCGTCGTCCGCGTCCTGGCGGCGATGTCCGCGACCCGCTGGCGGGTGGGAGCATCCATACAGCGCCCGGTGGGATTGTGAAAATCCGGCATCAGCCACGCCAGACGCGGCGCGGTCTGCGCAATAGTCGCCGCGAGTCCATCACAGTCCCATCCCTGCTGTGGAAGCGCGACGCCGACCGGGCGGCAGGAGGCGCCCTGAATGGCGCTAATCGCCATCGGATAGGTGGGGGCATCGATGACCACCCGGTCACCCGGGCCGGTAAACAGGCGGAGGATCAATGCGAAGGCGCTGAGGGCGCCGTTGACCACCATCACTTCATCGGGCCGCGTCGGCAGACCGCGTTCGCTGTAGCGACGGGCAATCGCCTCCCGCAGTACTGGCAGCCCTTGTTGATCGTAGCCGGTCTGGCCCAGGTAGGGCGGCAGCAGCGTCATGGCATGCTGGAAGGCCTGATGGACTTCCGGTCCGGCGCTGAGGGCGGCGGTAGAGAGATTCAGCGAGGAGGGGATGCCTGAGGGGGGCGGCAGGTCGGCGGGGCGTTCTGGTAAAACAATGCGCGAACCGCTTCCCTGGCGGCTGTAGAGAAAGCCCTCCTCCCGCAACTGGCCGAGCGCGCTGGCGATGGTCGTCCGGCTGACGTTCAGCGCCGCCGCCAGCTCACGCTCGCCGGGCAGGCGCGTTTGCAGCGTCAGGCGACCGTCGAGGATCAGCAGGCGGAGCGCTTCCGCTAGCTGACGCCATAGCGGCGTGCGTGAAGTGGACTCCTGCCAGTTGCCGAGCAGGCGTACCAGCGATTGTGTTCCAAAGCGTCGGGTTGACATAGCGATCCACTTTTCCAAAACTGGCCATTAATTATCAGTCCATTTTTGCTGATGATAAGGGCATTCGCAATGATGTAGAGGAAAAAATATGCTTCGTCGCCTGCTGCAGTTATATATCGGCCTGGTACTTTATGGCGTGTCCACGGCGCTCTTCGTGCATGCCAATCTTGGCGCCGATCCGTGGGATGTTTTCCATCTCGGGGTGGCTAAACAGCTGGGTATCAGTTTCGGTACGGTGATTATCCTGACCGGCGCGGCGGTGCTGCTGCTGTGGATCCCGATCCGGCAAATGCCGGGGCTCGGCACGGTGAGCAACGTTATCGTGCTGGGGCTGGCGGCGGATGCCACGCTGGCCGTCCTGCCGCCGCTGGAGTCGCTGGTGGCTCGCAGTGTGCTGCTGGTGGGGGCGATTGTGCTGAATGCTATCGCCACCGGGATGTATATCGGCGCGGGCTTTGGCCCCGGGCCGCGTGATGGCCTGATGACTGGTCTGCACGCTCGTACCGGCTGGTCATTACGCGGTATCCGTACGGCTATTGAGCTTACCGTGCTGGTGATTGGCTGGCTGCTGGGCGGTAAGTTTGGCGTCGGCACCGTGATTTACGCGCTGTCGATTGGGCCGCTGATCCAGCTGTGCCTGCCGTGGTTTCGCCAGCCCGTCAGCCGCAAAGCGGTCAGCACTCCGCAGGAGATAGTCTCCTGAATTAACGACTCGCCCTCTCTATCCGCAAGAGGGCGAGCCGACGCTTACAGGCCGCTCAGGCCGTGAACCATCATGTAGATCCCCACCACGATAATCAGTAAACCTGAGAACCAGGGCGCCTTGCGCGAGACATCATTAAGCCAGGGCCAGCGGCGGGTGGCCTGTTTAAGACTCAGCGCGGCGATAGCCCCGGAAGCCACCAGCGTCAGCGCCAGACCAACGCTAAAGCCCAGTACCAGCGTGGCGCCAAGCGAAAATTTCTTCAGCTGTAAACAGATAAGCAGCACAGTAATGGACGCCGGACAGGGGATCAGCCCGCCGGTCAGGCCAAACAGTACGATCTGCCCGGTCGTCACCTGGCGGCCATTAAAGCGCCGGTTGATCTCCTGAGCATGAGCCCGCTGATGCGCGTCCTGCCACTCCTCCGCCACCAGCGGCACGGCGGATGAGGACGCATGGTGATGGTCATGGTGGTGATCATGTTCATGGTGGTGATCATGATGCGTATGGGGCTGCGATTCGCGCCAGGTGCGCCAGAGCATCCAGCAGGCAATCAGTACAATCGCTATCCCCGAGATCAGCTGAAACCAGGGTTCGGAGGTCTGCGCGTTCCAGCCGCGGCCAAACCACAGGCCGGCCATGGCGATCAGCCAGACCACTGCCGTATGGGAAACCGTCGCCGCCAGCCCCAGCAGCACCGCCTGTTTTAACGTTCCCCGTACCGCCACGATAAAGGCGGCCATCATGGTTTTTGAATGGCCCGGTTCAAGGCCGTGCAGGGCACCGAGCAGTATCGCGCTGGGAATAAACAGCCAGGCATTACCTTGCTGCAGAAGGGAAGTGAAATCGTTCATATCGGGATCCTTGCCAAAAGTGCGTTTATCCTACTCCCCCCCAGTAGTAAAATACTACCCCCCAGTAGAAAAAGCGGCTGACAAAAGGGATCATGCTATGCTGGCAGGCGTTACTGATGATGAAGGTCGGTAATCACGGACAGAATGAAACGGTGGATCGTGCAATGTCACATACAGTTCGACACAAAAAAATGTTACTGACCCGACTGAAAAAAATTCAGGGGCAGAGTTCCGCGTTAGAGAAAATGCTCAATCGCGAGCATGAGTGCGCTGAGGTGCTACAGCAGCTGGCGGCGATTCGCGGCGCGGTCAACGGTATGATGCTGCAGGTTATTCAGGGGCATCTGACCGACCATGTGGTGAAAGAGCCTGAAGAGACACAGCGTGAAGCGGATCTGGAAACGGTGATGCAGGTCATTAAATCCTATCTGAAGTAGCGCCCAGGCGCGGGCGGCCAAGAGGCCGCTCCGGCTGGCGTTCCGCTCAACGCTCCTGTCGCTTAATGGGCATGCAGGTTATTTTCCGCCCACAGAATGAACTTCTCTTTCGGCAGCGCCTTGCTGTACAGCCATCCCTGGGCGTACTGGACGCCATGCTGTCGTAGCCAGTCGCGCTGGCTTTCGGTTTCCACCCCTTCGGCGACGGTGGCCAGATTGAGCGCTTTGGCCATTTCAATAATGTGCGGCGTCAGCGGCCGGTACTCGAGGGTATCGACAAAAGATTTATCGATTTTCAGCGTATCGACGTCCAGTTTCTGCAGATAGCTCAGGCTGGAGTAGCCGGTGCCAAAGTCATCAATCGAGATACGATGCCCGGCCTGACGGTAGTGAGCGATCACCGGCATGGTGGTCTCCGGATCGACAAATCCGCGCTCGGTGATTTCAAGGATGATCTGTTCGGCGGCGATCCCCCAGTGCTGCAGCTGATCGTGTAACAACGTCGGTAGGGTGGGCGAGCGTAAATCATCTACCGACAGGTTGATGGAGATGTGCACTTCCGGCCGCTGCCGCAGCCAGGGACCGAGATCGGTAAAAATTTTCCTGACGATATCTTCCGTCAACTGCGTAATCAGCCCGGTCTGCTCGGCCAGAGGAATAAAAATATCCGGCGATAAAAAGGTGCCGTCGGGTTGCTGCCAGCGGGCCAGCGCCTCGGCCCCGGCGATTTTCCCATCCTGCAACGAGATTATCGGCTGGTAGTAAACCTGAATCGCTTTGGAGTTGAGGGCGTCCAGCATACTGTTGCGTGGTGATCGCAGGTGTCTCAGCAGGCGCAGCAGCAGCCAGGTAGCAAGCAGGCTGGTGAAGATGCCGACAGGGAGCCAGAAGATTAGCTGCTGGCGAATACGCTGCTGCAGCGGCAGCGTCGACGACCAGGTCACGATGCCGGAGCCCAGCTCGGGAATGCGCTGGATCCGATAGACCGTGTTATCCAGCGTCAGCATATTAACATGTGGATCTTTAATACGCTGCCAGACCGTATCCGGCAGCGGTTGGCTGCTGATCACCATTTTCAGGTGATCCAAACCAAACAGCATGGTATGGATCTTCTCCTCGCTGGCAGGAACCACATCGATAAAAGAGATGGGATCGATCATCACCATATGCTGTTGACTGCCCATGGCCGTCATCTGGTGATTAAGGCCGAGATCGTTAATTGAGGTCAGCCAGGTGCGATAGCCGTCAGGGGCAATGTGGTCCGGCGGGGGAAAGGTGACCGCGACGCTATGGTCTTCCAGGGAGGAACATTGCGGCACGGAATCACGCAGCCAGAGCACTTCCTGAATGTAGCGATGGGTATAGGCGATGCGGCGGAGCGTGAGCAGGTGCTCAGGGCTACAGGAGGCGGCGGTGTGTGAGTCGGCCTCACGTAGCGCTTCCCTGGCCTGATCGGCAACCTGCAGCGTGCGGACGACGATACGGTTGGAATAGTCATCCAGTTCACGATAGAACTGCAGCTTGGCCTGCCGCGCTGCCTGCCAGATGCTGAGTGAGATGGGCAGGATGATGGCCAGTATCAGCACCCCTGTAAACAGCGCCACCAGATGCCGGGTCCTCATGCCTGTGTCCTTATCGTTCGCCGGGTGTCATCAGTATATGCGAAAGATAAATCAGGCGCAGCGAGAGAAGTGAGCTGAGGTCGCGAAAAAACCGGCATCGCGAGAGGCTGCGATGCCGGGAGAGAAGGATGATTCCGATGCAGCAGAATAAAAATGAGGGTGTGAATGCCGGGCAGGGTGTGTTCCGGCATTCAGTCGCAGCATACGCGGCGCAGATGACAGCAATATGTTAGCTAGTGCGCATCCGGCGCCGGGATATCAGCGCTGATACGCAGGTCATTCTCATCAAATACCATGCAGAAGCGCTCATCGAAGGCCAGATTTATTTTCTGCCACGGGCGGAAATGGACGTCGCCGGGCAGCAGGACCTTGACGTTATCGTGGCCGTAGCACTGGCCGAACAGATAGGTATTGTTACCCAGACGCTCCACCACTTCACATTGAAACTCCACCACGGTACCGGTAGTGACGTCGGGCGTGAGATGCTCTGGCCGGATCCCCAGCGTCACTGCGGCGCCGGGCTTCAGCGGCTGGGTAGCGATATTGAGGACCAACTGATGGTCCTGCGCGAGGGTGACCGTTAAGCGTTCCGGCTGCCAGTCGCTGACGATGGCCGGCAAAAAGTTCATCTTCGGCGAGCCGATAAAGCCGGCGACGAATTTGTTGACCGGATTGTAATACAGCGCCATCGGCGAACCCATTTGTTCGACTTTCCCGTAGTTCATGACCACGATTTTATCGGCCAGCGTCATCGCCTCTACCTGATCGTGGGTGACATACACCATGGTGGTCTTCAGCTCCTGGTGCAGACGGGCAATATGCAGGCGCATATCGACGCGCAGCTCCGCATCGAGGTTAGAGAGCGGCTCATCGAACATAAACACCCGGGGATTACGCACGATCGCCCGGCCAATGGCCACGCGCTGCCGCTGGCCGCCAGAGAGCTGCTTCGGTTTACGATCCAGCAGGTGCGAGAGCTGCAGCGTTTTAGCCACCATTTCCACCTGGCGACGGATCTCCGTTTTCGGCACTTTATTCACCTTCAACCCGTAGCCCATGTTCTCTGCCACCGTCATGTGCGGGTAGAGCGCATAGGACTGGAAGACCATCGCCACGCCGCGGCGGGCGGGCACGACATCATTCATCACCTCATCGCCGATCAGCACTTCACCCTCGCTGACCTCTTCCAGACCGGCAATCATGCGCAGCAGCGTCGATTTTCCACAGCCGGAAGGACCGACGAAAACGGCAAACTCGCCATCTTCAATATCGAGATTGACCTGGTGCAGCGTCACCGTGCTGCCGAACCTTTTGGTGACATTCCTCAGTCGTATATTGGACATTCACATTCCCCGAAGTGAGTAGCTGTTGTTTGCCGTTGCTTTGTCGCTGTGTGTAGCATGAATTGTATTACGTGTAACAAATCAGCGTGGCGATGTTCAACAGCAGTAAAATCATGCCCTGACTATAACTTCCGCAGTTTTAGCGCCATACAGCGGCGTTTCATTTCTGTAATGATGATCACACAACTGGCAGCTTATGGTAGTTTTGTCAGCGATCTACGGGTAGCGTATAACAAAAGAGAGCCGGAACCTTTTTCTCATATAACTCGGCAGTTTGAAGTGATTTATTTTTCTGACTGGCAGAAATAAGCCCAATAAAAACCATTAAATTGTTATACCTTCACATGAGGTTGATAATGAAAAAGAACACGCTTGCTGCACTGATCCTTACCACCCTGGCGGCGGGGCAACTCACCAGCCTGCAGGCGCACGCCGCCGGGCAGCTCAACGTCTGGGAAGACATTAAAAAATCCGCCGGCATCAAAACCGCGGTTAGCGATTTTGAAAAGCAGTACAACGTGAAGGTTAATCTCCAGGAGATGCCTTATGCCCAGCAGCTGGAAAAACTGCGCCTCGACGGCCCGGCGGGCATTGGGCCGGACGTGCTGGTGATCCCGAATGACCAGCTCGGCGGCGCCGTGGTTCAGGGACTACTCTCGCCGCTCAGTGTCGATCAGGCGAAACAGGATGCCTTTACGCCAGCCTCCATCAATGCCTTCCGCATGGACAACGCGCTGTACGGGATCCCGAAAGCAGTGGAAACCCTGGTGCTTATCTATAACAAGGACCTGATCGACAAGCCGCTGGACAGCCTGCAGGCCTGGCTGGACTACTCGAAAACCCAGCGCGAGCAGAACAAATACGGCCTGCTCGCCAAGTTTGACCAGATCTATTACAGCTGGGGGGCGATTGGCCCGATGGGCGGCTATATCTTTGCTAAAAACGACAGCGGTGGCTTTAACCCGCAGCAAGTGGGCCTCAATACCCCCGGCGCCGTCGAAGCCGTCACCTTCCTGAAAAAATTCTATGCCGAGAAGGTCTTTCCAGCGGGGATCCTCGGCGATAACGGGCTGAATGCCATCGATTCCCTGTTTACCGAGAAAAAAGCGGCGGCGGTGATCAACGGCCCCTGGGCCTTCCAGCCGTATGAAGCCGCTGGCATTAACTATGGCGTGGCGCCCCTGCCGACCCTGCCGGACGGCAAGCCGATGAGCTCCTTCCTGGGCGTCAAAGGCTATGTGGTATCGACCTGGAGTAAAGACAAAGCGCTGGCGCAACAGTTTATCGAGTTCATCAACCAGCCGCAGTATGTGAAAGCCCGCTATGTCGCCACCGGCGAAATTCCGCCGCTGAAGGCGATGATTGACGATCCGGTGATTAAAAACGACCAAAAGGCCAGTGCCGTCGCCATCCAGTCGGCGCGAGCGGTGGCGATGCCGGGCATTCCGGAGATGGGGGAAGTGTGGGGGCCGGCCAACGCCGCGCTTGAACTGAGCCTCACCGGTAAGCAGGCGCCGCAGGCCGCGCTCGATAACGCGGTGAAACAGATCACGATGCAGATCGAAGCAATGCAGGCCAGCAATCAGTAATTCACCGTCACGTGAAGTCACCGAGCGGGAGGGGGACCTCCCGTTTGTAGAAGGAGTCGAGTGTGAGCATCCATTCCAGCGAAAATTTTAGCGACGCACGCGGGCCCGGGCGCCATGCATGGTGCGGCCTGCTGCTGGCAATCGTGCCGGGTTTCGGTCAGTTTTATCATCGCCAGTGGCTGAAAGGGCTGGTCTTCCTGGTGCTGCTGAGCAGCTTTCTGGGGATTTTTTATGATTTCCTGCGTGAGGGGTTGTGGGGGTTATATACCCTGGGTGAAGAGGTACCGCGGGATAACTCTATCTTCCTGTTAGCGGAGGGGATTATCAGTGTGCTGATCGTCGCCTTTGGCGTGCTGATCTATTTTCTCTCGCTGCGGGATGCGTGGCTGAACGGCAAAAAACGCGATGAGGGGATCGCCCTGAACAGCGTGCGTAAGCAGTACCAGATGCTGCTGAGCGACGGCTTCCCGTACCTGATGATCACCCCGGGCTTTATTCTGCTGGTGTTTGTGGTGATCTTTCCCATTCTGTTCGGTTTCGCCATCGCCTTCACCAACTACAACCTGTACCACACGCCGCCGGCGAAGCTGGTGGACTGGGTGGGGCTGAAAAACTTCGTCAATATTTTCACCCTCTCTATCTGGCGCTCCACCTTCCTGGATGTGCTGCAGTGGACCGTGGTGTGGACGCTGCTGGCGACCACCCTGCAGTGTACGGTGGGCGTGCTGCTGGCGATTCTGGTGAATCAAAAAGATCTGCGCTTTAAGCCGCTGATCCGCACCATCTTTATTTTGCCGTGGGCGGTGCCGGGGTTTGTCACCATCCTCGTCTTTGCCGGTATGTTCAACGATTCATTCGGGGTCATCAACAACGCGATCCTGTCGTTCTTCGGTATCAGCCCGAAGGCATGGCTGACCGACCCGTTCTGGACTAAAACGGCGCTGATCATGATGCAGACCTGGCTTGGCTTCCCGTTTGTCTTTGCCATGACCACCGGCGTGCTGCAGGCGATCCCGGACGATCTGTATGAAGCGGCGACGATGGACGGCGCCAGCGCCTTTACCCGTCTGCGCACCATCACTCTGCCGCTGGTGCTGTACGCGATCGCGCCGATCATCATCACTCAGTACACCTTCAACTTTAATAACTTCAACATCATTTATCTGTTTAACAACGGCGGTCCTGCGGTGGCAGGCTCCAACGCCGGTGGGACGGATATTCTGGTGTCGTGGATCTATAAGCTGACGATGTCCTCGTCGCAGTACGCCATCGCGGCGACCATCACGATCCTGCTGTCGATCTTTGTCGTCGGCCTGGCGCTGTGGCAGTTCCGCGCCACCAAATCCTTCAAAAATGACGACATGGCGTAAGGGAAGCAACATGGCTCAATCACCCAGTATTAAACGCGAAAAGTGGATCCGACTCTCTCTCACCTGGCTGGTGGTTATTCTGGTCTCGGTGGTGATCATCTATCCGCTGGTCTGGACGGTCGGGGCGTCGCTGAACGCCGGCAATAGCCTGCTCAGTACCTCGATCATTCCGGAAAACCTGTCGTTCCAGCACTATGCCGATCTGTTCAATGGCAATGTGAATTACCTCACCTGGTACTGGAACTCGATGAAAATCAGCTTTCTGACCATGGTGCTGACCCTGATTAGCGTCAGCTTTACCGCTTACGCCTTCTCCCGCTTCCGCTTTAAAGGGCGGCAGAACGGGCTGATGCTGTTCCTGCTGCTGCAGATGATCCCGCAGTTTTCCGCGCTGATTGCGATCTTTGTGCTATCGCAACTGCTTGGCCTGATTAACAGCCATCTGGCGCTGGTGCTGATCTACGTCGGGGGGATGATCCCGATGAATACCTGGCTGATGAAGGGGTATCTCGACGCGATCCCCAAAGATCTGGATGAGTCCGCCCGCATGGACGGCGCCAGCAGCTTTCGCATCTTTATCGAGATCATCATGCCGTTGTCGAGGCCGATCCTCGCGGTGGTGGCGCTGTTCTCCTTCACCGGTCCGCTGGGCGATTTCATCCTCTCCAGTACCATCCTGCGTACCCCGGATAAATACACGCTGCCTATCGGTCTGTATAACCTGGTGGCGCAAAAAATGGGTGCCAGCTACACCACCTACGCGGCGGGGGCGGTGCTGATTGCCGTACCGGTGGCGATCCTCTACCTGGCGTTACAAAAATACTTTGTCTCCGGCCTGACCTCGGGCAGTACTAAAGGATAAGCACATGAAAAGATTCACCCCCGCATGGCTTGCGGTTTGTCTGGCATGCAGTTTCTCCACCTCTTCTCTGGCCGCGGACGCGCTTGAAACCCGCGCGTTTCAGGGCATGCCGGCGGACTTTATCAAAGGCGCGGATATCTCCACGCTGCTGAATGCCGAAAAGCACGGGGCGACGTTCTACGACCAGAATAATCAGCGCAAGGATCCGATCGCGATTCTGAAAGAGAACGGCGTCAACTATGTTCGCCTCCGTCTGTGGGTGGATCCGCAATCGGCGAGCGGCGAGGGCTATGGCGGCGGAAATAACGACCTGGCCACCACCCTGACCCTCGCGAAACGGGCGAAAGCCCAGGGGATGAAACTGCTGCTCGATTTTCATTACAGCGATTTCTGGACCGATCCCGGCAAGCAGTTCAAGCCGAAAGCCTGGGAAAAGATGGATTATCCGCAGCTGAAAACGGCGATTCATGACTATACCCGCGATACCATCGCCCGCTTTAAGCAGGCAGGCGTCCTGCCGGATATGGTGCAGATCGGCAATGAGATCAACGGCGGCATCCTGTGGCCGGAAGGGAAAAGCTGGGGGCAGGGGGGCGGCGAGTTCGACCGGCTGGCCGGGTTGCTGAACGCGGCCATTGATGGCCTGAAGGAGAATCTACGTAACGGCGAGCAAGTGAAAATCATGCTGCATCTGGCCGAAGGGACCAAGAACGATACCTTCCGCTGGTGGTTTGATGAGATTGATAAACGCCATGTACCGTATGACGTGATTGGTCTGTCGATGTACACCTACTGGAATGGCCCGATCAGCGCCCTGAAGGCTAACATGGATGACATCAGCAAACGCTATAACAAAGACGTTATCGTCGTCGAGGCGGCCTATGCCTATACCCTGGCCAACTGCGACAACGCGGAAAATAGTTTCCAGGCGAAAGAGGAAAAGGACGGGGGTTATCCCGCCACCGTGCAGGGGCAATATCACTATATTCACGATCTGATGCAGGCCGTCATAGATGTTCCCGACCAGCGCGGCAAAGGTATTTTTTACTGGGAGCCCACGTGGATTGCCGTGCCGGGAAATACCTGGGCTACCCCGGCGGGGATGAAATATATCCACGACGAGTGGAAAGAAGGCAATGCACGTGAAAATCAGGCGCTATTTGATTGCCAGGGAAAAGTATTGCCGTCGGTAAAAGTTTTTAATTAATTTTTTGTCGTTTTTTTCAGGAAGTTTATTATGAATAAATTTGCACCTTTACATCCGAAGGTTAGTACGCTGCTGCATGGCGCGGATTATAATCCGGAGCAATGGGAGAATGACCCCGATATTATTGATAAAGACATTGCCATGATGCAGCAGGCAAAATGCAATGTGATGTCGGTGGGAATATTTAGCTGGGCGAAACTGGAGCCACGCGAAGGGGTATTTAATTTCGCCTGGCTGGATACTATCCTCGATAAACTGTATGCCGCCGGCATTCATGTTTTTCTGGCCACGCCGAGCGGCGCGCGTCCGGCGTGGATGTCTCAGCGCTATCCGCAGGTTCTGCGGGTGGGACGCGATCGGGTGCCGGCCCTGCACGGCGGCCGTCACAACCACTGTATGTCGTCACCGGTCTATCGCGAGAAAACCCTGAAAATCAATACCCTGCTTGCAGAGCGTTATTCTTCACACCCGGCGGTACTGGGCTGGCATATTTCCAATGAATATGGCGGTGAATGCCATTGCGATCTCTGCCAGAACCGTTTTCGTGACTGGCTGAAGGCGCGTTACCAGACCCTGGAGAACCTCAACCAGGCCTGGTGGAGCACCTTCTGGAGTCATACCTATACCGACTGGTCGCAAATTGAATCACCTGCGCCACAGGGCGAGGTGTCAATCCACGGTCTCAATCTTGACTGGCATCGCTTTAACACCGCTCAGGTGACCGATTTCTGCCGCCATGAAATTGCCCCGCTGAAGGCGGCTAACGCCTCCCTGCCGGTGACCACTAACTTTATGGAGTATTTCTACGATTACGACTACTGGCAACTGGCAAAGGCACTGGACTTTATCTCGTGGGACAGCTATCCGATGTGGCACCGCGATAAAGACGAAACCGCACTGGCCTGCTACACCGCGATGTATCACGACATGATGCGCAGCCTGAAGGGCGGCAAACCGTTTGTGCTGATGGAGTCCACACCAGGCGCCACCAACTGGCAGCCGACCAGCAAACTGAAGAAGCCGGGAATGCATATTCTCTCCTCGCTGCAGGCGGTGGCGCATGGCGCCGACTCGGTGCAGTATTTCCAGTGGCGGAAAAGCCGCGGTTCGGTTGAGAAATTTCACGGCGCGGTGGTTGACCACGTCGGGCACATTGATACCCGTATTGGTCGTGAAGTCAGCCAGCTCGGCGAGATACTGAGCAAGCTACCGGAGGTCCGGGGTTGTCGCACCGAGGCGAAAGTAGCGATTATCTTCGACCAACAAAACCGCTGGGCGCTTGATGACGCCCAGGGGCCGCGCAATCTGGGTATGGAGTATGAGAAGACGGTCAACGAACACTACCGTCCGTTCTGGGAACAGGGCATTGCCGTCGATGTGATTGACGCTGATGTCGATTTAACGCCATACCGGTTAGTGATTGCCCCGATGTTATATATGGTGCGCGACGGTTTTGCCGCGCGGGCAGAGGCGTTTGTCGCCAGCGGCGGCCACCTGGTGACCACCTACTGGACCGGCATCGTCAATGAGTCCGATCTCTGCTATCTCGGCGGCTTCCCGGGCCCGCTGCGCAATCTGCTGGGGATCTGGGCGGAAGAGATCGACTGTCTGAATGACGGCGAGTTTAATCTTGTGCAGGGGCTTGCCGGGAATCAGTGCGGTCTGCAGGGTCCCTATCAGGTGCGGCATCTCTGTGAACTAATCCATACCGAGAGCGCTCAGACGCTGGCCACCTACCGGGATGATTTCTATGCCGGACGGCCGGCGGTGACGGTGAACGGTTTCGGGAAAGGTAAAGCCTGGCATGTCGCCTCCCGCAACGATTTAGCCTTCCAGCGCGATTTCTTTGCTGCCCTGAGCAGGGAGCTGGATCTGCCACGAGCGATAGCGGCGGATTTACCGCCCGGCGTAGTGGCTACCGCGCGCACCGACGGTGAGAGTACGTTTGTCTTCCTGCAGAACTACAGCGCGCAAAGTCATACTCTGACTCTGCCGCCGGGGTATCGGGATTGCCTGACCGACGCGGCGGCGCCGGACCCGCTGAACCTCTCAGCATGGGATTGCCGTATTCTTCGTCGCCACGCGTAATTTCTTCTTCTCCATGCCTGCTCTGCTGAGCAGGCTTTTTTTATCTTAAACCTGGAGCTTATGATGGTGAGTTTAAAATCCTTTCTGCACTATTTCTCTCCTGCACGTCCGGCACAGCCGTTAAGCGAGGCGGAAAAACAGCAAATCGAGGCGCTTATTCAGGCCTTTGGTGGCGAAGCGAATATTACGCAAGTGGATGCCTGTATTACTCGTCTGCGGGTGACGGTTCGTCACCTTGCGGCCGTGGATACTGACGCATTACAGCAGCAGGGCGCGCTGGGCGTCATTATTCTCGGCCAGCAGGTGCATGCTATTTTCGGTAAGCAGTCCGATGCGCTGCGTCAATTGCTGGATGAGCATTTTGTTACCAGGAAATAAATAAAACGGGATAACCTGAAAACAGGTTATCCCGAAAATAAGACAAAGACAGCAGTGGCAATAATGATTACCGGAGGGTAATTAATGACCTTACAGTTGGAGATATAAATAACGTTTTTGTCTTACCAGCGCGATATTACCACCAGGCCTCAACCTGCACGCCGAAATTCCAGGTATTATTCGCCGTCTGGTCTTCAAACGGTTTACCATCTTCAGAATCATTCAGGTATGAAGCAAAAATGCGTAATTCCGGGCGTGACATAAAGTCCGGCCCGTCCGCGAGGCCCAGCGCAATGGTATATTTCTCACCGGCCTGTTTGTAGCTGGTGCCATTGTTATAGCTGTCTTTCTGATAGAAACCGCCGACTTCGCCAATCAGGCGGACGTAGTCGGTGAACTGATACTGCCCGCGGGCAACCAGCGACAGCATCCGCGTTTTGTCGGTGTAGTCGGTAATATCATCCGCCGAGCCCCAGGTCAGGACGTGGTTGATGGAGAACTTTTCGGTAATCGGGATCAGGCCGGTGTTAATCACGCGATAGCCGGTGGCATCGTTCACGTAGTTCCACATATCGTACCAGCCGCCGCCCTGGGAGACCATGTTCTGCGCCAGCCCTTTGTTGGCATACTGCAGCACGGTTTTGTTATAGCCGCCCAGCATATCCTGACTGATTTCACCGGTCAGCATCACGCCATTCTCGGCATCGTACAGCCCGCCGTAGCTGTCCTGTTTTTTGGTGGTGTTCGGCATGGCGTAGTCGATGCCGAATTCGGTCCACGAACCCGACCACGGCTTCCAGCCTGCATAGCGTAAATCGATATAGTTAATATTGACGTTGCTGTCGCCATCGACACGATAGTCAACGTCGTTGGCATCGCCGCGGATCCAGGCCAGCGAGACGGCGCCAGGGCCGAGGGTGTAGTTTTCCACCCCGGCCCCGGAGCCGGATATGTTCCAGTATTTGGTATCGATGATGTGCAGATCGTGGCGCTGGTAGTAACGTTTACCCCCCCAAATCACTGCATTCGGATCGCCGGGGATCAGCCCTTTGATCTGCAGGTTCAGCTGACGTAAACCGAACTGTGCATCATCATTCAGCGTGGTTTCATTATCGTTAGAGCCGTCGGAGACCATGCTGACCATGCTGTCGAGATAGAAGCTGACGTCATCTTTCTTGTAGACCTCGGAGCCCAGCTCCAGCTCACCATAGGTATCCGATTCATTACCCAAACGGCCCAGCTTGTTCTTTTGCCATTCCGCTTCACTACCATCGCCGGAGACCCCAACCCCGGCGCGCATATAGCCATGGAAATCGATACTCGGGATTGCGGCGGTCGCCGCAAACGCGGAAGGGGCGATTAGCGCAGCGGCTAACGCGGCGGAAAGGGCGCGCAGTGTCGTATTCATCTCTATCCTCTTATTGTTTTGTATTACGTTCACATAACTGATGTCATAAAATGCCTAAATGTAACTTCAGGCAAACGAGATATGATTATTGTGTGACTAAGTGCAAATAATCATGCTGGTTTTTGTTGTGATGGGTGAGGTGATTCACAATTAACTATGTTGTGAACGTAATACTTTTTGTGGTGTAATTTTGCGATGAAAGGTGGCGGTGAGCGTTTTTTCAAATGGCCCCTGTTACAATCATGGGATAACAACATAAGGAACCGGACCATGAAGTCTAAAAGCGCTACTCTGGAAGACGTCGCACGCCATGCGGGCGTCTCTTACCAGACCGTGTCCAGGGTACTCAATAAATCTGCCAATGTATCCGAAGCGACGCGCCGCAAGGTGGAGAAATCGATAGAGGCCTTACGCTATGTGCCAAACCGGCTGGCGCAGCAGCTGGTGGGGAAGGAGAGTCAGACGGTCGGGCTGGTGACGATTTCGCTGGCCTGGCATGCGCCTTCCCAGGTGGCGGCGGCGGTAAAACGCTATGCCAATCTGGAAGGTTACCAGGTCCTGATTTCGATGATCGATGAGAGCGTCAACCAAAGTATCCAGGATTCCATCAATGAGCTGAAATCTCAGCGGGTGGATAAAGTCATTATCAACGTGCCGCTGGAGACCGAGCAGGCGCAGAAAATCGCCGCTGACAACGATGATATCGTCTGCCTTTTTCTCGATGTCGACCCCTACAGTTCCGTGTTTAACGTTTCGTTTAATCCGGCAGATGGCACCCGGGCCAGCGTCAAATATCTTTATGAGATGGGGCATCGGGAGATCGCGTTGCTGGCGGGGCCGGACAGCTCCGTCTCGGCCAAACTCCGGCTGAAAAGCTGGCTGGAGACTCTGGAGGGCTACGGCCTGAAGCCGGTGACCGTTCTGCACGGCAACTGGGATGCGCAAAGCGGCTATGCCGGCGCGCTGCAGATGCTGCGCGAAACGCCCAATTTCAGCGCCGTGCTGGTGGGTAATGACCAGATGGCGCTGGGGGTGCTCAGCGCCTTCCATCAGCACCAGGTGGCGGTGCCGGGGGAGAAGTCCGTCATTGGCTATGACGATACCTACGAAAGCTCCTTTTTCTATCCGGCGCTGAGTACGGTGTCGCTGGACCTCGATCTGCAGGGGAAAGAAGCGGTGCGGCGGATCCTCGCCAGCACCAGCGGTGCGCCACATACTTCATCCATCCTGCCGGCGCGCCTGGTGATACGTCATTCCAGCGGCGCCAGAACTGAGCAAGGCAAAGATCTGCAGGCCATCGCGGAACAGCTACGCGCCATCGCCCACCGTCTGGCGCCCTGAAACCTAAGGCGGGGAAACTCGCCTTAGGCCCATTACCCTTAATTTGAACATGGTTGATCTTTGTCGTGGAACGGCGTAACTTAAATGTTATGTTATAACATAATGACGAGGTCATCATGAAAGCCCATATCCATCCCCCCTATCGCACGGTGGTGTTTCACGACACCAGCGTTAATGAGTATTTTAAAGTCGGTTCCACCATCCGCACCGATCGCGTGATTGAACTCGACGGCGAAACTTTTCCGTATGTAACGATCGACGTCTCCTCGAAATCGCATCCGTACTACACCGGCAAACAAAAAACCTTCGCCAGCGAGGGCAGCGCGGCCCGGTTCCGTCAGCGCTTCGGCGGCTTTATTGATGCGAAAAGGAAGGCATGATGCAGGTCGTTAACTCATTACGCAGCGCCAAACAGCGCCACCCGGATTGTCAGCTGGTCAAGCGCAAAGGGCGGCTGTACGTTATCTGTAAGAGCAACCCCCGCTTTAAAGCGGTGCAGGGGCGCAAAAAACGTCGTTAACGGAAGCTCTCCAGAATGCGGCGCTGCTGGCCGTCGGCGGTAAAATTGTCGGCGGCCAGCCATTGCCGCATGGCGTTATCCAGCTGCGGCCATTCGCCGTCTATCACCGAAAACCAGTCCGTATCCCGGTTATGTCCTTTGCTCACCAGTGCCTGACGAAAACGTCCTTCGTACTGAAAACCCAGCCGTCTTGCCGCCCGGCCCGACGGCATATTGAGACTATTACATTTCCATTCATAGCGACGATAACCGAGCGTATCAAACACATACTGCATTAACAGCCAGTGCGCTTCGGTGGCCATAGCCGTTCGGCTCAGCAACGGTGAAAAATGCACATGTCCCACCTCTACCACGCCGTGGGTGGCGTCGATGCGCATTAATGCCAGTGAGCCAACCGCCTTCCCTTGCCGCTGGTCAACGACGGCAAAATGGATCGGGTCTGCCAGCGTGGCGACCTGCTCCACCCAGGCACTGAATTCTGCAAGGTTGCTCTCAGGTTCACGCAGCAGCCACGTCCAGCTGCGGGCGTCTGGCGCCAGCTGGTGAGCAGCAAACAGGTCGCTGGCATGCGCGAGAGTCAGTGGTTCGAGCCGACAGCGGCTGCCCTGTAATACCTGCCGTGCTGGCCATGGACGCGGTTGCCAGTCAGGCAGCGCGGCGCCGAGTTCCTGTCCAAACTGATTGTATTCACGCATTGCGGTTTCCTTAGCGGGGTTTTTCAGGCAGCGTACGCGCTCACTGGTTCCATAAAAAGTGCCACAGGCGTATGTTTTTATAGGGCCACGAGGAGATGAGATGAACATACCGGACGATGGTTTTTTTACGCTGGTGACGCAGGGGATACAGCACCGATCGGATGAAACCCTGCAGCGGGCCCTTTACCACACATTGCGCCATGCCATCCTGCAGGGAACTCTGGCGGCCAACTGCCGTTTGCCCGGATCGCGGGTGATGGCCGGACGGCTGCAGCTGTCGCGGAATACGGTCAATGCTGCCCTGGAGCAGCTGGCGCTGGAGGGGTACCTGACGCGGAGCCGTCAGGGGACGCAGGTGGTACCGCTCGCCGCCTGCCGCGAAGAGGCCGTGAAGGTGCCGCCCGTTGTGCTGCCTGAGCGGCTGCAAGGGCTGCCAGCCGCGATGCGTCGCGACTCTCCGGCGCTGCTGTTTACCCCTGGCATGCCGGCGGTGAACTATTTCCCGTTGCCGCTGTGGCGGCGGCTGATGGATAACGTCTTACGCGACGAGGGCAGCGCGCTGCTGGGCTATGGCGAGGCGGCAGGCGACCCCTTGCTGCGGGAAGCTATCGCTCGTCATCTGGCGCTCTCCCGGGGGATCCGTTGCGATATTCGGCAGATTGTCATTACCGAAGGGGCGCTGGAAGGGGTGAACTTATGCGCTTCGCTGTTGACGGATCCAGGCGACAGCGTGTGGGTGGAAGAGCCGGGGTACCTGGGGGCCAGGAGCAGTTTCCAGCGCGCAGGGCTGCGGGTCAGCGGAATGGCGGTCGATGACGAAGGGATGGGGATTGCCAACGGCGTCGCGGAGCCGCCCCGGCTGATCTTCACCTCTCCCTCTCATCAGTATCCCCTCGGGAGCGTCATGAGCGCCGCGCGACGTCTGGCGCTGGTGGAGTACGCCCGCCTGCACGGGGCGTGGATTGTGGAGGATGACTACGACAGCGAGTTTCGCCATAGCGGAGAGCCGATCCCGGCGATGCTGGGGATGGTGCCGGATGCCCCGGTGGTGTATCTCGGTACCTTCAGCAAAACGCTCTTTCCGGCGCTGCGTATTGGCTTCATGGTGATGCCGCCTGCGCTGGCGGATGCCGTTCAGGATGTGATTGGCACGTTGCTGCGTGGAGGACACCGCACGGAACAGCGGGCGCTGGCCAGGTTTATTGAGAAGGGGCACTATGCTCGCCATCTGGCGGCCATGCGTCGCCTGTACCGCAAGCGCCAACAACAGCTGCGTGAGGCACTGGCGCAAGAGATAACCGTGCCATGCGAGGTCCTTGGCGGGGAAGGGGGGCTCCATTTGACAGTCGCAATGGAAGGGTTCGATGACCAGGCGATTGCGCAGCAGGCGCGTCAGTTTCAACTGGCGCCTGCCGCGTTAAGTCATTTCTATCTCGACCCGCAGCGGGGGCGGAGCGGGCTGGTGCTGGGATATGGTAATACTTCTGCTTCCCGCTATCCGCTGGCGCTGCGGACGCTAAATCGTCTTATTGTGCAGCACCGGCGCGGGTCAGCGTAAAAACGTCGTAGAAGGAGAGCTCGCCTTTGGTGGCGACCATCTTTTTGAGCTGCGCCTTCTGCTCGCTATCGACATCCGGCGACTGAAGAATACGCTCGATCAGCTGCCGGGGAACAAAGCGGGTGTTATACCATTCCCCGTTGTAGCACACGCGAAAGTCGAGGACATCGATATCTTCATAACGATAGCGCGGATAGACATCAAAGAAGAAAAAGGCGTTGAACAGGATGAACAGCACCACCAGCAACCAGACCGAGTCTACCAGCGTTTCAGAGCGCAGCATGACCACCAGCGTCGCCAGAAACGCGGCATACATGGCAACAAACAGCCCCGGATGGTTGCGGATAAAACTGATGCTAAAACGCGGGCGATTATCGCGTTTTTCCTGAACGTTGAGTTCGTCAATGGTATGAGTTAGCAGGCGTTGTATTTCTGTCATCTTGGTCCCCGAATTCTGCAATGAGCCAGCCGTGCGCGCCCGGCGGACCAGGCGTGGCAGGCTTAGCCTGAAGGCTATTTTATGTTGCAATATTCCACGGAGAAAGTAACAGATCAGTTACAGAAAACCATAACAGTTACGGATTTGGTAGCGGAAGGCGCTTAATGATCTGCGCCGGGTTGCCGCCGACAACGGCCCCGGCCGGTACATCTTTGGTGACGACAGCACCGGACGCAATGACCGCATTATCACCAATGGTCACCCCGGGATTGATTACCGCCCGCCCACCAATCCACACATTGTGGCCGATGGTCACTGGTTTGCCATATTCCTGGCCGCTGTTACGCGCCTCGGCATCCAGCGGATGGGTGGCGGTATAAATATGGACGCCCGGCGCCAGCATGCAGTTATCGCCAATATGAATAGGGCAGACGTCCAGCATCACGCAGTCAAAATTGGCGTAAAACGCGTTGCCGAGAAAGATATTGTAGCCGTAGTCGCAGCGAAAGCTTGGCTCGATATACGCATCGCCGGCGCGACCGAACAGCTCGGCCAGAATATGCTGACGTTCTTCCTGCGCATCCGGGGAGGAATGATTATAACGGTGTAACAACTGTCTGGCGCGCAGGCGATCGGCGCGAAGCGTTGGGTCGCCAGATAAATAGAGCTCACCGGCGATCATTTTACGTTTTTCTTCACTCATGGGTCTTCCTTATACCTGACTTTAGATGGCCGTAGCAGTATAAAAAAGAAACCGGTTACAGGGTTGCTGTTAGCTGAATGATGTGATGACTATCACAAAGATACCCTGCGGCGGCTGACGCGTTTCGTCCGGTCAGCAGACCACGTTGTGCGCGTCGATTAGCGGATAAACTTCCAGACTGAGGTCGGGATCTTATCGTACAGCTTATTCATGGTCAGTTCAGCCAGACGATGATCGGCGGCTGAGTAAAATACCGCCAGTTCATTATCAGACAGTTCATATTTATTTTTTTCAATGACGCGCTCCAGCGTGTCAATTGTCTGGCAACGACGTAAGCGCATCAAATAGTCTGTTTTAGTTAATGGCTTATCAGACATAATTCCACCTTTTGATTGTAATAATTCTAACACGAGAGACTGGCCGGGTTTTCCCGGCTGGCGTTGACAAAGCAACGAAATAGTCGATTACCGGATTTTTTCCACTTTTGCAAATCCGTTGAGTTAATGCCGTAGTTACTGAACAAGGTAAAAGTATCGTCCAGATATTCGTCAACCTGAGCGACCAGTTTATTATCCTCAGTGTACTTAATTTTATAATTAAGCGCGAATGTGGCAATGTGCTCGATCAATTCATTTAACTGAAGATTGACAGCCGAAGTCGGGTCGTTGACCCAGCCATGGTTGCTCTCTTCCAGGTTTGCAAGGCAGTCATGATACAGCGTTTCGCAGAGAAAGCGTAGCTGTGCAATATCATGTCTTTTTGGCGAGTATTCGTCCATAACGCATCCCCTTTTGAGTGGTTTAAACGACGACTAACAAACACCGTTGTGGGATGAACACGACTAACCGACCTGACACTAACTGAGTAATCCTGCTGATTTAACTATAATCCACTCTCCAACAGATTTCATCGTGCTATTACGAAAAATTACAATTATCAGAGAGAAATTATCTTAAAAATAGACGAATTAATTTCGCAGGCCCTGGCGCACAGCCCGAGAAATAGAGAAGTCTTATCAATCATCGGCTTAAGGCAGGCAGCTGTCGCGTTCAGAAACCGCCGGCCGCGGGCGTTGGTATTAGGATTATTCCTGGTCAATGAGTGTGTAAAGATCATAAGTGCCAGGCAATGTGAAAAAATAGCCAGGACCATATCAATATATATTAAATGCAGTGTGAAAAATAAACAATGGCAATATGTGCCCTGTTGCGACGGACAAAAAAAGGGCCGCGAAGGCGGCCCTTTGTTCAAGTGTGACGATTAATGATGCTCAACCTGATGGCTGTGCTCAATATCTTCCGATTTCTTGCTAAAGCGGCGACGAACCACCACGAAGAACACTGGCACGAAGAAGATGGCCAGAATCGTCGCGGTCACCATCCCGCCCATTACGCCAGTACCGACGGCGTTCTGCGCGCCGGAGCCGGCACCCGAGCTGATCACCAGCGGCATAACGCCGAGGATAAACGCCAGGGAGGTCATCAGGATCGGACGCAGACGCATACGCACTGCTTCAAGCGTTGCCTCAATTAGCCCTTTACCCTCTTTCTCCATCAGGTCTTTGGCGAATTCAACGATCAATATCGCGTTCTTCGCCGACAGGCCGATGGTGGTCAACAGGCCCACCTGGAAGTAAACGTCGTTGGTTAAACCGCGGAAGGTAGCGGCTAACAGCGCACCGACCACACCCAGCGGAACGACCAGCATGACCGAGAACGGAATTGACCAGCTCTCATACAGCGCTGCCAGACACAGGAAGACGACAATCAGCGAAATGGCATACAGGGCAGGGGCCTGGTTGCCGGACAGTCGTTCCTGATAAGACATCCCGGTCCAGTCGTAGCCGATACCGGAAGGCAGTTTACCCGCCAGCTCTTCCATCAGGCTCATCGCCTCACCGGTACTCTTGCCTGGCGCTGCCTGGCCGAGAATTTCCAGGGACGGCAGGCCGTTGTAGCGTTCCAGGCGCGGCGAACCGTATTCCCAACGCGAAGTAGAGAAGGCGGAGAACGGCACCATCTGACCATCGCTGCCGCGAACATACCACTTGCCGATGTCTTCCGGCAGCATACGGTATTTCGCTTCAGACATGATGTACACTTTCTTCACGCGGCCGCGGTCGATAAAGTCGTTGACATAGCTCCCGCCCCAGGCTGCGCCCAGCGTGGTGTTAATGTCGCTGATGGAGACGCCCAGCGCCTGGGCTTTTTCCTGATCGATATCGACTTTGAACTGCGGTGTATCTTCCAGACCGTTAGGACGCACGCCGGTTAACACGTCAGGATGCTGCGCCACCATGCCAAACAGCTGGTTACGCGCCTGGGTCAGTTTTTCGTGGCCCAGACCGCCCTGGTCAATGAGCTGGAAGTCAAAGCCGGTCGCGGTACCCAGTTCAACGATAGCTGGCAGGTTAAAGGCGAACACCATCGCATCTTTAATCTGCGAGAAGTAGCCCATCGCCCGGCCGGTGATCGCTTCAACTTTGTTTTCCTCACCCGGACGCTGGCTCCAGTCTTTCAGCGAGACGAACGCGATGCCGGTGTTCTGGCCGCGGCCGGCGAAGCCGAAGCCGTTAACCGCAAACACGGATTCCACGTTGTCCTTCTCTTTGGTGAGATAGTAATTCGTCATCTCATCCAGCACTTTCTGCGTACGCTCCTGGGTGGCGCCGGCAGGCAGCTGCGCCATGCTCAGGAATACCCCCTGGTCCTCGTCCGGCAGGAACGAGCTCGGCAGACGGACGAAGAGCCACGCCATGCCCACCACGATGATCAGATACAGGACCAGATAACGACCGGTGCTGCGCAGAATGTTGCCTACGCTGTCGGTGTAGTGGTGCGTGCTCTTATCGAACATGCGGTTAAACCAACCGAAGAAACCGGTGGTCGCGCCATGGCTGCCTTTCTGAATAGGCTTCAGCATGGTGGCGCACAGCGCTGGCGTCAGGATCAACGCCACCAGTACCGACAGCGCCATCGCAGAAACGATGGTGATGGAGAACTGGCGATAGATGGCCCCGGTTGAACCGCCGAAGAACGCCATCGGGATAAATACCGCCGACAGCACCATGGCGATACCGACCAGCGCGCCCTGAATCTGTCCCATCGATTTACGCGTCGCTTCTTTCGGCGGCAGACCCTCTTCCGCCATCACGCGTTCGACGTTCTCGACTACGACGATGGCGTCATCCACCAACAGGCCGATGGCGAGCACCATCCCGAACATCGTCAGGGTGTTTATCGAGAAGCCAAACGCTGCCAGTACCGCAAAGGTGCCTAACAGGACTACGGGTACGGCGATGGTCGGGATCAGCGTGGCGCGGAAGTTCTGCAGGAACAGATACATGACCAGGAACACCAGGATGATCGCTTCAACCAGCGTTTTAACCACTTCGTGAATAGAGATTTTCACGAACGGGGTGGTGTCATATGGGTAAACGATTTTCAGGCCCGACGGGAAAAACGGCTCCATCTTCGCCAGTTCTGCACGGATAGCGTTGGCGGTATCCAGCGCGTTCGCGCCGGTAGCCAGTTTAATACCCAGACCGGATGCCGGCTGGCCGTTAAACTTCGCCACCACGTCATAGCTTTCGCCGCCCAGTTCAATTTTGGCGACATCGCGCAGACGAACCTGGGAACCGTCCTGGTTCACCTTCAGCAGAATGTTGCCAAATTCTTCGGTATTGGTCAGACGGGTTTGCGCGATGATCGAGGCGTTAAGCTGCTGGCCTTTCACCGGCGGCGTACCGCCTAACTGACCCGCGGCCACCTGGGCGTTCTGCGCTTTCAGGGCGCTGATCACGTCCACCGGCGTCAGCTGGAAGTTGTTCAGTTTGTTCGGATCCATCCAGATACGCATCGCGTACTGGGAACCGAACAGCTGAACGTCGCCGACGCCGCTGGTACGGCTGATCGGGTCCTTCATGTTGGCCGCCACGTAGTCCGAAATATCGTCCTGGTTCATGGTGCCGTTGGTGTTAATAACGCCGACAACCATCAGGAAGCTGCTGGACGCTTTCTCAACGCTAATCCCTTGCTGCTGTACTTCTTGCGGCAGCAGAGGCGTCGCCAGCGCCAGCTTGTTCTGTACCTGAACCTGGGCAATATCCGGATCGGTGCCGGATTCGAAGGTCAGGGTGATGGTCGCCGTACCGGTGGAGTCGCCATTGGAGGACATGTACATCAGGTGGTCGATACCGTTCATATTCTGTTCGATAACCTGAGTCACGGTGTTCTGCACAGTTTCGGCGTCAGCACCGGGGTACATGGCGGTAATGGAAATTGCTGGCGGCGCAATCGTCGGATATTGCGCTACCGGCAATTTGAGGATCGATAATCCCCCAGCCAGCATGATGATGATGGCGATCACCCATGCAAATATGGGGCGATCGATAAAGAAATTAGGCATGTCTTAACGGCTCCTGTTTAAGTTAAGACTTGGTTTGTTCTGATGGCGCGTTGCCTGCGGCTTGCTGTTTATCATCAGAAGCTACTTCCTGCGCTTTTACCTGCACGCCTGGTTTGATTTTTTGCAGGCCGGTGACGATAACGCGATCGCCCGTTTTCAGACCGTCAGTGACCAGCCATTTATCGCCGATCGCCTGAGAAGCAGTGACCTGGCGGACTTCGACTTTATCGCCTTCCCCGACCACCATGACGCTGGCATCGCCGCGCGGCGTACGGGTAACACCCTGTTGCGGTACCAGCAGGGCGTCAGGGTTAACCCCTTCTTCCAGACGGGCACGCACAAACATCCCCGGTAGCAGGGTGTGGTCCGGGTTCGGGAAAATCGCGCGCAGCGTGATAGAGCCGGTGGTCTGATCGACGGTGACATCCGAAAATTCCAGCGTGCCGGCCTGCGGATACTTAAGACCGTCATTCGTCACCAGCTCCACTTTCGCTTTGCCGTTTTCCTGTTTCAGGCGGCCATCGGCCAGCTCCTGTTTCAGGCGCAGGAAATCATTGCTCGACTGGGTGACGTCAACATAGATCGGATCCAGCTGCTGAACAGTTGCCAGGGCAGTCGTTTGACCGTTCTGCACCAGCGCCCCTTCGGTCACCGCGGATTTACCAATACGGCCGCTAATAGGTGAAGTGACTTTGGTGTAGGCCAGATTGATGCGCGCGGTTTCAACAGCTGCTTTTGCTGCGACCACGGCCGCATTGCTCTGCTGTGCCGTTGCGACGGCGGTATCGTAGTCTTGTTGACTAATATATTTGGTGCCTAACAGTTTCTGATAACGCTTGACCGTCAGTTGATCCATGTTCGCCGCCGCCTGGGCTTTTGCCAGGTCGCCTTTGGCGCTGTCATAGCTGGCCTGATAGGTGGCGGGATCGATCTGATACAGGGAGACGCCGGCCTGGATATCGCTACCTTCCACGAAGTTACGTTTTAAAATAATGCCACTGACCTGAGGACGGACTTCCGCAATGCGATAGGCGCTGGTGCGGCCTGGCAGTTCGGTGGTTATTTGTAGAGGTGCGGATTTGAGCGTCACAATACCGACTTCCGGCATGTGCTGGGCTCCTTGTTGAGCCGGTTTATCGTCACATCCTGTTAGCGCTAAGCTGCCTGAGAGCATCAGAACGACCGCCAGAGGCGTTAACCCTCTGTTTTTGTTCATATGTAAACCTCGAGTGTCCAATTTCAAAATGTTCAGTGGCTCAAACAACCACAAACCCACTACAGTCTTTCTATTATGGTCATGCTATGGTACATACATTCACAAATGTATGTAAACGTAACCTCTGTAAAGTCATTAACCTATGGCACGAAAAACCAAACAACAGGCACGTGAAACCCGGCAACTGATTCTGGATGTTGCTCTGCGTCTGTTTTCGCAGCAAGGCGTATCATCTACCTCGTTGGCAACAATTGCAAAAGCTGCGGGTGTAACGAGGGGGGCTATCTACTGGCATTTCAAGAATAAATCAGATTTATTCAACGAAATTTGGGAGCTGTCAGACGCCAGTATTAGCGATCTCGAAATTGAGTATCGGGCAAAATTCCCCAACGATCCACTCTCAGTTATCAGGGAGATATTAGTCTATGTTCTTGAAGCGACAGTGACAGAGGAACGTCGACGATTAATGATGGAGATTATCTATCATAAGTGTGAGTTTGTCGGTGAGATGACCGTAGTGCAGCAGGCCCAGCGGCAGCTCTCCCTGGCGAGCTACGAGCGTATCGAGCAGACCTTAAAAGAGTGCATCGCCGCGAAGCTGTTGCCCGCCAATTTACTCACCCGGCGGGCGGCTGTGTTAATGCGCAGCTACCTTTCCGGCCTGATGGAAAACTGGCTGTTTGCCCCTGACTCGTTCGACCTGCATGCGGAAGCGCGCGACTACGTCGCCATCCTGCTGGAGATGTATCAGTTCTGTCCTACGCTACGCGGCCCGGAGAGCCTGACAGCTTAACGTTAGCGCGCGGATGTACGTGAATTTTTAGCGCCGTCCGCCGCTATTCGCCAGCGAAGAGAAGTGCTATTCTGCGCGCTTGCGACGACCCCCGGTATTCTCCGGCATTTGCATTCATTCATATTAACTATGCTGCACACGATCTCCAGGCAACGCGCCACGTTTATCTTTTTCATTACGCTGCTCTGCTTTATTGGCCTTTTCAGCCCAGTCCAGGGCCGCGCCGCGGACCTCCCTGACCGGGCAGAGGTGCAGAGCCAGCTCAATACGTTAAACAAGCAAAAAGAACTGACTCCGCAGGACAAACTGGTCCAGCAGGATTTGACCCAGACGCTGGAAACGCTGGATAAAATCGAGCGCATCAAAAGCGAGACGGCACAGCTGCGTCAGCAGGTCGAGCAAGCCCCGGCGAAGCTGCGCCAGGCGGTGGATAGTCTCAACAATCTGAGCGACGTCCCCGACGACGCCGCCACGCGCAAAACGCTCAGTACGCTCTCTCTGCGTCAACTGGAATCACGCGTCACTCAGACGCTGGACGACCTGCAGAATGCGCAAAACGATCTGGCGACCTATAACAGCCAGCTGGTTTCCCTGCAAACGCAGCCGGAACGTGTGCAGAACGCGATGTATAACGCCTCCCAACAGTTGCAGCAGATCCGCAATCGGCTGAATGGCACCTCGGTGGGCGACGAGACGCTGCGCCCGACCCAGCAGGTGCTGTTGCAGGCTCAACAGGCGCTGCTCAACGCGCAGATTGAGCAGCAGCGCAAGAGCCTCGAAGGCAACACCGTCCTGCAGGATACCCTGCAGAAGCAGCGTGACTACGTCACCGCCTGGAGCAACCGGCTGGAGCATCAGCTGCAGCTGCTGCAGGAGGCGGTGAACAGCAAGCGGCTTACGCTGACGGAGAAAACCGCCCAGGAGGCGGTCACCCCGGACGAAACCACGCGAATTCAGGCCAATCCGCTGGTTAAGCAGGAGCTGGATATTAACCATCAGCTCAGCGAGAAGCTGATCCAGGCGACGGAGAACGGTAACCAGCTGGTGCAGCGCAATATCCAGGTGAAGAACTGGCTCGACCGCGCGCTGCAGTCTGAACGGGATATTAAAGAGCAAATTTCAGTTCTGCGGGGGAGCCTGCTGCTGTCGCGCATTCTTTATCAGCAACAGCAGACGCTGCCGTCGGCGGACGAACTGCAGGATATGACCAACCGCATCGCCGACCTGCGGCTCGAGCAGTTTGAGGTGAACCAGCAGCGCGACGCGCTGTTCCAGAGCGACGCCTTTGTCGCCAAACTGGAGGAGGGGCACAGCAGCGAAGTGAACGATGAAGTCCACGCCGCGCTACTGGAAGTGATCGACATGCGCCGCGAACTGCTTGACCAGTTCAACAAACAGCTGGGGAACCAGCTGATGATGGCCATCAACCTGCAGATCAACCAGCAGCAGTTGATGAGCGTCTCGAGCAGTCTGAAGGAAATTCTGACCCAACAAATTTTCTGGGTGAACAGCAATAAACCGATGGACTGGGAGTGGATTAAGGCCTTCCCGGAAGCGCTGAAAGGTCAGTTTAAGGCGATGAAAATCACCGTGAACTGGGAAAAAGCGTGGCCCGCGGTGTTTATCGCTTTCCTGGCCGGTTTACCATTGCTGCTGATTGCCGGCCTGATCCGCTGGCGTCTGCAGTGGCTGAAGGATTATCAGGCTAAGCTTGCTTCCCAGGTGGGGCAGCTGCGCAACGATACCCAGCTGCATACGCCAAAGGCGATCCTGATCGACCTGATTCGGGCCTTGCCGGTGGTGCTGGTAATTTTGGCGATTGGCCTGATCTTACTCACCATGCAGCTTAATATCAGCGGACTGCTGTGGGCGTACAGTAAAAAGCTGGCCATGTTCTGGCTGGTCTTTGGTCTGTGCTGGAAAGTGCTGGAAAAGAACGGCGTGGCGGTCAGCCACTTCAATATGCCTGCGCAGTTGACCAGCCACTGGCGGCGACAAATTGTTCGCGTCAGCCTCGCGTTGCTGCCGCTGAATTTCTGGTCGGTGATTTCCGAGCTGTCGCCACTGAACCTGATGGACGACGTGCTGGGGCAGTTTGTGATTTTCTTCAATCTGCTGCTGATTGCCGTGCTGGTCTGGCCGATGTGTCGGGAAAGCTGGCGTGATAAAGAATCACACAGCCTGCGCCTGCTGACGATCACCGTGCTGTCTATTGTCCCGGTAGCCCTGATGGTGCTGACGGCGACCGGTTACTTCTACACCACGCTGCGCCTGGCGGGACGCTGGATCGAGACCGTGTATCTGGTGATGATCTGGAACCTGCTGTACCAGACCGTGCTGCGCGGTCTGAGCGTGGCGGCGCGACGTATCGCCTGGCGCCGGGCGCTGGCGCGCCGTCAGCATCTGGTGAAGGAGGGCGCGGAAGGCGCCGAGCCGCAGGAGGAGCCGACTATCGCTCTCGAGCAGGTCAACCAGCAGACGCTGCGCATCACCATGCTGGTGATGATCGCGCTGTTCGCGGTCATGTTCTGGGCGATTTGGTCTGATCTGATCACCGTTTTCGCCTATCTCGACAGCATTACCCTCTGGCACTACAACGGTACCGAAGCGGGGGCCAGCGTGGTGCGCAGCGTCACGATGGGCAGTCTGCTGTTTGCCATTGTGGCGTCGATGGTCGCCTGGGCGCTAATACGCAACCTGCCGGGTCTGCTGGAGGTGCTGGTTCTCTCGCGTCTCAATATGCGTCAGGGCACCTCCTACGCCATCACCACCATTCTTAACTATGCGATTATCGCCATCGGGGCGATGACGGTGTTCGGGTCGCTGGGCGTCTCCTGGGATAAACTACAATGGCTGGCGGCCGCGCTGTCGGTTGGTTTAGGTTTTGGCCTGCAGGAGATCTTCGGTAACTTCGTCTCCGGTCTGATTATTCTGTTCGAGCGTCCAGTGCGCATTGGGGATACGGTAACCATCGGCACCTTCTCCGGTACGGTAAGCAAAATCCGTATCCGCGCGACCACCATCACCGACTTCGATCGCAAAGAGGTAATTATCCCGAACAAGGCGTTCGTTACCGAGCGCTTGATCAACTGGTCGCTCTCCGACACCGTGACCCGGGTGGTGATCCGCCTCGGCGTCGCCTATGGCTCCGATCTGGATAAAGTGAAAGAGGTGCTGCTGAAGGCCGCGCACGATCATCCGAAAGTGATGCAGGAGCCGGCGCCAGCGGTTTTCTTCACCACCTTCGGGGCCAGTACGCTGGATCATGAACTGCGTCTGTATGTTCGTGAACTGCGCGATCGCAGCTACACGGTGGATGAGCTCAACCGCGCCATCGACCGCCTGTGCCGGGAGAATGACATTAACATTGCCTTTAACCAGCTGGAAGTTCATCTGCGCAATGAAAAAGGCGATGAAGTCACCGAAGTGAAGCGGGACGGGAAGGGGGACGATCTGGCGCCCACCACCGCGTCCTGATCGAAGAGGGGCGGCGCAAAGCCGCCCCTGCTGCTTCAGGGTGCCAGCGCGGCGAGTTCTTCATCGCTGAGCCCGGTGAGCTCCTGCACGGTTTGACGTTCGAGGCCGCGCGCCAGCATTCTGGCGGCGATGCTGCGAGTGGCGGCTTCTCGACCTTCCTGCTCACCCTCTTGCTGTCCCTGTTTACGGCCTTTTTCTTCCAGCCATTCGGCAATGGTCATCATCAGCTCCTTATGCCTGGGCGACTGCGCCGCCAGCGTGCGGATCAGCGCCCCCGGATGTTCCGTAGTTCCCGCCTGCAACATATAGCGCAGCAGCGTATTCAGCTGCGCTTCGGTCAGATAGCCTTGCGTCATCAGCGCAATCAGCGGCACCTGCAGCTCGGCCAGATCGCGATGGCGGATATGCTTTTGTAGCAGCTCCAGCATGGCCATCCGCCGATGACGGGCGATCTGATTATCTGGCATTACGGTGAGGTCCACCAGCGGAAAATCATTGCTATAGAGCGTCTTCGCCAGCGCCGGATCGGCGAATAGCTGTTGCCAGTTGCGGGCCCAGGGCCAGGGGCTCACTTTGCCGTGATAAAACAGAATGGGCACCACCAGCGGCAGCGTGTCGTGGCCGGCGTCCAGATGACGCTGCATGGCGGCCAGCGCATAGCGCAGCAGGCGAAATGCCATCAGCTTGTCCGGGGTACTCTGGTGCTCAATCAGCGCGTACACATAGCCCGGTCCATGACGCGTGCGCAGTGAGTAAAGGATATCGGAATAGCTGGCGCGCAGGTCCTCTTCAACAAAGCTGCCGGAGACCAGCTGCAGCGAATCCAGTTCGCAGATCGCCAGAAACGGCGCGGGGAGATACAACTGCAAAAAATCCTTCGCGACCGCCTGATGCATGAGCATCTGGCGAAACACCGCGTCGTGTGGGGTTTGACTGACTTTTTCCATCAATATTGTCTCCAGTGGCGTCATGCGCAGAGGACCAGACTGCCAGCACACTGCCGGAGACAACATCCTACTTCTCTGGGTTTTGCGACCCGCTTTCCGCGTTTTTTAACTTGTTTGCATAATCCCGCCTGACAATTTCCAGCGCGCCCAGCACGGTTTGCGCCGGGATCTGATGCGATTCCAGCAACATGATTAAATCGACGGCCAGTTTGACCTCATCGGATGCATTTTCCAGCGACATCGGGCTCTCCTGTTAGCGCGTCAGCCGCGCCAGTACGTTTTCAATCTTGTCCAGTGCCTGTCGGCAGCGCGCCAACCGGCCGCTGTAGGCTTCAACTTCTTTCCCCAGCCGCTGCTGCTCGTCAAGGCTGGTCGCCTGCGCCAGCTGACGCTGACGTTGGTCGCGCATCGCCAGCAGGCGGCGCTCATACTCCTGATGCTGCAGGCGACGGCGCTGCCAGCGGCTCAGCGTTGGCGACGCGTGGTCCCAACTGCGCAAGGACCAGGTGGCGGTTTCACGACGCAGCGCGGCGATTTGCGCCGCCAGACGCTCGGCAATCCAGACCACCTGCGGCAGCTGCTGGCGCTCGACGGCCTGGCTCAGTTGGGAAAAGTTTTGCCGGGCTTCCGCCAGATAGTCCTGCATCAGCGTGCTGCGGGTATGAAAGAGCTGACGGTCAAAGCGTGGGCTCAGGGTCGCGTGCTCCGCCAGCGGCGCCACCAGCGCGGCCAGCTCGCTGAGCTGATCGTTCAGCGTTTGTAAAAGTTGAGCTGTTTTCACCACACCTCTCCATTCCCTTCCAGCCAACTGTGCTACAGTAGCCTCATCTGTTTGATAACGATTCGCATTATGCCACCTGTTATTCTAACCATTATCGGCTGGCTGGCGGTAGCGCTGGGTACGCTGGGCATCTTCTTACCGTTGCTGCCGACGACGCCGTTTATTCTGCTCGCCGCCTGGTGCTTTGCCCGCTCATCGCCGCGCTTTCACCAGTGGCTGCTGTATCGCTCCTGGTTTGGCGGCTATCTTCGCCACTGGCAGCAGTACCGCGCGATGCCTCGCGGCGCCAAACCACGCGCCATTGCGATGATCGTGGTGACTTTTGCTATTTCGCTGTGGCTGGTTAAGCTTACGTGGGTGCGCATCATGCTGTTGGTCATTCTGGCCTGCCTGCTGATCTTTATGTGGCGCATTCCGGTGGTTGACGCAAAGCAACAAAAGCACTGATGCGCAATAATGCCTGTTGCAATTGTTGCTGACAGCCAGTAAATTCTGGCGTTTTCGAGCGCGGGCAAGCCTGGTCAAAGGTTAAACAAATGTTTCTTTGGCCCCTTTTGCACGCCCGTGGGTAACACCGTTTCAATCAGGCATACACTTATGACCGCAACTGCACAGCAGCTTGAATATCTGAAGAACAGCATCCAGAGTATCGAGGATTATCCAAAACCTGGCATTCTTTTCCGCGATGTCACCAGCTTACTGGAAGACCCGAAGGCCTACGCGCTTAGCATTGAACTGCTGACCGAGCGCTACAAAGACGCGGGTATTACCAAAGTGGTAGGGACTGAGGCGCGTGGCTTCCTGTTCGGCGCCCCGGTTGCGCTGGCGCTGGGCGTGGGCTTTGTTCCGGTTCGCAAGCCGCGTAAGTTGCCGCGTGAAACCATTGCCGAGAGCTATGAGCTGGAGTATGGCACCGATCAGCTGGAGATCCACGTTGACGCAATCAAACCGGGCGACAAGGTGCTGGTGGTGGACGATCTGCTGGCGACCGGCGGCACCATCGACGCGACGGTCAAACTGATCCGCCGTCTCGGCGGCGAAGTGCACGATGCCGCTTTCATTATCAACCTGTTCGATCTGGGCGGCGAACAGCGCCTGGAGAAGCTGGGGATCCACTGCTACAGCCTGGTGCCGTTCCCGGGCCACTAAGCAAATCCCTCCACATAGCCTCGCCGATCGGGCGGGGCTGTGATAGCATGACCCCTTCGTGATTTCACCTTCCAGCGTTTCAGAGCCAGCCCATGAGTTATCAGGTCTTAGCCCGTAAATGGCGCCCACAAACCTTTGCTGACGTCGTCGGCCAGGAACATGTGCTGACCGCACTGGCGAACGGCTTGTCGTTAGGGCGCATTCATCACGCTTATCTCTTTTCCGGTACCCGCGGGGTCGGTAAGACCTCCATCGCCCGTCTGCTGGCGAAAGGGTTAAACTGTGAAACCGGCATCACCGCCACCCCCTGCGGCGTGTGCGATAACTGCCGGGAAATTGAACAGGGGCGTTTTGTCGATCTGATTGAGATTGACGCCGCCTCGCGCACCAAAGTCGAAGATACCCGCGACCTGCTGGATAACGTCCAGTACGCGCCGGCCCGCGGCCGCTTTAAGGTCTATCTCATCGACGAAGTCCATATGTTGTCGCGCCACAGCTTCAACGCGTTATTAAAAACGCTGGAGGAGCCGCCAGCGCACGTCAAATTCCTGCTGGCGACGACGGATCCGCAGAAGCTGCCGGTGACGATCTTATCCCGCTGCCTGCAGTTCCATCTCAAAGCCCTGGATGTTGAACAGATCCGCCATCAGCTGGAGCATATTCTTGGCGAAGAGCAGATTGCCTTTGAGCCCCGCGCGCTGCAGCTCTTGTCGCGGGCAGCCGACGGCAGCCTGCGCGATGCCTTAAGCCTGACCGATCAGGCGATTGCCAGTGGAGAAGGACAACTGACGGCCGCATCGGTGAGCACTATGCTCGGCACCCTTGATGACGATCAGGCGCTGTCGCTGATTGAAGCGCTGGTCGCTGCCGACGGCGAGCGGGTGATGGCGGGCGTCAATGACGCCGCCGCACGCGGCGTCGAGTGGGAGGCACTGCTGGTGGAGATGCAGAGCCTGCTGCACCGCATCGCCATGGTACAGCTGTCGCCTTCGGCGCTGGGCGCCGATATGGCCACGGTCGAAGTGCGGATGCGCGAGCTGGCGCGAACTGTACCGCCGGGCGACGTTCAGCTTTACTACCAAACGCTGCTGATGGGCCGCAAAGAGCTGCCTTATGCGCCGGACCGGCGAATGGGCGTCGAAATGACGCTGCTCCGCGCGCTGGCGTTTCATCCGCGTAAGCCGCTTCCAGAGCCGGAAGTGCAGCCAGCACAGACCGCCGCGCCCGCGCCGCGTCAGCCGGTTGCCCCCGCTGCGCCGCCGCAGCAGCCGTCGCAGAGTTTGTCGCCGACCACCAGCCAGGTGCTGGCGGCCCGCAGCCACCTGCAGCGCAGCCAGGGAGCAACCACTCCAAAAAAGAGTGAACCGGCAGCCGCTTCCCGCGCGCGGCCGGTGAATAACGCTGCGCTGGAGCGACTGAGTTCGATTACCGAGCGCGTCCAGGCTCGTCCGGCGGCGGCTGCCCTTGAGCAGGCCCCGGCGAAGAAAGAGGCCTATCGCTGGAAGGCCACGACAGTGGTTGAAGAGGCCAAAGTCGAAGTCGCCACGCCAAAAGCGCTGAAAAAAGCGCTGGAGCATGAGAAGACGCCGGAGCTGGCGGCCAAGCTCGCCGAAGAAGCGGTCGAGCGCGACAGCTGGGCGGCGGAAGTGAGCCGGCTGGCGGTACCTAAGCTGGTCGAGCAGGTGGCGCTCAACGCGTGGAAAGAGCAGGAGGGCAGCCGCGTCTGTCTGCATCTGCGCCCCAGCCAGCGTCACCTCAATTCCACCGGCGCGCAGCAAAAGCTGGCTGAAGCGCTGGGGGTGTTGTACGGTACGCCGGTTGAATTGACCATCGTGGAAGATGATAATCCCGCGATGCGTACGCCGCTGGAGTGGCGGCAGGCTATTTATGAAGAAAAGCTCGCGCAGGCGCGCGAAGCCATTATCGCGGATAATAACATTCAGACCCTGCGTCGTTTCTTCGACGCCGATCTGGATGAAGAGAGTATCCGCCCCATTTGAACGCCAGTCTGACTGGCATTCAGTACCTTTAACGATGACTGAGAGAGAAGCCTATGTTTGGTGGAAAAGGCGGCCTGGGTAACCTGATGAAGCAGGCCCAGCAGATGCAAGACAAAATGCAGAAGATGCAGGAAGAGATCGCTCAGCTGGAAGTGACTGGCGAATCCGGCGCGGGTCTGGTGAAAGTGACCATTAACGGCGCGCACAACTGCCGCCGTGTGGAAATCGACCCAAGCCTGCTGGAAGACGACAAAGAGATGCTGGAAGATCTGGTGGCTGCCGCGTTTAACGACGCCGCGCGCCGCATTGAAGAGACCCAGAAAGAGAAGATGGCTTCCGTTTCTGCCGGTATGCAGCTGCCGCCAGGCTTCAAGATGCCGTTCTGATGCAAACCAGCCCGCTGTTGACTCAGCTTATGGAAGCGCTGCGCTGTCTGCCGGGCGTTGGCCCGAAGTCGGCGCAGCGCATGGCGTTTACCCTGCTGCAGCGCGATCGCAGCGGCGGTATGCGCCTGGCGCAGGCGCTGACGCGCGCGATGTCGGAGATCGGCCACTGCGCCGATTGCCGCACCTTCACCGAGCAGGAGGTGTGCAATATCTGCAGCAACCCGCGTCGCCAGGAAAACGGCCAGATCTGCGTGGTGGAGAGTCCGGCGGATATCCACGCCATTGAGCAGACCGGGCAGTATTCCGGCCGCTACTTCGTGCTGATGGGGCACCTGTCGCCGCTCGACGGCATCGGGCCAGATGACATCGGGCTCGATCGCCTGGAGCAACGGCTGGAAGCGGAGTCGATCACCGAGGTGATCCTTGCCACTAACCCGACCGTTGAGGGTGAGGCGACGGCCAACTACATCGCGGAGCTGTGCGCGCAGTATGGCGTTGATGCCAGCCGCATCGCCCACGGCGTGCCGGTGGGCGGCGAGCTGGAAATGGTCGACGGCACCACGCTGTCCCACTCGCTGGCCGGTCGTCACAAGATTACTTTCTGAACAAATGGAGGCGGCCAGCGCCGCCTCCGCTTGAAAAATTTCCCCGCAGTCCCCATCTCCCACTCAACGGTTTTTTACCCCATTTAAAATGGCATTGTTGAGGTTGAATCAGATGAAAGGACAAGAAACTCGTGGTTTTCAGTCAGAGGTAAAGCAACTTCTGCACCTGATGATCCATTCCCTCTATTCCAACAAAGAAATCTTTCTGCGTGAGCTGATTTCCAACGCCTCTGATGCGGCCGATAAGCTGCGTTTCCGCGCGCTGTCGCAGCCGGATTTGTATGAGGGCGATGGCGAGCTGCGCGTACGGGTTTCGTTTGATAAAGACAACCGCACCCTGACCATCGCCGATAACGGTATCGGCATGAACCGGGAAGAGGTTATCGATCATCTCGGCACTATCGCCAAATCCGGCACCAAAGCGTTTCTGGAATCGATGGGTTCCGACCAGGCGAAAGACAGCCAGCTGATCGGCCAGTTCGGCGTCGGCTTCTATTCGGCCTTCATCGTGGCGGATAAAGTGACCGTGCGTACCCGTGCGGCGGGCGATAAACCTGAGAATGGCGTGTTCTGGGAATCCGCCGGCGAAGGGGAATATACCGTTGCCGACATCACCAAAGCCGATCGCGGCACCGAAATCACCCTGCATCTGCGTGAGGGCGAAGACGATTTCCTCAACGACTGGCGCGTGCGCTCCATCATCAGCAAGTATTCCGACCATATCGCGCTGCCGGTTGAGATTGAAAAGCAGGAAGAGAAAGACGGCGAAACCGTGATTTCGTGGGAAAAAATCAACAAGGCGCAGGCCCTGTGGACCCGCAGCAAGTCCGAAGTGAACGACGACGAATACAAAGAGTTCTACAAGCATATCGCTCACGACTACAGCGACCCGCTGACCTGGAGCCACAACCGCGTGGAAGGTAAGCAGGAGTATACCAGCCTGCTGTATATCCCGTCGCAGGCGCCGTGGGATATGTGGAACCGCGATCATAAACACGGCCTGAAGCTGTACGTGCAGCGTGTGTTCATTATGGACGACGCCGAGCAGTTTATGCCGAACTACCTGCGCTTCGTGCGTGGCCTGATCGACTCCAACGATCTGCCGCTGAACGTCTCCCGTGAAATCCTGCAGGACAGCAGCGTGACCCGCAACCTGCGTACCGCGCTGACCAAACGCGCGCTGCAGATGCTGGATAAGCTGGCGAAAGACGACGCTGAAAAATATCAAACTTTCTGGAAACAGTTCGGCCTGGTGCTGAAAGAGGGCCCGGCGGAAGATCCGAGCAACCAGGAAGCGATCGCCAAACTGCTGCGTTTCGCGACGACGCATACCGACTCCTCCGCGCAGACCGTGTCGCTGGAAGAGTATGTCTCGCGGATGAAAGAAGGCCAGGAGAAGATCTACTACATCACTGCCGACAGCTATGCGGCGGCGAAGAGCAGCCCGCACCTCGAACTGCTGCGTAAGAAAGGGATTGAAGTTCTGCTGCTCTCCGATCGCATCGACGAGTGGATGATGAGCTACCTGACCGAGTTCGACGGCAAAGCGTTCCAGTCGGTGGCGAAAGCCGACGAGTCGCTGGACAAGCTGGAGGATGAAGTGGACGAGTCCACCAAAGAAGCTGAAAAAGCGCTGGAGCCGTTCGTTGAGCGTGTGAAAAACCTGCTTGGCGACCGGGTGAAAGAGGTGCGTCTGACCCATCGTCTGACCGACACCCCGGCGATTGTCACTACCGATGCCGATGAGATGAGCACGCAGATGGCGAAGCTGTTCGCGGCAGCGGGCCAGGCGGCACCGGAAGTGAAATACATCTTCGAACTGAACCCGGCGCATCAGCTGGTGAAACGCGCCGCCGATACCCAGGATGACGCGCAGTTCGGCGAATGGGTAGAGCTGCTGCTGGATCAGGCGCTGCTGGCCGAGCGCGGCACGCTGGAAGATCCGAACCAGTTTATCCGCCGTATGAACCAGCTGCTGGCGTCGTAAATTTCATCCGCCAACGGACACCCTCACCCTAACCCTCTCCCTGAAGGGAGAGGGGACGGCCCGGCGCTGCTCCTCGCGTATCCCTGAAGGGTGAGGGACGGCCCGGCGCAGTGTTTCCCCCTTCTTGATAGGACGGCCCGGCGCCGGACGGGTTTTCTCCCTCTCCCTGAGGGAGAGGGCCGGGGTGAGGGGCATAATCCTCCCTGTCGGTAAAATATCTCACCATTAACCGTTTCAGCCGCACCGCCTTCCTTGAGCCATCGCCGTTCTGGTGGTATGGTTTAGCGTTTTTGAAAAATTGAATCGACTTTTGAGGGGATTTTCGTAATGCGTATTATTCTGCTTGGCGCTCCGGGCGCGGGTAAAGGAACTCAGGCTCAGTTCATCATGGAGAAATACGGTATTCCGCAAATCTCCACCGGCGATATGCTGCGCGCGGCGGTAAAATCCGGCTCTGAGCTCGGTAAGCAAGCGAAAGACATTATGGACGCCGGCAAGCTGGTAACCGATGAGCTGGTCATCGCGCTGGTGAAAGAGCGTATCGCCCAGGAAGATTGCCGTAACGGCTTCCTGCTGGACGGCTTCCCGCGAACCATTCCGCAGGCTGACGCCATGAAAGAAGCGGGTATTACCGTTGATTACGTGCTGGAATTCGACGTGCCGGACGAACTGATCGTCGACCGCATCGTTGGCCGTCGCGTTCATGCGGCATCCGGTCGCGTCTACCACATCAAATTCAATCCGCCGAAGGTGGAAGGCAAAGACGACGTGACCGGCGAAGAGCTGACCACCCGTAAAGACGACCAGGAAGAGACCGTGCGTAAGCGCCTGGTGGAATACCATCAGATGACAGCACCGCTGATCGGCTACTACACCAAAGAAGCGCAGGCGGGCAACACCAAATATGCCAAAGTCGACGGCACCAAAGCGGTAGCTGACGTGCGCGCTGAACTGGAAAAAATCCTCGGCTGATAAAGCCTTTTCTCATCCTGCTGCCGCAGGATGAGAACTCCTCTCATTTCTACCTTTTGCTATGATTGGTTCCGTTTAGCGCCATTTCAGCTACAATTGGCTGCGATTCAAATGGTTAAGAGGCGGTAATGCATCAGACGAAAACAGGTATCTTGCTGGCCAATTTAGGCACTCCCGATGCGCCCACCCCCGGTGCGGTGAAGCGCTATCTGCGACAATTCCTCAGCGACAAACGGGTGGTGGATACATCTCGTCTGCTATGGTGGCCGCTGCTGCGTGGCGTCATACTGCCGATTCGCTCCCCGCGCGTGGCGAAGCTCTATCAGTCCGTGTGGATGGAGGAGGGATCGCCGCTGATGGTATACAGCCGTCGCCAGCAGCAGGCGCTGGCCGCCAGGCTGCCGGATACGCCGGTGGCGCTGGGCATGAGCTATGGTTCGCCGTCGCTGGCCAGCGCGGTGGATGATTTACTGGCGCAGGGGGTGGGACACATCGTGGTGCTGCCGCTGTACCCACAATATTCCTGTTCGACGGTGGCCGCCGTCTGGGATGAGCTGGCGCGGATCCTTGCGAAAAAGCGCGCTATTCCGGGTATCTCGTTTATTCGCGACTATGCCGATCACCCGGACTATATCCATGCGCTGGCGGCCAGCGTGCGCGCCTCCTTCGCGGTGCACGGGGAACCCGATCTGCTGCTGCTCTCCTACCATGGGATCCCGCAGCGCTATGCCAACCAGGGCGATGATTATCCCCAGCGCTGTCGCGATACCACGCGGGAACTGGTTTCCGCGCTGGGGCTGCCGCCGGAGCGGGTGATGATGACCTTCCAGTCGCGCTTTGGCCGGGAACCCTGGCTGACGCCGTACACCGATGAGACGCTGAAGATGCTTGGCGAGCAGGGGACGAAGCATATTCAGGTGCTGTGCCCGGGGTTTGCCGCCGACTGTCTCGAGACGCTGGAAGAGATTGCTGTTCAGAACCGGGAAGTTTTCCTCGAAGCGGGTGGCGAGCAGTATGAATATATTCCGGCGCTAAATGCGGATGTGGCGCATATTGAGATGATGGTCAACCTGACGGCGCCTTATCGCTGATCGCGCGCAGGGCGGGGAATATGCTACTATTTCCCGCTTGTTCCCTGTCATTTAAGCGCCACTATGAAATTTCCCGGTAAACGCAAATCCAAACACTATTTTCCCGTCAACGCCCGCGACCCGCTGCTGCAGCAAATTCAGCCGGAGAATGAATCCAGCATCTCCTGGGTGGTCGGTATCGACCAGACGCTGGTGGATATCGAAGCGAAAGTGGATGAAGCGTTTATCGTACGCTATGGTCTGAGCGCGGGCCACTCGCTGGTGATTGAAGATGACGTCGCCGAGGCGCTGTACCAGGAGCTGGTACGCAATAATCTCATTACCCATCAGTTTGCCGGCGGCACCATCGGCAATACCATGCACAACTACTCGGTGCTGGCGGACGATCGCTCGGTGCTGCTTGGCGTGATGTGCAGCAATATCGACATCGGCGGCTATGCCTATCGCTACCTGTGCAATACCTCCAGCCGCACCGATCTGAACTATCTGCAGGGCGTCGACGGCGCCATTGGCCGCTGTTTTACCCTGATCAGCGACAGCGGCGAGCGCACCTTCGCCATCAGCCCGGGTCACATGAACAAGCTGCGCCCGGAAAGCATTCCGGAAGCGGTGATCGCCGGCGCCTCGGCGCTGGTGCTCACCTCCTACCTGGTACGCTGCAAGCCGGGCGAGCCGATGCCAGACGCCACGATGAAAGCCATCGAGTACGCCAAAAAGCATGATGTGCCGGTGGTGTTAACTCTCGGAACTAAATACGTGATTGCCGATAACCCGGCGTGGTGGCAGCAGTTCCTGCAGGAGCATGTCTCGATTCTGGCGATGAATGAAGAGGAAGGGGAAGCCCTGACCGGTTTTGCCGATCCGCTGTCGGCGGCGGATAAAGCGCTGGACTGGGTCGACCTGGTGCTGTGCACTGCCGGCCCGGCGGGCCTGTATATGGCGGGCTTTACCGAAGAAGAGGCGAAGCGGAAAACCCAGCATCCGCTGCTGCCGGGGGCGATCCCGGAGTTTAACCAGTTTGAATTCAGCCGTGCGATGCGCCACCAGGATTGCGTTAATCCGCTGCGTATCTATTCACATATCGCCCCGTATATGGGCGGGCCTGAAAAAATCATGAATACCAACGGCGCTGGCGACGGCGCCCTGGCGGCGCTGCTGCATGACATCACCGCCAATAACTACCACCGCAATAACGTGCCCAACTCCAGCAAGCACAAATGCAAATGGCTGACCTACTCCTCACTGGCGCAGGTGTGTAAATATGCCAACCGCGTGAGCTATCAGGTACTGAACCAGCACTCGCCGCGTTTAACCCGCGGCCTGCCGGAGCGTGAGGACAGCCTGGAAGAGGCGTACTGGGATCGGTAAGCGCGTCCCTCTCCCGACGGGGAGAGGGCAGTACATCAGCCGGTGACGACTTCACCGGCCGGTGGCGTTTCCAGAAGCTGCAGCATGGCGCGGGCAATTTCCCGCTCGCCCATCACCACCTGATTAGCCCCGCGATCGATAATGTAGTCCACTTCATCATCGTAATGGGCGCGGGCGATGATCTCGATATTCGGGCATTTTTCCCGTGCGGAAGCGACAATCTCTCCGGCCTCGTAGCCGTTGGGGATAGTCAGCAGCAGCCAGCGGGCGCAGTCGAGATGCGCCAGTTCCATGATCTCTTCATTGGCGGCATTACCCAGCACCGCGCTGATCCCGCGCTCGCGTAACTCATCCACGCGGGTACGCGAGGTTTCAACCACCACCAGCGGGATCCCCTGGGCCATCAGCTTCTCGCCCAGCAGACTGCCGACGCGGCCGAAGCCAACCAGCAGCGCGTGGTTACAGATATCGACTGGCACCTGTTTCTCATCTTCCAGCACCTCTTCCAGCGTCTGCTCGTCGAGGGTTTCGGTTTTATCGAGATATTTTTCCAGCAGGGTAAACAGCACCGGGTTGAGCATAATCGAGATGATCGCCCCGGCCAGCACCAGGTTTTGTCCAGCCTGCGGCAGCAGGTTAAGCGCCATCCCCAGGCCGGCGAGAATAAAGGCAAACTCACCAATCTGCGCCAGGCTGGCGGCAATGGTCAATGCGGTACGCGGCGAATGACCAAACATACGCACGAGGAAAAAGGCGGCGGCGGATTTACCAAAGATAATAATCGCCAGTGTCGCCAGCACCGCCAGCGGCTGCTGCACCAGCACCATCGGGTCAAACAGCATGCCGACGGAGACAAAAAACAGCACCGCGAAGGCGTCGCGCAGCGGCAGGGTGTCATGGGCGGCGCGGTGGCTCAGCTCAGATTCGTTAAGCACCATGCCGGCGAAGAAGGCGCCAAGGGCGAAGGAAACATCAAACAGCTCCACGGCGCCGAAGGCGATGCCCAGCGCCAGAGCCAGCACTGACAGGGTGAACAGCTCGCGTGAGCCGGTGGCGGCGCTGCGCGACATGATCCACGGCACCAGCCGGCGACCGACCAGCATCATGATGGCGATAAAGGCCACCACTTTACCAATGGTGATCCCGAGGTCGAGGGCCAGAGAGGCGAAGCCAACGTCACCTTTCTCCGTCATCCCGGCAATCGCTGGCAGCAGGACCAGCGTCAGGACCATCACCAGGTCTTCCACAATCAGCCAGCCAATGGCAATCTGCCCGCGCTGACTGTCAATAAGCTGTCGCTCCTCGAGGGCGCGCAGTAGCACCACGGTACTGGCGGTGGAGAGACACAGGCCAAAGACGATGCCGGTCATCAGCGACCAGCCAAGGGCGGCGGAAAGTGCCATACCCAGCAGCGTCGCCACGGCTATCTGGGCGATGGCCCCGGGAATGGCGATCGACTTTACCGCCATCAGATCTTTCAGGGAAAAATGCAGCCCGACGCCGAACATCAGCAGGATCACGCCGAGTTCTGCCAGTTCAGGAGCCAGTTTGGTATCAGCAACAAAGCCTGGGGTGAAAGGTCCGGCCAGCACGCCCGCTAAGAGATATCCCACCAGAGGAGAAATACGTAGCTTATTGGCAATCATGCCGAGAATAAAGGCGAGCACGAGGCCGCCGACAATGGTGGTGATAAGCGGTGTTGCGTGGTGCATTCCGTCTCCTTTCCAGTGGTGTATCGGTCCATTTTGCTACCCTATCCGGGTAATAGTTTATGACAAAAACGTTCACTTTGTTTATGAATAATTCTTGAATTGTGCAAAAAAATGGAATTAACCGGCCAAAAGGCACAGAAGGGAAAATCGCGGAGGGAATGCGCGCATCAGGCTGATGGCGCAAGGGATAACGGCGGCCAGCGTTGCACTTTGGCCGCCGGATAATCAGGCTTTTTGCCGGTTATCAGGAAGAAATATCGTCAGGAAACCCAGCAGCGGCAGGAAGGCACAGATTTTATACACCAGATCGATACTGGTATGGTCCGCCAGCAGGCCCAGCACCGCGGCGCCAAGGCCACCCATGCCAAAGGCGAAGCCGAAGAACAGGCCAGAAACCATGCCGATTCGACCCGGCAGCAGCTCCTGCGCATAGACCAGGATAGCGGAAAAGGCCGAGGCGAGGATAAAACCAATAATCACCGTTAAAATCCCCGTCCATTCAAGGCTGGCGTAGGGTAAAACGAGGGTAAACGGCGCCACACCGAGGATAGAGCCCCAAATCACATATTTACGTCCAATTTTATCGCCAACTGGCCCGCCGATTACCGTCCCGGCGGCAACCGCGAACAGGAAGGCAAACAGATGAAGCTGGGCATTTTGCACCGATAATCCGAACTTATGCATCAGATAAAAGGTGTAATAGCTGCTAATGCTCGCCATATAGAAATATTTCGAGAAAATCAGCATCAGCAGAATACCTACCGCCAGAATCACCTTATTGCGCGGCAGCGGATTAACGATCAGCGGCTTCGGTTTGCCTTTATTCATACGGTGCTGTGCGGCATACCAGCGGCTGATTTGCGACAGCACCACAATAGCCAGCAGGGCGGCCAGCACGAACCAGGCGACGTTGCCTTTGCCATAGGGGGCGATAATCACCGCCGCCAGCAATGGACCAAGCGAGCTGCCGAAGTTGCCGCCGACCTGGAACAGCGACTGGGCCAGGCCGTGACGGCCGCCAGAGGCCATCCGCGCCACGCGGGATGATTCCGGATGGAAAACCGAGGAGCCGGTACCCACCAGCGCGGCAGCCAGCAGCACCATGCCGAAACTCCCGGCCAGCGCCAGGAGAATCAAACCGCAGAGGGTGAAGCACATGCCCACCGGCAGCGACCACGGCATCGAGCGTTTATCGGTGATGTAGCCAATCACCGGCTGGAATAGCGATGAGGTGAGCTGGAAGGTGAGGGTGATCATCCCGATCTGCACGAAGGTAAGGGAGAACTCCGCCTGCAGCAGTGGGTAAATCGCAAGGATGAGCGACTGGATCATATCGTTAAGCAAATGGGACAGGCTGATCGCGCCTAAGATGCCAAACGAGGTGCGTGCTTTTTGCGGCGGCGCAGCGGGGCCGGACAGGGGTTGAGCGGTCTGATTGATTGCCATAGGTTCACGTCACTTTTTTATATAGCTTTCGTCATTTATACGCCATGGCGACGACCCTGATTTTCCCGGCTACTACATGGGAAATATAACCAACGGGCTGACGCAATGCCATACAACGCGAAGGCGTATAGAGAATGCAGGTGGAATTATTATCCGACTAACATACCTGTCCTTAGGGGGTGAAGGAAGTCGCAATTCTGAAAACATATTTGTCAACGCGACTAACTCGCTATACTTTCGGCACTTGGGATTAAGTCAGGGAGTGAAGCATGCAGTATTTTAAACATCGCGTAGCGCTGGCGTTATTTGCCGCCTTATCGCTGGGCAGCCTGTCCGCACAGGCCTATGAGCAGGATAAAACCTATAAAATTACCATCCTTCACACCAACGATCATCACGGCCATTTCTGGCGCAATGACTACGGCGAATATGGTCTGGCGGCGCAGAAAACGTTGGTCGATGGCATCCGGAAAGAAGTGGCGGCGGAAGGGGGGAGCGTCCTGCTGTTATCCGGCGGCGATATTAATACCGGCGTGCCGGAGTCTGATTTACAGGATGCAGAGCCCGATTTTCGCGGCATGAACCTGATCGGCTACGACGCAATGGCGGTGGGGAACCATGAATTTGATAATCCGCTGAGCGTGCTGCGCCAGCAGGAAAAGTGGGCGAAGTTCCCGTTCCTGTCGGCCAATATTTATCAGAAAAGCACCGGCGAACGGCTGTTCAAACCCTGGGCGCTGTTTAAGCGCGGCGGGCTGAAAATCGCGGTGATTGGCTTAACCACCGACGATACGGCCAAGATTGGCAATCCGGAATATTTCACCGATATCGAATTCCGCAAACCGGCGGAAGAGGCGAAGCTGGTGATCCAGGAGCTGCAGCAGAATGAAAAGCCGGACGTGATCCTGGCCACCACCCATATGGGCCATTACGACAATGGCAACCACGGCTCTAACGCGCCGGGCGACGTTGAAATGGCGCGGAGTTTACCTGCGGGATCGCTGGCGATGATCGTCGGCGGTCACTCGCAGGATCCGGTATGCATGGCGTCGGAAAATAAAAAGCAGGTCGATTATGTGCCAGGCACCCCGTGCGCGCCGGATCGTCAGAACGGCATCTGGATCGTCCAGGCGCATGAGTGGGGCAAATACGTCGGCCGCGCCGATTTTGAGTTCCGCAACGGTGAGATGAAGCTGGTGCATTATCAGTTGATCCCGGTGAACCTGAAGAAAAAAGTAACTTACGATAACGGCCAAAGCGAGCGGGTGCTGTATACGCCGCAGATCGCAGAGAACCCACAGATGATGTCGCTGCTGACGCCATTCCAGAACAAAGGCAAAGCGCAACTGCAGGTCAAAATCGGTAGCGTGAATGGTCATCTGGAGGGCGACCGCAGTAAAGTGCGCTTTGTGCAGACCAATATGGGCCACCTGCTGCTGGCGGCGCAGATGGCGCGCAGCAACGCGGATTTCGCGGTGATGAGCGGCGGTGGGATCCGCGACTCCATCGAGGCGGGCGATATCACCTATAAGGATGTGATGAAGGTCCAGCCGTTCGGCAATGTGCTGACCTATGTCGATATGAGCGGCAAGGAGGTGGTGGATTACCTGACCGCCGTCGCGCAGATGAAGCCGGATTCCGGCGCCTATCCGCAGTTTGCCAACGTCAGCTTCGTGGCCAAAGATGGCAAACTGAACGATCTGAAAATCAAAGGCGAACCGGTGGATCCGGCGAAGACCTACCGGATGGCGACGCTGAGCTTTAACGCTACCGGCGGCGATGGATATCCGAACATTGCCGATAAACCCGGGTATGTGAATACCGGCTTTATCGATGCCGAAGTGCTGAAAGAGTATATCGAGAAGAACTCGCCGCTGGATGCGGCAGCCTACGAGCCGAAAAGCGAGGTGAGCTGGCAGTAAGCCTGGGTTTCAGGTTGGCTATTTCCCCGGTGGCGCTGCGCTTACCGGGGCTACGAGTTGGGTAGCCCGGATAAGGCGCGTGCGCCGCTATCCGGGATGGTGTGCTCAATCGCGGCGGGCGATATCGGCGAACTTCGCGTCCAGAAGCTGCGCCAGATCGCTGGCCGCCAGCTCAATATCCAGACCGCGTTTGCCGCCGGAAATATAGATGGTGGCAAATTCCTGCGCCGGGGCGTCAATCACCGTCGGCAGGCGCTTCTTCTGCCCCAGCGGACTGATACCGCCCACCAGATAGCCGGTGATACGCTGCGCCACCATCGGGTCGGCCATGTCGACTTTCTTGGCGCCCAGCGCTTTCGCCACTTTCTTCAAATCCAGCTGCCCGGCGACCGGGGTGACGGCGACCGCCAGATGCTTCATATCGCCGTTAACGGCGACCAGCAGGGTCTTGTAAACCTGGTCGGCATTGAGGCCGAGCTTGCGCACCACTTCATCTCCGAAGTTGGTCTCATTGGGATCGTGATCGTAACTGTGGATCTGAAAGGGGATTTTGTTTTTTTCGAGTAATTTAACGGCGGGAGTCATAGCTATCCTTCTTACCAACCGGTTTTGCGTGACGTCAGAATACGCCCGCAGGTTGTCTAAAAAATAGTACCATCTTGCGCAATAGTGTTGGCAGTGATGGTCACTTTGAGCGACAATCAGACGATCCGGGATGCAAATCCCGGGATAATAATAATGATGAAATTCCTCTTTGACGGGCCAATAGCAATATTGGCCATTTTTTTAGGTCAGCATATCCGGCAGATTCCCTTCGCCATACAGGTGCAGCGCGCCGACGGCAACCACGTAGCGCCCCGGCGGCAAGGCCAGCAGCGTCTCGCGCCAGGCGAGATTGCGCTGGTGCATCAGCACATCATACAAAGACTGGCTAAAGGTCGTCGGCAGCGATACCGCGCCGCGCGATGGCGGTTGCTCCAGCCACCAGCCGATCATCACCTGTAGCAGGCGGGCATTGGTCCGCCAGTGGCTCAGCGTATCCTCCAGCAGCGCCATCCCCCCGTCGGGCAGATCGCGCAGCAGCGCGATTTGGCTGTCGGCGCCTTCCAGCTCCATCACCGTTATGTTGCTCTCGCGGGCGGCCATCAGCAACTGATAATCGATGCCGTAATCCGGCCGCAGTCCCAGCTTCTGCGCCTGGGTGGCTTGTAGCACCATCGCCACCTGCCACAGCGGCTGGCTGTCGAACAGCCCGACCGACAGGCCCAGCTCGCCGGCTCGCGCCTCTAGCTCGCTCAACTGCGCATCGCTTAGACGTTCTGCCAGCGGCGGGTAAGAGGGAAGGTTGCTAAACGGGGTTTCATTGCCGCTGATATCGGCCTCGACGATTAACGCATCGGCCTGGCGTATTTTTTTCAGAAGCTTCGCTGGCGGCGGCGCCATGTCGCGGGTGCCCATATGGATGCTGCCGACGAGGTGCAAATAGCGTTCGCCGGGCAGGACGATATCCATCGCAGGCCAGGAATAAGACGAGCCGACGGCGGCTCGCCACAGCATTTTTATCCGGTTTAACAGGCCCATACGCGCTCCGAAGTGTGAGGACTTCATGCTAGCGCATATGGTGATACACGTCACCCTTCCGGCGGGCTTTTCTTGTGTCAGCAAAAAACGGGCGCCGAACAACGTCAGCGCCCGTTTCATCTGACGGCGTTTACTCTTTTGGTTTAAAGCGCAGCAGGCGGTTGGCGTTACTCACCACGGTGATCGACGACAGCGCCATCGCCGCGCCGGCGACCACCGGATTGAGCAGGGTGCCGGTCAGCGGCCAGAGGATCCCGGCTGCAATCGGGATACCCAGCGAGTTGTAGACAAACGCGCCCAGCAGGTTCTGCTTCATATTGCGTAAGGTCGCCTTCGAAATCGCCAGCGCATCGGCCACGCCGTGAAGACTATGGCGCATCAGGGTGATCGCCGCGGTTTCAATAGCGACATCGCTGCCGCCGCCCATGGCGATCCCGACATCGGCCTGGGCCAGCGCCGGAGCGTCGTTAATGCCGTCGCCAACCATCGCCACTTTGTGCCCCTGGCTCTGCAGTCGTTTAATGGCATCGGCTTTACCGTCCGGCAGCACGCCAGCGATCACTTCATCAATGCCGGCTTCTTTGGCGATGGCCTTCGCGGTGGTGGGGTTATCCCCGGTAAGCATCACCAGCCGGTAGCCCTGCCGATGCAGGCGGGCCAGGGCGTCGACGCTGTCTTCGCGCAGCGGGTCACGGATGGCGAACAGCGCGGCCGCCTGACCATCCACCGCCAGCAGCACCGGCGTGGCGCCGCGCGAGGCCTGCGCCGTCATCTCGCTTTCTATGTCGGCGGTATTGATATGCTGCTCGTTGAGCAGCGCCTGGTTGCCGAGCAGCAGGCGATGACCTTCCGCTTCGCCGCTGACGCCAAGGCCGCGCAGGGTGCGGAAGCCGCTCACTTCCGGCAACGAACTGTCGGCGGCTTTATCGAGGATCGCTCGCGCCAGCGGATGGCTTGAGCCCTGTTCCAGCGCGGCGGCAAGACGCACCGCAGTCGCTTCATCAATGCCAGAGAAGGTTTTTACAGTCACCACCTGCGGCTTGCCTTCGGTCAGGGTGCCGGTTTTATCGAACACCAGGGTGTCGAGCTCGCTGGCGCGCTGCAGCGCATCGGCATCGCGCACCAGCACACCGTACTCCGCCGCCCGGCCAACGCCGGAGATAATCGACATCGGCGTCGCCAGGCCTAACGCGCACGGACAGGCGATAATCAGTACCGTGGTGGCAATGACCAGGGTATAGACGATCTGCGGCGCCGGGCCGAAGACGTACCAGATCGCGGCGCTGATCAGCGCAATGGCGACCACCGCCGGAACAAATACGGCGGAGATTTTATCCGCCAGCTGGCCGATCTCCGGTTTGCTGCTCTGCGCCTGGCGCACCATGCGGATAATACGTGCCAGCGTGGTCTGGCTGCCGACGGCGCTGGCGGTGAACAGCACGCTGCCGTCCTGCACCACGGTGCCGGCGTGAATGGCATCGCCATCGCCTTTTTGCTGCGGTACCGGTTCGCCGGTGAGCATTGCTTCATCAAACCAGGCTTCGCCCTGGCTTATCACGCCGTCAACCGGAACGCGGTCGCCGGTGGTCAGGCGCAGCGTCATACCCGCCTGAACTTCCGCGAGCGGCAGATCCTTTTCCCCCTCAGGGGTCACCACGCGGGCTGAAGGCGGCGTCAGATCGAGCAGTTTCTCCAGCGCTTTCGAGGAGCGCTGGCGGGCGCGGGCCTCCAGCATATGGCCGAGGTTAATCAGGCCGATAATCATCGCGCTGGCTTCGTAATACAGATGCCGGGCTTCCATCGGAAACCACTGCGGCCACAGGTTGACGCTCATCGAGTACAGCCAGGCGACGCCGGTGCCGAGCGCCACGAGCGTATCCATGGTGGCGGTGCCGTTTTTCAGGCTTTTCCACGCGCTGCGGTAGAAGTGGCCGCCGGCAAAGACCATGACAGCGAGGGTGACAAGGCCGATAACCAGCCACAGCGAACGGTTGTCATCGCTGACCATCATGTTATCGCCGATCATCCCCCAGACCATCACCGGCACGCCGACCAGCAGGGCGACAATCGCCTGCCAGCGAAAACGCTTCATCGTAGCAATAGCGGTTTCCTGCTGGCGTTCGCGGCGTTGCAGATCGTCTTCGATCGCCTCCGCGCCATAGCCGGCTTTCTCCACCGCCTGCACTAATTCTGCGGCGGACGCACTGCCCATCACCAGCGCCGTGCGTTCCGCCAGGTTAACCCGCGCCTGTGAGACGCCCGGCACCGCGGCAAGCGCGTTTTGTACCCGGGAGACGCAGCTGGCGCAGCTCATGCCGTTGATCAGCAGCTGTTGACTGTCATCTTCGTCATGGGCTGCCGGAAGCTCAGGAGTGGCCGCTGTCAGTGCTTCCGACGGGATTGATGATTCTGCCAGCGGTTTAGCCTTTGGGTGGCTGAGCTCCGCGCCGTATCCGGCTTGTTTCACGGTATCAATCAGCGCTTGCGCGCTGGCGCTGCCCGTGACATGGGCTTCAGTGAGGGTCACCTCGGCTTGCTCAACGTCAGGACGCTGTTCCAGACTCTCTTTCACGCGTTTGACGCAGTGGCCGCAGGAGAGGCCATCCAGCGTCAGGTCGATAGTGTTAGACATAAATAACTCCTGAATAATTTTCCGGTCAACGATTGACCAGACCCACTCTTTCATCGAGTATTAAGAAGGTTAAACCTTCCAGCAAGGGGAAGGTCAAGGAGAAAAAATGAATATCAGCGATGTGGCGAAAAAAACCGGTTTAACCAGCAAAGCGATTCGTTTTTACGAAGAGAAGGGGCTGGTGACGCCGCCGTTGCGGAGCGAAAACGGCTACCGCACTTACAGTCAGCAGCATCTCGATGAGCTGACGCTGCTGCGCCAGGCGCGGCAGGTGGGGTTTAACCTGGAAGAGTGCCGCGAGCTGGTGGCCTTGTTCAACGACCCGTCGCGGCACAGCGCCGATGTGAAAAAACGCACGCTGGAGAAAGTGGCGGATATCGAGAACCATATCCGCGAGCTGCAAAATATGCGCGCGCACCTGCTGGCGCTGGCCGAATCCTGCCCCGGCGACGACAGCGCGGAGTGCCCGATTATCGATAATCTTTCCGGCTGCTGCCATCGCAAGGCGCAGGCTTAACGGACGACGGGTCTGATTCGTAGCGTAATTCCTTCTACGGCAATTACTTCAACCTTGCTGCCCGCCGCGAGGTCTTCATCGGCAATCACCGGCCAGGAGCTGTCGCCCACGCGTACATGGCCACGGCCGTTTACCAGCGGGGCATCCAGCGTCAGGCGGCGGCCCACCAGTTGCTGCCCGCGCTGGTTGAGCTGAGCATCGGCCGGACGCTGCGTTTTGACCCGCTTGCGCAGCCATTTCGACCACAGCCACGCCGCCAGCAGGGTGAGAACGGCAAACAGCGTCCCTTGCCATTCCCAGTTCAGCGGCAGGAGCCAGGTCAGGGCGCCGGTCACCACGCCAGCGACGCCGCTCCACAGCAGATAGCCGCTGCCGCCAAGCATCTCGGCCGCCAGCAGCAGCCCGCCCAGGCTTAACCAGAACAGATGCGGATGGGCGAAGATCATGTCGATCATGATTTTTTCCGATCGCCAGCGCCTTCTTTGATCAGCTCGCTGATCCCGGCAATCGATCCCATCAGGCTACTGGCATCCAGCGGCATCAGCACCACTTTGCTGTTGTTAGCGGCGCCAATCTGCTGCAGCGCATCGGTGTACTTCTGCGCCACGAAGTAGTTGATCGCCTGAATATCGCCCGAGGCGATTGCCGAGGAGACCATCTGAGTGGCGCGGGCTTCCGCTTCGGCGGAACGTTCGCGAGCTTCGGCCTGCAGGAAAGCGGACTGCCGTTCCCCCTCGGCTTTGAGGATCTGCGACTGCTTTTCCCCTTCCGCTTTCAGAATTTCCGCCTGTCGCACCCCTTCGGCCTCAAGGATATAGGCGCGTTTGGTACGTTCGGCTTTCATCTGGGCGTTCATTGAGGCAATAAGCTCCGCCGGCGGGCGAACGTCGCGAATTTCGACGCGGGTGATTTTTACTCCCCACGGATTAGTGGCGTCGTCAACGATATGCAGCAGACGGGTGTTAATGCTGTCGCGTTGGGAGAGCATTTCGTCCAGCTCCATCGAGCCGAGCACGGTACGGATATTGGTCATCGTCAGGTTGACGATCGCCTGCTCAAGATTGCTGACCTCGTAGGCGGCCTTTGGCGCGTCAATCACCTGAATAAAGCAGACCGCGTCGATGGTGACGTTGGCGTTATCCCGGGAGATAACCTCCTGCGAGGGGATGTCGAGCACCTGCTCCATCATGTTCACTTTGCGGCCGATTCGGTCCATAAACGGCACGACTAAGCTTAATCCCGGCTGCAGCGTCTGGGTAAAGCGCCCAAAACGTTCTACCGTCCACTGATAGCCTTGCGGGACAATTTTCACCGCCGCGGCCACAATGACCAGCGCGACGAAAATAAGGATAGGAATAAAAATCAGCATCAAAAACCTCCTGTCTTGTTGCCTGGTGGGGCGCTACAAGGAAATAGCGCATGTTTAAACTGAGTATATCTTTCTCCTCATCCTGGAGAAAGGAAAGTGGGGTAAACTAGCGGTGTTTCAGAAAATAATCAGGAAGACTCATGAAGGAAAATAACGCGCTTTTGCGTCTCGAGGGTGTGGGGTTTAAGACCGACGACGCAGTTATTTTACACAATATCACTCTTCAGCTCAGACCCGGAGAATTTAAGCTGATTACCGGGCCTTCCGGCTGCGGGAAAAGCACCTTGCTGAAGATTATCGCCTCGCTGCTCAGCCCAACCTCCGGACGCCTGTTTTTTGACGATGTGGATATCGCGACGCTGTCGCCGGAAACCTATCGTCAGCAGGTGTCTTACTGCGCGCAGACGCCGGCGCTGTTCGGTGATTCAGTCTACGATAACCTGATTTTTCCGTGGCAGATCCGCAACAAACAACCCGATCCGCAGGCGCTGGTGGCTGACCTGCAGCGCTTTGGCCTTGGCGAAAATATGCTGGAAAAGTCTATTAACGAACTGTCCGGCGGGGAAAAGCAGCGCGTATCGCTGATCCGCAATTTACAATTTCTACCGCGCGTGCTGCTGCTGGACGAAATTACCAGCGCGCTGGATGAAAGTAATAAACAGAATGTGAATGACATTATTCATGGCTACGCGACGGAAAAACAGGTCGCTGTTCTGTGGGTCACCCACGATCGCAACGAAATTTCGCATGCCGATGAAGTGATTACGCTGCAACCTGCCGGCGGAAACATGCAGGAGGTACAGCATGAACGGGCATAACATTACGAACGAATCGCTGGCGCTGTCGATGGTGCTGGTGCTGATCGCTATTCTGGTCAGCTATCGGGAAAAACTGGCACTGGAAAAAGATATTATCTGGAGTATTTGCCGGGCGATCGTGCAGCTGATTATCGTCGGCTATGTGCTGAAATATATCTTTAACGTCAATCATGCGGTTCTGACGCTGTTGATGGTGCTGTTTATCTGCTTTAACGCGGCGTGGAATGCGAAGAAGCGCAGTAAATATATCGATAAAGCTTTTGTCTCGTCGTTTATCGCTATTACCACTGGCGCCGGACTAACGTTGGCGGTACTGGTCTTTTCGGGGTCGATCGCCTTCGTGCCGATGCAGGTGATCCCGATTGCCGGGATGGTGGCCGGGAACGCCATGGTGGCGGTGGGGCTGTGCTACAACAATATGGGCCAGCGCTTCAGCAGCGAGCAGCAGCAGATTCAGGAGAAGCTGAGCCTCGGCGCGACGCCGAAGATGGCTGCGGCGCGGCTGATTCGCGAGAGCATTCGCGCGTCATTGATTCCCACCGTCGATTCAGCGAAAACGGTCGGGCTGGTGAGCTTGCCTGGGATGATGTCGGGGCTAATTTTTGCCGGTATTGACCCGGTGAAGGCGATTAAGTACCAGATCATGGTGACCTTTATGCTGCTGTCGACCGCCAGCCTGTCGACGATTATCGCCGGCTATCTGACCTACCGGAAGTTCTTCAATGCCCGTCATCAGCTGGTGGTAACGCAGCTGAAAAAGCACCCATGAACGATCCCGGGTTGCGGCGTTCACGCCTTACCCGGGCTACCACGGCGTAATCTGTAGCCCGGATAAGCGTAGCGCTATCCGGGTCAGCGCCTCTGATTAGTACAGCAGCGAATACAGCTGGCGGCGGTATTTGGCGGCCAGCGCATCGCCGGTACCGAGGGCGGCGAGGATCTCCTGCAGCATCTTGCGCGCCTGGCCATCGCCGGCGCCTAAATCCTTCTGCAGATGGCTGAACAGCAGCGCCAGCGCTTCTTCATTACGCCCGACCTGATGCAGCTGCAGCGCCAGCTGGGAGGCCAGCTGCGCATCGTCCGGATTCTGTTCCACCTGCTGCTGCAGTTGCTGGATTTCCGGGGTGTCGGCGGCCTGTTTGAGCAGCTCAATCTGCGCCACCAGACCCTGATAGTGGGTGTCCTGATCCTGCAGCGGGATGGTTTTCAGCACGCTTTCCGCTTCATCGGAACGGTGCAGGGCAATCAGCGTTTCCGCCAGCAGCAGACCAATCTGGCTGTCCTGATTCGACAGCTGCCAGGCTTCCTTCAGCAGCGGTAATGCCTCGGCGTATTTTTCTTCCTGCATCAGGGCCAGCGCCTGCTGGGCTTTCAGCTCCTCTTCACGCGGCAGGACTTTATCCAGCAGGGCGCGAATCGCTTCCTCCGGCTGCGGGCCTTCAAAACCGTCCACCGGCTGGCCGTTCTGGAACAGATAAACTGTAGGGATGGCGCGCAGACCAAACTGTGAAGCGAGCATTTGCTCGGCGTCGCAATCAACCTTCGCCAGCGTGAACTGGCCGTTATACTGGGCGGCCAGGCGCTCGAGGACTGGGGTCAGTTGTTCGCAGTGCTGGCTGCGGGCAGACCAGAAATAAAACAGCACCGGGACGTTCATGGACTGCTGTAGCGTCTGCTGCAGGTTCGCTTCGCTAATATTGACAATATTCTGTTCGGACATGGGCATTTCTCGTTAGTCGATTTCTGTTTTACATGGGGGCGGCATGCCGCGCTTCAACTCAGCCGTGGATAATTTTGTCCATCGCGCGGGCAGGCAGCAGGCGTTTGAGCAGCGCCACCGCGTGAGTCACCAGAGTGACCGGGTAGCGCAGCTTTGGCTTATCGCTGGTAAAAGCGTGGCGCACTTTTTCCACCACCGCCTCCGGCCCGAGGGTAAAGCGAGCGGCGATGCCCGGATTTTCTACGGGTTTATCGCTTTGCGTCTGGTTGACGTTATCGGTAAAGCGGGTGCGGATCGGGCCCGGTTCAATCAGGCTGACCTGAATACCACTGTGGCGCAATTCCATGCGTAGCGCATCGGACCACGCCTCGAGGGCGTATTTACTGGCGGCATAGGCCCCGCGACCGGGACTGGCGATGAGCCCCATCACCGAGGAGGTCATCACGATGCGCCCTTCGCCGTGCGGCGTCATCGCCGGCAGCAGCAGCATGGTCAGCTGATGCGCGCCGAAAAAGTTGGCGGAAAACTGCTGTTCCATCTGCTGGCGGCTGATGGTGTTCAGCGGGCCATAGACGCCATAACCGGCGTTATTGAACAGGCCATAGAGACGATTATCGGTCAGCGCAATCACCTCCGCCGCCGCGCGCTCCACGCTCTGTGGGTCATCCAGATCGAGCAAAATACCGGTTAGCCCCAGCTCCTGCATCCGCGCGACGTCCTCCGCTTTGCGGCAGGCCGCCAGCACGCGAAAGCCCTGGCGGGTTAAATCCAGCGCGCTTTCCAGACCAATTCCGCTGGAACAGCCTGTCACTAAAACCGTTTTTTGCATAACTTTACCTGTCAGCGACCCCTGGCGTTCAGGAGTCATGATTAACTAAGGGAGCCAGCCGGTTCGCCATCCAGTCGGCGATAAACGGCTGCGCGTCGCGATTTGGGTGAATGCCGTCGTCCTGCATCCATTGCGGTTTGAGATAGACCTCCTCCATAAAAAAAGGCAGGAGAGGAATATCGAACTCTTTGGCCAGGGCCGGGTAAATCGCGCCGAAGGCTTCATTATAGCGGCGGCCATAGTTCGCCGGCAGGTGAATTTGCATCAGCAGCGGCTCGGCGTTGGCCGCTTTGATATCTTTAATAATGGTGCGCAGTGTTTGCTCGGTCTGCTGTGGCGGAAAACCGCGCAGCCCGTCATTGCCGCCGAGCTCAACCAGCACCCAGCGCGGCTGATGCTGCTTAAGCAGCGCTGGCAGGCGGGCCAGCCCCTGCTGCGAGGTATCGCCGCTGATGCTGGCGTTCACCACCGGTGTTTTCGCCTGCCACTTCTCATTGAGCAGCGCAGGCCAGGCGGCGTTGGCCGCCATTCGATAGCCAGCGCTCAGGCTGTCGCCGAGGATCAGCAGCGTGTCCGCCGCCATTGCGCGGCAGGTAAACAGGAACAAAAACAGGAAAGGCACATGCCAGCGGAAAACATACTTGAAGTTCATCATCTTAAGAAGTCCGTCGGTCAGGGAGAGCATCAGCTCTCCATCCTTACCGGAGTTGAGCTGGTTGTCAAACCGCGGCAGACCATCGCCCTGATCGGCGAGTCAGGTTCCGGTAAATCGACCCTGCTGGCGATCCTCGCTGGCCTGGACGATGGCAGCAGCGGGGAAGTCTCGATGCTGGGCAAACCGCTGCATCGGATGGATGAGGAGGCGCGGGCGGCGCTGCGGGCGCAGCACGTTGGCTTTGTTTTTCAGTCGTTTATGCTCATCCCGACGCTCAACGCCCTGGAGAACGTCGAGCTGCCGGCGCTGCTGCGCGGCGCCAGCGACAGTGAGAGCCAGGGCGATGCCCGCGCGCTGCTTGAGCAGTTGGGGCTTGGCAAACGCCTGCACCACCTGCCGGCGCAGCTCTCCGGCGGCGAACAGCAGCGGGTGGCGCTGGCCCGGGCCTTCAACGGGCGCCCGGCCCTCCTGTTCGCCGATGAGCCCACCGGCAACCTCGATCGCCAGACCGGGGACAAAATTGCCGATCTGCTGTTCTCGCTTAATCGCGAACACGGCACCACCCTGATCCTCGTCACTCACGATCCGCTGCTGGCGGCGCGCTGCGACCGCCGTCTGCGCCTGGTGGATGGCCAACTGCGGGAGGAAGCATGATCGCCCGCTGGTTCTGGCGCGAATGGCGCTCGCCGTCGCTGCTGATCGTTTGGCTGGCGTTAAGCCTCGCCGTGGCCTGCGTGCTGGCCCTGGGGTCGATAAGCGATCGGATGGAGAAAGGCCTTAGCCAGCAAAGCCGTGAGTTTATGGCCGGCGACCGTACGCTGCGCAGTTCGCGCGAGGTACCCGCCGAGTGGATCGCGCAAGCGCGGAAGTCAGGGCTGACCGTCGGCGAGCAGCTGAGCTTCGCCACCATGACGTTCGCCGGTGATACGCCGCAGCTGGCGGACGTTAAGGCGGTGGATGACCGCTATCCGCTGTATGGCACCCTCGAGACGCAGCCGCCGGGGCTGAAGCCGCAGGCGGGGAGCGTGCTGCTGGCGCCAAGGCTGATGGCGCTCCTGAACCTGAAAACCGGCGATACGATTGACGTTGGCGATGCCACGCTGCGCATTGCCGGGGAAGTGATTCAGGAGCCGGATGCAGGGTTTAACCCCTTCCAGATGGCGCCGCGACTGATGATGAATATGGCTGACGTGGCAAAAACCGGGGCCGTGCAGCCCGGCAGTCGCGTCGCATGGCGCTATAAGTTCGCCGGTAACGCGCAACAGCTGGCGGATTATGAACAATGGCTGCTGCCGAAGCTCGGCGCGGAACATCGCTGGACTGGCCTTGAACAGGACGACAGCGCGCTGGGCAAATCCCTTGAGCGCTCGCAGCAATTCCTGCTGTTATCCGCGCTGTTGACGCTGCTGCTGGCCGTTGCCGCGATCGCCGTGGCGATGAGCCACTACTGCCGCAGTCGCTACGATCTGGTCGCAATTTTGAAGACGCTGGGCGCCGGGCGGGCGCAGCTGCGCAAGCTCATCGTCGGCCAGTGGCTGCTGCTGCTGACGCTGTCGGTGATAAGCGGCGGGGTTGTGGGCCTGGCGCTGGAGCGCCTGCTGTTGTTGATGCTCAAACCGGTGCTGCCCGCCGCACTACCCGCTGCCAGCGGTTGGCCGTGGCTGTGGGCTATCGGGGCGACAGGCGTCATTTCCCTGCTGGTGGGCCTGCGGCCGTATCGACTGCTGCTGGCGACCCTGCCGCTGCGAGTGCTGCGTCAGGATGTGGTGGCTAACGTCTGGCCGCTGAAACACTATATTCCTGTGGTCTGCGCGGTGGTGGTCGGCGGGCTGGCCTGGCTGATGGGCGGCAGCCCGCTGCTGTGGTCGGTGCTGGCCGGGGCGGTGGTGCTGGCGCTGCTGTGCGGCCTGGTGGGCTGGGGATTGCTGTGGCTGCTCAAACGCCTGACGCTCAAAGCCTTGCCGCTGCGTCTGGCGGTGAACCGCCTGCTGCGCCAGCCGTGGTCGACCCTCAGCCAGCTGGCGGCGTTTTCCCTGTCGTTTATGCTGTTGGCGTTGCTGCTGGTGCTGCGCGGCGATCTGCTTGACCGCTGGCAGCAGCAGTTGCCCCCGCAGAGCCCGAACTACTTTCTGATCAATATTGCCCCTGAGCAGATAATGCCGGTGAAGACTTTCCTCGCCGAACACCAGACCCGGGCGGCGGAATTTTATCCGATCGTCCGGGCTCGTCTGACGCAGATCAACGGTCACTCCACGGACGGGAACAAAGACGAAGCGCTGAATCGCGAGCTTAATCTCACCTGGAGCGAACAGCGTCCGGATCATAATCCGCTGGTGGCCGGTAGCTGGCCGCCGAAGCCGGGCGAGGTATCGATTGAAGAGGGACTGGCGCAGCGGCTGGGGGTGAAGATCGGCGATACGGTGACCTTTACCGGCGATACTCAGGACTTCAGCGCGAAGGTCAGCAGCGTGCGCAAAGTTGACTGGGAGAGCCTGCGGCCCAACTTCTTCTTTATTTTCCCCTCCGGGGCGCTGGACGGGCAGCCGCAGAGCTGGCTCACCAGCTTCCGCTGGGATAACGGTCCCGCGATGTTGACCCAGTTGAACCGCGAGTTTCCCACCGTTAGCTTGTTGGATATCGGCGCCATCCTGCGTCAGGTCGGCCAGGTGCTCTCCCAGGTCAGCCGGGCGCTGGAGGTGATGGTGGGCCTGGTCACGGCCTGCGGCGTGCTGCTGTTGCTGGCGCAGGTCCAGGTCGGTATGCGCCAGCGGCATCAGGAGCTGGTGGTCTGGCGCACGCTGGGGGCCGGGAAATCGCTGCTGCGCGCCACGCTGTGGGCGGAGTTTGCCCTGCTGGGGCTGGTTTCCGGACTGGTGGCGGCGATAGGCGCGGAAGTGGCGCTGGCGATGCTGCAGACGAAAGTATTTGATTTCCCCTGGACGCCGGACTGGCGCTTGTGGGTGATGCTGCCGCTGACGGGAGCGGTGTTGTTATCTCTGTGCGGCGGCGGGCTGGGGCTGCGTTTGTTAAAAGGGAAAGCGTTGTTCCGCCAGTTTAGCCAGTAAGATTATTGCATTTCGATGATGCGCCGCCGTTTTTGGCGGCGCTTTTATTTTAAGCGCACAAATTGATAACTCGTTGATTTTTAAGCGCACAAAACATTAAAAAACCGACAACACGCTGTACTGATTCGCGGTTAATATTCAGCTGGTAAATATAAGGTTGCTTATTAATCAAGGAAAAACTATGGCACATAAAATAAAAGCGCTGGCGGTCTCGATCGGCGCAACACTGGTGTTCGCTTCATTTGCTTCCCACGCGGAGATCACGCTGCTGAAACAAGATCCGCAGGCGGGCGATCCGTTAAGCCGGCTTAACTTTACCGTCGGCGGGAGTATTCGTCCGCAGTTCAACATGATGACCGGCGATGGCGATAAAGGCTCCTATAAGCGTAATGGTTTCGACGGCGGCACCCGTTTCCGCTTCGCGGCGGATTACTACCTGTTCGATGATATTAGCTGGATCAGCTACTACGAACTGGGGGTGAACATTCCGGCGCTGTTTGACTGGGATAACCACTATGCGGAAGGCGCGAACAATACCACCCGCCGCATGCTGTATACCGGCCTGAAAAGCGATACCTGGGGTACGTTAACCTACGGGCAGCAGAACAGCATTTACTATGATGTGGTGGGGGTGAAAACCGATATCTGGGACTACGACATGATCGGCCAGGCCCCGGGAAACGGTATTAACGGCGATTACGATGGCTCCTATCGTTCACGTAATATGCTGAAATATAAGAAAACCGTGGGTGATGTCGATCTATACGGCTCTTATCTGTTCGAAGATAGTGAGTATCTGCCTGGCAACGGCCTGCGCTACAAGCGTAAAGGCGGCGGTTCTGTTGGTGCGGACTACCACATCATGAAGGACCTGACCTGGGGTACCGCGTGGAACTATACCCGCGCCGAAATGCGCGACCCGTCAAGCGCCGACAGCAAAACCTATGACCAGAACATCGTCGGTACCGCGCTGAGCTGGACCCCGGATAACTGGACCTTCTCCTTCGGCGGCGGCTGGTATCAGAACTTCCTCACCACCAAAAAAACCGATGTGCATAACTACTTCGCCGGCGACGCCTGGGGGATTGAATATTTTGCGGGCTATAAATTCCCGATCAATCAATACGCTGTTAAATCTATTCAGCCGTACTTTATGGGCGACCGCCTGCAGTACGTGAATGGCCGCAACTACCAGCGTATCGATAACGGTCTGGGGATCAGCTTCCAGCTGGATTACGGTTTCCGCGTTGACTACGAACACGTGTTTACCTCCAGCACCGACAACCTGGGGGATATGAACCTGGTGCGTCTGCGCTACGACTTCTAAGCGGTCACAACTCCCCGGTCGCGCTGCGCTACCGGGGCTATAAATCGCGCCGACCAGTAGCCCGGCTAAGGCGTTTACGCCGCAAGCCGGGACAATAGCGCATGCGATTACTTCGCCAGCCAGGCGGCGACCTCCTGCCAGCTGCCGCGAAACAGGATCTTCCCGGCTTTTTTCCCCAACTGATAGCGATACATCGGGTCGTAGTATTCTTCCAGCAGCGGCACCAGCCAGGCGAAGTGCGCCTCGGTGCTGGCGGTGCGCTGCTGCTGCGCCAGCGCCTCATCGAGCCGTTCAGTCAACTGAGCAAAACGCTGCAGCCCCAGGCGACGGCGGATGGCAAACAGACCGTGATGGAGGTACTCGCCGTATGCCTGCCAGCCTTTCTCTTCGCCATACGCGGCGATAAAGTCGCGATACATGCGATCGAAATACTCTTCGCGCAGCCGTTCGAGGCGAACGTCAAATGGATCTTCCACCACCGCCAGCGGCGATTGCGCCATGCGGAGGCGCAGGCACTCCGGCAGATGGTTGGCACCGATCATATGGCCTTCATCTTCCAGCACCCAGCGGGTCTGCTGTTCGGCTTTTTTAAGCAGGCTGACCGCCAGGTGGTTTTCAAAGGTGGCCTGCGGGTGCTGATCCTGCAGGGTTCGACCGAATGAAGAACCGCGGTGATGGGCAAGCCCTTCCAGATCGATACCGTCCGGTCGCGAGCAGACCAGTTGAGTTTTGCCATTGCCGGTGCAGCCGCCAATCAGCACAATCGGGCGCTGTACCAGTTCGTCGGTGGCCTGGATCGCCGCCTGGCGTAGCGCTTTATAGCCGCCGACGATCAGGGGGTACTCCACGCCAGCGTCTTTCAGCCACTGCTGGACGATATGCGATCGCTGGCCGCCGCGGGCGCAGCACAGGTAACCGTGCGGGTAACGGGCGCACGCTTCCAGCCACGCCTGGATCCGGCTGGCGCGCAGGTCGCCATCAACCAGCTTATGGCCGAGCGCCAGCGCCGCCTCTGGCCCCTGACGCTTGTAGCAGGTGCCGACCGCGGCGCGTTCTTCATCATTCATCAGCGGCAGGTTGATCGCCGCCGGCATCGCGCTTTGGCTAAACTCCACCGGGGCGCGTACGTCAATCAGTGGCGTATCGCTGGCGAGAATGGCGCGATAATCCGTCCCATTGGTCATGGGGTATCCTCTGAAGTCAAAACAGAAATGGGCTTTACAGCAAGGGGGGGATTGTACGCGCCTCAAGGTGTGCCGGGGAAGGGGATAGATCAAATCCCCGGCACGCAGGGCTTAGCTGAGCTGCGATTGCGCCCAGAACAGGCCGCTGGTGTACTCCGGCGGCAGCAGCGGCTTGATCGCTTCCAGCGTCGCGCTCAGGCGATCGGTATCGCTGTCGGTGAGGTTCAGGTGCCCGACTTTGCGACCCGGACGCACCTCTTTATCGTACCAGTGCAGGTGCACCAGCGGCAGCTTCAGCCAGTCGTAGTTGAGATCGGTGCCGATCAGGTTGATCATTACCGACGGGCTGTTGACCACCGGCGGCGGCAGCGGCAGGTCGGTAATCGCTCGCAGATGCAGTTCAAACTGGCTGATGGAGGCGCCATTTTGCGTCCAGTGGCCGCTGTTGTGCACGCGCGGCGCCAGCTCGTTGATCAGCAGCCCCTCGGCGGTGACGAAGCACTCCATCGCCATCACGCCGACGTAGTTCAGCTCGTTCATGATCGCCGTCAGCATGCTTTCCGCTTGTTCCTGCTGGCGGGCATTGGCCTGCGGGAAGGCCACGCTGGCGCGCAGAATACCGTCCTGATGCAGGTTGCGGGTCAGCGGGTAGAAGACGGTGCTACCGTCATGAGCGCGGGCGCCCACCAGAGACACTTCGCCGGAGAAGTTAATCCCCTGCTCGACGATGCACTCGCCGTAGTTATCCTCCGGGAGTTGCGCGGTTTCGTCAGCGCGCAGGCGCCACTGGCCGCGGCCGTCGTAGCCGCCGACGCGACGCTTAACGATCGCCAGCTCGCCGAGACGAGCAAACACCGCCGGCCATTCGCTTTTATCCGCCAGCAGCTGCCACGGGGCAGTGGCCAGGCCAAGCTTGTCGAACAGCTGCTTTTGCGTCAGGCGGTCGGCGATAATCGGGAAGACATCGCGGTTGACGAACGCCGGATGGCGGGCCAGCTCGCGGGTGAGGGCGGTTTCCGGCCAGCGTTCAATTTCTGCCGTGATGACGCTCTGCTGGAACGGCACCGCTTCCGGGTCGGCTTCCAGCCCCACCGGCCAGACGGCGATGCCCAGCGGCTCACCGGCCTGGCGCAGCATGCGACCTAACTGACCGTTACCGAGCACGCATACCTGTTTCATGCCGCACCCCGCGGATCCGGGTTATCCAGCACTTCATCGGTTTGTGCCTGACGCCAGGCGCTCAGGCGCTGGTGCAGTTCGGCATCATGCTGGGCAAGGATCTGCGCGGCGAGCAGGCCAGCATTCGCTGCGCCAGCTTTGCCGATAGCCAGCGTACCGACCGGAATGCCGCGCGGCATTTGCACAATGGAGTAGAGGCTGTCGACACCGCTTAAGGCCGCGCTCTGAACCGGTACGCCGAGCACCGGCACCAGGGTTTTCGCCGCAATCATGCCCGGCAGATGCGCCGCGCCGCCTGCCCCTGCAATAATCACCTGATAGCCATTGCTTTCGGCGCTTTCAGCGAAGCTGAACAGCTTATCGGGCGTGCGGTGGGCGGAGACCACTTCGACATGGTACGGAACGTTCAGGGCATCAAGGATTTCTGCGGTAAATTGCATGGTAGCCCAGTCGCTTTTGGACCCCATCACGATGGCGATACGCGCCGAATTATTGCGGGAAGACATGCGTCTTAAAACTCCTGTGGGTGTGTTTCACACTGCTTTAGAGGCCACAGAGAATAGCATGAACTGCCAGCAAGGAAAACGGTTGCGTGCGCATGGTTAGCCGTCTTTTGTCTCGTTCAGTGATGACGTCGATCGCGGCTTAGTGGCCTTTATCTCATTCATGATACAGGTGATGAGCAGCACTAACCCCCAAGGGAGCATCAGGGTGCCCATCACCAGTAAATAGATTTGTACCAGCCGACTATCGTGAGGGCGGGTACAGAGCAAATAAATGGCATAGAAATAGATGGCCCACGCCAGCATTGCACACCAGACAAACGTCAGCGTGTTGCCAATAGCGACGCCGACTAAGGCGATATAACTTACCCCTAACGGATTGAGGATCGCGATGATCGTTCCCCACATCAGCGGCTGACTCCACTTTTTTCTGTTCATGCTCGTTCCTTGAGAGTGATGTCGTGGGAGACTAGCATGCAGGACGCGGGGAAGCGCGCACCTTTACCCGGGCAAAAGACGGTTTCGGAATTGTGCTCGCGCAGGAACTAGAACGGAAAGTGGATCAGTTCGACGTCGTCCGGTGTCACCTTGACCATCGAACCTTCGCTGTGCCAGGCGCCAAGTACCACGCGCCATGCGGGTTGGCCGTTGGCCTGCAGTTCATGGACCGCCGGGCGATGGGTATGGCCGTGGATCAGCCACTGCACATGATGTCTTTCCATGACGTCAACTACCGCCTGTGGATTCACATCCATAATGTCCATTGATTTACTGCTGTTGGCGGCTTTGCTGTCGGCGCGCATGCGGGCGGCGATGCGGCGGCGGATCAACAGCGGCAGGGCCAGGAACAGACGCTGGATCCACGGGGTGTGGACTTTGGCGCGAAACGCCAGATAGCCTGGGTCATCGGTGCACAGCGTGTCGCCATGCATAATCAACACTTCACGGCCATAGAGGTCCAGTCGCTCTTCTTCGGCGAGCAGGAGCATCCCGCTCTGGCGGGCAAAGCGCTGGCCGACGAGAAAATCGCGGTTGCCGTGGATGAAGTAGCACGGCACGCCGGCGTCGACGACGGCTTTGATTGCCGAGGCAATTTGTTGGTGCAGCGGGTTCGGATCGTCATCGCCGATCCACGCCTCAAACAGATCGCCAAGGATATACAGGGCGTCCGCCTGGCGGGCTTCTCCCTGTAAAAAACGCAGAAAACCGGCGGTGATCGCCGGTTCTTCTGTTTGCAGGTGCAAATCTGCAATAAAAAGTGTCGCCACGAATTACTCGCTGACGGTGACGCTTTTGATGATCACATCATCTTTCGGCACATCCTGGTGCATGCCGCTGCGGCCGGTGGCAACCGCTTTGATTTTGTCTACCACGTCCATGCCTTCAACCACTTCGGCGAAAACGCAGTAGCCCCAACCCTGCAGGCTTTCGCCAGAGAAGTTCAGGAAGTCGTTATCGGCCACGTTGATGAAGAACTGGGCGGTGGCGGAGTGCGGCGCCTGAGTACGGGCCATTGCCAGCGTACCACGGGTGTTTTTCAGGCCGTTGTTCGCTTCGTTCTGAATCGGAGATTTGGTCTCTTTTTGTTTCATGCCCGGTTCGAAACCGCCGCCCTGAATCATAAAGCCGTTGATAACACGGTGGAAAATGGTGTTGTCGTAGAAACCTTCGCGGCAGTAGTCCAGGAAGTTTTTAACTGTTTCCGGCGCTTTGTCGTCAAACGTTTTGATTACGATATCGCCATGATTGGTGTGGAAAGTAACCATTTTTGCATCCTGTTCCGATGAGTGTGGTGCCAGCACCCGATGTCGGGTGAGATATAGGGGGGTGTTATAGCATAACCGCGGGGGTCGATGCACCTTGCAATGTGTGCTGCGTCCGGTCTGAATTATGGGTATTATAGAGACTTCATTACCCACACACGTCTACACGGAATCTTCGATGTTAAAAATTTTTAATACACTGACGCGCCAGAAAGAGGAATTTAAACCTATCCATGCCGGGGAAGTCGGCATGTACGTGTGTGGTATTACCGTTTACGATCTCTGTCATATCGGCCATGGCCGTACCTTCGTCTCCTTTGATGTCGTGGCGCGCTATCTGCGTTTTCTTGGCTATAAGCTGAAGTACGTGCGCAATATCACCGATATCGACGACAAAATCATTAAGCGCGCTAATGAAAACGGCGAAAGCTTTGTCGCGCTGGTCGATCGCATGATTGCCGAAATGCACAAAGATTTTGACGCGCTGAATATTCTGCGTCCCGACAGCGAACCGCGCGCAACGCACCATATCGCGGAGATCATTGAGATCACCGAGCAGCTGATCGCTAAAGGCCATGCTTACGTCGCAGATAACGGCGACGTGATGTTTGACGTGCCGACGGACCCGAATTACGGTCTGCTGTCACGCCAGGATCTCGATCAACTGCAGGCGGGGGCGCGCGTCGACGTGGTTGACGTCAAGCGGAATCCGATGGACTTTGTCCTGTGGAAGATGTCGAAAGAGGGCGAGCCAAGCTGGCCGTCGCCGTGGGGCGCGGGTCGTCCGGGCTGGCATATCGAGTGCTCGGCGATGAACTGCAAGCAGCTCGGCAACCACTTCGATATTCACGGCGGTGGTTCGGATCTGATGTTCCCGCATCATGAAAACGAAATCGCCCAGTCCACCTGCGCCCATGACGGCGAGTACGTTAACTACTGGATGCACTCCGGCATGGTGATGGTTGACCGCGAGAAGATGTCGAAATCGCTGGGTAACTTCTTTACCGTCCGCGACGTGCTGAAGTATTACGATGCGGAGACGATTCGCTACTTCCTGATGTCCGGCCACTATCGCAGCCAGCTGAACTACAGCGAAGAGAACCTCAAGCAGGCGCGTTCGGCGCTGGAGCGTCTGTACACCGCGCTGCGCGGGACGGACAAATCCGTCGACGCGGCGGGTGGCGAAGCCTTCGAAGCACGCTTTATCGAGGCAATGGACGACGACTTCAACACCCCGGAAGCCTATTCGGTGCTGTTCGATATGGCGCGTGAAGTAAACCGCCTGAAAACCGAGGACGCGGCCGCGGCGAACGCCATGGCGGCCCACCTGCGTAAGCTTGCTGCGGTGCTGGGTCTGCTGGAGCAGGAGCCGGAGGCGTTCCTGCAGAGCGGCGCGCAGGTTGACGACGCGGAAGTGGCGGAGATCGAATCGCTGATCCAGCAGCGTCTGGACGCGCGTAAAGCGAAAGACTGGGCGGCGGCGGATGCGGCGCGCGACCGTCTTAACGAGATGGGCATTGTGCTGGAAGATGGCCCGCAGGGCACCACCTGGCGCCGGAAGTAAGCCATAAAAAAACGCCCGCAAAAGCGGGCGTTTTTCTTTTCGTTGTCAGGCCGTGACGGTGACGCTCTGGCCTTCAAAGCTCACCGTCTGACCGGCGACGATCTTGCAGCGTTTGCGGGTTTCCACCGCGCCGTCAACTTTCACCAGCCCGTCAGCGATAGCGATTTTCGCCTGGGCGCCGCTTTCGCTCCAGCCTTCCAGCTTCAGCAGATCGCACAGCTCAACGTGCGGGTGTTTACCTAAGGAAAATGTCGCCATCTCAGGCCTCCTCAACGTCGTGATACTCTTCGCACGCCTGCAGCGTGTTCTGAATCAGGGTGGCGACGGTCATCGGGCCAACGCCGCCGGGAACCGGGGTGATGTAGGATGCGCGTTCGGCGGCGTCTTCATACACCACGTCGCCGACCACTTTGCCGCTTTCCAGACGGTTAATGCCGACATCGACCACAATCGCCCCTTCTTTAATCCACTCGCCAGGAATAAAGCCCGGTTTACCTACTGCAACGATCAGCAGGTCGGCGTTTTCGACGTGATGGCGCAGGTTTTTGGTAAAGCGGTGGGTCACGGTGGTGGTGCAGCCGGCCAGCAGCAGCTCCATGCTCATCGGGCGACCGACGATATTGGACGCGCCAATGACCACCGCATTGAGGCCGTAGGTGTCGATATTGTAGCGTTCCAGCAAGGTCACGATACCGCGCGGAGTGCACGGACGCAGGCGCGGCGCCCGCTGGCACAGGCGGCCAACGTTGTAGGGATGGAAGCCGTCGACGTCTTTATCCGGCGCGATGCGCTCGAGCACTTTGACGTTGTCGATCCCTGCCGGCAGGGGCAGCTGAACCAGAATACCGTCGATGGTCTTATCGGCATTCAGGGTGTCGATAAGCTCCAGCAGCTCGGCTTCGCTGGTGGTTTCCGGGAGATCGTAAGAGCGGGAGACGAAGCCCACTTCTTCACATGCTTTGCGCTTGCTGCCGACATAAATCTGCGAGGCCGGGTTGCTACCGACCAGCACGACGGCCAGCCCAGGGGCGCGTTTTCCGGCCGCAACGCGAGCCTTCACTTTTTCCGCAACCTCAGAGCGTACCTGCTGCGCAATCGTTTTACCGTCAATAATTTTTGCTGCCATCAGAGAGAGGATTCCATCTGTATCTTTACGAAAGGGGGATGAGGATATTTTGTCAGAAGCGGGCCTCGCTGTCAGTCCTCGTTTGCTGTTTTATCCTGTATGCGGTGAATTTAGCCTGTTTTGACCCTGTTAAGTCCAGGGTCATTGGTGTGTTGCGCCTGGCCACTAAGTGAATTTTCGCGCGCATGAGCTCCGGTGGTATGCTTCTTGTACAGTTGCTGAGGGATATTTCGCCAGCATCGTATAAGCCCCGCAGTTTCCTGGCAAAATGGATTGACTCAACGGACGTGGACCGTATAATTCCAGGCGTTTCACTCCGCGAAGCACTCGCTTCTCAGGGCGCCCTTAGCTCAGCTGGATAGAGCAACGGCCTTCTAAGCCGTAGGTCACAGGTTCGAATCCTGTAGGGCGTGCCATTCAATATCAGCTTCTTATCCTCTTGCTGCTTTTTCGTACCGGACACCATTTTCCCTATCCTGTAACCTGGCTGTGCTATTGCGGTTGAAAAACATATTTCAACTACGTGTTAATACATTCGTTATTTTCCCCTGCCGTCTATTTTGCTGCGCAAAAGTCATTATCCTCAAAACGATCCTCATTCATTATTTCATGTTCACATACCGTAAGTTTCATGCTTAAATCCGCGCAACATATAATGGAATATGTTTTTGCACTGCACGTTAAGTAATAACGAGAACACGGATGAAATCTCTGTATTTGGCTCTGGGACTAATGACGCTGAGTCTGACCACCCACGCCGCTTTTTTATCGCCAGCCGATCGCGACAGCATTGAGCAACAGCAGCAACAATTACTGCGTCAGAACCAGCAGCAACGTGAATCGCTGGAGCGCGCCACGCCCAGCCTTCACGCGGCGATGCCTGCGCAGGCTGAAGCCTCTGATGGTCCCTGTTTTTCTATCCATCGCATCGCGTTAGATGGCGCGACGCTTATTGATCCGCGTCAGCAGCAAAAAATAGTCCAGCCCTGGCTTGGGCAGTGCATGGATATTGCGCGTATTACTAAACTCGTAAATATTATTTCCGACTGGTATATCAGTCGGGGATATATTACCAGCCGCGCTTTTCTGACCGAGCAGGATTTACGTTCCGGGGTATTACATCTGACTATTCTTGAAGGAAAGCTCGAAAAAATCACCATGGAAGGGGCGGCTAAACGTGAGTTAACAATGGCGTTTCCAGGGCTGGAAGGCCATATTCTTAACCTGCGTGATATCGAACAGGGGATGGAGCAGATTAACCGCACGCGCGCGACGCCTGTGCAAATTGAAATCCAGCCGGGCGAAAAACCTGGCGGCTCCATCGTTAACCTGACGGCGACAGCGGAGCGCCCACTTTTGTTGTCGATGAGCGTCGACAACAGCGGCCAGAAGAGTACAGGTAACTCTGTTGTTGCTGGCTGGATAAACGTTGCAAGCATAGGGAATGGCTTATGGGGAACAGTGGGCTGGAATGCAGCCGGTGGCGCGCTAACCAATCAGATCAACGGTGACAATCCTTTAACAGGAGCAATTACTAATGGTCTGGGTTCTGCTGGCGGTTACTGGGGAGGCAAACTAATCTCTTCAGGCACAAATGCGGCTGGTAAATGGCTAACCGGCGGCTGGGATCCTAAGTTTAATCCTGACCTGCTGAAATATACCGAAATTAAAGGTCAACTGGGGATCTCTAAGGAGATGTTGCCTGGTAAGCTTCCAGGCAATATGGGTAATATTGGAGCTTCAGTAATATCAGAGGGAGGCGGTAAAGGAGCTGAACAGGTAATAAAAAAAATAGGAGATAAAAATGAAAAATGATCTCCGAGTTAGATGTGTTCAGTCTCTATTTCTCTTAGCTGCTACGATTTTATTCATGATCGCATTATCTGTATGCGGAAAGATTTTTTTTTCGTTGTTACTGTGGCTGCTTGGCGATGGTTTTAATACAACTTGGCAAGATGTTTTGCACGGAGCAAAATTAGGACTTTATGGTGGAAGCATTGGAGGCATTGGACTCGCATTATTCCGCCTTTTTAAAGTAAAGGGATTTTAATCTATGTCGAAAAGATCCCAGCCTTTGTGGTTGGGATTGTTGTTGAGACTAACTCGCTGAGTCTGCCAAAAGGGATGACGGAAACCGGACAGGCAGCCACATCCTGGGTGAAGTATGCGCAGGACAACAATCTTTCGCCGGAGCAGGTACAGGCCGGGTTAAAGGATATCGTACGCGGCGACTTGCCGGAAAGCGCGGATATTATCAAAACCATCCTGAGTAATAACCCGGGCTCGGATACGGTAATGGCGTTGCTGACAGCGGAAGAGGCGAAGGATTACGCGCTGGCTCTGCTGACGTCAATCCCGGCAGAAAAAGCGTTATCGTTAGTGGGTAAAGCAGCCGGTATTATTGATAACACAATACTGATTAGAGCAGCGGAGAAGATCTCGACGGCTAAGCCGGGTAAACAATTTACAGCGCCGAGGGATTTGAATGAGCAAACGTTCTGGAAACAGGTTGAATCAAATCCTTCACAAGGCAATAAGTTGCGGGATATGAATAATGATCCCAGATTTCCTGCTTCTGCTGGATTTCAGAAAATGGAGGCGACGCATTATCTGCCTGGTGATAACCAGCCTGCGGTGCAATGACCACTACGACAACACGCAGAACAGCCTCAGTGGTGGCCTGGGCTACACCTTCGGCGCCGGGTCGTGGTCAGGGGAGCCTAATTGTCAGCCGCGACAAAATGACCAGTGATAACCAGAAGCAGGACGTAGCTGGCCTAAGCCGTGATGCGGAACACACCAGCGGCAGTTTAAGCCCAGTCTCCGACAAGGAGAAAGCGTAGCGGCGCCTGATATAAATCCAGGTGATCGGTGATTTTGCCGCTATCCCATTCTTTCAACATCTACAAACTGAGCGCTGATATACCTTACGTATTTGAAGGTATCGGATACTTCAGCTCGATCTGCGGCGCATCGCTTAGCCGCCGGCCAGATTTTGCCATCAGGTATCCGGCGATTTCTTCAGGCGTCAAATCGACATGAAGCATGTCTTTATCCTGAAACCATTCATCTGGCCAGTAGATAAGGTCGGATGGATTGGCATCAAAGTTTTTCTCCAGCACTCCCAGCGCGTAGCTTTGTTCAGATTCCTTACCTTCGGCCTGACACACAAACTGGATGATCTGAATCAGCTCATCCCAGGTTAAATCCGCCACATATTTTTCTTGATTAAATGCCATCCGGGTGAAGTCTTTTGCACTGGTCCATGAAGAGAAGTCCCGGAAATCAGAGAATGCATATGGGTTAATGACCTGACTATTCCAGCTATCTATCAACATTTTCAATCCGGCATCTTCTTCCTTGGCCCCATTATCAATTTGCGACAGTATCTCTTCGGCCATGTCCGCTAGCTGTTGCAGTTTCTGGCGGTTTACTTTGGCTGGTTGCAGACGATCGGGTAATGGCATCGGGTTAGTCCTTGTAAAATTGAGCGTATTAGTGACAAGCTATGAGCCCATCCTGGTCAAACATTTATCCAAAGTCTATATACAATCAATCCCTCTTCTGACAACGATCGGCTCACGGTATAAGCATCAGCGACAGGTCCCGGACGTTCGTTACCCGCCGTCCGGAAAAGGTCTGCTTTTCAAGATGAAAAGATCATATCTGTTAGCCGACTTTCCCTGTGCAGAAGGCCGTTTATGGCCTGTTTCAGCGCACATCCAGTTGCGCCTTTCCCCGCCGAATAACCGCAATCTGATAACAAAAAGTTTAATTTTTTTCCCCGCCGCGCTGACTATAGTTAGGGCACTTTCACTTGCCCAATAAGGTCACGATTATGAAATTAGTTATCGCCTCCGTAATTTCTCTGCTCAGCTTCAGCGCGCTGGCGGCGCCAGAGGGGACGCTCAGCGTACACATTCTTAATCAGCAAACCGGGCTCCCTTCACCGGGGGTGCAGATTGAGCTGGATAAACAGCAGGGGGAGAGCTGGCAGCATATCGCCACCGGTAAAACGGATGCCGATGGGCGGATTAAATCGCTCTATCCGCAGGCGGAGAATATGGAGCCGGGGGTTTATAAAGTGACGTTTAAAACCGGTGACTATTTTAAAAGCCAAAACATGAATACGTTCTTCCCGGTGGTCCCGGTTATTTTCAATGTCACAAAGCAAAATCAAAAACTGCATATCCCGCTGCTGCTCAGTCAGTACGGATACTCTACCTACCGCGGCAGCTGATGACGCAAGCTGCTATCCAGCCAACGCCTGCGCCTCTTCCGCAGGCGTCACGCTTTCCTCGCACCACGATGTCCACGCCTAACGCTCGGTCTCTTTCTCTTTAAAGTGTTTAACAGCTTCGTCGTACATCGCCAGCAGGCCGGAAATTTCGCCTTCATATTGCGGCACGCGCTGGGCGCGAACGAGCTCAATCAGCAGCGCATAGGCTGCTTCTTCCGGGGCCGCATGTGGATTGATCAGTCCAGACATATCACCTCCTTAACAGTGGGCCTTTAGCCTACCCCTCGGCGGGAAAACGCAACAGCCTGATATGCAACCAGTACTTCTTATATGGCTCTTGTGAAACCTCAGAGGCGAAGACTACGGCGGAAATCAATTGAAGGAGGGGTTATCCAGACCACTGGCGTGGCGGTTAGCGGTGCATCTACACTGGCAGCAGGCTCATCATCAGCCAGGCGATGGTAATGCAGATGAGGGTCATCGACAGCACAAAATTCATGGTAGCTCTTCTTCATCCTTTCTTTACTCAGCGTAAATTTTGACAGCGATGATCGCCTTTATCCTTGGCGATTTGTGCCGCTATCCGGCGGTGGGCTGGGGAAAGACGGCCTGTTTCCCCGTGAAGGCCAGCAAAATATCCTCTTTGTCAGGGTTATAGTGATGACATCAATGAATAAGCGGCATCACATTGGTTATGTTGGTCTTTCCGCCTGAAGAATGACTTCAGGTCGCTGATAAGCTTGCTGGGGGACTAACAGGATGAGCACTACACCGTTAACGCTTTCTTTTGCCGGGCAACAACCGCCCATCGCCCTGCCGCAGGTGCCGGGAACGCGGGGGCCGGTGGGAGTCGACATGCGCGGGCTAAATCAGTCCGGATTCTGCAGCTATGACCCCGGCTTCGCCAATACCGCCGGATGCCAGTCGGCGATCTCGTGGATCGATACAGAAAACAGCGTGCTGCTGCACCGCGGCTATCCGGTAGATCAGCTGGCTCGCCAGTGCGATTTTCTCGAAGTGGCCTACATCATGCTGAACGGTGACGCGCCGGATGAGGCCAGCTATCAAACCTTTCGCGAGACCATCACCCGCCATACTCTGGTCCACGAGCAGATAGCCCGCATGTGCAGCGGCTTTCGTCGCGATTCGCACCCGATGGCGCTGATGTGCGCCCTGGTGGGGGCGCTGGCGGCGTTCTATCATGATGTCCTGGATGTGGAAAATCCGCAGCACCGGGCGCTGGCCGCCACCCGGCTGCTGTCGAAAATGCCCACTATCGCCGCCATGAGCTACAAGTACACCATTGAACAACCCGCCGCGTATCCGCGCAACGATCTCTCCTATGCCGGAAATTTCCTGCAGATGCTGTTTGCTATCCCGGCGGAGAAATATGTTCTGAATCCGGTCATCGAGCAGGCGATGAACCAGATCCTGGTGCTCCATGCCGATCACGGGCAGTGCGCCTCGACCACCACGGTGCGTGCGGCGGGCTCCTCCGGGGCGAATTTATTCGCCTGCGTCGCCGCCGGGCTGGCGTCGCTGTGGGGGCCAATGCACGGTGGCGCCAATGAATCGAGCATGCGAATGCTGGAGGAGATTGAAAGCGTCGATCAGGTTCCGGCGTTTCTGCGCCAGGCGAAGCGCGATCCGCAGGCATTTCGCCGGCTGGGTTTTGGCAACTCGCGCTACCGTCACCGCGATCCGCGCGCCGGGATCCTGCGTGAAACCAGCCATCGGGTACTGGCGGAGGTAGGCATGTCCGACCGTTTGCTGCAGGTGGCGATGGCCCTTGAGGACGTGGCGCTGACCGACCCCTATTTTGTGGACAATGGCCTGTCGCCGAGCGTGGATTTCTATACCGCGGTGATCCTCAAGGCGATGAATCTGCCTTCGTCGATGTTTGCGGTGGTCACCGCGGTCGGTCGGACGGTCGGTTGGGTGGCGCACTGGAACGAGATGCACCAGGCGCCGCTGACCATCTACCGGCCACGGCAGATTTACGTTGGCGAGGGCTATCGGGATTACGTCTCCCGACGCGGCGAGCAGTCTGCTGGCCCAAGGTAATGCCTTACGGGCAGGAGGCGCGCGGCGTCTTCCTGCCCTGGCAGCATGTCACTCAGAGGTGCCGGGAGAGCAGATAGTGCTCGACGGCGGTATATTCGGTTAACCGGGTATACAGCGCCAACAGGGCGCTGAGAAAAGCGCCTACCTCACAGGCCTGCGGCCCGGGTGTGGCGAGTAATGGCTGTAGCGTAGCTCTCAGTTGATCAAGGTCAGACTTCAGCACATACGGTATATGCAGGGTGCTGAGGATGGCTTCAGTCTGCTGGAAATCGTGACGAGATGGCAACGCCTCGTCTGCGCTTAGCCAGCTCAGGATAATCAACATGAGGCGATTTTTAGCGTAGAGATACGATTTCATGGCCTGTCTCCTGTCGGTAGTGGCGCAACACCATCCCCTGAACTTTGTTCATCAGTTCCACGTTATTTTTCACCGCCAGCTTGCTAAGGACGCGTGAACGGTAGTAGTAGACCCGTTTGATCGTGAGCTGCATGGTGCTGGCCACGTGACACAACGGCATTCCCCCCATCAACAGGCTGATTAAAAAAGTTTCCTTACGGGTCAGGTTATAGCTGTCAGGTATGGCGATATAGAGCTTGTCGGCGGGGGGCGACGTCCAGCGCGGAGCGCGGGCAAGCGCCGTACTGAGCCCGGCAAAACTGGTGATGAACTCTGCGCCAAGCACAATGGCGAGGCTGCTTTCGAGCTCGCTCAACGGGTAGCCTGATTTGGCAAAAATAAAGATCCGGATCAGGGGATTAAACGATTTTAAACTGAGCGCGACCTGCAGTACTTCGATGCTGACGCTGCTGTAATCAATAAGGATGGTGCTTAACCGGGCTCCGGCATCGGTCGCAAAAAAAGTATAGAACATCTCACTCTGTCCGCTAAACGGGTAACAGAGCATTTCTTTAATATCCAGAGGCTTGCTGTTTGGTTCATTAATATACGCCTTCAGCGCAATATTAAAATATTCTGAATCCGCAATGCAGATCAACATAATGACCTCCTGGCATAAATACGCTGTGCATGCTGTCCTGCCTGATTCGACAATTTACTGTAGAGAATACCCGTCTGAAATAACATACTCCCTGCGCTTTCAATCGAGGGGGGAGAACGTGGGAGGAGGTGGTTAATAATGAGGGTGAGATATTTAGATCGCATTTTGCGAATATTTTATGGAAAACATATAATAAAAATTATCATTTATTTACAATAAGTTGTGCTTTTATTGCGCATTTGTTTTATTTCTTTTTCAGAGTGGTGTTAAGACTTTTCTATAAAAATTAGAAATGGTCCTGGTGGCGAATTTGAATAATAAACAATGAAGTGAGTAGGATGTCAGTGCAGGGAAGGGGTTAAAAGATAACTGGTTAATCCAATGGAATGAGCATTAATAAATTGTACGTATAAAGTACGCCAGGGGTATTTCCTGAACGATTCTCCATAAGCGTGGTGATGAGGAGTGAATATGAAAAAATACAGCAGAGGAATGGCATCTTTCGTGGTGATGATGATGCTTTCTCCGGTAGCGGCACAGGCTGCTGATGGCAAAGTCACCTTTAATGGTGAAGTCATCGAAAATACTTGTACGGTAGTGAATAAAGATAAGACGGTGACCCTGCCGACGGTCCAGCGTTCAGCGCTCAGCAGCGCGGGTGAGACGGCGGGCGTGGTTCCTTTCACCATCGATCTGACGAGCTGCACCCCAGGGGCTGATGTCTCGGTGTACTTCGAGAAAGATCAATACGTTTCCACGGAGGGCCGACTAAAAAATACCCTGTCTGACGGCACGGAAGCAGAAAACGTCGATGTGGAACTGCTGAACACCCGGTTTACGCCGATTAACCTCGCGGAGAGCCCGGCGGTCGCTGCAGACGGCACCATTGCTCGCCCGGACGTGATCCCGGTGGCGGTGGCTGAGCAGGATGGTTCCGCCTCGCTGCCTTTCTATGCCCGCTACTATGCGACCGACGCCGCTACGGCTGGAAAAGTCGCTACCTACGTCAACTTTACGGTGGTCTATCCGTAAACCCTGTCCACGGCCCCGCTCAGGGGCCGTTTATCCACCCGGCAAGGAGGAGGTGAATATGCGGCGTATGGTTCTGGCATGGCTGCTGTCCTGCATTTTACCCTCGGCGGACGCCAGCATGGTTATTGACGGCACACGGATTATTTTTCCCGGCGACAAAAAAGAGATCGCCGTCCGGGCCACCAATATGGGGGAGACCCCCTCTCTGACGCAGGTCTGGGTCGACGATGGCCGCGTGCAAAATCAACCGGAAAAAGATTCGGCGCCGTTTATTGTGCTGCCGCCGATTGTGCGTATCGAGCCGGGAAAGGGCCAGAGTTGGCGCCTGGTGTTCAACGGCAGCCGTCTGCCGCAGGATCGGGAGTCGCTGTTCTGGTTTAATCTGCTGGACATCCCGCCTGAGCCGAAAAACGGCACGGCAATCAATTACCTCCAGCTCGCGATACGGTCGCGTATCAAGCTGTTTTACCGTCCGGCAGGCGTGGCGGCGGAAAAAATGGCGCCGGAGAATGCCCTGCGCTGGGCGCTGGCTCCCACGGGCAATGGGCTGCGGGTGAGCAATGCCTCATCGCGCTATATCACCATCGACAGCATCACCCTTAACGGACAAAAACAGTCCGCTGGCATGGTCGCCCCTTTTTCCTCGCTGGAGATCGCGCTTAAAGGGGTCGCGCTGCGTACGCTGCCGGAGAAATTCAGCTTCACCACCATCAATGATTACGGCGCGGTAGTGAATCATAATTATCCTCAGTAAGGACATTATTATGAAACTCAGGGAGATCAAGTTTGGGTTGATGCTGCTCCTTCCCTGGCAGGAGGCATGGGCGGCAGAGGCGTTTAGTTTTAACCGCGCCCATTTGCACGGCGCCGCGCAGGTTGATCTCCAGAAATATCAATACGGTAATCCGCTGCACGCCGGACAGTATCGCAGCACGCTCTCGGTGAATGGCCGGGACCTGGCGGAAGAAACGTTTGTTATCCAGGAACACGATGGCCAGCTTGAGCCCTGCATCTCGCCCTCGCTGTTCGACGCCCTGCAGCTGAAGGATGCCCAGTGGCCGGCGGCGGCCACCTGCCTGCGCTTTTCGCAGATCAATAAGGCGATCGGCTGGGAGTATGACAGCGGGGAAAACGTCCTGCGGGTGAATATGCCCCAGGCGCTACTGCAACCCCATTATCGGGGGGCGGTGAACCTGAAGAAGGTGGATAGCGGCGTGCCCGCCGCAGTGCTGCGCTATCAGGCCAACAGCTATCAGAGCATCGTCGACGGGGATAGCAGCAGCCATCATTATCTCGGGCTGGATGCCAGCCTGCGCGCCTTTGGCTGGCGTTTACATCACCAGTCCAGCTACCAGGCGCAGGAGGGGAATACACACTGGGATAGCATTGCCACCTGGGCTGAGAGAAGTGTAGTGAACTGGGCGTCCACGTTACGGCTGGGTCAGGGATGGACCGACGGAACCTTCTTTGACAGCGTCAGTTTTATCGGCGGCAGGCTGGCTACCGATGTGCGCATGCTGCCGGGCTCCCGCCGCGGCTTTGCGCCGTCGGTTAGCGGCGTGGCGCGCACCAATGCCCGCGTGACGGTCACCCAGAACGGCGCCCTGTTGTACGAGGCCACGGTTCCGCCGGGCAAATTCACCTTTGACGATCTCTATCCCACCAACGCCGGCGGCGATTTACAGGTAACGATCCATGAGGCGGACGGCAGTCAGGAGACCTTTACCGTGCCGTACGCCGCGCTGCCTGGCCTGGTGCGGGCAGGCGCGGTCTACTATGACCTGTCGCTGGGCTATCTGGATGAGGACGGGATCGCCGGGCGGCCGGGATTTGGCGAAGCCACGGCGCAGTACGGCTTCAATGACTATGTCAGCGGCTATACCGGCGCCAACGCGACGACGGATTATTACTCGACGCTGGTCGGCAGCGCCTTCAATACCTACTGGGGGGCGCTGGCGGTCGATCTTTCCCGTTCTGCGGCGAAGGGCAGGGAACGCGGCTGGCAGGAGGGGTATCGCTGGCGGGTATCCGCATCAAAATCCTTCGCGTCCGATACGCGGATGCTGGTCTCGATGAGCCACAGCAACGACGGCAACTATCGTTCCATTCGCGACGCCGTCCGGGAGCACGACCGTTACCCCAACGACTGGCGGGAGATGACCCGCTACAGCGCGACGTTGTCTCAGCAGGCCGGCAGCGGCAGCCTGTCGTTTAACGGAATCTGGAGCGAGGATGTCCACCACCACCGCTGGCGCTCCTATCAGTTGGGGTACGCCAACCGCTATGGCCAGCTCAATTACTACCTGTACGCCCAGCAGAGTCAGGATATTCATCACCGCAATAATCAGGTGGTGGGCGTCTCCTTTTCGCTGCCGTTCGGGCTGGCGGGCAGCCTGACTACCCGCTTTAACCATGATAAGAACTACGGCAGCCAGCTGCAGTCCAGCTATACCGGCAGCGCTGGCGAGAAAAATGCCTTTAGCTATGGCCTGACCGCCAGCTACGACATGCCGCGGGAGAACCCGCACGAGGCCAGCGTTGGGGGCAACGGTAGCCTGCGTACGGATTATGCGTACCTGAATGCCAGCGCCAGCGCCGGTCGCCACCAGCAGCAGTACTCGCTGGGGGCATCGGGCGCCCTGGTGGCGCATCAGGGCGGAATGACCGCCACCCCCGAACTGGGGGAAACTTTCGCCATTGTGGAAGCGCCCGGCGCGGCGGGCGCTCGGGTGGCAAACCGCCTCGGACAGCCAATAAACCGCCAGGGTTTTACGATCATCCCTTACCTCGATCCCTTTACCGATAACTGGCTGGATCTCGATCCGCAGGGTCTGAACGACCATGTGGAGATTGTCTCCAGCAGCACGACGGTGGTGCCCGATTCGGGCGCGGCGGTGAAGGTCAAATTTGTCACGCGTACCGGCTATCCCTGGTTTGCCCATGTCACGCTGCCGGATGGCGCGGCGCCCCCGCTGGGCGCGGAGGTGTTTGACGACAGCGGTCGGGCGGTTGGCGCCGTCGGTCAGGGCGGGCTGCTGTATGCCCGGGTGCCGCAGGCCGACGGCAGCGTCTCGGTAGTATGGGGCGAACGCAGCGGGCAACGCTGCCGGTTGGCCTATGCCATCCGCGGCGACGCGGCGCAACAGGTTAGCCGCGGTACGCCGCATCAGGTCTGCCGGCCGGGAATAAAGGAGAAGTAATATGAAAAAAATCATCGCATCAGGGGTACCGCTTCTGCTGGCCGGCGGATACTGCGCCTCGCTGTCGGCAGCGTGCCAGATGGTCAGTGGCAAAACTATCGAGTATTCAGTGAACGTCAGCCAGGCCAGTATCAACCTTGACGTCAGCAATCGCCCCATCGGCTCCCTGCTATACAGCTACGGAGGGATGATTATCACTAATAACGAACGCTGGGAGATCGCCTGCAGCGGCAGCGAGCCCGGCGGGTTTCAGAGCATCGGCGGCTCACGGGTCGGCCCGGCGGGAGACGGCAAGCCCGGGGATATCTACAGCATCGACCGCCTGCCGGGCATTGGCTACAGCTTCCAGATGGGGGAACAGGATGGCATTAATTTCGATCCCCTGTTCACGGCCTGGCCCTCAGCGCCGGTATTTTCCGGCCAGCGCGCATTTCAGGCGGAAAATAAAAAACCGACCATCTATTTCTGGCGGATTGCCGATAACGGCGGTCTACCGCCGCCGGGCGAGTATTGCCTTAACGATTACCTTGGTGATATTTATCTTGGCGGAGTACAGGCGATGCGCTTTAGCGTCAGTGGGCTCTGTATTCAGGTCAAATCACCCACCTGCAAGATTACTGACGACAGTAAAAACATTAACGTCTTCCTCGGGCGGCATAACAAAACCGCGTTTACCGGGCTCAACAGCACCACCGCCCCGGTTCCTTTTAACATCAACCTGACGAACTGTGAAAATGTCGGCAGCGTGTTTATGCAGTTTAACGCGACGGTGGACAGCGCTGTCGCCGCCAACGAGGTGATTAAAATCGATGACCAACCTGAAGGCGCATCCGGACTTGGCGTGCAAATCCTCAGCGCCGGCGGCGCGCTGGTGCCGCTAAACCAGGTGAGCCAGGTCTGGTCCGGGAATAAAGGCAGTCAGACGAACTATCGTTTATCCTATCAGGCCCGCTATATCCAGACGCAGCCCGCAGTGACTGCGGGCGAGGCGAACGCCAGCGCGACCTTCGTGGTGACTTATAACTGATCGGCCTGACGGCGTGGCGTCGTCAGGCATGCGCCAGTAAAGGAAACATCAACTTCCTGTCTTTAAACAGGTTTTCCTTCTGGTCATAGACGAAGAGGATATCTTCTCCCTCTATTTTCTCATACTCGCCGAGCCGGTCTTCATTAGGGGTAAAACCGAGGATGGCCTGGTAAACATGGTCATCGGCCAGTTCGTTGACCAGCGTCGACAGGCTCTTACCCTCCTCGCAGAAGAGGTCAAAGCAGATCAGCACCGGACCGTTTTGCATGGCGATGACCACTGCCTCATTTTTTGCCGAGTAATAAACAAAATGCTTCATAAAGGCTGAGCAGTAAAACATCAGCAGGCCAAAGTTATGCTCCACCCGCAGCGGTGAGAACGGGTTGGATTTTTCATAGTAATGGCGGAGCAGGGCGACATCGTCAGCGCTGTCCATATCCAGTTTACGAAAATCACCGGCTCGCGGGGAAACCGGCATAATATATTGATGCTCTTCGCTGCGGGTGAAGCCAAATTTGGGGTAAAAATCCACCGTGGTGGGATTGGCGAATAAAAAGAAGGCGTCCGCCTCCTGCTGCCAGTCCTGCAGGATGTGATGGATAAGCTGGCCGGCTAATCCCTTATTACGGTGGTCCGGTTCGGTCATCACGGTGCCAATCTGAATATAACGCCGGGGCTCGCCCTGCCAGCGCAGGTCGATGATATTGGCCGAGGCGTTAGCGATAACTTTATTGCGTTCGACAAAGGCGTAGGGGATATAGGCGTCGGTCCAGTAACCTTGCTGATACCACTCTTCAAAAGACAGATCAAAAGTCTTAACGGCAAGGTCAATGAAGCTTTTTCTTAATGGGCTATTTTCTCTGACTTGCTTCACTAATTGATAATTCATTGTCATAGTTCCTTCTCACTATGGCTTCTGAAAGCGGCGACGTCGGCAAAGGCACTTGCGTCGAATGAGCGCTGTAAACGTAGCATATCTGGGAAAAGGATCCGCAATGTCGATGCTTAACCTTTGCCCCAGTCACAAATAACCGCATGCTGGCCATATCAGACCGGGCTGAACGGCCTGTTTGCGTTTGCTATCGCCATAATAGAGCGTGAGTAAACGAGGCACTGGTCGAGAGGCTGAGGCAAATGTACTGGCGATTTTATCGACAATCGGCCGCGCCGTAGAGGTTAGGTTTATTTATTTATGCATTAAACAGGAAATTTTACGCGATCTGCCTAATAATAGAGTAGCCGTCATCGCAAGGGCTGAAATTACTCAAGGAGCGACGTATAATAACGCCCTTTGTGTCTGAGTATTACCGCACGAATTGGAAAAATATAACATGCAGGATCCGCTACTTTATTTCGCGGTTTTTGCTCAGCTATTATTGAGTGAATTAACAGGATTACTATGTCAAATTTACCCAAATTTTCCCGCGCGCTTTTGCACCCGCGTTACTGGCTGTTGTGGCTGGGAATTGGCTTTTTGTGGCTGCTGGTGCAATTACCGTATCCGGTGATCTACCGTCTGGGAACGGCGCTTGGGCGGCTGGCAATGCGGGTGATGAAAAGCCGCGCGCGGATTGCCAGACGTAATCTCGAACTCTGCTTTCCCGAGATGAGCGCCGCCGACCGCGAGGCGCTGCTGGTGAAAAACTTTGAATCGCTGGGCATGGGGCTGATGGAGACCGGCATGGCCTGGTTCTGGCCGACGCACCGGGTGGCGCGCTGGACCGAGACCAGCGGCGTTAACGAGGTGGTGGAGCTTCTGGAACAAAAGCAGGGCATCTTACTGATCGGTATTCATTTTCTGACCCTCGAAATGGGGGCGCGAATGTATGGCATGTTTACCCCGGGCATTGGCGTCTACCGGCCCAATGATAACCCGCTGATTGACTGGCTGCAGACCTGGGGACGCTTGCGTTCGAACAAGACCATGCTGGATCGAAAAAATCTGAAAGGGATGGTCAGGGCGCTGAAAGAGGGGGAGATCCTCTGGTACGCGCCAGATCACGATTACGGCCCGGCCAGCAGCGTTTTTGCCCCGCTGTTTGCCGTCGAGCAGGCGGCGACCACCACCGGCACCTGGATGCTGGCGAAAATGTCCGGGGCGACGATTGTGCCGTTTGTTCCGCGGCGCAAGCCCAACGGCATGGGGTATGAATTGATCTCTCTGACGCCAGAGCGCACGCCGCCGCTGGCGAGCGCCGAGGTCACGGCGGCCTGGATGAATCAGATTATCGAACAGTGCATCCTGATGGCGCCCGAGCAATATATGTGGCTGCACCGGCGTTTTAAGACTCGCCCGGAAGGGGTACCGCCGCGTTACTGAACGCTTCGGCCGAAAAATAAGCGCATCGGTAGCACGCTCAGTAAATCGCCGTCTATACTGAAAGAGCCTGACTGAAGGCTAATTCCAAGGAGATTGCAGGATGAAAAAAGTGATAGTCGCGTTAGCCCTTTCCGCCGTTGCATTTGGCGCGTCCGCCGCACAGTTGATCACCAAAGAAGAAGTGAAACACTTCAAACTGACCAAGGTTGGACCGATCTCGGTAGGGCCGTCCGGTGGCGAGTTCTCTTCACCTTCCGATCTGCACGATCAGCTCTCTAAGCTGGCCGATGAGAAAGGCGGAAAATATTACGTGATTACCGCCGCGCGCGAGCATGGTCCAAACTTCGAAGCCACAGCGGAAGTGTATAAATAACCTTTTTAAAAGCGTGCCGTAGCGGCGCGCGACGCATTGAGCCTGGAGCGCGTTAAGCCTCCGGGCTCATTTTTTTTCTGCCATCGGAATTGCCTTAGGCAATTGCGGCAGCGGAAATGCGTTTTTATCGCTATATATAAATTTCATGATCACGATGTTAATGAATTATTGCTTTTTATTGTTGATAAAAAGCCAATTCTGACCTAATGCCTGAGGGAGTGACCCCTGGCAAAAATAGGTAGGACAAATGTGTTATCATCGCGCCTTTCCCTTTTTGTCTGGGGCTTTCTTGTATGCTACAACCTGTTGTTCGCGTCGGTGAATGGCTGGTAACCCCCTCTGTAAACCAAATCAGCAGGAAGGGGCGCCAGCTTACCCTTGAACCGCGTTTAATCGATCTTCTGGTCTTTTTTGCCCGCCATCCGGGGGAAGTGCTTAGCCGGGACGAGCTTATCGAAAACGTCTGGACCCGGAACGTTGTGACCAGCCACGTCGTCACGCAGAGTATTTCCGAACTGCGCAAGTCGCTCAAAGACGGCGACGACGTTAGCCTTGAGTACATCGCGACGGTACCCAAACGGGGGTATAAGCTCACGGTGCCGGTGATCTGGTGCACCGAGGAGGGGGAGGAACTCGCCCCGCAGATGGAGGCGCTGACGCCTTCGTCGTCGACCGCTATTCCCGTGCCACCGGCTGCCGGTGGGCCGCCAGAAGCCCCCGACTCCTCCGCCGATCTTACCGCGCCGGTGACAGCGCCAGCGGCGGCTCCCGCTGTCGCCAGCGCGCCATCGGCCCGCAAACGCCTCACCACCGCCCTGGTGTGGGGGCTGTTCCTGTTGGCGCTGGGCACCTGTGTGGCGCTGGTGGCGCTGTCGAGCATGGAGTCGCGGCCGCCGGTCAACAAGGCGCGCCTGCTGCTCAATCCGCGCGATATCGATATCCACCTGGTCAATGGTAACTCCTGCGCCAACTGGTCGTCGCAGCACTCTTACGCGGTCGGCCTGGCCAGCCTGATCACCACCTCGCTGAACACCTTCTCGACCTTTATGGTGCATGACAAAACGGACTACAACATCAATGAGCCGAGCAGCTCCGGGAAAACGCTGACCATTGAGTTCGTCAATCAGCGCCACTATCGGGCGCAGCAGTGCTTTATGTCGGTCCAGCTGGTGGATAACGCCGACAGCTCGACGATGCTGGATAAACGCTACTTTGTGACCAACGACAACCAGCTGACCATTCAGAACGATCTGATGAACAGCCTGTCGGATGCCCTGACGCAACCGTGGCCGGCGCGGATGCAGGCGATGCTCAGGCAATATCAGCCCTCGCAGAGCGTGGCGTTAACCTATTTCTACCAGTCGCATCAGCTGTTAATGAAGGGCGATGTTGATTCATTAAGTAAAGCCAGTAGCCTGCTGGATGATGTGATTAAGCGGGCGCCGGATTTTATTTACGCCTATGCCGAAAAAACGCTGGTGGATGTATTACGCCATTCGCAGCAGCCGCTGGACGATAAACAGCTAGCTGCCCTCTACAGTGAGGTTGAGCGGGTAGGGGAGATGCCGGGTATTAAAGACATGGCGATTTATTATCAAATAAAAGCGGTAGATTCGTTGGGTAAGGGTAAAGTCGACGAAGCGAATACCGCGATTAACAGTGCGATTGATTTAGAGATGTCGTGGCTGAATTATGTGCTGTTAGGCAAAGTCTATGAGATGAAAGGAGAGAACCGACTGGCTGCCGATTCTTACATCACCGCGTTTAATTTACGGCCCGGCGGGGATACCCTGTACTGGATTGAAAACGGTGTTTTCCAGACATCAGTTAATCGGGTGGTACCGTATCTCGACAATTTCCTCTCTTCAGAATAAGTAAACCCTCATCATGCGCAAGGTTTTGGGCATGATGAGGTTAAATTTATGTTTCTCATGAAGCCTCTGGTTGTTATTTGTATTTAGCATTCAGGAGGCTTTGAATAACACTTCAGTAACACTCACATCCCACTCTAACTCCATGTAACTAAACGATGTTTATCTTTTTCTGACACCCTGTTGTCATGTTTATATGTTAAGCGAAAAAGGTCAAAATATCATTTGTCTGATGTTTGTTGTTATTTCACTTTATCTTTAGGACTTATCTCGTACAAATCAGTAATCTTGTTGGCAGTTGGTCGGGTCAATTAATGGTTCTGTATCATGATCTGTACCTCCCAAATAAACTTAGGAGAAAAACAACCATGAGTTCTGCCAAGAAGATCGGGCTATTTGCCTGTACCGGTGTCGTCGCCGGTAATATGATGGGGAGCGGTATTGCATTATTACCTGCGAACCTGGCCAGCATCGGTGGTATTGCCATTTGGGGCTGGGTAATTTCAATTATTGGTGCGATGTCTCTGGCTTATGTTTATGCCCGACTGGCCACTAAGAACCCGCAACAGGGTGGTCCAATTGCCTACGCCGGGGAAATATCTCCCGCATTCGGTTTCCAGACCGGTGTGCTTTATTATCATGCAAACTGGATTGGTAACCTGGCCATCGGGATTACCGCAGTTTCTTATCTCTCAACGTTCTTCCCAATTTTAAATAACCCGGTGCCAGCAGGTATTGCCTGTATTGCCATCGTGTGGATCTTTACTTTCGTTAATATGCTCGGCGGGACCTGGGTCAGCCGTCTGACCACTATTGGTCTGGTACTGGTGCTTATTCCAGTGGTCATGACCGCGGTTGTCGGCTGGCACTGGTTTGATGTCGCCACCTATCAGGCGAACTGGAACACCTCCAGCACCACCGATAGCCACGCGGTCATTAAAAGTATCCTGCTCTGCCTGTGGGCCTTTGTTGGCGTCGAATCCGCCGCCGTGAGTACCGGGATGGTGAAAAACCCGAAACGTACCGTACCGCTGGCAACCATGCTGGGTACTGCGATGGCCGGTATCGTCTATATCGCCGCGACTCAGGTTATCGCCGGTATGTATCCTGCTTCTCAGATGGCCGCGTCCGGTGCGCCGTTCGCGATTAGCGCCTCTACCATTCTCGGCGGCTGGGCTGCTCCGATGGTTTCCGCTTTCACTGCCTTCGCTTGCCTGACTTCTCTGGGCTCGTGGATGATGCTGGTTGGCCAGGCCGGTGTACGTGCCGCCAACGACGGTAACTTCCCGAAAGTGTATGGCGAAGTCGATAGCAACGGTATCCCGAAAAAAGGCCTGCTGCTGGCGGCGGTGAAAATGACCGCGCTGATGGTGCTGATTACCCTGATGAACTCCGCCGGTGGTAAAGCTTCTGACCTGTTCGGCGAACTGACCGGTATCGCGGTACTGCTGACCATGCTGCCTTACTTCTACTCCTGTGTTGACCTGATTCGTTTCGAAGGCATCAACATTCGTAACTTCGTTAGCCTGATTTGTTCGGTACTGGGTTGCGTGTTCTGCTTCATCGCGCTGATGGGCGCAAGCTCCTTCGAACTGGCCGGCACCTTTATCGTTAGCCTGATTATCCTGATGTTCTACGGTCGCAAAATGCACCAGCGCCAGAACAACGCAACGGATAACAACAGCCCCGCTAACGCGCACTAATCAGTAACCCTTTTTCCTGAGGCTCCTTCCATCACCTGTCATCACGCGACGGGAGGGGCTTTCTACATCTGGAGATTTGACTATGAACGTTATTGCAATCATGAATCACATGGGTGTTTACTTCAAAGAAGAACCCATCCGTGAACTGCATCGTGCTCTCGAACGCCTGGACTTCCGTATTGTCTACCCGAACGACCGTGACGACTTATTAAAACTTATCGAAAACAACTCTCGTCTGTGCGGCGTGATCTTCGACTGGGATAAATACAATCTCGAACTGTGCGAAGAAATCAGCAAAATGAACGAGTACATGCCGCTGTACGCGTTCGCTAACACCTACTCGACTCTGGACGTTAGCCTGAACGATCTGCGCATGCAGGTTCGCTTCTTCGAATATGCGCTGGGCGCTGCGGAAGATATCGCGAACAAAATCAAACAGAACACTGACGAATACATCGACACCATTCTGCCGCCGCTGACCAAAGCGCTGTTCAAATATGTACGTGAAGGCAAATACACCTTCTGTACCCCTGGCCACATGGGCGGTACCGCGTTCCAGAAAAGCCCGGTAGGCAGCATCTTCTATGATTTCTTTGGCCCGAATACCATGAAATCCGATATCTCCATTTCGGTTTCTGAACTGGGTTCCCTGCTGGACCACAGCGGCCCGCACAAAGAAGCGGAAGAGTATATCGCTCGCGTCTTTAACGCAGAACGCAGCTACATGGTGACCAACGGTACCTCTACTGCTAACAAAATCGTCGGCATGTACTCCGCGCCGGCCGGCAGCACCGTGCTGATTGACCGTAACTGCCACAAATCGCTGACTCACCTGATGATGATGAGCGACATTACGCCGATCTACTTCCGTCCGACCCGTAACGCCTACGGTATCCTCGGCGGTATTCCGCAGAGCGAATTTCAGCACGCGACTATCGCCAAGCGTGTGAAAGAGACGCCGAATGCGACCTGGCCGGTACACGCGGTGATCACCAACTCAACCTATGATGGTCTGCTGTATAACACCGACTTCATCAAGAAAACCCTGGATGTGAAATCCATCCACTTTGACTCCGCATGGGTCCCTTACACCAACTTCTCGCCGATCTATGAAGGCAAATGCGGGATGAGCGGCGGCCGCGTCGAAGGGAAAGTGATCTACGAAACCCAGTCCACGCACAAACTGCTGGCGGCATTCTCCCAGGCGTCGATGATCCACGTGAAAGGCGACGTAAACGAAGAGACCTTCAACGAAGCCTACATGATGCACACCACCACTTCCCCGCACTACGGGATCGTGGCGTCCACCGAAACCGCGGCGGCGATGATGAAGGGTAACGCCGGTAAGCGTCTGATCGACGGCTCTATTGAACGTTCCATCAAGTTCCGTAAAGAGATCAAACGTCTGAAAGGCGAGTCTGACGGCTGGTTCTTCGACGTCTGGCAGCCGGAGCATATCGATGGTCCTGAATGCTGGCCGCTGCGTTCCGACAGCGCATGGCACGGTTTCAAAAACATCGATAACGAGCACATGTACCTCGACCCGATCAAAGTCACGCTGCTGACGCCGGGGATGAAGAAAGACGGCACCATGGATGACTTCGGTATTCCGGCGAGCATCGTGGCGAAATATCTCGACGAACACGGCATCGTGGTTGAGAAAACCGGTCCGTACAACCTGCTGTTCCTGTTCAGCATCGGTATCGACAAAACCAAAGCGCTGAGCCTGCTGCGTGCGCTGACCGACTTCAAACGCGCGTTCGACCTGAACCTGCGGGTGAAAAACATGCTGCCGTCGCTGTACCGTGAAGATCCTGAATTCTATGAAAACATGCGTATTCAGGACTTGGCGCAGAACATTCACAAACTGATTGAGCATCACAACCTGCCGGACCTGATGTTCCGCGCGTTTGAAGTGCTGCCATCGATGGTGATGACCCCGTATGCCGCGTTCCAGAAAGAGCTGCACGGTCAGACTGAAGAGGTTTATCTCGAAGAGATGGTCGGCCGCGTCAACGCCAACATGATCCTGCCGTATCCTCCGGGAGTGCCGCTGGTGATGCCGGGTGAAATGATCACCGAAGAAAGCCGCCCGGTGCTGGAGTTCCTGCAGATGCTGTGCGAAATCGGCGCCCACTACCCGGGCTTCGAAACCGATATCCACGGCGCCTATCGTCAGGCGGATGGTCGTTACACCGTTAAAGTGCTGAAAGAAGAAAACAACAAGTAATAGACGCACACCAGGGAAGTGGCTTGCCACTTCCCTTTTTTCACGCTGCAAGGAGAACCTATGAAAACACCCTCACAGCCGCGCGCGATTTACTACATCGTTGCGATCCAGATCTGGGAGTACTTCAGCTTTTACGGCATGCGTGCCTTACTCATCCTTTATCTCACCCACCAGCTTGGCTTTGACGACAGCCATGCCATCAGTCTGTTCAGCGCCTACGCATCTTTAGTTTACGTTACCCCTATTCTCGGCGGCTGGCTTGCCGACCGCCTGCTCGGCAACCGCACGGCGGTGATTGCCGGGGCGCTGTTAATGACCCTCGGCCACGTGGTGCTGGGCGTCGAGTCGACCTCCGCATGGAGTCTGTACGTCGCGCTGGCGATCATCATCTGCGGCTACGGCCTGTTCAAATCCAATATCAGCTGCCTGCTCGGCGAACTGTACGCTCACGACGACCCGCGTCGCGACGGCGGTTTCTCGCTGCTGTACGCCGCCGGCAACGTCGGGTCGATCGCCGCGCCCATCGCCTGCGGACTGGCGGCGCAGTGGTACGGCTGGCATATCGGCTTTGCGCTGGCGGGGATCGGCATGTTTATCGGCCTGATGATTTTCTTAAGCGGCAGCCGCCATTTCCGGCATACCCGCGGCGTCGATAAACCGGCGCTGCGGGCAGTGAAATTTGTGCTGCCGACCTGGGGCTGGCTGCTGGTGATGCTGTGCCTGGCGCCGGTGTTCTTCACGCTGCTGCTGCAAAACAACTGGTCCGGCTATCTGCTGGCGATCGTCTGCCTGTTCGCCGCCCAGATGGTGGCGCGGATCATGATCAAAGCCCCGGAGCATCGTCGCGCGCTGTGGCAGATCGTCCTGCTGATGCTCGCAGGAACGCTGTTCTGGGTGCTGGCGCAGCAGGGCGGGAGCTCGATTAGCCTGTTTATCGACCACTTCGTCAATCGTCGCCTGCTGAACTGGGACGTGCCAACCGCGCTGTTCCAGTCGGTCAACGCGGTGGCGGTGATGGCGGCCGGCGTGGTGCTGGCGTGGCTGATGCGCCCGGAAGGCAGCGTGCGTTCGGTGCTGCGCGTCTGGCTGAAATTCGCTTTCGGCCTGCTGCTGATGGGCGGCGGCTTTATGCTGCTGGCGCTCAATGCCCGCCACGGCGCGGCTGACGGCCAGGCCTCGATGGGCATGATGGTCGCCGGGCTGGCGATGATGGGCTTTGCCGAACTGTTTATCGACCCGGTGGCGATGGCGCAAATCACCCGTCTGAACATGCCCGGCGTCACCGGGGTGTTGACCGGGATCTATATGCTGGCCACTGGCGCGGTGGCCAACTGGCTGGCGGGCGTGGTGGCGCAGCAAACCACCGAATCGCAAATTAGCGACACGGCGATTGCTGCCTATCAACATTTCTTCTCGCAGATGGGCGAATGGACCCTCGGCTGCGTGGCGGTGATGGTCGTTATCGCCTTTGCCGCGGCCTGTAGTGTGGGCAAACGCCGTGCGGCTGCCGGTGAAGTTACCGGCGGCGGCGCCTGACGCTCGTCCCGGCTGGTGGCGTAAACGCCTTATCCGGGCCGCTATTCGTAGCCCCGATAAGCGCAGCGCGACCGGGGGCATGACATCAACAGCGGAGCGCGAAGTCGCTCCTTGCACAGCTTAGTGAACAGGAGGAGGATATTCTGGCATGCGCGGAGGCCAACGATAAAAAATACCGTTACTGAAGCCATAGCTGAGTGAGATCAGCTTGGAGTGAATCCAGGATCGTTAAGATTGTGCTCTGGTGTCTTCCCAGAGACAGGCCGCGCGGAAGGGTGACCTGGTTCAATTTATCGAAGCTAGTTTGAAAGCAAGGTTATGAGGAATCCATATGTCTGAACAACAAGCACAAGGTGCCGATGAGGCCATTGACCTTAATAATGAACTGAAAACTCGTCGCGAAAAACTGGCTGCACTGCGTGAGCAGGGCGTAGCCTTCCCCAACGACTTCCGTCGCGATCATACCTCTGACCAATTGCATGCTGAATTCGATGCGAAGGATAACGATGAACTCGCTTCCCTGAACGTTGAAGTTGCGGTGGCTGGCCGGATGATGACCCGCCGCGTGATGGGCAAAGCCTCTTTCGTCACTCTTCAGGACGTCGGCGGCCGCATTCAGCTGTACGTGGCGCGCGATGACCTGCCGGAAGGCGTCTACAACGAACAGTTTAAAAAATGGGACCTCGGCGATATCATCGCCGCCCGCGGCAAGCTGTTCAAAACGCAAACCGGCGAACTCTCTATTCACTGCACCGAGCTGCGTCTGCTGACCAAAGCCCTGCGCCCGCTGCCGGATAAATTCCACGGCCTGCAGGATCAGGAAGTCCGCTATCGCCAGCGCTATCTGGATCTGATCGCCAACGAAGAGTCACGTCATACGTTCCGTATCCGTTCGCAGATCCTCGCGACCATGCGCCAGTTCATGGTGGCTCGTGGCTTTATGGAAGTCGAAACCCCGATGATGCAGGTGATCCCTGGCGGGGCGTCCGCCCGTCCGTTCATCACCCATCACAACGCGCTGGATCTGGATATGTACCTGCGCATCGCGCCGGAACTGTATCTGAAACGTCTGGTGGTCGGCGGTTTTGAACGCGTGTTTGAAATCAACCGCAACTTCCGTAATGAAGGGATCTCGGTACGCCATAACCCAGAGTTCACCATGATGGAACTGTATATGGCGTATGCTGACTACAAAGACCTGATCGAACTGACCGAGTCGTTGTTCCGCACCCTGGCGCAGACGGTGCTGGGCAAAACCGAAGTGCCATATGGCGACCAGGTGTTTGATTTCGGTAAGCCGTTTGAAAAACTGACCATGCGCGAAGCAATCAAGAAACACCGTCCGGAAACCAACATGGCGGATCTGGATAACTTCGACGCGGCGAAAGCGCTGGCGGAATCTCTCGGTATTCAGGTAGAGAAAAGCTGGGGTCTGGGACGTATCGTCACCGAAATCTTTGACGAAGTGGCGGAAGCGCATCTGATTCAGCCAACCTTCATCACCGAATACCCGGCGGAAGTTTCCCCGCTGGCGCGCCGTAACGACGTCAACCCGGAAATCACTGACCGCTTTGAATTCTTCATTGGCGGCCGTGAAATCGGTAACGGTTTCAGTGAGCTGAACGATGCCGAAGATCAGGCGCAGCGCTTCCAGGATCAGGTGAACGCCAAAGCGGCGGGCGATGACGAAGCGATGTTCTATGACGAAGACTACGTCACCGCCCTGGAGTATGGTTTACCGCCGACCGCGGGTCTGGGTATCGGTATCGACCGCATGGTGATGCTGTTTACCAACAGCCATACCATCCGCGACGTGATCCTCTTCCCGGCCATGCGTCCGCAGAAGTAATCCGTTGCACTCCCTCCCGGCCTGCGCCGGGAGGTCCTCCCTGCATTATCCCCATCCTGTCTTTTGCCCTGCTTTATGAACCGCTAACCGCTATTTATCGGGATGTTTTGCCGTGGCCAGACGCGCGACAATAGTGACCATTTCGCAAGGAGACGCTATGAGCAAATTTGGTATTGCCCTCATGACCGCGGCGGCTATTAGCCTGCTGAGCGGCTGCCAGGCGGCGAAGGAGAAGCATCCGACGCAGGAGGAACTGATCCGCCAGATGCAGCAGCGGGCCGCGGCCCCGGATACGCACACACTGCCGCCGGGCAAAGCCACGCAGGACCAACTGATGCGCTACGCCTTCACGCTCAGAGAGGCGGTTATGGTTCAATTGCCCAACAGCGCACGCTACCAGGGGAAAATATGCTCCGTGCGGCTGTCGCTTAACCGCAGTGCAAAACTGACCGGACTGCAGCAGGAGGGGGGCGATCCGGCGTTCTGCGCGGTAGTGACCGATGCGGTACTGCGCACGACCTTCCCGCCCTTTGCCAGCGAAGGGGTCTACCAGATCTTTAACCATCCGCTACTGGATTTTAAGCCTTAGCGCACCCGGCTTTCCGCCCCCGCCGGACGGCAGGGGCGGAGAGATTACTGCACTTTTTGCAGGGAGCCGCGCTGGCTGCCGTTTGTCCAGCTGCCGTTAAAGGCGTCGTTGAGGGTAAAGGCTGAACTTTTCACCCGGAAAGTCAGTTTGCCCTGGCTGGCTTTCGCCGCCTCGACCAGATGACCATGGGTTTTCACCGTTTTAGCGGTGACGACAATCTCATCAATTTTATCGCCATACTCCGTATAAACATACCAGGTGCCCACCCAGGGGCCGAAGCCGCTGCTGGCCTGCTGCGCGGCGGCGGCATTCTCGGCTTTGGTTTTATGAATATCGCAGGTGGTCCCGTCGGTCATCTGCGTGCAGCCGGAACGTTCAAGCTGTTCCCGGTATTTCGCGCTAATGGCGTGGGCCGGCGCGGCGGCGACCAGCGCCAGGGTGAGGGTGGTGAAAAGCCAGGTCTTATTCATCTTATTGTTTCTCATCGCGATAGCGGCGTGCATGGTCATAAAGGTTGATACACATTGGTGCATTCTCCCGGTGCGTCAGAATAAATATAACCGCAGCCATTCCTGATAAATAACTAGCAGGAAGGAGATGGGTTATTTATTGGTAAAACATCATTACCCTGATTTTATTTATCACTGTACCTTCCCGCTGCATGTCATATTATTGCAGAGAGAATGTTAAGTAATTGATGTTTTAAAAGTGACTATTTGTCACTTACGCAAATAACAGCAGGCCCGGCCTGGGCGCGCGGCTAAAGCCCGCGCCGGTGCGGTGTTGAGTTTTTTTCATATTGCTATCATCATATTTCGAATGAAAGGGATAACCTCTGAAGCGGGTTATTAAGCCAGTAATTTTTAGCCGCAAAATAAGCCGGCGGCAAGCATTATTTCCATTTATTTTTCAGGGTTACCTGAAATAGCGGATATATCGCCAGCGCAATGATGGATTTCCATCATTTCTCCGTTTTCATCGTCGGTCGTCGCCTGCTTATAGTGACGCCAGACAAGACCACAGGGTGAAAAGGAGAACAAGATGGCGACAGAGCATCTGCAGTGGGGCGTGAGCCCCCTGTGCTGGACCAACGATGTGCTGGAGGATTTAGGCGGCGATATCCCCCTGGATACCTGCCTGCGCGAGGCGCGGGAGGCGGGCTATCAGGGCATTGAGTTAGGACGGAAATTTCCCCGCCAGGCAGAGACGCTGGGCCCGCTGCTGGCGGCGGCTGACCTGCGCCTGGCGTCCGGCTGGTACAGCGGCTTGCTGGCCGAGCGCAGCGTGGAAGCGGAGCTGGAGGCGGTGCGGGAGCACGCGCAGCTCCTCCGGCAGCTCGGCGCGAGGGTGATGGTTTACGGCGAGTGCGGGCAACTGCCGGGTGAAACCCCGCTTGATGAGCCTATTTCACTCTCGCCGCCGTTAAGCCGTGTCAGCCTGGCGGCGTATTGCCACAAGCTAAATACCTTTGCCGACCTGCTGCTGCGCGACTATGGCCTCCAGCTGGCCTATCACCATCATCTGATGATGCTGGTGGAGCACGATGACGAGCTGGAGCGGTTTCTGTCCCATACCCATGACAACGTCGGGCTGGCGTTTGATACCGGACACGCCTTTGTCGCCGGGGTCGAGATCCCGCGCGTGCTGCAAAAATATGGCCACCGTATCCGCCATCTGCATCTGAAAGACGTCCGTCCGCAGGTGCTGGGGCGTCTGTATCGTGAAAACCTGAGCTTTAACGAGGCGGTGCGCGCCGGGCTGTTTACCATCCCCGGCGACGGCTGCATCGACTATGCGCCGATCCTCGACTTCGTCCGGCGCAGTGACTACCGCGGCTGGCTGATTATCGAAGCCGAGCAGGACCCGGCGATGGCGCCGCCGCTGGCCACCGCCCGCCGCGCCTATGCCTGGCTGGCGCACCATTTATCTTCCCCTTCACCGTCAGAGGAGCACGCAGCATGAGCGCGCGGTTAAATATCGGTCTTATCGGCTCGGGTTTTATGGGTCAGGCACACGCTGACGCGTACCGTCGCGCGGCCATGTTCTATCCCGATCTGCCGAAGCGCCCGCATCTCTACGCGCTGGCGGATCAGGATCAGGCGCTGGCTGAACGCCATGCGGCGAAACTGGGGGCGGAAAAGGCCTACGGCGACTGGCGCGAGCTGGTAAACGATCCGCAGGTTGATGTGGTGGATATCACCTCGCCGAACCATCTGCACTACACAATGGCGATGGCGGCGATCGCGGCGGGTAAACATGTCTATTGCGAGAAGCCGCTGGCGGTCAACGAGCAGCAGGCGCAGGAGATGGCGCAGGCGGCACGGCGCGCGGGGGTGAAGACCATGGTGGCCTTTAACAACATCAAAACGCCGGCGGCACTGCTGGCAAAGCAGATTATCGCCCGGGGCGATATTGGCGAACCGGTGCGCTTTCGCGGCACCTTTGATCAGGGGTTTTATAACGACCCTAACCTGCCCTGGTCCTGGCGCTGCTCGAAAACCCTCGGCGGCAGCGGGGCGCTTGGCGACCTTGGCGCCCATACCCTGTCGGTCGCCCAGTTTTTGCTGGGCGGGATCCGCGAAGTGACCGCCAGCGCGCAAACCTGCCTGCGCCAGCGTCCGGTGCCGCAGCGCGATGCCGGGTATGCCAGCCGGGTCGCGGCCGATGCCGAGTGGCGGGAAGTAGAAAATGACGATCAGGTTCAGTGCCTGGTCAATTTCGACAGCGGCGCGGCGGGAGTGATTGAGGCCTCGCGCATCGCCGCCGGGCGGATCTTCGGCGTGTTCTGGGAGGTTTCCGGCACCGAAGGCACGCTGTATATGGACGGGGAGCGCTTTAACGAACTGCAGGTATATCGCTTCAACGATGATAAACACGACCGCGGCTTTAAGACGCTGTATGCCGGGAGCCAGATCCCGGCCTATGCCGGCTTCTTCGGCTTCGATTTTGGCGGCGGTGGGCTGGGCTATTTTGACGTCAAGGTGATCGAAGTGCATGACCTGGTGCAGGGGATTTGCGGGGAGGGCGACTGCTATCCCAACTTCGAATTTGGTTTGCAGAATCAGCGCGTGCTGTCGGCGATTGAAGCCTCGATGGTCAGCCGCCGCTGGGTGAACGTGGTTAAAGACTAAGGAGCCGCTATGTTTCCCTCACACTTACCGATCCCGCGCCGCCCGGCGGCGCAGAGCATTCCCTCCCTGCGCTGGGGCATTATCGGTCCTGGCTGGATCGCCGAGCGCTTTGTTCATGCATTGAAAACCTACAGCCGACAGCAGGTGGTGGCGGTGGCCTCCCGCAGCCAGGCGAAGGCCGAGCGGGTGGCCGCGGAATGGGGGATCCCCCAGGCTTACGGCCAGGTGGAGGAGATGCTGGCGCGCCCGGATATTGATGCGGTGTACATTGCGACGCCGCACAACCATCACTTTCCTGACGGCATGCAGGCGCTGAAGGCGGGTAAACACGTGCTGATTGAGAAGCCCTTCGCGCTCAACCTCGGCGAAGGGCGTGAGCTGCAGGCCGAAGCCGCCCGCCAGGGGAAGCTGGCGCTGGAGGCAATGTGGTGCGATTACGCGCCGAAATATGATGTGATCCGCCAGCTGCTGGAGGATGGGGCGCTCGGCGACCTGCATACCCTGCTGGCCGATCACGGCGAGTATTTCACCTCCGACCACCGCATCTTCAATGCCGACCTTGCCGGCGGGCCGATGATGGACCTCGGCAGCTATTTGACCTCGTTTGCGCTGATGGTGGGCGGCATGCCGCAGGAGATTGTCGCCCGCGGCAGCGCCACGGCGGAGGGGCTTAACGGTCAGACGTCGATGCTGTTTAGCTGGCAGAACGGGATGCAGGGGTTGTTAAACACGACGTTGTTCAGCAACACGCCGGGCGGGGCGGTGGTGGCCGGACGCCAGGCGACCCTGACGATCGACGGTCAGTTTTACGCCCCCGGCGGCTTTACGCTCGCCGCCAGCCAGGGCGGGCAGGTGCTGCGCTGGGAAGAGCCGCGCAATCGCTACGACCAGCTGTTCTGGCAGGCGGAGCATTTTGCCTGGTGCATCGGGCAGGGGCTGCAGGACTCGCCGCTGCGGCCGCTCAGTCGGGTGCTGCAGAATCTGCAGGTGATGGATGAAGTGCGGCGCCAGGTGGGCGCGGTGTTTAACGAAGAACGCTAAGGAGCCGGCCGGGCTTTGGTTTGCAGATAGCGCGAGCGTGTCTGCCATTGCCCGGCACCAGGACGCGTACGATGCCGGATGTCTGTTGCCCGGCGGCGCTGCGCTTGCGCGGGCCTACGATTTTACTGCAACCGTTTGATATTAAATCGGATTAATGCCTGTGTTATGTAGGCCGGGCAAGGCGTCGCCGCCGCCCGGCATAAAGGCTGGTACAGCGCCTGATGGCGGTTGCCACGCAACCACTCAGCGACAGTCGTCGACGGCGACAAACTGGCCATGCTGCAGGGACTGAACCGCCGCTTCGGCAATGGCCTGCGCCTGCAGGCCGTCCAGCAGGCCGGGCAGATCGGCCACGGTTTCACCATTCAGGGCGCGAATAAAGGCGTCAAGATGCTGGTAATAAGATCCCTGTACCCGGCTGAACCAGTCCGGCCACAGGCCCGGCTCAATGCGCTGATTGCCGCGCCACAGGGTAGGGCCCGCCGGCGACTGGCTACCGGACTCCAGCGCGCCTTCGGCGCCCAGCAGCGTGATCCGTTCATCATACCCGTGGCCGGTGCGGCGGGTGTTGTCCAGCTGCGCCAGCGCGCCGCCGCGCATCTGCATCATCAGGATGGAGGTGTCGACATCGCCAAATTCGGCAATGTCCGGCAGGGCCAGCGCCGCGCCCATCGCCGCCACGGTACGCACTTCATCGCCAGTGAGAAAGCGCAGGAGATCGAAGAAGTGGATCGCCTGATCGCGCATCTGGCCGCCGGAGCTGCGCAGATAGTCGAGCGGCGGCATGGTGGAGGCGCGGCAGACCATCTGCACCAGCTCGACCCGGCCGATCAGCCCTTGCTCCAGCTGGCGGCGGAGCTGCTGATGGCTGCTGTCGAAGCGCCGGTTAAAGCCGACAGTCACCGGCACGTTCAGGGGGAGCACCCGCTCCACCACCTCACGGGCGCGCGCCAGGGAGAGGTCGATCGGTTTTTCGCAATAGACCGCCTTGCCCGCCCGGGCGGCGGCTTCCAGCAGTTCGGCATGCGACGGGGTTGAACTGGCGATCAGCACCGCGTCGATGGCGTCGCTATGGATCGCCTCGCTCACTGTCACCGCCCGGGCGCCATAGCGGGCGGCCAGCGCCTGGGCGCGCTCTGGGGCGGCATCGGCCACCATCGTCAGCGCACTTCCTTCATGACGGGCAAGACTGGCGGCATGAACCTGACCGATAAAACCACTGCCTACCAGGGCAAAACGTTTGCAGATCATTTTTTTCTCCAGAATGGCGAGGGGACGTTGCCACCATAATCGGTTTGCTAAACTCACTGACACTGCCGTTTTGATGGATTTCCATCATGAAGAGAGGGGCGATGAAAAACATTTCACTGGCGGTGCTGGCCAGACAGATTGGCGTCGGCGTGGCCACCGTTGACCGGGTGCTGAACGAACGCGGCGGCGTATCGCCGCAGACCACCCGCAAAGTGCTGCAGGCGGCGCGCGAGGCGGGGCTGAAGCGGATCCTGCCGGAGGAGCACCGCTTTCCCTGGCAGGTTGAGGTCTTTCTCAGCAGCAATGACTCGTTCTTCTTTCCCCAGCTGGCGCAGGATTTTGCCGCCGTGGCGGATAGCCTCGGCTATCGCCGTCTGACCCTGCACCGCACCTTTGTCCCGGAGTCGCAGCCGACGACCCTGGCCCGGCGCATTGTGCGCAGCTGCCAGCAGCGTCAGGGGATCATCGTCTTCGGCAATGACCATCCCGCAGTGCACGACGCGCTGCGCCGCTGCCGGGAGGCGGGCGTCCCGGCGATCACCCTGGCGACGGACCTGCCCGGCGCCGACCGACTCTGCCACGTGGGGATCAATCAGCTGCAGGCTGGCCGCACGGCGGGGTTAATGCTGGGGAGGATGACGCCGCGGCCCGGCGAGGTGCTGATGGTCAGCGGCCGGCAAGATTACAGCGCGCATCGCCTGCGCATTCAGGGGTTTCGCGAGGTGCTGAGCCAGCGCTTTCCCCACCTGCAGCTCAGCGACGTGCTGGCGGGTGAGGAGCGGCGGGAGCAGATCACCCGCCTGCTGGAACAAGCCCTGTGCCGCAGCCGGAATATTGTTGGGATCTATAACACCGGGCTTGGCAATACCCAGATTGCCGAGGCGCTGGCCCGCCACCGCCGCGAAGGCGACGTCTGCTGGATCACCCATGAGCGTTACAACACCACCCGGCAGCAGCTGGCGAAGGGGAGTCTGGCGTTAACGCTCGATCAGAACACCCGCCAACACGCCCAGCTGGCGATCGACCTGATGCTGCGCCATCTGGAGTCCGGCTACCAGCCGCAAACCTATGCCGACGGTAAAGTCGACTTTATCCTCTACAGCGCCGAAAACGTCGACTGAGTCGGTCGGCGTATCCCCTCCTGACCGCATGACTATCCCTGGCGGGTAAATACCCGCCTGGCGGGGAAGCGATCGCGTCAAAGCGTTGTCTGCCTCTCATTTTTCGCTCATTTATGCGGCAATGTTAGATGTCTGTCAAAATTCTGTTACTGCATAGTTTTAAAATTTTCATTTCAGTTATTTACTTATAAAAGTTTCAAATGTCTTGTTAATGAAATAAATGGTCTGAAATCCAGGTTGCGGCGTAAATGGACTAACGTTTCAAAAAAGTGATGAAAAAACAGCCGTAATTTGTGATTTAGATCACGATGGAGTGCGAGAGGTGCCGCAGCGTCGTCGATATCACAGCAGACATTTGCCGCAACGTAACTGAAATTAATTTTTCATTTTGTTTCATTCACCGGCGTACCTACAAAATCAAGGATCAACTATGAATATTAAGAAAACGATTGTTGCCTCTTTGTTAGCCTGCATGCTGCCTGCGGTGGTTATGGCAAAAGACGTCTCTATTGGCGTCTCCATGGCGCTGTTTGACGATAACTTCCTGACGATCCTGCGGACCTCGATGCAAAAAGAGATGAAAAAAGACGGCGTTAAATCGCAGATCGAGGACGCAAAAGGGGATGTCTCCCAGCAGCTGCAGCAGGTGCAAAACTTTATCGGTCAGGGGGTGGACGCCATTATCGTCAACCCGGTGGATACCAATGCGGTGAAACCGATTATGGATCAGGCCACCAAAGCCGGGATCCCGCTGGTGTTTGTGAACCGCCGTCCGCAGGCGGAGCTGACCGACAAGATGGCCTATGTGGGGTCGGATTCCATTCTCGCCGGCCGTCTGCAGATGGAAGCGCTGGCGAAAGCGATGAACGGTAAGGGCAATGTGGCGATCCTGCTCGGCGACCTGGCGAATGAGTCCACCCGCGATCGTACCAAAGGGGTGGAAGAGGTGGTGGCGAAATACCCGAACATCAAAATCGTCCAGAAGCAGACCGCGAAATTTACCCGCAATGACGCCGTGGACGTGGTCAGCAACTGGATGACCAGCGGTGAGGATATCCAGGCCATCGCCTCCAACAACGATGAAATGGCGATCGGCGCCCTGCAGGCACTGGGCAAAAACCCGAACCATATTCTCATCGCTGGCGTGGATGGCACTCCGGATGCCCTGCAGATGCTGAAGAGCGGCAAAATGATCGCCACCATCTTCCAGGATGCGAAAGGCCAGGGTGAAGGCGCAGTCGACGCGGCCATCAAGCTGGCGAATGGCGAGAAAGTGGAAAAAATCATCGACGTGCCGTATCAGCTGATCACCAAAGAGAACATGGCTGAATTTACTAACCGTAATCAGAAATAGTCCTGGCCAACCCGTGGTACGGAGGTGGATGTATGAACGCTTTTGCACTTGAAGCCGAAGGTATCAGTAAGTTCTTCCCCGGCGTGAAGGCGCTCGATAATGTCTCATTGCGCGTGCGTCCGGGAACGGTGCATGCCCTGATGGGCGAGAACGGCGCCGGTAAATCCACGCTGATGAAGTGCCTGATCGGTATCTATCGCCCCGATAAAGGGTCGATTCGCGTGAAAGGGGAGCCGGTGGAGTTTACCGACACCATGGATGCGCTGCGCTCGGGGATCTCGATGATCCACCAGGAGCTCAATCTGGTGCCGCATATGACGGTGGCGGAGAATATCTGGCTGGGGCGCGAGCCGATGAAGTACGGCTTTGTCGACCACGGCCAGCTGACCCGCCAGACCCAGGCGCTGCTGGACAAGCTTAATATCCGCTTAACCGCCGACCGGCTGGTGGGCGACCTGAGCATCGCCGCCCAGCAGATGGTGGAGATTGCCAAAGCGGTCTCGTGGAACGCGGATATCGTGATCATGGATGAGCCCACCTCGGCGCTGACCGAAGGCGAGGTGGCTCACCTGTTCACCATCATCCGCGACCTGCGCGCCCAGGGTAAAGCGATCATCTATATTAGCCACAAAATGGATGAGATCTTTGCCATCACCGATGAGATCAGCGTGTTTCGCGATGGCACCTGGGTGGGGAGCAAAAACACCACCGAATTTACCCGGCAGTCGCTGATCACCCAGATGGTGGGCCGCGAATTAACCCAGCTGTTTCCGAAATTTAATAACACCATCGGCGAAGAGGTGCTGACGGTGCGCAACCTGACGCGCCAGGGCGTGTTCCATGACGTCAGCTTTACTGTACGCCGCGGTGAAATCCTTGGCGTGGCCGGGCTGGTGGGCGCCGGGCGCAGCGAGGTGATGGAAAGCCTGTTCGGTATGGAGCGCTTCGACAGCGGCGAAGTGCTGATCGACGGGGCGCCGGTGACCATTGATTCCCCCTCCGTGGCGATTGAAAAGGGGATGGCGTTATTAACCGAAGATCGCAAAAAGTCGGGCCTGTTTCTGGTGCTGTCGGTGCTGGAAAATATGAGTATCGTCAAAATGCCGGAATATATCGGCAAGAGCGGTTTTGTCCAGCACGTGAAAATGGCCGAAGACTGCATGGAGCAAATTCGCCGGCTCAATATTAAAACGCCGACGATGGATCAAATTATTAATAACCTCAGCGGGGGGAATCAGCAAAAAGTCCTGATTGCGCGCTGGCTGTTAGCGCAACCGAAAATCTTAATTCTCGATGAGCCGACCCGCGGTATCGACGTCGGGGCGAAGGCGGAGATTTATCATCTGATCAGTGAACTGGCGAATCGGGGGGTGGCGGTCATTATGGTCTCCTCTGAGCTGCCGGAAATCCTTGGCATGAGTGATCGGGTTATGGTGATGCATGAAGGCCGTATCACCGGCATCCTGGAAAAAGACGAAGCCGACCAGGAAACCATTTTGTCGTTGGCATCCCATTGAGGCACAGAGAATGAGTAATATGAAATTAACGGCGGCTCCGGCCAGCGAGGGTTCCTCCTTCTTCGCTAATTTGCGGCATAAAATGCCGAAAGATACCGGCATCTTTGTGGTGATGCTGGTGATTGCCCTGACTTTTGAAATTGCCGGCTGGTATGTTCGCGACCAGTCGTTCCTGCTCAATACCAACCGCCTGGTGCTGATTGTGCTGCAGGTGGCGATCATCGGCATCATCGCCGTCGGCGTCACCCAGGTGATCATCACCACCGGGATTGACCTCTCCTCCGGCTCGGTTATCGCCCTTGCGGCGGTGGTGGCGGCGAGCCTGGCGCAAACTTCCGACAGCCTGTCGCCGATGTTCCCGGCGCTGGTCAACCTGCCGGCGGTGATCCCCATTTGCGCGGGGATCGGCGTCGGCCTGCTGTGCGGGCTGACCAACGGTTTTCTGGTGACGCGGACCGGTATTCCGCCGTTTATCGCCACCCTCGGGATGATGGTTTCGGCGCGCGGTCTGGCGCAGTATTACACCCAGGGCAACCCGATCAGCTTCCTCTCCGACAGCTTTACGGCGATAGGTCAGGGGGCGATGCCGGTGATTATCTTCTTCGTGATCGCCGCCGTGTTTCACATTGCGCTGAAGCATACCCGTTATGGCAAATATGTGTATGCCATCGGCGGCAACATGACCTCGGCCAAAGTGTCCGGCATCAACGTGAATAAGTACCTGGTGATTGTCTACACCATCGCCGGGGCGCTCTCCGGGCTGGCGGGGGTGGTGCTGGCAGCGCGCGTCAGCAGCGGCCAGTCGAGCATGGGGATGTCCTACGAGCTGGACGCGATTGCCGCCGCGGTGATCGGCGGCAGCAGCTTAATGGGCGGGGTGGGGCGCATTACCGGCACCCTGATTGGCGCGATGATCCTTGGTCTGATCAAAAGCGGTTTTACCTTTGTCGGCGTCGATGCCTACGTGCAGGATATTATTAAGGGCATCATTATCGTCGCCGCGGTGACCATCGACATGCGTCGCAACCGGAAAAAACACTAATCTTATCAACGGGCGGCTGCGGCGAAGGATGTCGTTGCCGCCCGTCCTGTCCAGAAATAAACAAAATACGCCCCGCCAGGCGCGGCCTGTCTGTTTTGCCCACGCGGCTCATCCTGTACAGTTTTGCCACTTCCGTTGTCTATTCGTCAGGGGGCCCACGCGTGGCCTCTGGTTTCTGGAGTCGTATGAATACACCATCCGTCGTCAAATCCTCGCCGCTCTGGCGACCGGCAAGCAGGGGCATTATCGTCACGCTGATCGCCGGACTGGCGATCCTGGCGCTCGGTCGGGGCGTGAATTTGCCGGCCAGAGAGGTTTACCGTGAGATGCAGACCCGCCAGCTGGAGGAAGATGCGCAGTGGGTGGCGCAACGCCTTGAGCGGCGAATGAACACGCCGGCGCCGCAGCGGGAAGCCGCCTGGCCGTTGGCGGCGATGCGCGCCGAACTCCATACCCTCGCCCGGCAGCGGCATTATCGGCTGCTGCTGGTGAATGGCGACGGGCATCTGCTGGCGGCGTCGCATGCGCTGCCGGCCAGCGTACTGGCCCAGGTGCAGGCGCAGTTCCCCAGGGAGATGCAGCCGCCGCTGTTCGGCAGCCACTACCAGACTATCCAGCCTTTCGCCCCGCACCAGCGGATGTTAACCCGCGCGCTGAACGGCGAGGCGGGGCTAACGGGCTGGAATCTGGTGGTGCTGGCGCCGGACGGCGGATTGCCCTCGTTACTGATGGCTTACCGCTGGCCGGTGACGATCGGCCTGGGCATGCTGTTTGCCGGTGCGCTGCTGGCGGTGAGGCAGGCAGCGCACGCCCGGCGAAAACGCTAATTGCCGACGGCGCCGTCAGGGATGGCGAAACTGCAGGGTGGCGGGGAGGTAGCGCTGGAGCGGCTCCGGCGCCTGGCCGTCGATCAGCTGGCTGAGCAGATCGTAGCAGTGCCAGGCCAGCTGGCGATTATCCTGCTGCACGGTATCAATGCGCAGGGAAAGCGAATCATACAGGTAGTGATCGTCGAAGCTGGCGAGATGAATATTGGAGTCCAGCAGATGATGCTGGCTCATGTAGCGCAGTACCCCTTCGAGCAGGCCGCAGGCCGCGGTAAACAAGGCCTTCGGCGGACGTCCCAGCCGCGCGCAGAGCGCCGCGAACATCTCATACCCGGAGCTGGGGTGGTAGTTACCGTTGATCACCCACTCAGGGCGCAGCGTGACCCCCGCCTGAGCCAGGCCTTGCGTGAATCCCGCCAGCCGGTCGCGCGACGGCGACAGCCGCGGCTGGCCGCCGAGAAACCAGAACTCGTCCGCATGCTGAGGCGCAATGCGGGAGATCAGCTCGGCGGTTGGCGTCACCGAGTCGGTCATCACCAGCGGCAGGGCGCTGTCGCTGGGGGAGCGGTCAAACAGCACCACCGGCAGCTGTTCGCTGAGCTTCAGGTAGTCGGCATCGCTGTGCATGCACGAGGCGACGATCAGCCCGTCGACCTGGCGGGCAATCATATTATTGACCACCACGCTCTCCTGACCGGGGTTTTCGTCGGTGCAGGAGATAAGCAGCTGCACGCCGGCTTCCCGGCAGAGCGTCTCAAGCTCATGGGAGAAAACGGCAAACCCGTAGTTGGTGATCTCCGGTACCACCAGGCCAATGGTATGGCTGCGGTTATCGCGCAGCGAGCGCGCATGAATGCTGGGCTGATAGTGCTGCTCGCGGGCGATCGCCAGCACGCGCTCGCGCGTCTCTTGCGCCACGCGCAGCTCTTTGCCACGGCCGTTGAGCACCAGACTGGCGGTCGCTTTGGAGACGCCCGCCAGTTCGGCGATATCTTTGATAGTTACGCGTTTGGTTTTCATCACCACTCAGGAGCCTGAAAGCAAAACGCTTATACTACCATGCATGGCCGCAGCAGCCAGCGGCAGAATGCCACCGGCGTCGCACCGCTGAAGATTAACTGCCCCGGATAGCCCGGGAAGAAGCGGCTGCTCATCACCCCTTCGCCATCGTTGATGAAAATTTCCACGCTGGAGCGGTCGATAAAGATCCGCAGGCGCCGCGCTTCGCCGCGCCAGTAGCGGTGATGCATCTCGGCGGTCTGCAGCCCGCGGCGCGACAGACGCAGGCCGTCACGGTTGACGGTAAGCTGCAGGGCGCCGGCAAAGTCCAGCCCCAGCGTGCTGTTGGGGGCGATGTCAAAGGCCAGCTCCATCGGGGCGAGGGGCAGGGTCTGCCCGCGCCAGCCCTGGGCTTCCTCGCGCAGAGCGGCCAGCTCGCGCAGCGGGCGCTGATACAGGGTGCCCGCCTGCCACTCCAGCTCGCGCACGCAGGTCATCTGGTGGATCCATCCCTGTGCGCGGGTGGGTTGATGCATCTCTTCCCCGTCCGGGACGCCCATCCAGCCGACCAGCAGACGGCGGCCATCCTCGGCCAGCATGGTCTGCGGCGCGTAGAACTCAAACCCGCTGTCCAGCTCGTGCAGCGGGCCGTGGTCGAAGGTGCCGCGTTCGGCGTCGAAGCGGCCTGCCATCCACACCGCCGGATAGGTATTGAGAAAGCGCTGCGCTTCACGGGCCAGCCCCTGCGGGCAGCAGATCAGCAGGTGGGTATCCGCCAGCGGAAAGAGATCCGGGCACTCCCACATATAGCCGCCGTTCGCCAGACCGTTAACGCCATGTCCGGCGATCTCGCCCACCAGGCGCCACTCCCGCAGATCGCTGGCGGTGAACAGCAGCACTTTACCGTGCTGTTGCAAATCCTGCGCGCCGAGGACCATGTACCAGCACCCGTCCTGCTGCCACACCTTGGGGTCGCGTACATGGCCGGTGTAACCGTCAGGGAGCGGCAGCACCGGCCCCAGCTTGCGGAAGGTGCCATCGGCATTCTCTGTCGCCAGGCACTGCCAGGCGGTACGCCCGCCGTCGGGGAATTTCACGTTGCCGGTGTAGCACAGGGTCAGGGCGCCCTCGAACTCGACCGCGCTGCCGGAGTAGCAGCCGTTGCGGTCATACTCTTCGTCCGGCATCAGGGCGATAGGTTCATGCCGCCAGTGCAGCAGATCGGCTGAACTCCAGTGTCCCCAGCACTTATAGGTATGGTCACAGGCGAGCGGGTTCCACTGATAAAACAGGTGGTAACGCCCGGCGACCTGGCAAAAGCCGTTGGGATCGTTCAGCAGTCCGCTGACCGGCGCCAGATGCCATTGCGGATAATGGCTGTCGGCCAGCGCCTGCGGCTGGCCCTGCATAACGGCCTGCAGGATCGCAGGCAGGCGTGACGGTAATGACATTATTCAGCGTCCGTTTTGTATTTCAGCGTCAGAGAGAGCATGAAGGCCACGGCGAAGGCGATCGCCATTCCGATAATGTAGTTCAGCAGCGAGCTGGCCTGCACGATGGCCATCCCCGGGATCGCCGTCAGGCCCACCGCGGTCATATAGACGTGCATTGACACCACCCAGGCGCCGCCGGCGGCACCACCGACCAGCGCGGCGATGAACGGCTTCACAAAGCGCAGGTTAATCCCGAAGATTGCCGCTTCCGTGATCCCCAGCATCGCCGAAAACGCCGACGGCAGGGTGATGGCTTTGATTTTGGCATCTTTGGTTTTAAACCACACCGCAAAGCAGGCGCCGCCCTGAGCGACGTTGGCCATCGCCCAGATCGGCAACAGGAAGTTGACGCCAATCGATGGGTTGCCCAGCAGACCCGCCTCGATGGCATGGAAGCTGTGATGGATACCGGTAATGACGATCACCGAGTAGAGGCCGCCGAACAGCAGGCCCGCCAGCCAGCCGGCGTGGCTGATAAGCGTGCTGAGGATAAACGAAATACCGTCGCCGAGCGCGCGACCGGCCGGGCCGATCAGCAGCAGGGCGATAAAGCCGGAGATAATCACCGTCAGGAACGGGGTGAGGATCAGGTCCAGCGCGTCAGGGATAACGCGGCGCAGCCGTTTCTCGACCATGCTCATAAACCACACCGCCAGCAGCACCGGGAAGACGGTACCCTGGTAGCCGATCATCGCCACTTCGATGCCGAAGAAATTCATGGTGTGGAAGCCGGCGGCGACGCCCCAGGCGTTGGTCAGCGCCGGGTGGGTGAGGATCCCGCCAAGGGTCGCGCCCAGATAAGGGTTACCGCCAAATTCGCGGGCGGCGGTAAAGCCGATCAGGATCGGCAGAATGATAAACGCTGCCGAGCTGCACATATCCAGCATGATATAGATAGCATTGCTCGGGTCGACCCAGCCGTAGGTTTTCACCATCCCCAGCAGGCCCATCAGCAGGCCGGAGGCGACGATGGCGGGAATGATCGGTACGAAAATGTTGGACAGCAGGCGGGCGATGCGCTGGAACGGGTTCAGCTTTTTCGCGGCCAGGTCGGCGGCTTCGGATTTGCTTGATTCGCTGATGCCTGCGGCCTGGATAAAGGCGGCATAGACTTTATTGACCACCCCGGTGCCGAAGATGATCTGCATCTGTCCGGCATTGCGAAAGCAGCCTTTCACCCCGTCGATTTTGCCAATGGCCTGTTGGTCGGCGAGCGCGTCGTCGACCAGCACCAGCCGCAGGCGGGTGGCGCAGTGCGCGGCGCTGGCGATATTTTCCTTGCCGCCCAACAGGGGAAGCAGTGAGCGGGAAATCTGATCAAAATCCATAGTACCCTCTGAATGCATGATGATATGGCGTGGGCGGTGCCGGCCGTGGCAGGCACCGCGAACCTTATATTTATGTGTTACTTACCCTGTCGTCCGGGTTACCGTCAGAACCAGGTCTCCATTTGCATACCGAACGACCATTCGCCGCCCGATTTGAACCCGTTGCTGCCTAATGCATCATCGTTGGCGTAGTTATCCAGTTTTTTGCTCCAGTCCATCCACGATGTATAGAAGCGGATCTCCGGACGCGAGAAGAAGTCGCCGATGCTGCCCACCTTGAAGGTTGGGGCGAAGGTCAGCTTGTAGAAGCTGCCGTTCACCGCGTGGCGATCGTTGTAGCCTTCAGGCTGCAGATCCATGTACTGATAGCTGCCCTCCCAGGCTAGGGCGAAATTCTGCGTCACTTCCTGAATCAGACGCAGGTTGAGAGTGGCCCACTGATAGCTGTCGCCATCGACATAACGATCTTTACTGCTCTGCGCCAGCACGGCCGGGGCAATAAACCAGCGATCGCTCAGCGGCGTCGTGCCGTAGCTGGCGAAGCGCCAGGTATTGGCCCCCGGGCGCAGCGCACCGTCGGAGCCGATGCCTTTAACCTCGGCGCCCAGCCCGTGGCCGTACAGCAGGGCCGTTTTGCTGGTCCCGTCGCGCAGGCCATAGAAGCTCTCATTGTGCAGGCCCAGCAGAGCATGGACCCCGGTGTTAGCGGCATCGCCTTTCACCAGATTGCCGTTCGTGTCCTGGCGTTCGTCATTATCTTTCGCCCGCATCCCGCTGACCATCATCTGCACCGGGCCGGCAAAGTTATTCATGCTGACGATATAGTTCTGCACGCTGTTACTGCTGTCAGCGATATCGCCAAAGTTGCGGCCGTATAACGAGAAGTTGCTGCGCAGGCTGTCGTTCCATTTCACGTCGTAGATCCCGCCGCCGGTCCCGGCGAGGAACACCACATCCGAGTCAATCCAGTGGATGTCGAAGTTGTCACGGTCAAAGCGTTTCCCGGCCCACAGGGTTGCGCCTTTGAACGGGCCTTCGAAGGTGGGCAGGTTGCCCAGCTCGACAAACGCCTGGCGCACGTTCAGGTCGCTGCTGCTTGCCGTCCAGTCGTTATAGGTGGTTTGCCCGTCGGCCACCATCACTTTGAAACGGGTGGTCGCCCCGTTGTCCAGCGTCTGTTTATGTTCGAGGTTCATTTCCACATAGGTGTCGGCCTGGTTGCCCAGACGACCAATGGCGCCACCGGTCTCCCCGGCGGGGGTCATATAAGCGCCGGATTTGGTGCTGGCGGCCGAGTCGTTCATGATCACGCCGGAACGGGCATAGCCGTGGAAATCAAAGCCGCCAGGCCGTTCGGCTTTTTCTTCCAGCTGAGTGGTGCGCTTGGCCACCTGCTGGGTGGTGACCTGGGTTTGCTGCTGCTGCTGGGTTAACTGCTGAACTTTCTGCTCCGCCGAGGCGGCACGGCTTTCGGCAGTGCTGGCGCGGGTTTCGGCGTCCTGCAGGCGTTTTTCCAGGGCGGCGAGACGCGCTTCAATGCTGTTCAGGTCTGTCTGCCCATGGGCGGCGGCGGTGCCGGTTAGCAAAGCAATAAGAATGGCTAACTTCCGTTTTTTATACATGCTGTTGACATCCAAAGGTGAAAATCAGTGAGTGTGCTAACTTTTGCTAAACCGGTTTAGTTAATATGGTAAACATGTCAGTAACGCGGTGAAAATAAAAATTGCTAAACCGGTTTAAGAATTGTGATGTCGCCAGCAAAGTGGGCCGTTAGCCGGCCCAACGGGATCACAGCGAGCGCTGAAGATCGTCCCTGTAGGGCAGGGCGGTCATGGCGCCTTTGGCGGTGGTGGCCAGCGCGCCGCAGGTTTGCGCCAGCGTAAGGTCGGGAGCCAGCGCGGCGAGGTTGTCAGGGATACCGTGAGCGGCGAGGCCGGCGAGCAGCCCGGCGACAAAGGCATCGCCGGCGCCGGTGGTATCAACGGCCACCACCGGGCGAGCGGGGAAGTGGCTAACCTGCCCGCGCAGGGCGGCCTGGACCCCCGCTTTGCCCTGGGTCACCAGCAGCAGCGTCGGCTGGAAGCGGGCGTTCAGCCGGGCGATGCCGCTGACGATGTCGTCGCTGCCGCTGACAAAGGCCAGCTCCTCTTCCGAGAGTTTTATGGCGTCGGCGAGGGCCAGCGCCCGGTCGAGACAGTCACGCAGGTCCTGCGGATCCTGCCACAGGTCGCTGCGGATATTGGGGTCGAAGCTGACATAGCCCCCGGCGCGTTTTATCGCCTCCATTGCCGCGAATGCCGTGCTGCGGCTCGGCTCGGCGCTGAGAGCGATGGAGCAGACGTGCAGCCACTGGCCGGCGGCAAACGGCGGGAGATCCTCGGGCTGAAGGAACAGGTCGGCGCTCGGACGGACCATAAAGGTAAAGGTGCGCTCCCCGTGCTGATCGAGATCGACCACCACCGTGGAGGTGCGCTGCGCGGCGTCGAGGCGCATATAATTCACATCGACCTGCTCCTGCGCCAGGGTGTGACGCATAAAGCGGCCGAAGGGATCGTCGCCGACGCGGCCAATAAACCCGCTGTCGCCGCCGAGCCGCGCCACGCCGACCGCGACGTTGGCCGGTGCGCCGCCGGGGCATTGCAGCAGGCGGCCCTCGCCATCGGGCAGGAGATCAACGACCGCATCGCCGAGTACCCAGATTTTTCCATTCATTCGACAAATTCCTCTTAGCTAAACTATGTTAAACCGGTTTAGCTAATTAAAGCATAGCCCACCGGTAAGCGGAACGATCGGGTCACGAAACAGGGAGGCGAGGGTAAAAAATGTGAGCCAGGCGGAATATTTCGCCACTCCAGATCTGGACTTTTCCTTCCCCACCCGCTTAGGTATAGTTCAACAGGTCGCGGTTAGCCCCGCCGCGGTGGCCAAAGGTAAAGGAGTGCGCAGCGCGATGAACCCCAGTTTTGGCGATATTTACGATCGGTACCAGAATCTGACGCTGACCACGCATCTGCCGGCGGTGATCGCCTGCAGTGAAACGCTGAGTTTGGGCAAAGACCAGGGCTTTATTCCGCAGCCGGGCTATCTCTACTTTCTGCTGCAGGGGCAAATGACGTTGGCCTTTGGCGATGAGCAGAACCTGGTCGGGATTGTTATCGCGCATATGCCGTTAGGATTACTGGAACATTATTGTCCGTCGGTCGCGCTCTATTATCGGTGTCTGGGCGAGTGCCAGCTGGCGAAAATAACCGCCAGCGATTTTGAGCGAATATTCTTTCATTCGTCGCCGGGCTATATGCAAGAGCTGACCACGATCCTGGCCTATATGGGCATATTTGCCCTTGATGCCCACTATGAACGTGGCAGCCAGACCAGTTTTCAGACCATTAAATCGATGCTGTCGCGCTATCTATATCGCAGCGAAATCGATGGTGGTCAGCATGAGAGCCTGTCGGCATTTATTATTAAACGAACCAATCTCTCGCGCAGCTATGTGTACCAGGTGCTGGCCGCGCTGCGCGAGGGGGGATATATCACGGTGAAAAAAGGCAAGCTGATCTCCATCGACCGTCATATTCCTGAGAAATTCTGAACCCGATTCGGCAGATTCACGCCATCACGTTGCTATCACCGCCAGGGAAAGCGCTAAGCGCGCTTTTTCCCCGGCCCCGTTACGTCTGAATCTGGCTGTTTTATTAAGTTAACCTTTCACTCTGGAGTTATTTTATGACCCTGGATTATGTTGCGCTGGCCATTCTGATCGCCGTGGCCTTAATACTGTTTTATGGCGTGATTGTTATTCACGATATTCCTTATGAAATTGCCAAAGAGCGGCGCCATCCTCATCAGGATGCGATTCATTATGCCGGCTGGGTTAGCTTATTTACCTTGCACGCCCTGTGGCCTTTGTTATGGATCTGGGCAACGCTGTGGCGCGAAGATCGCGGGTGGGGAATGCGCCACATTGCCGACGATCAGCAGGCGCTGCATCAGCGTCTGGAAACGGTGGTCCAGCAACTGGAACAGGTCCAGCGCGAGGTGGCTGCGCTGAAAGCGGAGGAGGCAAACTAATGGAAACGTTAATGTTACTGACCTACGCCGCGCTGTGCATCGTGGTGTTTAAAGTATTCCGCATCCCGCTCAATAAGTGGACCGTACCGACGGCGGTGCTCGGCGGTATCGCCCTGATTGGCGCGGTGATCTTCGGGATGAACTACAACTTCCCGTATACCGACGTTGGTAACCAGGTATTTCGTACCGTGCCGATTGTGTCGCAGGTGCGCGGCCGGGTGCAGAGCGTACCGGTGAAGCCTAACCAGATGCTGCATAAGGGCGATGTGCTGTTTACCCTCGACCCGACGCCGTTCCAGGCAAAAGTAGACGATCTGCAGGCGCAGATAAAAGCGGCCAGTCAGGATGCGCTCTCCTTAAACGCGGCGTTAAGCCAGGCGCAGGCCGAGCTGAGCAGAGCGGTGGCCCAGCGCGACCAGTCGCGGCGGGAATATGCCCGCTATCGGGAGGGTCATGCCCAGGGTGCCTTCTCCGATCAAATGGTTGATACCCGTCTGCAGACGTGGAAGGCCGATGAAGCCAGCGTCAGCGCGGCTCAGGCAAAGGTGGTGCAGGCGCGCAACGCGCTGGACTCGGTGGTGAAGGGCAAAAATACCACCGTGGCCTCCCTGCTGGCGCAGCTGCAAAAGGCGCAGTTTCAGCTGGAGAACACCGTCGTCCGTGCCCCGGAGGATGGCTATGTCAGTACCGTCGGCTTACGGCCGGGCACCATGTCCACTGCCCTGGGGATGATCCCGCTGATGACCTTTGTGCCGGTGGAGGGCGCCGCCTCGCGGGAGTACGTCGCGGCATTTCGCCAGAACGCCCTGCAGCGTCTGCACAAAGGCGAGCCCGCGGAGCTGATGTTTCCGGCCATCCCGGGCACCGTCTTTCGCGGAGAAGTGGCCGACGTGCTGCCGGCGATTGGCGAGAGTCAGTTTCAGGGGCAGGGCAAATTGCTGACCACAGACGCGCTCAATACCCATGGCCGGGCGCTGGTGGTGCTGAAGGTGACCGATCCGCGATTTGCCGAATACGCTCTGCCGCAGGGGGCCACCCTTGAGGCGGCGGTCTACTCGGATCACCTGAAAGAGCTGTCGCTGATCAGGAAGATCCTGATCCGCATGAAAAGCTGGGAAAACTACCTCTATCTCGATCACTAAGCCGGCGGGCGCAGGGCGGACGTGCCGCCCCGCGCCGCAGTCAGGCCTCGCTGTCCACCAGGCCGTCAATAATGACCTGCCGCACCCCCTGCGAACAGGGTTCAATACGCCCGCGCACCCCATAGACGGCCGCCAGGGTCTCGGGGGTGATGACCGCGGCCGGGGTGCCGTCGCCGAGCAACTGGCCCGCCTTGAGCATCAGCACGTGGTCGGCATGACGCAGGGCAATATTGATATCGTGCACCACCACCAGGGTTACGATGTTGCGCCGTCGGGTCTCCCGGCGTACCAGATCCATCACGTGAAACTGGTAGTTGAGGTCAAGGGCGCTGAGCGGTTCGTCGAGCAGCAGCAGGCGCGGCTGGCGGATCAGCGACTGAGCGAGACCCACCAGCTGCTTTTGCCCGCCGGAGAGCTGATCGAGGTAGCTCATCGCCAGATGGGCAATCCCCAGCTGCCGCAGCAGCGCCATCACCTCCTCCTGGTGCTGCGGACTGTGGCGTCCTCCGGCGGCGCGCTGGGCAACGATAATCGACTCCAGCACATGCAGATGCACGCCGGCGGGCAGCGTCTGCGGAAGATAGACCACCTGCTCTGCGCGACGTGAGAACGGCTGCGTCAGCAGATTTTCCCCCTCCAGCAGCAGCTCGCCGCGGCAGGGTCCCAGACCCGCCATCGCCCGCATTAACGTTGATTTACCGCTGCCGTTTGGCCCCAGCAGCGCGGTGATTTTCCCTCGCGGCAGATGGGGAACCGTCAGGTTCTCGATCACCTTGCGTCTGGGGTAGCCGGCGCTGAAGTGAGACAGCGACAGCCCGGATAACGTCTGGTCGCTCATACCTGCCCCCGATGACGTAAAATAATGCTCAAAAAGAACGGGACCCCGACCAGGGAAGTGACGATCCCCACCGGAATAATGGCCCCCGGGATCAGGTTCTTCGAGGCGATGGAGGCCAGGGAGAGCACCAGAGCGCCGATCAGCGCGCTGGCGGGCAGATAAAAGCGATGGTCTTCGCCGAAGAGCATCCGCGCAATATGCGGCGCCACCAGGCCGATAAAGCCGATTGGCCCGACAAAGGCCACCGAAAGCGCCGACAGTATGCTGATCCGCAGCAGCGTGGTCAGGCGCAGGCGGCGAACGTTAATGCCAAAGCTGATGGCCCGGTCCTCACCCAGCCGCAGGGCGGTCAGCTTCCACGCACTGCGCAGCGACAGGGGCATCACCAGCGCCAGGGCGACCAGCAGGATGGCGACTTTGCTCCAGGAGGCGCGGTCGATGCTGCCCATGGTCCAGAACACCAGCCCCTGCAGCGTGTCTTCGTTGGCGATGAACTGCAGCATCGAGACCAGGGCGTTAAAGGTAAAGACCAGCGCGATGCCGAACAGGATGACCCCGGAGGTGGCCACCTGGGTCCAGCGGGTGATGCCGTCCAGCAGCAGGGCCGCCAGCAGGGCGAAGATAAAGGCGTTGGCCGAGATAAACCACTGGCCGGGAATACCGGGCAGGCCAATACCCAGCACAATCGCCAGCGCGGCGCCAAACGCCGCAGCCGAGGAGACGCCAAGGGTAAACGGACTGGCCAGAGGGTTATTGAGGATGGTCTGCATTTCGGCGCCGGCCAGTCCCAGCGCCAGACCGACGATAATCGCCATCACCGCATAGGGCAGACGGATATCCCAGACGATGGCGCGCGTGCCCGGATCGGCGCTGGCCGGATCGGTTAACGTCTGCCACAGGCTCTGCAGCGGCAGACCGGAGGGGCCGAGCATAAAATCGAGCAGCAGCGACGCGACAATCAACAGCGCCAGCAGGAGCATCAGCAGCAGACGGCGACGCACGATACGGCGATAGTCATCTATCACGCCAGAGGTCCCGGCGGGCAGCCCGTCGAGCACGGAGTCGGAGGTTAAACGCATGCCGGATTACTCGCTCTGCTGCCAGGAGAAGACGAACGGCTGGTCCGGCAGGTCGGTGAAATGGCGCACGATATAATGGTAAGTCTCATCCGGGTTGAGATCGCCGAAGGCCTGCGGGTAGATATCTTTCGCCAGGTATTCCATGCCGACAATATTCCACGGGTGGTTATAGAAGTGGTGATAGACGCCATAGGTCCGCTTTGCCTGTACCGCCGGGATCTGGCTGACCCCAGGTCGCGCCAGCAGGATCTGCGCCTGGGCCTTCACCGCCTCCGGCTTAACCTCATAACCCAGGGGCAGCACCTGGCTGTTGCCGCGCTTCGAGCCGGTCATGATCCAGGCGTCGGGCTTCATGCTGATGATTTTCTCCAGCGAGACGAACCCGGAGGCGCCCGGCAGCAGCTGCGAACCGATATTGTTCGCCCCGACCGCCTCCACCAGCCCGCCCCAGCCGCTGTGGCCGTGGGTAAAGCAGCAGGCGTCGCTGTTGCCGGCCAGCGCTTCCACGAAGACGTTGGCCTTCGGCGTGATGGCCGCGGTTTTCTGGCGAATCGTCTGCAGCTGCTGACGATAGTAATCGGTAAAGGCTTTGGCCTGGCTCTCGCGGTTAAGGACTTTGCCCAGCAGGTCGATGCTGGGGGCGGTATCTTTCGCCGGGTCTATCTCATAGTCGACAAACAGCACCGGAACGTGCAGGGCGCTGAGCTTGTCGATGACGCCGCTCTCCATCAGCGCTGGCCTGGCGCGCAGCTGGGCGATCATCAGATCCGGCTGACGGGCGATGACGCTTTCAAGATCGACGTTCCCTTTGTCGCTGAAGCCCATGTCAAGGATCGTGGCCGACTGCGGCCACGTCGTTTTCAGCATCTGCCAGGTGGCAACATCCTGCTTTTTCGCCAGATTATTCCATGCCACCAGCCGTTTAAACGGATTGTCCCGGTCCAGCAGGGCGAGGGTCATAATGTCGCGGCCATCCTGCAAAATAATACGCTGCGGCTCTTTGGCCAGGGTGACCTGCCGGCCGTCGAGGTCAGTGACCGTCAGGGGATATTGGGTTGCATAGCTGAAGAGGGGCGTCGCGATCAGCGCAGTAAGTAACAGCGATCTTACTGATTTTCTTGCCATAAAAGGAGTTCCGTTTGCCAATTTATAAATATAATGATTCTGAGAATTATTCTCGAACAAACATCAACGGCAAGTATATCAAGGACAAATTTCATAAAATGTAACAAACATGTTGGAAATTATGCCAACGCCGACAGGGCGCGCACGGCGGCAGCATTTTCTGCCATGGCTGGAGGTCGAAGACGTTTTTCAGGCTAATTCCTAATGTCATCCCCGGTTCGTTGTGCCATCCTGAATGCGACTCATAACACGACACGTGAGAGAGGATATTATGAAAAAAGCAATGATTGCGTTATCGGCTATTCTGGTTGCAGCTCCGGTTTTTGCTGCGACAACACATGCAACAGATGATACCGTCGCGGCGGCGAATGCCAATGCCAACACCGCCAAAGAGAAGCTGCACCAGGCCCAGCATGAGGGCGAAGAGCAGCAGCTGAAGGCGAAACATGCTGCCGAAGGCAAGCAGGACAGCGTTGGCAGCCAGGTGAGCGAAGGCGCGCAGAAAACCTGGAACAAGACCAAAGAAGGCACCGAGAAGGGGTGGGATAAGACCAAAGAGGTCAGTGAAAAAGGCTGGAATGCCACCAAATCCGGTGCGGAAAAGGGCTGGGATAAAACCAAAACCGGCGCCGAAGAGTTAAAAAATAAAGTGACTGAATAAGTCCTTTTACCTGTCTGAATCAAGGTCGCGAAAGCGGCCTTTTTTATTGCCCCGCCATCAGCACACCTCTTCCCGACAGCCGATGCCAGGAATCGTCCTGGTTAACCAGTTACTCACTCTTTCTTCACATTTGCCCGGTACAAAGGAGCTGAATCAGGAGGTGTACCATGAAAAAGATGATTTCTCTGGCAGTAATTTTATCGTGTGTGCTGAGCGTCCCGGCCTTTGCCGATGGCCCGAACGACGGCCATCGCCCGGGGCAGCCAACGGTGTGGCAGAACGGTCCGGACCATGATGGGCATGCGCCGCAGGGCGGACCTGACGCGCATCATCAGGGCGACCATGACCAGCGTGGCCCGGATCGCGACGGTCATGACAAACGCGATCAGGCACGTCATGAGCAGGACCATTTCGCCTGGCGCGGGAACGATTTCCGCAAAGGCCACCCGGCTCCGGCGCCGTTCCGTGGCGATGAATATCGCGTCCGCGACTGGAGCGACCGCGGCCTGCCGCCCCCGCCGGAAGGCCATCACTGGTCCTATATCGACGGTAACTATGTGCTGATCGCTGCGGCGACCGGGATCATCACCTCGATTCTGGTGAGCGGCGCCCTCGGCCACTAAATGCGCTGCTCCGCGACGCCGGGTCAGGGAAAGCCTGATCCGGCGATGGCGCACTCGCGGAAAGCTACGGGTTCAGCGCAGCATCCGGCCAGTATTTATAACCATTGATCATTGCCTGGGCGGCCAGCCCTTTTTCGGTCAGGTCGTAGACGTTGACCTTCGAGGGCAGGGAGGCGGTATCTGACGCCACGCCGCTGGTGGAGGCGGCGATCGGCGCGATGCCTTTGTCATCATATTTTGCGGCGGCATTCGCATCGGCGCCAACCATGTATCCCTGGCGAATAAAGGTCTCCAGGGCCGCTTTATCATGGAAAACCAGCACCGTGCGCTGCTGCTTAATCCCCATCCCCAGGCCGGCGCCGCCCTGGGCCATTTTCATATAGGTATCCTTCCCGGTGGCCTTATTCCGCACCACGCCGTAACCGCTGCCAAACCCGAACAGCAGGATCTTGCTGCTGTTATTGGCAAACACCGCATACCCCTTCGCATGCTGAATATCACTGCGGGCCTCAGGCTGCAGGGCGTAAAGCTTGTTGAGGGTTTCGCTGCGCATCTTCTGGATGCTGGCCCGCTGCTGGCTGGCGGTATCGCCCTGCGCGCTGCAGCCCGCTAGCATGACGATGGCGGCGAGGGAAAGCGTCTGTAATTTCATACACGTTTATTTTATTTAAATCTGAATATGGTCGGGAATGGTAGGTTAAATAACGGTAAATCCTCCATAAAATAAACGTTTATTTTTAAATTTCACTATTTTGATTATTTATTACTCTGTAATGTGCGGATTATTAAATAAGATGAGTTCATTCCAGGTATTAGAAATGCTGCTTGCATAAAGTTTCCACCACGTTACCGTGTTAAGTCCTTAATTTATTTCCCGGAGAACGGCATGAGTGATTATGTAATCCCCGAAATTAAAGCGACGGAAGATGAAATGATTTCTATCCGTCATTATTTACATGCCAATCCGGAATTAAGTCTGGAAGAGTTTAATACCAGTGAGCTGGTGGCTGGCAAACTGGCGGAGTGGGGCTATCAGGTCACCCGCGGCCTCGGTAAAACCGGCGTCGTCGGCAGCCTGAGCAAGGGCGACTCGCCGCGTACTATTGGCCTGCGCGCCGATATGGACGCGCTGCCGATCCATGAAACTACTGATTTGCCCTGGGCCAGTACGGTACCCGGAAAAATGCACGCCTGCGGCCATGACGGCCATACCACCATTCTGCTGGCGGCGGCGAAATACATCGCCTCGCCGGCCTGCCAGTTTAACGGCACGGTGCATCTGATTTTTCAGCCGGCGGAAGAGGCTATCGGCGGCGCCGATTTAATGATTAAAGACGGGCTGTTCGAGCAGTTCCCCTGCGAACGCATCTTTGGCTTGCACAACATGCCGGGGCTACCGGTGGGCAAGCTGGGCTTCTACGCCGGCAACTTTATGGCCTCGGCGGACACCGTCAAAATTACGATTACCGGCTACGGCGGCCACGGCGCCCATCCGGAGCGTACCGTCGACCCGATCGTCGCCGGCGCAGCGCTGGTGATGGCCCTGCAGAGCATCGTGGCGCGCAACGTGCCGCCGGGGGAAACGGCAGTGGTCAGCGTCGGCACCTTCCAGGCCGGTATCGCCTCCAACGTCATTCCGGAGAGCGTGGTGATGGAGCTGAGCGTGCGGGCGATGAAGCCGGACATTCGCGATCTGCTGATCAAGCGTATTCACGAGCTCGCTGATTTTACCGCCAAAAGCTATGGCGCCAGCAGCGTAGTGGAGGTGTACGACTCCTACCCGGTATTAACCAACAGCCCTGAAGAGACCGATTTCGCCCGGGCGCTGGCGCTGGAAGTGTTTGGCCGCGAAGGGGTACTGGAGTCGGTCTCGCCGATGAACGCCAGCGAGGATTTCGCTTTTATGCTGCGCGAACGCCCAGGGAGCTACTTCCTGCTCGGCAACGGTGAGAAAGGGGAGAAGGGCGGTTGCATGGTGCACAACCCCGGCTACGACTTTAACGATGACATTATCACCACCGGCGCGACGCTGTTCGCCCGCCTGGTGGAAAAGCACTGTCGCTAATCTCTGGAGAAGAACGCGAATGAAAAAATCACTGTTGCTATGGCTGGCATTAATGGCGTCGACGTCGGCGCTGGCCGAAGGGGGAAAGGAGATCCGCTTCGGCGTCGACCCGACTTTCGCGCCGTTTGAATGGAAAGATCCGCAGGGCAAGCTGGCGGGGTTTGATATCGATTTAGGCAACGCCATTTGCCAGCAGCTGCAGGCGAAATGCGTGTGGGTGGAAAGCAATTTCGACGGCATTATCCCGGCGCTGAAGGCGCGTAAATTCGACGCGATCCTTTCCGGGATGTACATGACCGAGAAGCGCAAAGCGCAGATTGCCTTTAGCGACAAGCTATATAACGGGCCGGTGTTCCTCGTGGCGCGTAAAAATACCCTGCAGGGCAATACGCCGGAACAGCTGAAGGGCAAAACCATCGGCGTGGAGCAGGGCTCGGCGCAGGAGACTTATGTTAACCAGCACTGGCGGCCGCAGGGGATTAACATTGTGGCCTACCAGGGGGCCGATAGCGTGGTGCGTGACCTGGAGTCCGGGCGCATCGACGGCGCAGTGCTCTCCGGGATGATGGCCGACTACAGCTTCCTGCAGCAGCCGCAGGGTAAGGAATTCGCCTTTGTCGGCGGCCATCTGCAGGACGATACGCTGTTTGGCGCCGGGGCGGCGATCGGCTTGCGTAAAGACGATGAGGCACTGCGTCAGGAAATTAACGGTGCCATTGCGAAGATTCTGGCCGACGGCACCTATAAAAAATTAGCCGGCAAATATTTTAGCTTTGATGTTTATTCCGGGACATAATGTCTGAGTGTACCTGCGGGCGTGGAGCGCCCGCCGTAAGATTCCTTTTCTGATTATCCAATCACCTCCTCTCCTGACCCCTGCGGTTACCTGAGGGAAGCAGAATATAAGCTAAGGAGTACTCGGCATGATGACACGTCCATTGGGTAAAACCGGATTTTCCATCGCCCCATTAGTCTTTGGCGGCAACGTCTTTGGCTGGACCATCGATGAAAAAACCAGTTTTGCTCTTCTTGATGCTTTTGTTGACCACGGTTTTGACGCTATCGATACGGCGGATGTTTATTCCCGCTGGGCGGAAGGCAACCAGGGCGGCGAATCCGAAACCATCATCGGTCGTTGGCTGCAGGCGCGCCCCGGCATGCGCGATAAGGTCAAAATCTTCACCAAAGTCGGCTCCGATTTAGGCCTACCCGGCCATAAAGGGCTCAGCAAAGCTTGGATCCAACAGGCGGTAGATGACTCCTTACGCCGCCTTAATACCGACTACATTGATCTCTACTTCTCCCACTGGCCGGATCCGCAAACCCCGGTGGAGGAAACGCTGGAGGCTTTCCACAGCCTGCAGCAGGCCGGAAAAATCCGCGCCATGGGGGCCTCTAACCTGGATGCGATGCAGCTGGCGGGGGCGCTGGAGGTAGCGCGTAAAGGCGGCTTGCCTGCCTGGCAGGTGCTGCAGCCGGAATATAACCTCTACCACCGCTCCGCGTTTGAAGGCGCGCTGTGCGATCTCTGCGTCAGCCGCGATATCGGGGTGGTGACCTACTACAGCCTGGCCTCCGGTTTCTTAACCGGTAAGTACCGCCAGCCGTCGGATCTGGCCCAGAGCCAGCGCGGAGGGGGGATTGGTAAGTACCTGAATCCGCGCGGGATGCGGATTATCGATACCCTGGTGGCGGTCGCGGACGAGCAGGGGGCGAAGCCGGCTGAGGTGGCCCTGGCGTGGCTGATCGGCCGCGAAGGCGTGACCGCGCCGATCGCCAGCGCCACCAGCGTGGCTCAGGTGGAGAGTTTTGCCCGCGCGGCGGCGCTGAGCCTGAGCGCGGAGCAAGTGGCGCGACTGGACAGCGCCAGCGCCTGAGTCACTCCCTCTCCCCGGCGGGGAGAGGGAGAAGGGCTATACATGACGCGGACCGTAGGCCGGTTAAGGCGCCAGCCGCCACCCGGCGAAATGACGGCGCAACCGGAAATGCCCCTGCTCGCGCTGCGCTTAGCAGGGCTACCACTCCTGTGCTATTTCCGGGCTGATTGCGCTCCCGATATTTTTTCTGCGTTATGTCACTCATGGCACAGGGAGCGCACAGGGGGCGGCCAGTCGCCGCCGCCCCCTGTACCCCCGGGCTCCGGCCAGCAACATCGCCACTGCGTGGTACCTTCGACTTTTCCCTGCAGGCTTCGGGTCGGGCCGAGGCAGCGTCCCTGCAAAACACGGCCCTCAGCCCGCATCCATGCGGGCTGCCCCGGCCTTCCGGGAACGTCTCAGCGATGTTGAGGCCGTCAGCACCGGCAGTTTCAGCAACAATGGTAAATAAATTAACGACAGGTCGTACGAACGTAGACCGGGTAAGGCGCAGCCGCCACCCGGCAATAAAGCGGCTCCGTGCCTGATGGCATCGCCCGGTGGCGCTGCGCTTACCGGGCCTGGGAAGTGTGATCCTGTGAGAGGCTCCCGTAGGCCGGGTTAGGCGCCAGCCGCCACCCGGCGAAATGACGGGTGTGGTGCCTGAAAGCGTGCCCGGCGGCGCCCCTTTATTCCTGATGGCGGGTGACGTTGAGGATCTTCGCGCTGGCGCCGACCGGGAAATTGCTGAGGGCGCCGAAATCGCTGCCCTGATAGCCCATGATCTTGCCGTCGGTGCGCATCTGCTGCAGATCGATCAGGATCACCCCCAGCGTGGGAATGATTTTCTCCCGCCAGACGAACAGATAGAGATCCTCAGCCACCTGCACATAGTGGCAGCGATCGACATCCGCCAGCCCCTTTTCCACACCGTCCAGACACTGCCAGGTGTAAAAATTGTTGTTGAGATAGATGTGCTCATAGCGCTCGGTCGGGCTGTAGGTGTACTGATTGCGCATGCCAATGAGCGCATCGGTAAAGTCCGGCAGCGGCCCCGACTGCTCATCCAGGCGGGCAAAAACAAACCGTGCCTCTACCGCGGTCAGCGGCAGGCCTTGCTCCACCCGGCTGAAGGCGTCCAGCCGCGCGGCGGCTTCGTCCGGCAGCTGGCCGTAGACCAGGGTGGCGTTGCGCTGCGTCAGGTTGCATACCGCGCTAATGCTGGCGTTATCCCGCTCCGGGTCAAGGAAGTCGATAAACAGAATGTCCGGGCGCAGGGCGGTTGCCCGCCAGGGCGCGCGCTTGTCGTTCCAGCTGAGCGTCTGGTCATCTTCGATAACCAACTGCTGCGGCTTACTGCCTGCGACATAAAAAGTAAAGGTTTCGCCGGCGGGCAGGCTGGTGGTGGCGAGTAAATTACCGTGTGGCGCAAAACCATCGGCCAGCGCGCCGACCTGGATAAATACGGCTTCTGAAGTCATAGGGGCTCCTGAACAGAGTAGGGCGTTAGGCAAACGCCAGAGTGGGAACATCGACGATACTGGCGCCGCCGTCGGCGACCAGCGTGGCGCCGCTGATGATGGCGGCCTGCGGCGAACAGAGAAACTGACAGGCCTCGGCTATCTCCTCGGGGCTGGCGGGGCGGCGCAGCGGAACATCGCGACAGACCCGCTGATAAGCCTCCGTCAGCGATAGCCCTTCTGCCTGCATCAGCGGGCGCATCTCTTCATCCGCCATCGGCGTCGTGACCCAGCCGGGACAGATGGCGTTGGCGCGTACCCCCTGTGGGCCGTAATCGCGGGCGACGGAACGCATCAGGCCAATTAAGGCGTGTTTGGCGGTGACGTAGCCGCAGGCCTGCGGCCCGGCGGCGAGTGAGGCGATGGAGGCGACAAACAGGACATTGCCTCGGCGGGCAATGAGCGAGGGCAGACAGGCGCGAACGCTGGCGAACGCGCTGGTGAGATTGCCGTCCAGCGCCTCGCGCCACTGGCTGTCGCTGGTCTCGGCGGCGGGGCTGTTGCCCATCCCGCCGGCGCTGCAGATGAGGACATCAATACCGCCAGCCTGGTCGAGGATCGCCGGCAGCAGCCGCTGACCCCAGACCTCGCCGTCGGCGGCATCGCCCACCAGCGCCGTGGCGCCGGTCTCATCGGCGACAGCCTGCAATGGCGCTTCGCGCCGTCCGGTAATAAACACCCGGTCGCCCGCGGCGCACATCAGCCGCGCGCAGGCGGCGCCAATTCCGGTTCCACCGCCGGTGATCACCACGACTCTCGCCATTCGCTCTCTCCTGTTATGGGGTCTTCGATTACCTTAAAAAGCGCGTCAGGTCCCGGCTATCGTCCGGAAGAACGATAGCCGTGGCGGTTAATGGATCTCTCTCACAGGGCGCCGTTCTCATTATTTCGGCAACAGTGGGTCAGGCGTCATCACATGATTACGCCGCGGCGAAAATTAATTGCATCCTGTTAAGGGTATAAGTGAAAAAAAACAGAAATCCATCGTTCTTTAGGATGAGAATGACGCGTCGGGAATAGGTTTTTTTTATCACCAGGGGCAGGTACGCCGGGTGTTAATCTTTTTTGTTTATATTTTAACGCGGCTATCGTAAAGCATGGCGGGTGTGTTTTTTAAATGCTTTATATAACAATGGTTTGTTGAAAATTATGTAACGGCTATCACATTGTTAATATGTTAATGATTGTGTTACTTAAATGTGAAATGTATGCTTCAATTATCAGTAGTCATCCATGTGTCATGTACCATCATCTCGACGGGGAGGCCCTATCATGTCTGCTTTGTTAAAAGCCAGCCGTAATGATGCGATAATAGCCCGTTGTTTACAGACTATTTCCCAGCTAATTCCACTGACTTCAGCGGTCTTTTATCGAGTAAATAATCGTTTAAAACCCGAAAGCTATATATTGCATAATATTTCCGATAATACGCACCAACAATATCTGGAAAACTTCCAGCCGCTGGATCCGCTTCTGCCCTCGCATTTTAGCCACCAGAACACCACCGTGGCGGCGATGACGCCGCGGCTCTGCGACCGCAACCGCCATTACTATCATGAATTCATGTTGCCGAATAACGTACGCGACATGACCGAGATCTTTATTCGCCGCGAGCGGCGGATCATCGCCGGTATCTCGCTGATGCGCGACGTGCCTTTCTCCAGCGAAGAGCGCCAACGGGCTCAGGCGGTGCTGCCGCTGGTGGAGCTGGCCATTCGCGACTGTCTGCAGGAAGACGATGACCTGCCCGCCATCCTGACGGCGAAAGAGCGGGAAATCGTCGGCATGGTGCGCGAAGGCGCCAGCAATAAGCTGATTGCCCGCCAGCTGGATATCTCGCTCTCGACGGTAAAAACGCACCTGCGCAACATTTTCGCCAAGACCGAAGTCGTCAATCGTACCGAACTGGTTTCCCGAACCTGGATGCCGGCCGCTCAGCGTACGCTGCATCTGTGATCTGACTTTCGCATCCCGCGCGCGCCGTGGCAGCACGGCGTTTTCCTGATGCCTGTGGGTATCACTCCCTGGAGGATCCTCCGGGGGGAGGCTTTTTTGACCGGAGCACGCCTACGATGTCGAGTACCCCTCTCACTGATAATGCGCTTTCCCGGCCCGCCGGGTTGGTGGTCTCCCTGCGTTTGCTGGCGGCGATCGTGATTTTTGCCGCTATTGCGCCGGGTATTCTGATGACCGCGCCGGCGGTGGCGGCGCAGCTGGCCAGCGAATGGCAGCTTAAACCTGGGCAGATCGGCTGGCTGTTCTCGGCGGAGCTGGGGGCGATGAGTCTGGCGACGCTCCCGGCGTGGTGGTGGATGAGCCGCCTCGACTGGCGGCGGGTCGCCCTGATGGCCGGGGTGGTGTTTCTGACCGCCAACCTCGCTTCGGCGGTGGTCACCCAGTACGAGACGCTGCTGGCGGCGCGCTTTCTCGCCTCGCTGGCGGGCGGCACGCTGATGATTTTGTGTATCAGCTGCGCGGCGGGGACGCCGAACCCGTCGCGGGTCTACGCCTTTTGGGTGCTCGGGCAACTGCTGTTAGGCATGCTTGGCCTGCTGGTGCTGCCCGGCCTGTTCGCGACCTTTGGCCTGAAGGTGGTTTATCTGATCCTCGCCGCCATTATGCTCTGCTGTTTGCCGCTGGTGTCAGCTTTCCCTCCGCGCTTTCAACCGCTCTCTGCCTCCCACCAGCAGCCGTCGACGGCGCTGTGGCGTCAGGCGCTGGCGGTGCTGGCGGTACTCACTTTCTATATCAGCCTCAGCGCAGTGTGGACCTTTATCGGCACCATCGGCAGCGCGGCGGGGCTAACCCCGACGCAGGTCGGTCTGGTGCTGGCGGCGGCGACGGTTTGCGGCATTATCGGCGCCGGCGGCGCGGCGCTGCGGGGTACCCAGCGGGCCGATCGTTTACCGGTGTGGCTGGGCTACGGCCTGCTGATCGTCAGCGTTGGGCTGCTGATCGGCCAGCCGCTGCTGGTGCGCTACGCCATCGCGGCGCTGCTGTTTAAGTTCACCTGGACCTTCGTGCTGCCCTTTATTCTTGCCCGTGTGGCCGGGCTCGATAACAACGGCCGGCTGATGAACAGCATCAATCTGGTGATCGGCGGCGGCATGGCGGCCGGTCCGGCCTTAGCCGGGGCCTTACTGCAGCGTTTTGCCAGCGCCGACCCGCTGCTGGCGGCGGCAGGCGTCTGCGCGCTGCTGTCATTGATTTTGATTGCGGCGGCGTCCGCCGCCGGGAAGAGTTAGCCCACGGGAGGATAGAGTGAAAAGAAAAACCGGTTTCTTTTTTGATGAACGTTGTTTCTGGCACAGTACCGGTCTGCACGCGGTGACGCTGCCGGTGGGCGGGTGGGTGCAGCCGCCCGCAGGCGGCGGTCATGCTGAATCGCCGGAGACCAAACGGCGGATGAAAAACCTGATGGACGTCTCCGGGCTGACGCCGCAGCTGGCGCTGCGCAGCGCGGCGCCGGCGAGCCTTGAGGACCTGCGGCGGATCCACCCCGACAGCTATCTGGAGCGCTTCAAGGCGATCAGCGATAACGGCGGCGGCATGCTCGGCAAAGAGGCGCCGCTGGGGCCGGGCAGTTATGAAATCGCCTGTCTTTCCGCCGGGCTGGCCTGTGCGGCGGTGGAAGCGGTGCTGGAGGGGGAGCTGGATAATGCCTATTCGCTGTCGCGCCCGCCCGGACACCACTGTCTGCCGGACCAGTCGATGGGATTTTGTTTCCTCGCCAATATTCCCATTGCCGTCGAGCGGGCGAAAGCGCAGCTGGGGCTGGGCAAGGTGGCGATCATTGACTGGGATGTTCACCACGGCAACGGCACCCAGCATATCTACCTGCAGCGCGACGACGTACTGACTATTTCCTTGCATCAGGACGGCTGCTTCCCGCCGGGCTACGCCGGCGAGGACGATCGCGGCGTGGGCGCGGGCGAAGGTTACAACATTAATATTCCGCTGCTGGCCGGGGCGGGGGATGACAGCTGGCGCTATGCGCTGGAAACTATCGTCATTCCTGCGCTGGCGCGTTTTGAGCCGGAGCTGATTATTATCGCCTGCGGCTATGACGCCAACGCCATGGATCCATTAGCGCGGATGCAGCTACATAGCGACAGCTTCCGGGCGATGACCGAACAGGTCCAGCAGGCGGCGGATCGCCTGTGCGGCGGGAAACTGGTGATGGTGCACGAGGGCGGCTACGCCGAATCCTACGTGCCGTTCTGCGGCCTGGCGGTGATGGAAACGCTGAGCGGTATCCGTACCGAGGTCCAGGATCCGCTGCTGGAATTTATTCAGCAGCAGCAGCCGCGGGCGGAGTTTGCGCAGTTCCAGAGGCTGGCTCTCGATCGGCTGGCGCAACGGTTTGGCCTGCAGTAATCGCTCACGCTCACGGTGATCGCTAAAGTCCCGGTACGGGACTTTTTCTTTACTTAGTCCCGAAATGGGACTAGTCTCTGCACATGAAGATAATCTCAGTGAAAACCTTAAGGGACTTCTGGGCGGAGAATCCCGACGCTGAACAACCGCTAAAGGCCTGGGTAGACGAAGCGACAAAAGCAGACTGGAAAACCCCGGCGGAGATAAAGGACCAATACCGCAGCGCAAGCATATTGAAAAATAAGCGGGTGGTATTCAACATTAAAGGAAATGATTACCGGTTAATCGTAGCCGTTGCTTATCTGCGGGGGTGGGTGTTCGTTAAGTTTATCGGTTCGCATAAGGAATATGACGAGATAAACGCTGAGACGATTGAGAGGAAGTAAATGATGAAAATAAAACCTATCCGCACTGAACAAGATTACGAAGCCGCGCTAAGCGCGGTTGAACCTTTTTTTGATAATGAACCAGCGCTTGATACGCCAGAGGGCGATTTTTTTGAGGTGATGTGCCTGCTGATTGCTGAGTATGAAAAAAAGCACTATCCCATCGAGCCGCCGACGCCGATAGAGGCGATCAAGTTTCGCATGGAGCAGCAGGGGCTGACCGTCAAAGATCTGGAGCCGGCGATTGGTAAATCGAATCGTGTCTATGAAATTCTCAATGGTACGCGCAACCTGACGCTCCCGATGATTCGCCGGCTTCATGCGCAGTTCGGCATCCCCCTTGAGAGCCTGATCGGCGCGTGATGGCGCGGGCATCCGCTCACTCATCCATCCACTGACTTACCGCCTGATTAATCATCGCCAGCACGCTGAGCAGCAGCATCCGCTGCTGCGCTTCCAGCCGCAGATAACGGCGCAGCGGCGGCATTTTACAGACCACTTCGCTGGCGGCCCAGGGTTCAATGCTGCAGCGCCAGCCGCTACTATCAAAGGTCAGCGAAAAGCGGCGGTAATCCAGCTCGCTTAAGGTCTGCTGGAGATTAGGAAAACCGTTGAGATAGCTGGCGAGTTCCTCGCTGCCTTTGCCGCCGATAAAGCGGATCGGCTGGCGTTTCCACCAGCCGGATTGATGGGCGCGAATGTTACCGCGCACGGGCCGGGTCACCGGCCCCTCGACGACAAACTCGCAGCTGTGAATGCTGGCCATAAACAGCCGCTTCTGACGCACGCTGAAGGTCACGGCGGTGGCGTCGTTCAAGCGCAGCAGCGCGCTGCGTTCGCTCAGCTTTTCGCACGGCCAGCCCGCCAGATCGCGCTGCACCGCGTTCATTAACGGCGTCTCAAACCAGGGGACGGAGGACATCTGGCGTCATCTCCCCGCGGGTCTGTTTTTCATAATTGTTGATGGCGCGCTCCACCACCTCTTCCACTACCAGCGGCTTGAACGGATTGACGCGCTGCACGCACACCGTCCAGAACAGGGCGTAAGCGGCGGTCAGGCCGAGCATTATGCCGAACGGTACCAGCACCTGGCGGCTGTCCATCCCCGGTGGCGTGATATTGACGATAGCGATGATGATCCCGACGCTGGAGATAATCTGCGGCAGCGGGAACCACGGCGAGCGGTAGGCGCGCGGCAGGTCCGGGCGGCGAATGCGCAGCATCACCACCGACAGCGTCACCAGCAGATAGGCGACGCCCCAGGCGCAGACCGCGGCGAGGATCAGCGGCACGATGCGGTCCAGATCGCCGTTCAGATACCAGGCGTGCAGGCAGGGGATCGCCACCCCGATGGCGATGGCGATCACCGGCGTCTTAAAGCGCGGATGCAGCCAGGTCAGGAAACGGGGCAGCGCGCCGTCCAGCGCCATGCCGTAGATAATACGCGGCACGGCGGCCATCAGCGTATTGATGGTGGCGCAGCCAGCCAACAGCAGCCCAACCCCCAGCCAGTACTGGCCGGCGTGGCCCATCACCCGTTCGGCGAAGGCCGGGATCGCCATCGGTGTATCCAGCAGATGGACGTTGTTGGCCGCGTCGAGCACGGTATTCTCCACCTGGCGGTTGATCGCCGCGCCGTAGATAAACATGCAGCTGGCGACCCCCAGCAGGCCCAGCGCCATCGCCCGCGGAATAGTGCGGTGGGCCTGTTTAATCTCCGGCGCCATCGGCGTCACCAGTTCGCAGCCGACGAACATAAACATCGCCATGCCGATATAGCCGAACAGACCGTTGATATCGCTGATGTTCAGCGGCGTGCCGAACCAGCCGGAAAGATGAGTTACCGGCGCCATAAAAATGCCACACAGGCCGAAAATAGTCAGTGTGGTCCACATGCCGAAGGTCAGCACCACTTCGACCTTGCCGAAGATTTCCACGCCGATGGCGTTGAGCAAGCCGAAAATCACCACCATGCCGACACCCACCATCCAGGTGTTCTGGTGGGCGGCCATCTGAGCGTTGATCGATTCGAAGTTTACCAGCGCCATAATGCCCGCCAGGATCGTCTCCGCCGTCCCGGCGAAAATATGGACGATCAGATAGGCGCACAGCGCGCCGGTGATAGCGAAGAAGCGGCCCATGCCGCAGGCGATATAGTCGTACACCGAACCGGTGGTAGGAATGAGCGTCGCCGCCTCGGCAAAGGTGGTGACCTGCGCCTGCATCATAATAAAGGCCAGCAGCACCGCCAGCGCGAAGGTATCGCCGCCCATGCCGAAGCCGCTGGTGACCGTCAGGATCACCGGGCTGGCCATGATCAGCCCGACGGAGCTGGCGAGGGTGGTCGGGAAGCCGACGACGCCGCGCTCAAGATGGCTGGCGAGTCTGTTACTAAACATAGTCAACCTCTGCACAATAATGGGGTAGGGCAGGGAATAGCCAGCGCCACTCCCGGATAGTCATAATTTAGGCGGGCATCCTGCTCAATGAATATCGTCCGGAAGGTGGAGGGCGGCGCATGATTCTGTGACGCAGTCGATGAATGTCGCGGTGGATAAACAACATGACCCCGAAAACCGGGGCCATCCGTCTTGCCACGTTGCGCGTATTTCTGCCGGATGGCGGCTGCGCCTTATCCGGCCTACGGTCCGTGCGGCCTGCCTTTAATTTATTCACCATGCTGACTGAAACGCCGGTGTTGGCGGCCTCAAAACCCCCGGTGGCGCTGCTGCTTACCGGGGCTACAGCGCTGTGCGATTTGGTAGCCCGGAGAAGGCGCAATGCGCCGCCTCCGGGTCCCCCTGTGCGCTCCCTGCGCCGCCGGGCATTATCAGCGTGTTAGCGCGTCTCGACGTTCGCCAGGTAGTGCTTCACAAAGCGCGGCGTCAGGATTTTCCACTCCACTTCGGTGCCCTGTTTAACAAACCAGCTGTCGCCCGGCGCAAAGCGCTGCGGCTCGCCACCGGCGACGGTCAGCTCCACTTCGCCTTCCAGCACGGTGGCATGCTCGGTAAACGGATAGGTCATGGTAAAGCTCCCCTCAGTGGACGAAAACAGTCCGCAGGTAAAGGCGTCCTGCGGCTCGCCGTAGATCATCGCCCCGGCCACCTGCGGGTCTCCCGCGGTCGGCGTCGCGCCGAGCAGGCTGACGCTGCCGATCGGCTGCAGGTCAGGTACCGGGTGTTTAAGTTTAAAAGCGTGCATAGCGTTCTCCTGGTTAACTCCGGCCTTTCCAGAAACCGGCGGTTTGATGCATCAATTTTCCGGCTGTGACTAATAGCAAGCGCAGGCTGTCACGGCCGTGGATGGTCGCGTGGGGGATGCTGCTCAGCAGGCGATAGCGGTCGGAACCGCCGTTGATCCCTTCGGCGAGGATTTTGCACACGATGTGCGACGGGGTGACGCCGAAGCCGGAGTACCCCTGGACGTAAAAGACGTTGTTGTGATCGCGTAGGGTGCCGATCTGCGGGAACAGGTTGGCGCTACAGGCCATCGGCCCGCCCCAGGCGAAATCGATCTTCACATCCTTCAGATAGGGGAAGACCTCCGCCAGCAGGGTGCGATTCCAGGCGGCGAAATCGTTCGGCGTATATTCCACAAAGCGAGTCGCGCTGCCGAACAACAGGCGATTTTCCCGGGTGACGCGGTAGTAGTTAATCACCGGGCGAATATCGCTGAAGGCGCCGTGCAGTGGGCTGATGCGCTCGATCAGTTCATCGGAAAGGGGCTCGGTCGACACCTGATAGGAGTAGGTCACCAGCGTCTTGTTGTAGATCTCCGGCTCCATATTGTTGAGGAAGCTGTCGCAGGCCCACAGTAGTTTGGCGGCTTTGACGCTGCCCATCGCGGTGCGTACCCGCACCTGTTTGCCGTAATTCACCTCCACCACTGGCGAGGATTCGAAGATCTTTACCCCCAGCGAATGGGCGGCCTGCGCCGAACCGAGCAGCATATTGAGCGAATGGATCTGCCCGCCGCCCATATGTTTCAGCGCGCCGCAGTAGACCTCGGAGCCAACCACCTGCTGCACCTCTTTGCCGGTATACAGTTCGATTTCTTCATCCGGGGTAGCGGCTTTAAACTCCTTCTCCCACTGGCGCAGCGTTTTGAGCTGCCGCTGGTTATAGGCGAGATAGCCGTAGCCGGGGACGAAATCGGCGTCGATATGGTATTTGCGGATGCGTTCGCGAATGATGCCCGCGCCGAGGTTGGCGATTTTAAACAGCGTCTCCAGCCCCTCTTTGCCGACGTGCTTTTTCACCGCTTCGATGTCGTGACCGATACCGGCCATCACCTGGCCGCCGTTGCGCCCGGTACCGCCGTAGCCAAGATGGCGCGCCTCCAGCACCACCACGTTGGTGATACCCTGTTCCGCCAGCTCAAGGGCGGTGTTAATCCCCGAGAAGCCGCCGCCGATAATCACCACGTCGGCTTCAATATCTTCCCGCAGCGCCGGGAAATGGAGGTGGTATTTCTTCGTCGCGCCGTAGTAGTTCAGCGCATCGATTTTAATGTTCATCGCGTTACCCTGTGGTCTTGCCTGGCTCAAGGTCCTCATCACAGCACGCCATGCGGGCGTTGAATATCGTCCGGAAGAATGACGTTCTTTAGAACGATGGGCGGCGCAGAGCAACCGTGCTGTGATAGGCCAACTTTGCTAAAAAAACGGGTGCTGACGATGAGCGAGATAACCTTACTGGCGGAAGTGACCGCCTTTTTACGCCAGCCACACGGGCAGTTTATTGCCGGTCAACGTGAGGCGGGCCACGGCGCGCCGTTCGCGGTGGTTAACCCGGCCACCGGTCAGGCAATTGCTGAGGTGACGGCAGCGGATGTGGATCAGGCGGATCGCGTCATGGAGAGCGCCCGCCAGGCGTTCAGTCAGTGGCGTGAGATGCCGACGCTGGCGCGCGGTACGCTGCTGTTGAAGCTGGCGGATGCCCTGGCTGAGCATCGCGAAGCGCTGGCGCAGCTGGAAAGTCTCTGCTCCGGCAAGACCATCATGCTGGCGCGGATGTTGGAGCTGGATCAATCGGTGGCGTTTTTGCGCTACTTCGCCGGCTGGGCGGGGAAAGTCACCGGCGAAACGCTGGATATCTCGCTCCCCTCCATGAACGGTGAGAAATATACCGCCTTCACCCGCCGCCAGCCGCTGGGGGTGGTGGTCGGCATCGTGCCGTGGAACTTCTCCATCATGATTGCCATCTGGAAGCTGGCGGCGGCCCTGGTCTGCGGCTGCACCATCGTCCTCAAACCGAGCGAGTATACGCCGCTGACGCTGCTGCGCGTGGCGGAGCTGGCGAAAGCGGTGGGTATCCCGGATGGGGTGATTAACGTGGTCAACGGCACCGGCGGCGAGATTGCCCAGCGGCTGATGACGCATCCGGCCTGCGCCAAGGTGAGCTTCACCGGCTCGGTGGCCACCGGTGAAAAAGTCCAGCAGTCGGCCTGCGCGTCAGGTAAACGGGTGACCCTTGAACTGGGGGGCAAAAACGCCGCGCTGTTCCTCGATGACCTAACGCCGGAGGCGATGGTCAACGGCATTATTGAAGCCGGCTACCTGAACCAGGGGCAGATTTGCGCCGCTGCGGAGCGTTTTTATCTGCCGCAGGGCAAACTGGATGCAGTGCTGGCGCTGCTGAAAGACAAGCTCAGCGCCTTCGCGCCGGGATCGCCGCTGGATGAACAGACGCTGATGGGGCCGCTGGCCAACCGCCAGCAGTACGAGAAAGTGCTCAAACTGATCCAGACCGCGCGCGACGAGGGGGATACCATCGTCTGCGGCGGCGAAGCGCTGCCGGGAGAGGGGTATTTCCTGCAGCCGACTGCGGTCAAAGTCCGCAGCGAAGAGAGCACCCTGATGCGCGAGGAGACCTTCGGTCCGGTATGCAGCTTTATCGGCTATCGCAGTGAAGAAGAGGCGCTGGCGCGGATCAATGCGTCGCCATATGGCCTGGCGGCCAGCGTCTGGTCGGATAATATCCGCCTGGCGCTGCGCTACTCGGAGGCGATTGAGGCCGGCATCGTGTGGGTCAATATGCATACCTTCCTCGACCCGGCGGTACCGTTCGGCGGCATGAAGGGCTCGGGCATCGGGCGCGAATTCGGCAGCGCGTTTATCGATGATTATACGGAGCTGAAGTCGGTGATGGTGCGCTATTAATCGCCGTTCAGCGACATAGCGCTGTCATGTGTCGCTTTGCGCCAGATGGGCAACACATCGTGTGCCTTCTGGCCTGCAACCCGGGCGGTGCACGGCATCGCTTCCGGGACTCTTTTCCCGTCACGGATCCTGTCTTCCCCTCGTAATCCGCCATTGCCGTAAAAAAAATCAGCAGATTATCTTTTTTGCCCGCCAGGACTTGTTTGACATTGGATAATGAGTATAGTTCTCATTCTCTTTTTCATTCGTAATTTTGGCAAGGTTCGAGCTGCGCCAGTGAGTCGTTCACTAAGAGTCGCGAAGGCGTAGGGTGACGTAAAGACAGCAGGCTGGAAACAGACAATATCGGTCGCTGCGCGTCCATCGGGTCATTGATTTTTTATAGGGTTGATCCAATGAAATACACACTTCCGACGTTGACGCTGGCCATCAGCGCGGCGTTAAGCGGCTGCGCGACGCCTCATTCCTCTGCCGTTTCCCAACCGGTTGTCGACTCGCCAGCCCCTAACGTGGCGCAACCGCTGCAGCGCCAGCTAGCGGAAGGGCTGTACGAGATGGCGTTAAGCCCGCAGGGTGATGCGCTGTACGTCGCCAGCGCCGAAGGCTTTAAAAATGTGCAGGGCGGGGCGGTCTACACACTGGATCCGCACACCCTCAATACCATCGGCCTGACGCACACCGATCTGAAAAACTTCGCTTTACAGCTCTCTGCGGAGGGTAAAACGCTGTATGTCAGCAATTCGCTTGACGGCGGCATCAGCGCTATCGACACCGCCACCGGCAAGGTAAAAAACCGCCTGCTGTTCAGCGAGCGCAACGAAAAAGGTCGCCCTTATGGGGCCCGTCAGCTGCTGTTGCTGAATAATACTCTCTACGTTGGTGCGGTCGCCGACCCGGCGCAAATCTGGGTGGTTGACGCCACCACTCTGAAGCTGAAAACGCGGATTAAAAATACCGGTAAATGGATGACCGGCCTGCACTACTCCGCACAAACCGGTCGCGTGTACGCCGCTAACGGCAGCGGTGAAATTCTGGTGATCAACCCACATAACCAGCGCATTGAACAGCGCTGGAAGCCGCTGGGCGACAAGCCAGCGCTGCTGCTTAATATGGCCGAAGATAGCGACACCGGCCGCCTGTTTGTGACTGATAACTCGAAAGCGAAAACCACTCTGGTGCTGGATATCCACAGCGGCAAGCTGCTTAAACAGCTCGACGTCGGCGATTCGCTGGCAGTGCAGTTCAATAAGAAACGCCACGAAATTTATATTTCGCAGCGTGAATCCGGCAAGGTTATCAGCCTTGACGCCAGCCGCTACACGCTGAAGAAAAGCTGGGCGCTGCCGGCCAATCCCAACAGCCTGCTGCTTTCCGCCGATGGTCAGACGCTATTTGTCACCGTCAAACAGCCCTTCAATAAAGACCACTCCACAAAAGGCCCGGACAGCGTCGTACGCATTGACCTGAACGCGCAATAAAAATAACGGGTCCGGCGACGGGCCCTTTGATTCATTTATCCTCATCCATGGGGCAAATTATGCACACCACGCACTATTCATCCTTCCCGCTGCGTAAAACGCTGCTGGCCTTAGCCATCGGCGCTGCCAGTCAAACGGCGATGGCCGCGGACGCTGCCGCCGCGAAGCAACCTGGCGAAGAGAGCCTCATCGTCGAGGCTAACGAAACCAGCGATTTTAAATCCGGCGGCGACCTGGTGGTTCCGGCATTCCTCGACGGGCAGATCGCTCACGGCGGCCGTCTGGGGATGCTTGGCGAACAAAAGGCGATGGACGTTCCTTTTAACGTTATCGGCTATACCTCGAAGCTGATTCAGGATCAGCAGGCGAAAACCATCGCCGATGTCGTCAGTAACGACGCTGGCGTGCAGGCCGTACAGGGCTACGGCAACTTCGCCGAGACCTATCGAATCCGCGGGTTTAAGCTCGATGGCGATGACATGACCATGGGCGGCCTGGCGGGCGTGGTGCCGCGTCAGGTGATGGACACCCAGATGCTGGAGCGCGTTGAAATTTTCAAAGGAGCTAACAGCCTGCTTAACGGTGCGGCCAGCAGCGGCGTCGGCGGGATGATTAACCTTGAGCCGAAACGGGCGGAAGATCTGCCGACCGCGCGCGTTGGCGTCGACTATACCTCTGATTCTCAGGTGGGCGGCACCCTCGACCTGGGACGCCGTTTCGGCGACAACAACCAGTTCGGCGCCCGGGTCAACCTGGTGCATCGCGAGGGTGAAGGCGCTATCGATAATGATAAACGTCGTACTACGCTGGCTTCGCTGGGGCTTGATTACCGCGGCGACCGTTTCCGCTCCTCGCTCGATTTCGGCTACCAGAAGAAAACGTTCCACGGCGGTACGATGGGCGTCAATATCAGCGGCGTGGATTTCGTTCCGGCGCTGCCGGACAACAGCAAAAACTACAGCCAGAAGTGGGGCTATAGCGATATCGAAAGCGAATTCGGCATGGCGAAGGCAGAATATGACCTGACCGATAGCTGGACGGTATACAGCGCCCTCGGCGGCCAGCATTCGCATGAAATTGGCACCTACAGCGCGCCGAAGCTTCTGAATAAAAACGGCGATGCGACGGTGGGCCGCCTGGATACTAACCGCATTATTGACGCGATCAGCGGCATGGGCGGGGTACGCGGCGATTTCAATACCGGCGCGATTTCGCATAAGGTGAACCTCGGCTATGCGGCGCAGGTGCATACCGATGCTACCGCCTGGCGGATGTCGGCGAAGAATCCGACCACCAATATCTATGACAACCGTGATGTGGCGATGCCGGATAACGCCTATTTTGGCGGCAACTACCACGATCCGCTGGTCACCTCGCGCAGCCGTACGCAGGGCTGGCTGCTGAGTGATACCCTCGGCTTCTTTAACGATAAAGTGCTGTTTACCGCCGCCGCTCGTCATCAGAAAGTGGTTGTGCGCAACTACAGCAACGCCACCGGGCTGGAAGATACTTCTTCGCGTTATAACCAAAGCCGCTGGATGCCGACGTTTGGCCTGGTGTACAAGCCGTGGGAGCAGCTGTCGCTGTATGCTAACCATACCGAAGCGCTGCAGCCGGGCTCTGTGGCGCCGACGACGGCGGCCAATGCCGGGCAGAGTACCGGGATCGCGCACTCGAAGCAGGACGAAGTGGGCGTCAAGATCGACTACGGAACGATCGGCGGATCGCTGGCGCTGTTTGAAATCAAAAAACCGAACGCTATTTCCGATACCGCTGGCAATTACGGCCTCGACGGCGAGCAGCGTAACCGCGGCGTAGAGATGAACGTCTTCGGCGAGCCGATGCTGGGGCTGCGTCTTAACGCCAGTACGGTGTGGCTGGATGCCAAACAAACTAAAACCGCTAAAGGCGCAACCGACGGTAAAGATGCCATCGGGGTGGCTAACTTCTACGCAGTGCTCGGCGCCGAGTATGATATCAAGCCGGTGGAAGGCCTGACCGCCACCGCGCGCGTCAATCATAGCGGGTCGCAGTATGCCGATGCGGCCAATACCAAGAAGCTGGATAGCTACACCACCCTGGATTTAGGCCTGCGCTATCGTATGCGCCTGAACGCCGACCAGAACGAAATGACCTGGCGCGTCGGGGTGACCAACGTGACCAACGAGAAGTACTGGTCTGGCATTGACGATACCGGTACCTATCTGTTCGAAGGCGATCCGCGTACCGTGCGCGTCTCAATGAGCTACGACTTCTGACGCTAAAAAAGCGGGGCGGGCGGCTGACGCTCGCCCCGCGCAACTTGCGACAATTCCCCCTAAGTGATAAAAGGTGCCCCTTCACAAAAACACACAGGGGAACGACGTGAAAGACGCGTCAACGTCGTCGGATGCCGTAGAAGAGAGCGGCCCGACGCTTCATCGCGGTTTACAGAACCGACACATTCAACTTATCGCCCTTGGCGGCGCGATTGGTACCGGCCTGTTTCTTGGCATTGGTCCTGCGATTCAAATGGCTGGCCCGGCGGTCTTATTGGGCTACGCCGTGGCCGGGATTGTCGCTTTTCTGATCATGCGCCAGCTGGGCGAGATGGTGGTGGAAGAGCCAGTATCCGGCTCCTTTGCCCACTTTGCCTACAAATACTGGGGCCCGTTCGCTGGTTTCCTGTCCGGCTGGAACTACTGGGTGATGTTCGTGCTGGTAGGGATGGCGGAGCTGACCGCCGCCGGGATCTACATGCAGTACTGGCTCCCCGACGTGCCCACCTGGGTTTGGGCGGCGGCCTTCTTCCTCATTATTAACGCCGTCAACCTGGTCAACGTCCGTCTGTATGGCGAAGCGGAGTTCTGGTTCGCACTGATTAAGGTGCTGGCGATTATCGGCATGATTGCCTTTGGCCTGTGGATGCTGTTTGGCGGCCACGGCGGCAGCAAAGCCGGGTTCGACAACCTGTGGAAACACGGCGGCTTCCTCGCCACCGGCTGGCACGGTCTTATTCTGTCGCTGGCGGTGATTATGTTCTCCTTCGGCGGGCTGGAACTTATCGGCATCACCGCCGCCGAAGCGCAAAACCCGGAAAAGAGCATCCCGAAAGCGGTGAACCAGGTGGTTTATCGTATCCTGCTGTTCTATATCGGTTCGCTGGTGGTGCTGCTGGCGCTCTACCCGTGGGTGGAGATCAAATCCGACAGCAGCCCGTTTGTGATGATTTTCCATCATCTCGACAGCAACATGGTGGCCTCCGCGCTGAACTTCGTCATTCTGGTGGCCTCGCTGTCGGTCTATAACAGCGGTGTGTACTCCAACAGCCGGATGCTGTTCGGCCTGTCGGTGCAGGGCAATGCGCCGACGTTCCTCGCCCGCGTCAGCAAACGCGGCGTGCCGGTGAATTCGCTGCTGCTGTCAGGCGTCATTACCTCGCTGGTGGTGGTGCTGAACTACCTGCTGCCGCATGAAGCGCTGGGGCTGCTGATGGCCCTGGTGGTGGCGACGCTGCTCCTGAACTGGATCATGATCTGTATGGCGCACCTGAAGTTCCGTGCCGCCCAGCGCCGCAAAGGGCGTGAATCGAAGTTCAAAGCGCTGCTGGCGCCCGCCAGCAACTACTTCTGCATTGCTTTCCTTGGGTTGATTCTGGTGCTGATGTGCACTATCGACGGCATGCGCCTGTCGGCAATCCTGCTGCCGGTGTGGATCCTGTTCCTGTTTATCGCCTTCAAACTGCTGCGCCGCCCGGCGTAAGCGAGACGTCCCGCCGTCCGGCGGGGCTGCCTGCCTTTTTATTGTGATCCTCTTCGCAGGTGGGGAATTTGCCTGACGATCTTCTTTTTGTAATCGATTACTTTTGTGTTGAGCGATTTTGTAATCGATTACTTTTCTGAGGGCGAGCAACATGGTCACAACAACAGAAGGTCGGGAAAGTGTCCGCGTGAGCCACCGTTTTCTGGTGCCGCGGTTGTCGTTAATGATGTTTATGCAGTTCTTTATCTGGGGCAGCTGGTCGGTGACCCTGGGGCTGGTGATGACCCGCTATGAGATGTCACTGCTGATCGGCGATGCGTTCTCCGCCGGGCCGATCGCCTCCATCCTGTCCCCCTTTGTGCTGGGGATGCTGGTGGACCGCTTTTTCGCCTCGCAGAAGGTGATGGCGGTGATGCACCTGGCCGGGGCGGCGATCCTGTGGTTTGTCCCCCAGGCGCTGGTGGCGCAGAACGGCGCCCTGCTGATTGGCCTGCTGTTCGGCTATACGCTGTGCTATATGCCGACCCTGGCGCTGACCAACAATATTGCGTTCCACAGCCTGGCCAATATCGATAAAACCTTCCCGGTGGTCCGCGTGTTCGGCACCATCGGCTGGATTATCGCCGGGATCTGCATCGGGGTGACCGGCATCTCTGATACCACCGGCATCTTCACCGTGGCGGCGCTCTGTTCGGTGGCGCTGGCGATCTACAGCCTGACGCTGCCCCATACCCCGGCGCCGGCCAAAGGCATGCCGGTGCAGTTTCGCGATCTGCTGTGCGCGGACGCCTTCGCGCTGCTGAAAACCCGTCACTTCCTGATTTTCTCCCTCTGCGCCACCTTAATTTCCGTGCCGTTAGGCACCTATTACGCCTATACCGCGTCGTATCTGGCGGATGCCGGCGTCAAGGATGTCAGCACCGCGATGTCGTTCGGCCAGATGTCAGAGATCGTCTTTATGCTGGTGATCCCGCTGCTGTTCCGTCGCCTCGGGGTGAAATATATGCTGCTCATCGGCATGGTGGCGTGGTTTGTCCGCTACGCCTTTTTTGCCCTCGGGGTCAGCGAAGAGGGGCGCTTCCTGCTCTATCTGGGCATTTTGCTGCACGGCGTGTGCTATGACTTTTTCTTTGTCGTCGGCTTTATCTACACCGACCGCGTGGCGGGCGAGAAGGTCAAAGGCCAGGCGCAGAGCATGATTGTGATGTTCACCTACGGGATCGGCATGCTGCTGGGCTCGCAGATCTCCGGCGCGCTGTATAACCATCTGGTGGCCGGCCAGAGCGTGCCGCAGGCCTGGGTGACCTTTTGGTGGATCCCGGCGGTGGCCGCCGCGGTTATCGCGCTGATTTTCCTTTTCTCTTTCCAGTACAACGAGAAAGAGCCGCACTAATTTTTCAGGAGGGGGTATGAAAACGATTAAGGGACCGGGCATTTTTCTGGCGCAGTTTATTGGCCCGCAGGCGCCGTTTAACACGCTGGCGGGGGTGGCGCAGTGGGCCGCCGGCCTGGGATACCGGGCATTGCAGATCCCCTGCAACCACCCGGCGATTTTTGATGTCGAGCGGGCGGCGGCGAGCCAGACCTACTGCGACGAGGTCAGCGGCACCCTGGCGGAGCATGGGCTGGTCATCAGCGAGCTGTCCACTCATCTTGAAGGGCAACTGGTGGCGGTGCATCCGGCGTATGACGCGGCGTTTGACGCCTTTGCCCCAGCCGCGCTACATGGCGATCCGCAGGCGCGCCAGCGCTGGGCGGTGGAGAAAGTGCGCCAGGCGGCAGTGGCCTCCGGCCGCCTGGGGCTGAAGGCGCATGCGACCTTTTCCGGGGCGCTGGCATGGCCCTTTTTTTATCCGTGGCCGCCGCACAATCAGCCGCTTCTGGATGAGGCCTTTGCCGAACTGGCCCGGCGCTGGCGGCCGCTGCTGGACCACTTCGACGAACAGGGCGTCGATGTCTGCTATGAGATCCACCCCGGCGAAGATCTGCACGATGGCGTGACCTTTGAGCGTTTTCTCGCGCTGGTGGATAACCATCCGCGCTGCAATATGCTCTATGACCCGAGCCACCTGCATCTGCAGCAGATGGACTATCTGACTTATATCGATATCTATCACTCGCGTATTAAAGCGTTTCACGTCAAGGACGCCGAATTTCGCCGCAACGGGCGCAATGGCGTCTATGGCGGATACCAGCCCTGGCAGCAGCGGGCCGGGCGTTTCCGCTCTCCTGGCGACGGGCAGATCGACTTCAAAGGGGTGTTCAGTAAGCTGACCGAATATGATTTTGACGGCTGGGCGGTGCTGGAGTGGGAGTGCTGCCTGAAGGACGCCGAGACCGGCGCGCGCGAGGGCAGCGAGTTTATCCGCCGCCATATCATTCCCGTTGCCGGACGGGCCTTCGATGACTTTGCCGCCGGCGGGAGGGAATAACATGATTCAGGTTGCGATAATCGGGGCAGGGTTTATTGGCCCGGCGCATCTGGAGGCGCTGCGGCGGCTGGGAGATGTCGAGGTCGTGGCGCTGTGCGACAGCCGCCTTGAGGCGGCGCAGCGCAAGGCGCAGGCGCTGAACATTGCCCATGCCTACGACAGCGTGGAGGCGCTGCTGGCCCATCCGGGGCTGCAGGTGGTGCATAACTGTACGCCGAACCATCTGCATGCCCAGATTAACCGGCAGATCCTCGCCGCCGGGCTGCACGTCTTCTCGGAAAAGCCGCTGTGTATGACGGCGGAGGAGGCGCGGGAGCTGGTGGCGCTTGCCGCCCGGGCCGGCGTGGTGCATGGCGTCAGCTTCGTCTATCGCCAGTTCGCCATGGTCCAGCAGGCGGCGGCGATGATCCGCCATGGCGAGGTCGGCAGGATCTTCGCGGCGCACGGCAGCTATTTACAGGACTGGATGCTGCTGGAGACCGACTACAACTGGCGGGTCGATTCGGCGCAGGGGGGCGCGTCGCGGACGGTGGCCGACATCGGCTCCCACTGGTGCGATACCGTACAGTTTATGACCGGTCGGCGGATTGTCGAGGTGATGGCGGATCTGTCGATTGTCTGGCCAACGCGTAAAGCGCCGGTCAATGGTAAAGCGACCTTCAGCGCCGTTCACGAGGCGCAGGCATATGAAACCCGGCCTGTCGATACTGAGGACTTTGGCTCGGTGCTGTTGCGTTTTGACGATGGCAGCAAAGGCAGCTTGATGGTCTCCCAGGTGAGCGCCGGGCGGAAAAACCGTCTGGCGGTGGAGATTAACGGCAGCCTCTGTTCTCTGGCCTGGGATCAGGAAGTGCCCCAGCGACTGTGGATCGGCCACCGCGAGCAGCCGGATCGCCTGCTCAGCGACGACCCGAGCCTGCTGCGGCCGGAGGCCGCCGCCAGCGCCCATTATCCCGGCGGCCATATTGAGGGCTGGCCGGATGCCTTCAAGAATATGATGGGGCATTTTTATCAGGCGGTGCGCGCCGGGAAGATGCCGGAGGCCGGGGCCCGGCGCTTCGCCGCTTTCGACGACGGCGCCGATGTGATGTACATCATCGAGGCGATCGTCAAAAGCCATCAGCAGCAGCGCTGGGTCAGCGTCGAACGCTGAGCGCAGGCGGGGCGCAGGATTATTTCACCCCAAGATAGCCGTCGAGATAGGCACCGGAGAGCTCGTTGCCGAACAGGACGGCATCTTTATTTTCCATCGCATTATCCCATTTGTCGCTGGCGTTGCCGGTAAAGGCGTGCTCGGTGCGGGTGCCCTGCGCCGCCTGTTGTTTGATGGCCTCAGCGGTGCGGCGGGCGTCGCTTTCACTCATGCCAGCGGCTTTATCCTGCTGGCCGCGGGCGTACATTGCCGTGAAGGTCGGCAGGTTTAAACGGTAATTTTCCTGGCGGTTGACGGTGAAATTGCCGCCGACAAAATCGGAGCGGTGGGCGACAAACGCGTAAGCGTGGCGTTCCGGTGACGATTTTGACGAGGTGCAGCCGGTGATCGTTGCCAGGGCACAGCTGAGGGCGAGAACCGCGGTGGAGAGCCTCATGGAGATATCATCCTTAATCATAAACGAAGAAATAGGGCGCCAGGGGGGCTGTCGCCAGAGCGCGAACCGGGTGGAACGGCAAAAGGATGCGCGTTAACGGCGTGGGAGAGAAGCCCTGATTTTTAATAGTTTTCTCGTGCGTTCCCGCGCTTTCGCGCCAGGCTGGCAGGCTGACCAGAGGTCATTTATGATAGCCTGCAGGATCCACCTCTATCGCAGGAAGTGCAGGGTTTATGTCTATTCAGAAAATTGCTCGTCTGGCCGGCGTCTCGGTGGCCACGGTGTCGCGGGTGCTGAACAACAGCGATACGGTAAAAGCCAAAAACCGTGAGCGCGTGCTGCAGGCGATCAAAGAGAGCAACTATCAGCCGAACCTGCTGGCGCGTCAGCTGCGAACCGCTCGCAGCAATATGATCCTGGTGATGGTCTCCAATATCGCTAACCCCTTTTGCGCCGAGGTGGTGAAAGGGATAGAAGAAGAGGCGGAGAAGAATGGCTACCGCATTCTGCTGTGTAACTCCGGGTCGGATCTGGCCCGCTCGACCTCGGGCCTGCAGCTGCTCTCCGGCAAAATGGTCGACGGCATTATTACCATGAACGCGCTCTCCAGCCTGCCGGAACTGACCACCATGATTGGCGATGCGCCCTGGGTGCAGTGCGCGGAGTATGCCGACACCGGCAGCATCTCCTGCGTCGGGATTAACGACGTCGAGGCGGCTCAGGGGGCGGTGTCCCGACTGGCCGATAGCGGCCGCCGCCGCATTGCGCTCATTAATCACGACCTGAGCTATCGCTATGCCCGTCTGCGCGAGCGCGGCTATAAAAGCGTGCTGCACGTGCACGGTCTGGTGTATCAGCAGGTGACTTACGCGCAGGATCTTAGCGCGGCGGCCGGTAAACGGGCGATGGAGCAACTGCTGTCGCAAGACGAGCAGCCCGACGCGGTTTTTGCCGTTTCGGACTCGCTTGCCGCCGGAGCGCTGCGGGCGATCGCCCAGACCGGACTGCGGGTGCCGGAGGATATCGCGGTGATCGGCTTCGACGGCACCGAGCTGGCGGAAGTGGTCTCCCCGCAGCTGACCACCGTCGAACAGCCCTCCCGGGCGATCGGCCGCACGGCGGTGGATCTGTTAATGAAACGCATCGACGATCCCGACGCCGCCGTCGAGCGGGTGATGATGGACTGGCGCGTGATAGCCCGCGCCAGCGCCTGAGGATCAGCGGGAGAAGGCGCCCGCCAGCGCGCGAATGTCGTTGCCGGTGGGCGTTTGATGAATGCGTAAGCCAAACTCCTCCACCACGGCGAAGACATGGTCGAAAATATCCGCCTGGATCCCCTCATATTCCGCCCACACCACGGTGTTGGTGAAGCAGTAGATCTCGATGGGCAACCCGTTGGCATCCGGCGCCAGCTGGCGCACCATCAGGGTCATATCCTGGCGGATGCGTGGATGATGGCGTAAATACTCCTGCAGATAGGCGCGGAAGGTGCCGACATTGGTCATTCGCCGCTCATTGAGAACCGACTGTTCCCCGGCGTACTGCTGGTTCCAGGCGCTAATCTCCTCGTGGCGCGAATCCATATAGGGCTTAAGCAACTTCGCCCGGATCAGGCGCTGCTGCTCCTGTTCATCAAGAAAATGAATGCTGGTGGTGTCGATGTTGAGGCTGCGTTTGATGCGGCGGCCGCCGGAGGCCGACATGCCGCTCCAGTTTTTAAACGAGTCGGAGACCAGCGACCAGGTTGGAATGGTGGTGATGGTGTTGTCCCAGTTGCGTACCTTCACCGTGGTGAGGCCGATATCGATCACCGCGCCGTCGGCGCCGTACTTCGGCATCTCCAGCCAGTCGCCAAGCTTGAGCATATCGTTGGCAGAGAGCTGGATACCGGCCACCAGACCGAGGATCGGATCTTTAAACACCAGCATCAGCACCGCGGCCATCGCGCCGAGCCCGCTAATCAGGATCGCCGGTGACTGGCCTATCAGCAGGGAAATAATCAGGATGCCGATAATAATCGCCGTCACCAGCTTAATCCCCTGGAATATGCCCTTCAGCGGCAGCTGTGAGGCGGCGGGAAATTTCTGCGCCAGCTTTAAGATCACATCCAGCAGCGAGAAGAAGGACAGCATGGCATATATCATCACCCATAGCTGAGCCACGGTGGTTAATATTTCCGCGGCCTCGCTGCCTTTTTGCAGCCACAGCACCGCCTGCACGTTGACGATGATCCCCTGCAGGGTAAAGGCCAGTCGGTGAAAGAGTTTATTCTGCGTGATGATTTGCAGCCACAGATGGCTGCTGGCCAACGCCCGTTTTTCGAACGCGCGCAGGACCACTTTGTGCAATATCAGATGCACGACCACGGCGGTGAATAAGATAATGCCGAAGATAATCATCAGCGAGCGGGTGGGGGTTATTTCGATTCCTAAGGCGGCAATTTGCGATATTAATTCCTGCATAACGTCTCCTGAATATCCAGCGGGTATGATGACCGCTGGATAGCTATTATGCAAATCACCGCCGCCGGTATTACGACGCTACCGTCGCAGGCTGTCGGTTGAGATGATGGCGCAGCCACAGCGCGATCGCCCCCAGCAACAGCATCATGGCCACCTCGACCAGCAGAAAATCAATCAGCGCCTGCGGATAGTTTCCGCCGCCGCGACGGGCCAGCGCCAGGAACAGCGAACCAAGGATAGCCGGTCCGAGACCGAGGGTCGCCTGCTGCAGGGTGCTGAGGATGGCGCTCCCGGCCCCGGCGTCGCTGGCGCTGATATCGCGCATGCCAATCCGGTAAAAGCTGTTGACGATCAGCGCCTGACCGTAGCCGATCAGCGCCGTGGCGGGGACCAGCGTCAGGGCGGTGGTGGCGATGCCGAAGCGGGAGAAGGTGGCGCACAGCAGCAGTAGCCCGGCGATCTGCACCGCCAGACCAGTCAACAGGATCCGCCCCATGCTGTGGCGGGCGATAAGCCGCGGGGCATACAGCGCCGAAATAAAATAGGCCACGCCGAGGGCGATAAAGCTATTGCCGGACTGCCACGGCGCCATCCCCAGCCCCTCCTGCATGGTCAGCGCCATGCAGAACATAAAGCCGGACCAGGCGCTGAAAAATAGCAGGGCGATGGCCATCCCGAAGCGGATGCTGGTCAACTGCAGCAGACGCGGCGGCAGCAGGGGATGGTCGCCGCGCTGCTGCTGGCGCAGGGCGCTCTGACGCATGGCGAACAGCAGCGGCAGGACCGCCACCAGCATCAGCTGCAGCCACAGCGGCCAGTGCAGCTCCGGACCGAGGGCCATCGGGAACAGCAAGCAGCAGAGGATCAGCGCGAGGTACAGCGTGCCCTGCCAGTCAATACGCGACGGCGTCTCGCTACGGGTTTCCGGCACATAGCGGCGGCTCAGAGCCAACACCAGCAGGCAGATCGGCACATTGATAAAAAAGGCGTTGCGCCAGCCCAGCCCGGCGATGTCCGCCGATACCAGCCAGCCGCCGCCCATCTGTCCGACAATAAAGGCGATCCCGCCGATCCCACCATACAGGCTGATGGCCCGGGCGTGGGCGGGGCCTTTGAGGGTCACGTGCAGGGTGGCGAGGATCTGCGGCACAATCAGCGCCGCCCCGGCGCCCTGCAGGGTGCGGGCCGCCAGCAGGGCGCTGATGCTGTTCGCCATCCCGCACAGCAGGGAAGCGATGCCAAAGAGGGCGACGCCCCACATAAACAGGCGCCGGCGGCCATAGTTATCGCCAAGCTTACTGCCCATCGCCAGGCAGACGGCAAAGGCGACGCCGTAGAGCGCGACGATAAGCTCCAGCTGCGTGGCGCTGGCCGCCAGGGTGTGGGTGATGGCGTCCAGCGCCACATTGGTGATCGAGGTGTCAATAAGCGGCAGCATCTGGCCGCCCAGCAGCAGCAACAGACCGGCGCGGCCGGGTGAAACAGCAGACGTATTCATGGGATTCTCCATTGCGTCATTCAGCAGACCGACGTAGCATTACCGATAAATTAAACGGGTACCAGTTCCTGTCTATACTGGTACTGGCACTACTATGCTGGAGGGGTGATGACCACGATGCCGCAACGGGAGTTGACGATCGCCGTGCCGGACGATCGACGCAAACAGCTGGGGGCATTTTTGCGCGCCCGCCGCGAAAGCCTCGATCCGCAGCGCCTGGGGTTGCCCCGCGTGGGCCGCCGGCGCACGCCGGGCCTGCGTCGGGAAGAGGTGGCGATGCTCGCCGACGTCGGCGTCACCTGGTACACCTGGCTGGAGCAGGGGCGGGAGGTGAATCCGTCGGAGGCGGTGCTGGTGGGGGTCGCGAATGCCCTGCAGTGCAGTCCGCTGGAGACCCGGCACCTGTTCGTACTGGCGGGGCTGACCCCGCCGGAAGCCACCCAGGTGACGGTGTGCGAAGGCATCAGCCCCGGCACCCGCCGGATGCTGGACAGCCTGATGCCGCAGCCGGCCAGCATTCAGAAACCGAACTTTGATATTGTGGCCTGGAACGACAGCTTCTGCCGCCTGATGGGCATCGATTTCGCCACCCTCCCGGAAGAAGATCGCAACTGTATTTATCTCTATCTGACCCATGAGACCTGGCGCAGCCGGATCGAAAATCGCGATGTGCTGCCGACCTTCGTCTCTTATTTTCGCGCCGCGATGGCCGAGCACCGCGGCGATCCGGCGTGGGAAAACAAGCTGGCGCGCTTTTTCGCTGCCTCGTCGGAGTTTGAAACGCTGTGGCATCAGCGCTACGAGGTGCGCGGTGTGGAAAACCAGATTAAACATTTTAACCACCCGCAGCTCGGGCGATTCAGTCTGCAGCAGATGTACTGGTATTCGGCGCCGCGCAACGGTTCGCGCCTGCTGGTCTATCTGCCGATGGACGAGGCGGGCGAGCAGGCGCTGGCGTGGCTGGACCAACATTAATCACAAGGAATCAGATGGCTGGCAATGTGCCATCTTCGGGTATTCCCGGCCGGCGCTGCTGGACGGTTCCCTTACCCTCCGGGAGAGGGGTAGGGAAAGCACTGTCGGGAAGTCCTGTATGTGATCTACGACTTCAGCACACATTGCGCTCCCGATACGCCTTCTGCGTTATGTCACTCATGGCGCAGGGAGCGCACAGGGGGCGGCCAGTCGCCGCCGCCCCCTGTACCCCCGGGCTCCGGCCAGCAACATCGCCACTGCGTGGTACCTTCGACTTATCCCTGCAGGCTTCGGGTCGGGCCGAGGCAGCGTCCGTGCAAAACACGGCCCTCAGCCCGCATCCATGCGGGCTGCCCCGGCCTGCCGGGAACGTCTCAGCGATGTTGAGGCCGCCAGCATCGGCAGTTTCAGCAGCCCCAGGACCCGCGGTGATTTGGGTTTGTAGGCCGGGTAAGGCGTACGCCGCCACCCGGCAGAAAGGCGAGCACATTAGCGAAAACAGGTTTGTCATCAGTCTCAAGGAATGCCTATGAACGTAACCCGAAAAGAGCAGCGCATTATTCAGCGCGCGCTGAACGCCTGGCAGGCCAGCGGGGAGTTAACCCCGTCGGACAGTCAGCGGCTGGCGCACACGCTGCGCGTCTCCCCCTTCGACTGGCGGCGCCTGAGCCGCTATGCCTTCTGGACCGCGCTGGCCTGCGTGCTGATTGCTCTGGGCAGCCTGTTCGCCGACAGCGAGCTGGTGGCGTGGCTGCTGAGCCTGTTCAGCCACTCGGCGCTGACGCGGATCCTGCTGCCTGCGCTGCTGGCAGTCGTCTGCTACGGCTGGGGCTTTCGCCGCCAGCGACGGGAAACGCAATGGCACTACAGCACCGAGGCGATTTTGTTTCTGGGCGTCGTCTTTACCGCCGTGTCGCTATGGCAGCTTGGCGAACGGCTGGATAACGGCAGCGGCCATATCGCACCGCTGTTTCTGGCCGGATGCGTGATTTACGGCGCCATCGGCTATATTGCCCGCTCCGGGCTGGTGTGGCTCTTTTTTCTGCTGGCGCTGGGCAACTGGTTCGGCGCGGAAACCGGCTACGTCTCGGGGTGGGGCGCCTACTGGCTGGGCATGAACTACCCGATTCGCTTCGTCCTGTTCGGCGGCGCGCTGCTGGCGCTCTGCTACGGCGCGCAATCCCTGCTTCGCCAGCGGCAGCTGTTTACCGTCAGCAAGGCGATGGGCCTCACGTACCTGTTTATTGCGCTGTGGATCCTGTCGATTTTCGGCAATTACGACGCAGACAGCTGGTACCAGGTGAGCCAGGCGCGACTCTTGCCGTGGGGGCTGCTGTTTGCCGTAGCGGCCGGCGTCTGCATTTTTATCAGCCTGAAAACCGATGACGGAATGCTGCGCGGCTTCGGACTAACCTTCCTTGCGATCAATCTCTATACCCGTTTCTTTGAGTTTTTCTGGAACGGGATGCACAAAGTGCTGTTTTTCCTGATCCTTGCCGTCTCGCTGGCGGTGATTGGCCGCTATGCCGAGCGCATCTGGCACGCGGGGAACGTTAAGCCATGAAAAATTAAGCGCTTTTAAAGAAGTGTGGCTGACGGCAGCGACGTCCTGCGCGAATTGTCGTATAAGCGAATTTTACGCTTTTGACAGGGGAGCGAGATGAACAAGGAGTCGATTTTTCGCCAGCTAGAACAACGGATCGCCGGGCGAGCGCTGACGGCGGAAGCGCTGGGCGAGTTTAACGCTATGGCCATTGCCGATAGCTTGAAGCAAAAACGCAGCATCATCAGCCATCATCTGAATAATCTCCATCGCGAGCAGCGGGTGGTCAAAGTGAATGGTCGCCCGGTGCTGTTTTTACCCGTTACCGTTCTGCGCGATCATCACCGCCTGGCGGTTCGGCACGGCGAATACGCCTCCATTCAGGCGCTGTGCGCGGAGCGTCAGGATAGTCTGGCGCAGCTGATTGGCGCGCAGGGCAGCCTGCAGGAAGCATTGCGCCAGTGCAAGGCTGCCATCAGCTACCCTGGCGCAGGTCTGCCGCTGCTGCTGCGGGGCCCTACTGGCACTGGGAAAAGTTTTCTAGCTCGCCAGCTCTGGCACTACGCAATAGATGAAGGCATTTTACCTGCCGATGCGCCTTTTACCGTATTTAACTGCGCCGAGTACGCGAATAATCCAGAACTACTGACCTCGAAGTTATTTGGTCATGCGAAGGGGGCCTTTACCGGCGCCGATAAAGCCGTTCCTGGTCTTATCGAGACCAGCAACGGTGGGGTGTTGTTTATCGATGAGGTTCATCGGCTGCCGCCCGAAGGTCAGGAAAAGCTGTTTCATTTTATGGATAACGGTAGCTGGCGCCGGCTGGGGGAGAGCACCGATGAGCGCAGCGCCACGGTGCGGCTAATTTTTGCTTCAACCGAGGATCTGGAAAAACATTTCCTGGCGACCTTTATTCGCCGTATTCCGGTAATTGTAAAAATTCTGCCGATCGCTGAACGCGGCCAATTCGAGCGGCTGGCGTTTATCCACCACTTTTTCCGCCGTGAAGCCCAGCGTTTGAACCACGATCTGGCGTTGGATGGCGAAATCGTCAGCCAGCTCATGCGTGAAACGCTTGAAGGAAATGTCGGTGGGCTGGAAAATTTGATTCGCAATATTTGCGCCAGCGCCTGGACATTTGGCGAACGTGATAGCGGTCTTTTACACATAAAAGCGGGTTTGCTGCCCGACCGATTACTGGCGGATGCGCCTTTTTCCCTTCAGCAAAATAGCGAGCGGGTTATGATTTACCGCGATGGCGACGCGCAGCCTCTTTTTTCTGGTCGTCACCATGAATACCAACGGCTAACGGAAAATATTTGTAGCCTGTGCGAGGAGTTGGCTCAGGATAATATTAGCGTGCGGACCTTTGAAAAGCTTATTTATCAGAACGTGACGCTCTATCTTGATGCGCTGATGAATCAGGAGAGTACGGTCTCTCTGCAGGACAAACGGCTGCGCTTTATTGAAGATGTGGGCAAAGCAATCGCTGTCAATTATGACCTTCAGCTAAATGTCGAATTCGCTTATCTTACCGGCCGCTACCTCACCAGCCTCCCTCTGGCGCCGCGTAGCGTTGCTGAGCCCGTGCGTCTGGTGATGCAGCGCTGGCTGGACTCCTCGGCGGGGCTGGCGCAGCGTATCGCGGAGAAACTACTGGATGTCGTCAATAATAAATACGATCTGCTCATCGATACGCTTGACCGCCTGGCGGTTGCCGCTATCGTCAGCAATGCGATTGATGCGACCAGCGGCGGAAAAGTGAAAGCGCTGATAATCGCCCACGGTTATTCGACCGCCAGCAGCATTGCCGGCGTTGCCAACCGCCTGATTGGCGAGAAGATCTACCAGGCCATGGATATGCCGATGGAGGTGGCGTTTAACGATGTCAGTCGCGCCGTGGTTGATTATCTCCAGCATACGGACACGCGTGCGGGTGTGATGGTGCTTATTGATATGGGCTACACCAAGGAGATTGCCGATGCGCTTTTGTCGGTGATTCACGGCCCGCTGGTGGTGGTGGATAACGTAACGACCCGCATGGCGCTGAACGTTGCCAGCGAGATCGCGCTGGGAAAAAACATCGAACAAATCGCCGAAGAGATCGTGCCGCTTAATCAGTCGCGTTGGGATGTGTTCTGGCCCGCAGAAAAAAAAGAGCGTGCGCTGCTGGTGACCTGTATTACAGGTATCGGTACCGCATTTAAATTTAAAAATCTGATGGAGAAGAGCCTGCTCAACGATTTTGATATTAACATCATCGCCTGCGAGTATACGCGCTTAAAAAACAGTCGTACGGCGGTATCGTTACTCCACCAGTATGAAGTTATTGCGGTCGTGGGTACCCACGACCCGCAGCTGGCCGGAGTGCCCTGGGTTGGCATTGAGGAACTACTTGGCGAGCAGGGGCATCGACATCTGAGTCAGCTCTTAAGTGGCTATCTTAATGAAAAGCAAATTGCGCTGATTAATAAAAATATGGTTCGTGAGTTTTCGCTGCATAACGTTGTCAACTCTCTGACGATACTGAATGCCGGAAAAACCATGGGCCATATCGAAACCATTATCGCTGAGTGGCAAAATACGCTTGGTTTTCATTTTAATAATAACTTAATTATCAGTTTATATGTGCATCTCAGCTGTATGATTGAGCGTCTGGTAATGCGTAATGAAATTAGCCATTATAAAGATCTTGAGCAATTTACCCGCCAGCATGGCGAATTTATTGCCATGGTGAATCACTCGTTCCAGCGCCTGAAAATACTCTATAACGTGGCGCTACCGGTAGCGGAAATTGGCTATATTCACGATATTTTTGAATTACGTATTGAAGATTTTAGCTGGTAATTCTCAACGCAGCCCCGGAGAATTACGCCGGGGCTGGCAGGCGGCTAGCGAATCAATATTCGACTTTCCACATATAGCGGCGGGTGGTCAGCGGGTGGTTGCGGGCGGTGGCCAGCGCCAGGTTGTAAACATCCAGTACGCAGTTGTGCAGCAGGCCGCAGAAATATTCGCGCACGCTGGTGTGCAGTGTGTCGATTCCCACCTTTTCCACGTCAATAATCTGCAGTTTTCCCTGGTAATGTTCGATAAAGCGGATCGCGCGGTCATCCAGCGGGCGTGTGCGGCCGCTGCTTTTTAATAAAATAAACGGCGTTCCCGCTTCGGTAATCTCAAAGGGACCGTGGAAATACTCGCCGCTATGGATGCTCGCGGAGTTAATCCACTGCATCTCCAGCAGAATACAGATGGATTCCTGATGCGCGGCGCCGAATGAGGGGCCGCTGCCCATCATGTAGATGACCTTTTCGCTCTTCCAGGCTTCGGCAAAATGGCGCGCATCCGCCTGAACCTGCTGCTGAGCGCCGCGTACCACGGATTCAAAACTGGCAAAGGCGCTGACCATCTGATCGTAATGGGCGTATCCCTCAGTTTGCGCAAGCACTTCCAGCGCCAGCCACAGGCTGTATGCCGCTTTTTGCTGCGTCGGATCGACGGTTTCGGGATAGCGCGCCCAGCAGTATTCAATAGTGTAATCGCTGTGTTCGCACAGCGGCGTGCCGGGGGTATATACCAGTCCAATAGTGGCGGCGCCTTTCTGACGCGCGATGCGGGCGGCTTCCACCGTTTCAGCGGTGTTGCCCTGCTGCGAGGCGAGGATCACTACGCTGTTTTTACCTAACGCGTTCGGCGTCGCGTGGACAAATTCATTACTGGTAACATAGCCGACGGCCAGCTTTTTAGCTTCACAATCGAGAAAATATTTCCCCGGCCAGAAACCGGTTAATGAACCACCGCAGCCAACAAACCATACGCGCTCAATGTGCTGCTTAGATAAAATATCGCGAATAATAGTATGTGCGTTTTTATGAGCTATAGACATATTGGTCTCCTTGAGATGTAACGGGTCCTCCGCTGAATAGCGGATAACTTTTACTATGCGTCAATTAATTGGGTTGTTTACTTTTCATTTTCTGGTGGAACTGCGGATCCTTCGGTATCGCGGGATCGATGCCCTTCACTGGTGGCAGTCGGGCACAAACCATTTGTAACGGAATGATATATTCAAAGACCGCAAAGTCGGGATCGTTAATAAATGCGAAGGGCATATTTTTGCCGTTATTTTCGACTTGTGGACCAATGCGATAAATATGCTGAGTCCAGCCGCCAAGTATTTCCGCCAGGCGATCCTGACGCTCATCGGGAAACGGATCGAGCATGATCAGGGTAGAGCGCTCGTCGAAGGCGTTATAGATCCCGTGGATGAACTCCTCAAATTCATAACCGGCAACCGGACAGCGTAGCGTTTCAAGCATCTTTAGCGCACCTTCCTGAACGGTGCCAAACAGCCTTGCCGGACCGGTCAGGCGAATGTCCGCGCTGTCGATAAGCGGTCGGGCATGATTGAGAACCCACGCCTGCGAGGCCTCAATGAGCGTCGGCAAATGATTAAACGTGGTATCCATGCGGATGAGTAGCGCTTTGCGCTCCTCATCGCTCAGGCGCCGCTGGCGACTGGCGACAGCAAGCGCCAGCAGCATCAGATTAAGTATGGTGCAGTGATACCCTTTGGTTTTAGCGCCAGCCCGCTCTTCTCCACAGGGTACTGTTAAGACCAAATCTGCCGCCCGGTCGATAACGGCTGGCGCTTCCCCGGCCATGGAAGCGGTGAGATGCCCGGCTGCCCGGGCGCGTTCCATTGCGGCGAGGGTAGAGAGGCTGCCGCCTCCCTGAGAAATGCCGATGACCAGCGCTTTGTCGCTGAGGGTCAGCGCCGAATCATCCAGCAGAAAAGGCCAGTAGACATCAACGGGTAGCCCGCACCACTGCTGCATAAACGAGCGGGCGGTCAGCGCGCCGTGATAAGAGGTACCGGAGCCGGTCAGGATAATACGCGTGATGCCGCGCTCCGTTAGCGCTTTCGCCGCCTGCCAGAGATCTTCCCGCGTCTGCGTCAGCATAGCGAGCAGACGGGCGGGTGTTTCATTCATATAGTCTTCTACGTGCATGGGTGATATTCCTCTTCTTAAAGCAGGCCTAGCGCGCTGGCCGCCATGCCAAACGCGACGGTTCCTAGCAGGATCCAGTTAATATTGACTCCCTTACGGATCAACTTGTACATCCCGAGGGTGAAAAGCAGCGGCAGCAGCGAAGGAAGAATTTTGTCAATAAACTCCTGCGCCTTCATGGTGGTCTGCCCGGCGGTAAAGCTGAGCGGGGTGGTGATATCTATCATGCTGGCGGTCATCGCGCCGACGACCATGAGGCCAACAATTGATGCGATATAGGTCACCCGGTCCATAAGGCCGCTTTGGTAAATTCTCATCAGCCAGGTCGTACCCGCCCGGTAGCCGAGCTTCAGGCCATACCAGCGGCACAAAAGATGCGGCAGGTTATAAACTAACAGCGCCAGTATCGGTCCCAGCAGGCTGCCCTGCTGGGCGAAATAGATACCCATCCCGGCGGCGATAACCTTTAATGATCCCCAGAAAATGGAGTCGCCGATGCCCGCCAGCGGTCCCATCAGGCTGGTTTTAATCGCGTTTATCGACTCCTCATTAAATTCGGGGTTACGCTGGTTCTCTTCTTCCATGGCAATCGACAGGCCGAAGATAAAGGTCGAGAGATGGGGCGTGGTGTTAAACAGCACCAGATGACGCTGCAGGGCGCGCCCCAGCTCCGTTGGGTCCTGATAGATACGCTTCAGGGCTGGCGACATGGCAAAGGCGTAGCCCATATGCTGCTGGCGCTCGTAGTTCCACGAGCCCTGTAGCGTAAAGGAGCGCCAGAACACGCTGCGTAAATCGCGGGCGGTGATGCGGCTTGCGTCATCGCTTTGCGGCTGGGTAGCGCCAGTCACAGTTTGCGTCATTTCGCTCATGATTAGCTCTCCTGCTGCTTAAGATTAAGGAACTGGCTGATGATAAATGCCAACACCACAGCGAACAGCGCAATGGCGATGATATCCAGTTTGGTATATGCCGCTATCAGAAATCCCAGACCGAGGTACGGCATTAGTTTGCTGCTGAGCATCATGCTGATCAGCAGGGCGAAGCCGAGCGCTGGCAGGATCTTACTGGCGACGATCAATCCGTTGGTTATCACCGGTGGAATGGCCTCCAGGAACCAGCTTACCGCCGAAGAACCAAGCAGAATGGCAAAAAATACCGGTAGAAATCCGTTTAAAAAATAGAGTAGCGTCGGACCGGCGAGGTGCATCAGGCCGACCATTCGGGTATTACCCTGTGCCGCATAGCGATCCGCCAGATGACCAAAGCGGGCGTTCACCACGCGCACCAGGATGCCTAGCGTCTGCGCCAGCATTGAGACAGGGATGGCGATGGTGAGCGCAGCCTCCGGACCGCGGCCGGACATGATCGAAAACGCGGTGGCCAATACGGAGCCGGTCACGATATCTGGCGGGTGCGCGGCGCCGATGGCGACGTTGCCGAGGAAAATAAGCTCCAGCGTAGCGCCAATCAGAATCCCCTCATGCAAATTACCGCAAACCAGACCGGTGAGGGCGCACATCACCAGCGGTCGATCGATCATTGATACCCCAAGCAGGCGGCCATCAAGTATCCCCAGGGCGGCGATCAGGCCGAGTAACGTTGCGGTGAGCAACATAGTGACCTCCGAAGTTAAAGTTGGTCGTTAAGGAGTTCAGCCGAGTGGGCGGGTACCTGACGCATCTCCAGCCGAATGCCTTTTTCTTTTAGCGCTCTGCTATGGGCGATTTCCTCGTCGGTCAGATAGATGGCCTTGCCGAATTGTCTTGCCCCTTCCTTCTGTGGCAGACCACCGTAATTAATTGCGCTAATTCCCGGGATTTTTTCCACTAGCGCGAGGGTTTCCGCAGTATTGCCAAGGACCACCATGACTTTTTTATGATCCAACTTGCCGCTGTTAAGCTTTTCCGCCGCCTGTTCAACGGTGGCGATGTCCAGCGTGACGCCCGCTGGCTTTGCCAGGTTAAGCGACATCGTAATGAAGGCATCCGCCGCGGCTTTGGCGTTGGCGACGATGATATGGTCGATATCCAGCGCTCGGGTCCAGGCAAAAACCACCTGGCCGTGCAGCAGCCGATAATCAATGCGCACGAGTTTAATCATGAGATTCTCCCTGTGGGTCAGAGGATGGTTGTGTTATTAGAGGATTGATGAAAACAATGGATTCACGCGCCGCGCTGGTGGCGTAGATAATCGCGGCCTCGGTAGTGGCTTCTTCGCACAGCAGAAACTCCAGCAGCAGAGTCAGATTGATGCCGGCGACCACGAAAACGTTGCGATGTCGCATCAAGACGCTCACGGCGCTATTGTTGATACTGCCGCCAAGCAGGTCGGTGAAGATCACCACTTCATCACCATTCGCCTGGACGATGAGATGCTCCAGGGTTTGCTCCAGCTGTTCGGTGGTCACGATATCTTCGTCATAGGCGCAGACCGGGATAACGCCGTGTTCGTCGCCAATCAGCAGCGACAAACTGTTCACCAGTCCGCGAGCAAAATGGCCGTGGCTGGCCACATAGATATGTTTCACCCGGTTTCTCCTTCATCCAGATAGCGGTATCTGTTAAGAGCAAAGGGCGTGCCAGAAATAAAAAGTATTATTTATCAATTAATTAAATCGGCTGGTTCACACTAAAGTCGTTATTCCTGGCACAAGCGGGCTCATTAGCGCCAGAAACCTGGCACAAACGGCAGAATAAGAGGGGAAAGAGTGGGGGGAAGAAAGTCCCGGGCGAGACGCTGCTGCGCTATGGCCCGGGCGTTCCCGGCAGAAGGGAATTAAATCTCGGTAATGGTCGTCGACTGCGGCAGACGCGACTTCGGCAGGGTGGCGTTGAAATCTTCCACGCTATGGTGGCCGACCGGGACCACCACCAGGCTGGTGTAGCCCTGGGCTTTCAGGTCAAATTCCTCATCGAGTATCGCAAAATCGACCCCTTCGATCGGCACGGCGTCGAGACCCATCGCCGCCACGCCCAGCAGGAAATTGCCGACGTTGAGATACACCTGCTTCGCCATCCACTGATCGTCATCTTTCAGCTCTTTGCGGTGCATATCGGCAAAGAACGTACGACCCTTGTGGTTAGCGGCTTTTGCGTCCGGGGTGGCGAAACGGCCATCGGCCTCTTCCTGATCCACCACACGCTGCAGCCAGGCGTCGTCCATCGCGGTTTTCGCGCAGAACACCACCACGTGCGAGGCGTCGAGAATTTTGCGTTCGTTGAACACGTAGGTGCCGCTGGCGGCTTTGGCTACGCGAGCTTTCCCTTCATCGGTGCTGGCGACGATAAAGTGCCACGGCTGGGAGTTGGTGCTAGACGGGCTGTACTGCAGCAGCGTTTTCAGCTGTTCGGCTTCGCTGGCAGTCAGCTTTTTCGTGGCGTCAAAGGCCTTGGTGGAATAGCGCGTTAAAGCGACCGATACGATATCCATAACTCTTCCTCACAGTTTACAGCACCTTACCGGTGCGTTAAGGAGAGGAAGAGTACAGCGAAGATCGCCAAATGATAAGGGTGAAAAATGCGATAACACTTATCGCATTTGGCTGAAAATCAGCGCGGACGCAGGCGCTGCTGGGCCTTTTTACTCAGCTTGTTCACCACCTGATGCCACGAATCGTCAATCAGCTCGGCCAGCAGATCCTCGCTGATATCCTCTCCCGGCACCACCGTGATCCAGTGTTTCTTGTTCATATGGTAGCCCGGTTCGATACTGCGATAAATTTCCTGATTGAGCAGCGACTTCTGCGGCTCAGCCTTCAGGTTGACCAGCGCCCGGCCGCGAATGGTCATGGTGATCATAAAGATACGGCCATCGACCTTAAACACGTCGTACTCTGGCCCAAAAGGCCAGCAGTGCTCGGTAAACGGGTAGGTCAGGGCGATACGATGAGCGCAGGGATGCAGCATCTCGGGGGTCATTAGGCGTCCGCCTCATGCAGGGCGTTCCACATGGCTTCAAAGCCGAGGGCGATAATCTCCCGGGCGCGCTGCGGATCGTGGCTGGCGAATTCGATGGTGGTCTCCGCCAGCGACAGAAACAGGGCATCGCCAAAGGCGCGGTACGCCTCGCTGAGAAAAATCTCTTTCACCGACAGTTGGCACATTTCGTTGAGCTCCGGGAAGCTCTCTTTTACCTGGCGACGGGTTTCGTCGGTGATGCGCTCGCTGAGCGCCATCCGGCGGATCGCCTTGTGCTCCATCGGGTTGCGCACGCCCCAGTCGATATAGCTGTTCCAGATATTGCGCGCGTTCTCTTTCGGGCGCTTCTCGTGCGGATCCAGCCCGGCGATCATTGTGCGCACCAGGCGCAGCTTAATCGCGAGGTACAGCTCGTTGAGCAACTCATCCTTGGTGGCGAAATAGCGAAACAGCGTCCCCTCGGCCACCCCAGCGCTGCGGGCGATGGCCGACGTCGAGGCGGCGATGCCGGACTGGGCGAAAGCCGCGGTGGCAGCTTCCAGTAACGCTTGCTTTTTATCTTCACTCTTTGGACGAGCCACTACTTTTTTCCTCACGCAGGTTTAAACAAACCGCCGATCTTTGCACGTCTGACCAGGTCGCTGCAACGGCGGAACGCAAAAATTGAAAATCGTCTTGACGACTTTCATCACTTTCCTAATAATGAGTGCGTACTCACTCATAATCAAGTTATATCACAAAGCCTCCGGGATGGGGGCTTTTGTCTGGTCAGGATATGAACCGTGTCACTTTTAGCGTGGTCGCCATCATGTTACTCGCAGCAGCAACGACATTGCCGTTTGTCCTCAATGCCGGTTTTGGTAAGGCGCCGCAGGGGGCACAGCTTAGCCAGGTGGAAGCGTCTCCCCACTACCGGGACGGCCAGTTCCATAACCCATTGCCCACGCCAGGGTTCACCGGGCAGAAAAATATGCTGGCGGCGTGGTGGGATTTCCTGATGACCAAACGGGAAAACGCCCGTCCCGCTCAGCCGCTGCCGCTGGTGAAGACCGACCTGGCGACGCTGCCCCTGGGGCAGGATGTGATGGTCTGGCTCGGCCACTCCTCCTGGTACCTGCAGCTGGCAGGAAAACGTATCCTGATCGATCCGGTGTTCAGCGATTACGCGGCGCCGTTCTCCTTTATCAATAAAGCCTTTCCCGGCGACTATCCGTGGCGGGCGGAAGGGATGCCAGACATCGATCTGCTGATCATCTCCCACGATCACTACGACCATCTGGATTACGCCACCATCCGCGCCTTGCTGCCGAAAATTAAGCGGGTCATTACGCCGTTGGGCGTCGGGTCGCATCTGCGCTACTGGGGGATGGACGGGGCGCTGATTACCGAAGCGGACTGGCAGCAGGCGATCCCGGTCAGCGATGAATTCACCGTTCACGTTCTGCCGGCGCGGCACTTTTCCGGCCGTGGACTGAAGCGTAACCAGACGCTGTGGGCCAGTTTTCTGTTCGTCACCCCGCAGCAAAAAATTTATTACAGTGGCGACAGCGGCTATGGGCCGCACTTCAAAGCGATTGGTGATGAATTTGGTCCGGTTGATCTGGCGATCATGGAGAACGGGCAGTATGACCAGGACTGGAAATATATTCACATGATGCCGGATGAAACGGCTCAGGCTGCCGACGACCTGCGCGCCCGCGCGGTGCTGCCTGGGCATGCAGGACGGTTTGTTCTGGCGAAACACAGCTGGGATGAACCGTATCAACGGCTGGCGGCTGCCAGCGAAGGAAGGGCCTGGCGTCTGCTGACGCCTATGCAGGGCGAGCCGCTGTGGGTCGCCGATAAGACGCAATCATTTAACGCCTGGTGGCGCTAAGCGCCAGTGCAGTTTCAGAGGAGAGAGCATATGACGATTTCCGCTCAGGTGATTGACACTATCGTCGAGTGGATTGATGACAACCTGCATCAACCGCTGCGTATTGATGATATCGCTCGCCATGCCGGGTATTCGAAATGGCATCTGCAACGGCTGTTTTTACAGTACAAGGGAGAGAGCCTTGGGCGCTATATTCGTGAAAGGAAGCTGCTGCTGGCCGCCCGCGATCTGCGCGACACCGATCAGCGGGTCTACGATATCTGCCTGAAGTATGGCTTCGATTCGCAACAGACCTTTACCCGCGTCTTCACCCGGACCTTCAACCAGCCGCCGGGCGCCTACCGCAAAGAAAACCACAGCCGCGCCCACTGAGGCGCGCTCTCCTGGTTTACCGTTCGAGGGAGAACCAGCGACGCCACACCCAGCGCAGCACCAGAAATTCAAGGGTGCCCAGCGCTAAGAACCACAGACAAAACAACACCGTATAGAGCTGGTTGAGATCCATCATATGGAATGTCTCAACCAGCTTTTGCGCCAGCGTCAGGCCCAGCGAAGGCGCGGGCAACAGCAGACAGGAGAGCAGGGCCAGCAGTAAGATCCCGGCGGCGGAGAGAAGCGTTTCCAGCGGATGTTTCATGTCATGTTAATCATCAGTTAAAAAACATATTGTCCGGTAAAATAATGCTTAACGCAATATGCTTTGTTTTTTTACTCTCTATAACACGGCTATTTTAAATATTATTGCCTGCCTTTCGCTCTCATGTTAATTAATCTGAAATAATTTGTAATTAAGTTAATTGCAGCTGGGTGTAAATTAACGTCATTATTATGCCAGCGCTTTTACAAAACTATAAGTGCTATATCCCACCAGCGTGGCAACAATGATGGCCAGCAGGATGTACAGCACCAGACGGCGTCCGCGGTAGATTCCAAACATATTTAACCTCGTTTAGTTTTGGTTTATTAATATTCTGTAATATTTATCTTGTGAATTAACTTATCACACATTTTGTATTTTGCGAAAAATTTAGGCGGATATTGGATCACATTTTTACCGGCTTTTTAGCCACGTTTTACTTCATTGGCCAGGAATGATTTCAGGCTTTCCGATTCACGGAATTTATAAGGAAAATGTAATTTGACCAAGATGAATAACCCAAAGTTTACGACGCCCTCGGGCGACACCGCGCCACGGCAGGTCTGGCAGCAGACCGTTGACGCAGTGCTGGCGCAGACAAAAAGCCAGGCCGCTGGGTTAAATTCCGCAGACGCCGCCGAGCGCCTGAATACCTTTGGTCCGAATGCCCTGCCGGAAAAGAAGGGTAAACCGGGCTGGCTGCGCTTTCTCGCCCACTTTAACGACGTACTGATTTACGTGCTGCTGGCTGCCGCGGCGCTGACCGCCATTATGGGTCACTGGGTCGATACCCTGGTGATCCTCGGCGTGACGGTGATTAACGCCCTGATCGGTCATATCCAGGAGAGCAACGCCGAAAAATCCCTGCAGGGGATCCGCAACATGCTCTCCAGCGATGCCCGCGTCCAGCGTAACGGCAAACATGAGACTATCCCGACGCGCGACCTGGTTCCAGGGGACATCGTTATCCTGCGCGCCGGCGACCGCGTACCAGCGGATATGCGCCTGATTGAAACCCACAACCTGCGGGTGGAAGAGGCGATCCTCACCGGCGAGTCGACGGTGGTGGATAAAATCACCGACGCGCTGGAGGGCGACCTGCCGCTGGGCGACCGGGTGAACATGGTCTTCTCAGGCACCACCGTCAGCGCTGGCGGCGGCATCGGCGTGGTGACCGCCACCGGCGCGGAGACCGAACTCGGCCATATCAACCAGATGATGGCGGGCATTGAGAAGCACCGTACCCCGCTGCTGGTGCAGATGGATAAGCTCGGCAAAGCGATTTTTGTCATTATCCTCGCCATGATGGTGGCGCTGTTTATCTTTAGCCTCGCGCTGCGGGATATCCCGATGGGCGAGCTGCTGCTGTCGCTGATTAGCCTGGCGGTGGCCGCGGTACCGGAGGGGCTGCCGGCGATCATCTCGATTATTCTGTCGCTGGGCGTGCAGACGATGGCGCGCAAGCGGGCGATTATTCGTAAGCTGCCGACCGTGGAAACTCTCGGCGCCATGACTGTGGTCTGTTCGGATAAAACCGGCACTCTGACGATGAACGAAATGACCGTCAAAGCGATCATCACGGCAGACTGCTGCTACCGGGTGGAAGGCGACAGCTATGAGCCGCAGGGACGGATCTTCCTTGAGGGGAGCGACGAGCCCGTGCAGGTTCAGCCCGGCACCGTGCTGGAGACCTGGCTGCGCACCATCGACCTGTGTAACGACAGCCAGCTTACCCAGGATGAGCGCGGTCTGTGGGGGATCACCGGCGGGCCGACCGAAGGGGCGCTGAAGGTGCTGGCGGCGAAAGCGCAGCTCCCGGCGGTGGAGGCCCGTCTGGTGGCCAAGATCCCCTTTGACTCACAGTACAAATATATGTCGACCCTGCAGCACATCGATGGCGAGGCCCGGGTGCTGATCACCGGTGCGCCGGACGTTATCTTCGCCATGTGCCGCGAGCAGATGAGCCGCCACGGCGCGGTGCCGTTCGAGGCGCAGTACTGGGAAGAGGAGATGGCGCGCTTCGCCCGTCAGGGACTGCGCATGGTGGCGGCGGCCTGTAAGCCTGCCAGCCTTGATGCCACCACCCTCAACCATGAGGACCTGCAGGAGGGGCTGATTTTCCTCGGCATCGCCGGGATGATGGATCCCCCGCGTCCGGAAGCCATTGACGCCATCCATGCCTGCCAGACCGCCGGGATCCGCGTGAAGATGATCACTGGCGACCACCCGCAGACGGCGATGAGCATCGGCCAGATGCTGGGGATCACCAACAGCAGCCAGGCCATGACCGGCTACCAGCTGGAGCACATGGACGATGCGGCGCTGGCGAAGGCGGCGGTGGAGTACGACATCTTTGCCCGTACCAGCCCGGAGCATAAGCTGCGCCTGGTGAAAGCCCTGCAGGATAACGGCGAAGTGGTCGGCATGACCGGAGACGGCGTCAACGACGCGCCGGCGCTGCGCCAGGCCGACGTGGGTATCGCCATGGGTATCAAAGGTACCGAAGTCACCAAAGAGGCGGCTGACATGGTGTTGACCGATGATAACTTCGCGACCATCGCCAGCTCGGTAAAAGAGGGCCGTCGGGTCTATGACAACCTGAAGAAGACCATCCTCTTCATCATGCCGACCAACCTGGCGCAGGGGCTGCTGATCATCATCGCCCTGCTGGCGGGGAACATTATTCCGCTGACCCCGGTGCTGATCCTGTGGATGAACATGGCGACGTCGGCGACGCTCTCCTTCGGCCTGGCCTTTGAAGCCGCAGAGCGCAACGTGATGAACCGCCCGCCGCGTAAAACCGGCCAGCACGTTATGGATGGCTTCGCCGTGTGGCGAGTGGCTTTTGTCGGGTCTATGATTGCTATTGCCGCCTTTATCCTTGAGGCCTGGCTGGTGCCGCGCGGCCACAGTCCGGAGTTTATCCGCACCGTGCTGCTGCAGATGCTGGTGACGGCGCAGTGGGTCTACATGATCAACTGCCGCAGCAGCGACAGCTTCTCCTTGAGCATGGGTCTGCTGCGCAACAAAGGCATCTGGCTGGTGACCGGTGTCCTGCTGCTGATGCAACTGGTCATTATCTATGTCCCGCTGATGCAGAGCATGTTTGGTACGGAAGCGCTGCCGCTGCGCTACTGGTTTATCACCCTGGTCATCGGCGTCGCCATGTTCCTGGTGGTGGAAGTTGAGAAGCGCCTGACGCGCCGGTTCCGCAAAACGGCTTGATTGATCTCGCGCGCCTCGCTGCAGGCGCGCGTTACTTTCGCAAGGATCCCCCTATGATTAAAACCTTCCGCTTTGCTCTGCTGGCCTGCGGTCTGGCCGGCGGCGCCCTGACGGCGACCGCCGCGCCGGCGGTGCCGGTCCGCGTCGCCACGGTTGAACTGGCGCCTCATGCTGAAGAACGCGCCATCCCCGGACGGGTCGAGGCGATCCGCGCCGTCGACATTCGCGCGCGCACCGAAGGGGTGATAGTTCAGCGCCACTTCCAGGATGGCCAGTATGTTACCGAGGGCGACCTGCTGTTTACCCTCGACGACGCGCAGCCCCGCGCGGCCCTGGCCCTGGCGCAGGCCGAGCTGAAAAGCGCCGAAGCCTCATTACGTCAGTCGCAGCAACTGCTCACTCGCTACGAGCGGCTCATTAACAACCACTCCATCAGCCGCAACGACGTCGACACGGCCCGGATGCAGCGCGACGTCGCCGCCGCCGCCGTGCAGCAGGCGAAAGCCCGCGTCGAGGCCCAGCAGATTGTGCTCAGCTACACCCGGATTGCGGCGCCGGTGACCGGTCGCGTGGGCCACAGCGCCTTTCACGTCGGGACGCTGATTAACCCATCCAGCGGCGTGCTGGTGGACATCGTGCAGCTGGATCCGGTGCGGGTGTCGTTCGCTCTCGACGAAGCCGCGTTTTTCAGCAAAACCGGCCAGCACGCCGACATCCACGCCCTGAAGCAGGCGTGGCTGGCGCAGATTGAGGTTGATGGCAAACGGCGCGATGGGGTGTTGACCTCCATCGATAACCGGATTGACGCCCGCACCGGCAGCGTGGCGGTGCGGGCGGAGTTCGCCAATCCGCAGCACCGTCTGCTGCCGGGCGGCAGCGTAACGATCCTGTTCCGTCCGCAGGAACTGCAGTCGCGGGTGATGATCCCGGCCGCCGCCGTGCAGCAGGATCCGCAGGGCTTTTTCAGCTGGGTGCTGAAGCCGGACCACACCGCCGGGCAGCGTCGTCTGACCCTCGCGGGGCAGCAGGGGCAGCAGTTTGCGGTTGAGAAAGGGCTGCAGGCGGGCGAGCAGGTGATCACCGACGGCGCGCAGCGTTTACGCGAAGGCGCCGCGGTACAGGTGCTGAACTAAGTAAGGAGAAGGGATGCTGACCTTTTTTATCTGTCGTCCGCGATTTGCCATGGTGATCGCGCTGCTGCTGACCTTTGTCGGCGCGGTGTCGCTGAAGCTGATCCCGGTGGAGCAGTACCCGGCGATCACCCCGCCGGTGGTGAACGTCAGCGCCAGCTGGCCGGGCGCCAGCGCGTCAGATGTGGCGGAAGCCATCGCCGCCCCGCTGGAGACCCAGCTCAACGGCGTCGATCATATGCTGTATATGGAGTCCACCAGCTCGGATGAGGGAACGTACCGCCTGAGCATTACCTTCGCGGCGGGCACCGATGCCGACCTGGCGGCGATCGACGTGCAAAACCGGGTGGCGCAGGCGCTGGCGCAACTCCCGGCGGAGGTGCAGCAGAATGGCGTCCAGGTCCGCAAGCGCGCCAGCAACCTGCTGATGGGGGTGAGCCTCTACTCGCCGCTGGGCACGCTGTCGCCGCTGTTTGTCAGTAACTACGCCAGCACCCAGGTGCGCGAGGCGCTGGCCCGCCTGCCCGGCGTCGGCGAGGTGCAGATGTTTGGCGCCCGGGATTACAGTATGCGCATCTGGCTGCGCCCGGACCGCATGAACGCGCTCAACATCACCACGGATGACGTTGCCCAGGCGCTGCGCGAGCAGAATGTGCAGGGCGCGGCGGGGCAGGTGGGTACCCCGCCGGTATTCAACGGCCAGCAGCAGACGCTGACCATCAACGGGCTGGGGCGTCTTAACGAGGCGGCCAGCTTTGGCGAGATTATCCTCCGCCGCGGCGCGCAGGGGCAGCTGGTTCGCCTCGCCGACGTGGCGACCATTGAGCTGGGCGCCCGCAGCTACAGCTCCGGCGCGCAGCTGAACGGTAAAGCGTCGGCCTATCTGGGGATCTACCCGACGCCCACCGCCAATGCCCTGCAGGTCGCCAGCGCAGTGCGTGCGGAGCTTAACCGCCTGCACACTCGCTTTCCGGCGGATCTCACCTGGGAGGTGAAGTTCGATACCACCCGCTTTGTGGCGGCGACGATCAAAGAGATCGGCGTCTCGCTGGCGCTGACCCTGCTGGCAGTGGTCGTGGTGGTGTCGCTGTTCCTGCAGAGCTGGCGAGCGACGCTGATCGTAGTGCTGGCGATCCCGGTGTCACTGATCGGCACCTTTGCGGTGCTCTATCTGCTGGGCTACAGCGCCAACACCCTCAGCCTGTTCGCGATCATTCTCGCCCTGACAATGGTGGTGGATGACGCCATTGTGGTGGTGGAGAATGTGGAAACCAAAATGGCGGAAGGGCTGGATCGCCTGCAGGCCACCGCCCAGGCGCTGCAGCAGATCGCCGGGCCGGTGATCGCCACGACCCTGGTGCTGCTGGCGGTATTTGTGCCGGTGGCGCTGCTCCCGGGGATCGTCGGCGAGCTGTACCGGCAGTTTGCCGTGACGCTCTCCACCGCGGTGGCCCTGTCGAGCCTGGTGGCGCTAACCCTGACGCCGGCCCTCTGCGCACTGCTGCTGCGCCCGCGTCCCGCCCGGCCAGCGGCGGTGTGGCGGGCGTTTAACCGTCTTCTCGACGGCACCCGCGACGGCTATGGCCGACTGGTAGGCTGGATGAACCGCCGTCCCTGGCTGGCGCTGGCGGCGACGGTGGCGGCAGGCGCGCTGGTGGCGTTCAGCTTCACCTCGATGCCGAAAGGCTTCCTGCCGCAGGAAGATCAGGGTTACCTGTTTGCCAGCGTGCAGCTGCCGGAGGCGGCGTCGCTGGAGCGTACCGAAGCGGTGATGGCCCAGGCGCGCAAGCTGCTGATGGCTAACCCGGCGGTGGAGGATGTGATTCAGGTGTCCGGGTTCAACATTCTCAACGGCACCAGCGCCTCTAACGGCGGGTTTATCTCGGTGATGCTCAAGGACTGGCACCAGCGGCCGCCGCTGGATGCGGTGATGGCGGATATTCAGCGCCAGCTGCTGTCGCTACCCGAGGCGACGATCATGACCTTCGCGCCGCCGACCCTGCCGGGCCTGGGCAATGCCTCGGGATTTGACCTGCGCATCCTGGCGCAGGCCGGTCAGTCGTCGGCGGAGCTGGAGCAGGTGACGCGGCAGATCCTCCAGCTGGCGAACCAGCATCCTCAACTGAGCCGGGTGTTTACCACCTGGAGCAGCAACGTGCCGCAGCTGACCCTGACGGTCGACCGCGACCGGGCGGCGCTGCTGGATGTGCCGGTGGCGCAGATTTTCAGCAGCCTGCAGACGGCGTTCGGCGGCACGCGCGCCGGCGATTTCAGCCGTAACAATCGTGTCTATCATGTGGTGATGCAAAATGAGATGCAGTGGCGCGAGCGGGCAGAGCAGATTAGCGAGCTGTACGTCCGCAGCCGCGACGGCGAGCGGGTGCGGCTGAGCAATCTGGTCACCATTACGCCGACGGTGGGGGCGCCGTTTATTCAGCAGTACAATCAGTTCCCGTCCGTTTCAGTGAGCGGTTCAGCGGCCGAGGGGGTCAGCAGCCGCACGGCGATGGCGGCCATGGAGCAGATTTTGCAGGCCCATCTGCCGCCGGGATATGACTATGCCTGGAGCGGGATCTCCTGGCAGGAGCAGCAGACCGGCAATCAGGCAGTGTGGATCGTGCTGGCGGCGGTGGCGATGGCGTGGCTGTTCCTGGTGGCGCAGTATGAGAGCTGGACGCTGCCGGCGAGCGTCATGCTCTCGGTGCTGTTCGCCATCGGCGGAGCGCTGCTCTGGCTGTGGACCGCGGGCTATGCCAACGATGTGTATGTTCAGATAGGGCTGGTGCTGCTGATTGCCCTGGCGGCGAAGAACGCGATTCTGATTGTTGAATTCGCCCGCAGCCGGCGCGAGGAGGGGCTGTCGATTGTCGATGCCGCGCGCGAGGGGGCCACCCGCCGCTTCCGCGCGGTGATGATGACCGCGGTGTCGTTTATTATCGGCATTATGCCGATGATGCTCGCCACCGGCGCCGGGGCGCAGAGTCGGCGGATCATCGGCACCACGGTATTCAGCGGTATGCTGGTGGCGACGATGATTGGCATCCTGTTTATCCCGTCGCTGTATGTGCTGTTTCAGCGTATGCGTGAGTGGGCGCATCGGCGGGGGTAAGTGTTGCGCTACCGGTCAGTAACGGGGATACTCAAGGCTGCAACGTCTGCCGGGCGGTCCCCTCTCCTCCGGGGGAGAGCCAGGGTTAGGGGGAATTTTCCGTTCACGTTGCGTTTGGGCGTTAGCCCCGCCTTATCTGCCGGAGCAACAGCGTCTGCCGGGCGCCCGCTACTTCCTCTCCACCGTTATCATGGTCACGAACGGATGATACTGCCACGGCACGCTGGCGCCTTTGCGGTACATCTTCGACAGCGTGCCGTCGAGATAGAGCATCTGCCGCACCCCGAGCTTTGACTGCGCATAGCAGGCAAAATCATAGAAGTTGGTCTCGCGATCGCTGAGCATAAACACCACCCGGCCCTGCTTATCGATACCCACCCCGTTACGCAGCTTGCGCGAACTGGCTGAGGGCTTCAGCCGCCAGTTGATGACGCCATTCTCAATCAGCATCGGGCCGGACTGCACCGCATAACGGATGGCGGGAGAGGGTTTGTATGCCGGCAGCGGCACGATTTTCGCCCGGCCGTTCGCCACCAGGAACACGCCGCCGGGGCGGATAAAGAAGTTCCCGCCGCCGGCGGAACGGTTTACCGGCGTCAGCCGTTTACCGTCTTCGATATACAGCCCCAGCGGCGCGTAGGCTTTATCGTAAATGCCGCCGTTCATCGCCATCTGCACCCGGCCGTCGCCATCGATACCCGCCAGCAGCGAACGCAGGGAACCCCACGCTTTGCCGTGCCGATCCTGCCAGTACATCGCAATGCGCTCTTTCTGCGCATCCACCCGATAGCTCTGCAGGGTCAGCTTCGGGTCGGTGAGGGTACAGGCGGCGCTGGCGACGGCGGCCAGGGGCAGCAGCGCCAGGGGGAGCAGGCAACGTAATAACATGGGCAGTCCTTTCTATGGTCTGCGCCGAGTATACCCGCCTCGCTGCCTTATGCCGCCCAAATCTCACAGTGTTTTTGCACCAGGCCGGAAAGCGAACCGCCGTTGGCGATAAAGTCGCGCATCTGCTGCGCTTCGCTGTGCGGCGATTTCGCCTGGCGGACCACCGCTTCCAGCGCCGCCGTCGCCTTCAACTGATGGGCGAAGGGAGCCAGCCGGTCGGCGAGCTGCAGGATCTCCTGGCGGATGCTGCGCTGCTCTCCGCTGCGCACGTCGGTGAGGGTCCCGTCCAGCCCATAGCGGCACGCCTGATAGCGGTTAAAGGGGTACAGCAGATAATCATCAGGCTGGTGCTTAAAAGGGCGCTCCGTCAACAGCCAGCAGGCCAGGGTCTGTATAAAGCCGGCGATATGGATCGCCTGGGCGAGGGTCAGGGGAGTGTCCATCACCCGCACCTCGACGGTCCCAAACTGCGGGCTGGGGCGAATATCCCAGTGCAGATCCTTCATGCTGTCGATCATGCTGGTGTAGCTCAGCTGGCGGAACAGGCGACGAAACCCCTGCCAGTCTGCCACCCACGGCATCGGACCGTTGTCGGGATAGGAGGAGAAGCGGTTCAGGCGTGAACAGGCGAAACGGCTGTCGGTACTGTCAAACCACGGCGAGGCGGCATTAAGGGCGATGAAGTGCGGTACAAAGCGCGACAGGCCGTGCAGCAGATAGAGGGCGTCGTCGCCGCTCTGGCAGCCGACGTGCACATGCTGGCCAAAGACCGTGGCCTGCTGCGCCAGATAGCCAAAATGCTCGACGGTTTTAACATAGCGCGGATTGTCGCTGATTTGCTGACGCTGCCAGGCATGAAAGGGGTGCGAACCGCCGCCGCAGATCTGCAGATGATGGCGCAGCGCCGCGCGCTGAACCGCCTGCTGGATGGCGCTGAGCTGGGTTTGGGCATGGCTGATGTCGCGGCACACCCCGGTGGCGATCTCCAGCATGCTCTCGGTGATGTCATGTTTGGCTTCTCCCACGGTCAACTGATGCTGGACGTCGGCAATCAGCGTCGAGGCATCCTGGCTGAGGTCGTAACCCGGCGGGTTCACCACCTGCAGCTCCAGTTCGATACCGAGGGTAAAAGGATCGGAGCGGTGAAAATCGGCTAAAGGCATAGTCTCTCCCGGTCGATGTGTTCCCTGAAGTATAGAAGGGATTGATCCCGACGGAGAATACGCGGCGGCGGCGGACGGGGGATGAATAAAAAGTGACGCAGAGTGATTATTTGAAATTTGCTATATAGCGGCTGGTGCAATTCTGCAACATATTTCCCGCTGGCGGTGCGGCGGAATAAGGCGCAATTATTTTCCCATAATTATCATGGTGATAATATAAGTCCTTCTTATTTTACCGGTCGGTTTTGGCCTATTATCGTCCGCGTAAGAGCTGGTACGCATTTTGCCTGTTAATTCGTGACACTTTATTTAACAGGGATCATGTGATGCACAAAAAGACGTTATTTTCGCGTGCCGGTCGTCTCGCCGTGGCGGTGAGCGGCGCACTGGCCCTGGCGGGCGCCGCCTTACCTGCCAACGCCTCCACGCTGCGGATTGCCATGACCGCCGCGGATATTCCGTTAACCCTTGGCCAGCCGGATCAAGGCTATGAGGGCAACCGCTTTACCGGCATCCCGCTGTACGACGCGCTGGTGGAGTGGGATCTGTCGCAAGGTGAAAAGCCCAGCGGTCTGGTGCCGGGGCTGGCGACCGAGTGGCACATCGATCCGCAGAACACCAGCCGCTGGATTTTCACCTTGCGTCCGGGCGTCAGGTTCCATGACGGGACGGAGGTGAACGCCGACGCCATCGTCTGGAACGTGGATAAGGTGTTGAATAAAGCGGCGCCGCAGTACGCCCCGGGGCAGATCGGCAACACCCTGTCGCGCATGCCGACCCTCACCGGCGCAGAGAAAATTGACGACCACACTGTGGCGCTGACCACCTCGGAACCGGACGCGCTGCTGCCGTACAACATCACCAACCTGTTTATCGTCTCGCCGACGGCGTGGCAGAAGCAGTATGACGCGGTGCCGGCCAGCGCGGGAGATAGCGCCGCGCGCAGCAAACAGGCGTGGACCGCCTTCGCCGCCCACGCGGTGGGTAGCGGCCCGTTCAAACTGGAGAAGCTGGTGCCGCGTCAGCAGCTGATCCTCGATAAAAACCCCGACTACTGGAACAAAGATCGCATTCCCCGGGTGGATAAAGTGGTGCTGATCCCCTTGCCGGAGGCCAACGCCCGTACCGCGGCGCTGCTGTCGAAGCAGGTGGACTGGATTGAAGCCCCGGCGCCGGACGCCATCGATCAGATCAAGTCTCAGGGTTTTCACCTCTACGCCAATACCCAGCCGCACCTGTGGCCCTGGCAGTTCTCCTTTGAAAAAGGATCGCCGTGGCAGGACATCCGCGTGCGCAAAGCGGCCAACCTGTGTCTGAACCGCGCCGAGCTGAAGAGCTACCTTGGCGGCTACATGACCGAGGCCACCGGGGTTTATGAGGCTGACAGCCCGTGGCATGGCAAACCCACCTTCCAGATCAAATATGACCCGGATACCGCCCGCCAGCTAATGACCGAGGCCGGATACAGCGCCAGCAAACCGCTGCACGTCACGGTGGCCACCTCGGCCTCCGGCTCCGGGCAGATGCAGCCCTTGCCGATGAACGAGTATATCCAGCAGAGCCTGAAGAGCTGCTTCTTCAATGTGGATATCAAAGTGGTGGAATGGAACACCCTGTTTACCAACTGGCGCCTGGGCGCCCGGGACCCCTCGGCGAAAGGGATCGATGCGATCAACGTCAGCGCCGCGGTTAACGATCCGTACTTTGGCCTGATCCGCTTCTCGACCGCCAAAGCGTTTCCGCCGGTGGCGACCAACTGGGGTTACTTCTCCACTCCGGAGACGGAGAAGCTGGCCGCCGCCGTCAAGCACGCCTTTACCCCGGCGGAGATGAACCAAGCGGCCGGTGAGCTGCACGCCGCGCTGGTGGATCAGGTGCCATTCCTGTTTGTCGCCCACGACGTCGGGCCGCGTGCGATTTCCCCTGCGGTGACCGGGGTGGTGCAACCGCAGAGCTGGTTTATCGACCTCAGCCTGGTGAGCAAAAAAGAGTAATCGCGAAAGGGGCGACCGATGATCAATACGCTGCTATACCGCATTCTGCTGGCTATCCCCACCATGCTTGGGGTGGCGGTGATCTGTTTCATGCTGGTGCAGATCGCTCCGGGCGACCCGCTGGTGTCGGTAATGCCGCCGGACGCCTCGGAGGCGCTGCGTCAGACGTTAATGCAGGCTTACGGCTTTGATAAGCCGCTGCCCCTGCAGTTTATCCACTGGCTGTGGCGGGCGCTGCACGGCGACCTTGGTATGTCGGTCGCCACCGGCCGCCCGGTCATAGACGAAGTGATGACCGCGGTGGCGTACTCCCTGCGCCTGGCGCTGCTGGCGACGGCGATCGGCTTCGTCCTCGGCAGCCTGTTCGGCTTTGTCGCCGGCTATTTTCGCAACAGCGTCATTGACCGTCTGGCCTCGGTGTTGTCGGTATTTGGCGTTAGCGTGCCGCACTACTGGCTGGGGATGCTGCTGGTGATCCTCTGCAGCGTTAAGTTCGCGCTGCTGCCGGCCACCGGCGGCGGGCCGATAGGCGAGGTGGGCTGGCAATGGGACTGGGCGCACCTGCAGTTCATGCTGCTGCCAGCCCTCACCTTGTCGGTGATCCCCACCGGGATTATCGCCCGCACCGTGCGCTCGCAGGTGGCCGATATCCTCAGCCAGGAGTTTATCGTTGGCCTGCGCGCTCGCGGGCTCAACGAGTCGCGCATCTTTGTCCACGTCATGAAAAATGCCGCGCCCACCGCGCTGGCGGTGATGGGGCTGCAGGTAGGCTATCTGATGGGCGGCTCGATCCTTGTGGAGACCGTTTTCTCCTGGCCGGGAACCGGATTGCTGCTCAATACCGCCATTTTTCAGCGCGACCTGCCCCTGCTGCAGGGCACCATCTGGGTGCTGGCGCTGTTTTTCGTGCTGCTCAACCTGCTGGTGGATATTCTGCAGACCACCCTCGACCCGCGTATTAAGAGGAGCTGACCATGGTGGATACAGCAACGACGAAAGCGGTCCCGGCCGCAGCGGCCCACGCTTCCCGGCAAGGTTACTGGCGCGGCGTGCTGCGCCGCTTACTGCGCGACCCCGGCGGGGTGGTGGTGGGCGTGGTGATCCTCCTGCTGCTGGCCCTGGCGCTGTTCGGTCCGTGGCTTATCGTCAAAGATCCTTATCAAACGTCGATGTTCCTGCGCCTGAAACCCATCGGCAGCGACGGCTTCCCGTTGGGCTCGGATGAGCTGGGACGCGACATGCTGTCGCGGTTGATCCTTGGCACCCGGCTGTCGTTGTTTATGGGAATTGTCCCGGTGGTGTTCGCCTTTTTTATCGGCGGGGCCATCGGGATTATCGCCGGCTATACGGGCGGCAAAACCAATACCGTGATTATGCGCACCGTGGATGTGTTCTATGCCTTTCCCTCCGTCCTGCTGGCGATTGCGCTGTCGGGAGCGTTGGGGGCGGGCATCGGCAATGCGCTGTTGTCGCTGACCCTCGTGTTTGTCCCGCAGGTGGCGCGGATTGCCGAGAGCGTGACCGCCCAGGTGCGACATATGGACTATATCGACGCCGCCCGGGCCACTGGCGCCAGCGCGTTGACCATTATCCGCGTCCAGGTGTTGGGCAACGTGCTCGGGCCGATCTTCGTCTTCTCCACCGGGCTGATTTCGGTGTGCATGATCCTCGCCTCCGGCCTGTCGTTTCTCGGCCTCGGCGTGCGGCCGCCGGAGCCCGAGTGGGGGCTGATGCTCAATACGCTGCGCACGGCAATCTATACCCAGCCGTGGGTGGCCGCCCTGCCGGGCCTGATGATTTTTATCACCTCCATTTCGTTCAATATCCTCGCGGACCGCCTGCGTGCGGCAATGGCGATTAAGGAGTAAGCGATGCAACCCTTTATCAATATCGACCTTGGCGGGCCGGCGCAGCCGCTGCTGAAGGTCAATCACCTGCTGAAGTACTTTCGCGGCGGCAAAGGCCGGGAGGTGGTGCAGGCGGTGGACGATATCAGCTTCACGGTGATGAAAGGCGAAACCCTGGGGGTGGTCGGCGAGTCGGGCTGCGGCAAATCGACCACCGCCCGGCTGCTGATGCAGTTGCTCACCCAGGACAGCGGCGAACTGATCTTCGACGGACAGGGGGTCGGCTCGTCGCGTCTGCCGCTGAAAGCCTACCGTCGCCAGGTGCAGATGGTCTTTCAGGATAGCTATGCTTCGCTCAATCCGCGCCTGACCATGGAGGAGAGCATCGCCTTCGGCCAGCGCGTCCATGGCGTCAGCGCCAGAGAGGCCAGCGAATATGCCCGCTATCTGCTGGCGCACGTTGGCCTTGAGCCGGCGCGCTTTGCCGACCGCTACCCGCATGCGCTCTCCGGCGGCCAGCGGCAGCGGGTGAATATCGCCCGCGCGCTGGCGATGAAGCCGCGGCTGGTGATCCTCGATGAGGCAGTGTCGGCGCTGGATAAATCGGTGGAAGCCCAGGTGCTGCAGCTGCTGCAGGAGCTGAAACGGACTCTCGAGCTGACCTACGTGTTCATCAGCCACGATCTGCACGTGGTTCGCTGGCTGTCGGATCGGATCCTCGTCATGTACCTTGGCGAAGTGGTGGAGATTGGCCCGGCGGAGCAGCTGTTTACCGCCTCCGCCCACCCCTATACCCGGGCGCTGTTAAGCTCGATGCCCTCCATGGACCCGGAAAACCGCACCCTGACCTCGCCGCTGAGCGGCGATCCCCCCAGCCCCATCGCGCCGCCGAGCGGCTGCCGCTTTCACACCCGCTGCCCGCATGCGAAGGCGGTCTGCGCCGAGGTGAAACCGCGGCTGGAGGCGGTCGGGGAGGGGCACCAGAGCGCCTGCCTGATGGCGCAGCCGGCCTCGCCCTGGCACCAAAGCATCCCCCTTAAGGAGGTCAGCCATGTCGGATAACGCCTTTGTCCATGTGCGCGACCTGCGGGTCGTCTTTCGCCGCGACGGACAGACCATCAACGCGGTCAATGGAGTCTCCTTTGACGTACAAAAGGGGGAGGTGATGGCGCTGATTGGCGAGTCGGGTTCCGGCAAGAGCGTGACCCTGCGGGCGCTGATGCGCCTGCACCCGCCAGGGAGCAGTGAGCTCTCCGGCACCCTGCAGGTGGGGGACGGCGAGGTGCTGACGATGAGCGCCAGTCAGCTGCGGCGCTATCGCGGCGGACGCTGCGCGATGATTTTTCAGGAGCCGCTGCTGGCCTTCGATCCGGTCTACACCGTCGGGCAGCAGATTATTGAAGGGCTGCGCCGCCACGAAGGGCTGTCGCGCCAGGCGGCCCGGGACAGGGCGCTGGAGGCCCTGCGCCAGGTGCGCATTCCCAGCCCCGAGCGGCGGCTGGATGCTTACCCGCACGAGATGTCCGGCGGGATGCGCCAGCGGGCGATGATCGCCCTTGCGCTCTCCTGTAACCCGCAGCTGCTGCTGGCGGATGAGCCGACCACCGCCCTCGACGCCACGGTGCAAATCCAGATCCTGATCCTGCTGCGCGAGCAGCAAAAGCAGCGCGGGCTGTCGATCGTGTTTGTGACCCACGATATCGGCGCCGCGGTGGAGATCGCCGACCGGGTGGCGGTGATGTACGCCGGGCGGATCGTCGAGGAAGCGTCGATGAGCGAGATCCTGCGCCACCCGCGCCATCCTTATACCCAGGTGCTGCTGGGCAGTCGGCCGAAAGAGGGGCTTAAGAAAGGCGATGCCCTGCACTGCATTCCCGGCGCGCCGCCGGATCTGGCGCGCTTGCCGCCCGGCTGCGCTTTTGCCGAGCGCTGCCCGCACCGTCGCCCGGTCTGTGAGCAGAGTCTGCCGCCGACGGAATCCGTCGCGGAGCGCCACGCGGTGAGTTGCCACCGCTGGCGCGAGCTGGCGATTGACGCTAACGCCCAGGCCCTGGCCGTCTGATCGGCGGCAAAAACCATACAGGATGAAGACCAGGCGTTGATAGCGCATTCCCACCGCCGGTTACGCTGGCGGCGACCTTGATGTCAGGAGACTACCATGAGCAGTGATGTACTTTTTACCCCCGCGACCGACACCACCGGCTGGCGCATCAATGGCGACCGCCTGTGGGCGTCGTTAATGGATCTCGCGCAGATCGGCGCCACGCCGAAGGGCGGCTGCCGCCGTCTGACCCTCACCGACCTCGACCGCCAGGGGCGGGACAAGGTAATAGGCTGGGCGCGGGAGGCCGGGATGAGCGTCACCATCGATAAAATCGGCAATGTGTTTATGCGCCGGGAAGGCCGCAACCCCGGCCTGCCGCCCATCGTCTCCGGCAGCCATATTGACACCCAGCCCACCGGCGGCAAATTTGACGGCAACTACGGCGTGCTGGCGGCACTGGAGGTGGTGCGCACGCTCAACGATCTGCAGATTGATACCGACGCGCCGATTGAGGTGGTGTTCTGGACCAACGAAGAGGGGTCGCGCTTTGTACCGGTGATGATGGGCTCCGGGGTCTTTGCCGGCGTCTTCCCGCTGGAAGAGACCTGGGCCGTCACGGATAAAGAGGGTGTCAGCGTCGGCGAGGCGCTGGCGCAGATCGGCTATATCGGCGAGCAGACCCCGGGGGAGCATCCCATCGGCGCCTATTTTGAGGCGCACATTGAGCAGGGGCCGATTCTCGAAGATGAAGCGAAAACCATCGGTATCGTGCAGGGCGTGCTGGGGATCCGCTGGTACGACTGCGTGGTCACCGGCCAGGCCTCGCACGCCGGACCCACGCCGATGCGCCTGCGTCAGGATGCCCTGCAGGTGGCGACCCGCATTATGCAGGAAGTGGTGGCCATTGCCGGGCGCAGCGAAGAGGGACGCGGCACCGTCGGCAGCGTGCAGGTGTGGCCTAACAGCCGCAACGTGGTGCCAGGGGAGGTCACCTTCTCCATTGATATGCGCAATCTCAGCGATGCGCTGGTGGACGAGATGGATCGCCAGCTGCGGGCGTTTATCGCGGAGGTTGAGCGGGAGAGCGGTCTGCAGGTGGCCCTGAAGCAGGTAAGCCACTATCCGGCGGCGCCGTTCGATGCTGAATGCCAGCAGGCCATTGCCGATGCCGCGCAGCGGCTGGGCTATCCGGCGCGGCCGATCGTCTCCGGCGCCGGGCATGACGCAGTGTATATGAGCTACCTGGCGCCCACCGGGATGATTTTTATCCCCTGCAAGGACGGGATCAGCCATAACGAAATTGAGTATGCCTCGCCGGAGCACGTCGCCGCCGGGGCCAACGTGCTGCTGCAGGTGATGCTTCAGTACGCGCGGCCGGTGTAGACGGTCGTCCTCCCCGGCGGCGCGTCCTCCAGCCGTTTATCATGCTGTCACCCGGGTAAGGCGGTTACACCGCCGCGACCCGGGACGGCGGATGACGGGGCGGTCAATCACGGCTCCCGCTCCCTGCGCTAACCCGCTGGCGGCCAAATTTGCGCGAGCCCACCACGCACAGCACCACGCCCAGCGTAACCGCCAGCATCAAGGGGCTGACGGTTTCGTGCAACAGCGCCGCCGACAGGCCAAGCCCGAAGAACGGCTGCAATAGCTGGAGCTGGCCGACGGCGGCGATCCCGCCCGCGGCCAGCCCTTTGTACCAGAAGATGAAACCGATCAGCATGCTGAACAGCGACACATAGCCGAGCGCCGCCCAGGAGGAGGCCGATATGGCATGCCAGGACGCGGGCTGAACCATCAGCGAGGCGGGGAGCATCAACGGCAGGGCTATCACCAGCGCCCAGCAGATCACCTGCCAGCCGCCGAGCTCCCGCGTCAGCTTTGCCCCTTCCGCATAGCCGAGGCCGCAGGCGATAACCGCCGCCAGCATCAGCAGATCGCCGCTGAGTGAGGCCGCCGCACTTTGCGTCAGGGCGAATCCCACCACCAGCAGGCTGCCCAGCAGCGAAAAGATCCAGAAAGCCCGCCGCGGGCGTTCGCCGCCGCGCAGTACGCCGAAGAGGGCGGTCATCAGCGGCAGCAGGCCAATAAACACAATCGAATGCGCCGAGGTGATGTGCTGCAGGGCCAGCGCCGTGAGCAGCGGAAAGCCGATCACCACCCCTGATGAGACGATGATCAAGGGCACAAGCTGCGCCAGGCGCGGGCGTTTCTGGCGAAAGCCGACCAGCAGCGCGACGGCAAGCAGCCCGGCGATGGAGGCGCGCAGAAAGGTCAATAAGAACGGATCCATATCCTGCACCGCCAGCCGCGTCGCGGGCAGCGACCCGCTAAAAATAATCACCCCCAGTAAACCATGAAGCCATCCGGACCAGGGACCGGGCACCGATTTATCCAGTGTTGAATCTACCACGTTAACCTCGCGTTATCAGATGTGCTGTGCCCGCTTGAGCATCGTCTGCGGCGATGGTAATGTGCCCAATCTAATACAATCAAATTATTGTCATAGATACATTTCACGATGAAAGCCCGATATAAAGCCGTTGTCGACCGATATGCCCAGGCGATCCGCAGCGGGCAACTGCCCGCAGGCACCCGTCTGCCGACGCACCGTACCCTTGCCGCCGGGGAGCGCATCTCGCTGGCCACCGCCACGCGCGTCTACCGTGAACTGGAAGAGATGGGGTTGGTCAGCGGCGAAACCGGCCGCGGCACCTTCGTGCGCGACCTCTCGCTGCCGCCGGGGCACGGGGTCGATCAGCAGGTGGTGGCCGCCGATGTCGTGGATCTCAATTTCAACTACCCTTCGCTGCCGGAGCAGGGCGATGCGCTGCGCGAGGCGCTCAGGCAGCTGGCGATGGCGGGCGATATTGACTCGCATCTGCGCTATCAGCCTCATGCCGGGCGGCTCGCCGAGCGGGAAATTATCGCCCGCCATTTGACCTGCCAGCACTTTACGCCGGATGCGGAAAATGTCCTGATCGTCAACGGCGCACAGCACGGGCTGGCAGTGACCGTCATGGGGCTGTTACGTCCGGGGGATGTGGTGGCGGTGGATGCGCTGACCTATTCGGGCTTCAAGGTTCTGGCGGCGCTGTATCATCTGGAGCTGGCGGCGATCCCCTGTCGACCGGAGGGGCCGGACCTGCAGGCGCTTCATACGCTGTGCCAGCAGCGGCGGGTGCGGGCAGTGTATACCATGCCGACGCTGCACAATCCGCTGGGCTGGGTGCTCAACACCGGGCAGCGGCAGGCGCTGGCCGATCTTGCGCGCCAACACGATCTGCTGATTATTGAAGATGCCGCCTACGCCCGGCTGGTGAGCCGTCCGCCGCCGCCGGTGATCAGCTATGCGCCGGAAAGAACGGTGTATGTCACCGGTTTTTCAAAAAATATCGCCACCGGACTGCGCGTGGGGGTGGTGATCTCTCCGCCGCGCTATCGCCCGGAGATTGAGCGCGCCATCCGCGCCACGACGTGGAATACGCCGACGCTGATAAGTTCGCTGATCTGCGCCTGGATTGAAGATGGCACGGTGGCCCGCTTTGAAATGCAGAAACGACAGGATGCGCGACAGCGGCAGCAGGTGGCCCGCGAGGTGCTTTGTGGGCTTCCCGTCGTCAGTCATCCCGATTCGTACTTTGTCTGGCTGCCTCTGGGTGAAGAGAGCCGGGCCGATCGACTGGCGAATGCGCTGATGGAACGCCGTATTTCGGTGTCGACCGCCGAGCCGTTCTGCGTCTCCGCCACGATCCCGCAGGCGCTGCGCATTGCGCTCGGATCGGTGCCTTTCGACAGTCTGCGCCAGGCGCTGCTCAGCGTGCGCGACGCCGTTGAGTATGAACAATACCGCTAACCCATCTGCTCCAGCTGGCCGCGCAGGACCTCCACCCCCTGGGCGATGGCGTCAGGGTTAATGGCGTGGAATCCCATGCGAAAGTAGTTATCCGGCGGCGCGGCGCTGAGAAAATGGCGCGCCCCGGGCTCAATCAGCACGCCGGCGTGGGCGGCGCGCCAGGTGAGCTGCTGGGTGTTGATCTGCGCCGGGGTCTGCAGCCAGAAGGCGTTAGCATGTTCGCTCCCCGCCAGCGCGCGACACGACGGCAGATAGCGCTGCAGGGCGGCGTGCAGGCGCTCCCAGCGCTGGGCGGAGTCGTAGTGGTAGCGCCGCAGATGGGTTTCATAATGGCCCTGGGCAAGGAAGTGGGCCATCTGGTACTGAATGTTGGTCGGCGGATGGCGATAGACCAGCCGGCGCAGGGCGCGCGCCTCGTCGATCAGGTCCGGGTCGGCGACCATAAACCCCAACCGCAGTCCCGGTGACAGCGCTTTTGACAGGCTGCTGACATACACCACCCGGCCGCTGCGATCGCTGGCCTTCAGCGCCGGCAGCGGGTTGAGGGTAAAGTTACTCTCCGAGTCATAATCATCTTCAATAATGACCGCGTCATGGCGGGCGGCATGCTCCAGCAGCTGGCGACGCCGCGCACTGCTCATGGTCACCCCGGTGGGCACCTGATGGCCGGGGGTGACATAGTAGTAATCGCAGGGACGCTCATTAAGCACGATCCCCTCTTCATCCACCGGGTGCGGCACCACCTCGGCGTCGGCGAGCAGAAAGGTGTTGATGGCTTCGCGAAAGCAGGGGTTTTCGACGCCAATGCGGGTGGTGGAAGAGAGCAGCAGTCGGGTCAGCAGGTAGAGCGCATTTTGCGAGCCAAGGGTGATGAGAATTTCATCCGGCGCGGCGACAATGCCGCGCTTGGGCAGCACCCGGGTGCGGATCTGCTCGATCAGCATCGGCACATCCTGGTCAATATGGTCGATGACCCACGCCGGGTCGCGCACCCCGCCGTGCAGCCAGTTCGCCGCCGAGCGCCAGGTGGCCAGCGGGAACTGCCGGGTATCGGGCTGGCCGTAGATAAACGGGTAGCGGTAGTGCATCCAGCCCGCCGGTTTGAGGATCGACTCCTGCTGGCTGGGGGTCATCTGCAGCCGGTCGCCCCAGCGTGGTGCAGCGGCTTCGCGCTGCGGTGCACTCTCGACGGCGGCAGGCGAAGCTTCATGATAGTCGGGATGCAGGTAGTAACCGCTTCGTGGGCGGCTAATCAGGTAGCCCTCGTTGACCAGACTTTCAAACACCAGCGCGGTGGTGTTGCGCGAGACGCGAAGCTGGCTGGCCAACTGGCGACAGGAGGGCAGCGGGGTGTCGGCGGCGAAGATCCCGCTGAGAATGGCATTCACCAGCGTCTCTCGCACCTGTTCCTGCAAACCGCGGCCAGGCTGAAAATCAACGTGTAACAGGTGACGGATCATACGGGGCTCCTCTGGCAATAACGCATTGCGACCACCCGTTACATTCAGCAAATTCCATACCACCCTGCCGCCATCTGACACAGCGATGCGGCCCATCTGGCTCTATACGGAATTGAAAAACGCTCCCACATTAAAAACGTATTCAGCCGCCGTGGACCGGAACGTCCCCGGCCACTATTTTGCAGAAACCTTTTCGCGTTCTGGAATGAACCCGTCTGGCCAATCCATCAGGGGTGAAATAATGAAAAAATCATTGGCATCAATGTGTCTGAGCGCTGTATTAACGGTCGCTTTTTCTTATCACGCCGTCGCGGCCGATCTTCCGGAAATAGAAAAATCCGGCACCTTGAAAGTGGCGACGGAAGATGATTATGCGCCGTTTAACTTTATGAATAATGGCCAGGCCGATGGCTTTAACAAAGATATGCTTGAGGAATTACGTAAGTACGCCAAATTCCATGTCGACCAGAGCATATTACCGTGGACCGGATTATTAGCGGCCGTCTCCACCGGGCAATACGATATGGCCTTAACCGGGGCGGTTATTACCGATGAGCGGCTGAAGGTTTTTGATTTCACCCCACCGTGGGCCTCCGCGCAGCACTATTTCGTCAAACGCGCTGGCGATACTTCGTTAAATACCATTGCCGATCTCAGCGGCAAAAAAGTGGGGTTACAGGCCGGGAGCGCGCTGCTGGCGCGTTTGCCGGAGCTGAAGGCGATGCTGGAGAAGACCGGCGGCAAGCTGGGACCGGTGGTGGAGTATCCCTCCTATCCGGAAGCCTACGCCGACCTGGCGAATAAGCGACTGGATTACGTGATTAACGTGGTGATCTCGGTAAACGACCTGGCGAAAGCCAAACCGAAGGTCTTCGCCAAAGGGCTGGCTGTCTCCGGACCGGGGTATATGGCGTGGCCGATCCCGAAAAACTCGCCGCAGCTGCTGGCCTATATGACCAAGTTTATGAACCACATGAAGGAGACCGGCAAGCTCGCCGAGCTGCAGAAAAAATGGTTTGGCGAAACCTATGACAACCTGCCGACCGAGGCGATCACCAGCCCGGAACAGTTTCACAAACTCGCCGGACTGTAATATTCCGCGGCGGGCGACCGCCGCCTGTTGCTGAGAAGGAGGGCCTCATGGATGCAATTTCCTGGCAGTTATTAATCGAAGGCGCATGGACGACCCTCTGGATTTCGGCCATCGCTATTGCCTTCGGGGTGGTGGCGGGCCTGCTGATCGCCCTGGTACGGATGCTGCGCCTGCCGGTGATCGACCAGCTGCTGGTGGTCTATATCAGTCTGGCCCGCGCAACGCCGCTGGTGACGCTGGTGCTGTTTCTGTTCCTTTCCCTGCCGACGATGGGCATTAACCTCGACAAGAACGTGGCCGCCATCGTGGCGTTGACGCTTAACACGTCGGCGTTTAACGCTGAGATCTGGCGCAACGCCTTCCGCACTTTTCCGCGCGAACAGCGGGAGGCGGCGGAGTCGGTGGGAATGCGCCGCTGGACCTACTTCCGCTACATCATGCTGCCGCAGATGTGGATCGAGAGCCTGCCGGCGCTGGTCAATGAGATGTCCTTTTTGATCAAAGGTAGCCCGGCCATCGCCGTGATTGGCGTGGTGGATCTCACCCGGGTCACCAACCGTATCTCCTCGGTCACCTACGAGCCGCTGTCGCCGATCCTCGCCGCCGGCCTGCTGTATGTGGTGATCATCGGCTGTTTGTTGAAGCTGCAGGGTATCGCGGAACGTAAAGCCAGGCGTCTGGCGCGCTAGGAACGGGAGGCATTATGAATCAGTGGGGCGTTATCTGGTCGGTTCGCGATAGCTTTATTGCCGGGTTATTCGCGACCCTCGAACTGTTTATTACCGCCGCCCTGGCGGCGCTGATTATCGGTATTGCGCTGTGTTATTTTAGCGAATATCAAAAGAAAGTGATTAACCGGATTATTATTGGTTTCGTCAGCCTGATGCGTGCGATCCCTTTTTTGATCCTCGCTTATCTTCTGTATTACGGGCTGCCGCAGCTCGGTATTAGCATGGAGCCGTGGACCGCCGGTTTACTGGCCCTGATTATTTATCATGGCGCCTATTTTTTTGAAATATTGCGCAGCCAGCGGCGGGTATTTTCCGGCGGATATATTGAAGCGGCGATTGCTCAGGGCTTTTCGCGCTATGCCATTTTTCGGCGGATTATTTTACCCAATATCATCTCTTCCGCCTTACCGCTGATCGGCAATCAGCTGATTATTTGCCTGAAGGACACCGCTTTCCTGAGCATTATTACCGTTCAGGAGATCACCGCCGCCGCCAACAGCGTCCAGGCGACCTATTTTATTCCGTTTAACGCCTTTATCGTCGCCATTGGGCTTTACTGGGCGATCAGCATTCTGCTGGAGCTGCTGATTAAGCGCCTGACCGCCTGGGGAGCCAAAAGAGGAATGAGCCATGCCTGAGTCTATTGCCGTAAGCGTCAAAAACGTCTCCAAACAGTTCGATAATGTGGAAGTCCTGCGGGATATTAACCTGACGGTGGAGAAGGGGACCGTGGTGAGTATTCTCGGCTCGTCCGGGTCGGGAAAATCCACACTGCTGCGCTGTATGAACTGGCTGGAACAGCCGGACCGCGGTGAAATTCATATCGGCGGTCAGCGACTGGGGATTGATGAACAGCGCGGCCGGGCGATGTCGCACCGCCAGCTGGCCAAAATTCGCGAGCGGGTGGGGATGGTCTTTCAGAGTTTTAACCTGTGGCCGCATCTGACCGTTCAGCAAAACGTCAGCGAGGCGCTGCTGCACGTTAAGGGCATGAAACGAGACGAGGCGAAGGCCATTGCCATGCAGCAACTGGAGAAAGTGGGCATGGCGCACAAAGCCGATGTTTACCCGATCACCCTCTCCGGCGGGCAGAAGCAGCGGGTGGCGATCGCCCGTTCGCTGGCGATGTCGCCCGAAGTTATTCTCTTCGATGAACCGACGTCGGCGCTGGATCCGGAGCTGGTTAATGAGGTGTTGGGGGTAATGAAAGCCCTCGCCGCCGAGGGTTACACCATGGTGGTGGTGACGCACGAGATGGATTTTGCCCGCCAGGTGTCCAACGAGGTGGTGTTTCTGGAGAAGGGGCTGCTGATTGAGAAGGCGCCGCCGGAGAAGTTCTTCACTCAGCCTGACTCTGAACGCGTCAGGCAGTTTCTGCAAAGCAGCCGTTAGTCCGGCTTGCATCCCCTGCCGGTATCGCCGGCAGGGGAAAAACCACGCGCCTGCCTAGTCCCGGTCAATAGCGAACGGCTGCCACGCCTGACGGACCGGCATCACCTCCACCCGGTTAATGTTCATATGCGCCGGCAACGTGGCGATATAAAACATCTGCTCGGCGATATCGCGCGCGCTCAGCGGCGTGGTGCCGCGATAGAGCTTATCCGATGCCGCCTGGTCGCCTTTGGTACGTACCAGGGTAAATTCGGTCTCGGCAATCCCCGGCGCCAGATCGGTGACCCGCACGCCGGTGCCAAGCAGATCGCAGCGCAGGTTATAGCTGAACTGCTTCACAAACGCCTTGCTGGCGCCATACACATGGCTGCCGGGATAGGGCCACTGCCCGGCGATCGAGCCGATATTGATAATACTCGCCCCGGCGCCATGGCGTATCAGCGTCGGCAGCAGGGCGTGGGTCATCGTCACCAGACCGGTGACGTTGGTGTCGATCATCGTTTTCCAGTCCTCCAGCGCCACCTCCTGCGCCGGCAGTGGCGACAGCGCCAGCCCGGCGTTGTTGATCAGGGTGGTGACATCGGCGAAGGGGGCGGGGAGCGACGCCACGGCGGCAGCCACCGCCTCGCTGTCACGAACGTCAAGCTCAATAATATGCACCGGCACCTGGGCGGCGAGTCTGTCCTGCAAGGCCTTCAGTCGCGGATAGCGGCGCCCGCTCAGCACCAGCGACCAGCCCGCGTCGGCAAACACCTGCGCTGCCGCTTCGCCAAAACCCGAGGTCGCCCCGGTGATAAACACTACGTTGCTCGTTGCCATGTCATTCTCCTGTGCGGTTGTCCCTCCACTATAAAAACGCCGGACGGCAAGGCACAGGGCCAGACGGCGGACGCGGATGTGACACCGTGTCACATCGTTTTTCGCGCACTGGCTCTATCCGTTTTGCGTTGCCGCGGCCAATGATGAAGCCAACCACAACGACATGAGAGAGGGCAGGGTATGAAGCTGGCACTACAGAACGAGGTCGCGGTAAGCAATGATGAAGTTCGGCAGCTGGATCGCGCTTATGTGTTTCATTCATGGTCGATGCAGGGCAATCTCCATCCGCTGGTGATTGCCGGGGCGCAAGGCTGCGAGCTATGGGATTACGAGGGGAATACCTGGCTCGATTTCAGCAGCCAGCTGGTGAACGTCAACATTGGCTATCAGCACCCCCGGGTACTGGCGGCCATGAAGGCGCAGCTGGAGACCCTGGTCACCATCGCGCCCGCCACCGCCAACCTTGCCCGCGGCGAAGCGGCGAAGCGCATCGTCGACCTGGCGCCGGCGGGCTTCAGCAAGGTGTTCTTCACCAACGCTGGGGCAGATGCCAATGAGAACGCGATTCGCATGGCGCGGCTCTATACCGGGCGCGACAAAGTGCTGTCGGCCTATCGCTCCTACCATGGCAACACCGGCAGCGCGATCGCCGCCACCGGCGACTGGCGCCGGGTGCCGAATGAGTTCTCCCGCGGCCATGTGCACTTCTTCAACCCCTACCTTTACCGCAGCGAGTTCAACGCCGCGACCGAGGAAGAGGAGTGCCAGCGCGCGCTGGCGCATCTGCGGCGGATCATTGAATGCGAAGGGCCGACGGCCATCGCGGCGATCCTGCTGGAGTCCATCCCCGGCACCGCCGGGATCCTCGTGCCGCCGGCAGGCTATATGCAGGGTGTGCGCGCCCTGGCCGACGAGTTTGGCATCGTGCTGATCCTCGATGAGGTGATGGCCGGCTTTGGCCGTACCGGCAGCTGGTTCGCCTTCGAACAGGATGGCGTGGTGCCGGATCTGGTGACCTTTGCCAAAGGGGTTAACGCGGGCTACGTGCCGGCGGGCGGGGTGCTGATTAGCGAGCCGATTGCCCGCTATTTTGACGACCACTTTTTTGCCGGCGGGCTGACCTACTCCGGCCATCCGCTGGCGATGGCGGCGATTGTCGCCACCATCGACGCGATGAAAGAGGAGAAGGTGGTTGAGAACGCGGCCTATATCGGCAACGAGGTGCTGCGCCCCGGTCTCGAGGCGCTGGCGGAGAAGCACGCCATTATCGGCGAGGTGCGTGGTCGCGGCCTGTTCCAGGCGCTGGAGCTGGTGAGCAGCCGTGAACAAAAAACGCCGCTGACTGCCGCCGACATGGCCGCGATCAAAGGGGCCTTAACCGAGGCCGGGCTGTTGGCCTTTGTGGTGGAGAACCGCATTCACGTGGTGCCGCCGTGCACCATTACTGCTGAGCAGGTGGCGCAAGGGCTGGCGATTTTTGATGCGGTCTTTGCTCGCTTTGCCAGCCTGGCGAAGTAGGGGAGTGGCATCGGATAACGTTACCTGGCAGTACGCTTGCCGGGCCTAAACGCCAGCCGGACGGTGCCCTCTCCCTCCGGGAGAGGGCCAGGGTGAGGGGAAGCACTGCAGTGTGGTTGTTTATGTTATCTGTGGCTT
>NZ_QEQO01000004.1:400583-418219 GCF_003097195.1 Klebsiella sp. GL120222-02
TGCAAAACACGGCCCTCAGCCCGCATCCATGCGGGCTGCCCCGGCCTGCCGGGAACGTCTCAGCGATGTTGAGGCCGCCAGCATCGGCAGTTTCAGCAGCCCCAGGACCCGCGGTGATTTGGGTTTGTAGGCCGGGTAAGGCGTACGCCGCCACCCGGCAGAAAGGCGAGCACATTAGCGAAAACAGGTTTGTCATCAGTCTCAAGGAATGCCTATGAACGTAACCCGAAAAGAGCAGCGCATTATTCAGCGCGCGCTGAACGCCTGGCAGGCCAGCGGGGAGTTAACCCCGTCGGACAGTCAGCGGCTGGCGCACACGCTGCGCGTCTCCCCCTTCGACTGGCGGCGCCTGAGCCGCTATGCCTTCTGGACCGCGCTGGCCTGCGTGCTGATTGCTCTGGGCAGCCTGTTCGCCGACAGCGAGCTGGTGGCGTGGCTGCTGAGCCTGTTCAGCCACTCGGCGCTGACGCGGATCCTGCTGCCTGCGCTGCTGGCAGTCGTCTGCTACGGCTGGGGCTTTCGCCGCCAGCGACGGGAAACGCAATGGCACTACAGCACCGAGGCGATTTTGTTTCTGGGCGTCGTCTTTACCGCCGTGTCGCTATGGCAGCTTGGCGAACGGCTGGATAACGGCAGCGGCCATATCGCACCGCTGTTTCTGGCCGGATGCGTGATTTACGGCGCCATCGGCTATATTGCCCGCTCCGGGCTGGTGTGGCTCTTTTTTCTGCTGGCGCTGGGCAACTGGTTCGGCGCGGAAACCGGCTACGTCTCGGGGTGGGGCGCCTACTGGCTGGGCATGAACTACCCGATTCGCTTCGTCCTGTTCGGCGGCGCGCTGCTGGCGCTCTGCTACGGCGCGCAATCCCTGCTTCGCCAGCGGCAGCTGTTTACCGTCAGCAAGGCGATGGGCCTCACGTACCTGTTTATTGCGCTGTGGATCCTGTCGATTTTCGGCAATTACGACGCAGACAGCTGGTACCAGGTGAGCCAGGCGCGACTCTTGCCGTGGGGGCTGCTGTTTGCCGTAGCGGCCGGCGTCTGCATTTTTATCAGCCTGAAAACCGATGACGGAATGCTGCGCGGCTTCGGACTAACCTTCCTTGCGATCAATCTCTATACCCGTTTCTTTGAGTTTTTCTGGAACGGGATGCACAAAGTGCTGTTTTTCCTGATCCTTGCCGTCTCGCTGGCGGTGATTGGCCGCTATGCCGAGCGCATCTGGCACGCGGGGAACGTTAAGCCATGAAAAATTAAGCGCTTTTAAAGAAGTGTGGCTGACGGCAGCGACGTCCTGCGCGAATTGTCGTATAAGCGAATTTTACGCTTTTGACAGGGGAGCGAGATGAACAAGGAGTCGATTTTTCGCCAGCTAGAACAACGGATCGCCGGGCGAGCGCTGACGGCGGAAGCGCTGGGCGAGTTTAACGCTATGGCCATTGCCGATAGCTTGAAGCAAAAACGCAGCATCATCAGCCATCATCTGAATAATCTCCATCGCGAGCAGCGGGTGGTCAAAGTGAATGGTCGCCCGGTGCTGTTTTTACCCGTTACCGTTCTGCGCGATCATCACCGCCTGGCGGTTCGGCACGGCGAATACGCCTCCATTCAGGCGCTGTGCGCGGAGCGTCAGGATAGTCTGGCGCAGCTGATTGGCGCGCAGGGCAGCCTGCAGGAAGCATTGCGCCAGTGCAAGGCTGCCATCAGCTACCCTGGCGCAGGTCTGCCGCTGCTGCTGCGGGGCCCTACTGGCACTGGGAAAAGTTTTCTAGCTCGCCAGCTCTGGCACTACGCAATAGATGAAGGCATTTTACCTGCCGATGCGCCTTTTACCGTATTTAACTGCGCCGAGTACGCGAATAATCCAGAACTACTGACCTCGAAGTTATTTGGTCATGCGAAGGGGGCCTTTACCGGCGCCGATAAAGCCGTTCCTGGTCTTATCGAGACCAGCAACGGTGGGGTGTTGTTTATCGATGAGGTTCATCGGCTGCCGCCCGAAGGTCAGGAAAAGCTGTTTCATTTTATGGATAACGGTAGCTGGCGCCGGCTGGGGGAGAGCACCGATGAGCGCAGCGCCACGGTGCGGCTAATTTTTGCTTCAACCGAGGATCTGGAAAAACATTTCCTGGCGACCTTTATTCGCCGTATTCCGGTAATTGTAAAAATTCTGCCGATCGCTGAACGCGGCCAATTCGAGCGGCTGGCGTTTATCCACCACTTTTTCCGCCGTGAAGCCCAGCGTTTGAACCACGATCTGGCGTTGGATGGCGAAATCGTCAGCCAGCTCATGCGTGAAACGCTTGAAGGAAATGTCGGTGGGCTGGAAAATTTGATTCGCAATATTTGCGCCAGCGCCTGGACATTTGGCGAACGTGATAGCGGTCTTTTACACATAAAAGCGGGTTTGCTGCCCGACCGATTACTGGCGGATGCGCCTTTTTCCCTTCAGCAAAATAGCGAGCGGGTTATGATTTACCGCGATGGCGACGCGCAGCCTCTTTTTTCTGGTCGTCACCATGAATACCAACGGCTAACGGAAAATATTTGTAGCCTGTGCGAGGAGTTGGCTCAGGATAATATTAGCGTGCGGACCTTTGAAAAGCTTATTTATCAGAACGTGACGCTCTATCTTGATGCGCTGATGAATCAGGAGAGTACGGTCTCTCTGCAGGACAAACGGCTGCGCTTTATTGAAGATGTGGGCAAAGCAATCGCTGTCAATTATGACCTTCAGCTAAATGTCGAATTCGCTTATCTTACCGGCCGCTACCTCACCAGCCTCCCTCTGGCGCCGCGTAGCGTTGCTGAGCCCGTGCGTCTGGTGATGCAGCGCTGGCTGGACTCCTCGGCGGGGCTGGCGCAGCGTATCGCGGAGAAACTACTGGATGTCGTCAATAATAAATACGATCTGCTCATCGATACGCTTGACCGCCTGGCGGTTGCCGCTATCGTCAGCAATGCGATTGATGCGACCAGCGGCGGAAAAGTGAAAGCGCTGATAATCGCCCACGGTTATTCGACCGCCAGCAGCATTGCCGGCGTTGCCAACCGCCTGATTGGCGAGAAGATCTACCAGGCCATGGATATGCCGATGGAGGTGGCGTTTAACGATGTCAGTCGCGCCGTGGTTGATTATCTCCAGCATACGGACACGCGTGCGGGTGTGATGGTGCTTATTGATATGGGCTACACCAAGGAGATTGCCGATGCGCTTTTGTCGGTGATTCACGGCCCGCTGGTGGTGGTGGATAACGTAACGACCCGCATGGCGCTGAACGTTGCCAGCGAGATCGCGCTGGGAAAAAACATCGAACAAATCGCCGAAGAGATCGTGCCGCTTAATCAGTCGCGTTGGGATGTGTTCTGGCCCGCAGAAAAAAAAGAGCGTGCGCTGCTGGTGACCTGTATTACAGGTATCGGTACCGCATTTAAATTTAAAAATCTGATGGAGAAGAGCCTGCTCAACGATTTTGATATTAACATCATCGCCTGCGAGTATACGCGCTTAAAAAACAGTCGTACGGCGGTATCGTTACTCCACCAGTATGAAGTTATTGCGGTCGTGGGTACCCACGACCCGCAGCTGGCCGGAGTGCCCTGGGTTGGCATTGAGGAACTACTTGGCGAGCAGGGGCATCGACATCTGAGTCAGCTCTTAAGTGGCTATCTTAATGAAAAGCAAATTGCGCTGATTAATAAAAATATGGTTCGTGAGTTTTCGCTGCATAACGTTGTCAACTCTCTGACGATACTGAATGCCGGAAAAACCATGGGCCATATCGAAACCATTATCGCTGAGTGGCAAAATACGCTTGGTTTTCATTTTAATAATAACTTAATTATCAGTTTATATGTGCATCTCAGCTGTATGATTGAGCGTCTGGTAATGCGTAATGAAATTAGCCATTATAAAGATCTTGAGCAATTTACCCGCCAGCATGGCGAATTTATTGCCATGGTGAATCACTCGTTCCAGCGCCTGAAAATACTCTATAACGTGGCGCTACCGGTAGCGGAAATTGGCTATATTCACGATATTTTTGAATTACGTATTGAAGATTTTAGCTGGTAATTCTCAACGCAGCCCCGGAGAATTACGCCGGGGCTGGCAGGCGGCTAGCGAATCAATATTCGACTTTCCACATATAGCGGCGGGTGGTCAGCGGGTGGTTGCGGGCGGTGGCCAGCGCCAGGTTGTAAACATCCAGTACGCAGTTGTGCAGCAGGCCGCAGAAATATTCGCGCACGCTGGTGTGCAGTGTGTCGATTCCCACCTTTTCCACGTCAATAATCTGCAGTTTTCCCTGGTAATGTTCGATAAAGCGGATCGCGCGGTCATCCAGCGGGCGTGTGCGGCCGCTGCTTTTTAATAAAATAAACGGCGTTCCCGCTTCGGTAATCTCAAAGGGACCGTGGAAATACTCGCCGCTATGGATGCTCGCGGAGTTAATCCACTGCATCTCCAGCAGAATACAGATGGATTCCTGATGCGCGGCGCCGAATGAGGGGCCGCTGCCCATCATGTAGATGACCTTTTCGCTCTTCCAGGCTTCGGCAAAATGGCGCGCATCCGCCTGAACCTGCTGCTGAGCGCCGCGTACCACGGATTCAAAACTGGCAAAGGCGCTGACCATCTGATCGTAATGGGCGTATCCCTCAGTTTGCGCAAGCACTTCCAGCGCCAGCCACAGGCTGTATGCCGCTTTTTGCTGCGTCGGATCGACGGTTTCGGGATAGCGCGCCCAGCAGTATTCAATAGTGTAATCGCTGTGTTCGCACAGCGGCGTGCCGGGGGTATATACCAGTCCAATAGTGGCGGCGCCTTTCTGACGCGCGATGCGGGCGGCTTCCACCGTTTCAGCGGTGTTGCCCTGCTGCGAGGCGAGGATCACTACGCTGTTTTTACCTAACGCGTTCGGCGTCGCGTGGACAAATTCATTACTGGTAACATAGCCGACGGCCAGCTTTTTAGCTTCACAATCGAGAAAATATTTCCCCGGCCAGAAACCGGTTAATGAACCACCGCAGCCAACAAACCATACGCGCTCAATGTGCTGCTTAGATAAAATATCGCGAATAATAGTATGTGCGTTTTTATGAGCTATAGACATATTGGTCTCCTTGAGATGTAACGGGTCCTCCGCTGAATAGCGGATAACTTTTACTATGCGTCAATTAATTGGGTTGTTTACTTTTCATTTTCTGGTGGAACTGCGGATCCTTCGGTATCGCGGGATCGATGCCCTTCACTGGTGGCAGTCGGGCACAAACCATTTGTAACGGAATGATATATTCAAAGACCGCAAAGTCGGGATCGTTAATAAATGCGAAGGGCATATTTTTGCCGTTATTTTCGACTTGTGGACCAATGCGATAAATATGCTGAGTCCAGCCGCCAAGTATTTCCGCCAGGCGATCCTGACGCTCATCGGGAAACGGATCGAGCATGATCAGGGTAGAGCGCTCGTCGAAGGCGTTATAGATCCCGTGGATGAACTCCTCAAATTCATAACCGGCAACCGGACAGCGTAGCGTTTCAAGCATCTTTAGCGCACCTTCCTGAACGGTGCCAAACAGCCTTGCCGGACCGGTCAGGCGAATGTCCGCGCTGTCGATAAGCGGTCGGGCATGATTGAGAACCCACGCCTGCGAGGCCTCAATGAGCGTCGGCAAATGATTAAACGTGGTATCCATGCGGATGAGTAGCGCTTTGCGCTCCTCATCGCTCAGGCGCCGCTGGCGACTGGCGACAGCAAGCGCCAGCAGCATCAGATTAAGTATGGTGCAGTGATACCCTTTGGTTTTAGCGCCAGCCCGCTCTTCTCCACAGGGTACTGTTAAGACCAAATCTGCCGCCCGGTCGATAACGGCTGGCGCTTCCCCGGCCATGGAAGCGGTGAGATGCCCGGCTGCCCGGGCGCGTTCCATTGCGGCGAGGGTAGAGAGGCTGCCGCCTCCCTGAGAAATGCCGATGACCAGCGCTTTGTCGCTGAGGGTCAGCGCCGAATCATCCAGCAGAAAAGGCCAGTAGACATCAACGGGTAGCCCGCACCACTGCTGCATAAACGAGCGGGCGGTCAGCGCGCCGTGATAAGAGGTACCGGAGCCGGTCAGGATAATACGCGTGATGCCGCGCTCCGTTAGCGCTTTCGCCGCCTGCCAGAGATCTTCCCGCGTCTGCGTCAGCATAGCGAGCAGACGGGCGGGTGTTTCATTCATATAGTCTTCTACGTGCATGGGTGATATTCCTCTTCTTAAAGCAGGCCTAGCGCGCTGGCCGCCATGCCAAACGCGACGGTTCCTAGCAGGATCCAGTTAATATTGACTCCCTTACGGATCAACTTGTACATCCCGAGGGTGAAAAGCAGCGGCAGCAGCGAAGGAAGAATTTTGTCAATAAACTCCTGCGCCTTCATGGTGGTCTGCCCGGCGGTAAAGCTGAGCGGGGTGGTGATATCTATCATGCTGGCGGTCATCGCGCCGACGACCATGAGGCCAACAATTGATGCGATATAGGTCACCCGGTCCATAAGGCCGCTTTGGTAAATTCTCATCAGCCAGGTCGTACCCGCCCGGTAGCCGAGCTTCAGGCCATACCAGCGGCACAAAAGATGCGGCAGGTTATAAACTAACAGCGCCAGTATCGGTCCCAGCAGGCTGCCCTGCTGGGCGAAATAGATACCCATCCCGGCGGCGATAACCTTTAATGATCCCCAGAAAATGGAGTCGCCGATGCCCGCCAGCGGTCCCATCAGGCTGGTTTTAATCGCGTTTATCGACTCCTCATTAAATTCGGGGTTACGCTGGTTCTCTTCTTCCATGGCAATCGACAGGCCGAAGATAAAGGTCGAGAGATGGGGCGTGGTGTTAAACAGCACCAGATGACGCTGCAGGGCGCGCCCCAGCTCCGTTGGGTCCTGATAGATACGCTTCAGGGCTGGCGACATGGCAAAGGCGTAGCCCATATGCTGCTGGCGCTCGTAGTTCCACGAGCCCTGTAGCGTAAAGGAGCGCCAGAACACGCTGCGTAAATCGCGGGCGGTGATGCGGCTTGCGTCATCGCTTTGCGGCTGGGTAGCGCCAGTCACAGTTTGCGTCATTTCGCTCATGATTAGCTCTCCTGCTGCTTAAGATTAAGGAACTGGCTGATGATAAATGCCAACACCACAGCGAACAGCGCAATGGCGATGATATCCAGTTTGGTATATGCCGCTATCAGAAATCCCAGACCGAGGTACGGCATTAGTTTGCTGCTGAGCATCATGCTGATCAGCAGGGCGAAGCCGAGCGCTGGCAGGATCTTACTGGCGACGATCAATCCGTTGGTTATCACCGGTGGAATGGCCTCCAGGAACCAGCTTACCGCCGAAGAACCAAGCAGAATGGCAAAAAATACCGGTAGAAATCCGTTTAAAAAATAGAGTAGCGTCGGACCGGCGAGGTGCATCAGGCCGACCATTCGGGTATTACCCTGTGCCGCATAGCGATCCGCCAGATGACCAAAGCGGGCGTTCACCACGCGCACCAGGATGCCTAGCGTCTGCGCCAGCATTGAGACAGGGATGGCGATGGTGAGCGCAGCCTCCGGACCGCGGCCGGACATGATCGAAAACGCGGTGGCCAATACGGAGCCGGTCACGATATCTGGCGGGTGCGCGGCGCCGATGGCGACGTTGCCGAGGAAAATAAGCTCCAGCGTAGCGCCAATCAGAATCCCCTCATGCAAATTACCGCAAACCAGACCGGTGAGGGCGCACATCACCAGCGGTCGATCGATCATTGATACCCCAAGCAGGCGGCCATCAAGTATCCCCAGGGCGGCGATCAGGCCGAGTAACGTTGCGGTGAGCAACATAGTGACCTCCGAAGTTAAAGTTGGTCGTTAAGGAGTTCAGCCGAGTGGGCGGGTACCTGACGCATCTCCAGCCGAATGCCTTTTTCTTTTAGCGCTCTGCTATGGGCGATTTCCTCGTCGGTCAGATAGATGGCCTTGCCGAATTGTCTTGCCCCTTCCTTCTGTGGCAGACCACCGTAATTAATTGCGCTAATTCCCGGGATTTTTTCCACTAGCGCGAGGGTTTCCGCAGTATTGCCAAGGACCACCATGACTTTTTTATGATCCAACTTGCCGCTGTTAAGCTTTTCCGCCGCCTGTTCAACGGTGGCGATGTCCAGCGTGACGCCCGCTGGCTTTGCCAGGTTAAGCGACATCGTAATGAAGGCATCCGCCGCGGCTTTGGCGTTGGCGACGATGATATGGTCGATATCCAGCGCTCGGGTCCAGGCAAAAACCACCTGGCCGTGCAGCAGCCGATAATCAATGCGCACGAGTTTAATCATGAGATTCTCCCTGTGGGTCAGAGGATGGTTGTGTTATTAGAGGATTGATGAAAACAATGGATTCACGCGCCGCGCTGGTGGCGTAGATAATCGCGGCCTCGGTAGTGGCTTCTTCGCACAGCAGAAACTCCAGCAGCAGAGTCAGATTGATGCCGGCGACCACGAAAACGTTGCGATGTCGCATCAAGACGCTCACGGCGCTATTGTTGATACTGCCGCCAAGCAGGTCGGTGAAGATCACCACTTCATCACCATTCGCCTGGACGATGAGATGCTCCAGGGTTTGCTCCAGCTGTTCGGTGGTCACGATATCTTCGTCATAGGCGCAGACCGGGATAACGCCGTGTTCGTCGCCAATCAGCAGCGACAAACTGTTCACCAGTCCGCGAGCAAAATGGCCGTGGCTGGCCACATAGATATGTTTCACCCGGTTTCTCCTTCATCCAGATAGCGGTATCTGTTAAGAGCAAAGGGCGTGCCAGAAATAAAAAGTATTATTTATCAATTAATTAAATCGGCTGGTTCACACTAAAGTCGTTATTCCTGGCACAAGCGGGCTCATTAGCGCCAGAAACCTGGCACAAACGGCAGAATAAGAGGGGAAAGAGTGGGGGGAAGAAAGTCCCGGGCGAGACGCTGCTGCGCTATGGCCCGGGCGTTCCCGGCAGAAGGGAATTAAATCTCGGTAATGGTCGTCGACTGCGGCAGACGCGACTTCGGCAGGGTGGCGTTGAAATCTTCCACGCTATGGTGGCCGACCGGGACCACCACCAGGCTGGTGTAGCCCTGGGCTTTCAGGTCAAATTCCTCATCGAGTATCGCAAAATCGACCCCTTCGATCGGCACGGCGTCGAGACCCATCGCCGCCACGCCCAGCAGGAAATTGCCGACGTTGAGATACACCTGCTTCGCCATCCACTGATCGTCATCTTTCAGCTCTTTGCGGTGCATATCGGCAAAGAACGTACGACCCTTGTGGTTAGCGGCTTTTGCGTCCGGGGTGGCGAAACGGCCATCGGCCTCTTCCTGATCCACCACACGCTGCAGCCAGGCGTCGTCCATCGCGGTTTTCGCGCAGAACACCACCACGTGCGAGGCGTCGAGAATTTTGCGTTCGTTGAACACGTAGGTGCCGCTGGCGGCTTTGGCTACGCGAGCTTTCCCTTCATCGGTGCTGGCGACGATAAAGTGCCACGGCTGGGAGTTGGTGCTAGACGGGCTGTACTGCAGCAGCGTTTTCAGCTGTTCGGCTTCGCTGGCAGTCAGCTTTTTCGTGGCGTCAAAGGCCTTGGTGGAATAGCGCGTTAAAGCGACCGATACGATATCCATAACTCTTCCTCACAGTTTACAGCACCTTACCGGTGCGTTAAGGAGAGGAAGAGTACAGCGAAGATCGCCAAATGATAAGGGTGAAAAATGCGATAACACTTATCGCATTTGGCTGAAAATCAGCGCGGACGCAGGCGCTGCTGGGCCTTTTTACTCAGCTTGTTCACCACCTGATGCCACGAATCGTCAATCAGCTCGGCCAGCAGATCCTCGCTGATATCCTCTCCCGGCACCACCGTGATCCAGTGTTTCTTGTTCATATGGTAGCCCGGTTCGATACTGCGATAAATTTCCTGATTGAGCAGCGACTTCTGCGGCTCAGCCTTCAGGTTGACCAGCGCCCGGCCGCGAATGGTCATGGTGATCATAAAGATACGGCCATCGACCTTAAACACGTCGTACTCTGGCCCAAAAGGCCAGCAGTGCTCGGTAAACGGGTAGGTCAGGGCGATACGATGAGCGCAGGGATGCAGCATCTCGGGGGTCATTAGGCGTCCGCCTCATGCAGGGCGTTCCACATGGCTTCAAAGCCGAGGGCGATAATCTCCCGGGCGCGCTGCGGATCGTGGCTGGCGAATTCGATGGTGGTCTCCGCCAGCGACAGAAACAGGGCATCGCCAAAGGCGCGGTACGCCTCGCTGAGAAAAATCTCTTTCACCGACAGTTGGCACATTTCGTTGAGCTCCGGGAAGCTCTCTTTTACCTGGCGACGGGTTTCGTCGGTGATGCGCTCGCTGAGCGCCATCCGGCGGATCGCCTTGTGCTCCATCGGGTTGCGCACGCCCCAGTCGATATAGCTGTTCCAGATATTGCGCGCGTTCTCTTTCGGGCGCTTCTCGTGCGGATCCAGCCCGGCGATCATTGTGCGCACCAGGCGCAGCTTAATCGCGAGGTACAGCTCGTTGAGCAACTCATCCTTGGTGGCGAAATAGCGAAACAGCGTCCCCTCGGCCACCCCAGCGCTGCGGGCGATGGCCGACGTCGAGGCGGCGATGCCGGACTGGGCGAAAGCCGCGGTGGCAGCTTCCAGTAACGCTTGCTTTTTATCTTCACTCTTTGGACGAGCCACTACTTTTTTCCTCACGCAGGTTTAAACAAACCGCCGATCTTTGCACGTCTGACCAGGTCGCTGCAACGGCGGAACGCAAAAATTGAAAATCGTCTTGACGACTTTCATCACTTTCCTAATAATGAGTGCGTACTCACTCATAATCAAGTTATATCACAAAGCCTCCGGGATGGGGGCTTTTGTCTGGTCAGGATATGAACCGTGTCACTTTTAGCGTGGTCGCCATCATGTTACTCGCAGCAGCAACGACATTGCCGTTTGTCCTCAATGCCGGTTTTGGTAAGGCGCCGCAGGGGGCACAGCTTAGCCAGGTGGAAGCGTCTCCCCACTACCGGGACGGCCAGTTCCATAACCCATTGCCCACGCCAGGGTTCACCGGGCAGAAAAATATGCTGGCGGCGTGGTGGGATTTCCTGATGACCAAACGGGAAAACGCCCGTCCCGCTCAGCCGCTGCCGCTGGTGAAGACCGACCTGGCGACGCTGCCCCTGGGGCAGGATGTGATGGTCTGGCTCGGCCACTCCTCCTGGTACCTGCAGCTGGCAGGAAAACGTATCCTGATCGATCCGGTGTTCAGCGATTACGCGGCGCCGTTCTCCTTTATCAATAAAGCCTTTCCCGGCGACTATCCGTGGCGGGCGGAAGGGATGCCAGACATCGATCTGCTGATCATCTCCCACGATCACTACGACCATCTGGATTACGCCACCATCCGCGCCTTGCTGCCGAAAATTAAGCGGGTCATTACGCCGTTGGGCGTCGGGTCGCATCTGCGCTACTGGGGGATGGACGGGGCGCTGATTACCGAAGCGGACTGGCAGCAGGCGATCCCGGTCAGCGATGAATTCACCGTTCACGTTCTGCCGGCGCGGCACTTTTCCGGCCGTGGACTGAAGCGTAACCAGACGCTGTGGGCCAGTTTTCTGTTCGTCACCCCGCAGCAAAAAATTTATTACAGTGGCGACAGCGGCTATGGGCCGCACTTCAAAGCGATTGGTGATGAATTTGGTCCGGTTGATCTGGCGATCATGGAGAACGGGCAGTATGACCAGGACTGGAAATATATTCACATGATGCCGGATGAAACGGCTCAGGCTGCCGACGACCTGCGCGCCCGCGCGGTGCTGCCTGGGCATGCAGGACGGTTTGTTCTGGCGAAACACAGCTGGGATGAACCGTATCAACGGCTGGCGGCTGCCAGCGAAGGAAGGGCCTGGCGTCTGCTGACGCCTATGCAGGGCGAGCCGCTGTGGGTCGCCGATAAGACGCAATCATTTAACGCCTGGTGGCGCTAAGCGCCAGTGCAGTTTCAGAGGAGAGAGCATATGACGATTTCCGCTCAGGTGATTGACACTATCGTCGAGTGGATTGATGACAACCTGCATCAACCGCTGCGTATTGATGATATCGCTCGCCATGCCGGGTATTCGAAATGGCATCTGCAACGGCTGTTTTTACAGTACAAGGGAGAGAGCCTTGGGCGCTATATTCGTGAAAGGAAGCTGCTGCTGGCCGCCCGCGATCTGCGCGACACCGATCAGCGGGTCTACGATATCTGCCTGAAGTATGGCTTCGATTCGCAACAGACCTTTACCCGCGTCTTCACCCGGACCTTCAACCAGCCGCCGGGCGCCTACCGCAAAGAAAACCACAGCCGCGCCCACTGAGGCGCGCTCTCCTGGTTTACCGTTCGAGGGAGAACCAGCGACGCCACACCCAGCGCAGCACCAGAAATTCAAGGGTGCCCAGCGCTAAGAACCACAGACAAAACAACACCGTATAGAGCTGGTTGAGATCCATCATATGGAATGTCTCAACCAGCTTTTGCGCCAGCGTCAGGCCCAGCGAAGGCGCGGGCAACAGCAGACAGGAGAGCAGGGCCAGCAGTAAGATCCCGGCGGCGGAGAGAAGCGTTTCCAGCGGATGTTTCATGTCATGTTAATCATCAGTTAAAAAACATATTGTCCGGTAAAATAATGCTTAACGCAATATGCTTTGTTTTTTTACTCTCTATAACACGGCTATTTTAAATATTATTGCCTGCCTTTCGCTCTCATGTTAATTAATCTGAAATAATTTGTAATTAAGTTAATTGCAGCTGGGTGTAAATTAACGTCATTATTATGCCAGCGCTTTTACAAAACTATAAGTGCTATATCCCACCAGCGTGGCAACAATGATGGCCAGCAGGATGTACAGCACCAGACGGCGTCCGCGGTAGATTCCAAACATATTTAACCTCGTTTAGTTTTGGTTTATTAATATTCTGTAATATTTATCTTGTGAATTAACTTATCACACATTTTGTATTTTGCGAAAAATTTAGGCGGATATTGGATCACATTTTTACCGGCTTTTTAGCCACGTTTTACTTCATTGGCCAGGAATGATTTCAGGCTTTCCGATTCACGGAATTTATAAGGAAAATGTAATTTGACCAAGATGAATAACCCAAAGTTTACGACGCCCTCGGGCGACACCGCGCCACGGCAGGTCTGGCAGCAGACCGTTGACGCAGTGCTGGCGCAGACAAAAAGCCAGGCCGCTGGGTTAAATTCCGCAGACGCCGCCGAGCGCCTGAATACCTTTGGTCCGAATGCCCTGCCGGAAAAGAAGGGTAAACCGGGCTGGCTGCGCTTTCTCGCCCACTTTAACGACGTACTGATTTACGTGCTGCTGGCTGCCGCGGCGCTGACCGCCATTATGGGTCACTGGGTCGATACCCTGGTGATCCTCGGCGTGACGGTGATTAACGCCCTGATCGGTCATATCCAGGAGAGCAACGCCGAAAAATCCCTGCAGGGGATCCGCAACATGCTCTCCAGCGATGCCCGCGTCCAGCGTAACGGCAAACATGAGACTATCCCGACGCGCGACCTGGTTCCAGGGGACATCGTTATCCTGCGCGCCGGCGACCGCGTACCAGCGGATATGCGCCTGATTGAAACCCACAACCTGCGGGTGGAAGAGGCGATCCTCACCGGCGAGTCGACGGTGGTGGATAAAATCACCGACGCGCTGGAGGGCGACCTGCCGCTGGGCGACCGGGTGAACATGGTCTTCTCAGGCACCACCGTCAGCGCTGGCGGCGGCATCGGCGTGGTGACCGCCACCGGCGCGGAGACCGAACTCGGCCATATCAACCAGATGATGGCGGGCATTGAGAAGCACCGTACCCCGCTGCTGGTGCAGATGGATAAGCTCGGCAAAGCGATTTTTGTCATTATCCTCGCCATGATGGTGGCGCTGTTTATCTTTAGCCTCGCGCTGCGGGATATCCCGATGGGCGAGCTGCTGCTGTCGCTGATTAGCCTGGCGGTGGCCGCGGTACCGGAGGGGCTGCCGGCGATCATCTCGATTATTCTGTCGCTGGGCGTGCAGACGATGGCGCGCAAGCGGGCGATTATTCGTAAGCTGCCGACCGTGGAAACTCTCGGCGCCATGACTGTGGTCTGTTCGGATAAAACCGGCACTCTGACGATGAACGAAATGACCGTCAAAGCGATCATCACGGCAGACTGCTGCTACCGGGTGGAAGGCGACAGCTATGAGCCGCAGGGACGGATCTTCCTTGAGGGGAGCGACGAGCCCGTGCAGGTTCAGCCCGGCACCGTGCTGGAGACCTGGCTGCGCACCATCGACCTGTGTAACGACAGCCAGCTTACCCAGGATGAGCGCGGTCTGTGGGGGATCACCGGCGGGCCGACCGAAGGGGCGCTGAAGGTGCTGGCGGCGAAAGCGCAGCTCCCGGCGGTGGAGGCCCGTCTGGTGGCCAAGATCCCCTTTGACTCACAGTACAAATATATGTCGACCCTGCAGCACATCGATGGCGAGGCCCGGGTGCTGATCACCGGTGCGCCGGACGTTATCTTCGCCATGTGCCGCGAGCAGATGAGCCGCCACGGCGCGGTGCCGTTCGAGGCGCAGTACTGGGAAGAGGAGATGGCGCGCTTCGCCCGTCAGGGACTGCGCATGGTGGCGGCGGCCTGTAAGCCTGCCAGCCTTGATGCCACCACCCTCAACCATGAGGACCTGCAGGAGGGGCTGATTTTCCTCGGCATCGCCGGGATGATGGATCCCCCGCGTCCGGAAGCCATTGACGCCATCCATGCCTGCCAGACCGCCGGGATCCGCGTGAAGATGATCACTGGCGACCACCCGCAGACGGCGATGAGCATCGGCCAGATGCTGGGGATCACCAACAGCAGCCAGGCCATGACCGGCTACCAGCTGGAGCACATGGACGATGCGGCGCTGGCGAAGGCGGCGGTGGAGTACGACATCTTTGCCCGTACCAGCCCGGAGCATAAGCTGCGCCTGGTGAAAGCCCTGCAGGATAACGGCGAAGTGGTCGGCATGACCGGAGACGGCGTCAACGACGCGCCGGCGCTGCGCCAGGCCGACGTGGGTATCGCCATGGGTATCAAAGGTACCGAAGTCACCAAAGAGGCGGCTGACATGGTGTTGACCGATGATAACTTCGCGACCATCGCCAGCTCGGTAAAAGAGGGCCGTCGGGTCTATGACAACCTGAAGAAGACCATCCTCTTCATCATGCCGACCAACCTGGCGCAGGGGCTGCTGATCATCATCGCCCTGCTGGCGGGGAACATTATTCCGCTGACCCCGGTGCTGATCCTGTGGATGAACATGGCGACGTCGGCGACGCTCTCCTTCGGCCTGGCCTTTGAAGCCGCAGAGCGCAACGTGATGAACCGCCCGCCGCGTAAAACCGGCCAGCACGTTATGGATGGCTTCGCCGTGTGGCGAGTGGCTTTTGTCGGGTCTATGATTGCTATTGCCGCCTTTATCCTTGAGGCCTGGCTGGTGCCGCGCGGCCACAGTCCGGAGTTTATCCGCACCGTGCTGCTGCAGATGCTGGTGACGGCGCAGTGGGTCTACATGATCAACTGCCGCAGCAGCGACAGCTTCTCCTTGAGCATGGGTCTGCTGCGCAACAAAGGCATCTGGCTGGTGACCGGTGTCCTGCTGCTGATGCAACTGGTCATTATCTATGTCCCGCTGATGCAGAGCATGTTTGGTACGGAAGCGCTGCCGCTGCGCTACTGGTTTATCACCCTGGTCATCGGCGTCGCCATGTTCCTGGTGGTGGAAGTTGAGAAGCGCCTGACGCGCCGGTTCCGCAAAACGGCTTGATTGATCTCGCGCGCCTCGCTGCAGGCGCGCGTTACTTTCGCAAGGATCCCCCTATGATTAAAACCTTCCGCTTTGCTCTGCTGGCCTGCGGTCTGGCCGGCGGCGCCCTGACGGCGACCGCCGCGCCGGCGGTGCCGGTCCGCGTCGCCACGGTTGAACTGGCGCCTCATGCTGAAGAACGCGCCATCCCCGGACGGGTCGAGGCGATCCGCGCCGTCGACATTCGCGCGCGCACCGAAGGGGTGATAGTTCAGCGCCACTTCCAGGATGGCCAGTATGTTACCGAGGGCGACCTGCTGTTTACCCTCGACGACGCGCAGCCCCGCGCGGCCCTGGCCCTGGCGCAGGCCGAGCTGAAAAGCGCCGAAGCCTCATTACGTCAGTCGCAGCAACTGCTCACTCGCTACGAGCGGCTCATTAACAACCACTCCATCAGCCGCAACGACGTCGACACGGCCCGGATGCAGCGCGACGTCGCCGCCGCCGCCGTGCAGCAGGCGAAAGCCCGCGTCGAGGCCCAGCAGATTGTGCTCAGCTACACCCGGATTGCGGCGCCGGTGACCGGTCGCGTGGGCCACAGCGCCTTTCACGTCGGGACGCTGATTAACCCATCCAGCGGCGTGCTGGTGGACATCGTGCAGCTGGATCCGGTGCGGGTGTCGTTCGCTCTCGACGAAGCCGCGTTTTTCAGCAAAACCGGCCAGCACGCCGACATCCACGCCCTGAAGCAGGCGTGGCTGGCGCAGATTGAGGTTGATGGCAAACGGCGCGATGGGGTGTTGACCTCCATCGATAACCGGATTGACGCCCGCACCGGCAGCGTGGCGGTGCGGGCGGAGTTCGCCAATCCGCAGCACCGTCTGCTGCCGGGCGGCAGCGTAACGATCCTGTTCCGTCCGCAGGAACTGCAGTCGCGGGTGATGATCCCGGCCGCCGCCGTGCAGCAGGATCCGCAGGGCTTTTTCAGCTGGGTGCTGAAGCCGGACCACACCGCCGGGCAGCGTCGTCTGACCCTCGCGGGGCAGCAGGGGCAGCAGTTTGCGGTTGAGAAAGGGCTGCAGGCGGGCGAGCAGGTGATCACCGACGGCGCGCAGCGTTTACGCGAAGGCGCCGCGGTACAGGTGCTGAACTAAGTAAGGAGAAGGGATGCTGACCTTTTTTATCTGTCGTCCGCGATTTGCCATGGTGATCGCGCTGCTGCTGACCTTTGTCGGCGCGGTGTCGCTGAAGCTGATCCCGGTGGAGCAGTACCCGGCGATCACCCCGCCGGTGGTGAACGTCAGCGCCAGCTGGCCGGGCGCCAGCGCGTCAGATGTGGCGGAAGCCATCGCCGCCCCGCTGGAGACCCAGCTCAACGGCGTCGATCATATGCTGTATATGGAGTCCACCAGCTCGGATGAGGGAACGTACCGCCTGAGCATTACCTTCGCGGCGGGCACCGATGCCGACCTGGCGGCGATCGACGTGCAAAACCGGGTGGCGCAGGCGCTGGCGCAACTCCCGGCGGAGGTGCAGCAGAATGGCGTCCAGGTCCGCAAGCGCGCCAGCAACCTGCTGATGGGGGTGAGCCTCTACTCGCCGCTGGGCACGCTGTCGCCGCTGTTTGTCAGTAACTACGCCAGCACCCAGGTGCGCGAGGCGCTGGCCCGCCTGCCCGGCGTCGGCGAGGTGCAGATGTTTGGCGCCCGGGATTACAGTATGCGCATCTGGCTGCGCCCGGACCGCATGAACGCGCTCA
>NZ_QEQO01000005.1:0-91189 GCF_003097195.1 Klebsiella sp. GL120222-02
GGTATGTCTCCCCGGTGGCGCTGCGCTTACCGGGGCTACGGATTCGCACCCGCCCTGCACGACCTGTAGCCCGGACAAGGTGCGCAGCACCGCCTCCGGGGAAACATCCGGCCCGACCGCCTGGTTCGTTAACATCAGCAATACCTATCACATTAATAGGTTATCCTGGAATTGTCCTTATTAATTATATGGATTATCTTCCCTGCGTGATGAATCAACGCATCATCTCTCCCAAGGGAGAAAAATAGAAAGCAACTCGCTTATTTCTCATCCTGTTAACTGGTTATAAAGTCAATGAAAAAACCGCTAATTGGGATTCTGGCTTTCGCTTATGGACTAAGCTTACCTCTGTTTGCTGCTGATACCGCCACATTAACGCTCTCCGGGCGGGTGGTTTCAGAAACCTGCAGTACCGATATCGTCAATAAACAACCTCAGCAGCGTTGCGGAAAGAATACCTATCTTATTGCTTCGCAAAATAGCATGACGAATGCTCGCGGCGTGATCACGCGGACGGTGAATTTACCGGATGATGCAAGTCGGAAAATAATTATTAGTAGTTACGATTAATATGATCTCTCTATTTCAGCGCCATTTTATTGTGCCTCGGTAAAATAATGGCGCTGCCTCTTCCTCCCGCAAAATAACGCACTTACGATTCAGAAAAAATATTTCCGTGACTGAATACTTCGCTCCCGGATGTATTGTGCCAAACAGTATGCTTCTTCCCTGTTTTTGTCTTAATGAGCTACATCATTAACACTTTGTTAACTTGATCTGGTTTATATGGCGGAAAATTTGTTATACAAAGAGGGATGATTGCCTGTATGGATGCTGCCCGAAATACCTTGCGAGACATATGCAGGTTATCGGCTGGCAATATGAGAATAGAAATGAAAATCCTGCTTAACTGGTCGCCACTGCGCCAGCTCTTCACTTACATTCAGGAGCGCTTTACCTTTCTGGTGCTGCTCTGCTGGCCAGCGATTATCTGGCTGTTCTGCCGGGTCGGCGTATGGCTTATGGATAACGTTTATGAACTGCTGGGGAAATCACCCGCCCAGTCCTTCACCGTTTATCTGCAGCCGTTTATGACCCCCGGCACGCTGCTGCGCATCTCCATCAGCTGGATTGTCTTATTGTTTATCCTGTTTAGTATGGCGATGGCCTTCACCTGGGGTTTACGTCGCTTTATGAACCGCCACAAATAAATCCCTGGGCCGCCGTAAGTCGACGGCCCTTCTTAAGCCCTTACGCCATCTCGCCAATAGTCTTACGAAAACGCAGCAACGCGATAGTAAAGAACACCCCGCCGATAGCCAGCAAGGTTAAGAACTGCGGCCAGACGATGGCAAAGCTGGCGCCACGGTACAGTATCGCCTGCGCCAGACTGACGAAGTGGGTGGTCGGCATGGTCAACATAATATCCTGTACCAGCTGCGGCATACTTTCCCGCGGCGTGGATCCGCCGGAAAGCATCTGTAGCGGCAGCAGCACCAGAATCATCAGCAGCCCCAGCTGCGGCATCGAGCGGGCGAGGGTGCCCATAAAAATGCCGATTGAGGTCGTGGCGAACAGGCTGAGCGCCACCCCCAGCATAAACAGTGGGATCGACCCCTCAATGGGCACCTGCAAAATCCCCTGCACCATCAGTATCAGCGACAACCCGGAGACCACCAGCACCACCAGGCCCATCGACCAGATCTTGGCCATCATGATTTCAAACGGCGTTACTGGCATCACCAACAAGTGCTCTATGGTGCCATGTTCCCGCTCGCGGATCAGCGCCGAACCGGTGAGGACGATCGCCAGCATGGTGATGTTATTGATGATCGCCATCACCGCGCCAAAGCGCTCCTGCTCAAGGTTAGGGTTAAAACGCATCCTTACCGCCAGCTCTACCGGCAGTACGCTGTTATCCCGATAGCGGGCGACAAAACTGTTGACTTCGCCACTGATAATATTCTGGATATAGCCGTTGCCGGTAAAGGCCTGGCTCATGCGCGTGGCGTCGACATTGACCTGGATTTCCGGCTGCCGACCGGCCAGCACATCGCGCTGGAAGTTAGGCGGGATGTTGATGGCGAAAGTGTAGCGCCCGGCATCCAGCCCGGCGTCCATCTCATCAGCGGTGATCAGCTCCGGCTCGAGAAACCAGGGACGGTAGAAAGCGTTAATAATGCGTGAAGAGAGCTGGGATTTATCCATATCAGCAACCGCGATCGGCGCCAGGTGCAGCGAACCAGGCATCACCGTGGCCGAGGAGTACACCGACACGGTAAAAGCAAACACGATCAGCGCCAGCATGGCTTTATCGCCGAGCAGGCTGCGCAGCTCTTTGACGCCAAGATTATAAATATTGCGTAATCCGCGCATCATCCCTCCTGTTTCTTCAGCAGCAGCACGCTCAGCCCGAGCACCAGCGGCACCGCAAGCAATAGCGGAATGAACGAGCCCCACAAATCGCTGAGATTCAGCGCCTTGGAGAAGGTGCCGCGAGCGATAGTCAGGAAGTGGCTGGTCGGATAAATTTGCCCGATCCAGCGCCCGGGCCCTTCCAGCGACGCCACCGGATCGATCATTCCGGAGAACTGGGTTGCCGGGATCAGCGTAATGATCGCGGTACCGAAGATGGCGGCGATTTGGCTCTTCATAAAGGTTGAGATCAGCAGCCCCAGACCGGTGGCGATGGTGACATACAGCAGCGCCGCCAGGGTCAGCGTCAGGAAGCTGCCCTTATGCGCGACGCCAAAGACAAAGACCGACAGCGCGCACAGCAGGAAGAAGTTAAACATCCCCAGTACGATGTAAGGCAACTGCTTGCCGAGCAGGAATTCGCTGCGGGTGGTTGGCGTCACGTACAAGTTGATAATCGATCCGAGCTCTTTCTCACGGACTACGCTCAGGGCGCTGAGCATCGCCGGGATCATCATCAACAGCAGCGGGATCACCGCCGGGACGATGGCCGGCAGGCTCTTCACGTCCGGATTATAGCGATAGCGGGTCTCGATGGAGATGAGCGAGGTATCGCGCTGTGGGCTGCTCTGGCGGCCGGCCATCTCCTGCAGCCAGGCGAGATGCATCGCCTGCACGTAACCGCGCACGGTTTCCGCGCGGTTGGGCATCGCGCCGTCCACCCAGACGCCGATTTGCACCGGTGTGCCGCGGGCGATATCGCGACCAAAGTTCGGCGGGATCTCTATTGCCACCGCCAGTTCGCCGTCACGCATCCGGCGGTCCAGTTCGTCATAGCTGTGCAGTGGCGCCTGCTCGATAAAGTAGCGTGAACCGGCTATGTTCTGCGACCAGCCCTGGCTGCTGAGGGTTTGGTCGCGGTCGAGGACGGCAAAGCGCAGATCCTCAACGTCCATGCTGATCCCATAACCCATGATAAACATCAGGATCACCGTCCCCAGCAGCGCCAGCGTCGATCGCACCGGATCGCGGCGCAGCTCCAGCGCCTCGCGGCGGCTGTAGCTAAACAGGCGGCGTAGACTGAAGGCCTGCCGTGGGGCCGTGTGTTCCGAATGCGATGTGACAGCAGACGTGGGTTCATCTGGTAGTGGAGAGGATGGTTGGGCCTCTTTAAGCCAGGCGATAAACGCCGCTTCGAGGCTGGCGGCTCCGCGCTGCTCGACCAGCGCCTGTGGCGTATCGCTGGCCAGCACCTTGCCGGCGTGCATGAGCGAGATGCGATCGCAGCGTTCCGCCTCATTCATAAAGTGGGTGGAGATGAAGATGGTGACCCGATCCTGTCGCGCGAGGTCAACCATTAGCTGCCAGAACATATCGCGCGCCACCGGGTCGACGCCGGAGGTCGGCTCATCGAGGATCAGCATCTCCGGGCGGTGGATGACCGCCACCGCTAACGACAGGCGCTGACGGATCCCCAGCGGCAGATCGGCGGGAAGCGCGTCTTCAACCTCGGTCAGCATAAAGCGCTCGCTCATCTCAGCGACCCGGTGGGCTATTTCGTCGTCCGGGATATGAAACAGGCGGGCGTGCAGCTCGAGGTTTTGCCGAACGCTCAGTTCGCTGTAAAGCGAGAAGGCCTGTGACATATAGCCCACCCGCTGTCGGGTGGCGATATTCTTCGGGTCGACCGGCTGGCCGAACAGCCAGGCTTCACCTTCGCTGGCGGGCAGCAGGCCGGTGAGCATCTTCATGGTGGTGGATTTGCCGCAGCCGTTAGATCCAAGGAAGCCAAAGATTTCGCCGCGGGCGATGCGAAAGTTAACGTGGTCGACGGCAACAAAGTTGCCGAAGCGCATGGTCAGGCCGCGTGCTTCGATGGCGATCTCTTCCTCGCGGCTGTCGCGCGGCGGGATAACTACCGTCTTATGCGCTTGACGTTGTGCTTCAGGTAGCAGGGCGATAAACGCCTGCTCCAGGGTCTGGCTGCCGGTCTGGGCTTTGAGCTCCGCGGCGCTGCCAGTCGCCAGCACCTCGCCGGCATTCATCGCCACCAGCCAGTCAAAGCGCTCGGCCTCTTCCATGTAGGCGGTAGCGACCAGCACGCTCATCTCCGGCTGGCGCTGGCGAATACTGTCGATAAGCTCCCAGAACTGCGCCCGGGAAAGCGGGTCGACGCCGGTGGTCGGTTCATCAAGGATCAGCAACTGCGGGTCGTGGATCAGCGCGCAGCACAGGCCGAGCTTTTGCTTCATCCCACCGGAGAGTTTACCGGCGGGGCGATCGCGAAACGGCGCCAGCCCGGTGCTCTGCAGCAGCTCGTTGATGCGCAGTTCGCGCTCGGCTTTATCGTGGCCGAACAGGCGGGCGAAGAAGTCGACGTTTTCATACACCGAGAGGGTGTGATAGAGGTTTTTCCCCAGTCCCTGTGGCATCCACGCGATTTTCGGGCACACGTCGCGGCGGTGATGCACATCACGCATATCGCCGCCAAGCACCATCACGTTACCCTGTTCAATGGCCCGCGCCCCGGCGATCAGCGAGAGCAGGCTCGATTTGCCGACGCCGTCCGGGCCAATCAGACCAACCATACGCCGTGCCGGGATCGCCAGGCTGATATCCCGCAGCGCGATGGTGGCGCCATACTGCTGGCCAACGTTTTCCAGCAGGGCGACGGGGGGCGAGGTATCCTGCGGCGTCAGTTTCATTGCGGCAACCTCACCGTTAGCGCCTCAGGCCAGGGTTGTTGTTTATCCACCCGCACGTAAGCCATGCCGGGCAGGCCGGTTTTGACATATTCCAGATGCTGCGCCAGCAGCTCCGGCGGGATGCGCGCTTTGACGCGGAACATCAGCTTAAGGCGCTCGTCGCTGGTTTCTACCGTTTTCGGCGTGAACTGGGCGACGCTGGCGACAAAGCTGATGTTGGCCGGGATCACCAGATCCGGCGCGGCATCAAGGATCAAGCGCGCTTCGCTGCCGAGCGCCAGCAGGCCAGCCTGTTCGGTTGGCAGAAAGAAGGTCATATAGACATCGGCGAGATCGACCATATTCAGCACCCGGCCACCGGCGGCCAGGACTTCGCCTGGCTCAGCGACGCGATACTGAATGCGGCCATCACGGGGTGCTTTCAGCTCGCTATCGTCAATATCGGCAAGGATCCGCCGTTCGGTCGCCTGGGCGGCTTCGACGCGGGTTTGCGCCTGAATAATGCTGGTGCGGGCAGCTTCGATGGCGGCGCGGGCGGCAGAGACCTGGGCTTTTGCCGATTCCAGCGCCGCGCGGGCGCTCTCTGCTGCCGCGCGGTCGTCATCCAGCTGCTGGGCGGAGACGGCGCCGCGCTGCGACAGGGCATTCGAGCGGACATGGCGTTTCGCCGAGGAATCCAGCTCCGCCTGGCGCTGCTTCACCACTGCTTCGCTGGCGCGCATTTCACTCTGCCGCTGATCGAGCAAGGCTCTGGCGGCGAGCACCGCGCTTTCCGCCTCCTTGATTTGTGCGGCGGCTTCAAGACGCTGCTCGTTTAGTACGCGGGTATCCATCCTCGCGAGGACTTCTCCCTGACGCACAAACTGGCCCTCTTTGACCAAAATCGTGTCGATACGCCCGGCGATTTTACTGGCAATATCGACTTCGGTGGCTTCGATTCGGCCGTTGCTACTGGCAAAACCGTCCGGGAGACCTGGCGGGCGCAGCAGCCACCATGCGGCGGCGGCGAGCACCACCAGTAAGCCGACAAGATACCCTGCCCAACGTTTCTTTATTTTGTCCATACGCGACTCGCTTGATTCCCTTTGCTGAGTGGTGCGCGTGTTTCCTCCGCCGAGCGGAGCGTCCTCCTTGCGAGGGACGAAAAGGTGGGGGTAAAGGCCGCTGACGCCGCGCTCTGCCGCGTCGATGCGCAGCCGATCGCTGTGCTACTTATGTGGTCATCATCAGCGATCCTGGCCTTAATGAAACACGCATAGTGAGAGCTACCGTCATCGCGATAGTAACATTCGTGGCGATGTTGTCCATACGAAGTGCATGGTCTTGTCGGTGCGTTAACAGAAATACCCACCGTCAGGATAAAACCGCGAAAACAGGGCGCCTGTTTTGTTATCTGGTTGCCCCCCGGTAACTACGATATGATTCCGCTCCTGGCATTGAGAAACATCCGACGAGTGCTTTAATTTCATGAATGAAGAAAGCCAAAAATATATCGCCGTGATTTTTAAGGAATGGCTACCGCTGTATGACAGCCTGACGCCGGACGTCCGTGCATTACTTAAAAAAATGGCCGATGAGCGATCGTCGATGTTAGCGACCCGCTTTTACGATTTTATTTTTCAGGATCCGGATATCGCCAGGCACCTCTCTTATGAGCTGGTTGAGGAACGTCTGAGCCGCTCTCTGGCGGGATGGGTACAGCAGATCCTGACCTGTGAAAAAGAGGATCTTCAGGCTCTTGCGGAGCGCCAGTATCAGATCGGCAGCATTCATTCGCGGATTGGCATCCCGGCAGAGGCGGTGCTGCGCGGCGCGCGGCAGATAAAATCCGGGCTGGTGGAGGCGATTCGTGACAGCCAGGTCGCGCGGGACACAGGGATAGCGGCTATCCATTACGCGATCATGGCGATGAATATGGCGGTGGAGATGATGTGTCACGCCTATACGCTGTCGCATTATCGGGCTACCAAAAATGAAGAAGCTTTTCGTCTGTACAGCCTGATGGATAACGTCCCGATGGAGTATGGCAAGCAGCAGGCATCGCTTTCGGGTTGGGAAAATAGTGCGATTTTTAATATCGTCAGTGAGAACAGGACGGACCTTAACGCAACGTTATTATCTGAATCCGAATTTGGTTTGTGGTTTCGCCATAAATGCGTTCGCTATTTTAACCACAATCCGCAGATGGGGGAGATTACTGAGTTGATCGGTCAGGTGGATGCGTTGATTACCGAATGGCGTACCGCGGAACAGGATGCTGGTTATAAAAATACTCAGAGCCTGCTGCAAAAGATCCATATCCATTGCCAGCACATCAGCAGCCAGCTGGGAGTGTTATTCAGTAGTCTGTCGCAGATGCAAAATGGCAAAGACGCACTGACCAACCTGCTTAACCGTCGCTATCTGCCGGTGGTGCTCAAGCATGAAGTCACCCTGGCGATTGAGTATGACCTGCCGCTGACGGTAGCGATTATCGATATTGATTTCTTTAAAGAGATCAATGACAAATGGGGCCATATGGTCGGCGACCGCGCCATTAAGCACGTAGCCGATCTGCTCAGCGATAATATTCGCTCCAGCGACTATCTCTTCCGCTACGGCGGCGAGGAGTTTCTGCTGGTGCTGGTGGAGACCCGTGCGGCAGAGGCTTCCCCTCTCCTTGAACGTCTGCGCAAAAAGATTGGCCAGCTGGCGTTTAACGTTGGCGGCGACACGCAGATCCCCATCACCGCCAGCATTGGCTTTGCCGCCCACACCGGTCACCCCGATTACAACCTGCTGCTGCGCGACGCCGATAACGCGCTGTATGCCGCCAAGCGCGAGGGGCGCAACTGCGTGAAGATGCACAAAGGCGGGGGATAAAACCGTAGCCCCGGTAAGCGTAGCGCGACCGGGGAAGGGCTCTGAAACTCAGAACAGCACCGGCAGCCCCAGCCCGCGCTTCACTTCATGCAGCGTCTGCTGCGTGAGCTGGTGGGCGCGTTCGCTGCCCTGGCGCAGCAGCTCAAGCAGCATCCCTTTATCCTGAATATAGGTAGCCCGGCGTTCGCGGATCGGCGCCAGTAGCGCCTGCAGGCAGGTTTCCAGTTCATTCTTACACTGGCGATCGCCCAGCCCGCCGCGCTGATAGTGGGCTTTCATCTCTGCCACCAGCGCCTTATCGCTATGGAAAGCGTCGAGATAGGTGAACACCACGTTGCCGTCGACATGTCCCGGATCGCTGACTCTCAGGTGCGTCGGGTCGGTATACATCGCGCTGACCGCGCGGTGGATCTCCTCTTCACTGGCCGATAACGTCAGCGTATTGCCCAGCGATTTCGACATTTTGGCATTACCGTCGACGCCCGGCAGGCGGCTCACTTCGCTGAGTAGCGCCTTGCAGTGGCGCAGCACCGGCTCGCCGGTGAGGCTATTCATCTTGTGGACGATCTCGTTGGTCTGCTCAATCATCGGTAGCTGATCGTCACCCACCGGCACCAGCTCGGCCTTGAAGGCGGTGATATCGGCCGCCTGGCTAATCGGATAGGCAAGAAAGCCCACTGGCAGCGAACGGGCGAATCCCTTTTGGGCAATCTCATTTTTGACCGTCGGATTACGTTCCACGCGGGCGACGGTGACGATATTCATATACAGCGCGCTGAGCTCCGCCAGCGCGGGAAGAGCGGACTGCAGGCAAATAGTGGTGAGCCTGGGGTCGATGCCGACGGCCAGATAATCGGCCATGACTTCGAGGATATGGTGGCTGATTTTTTGCGGGTTGCTGCCGTTATCGGTGAGCCCTTGCAGGTCGGCGATCAGGATAAACTGCTGGTGGTCGTGCTGCAGCGCGACGCGCTGGCGTAGCGAGCCGACGTAGTGGCCAAGGTGCAGCTGGCCGGTCGGGCGGTCGCCGGTGAGGATGGTTTGTGGATGGTTCATCAGGGACTCCTTATCAGACTGTTCAGCCGAAAGACGTCCTGAAAACACCAAAGCCGCCTTCCGGCGGCTTTGAAAATGGAAACGTGTATCGTGCCGCCTGTTATGCAGGCAGCCACCAACGACGGGGATAGGTAACGATAACGTTTCTGTTCATAGGGAGTATCCTGCCACGGAAGGGGCTGGAGGCGCAATCAAAAATCACATACTTTTCCTGATGTTATTTATGTGTTTGTTTTTCGGTAAATGACGAAGCGGGAAAAATATATTTTCTCTGCGACCCGATCATTATTCTGGAACAACAAACTATGTTGCATGTTTTTTGTGAAAAAGCTCACGTCACAGGATTATAGTATTATTATCCATATTTATAGCTGGATATTACCTGTCTGCTGTTACGGCTTGTGTTTATTCTCTTCTAAATTATTAACATTATTACAATTTATATCTCTTTTCCGCTTTGCGTCATACCCCTGTCTGACTACAACGTATTGAGGCTAATTATTATGCATAAACGTCTGGTCGTTAATATTTTTTCATCATTGCTGTTGGGGGCTGCGCTTATTTCCGCGCCGGTATATGCGGCGGAAAAAACCGTAGTCAATATTTCAAAAGTGGATGGCATGCCATGGTTTAACCGGATGGGTGAAGGGGTCGTCCAGGCCGGGAAAGAGTTTAACCTCAACGCCTCCCAGGTAGGGCCGTCCAGCACCGATGCGCCGCAGCAGGTGAAAATTATTGAGGACCTGATTGCACGTAAAGTGGATGCCATCACTATCGTGCCTAACGATGCCAACGTGCTGGAGCCGGTATTCAAAAAAGCCCGTGACGCCGGCATCGTCGTGCTGACCAACGAATCGCCCGGGCAGCCGAGCGCCAACTGGGATGTGGAGATCATCGATAACGAGAAGTTCGCCGCTGAATACGTGGAGCATATGGCCAAGCGGATGGGTGGCAAAGGCGGCTACGTTATCTATGTGGGTAGCCTTACGGTACCGCAGCACAACCTGTGGGCAGATCTGCTGGTGAAATACCAAAAAGAACATTACCCGGACATGCATGAAGTCACCCGCCGAATGCCGGTGGCGGAAAGTGTTGATGATTCCCGCCGTACCACGCTTGATCTAATGAAAACTTACCCGGATCTGAAAGCGGTGGTCTCTTTTGGTTCGAATGGCCCAATTGGCGCGGGGCGCGCGGTGAAAGAGAAGCGTGCGAAAAACAAAGTCGCGGTCTACGGGATGATGATCCCATCGCAGGCGGCTTCTCTTATTAAGAGCGGCGATATTACTGAAGGGATCACCTACGATCCGGCGACAGCCGGCTATGCCCTCGCGGCGGTCGCCAGCACCCTGCTGAACGGCAAAACCATTGAGCCGGGCTTCGAACTGAAAGAACTCGGTAAAGCGGATGTCGATAGCGACAAGCATATTATCCGCTTCCATAAAGTGCTGTTGGTGAATAAAGACAATATTGATTCGCTCTACTAATCCACCTTCCGGGGCGCCTGCCGCCCCGGCTTAACCAGCCAGGGGATGCTATGGAACCTTTCCTTTCCCTTCGTCACGTCAGCAAAACCTTCCACGCCAACCGCGCGCTCAATGATATCAGCCTCGACTTTATGCCCGGGGAAGTGCACTGCCTGGCCGGGCAGAACGGTTGCGGGAAGTCGACGTTGATCAAAATTATCTCTGGCGTCTATCGCCCGGATGAGGGCGCAGCGATGACGCTAGGCGGCAAGACGTGGCCCAAACTAACGCCAGCGGCCTCTGTCGCCCATGGGATCCAGGTGATTTATCAGGATCTGTCGCTGTTTCCCAATCTCAGCGTGTGGGAGAACATTGCCATTAACCACTATCATCGCGGCGTGCTGGTGAGGCGCAGCGAGCTGCGGCGCAGTGCGGAGCAGGCGATGCGCAGTATTAACGTCTCGCTGCCGCTGGATGCCGCTGTGGAGTCGCTCTCCATCGCCCGCTGTCAGCTGGTGGCTATCTGCCGCGCGCTGGCGCAGGATGCCCGGCTTATCATTATGGATGAACCCACGGCCTCATTGACCCATCAGGAAGTGGAAGGACTACTGCATGTGGTGCGCCAACTGCGTGAGAGGGGGATCTGCGTCGTCTTCGTTAGCCACCGTCTGGAAGAGGTCATGGCCGTATCGGACCGCATCAGCGTGCTGAAGGATGGCAATCTGGTTGGTACCTTGCCGGCGGCTGAGGTGACCACCCGACGGCTCGGTTTTCTGATGACGGGCCAGGAGTTTGACTATCAGGTGCGCGATCTGTGGCAGGGGAAGGGCAGCACGCCGGTGCTGGAGGTGCGCAATCTCTGTCGCAAAGGGGAATATCACAACGTCTCCCTGAAGGTCGAAGCCGGAGAAGTGGTGTCGATAGTCGGCCTGTTGGGCGCCGGGCGAACAGAGCTGTGCCTGAGCCTTTTTGGCATGACCCGCCCCGACAGCGGCGAGATCCTGATAAATGGCCAGCCGGTGCGGTTGCGCAGCAACCAGGATGCTATCCGCCACGGTATTGGCTATGTCTCTGAGGACCGTATGTCGCGCGGCCTGGTGATGAGCCAGTCGATTGAAAACAACATCATCAGCACGGTGTTTCATAAAGTGAAAGGCGCTTGTGGGCTATTGAGTGACAGTAAAGCTCAGCAACTGGTCGCAAGAATGGTCAACGCGTTGACCATCAAGGCGCCGGATACGCATCTGCCGGTGAATACCCTCTCCGGCGGCAATGCCCAGCGCGTCTCTATCGCCAAATGGCTGGCGATCTCGCCTAAGCTGCTGATCCTCGATAGCCCAACCGTGGGGGTGGATATCGCAAACAAAGCCGGGATCTATCATATCATCAGCGATTTGGCTGCCCATGGTATCGCTGTGCTGATGATTTGCGACGAGATCGAAGAGGCGTGGTACCAGAGTCATCGCATCCTGGTGATGAAGCAGGGCGAGCTAACCCATAACTTCCCGCCGGACAGCAGTACCCAGCAGCAGATAGCGGAGGTGGTCAATGGCTAATCTGTTGAAACAACATGAATTCTGGTTAGGTATGTTTATTATTGCGTTGTGCCTGCTGCTGGGCTGGCGCAGTGAGGAATTTTTCACTTTCGGCAATCTTTACGACCTCGCTAATAACTACGCGATGCTGACCATTCTCGCCTGTGGTCTGTTCGTGGTGCTGATCGCCGGCGGGATTGATATCTCCTTCCCGGCTATGACCATTATCGCCCAGTACGGCATGGTGGTGATGCTGCAAAAAGTAAGCGGCAACTTCGCGGTGGCTTTTGTGCTTGCCGGCGGCATCGGCGTGCTGCTGGGGCTGGTGAACGCGCTGTTGGTTAATCGTCTGCGGGTCCCCTCGATCATTATCACCATTTCTACGCTCAATATTTTCTACGGTTTGCTGCTGTGGTTAAGCAAAGGTGTCTGGCTCTACGACTTCCCCCCGTGGTTTGAAAAGGGGGTCATGCTGTTCAAATATACCGATGCCGATGGTTACGATTACGGCCTGGGGCTGCCGCTGCTGACGATGATCGCCGTGGTGCTGTTGACCGCGTTTATCATGAATTTCACCACCGTTGGCCGCAAGATCTATGCCATGGGGGGCAACCGGGAATCCGCCAGCCGCGTCGGCTTCAGCGTGCTCCGCCTGCAGCTGTTCGTTTATGGCTATATGGGGCTAATGTCGGGGGCCGCAGGTGTCGTGCAGGCGTGGACAGTGATGACCGTTGCGCCGGATTCACTGCTGGGCTATGAGCTGACGGTGCTGGCGGCGGTGGTGCTGGGCGGCACCAGCCTGATTGGCGGGCGCGGAACTCTCACCGGTACGCTGCTGGGGGTGATTTTACTGGCGGTGATGCAGAACGGCCTGAACCTGCTGGGGGTCTCCTCCTACTGGCAGACCCTGATCACCGGGGCGATCATCGTCGTCAGCATCAGCGTAACGGCATGGAGCCAGCATCAGAACCGGAGCTTGTTATGAAAAAATCGTGGCGCAACAACGTTGAGTTTTACCTGATCGGCCTGCTGCTGCTGACGGTTATCGCCTTTAGCATCGCCATGCCAAACATCTTCTGGTCTGTCAGCAATTTCCAGTCGATTGCCTCGCAAATGCCGGTGTTGGGGATCCTGGCGCTGGCGATGGCCATGACCATGCTTTGCGGCGGCATTAATCTGTCCATTATCGCGACGGCCAACGCCTGTTCGCTGGTGATGGCTTGGGTAGCGACGAGCTATCCGCCGGGTGGCGCCACCGCGCTGGCGACGCTGTTGGCCGGCGGAGGGGCGGCGATGATCATTGGTCTGTGCAACGGGATACTGATTGCCGGGATCCGCGTTTCGCCGATCCTGGCTACCCTTGGCATGATGACCCTGCTTAAGGGGATCAATATTCTGATCACCGGCGGCAGCGCTATCGCTAACTATCCGCAGTGGGTGCTGTGGCTGAATCACGCTCAGTGGTTCGGTATTCCGCTGCCAATGTGGCTTTTTGCGGTGGTGGCGTTTGGGCTGTGGGTGCTGCTGGAGAAAAGCCCGCTGGGTCGGGCGATCATGTTGATCGGATCCAACGAGCGGGCGACCCATTATTCCGGGATCAATACCCGACGGGTATTAATGTGGGTATATGTCATCTCGGCCCTGCTCTGCGCGGTGGCGGCGTTTCTGATGATGTCGAAGCTGAACTCAGCCAAAGCGTCTTATGGAGAATCGTATCTGCTGGTGTCGATCCTCGCGGCGGTGCTCGGCGGCGTGAATCCGGATGGCGGCAGCGGGCGCATCGTCGGGATGGTGCTCGCGCTGTTCCTGCTGCAGATCATTGAGAGTGGGTTCAATATCCTCGGGATCAGCCCCTATCTGACGATGGCGCTGTGGGGCGTATTGCTGCTGTGCTTTATCCAGGCGCGAGGCATGCTGGGACTGGAGAGAGCTGGGTAAATGACCCGTCCTCGGGGGGCGAAGACGGGGTAGTCAGTTATTCGCTACGCAGATGCACCGCCAGGCCGCTTTGCCCCGGCGCCAGCTCCGGGCGCAGCGTCAGCGACGGGATCAGATAATCGCCATGATTCTGCCGGCGGAATGGAATGGGCTCGGTTTGCCACAGCGTGTCCAGCCGCTCGGCCAGCGTGGCGCACTGGTCGGCGAATTGCCCGGCATCGGTTTTATCCGTGCGGTAGAACACCAGCGGCGGAAGCACCTCAAAGCCGGGATAGAACAGCATACCGTGCTGAATGGGGAACAGGATGTCGTCGATGGGGCCATTGATCCCGCGCGGTGAATAGTGTTCCGCCCAGCCGCCGGCGGTGACGATCAGCATCGCCCGCTTGCCGACGAAGGTGCCTTCCCCATAGCGATCGCCCCAGTGGCGGTCGCTGTGCTCGCCGACGCCATAGGCAAAGCCCCAGGCGTACACCCGGTCGATCCAGCCCTTCATGATGGCGGGCATTGAGAACCACCACAGCGGGAACTGGAAAATCACCGTATCGGCCCACAGCAGCTTTTCCTGCTCGGCTGCGATATCCGCACTTTGGGTGCCCTGGGCAAAGGCCTGTTTGGAATCGAGGGTCGGCCGCCAGAACTCGCCGACCGGCGGGGCGCCGCTGTCATCGGCGTCATACCCGGCCTTCCAGCGCATGGCGTAGAGATCGGAGACTTGCACTTCATGCCCGGCCTGCTGCAGATGGCGGACGGCAAAATTTTTCAGCGCGCCATTAAGCGAGCGCGGTTCCGGATGGGCGTAAATCAGCAGTACTTTCATAACATCACCTCTGGCGTATGGAGAGCTGCAGAGTAGGAAAGCTGACGCTATAGTAGAAATTAATTACTTAAATTCCAGGTATAGCTGTGATTAATTTACATCGTCTGGATCTTAATCTGCTGCGCACGCTTGATGTGCTGCTCAGTGAAAATAATGTCACCCGGGCGGCGCAGCGGCTGAATCTGTCGCAGCCCTCGGTGAGCATTCAGCTCGCCAGGCTGCGGGAGATTTTCGCCGACCCGCTGCTGATGCCGGGTCCGCGCGGCATGCAGCCCACCGCCCGCGCCGATGAACTTCGCCAGCCGCTGCGCGCAGCGCTAGCCGCACTGGAGCAGGCGGTGGCGCCGGTGGCGCCTTTTGATCCGGCGACGGCGGCGGAGACCTGGCGGGTGGCAGCGACGGACTATATGGCCTCGGCGATCCTCCTGCCGATGCTGGGCAGGCTACGGCTGGCCTCTCCCGGCAGTCGGCTGGCGGTGTTCGAGCTACAGCCGGCGCGGCTGGAGCAGCAGGCGGCCAGCGATACAGTAGATCTCTTCTTTCATACCCGCGAGGGCGCGCCGCCGGGGCTACATCAGCGCCTGCTGTTTCGCGAACGCTATGTGCTGGCAGGCCGGGCGGAGCATCCGGCGCTGCGGCCTGGGCTTAGCCTGGAAACGTTCTGTCAGCTGGAGCACGTGATCGTCTCCCCGGACGGGGGCGGCTTCAGCGCGGCGACCGATACCGCGCTGGCGAATCTTGGCCTGGCGCGGCGGGTTGTCCTTTCCGTGCCACATTTCCTGTTTATGCTGGAGACCCTGCGCAATAGCGATCTGGTGGCGGTCCTGCCGGAGCGGCTGGTGCGTGGGCAGAGCGGGCTGGAAGTCGTCGAGCCGCCACTGGCGGTCGCCGGCTTTGAGATGCTGATGCTGTGGCACGAGCGCTGGCACCGCGACCCGGCGCATCAATGGCTGCGTCAGTTCATTGTGAATTCACTGGAGGAACAGACATGCTGAGTGGACTGAATCATCTGACCCTGGCAGTCAGCCAACTGGCGCCGAGCGTGGCGTTTTATCAGCAACTGCTGGGCATGACGCTGCACGCCCGCTGGGACAGTGGCGCCTATCTCTCCTGCGGCGATCTGTGGCTGTGCCTGTCGCTGGATCCGCAGCGGCGCATCACCCCGCCGGAAGAGAGCGACTACACCCATTATGCGTTTAGCATTAGCGAGGCGGATTTCGCCAGCTTCGCCGCCCGCCTGGAGGTTGCCGGCGTGGCGGTCTGGAAGCTAAACCGCAGCGAAGGCGCCTCGCACTATTTCCTCGATCCCGATGGCCACAAGCTGGAGCTGCACGTCGGCAGTCTCGCCCAGCGGCTGGCCGCCTGCCGTGAGCAGCCGTATAAGGGAATGGTGTTTTTTGACCAGTGAAGCTGATTTGCGGACGCGGGGTAACCCGTAGCCCCGGTAAGCGCAGCGCCACCGGGGAGAACAGATTAAACTTCACTCCATCGCCACCTTCACCGCTTCTCCCAGCTTCACCATCACTGCTTTATGTTTCTCGGTCGGCGGCAGGGCGCAGTTGATCCTGACGCAGTTGCGATACTTGCCCGCTGCCGAAAACAGCGAGCCCGGCGCGACCTGGATCTTCAGCCGGCACAGCTGTTTGGCGACGCAGACCATATCCACCTGCTCCGGGAGCTCCACCCACAGCATAAAACCACCTTTTGGCCGGGTGACGCAGATCCCGCAGGGGAAAAATTCCCGCAGCCAGCAGGTGTAGATCTCCATATTACGCTGATAGATCTGCCGCATCCGCCGCACGTGACGGTGGTAGTGGCCTTCGCGAATAAAATTGCAAGCCGCCAGTTGGGTTGAAGGGACGTTAGTGCCGCTGGCGGCGTACTTCATCTGTAGCAGCTTGTCGTAGTAGCGCCCGGGCGCTATCCAACCGATGCGCAGGCCGGGGGCGATGGTTTTGGTAAAGGAGCTGCAGAGCATCACCCGGCCGTCGATATCCCAGGAGTGAATGGTGCGCGGGCGCGGGTACTCGGTGGCCAGCTCGCCGTAAATATCATCCTCGAAAATCACGATATCGTGGCGCTGGGCCAGGTTCAGCACCGCGCGCTTGCGAGCGTCCGGCATGATAAAGCCCAGCGGGTTATTGCAGTTTGGCACGAGGATCACCCCTTTGATCGGCCACTGATCCAGCGCCAGCTCCAGAGCCTCAATGCTGATCCCGGTTTCCGGATCGGTAGGGATCTCAATGGTCTTTAATCCCAGTCCGCGCAGCATCTGCATCGTGCCGTAGTAGCAGGGAGATTCCACCGCCACGATATCGCCAGGCTGGCATACCGACAGCAAGGCCAGAGACAGCGCGCTATGGCAGCCGCTGGTGAGCACCAGATCGTCAGCCGTCACTACCGAGCCGCCGTCAAGCATCAGACGGGCGATCTGCTCCCTCAGCTCGCGGCGCCCGGCCAGCTCGTCATAGTTCAGCACTTCGCTGAGGTTATGCTGGATCGCCCGGCTCAGTTCGCGCCAGATAGGCTTCAGGCTTGGCTGTGTGACATCCGGCGAGCCGCCGCCGAAGGGGATAATCGATTTATCGTAGCGGGCGTCGAGCATGGTCAGCACCTGATCCCACTGGGTGATCTCCACCGGGCGCTGTACCGGACGCGACATCGGCGGCACCGGCGGCTGGGCCTTGCGCGGGGCAACGAAATAGCCCGATCGCGGCTGCGGCACAATCATCTGCTGCTGCTCAAGCAACTGATAGGCCTGCTGGACGGTGCTGATGCTGACGCCGTGCTCCTGGCTCAGGCTGCGCACCGACGGCAGTTTTTCGCCGTGGCGATACAGGCCCTGTTCGATGCGTTCGGCCAGCAGCGTAGCGAGATGTTGGTAGCGGGTCATGCTGTATCCTTAATTGCAGCCATACAGATGGAATAACCAGTACAGATTGGCGTAAAAATTGGGCTCTGGTGTACGTTTTAGCTAATCTGTATGTTAAAGAAAAGCATTTTGTGAATCTGTATTCCTTGGCCCCAAATCCGTGAAGATAAAGCCTCTGGCAAGGTGAGGAGGTAGAGGATGGAATTTCACGAGAACAGGGCAAGACAGCCATTTATCGGTTTCGTACTGCTGGTGCGGTTTATCAAAAAATGGTGGCTTCAGGAGCAAACGCGCAGAGCTTTGCAGCGAATGAGCGACGAACAGCTGAAAGACATCGGCCTGCGTCGGGATCAGATCAATTAAAAAGTGCGGTTTTTTTCAGGCATCATTCCTTCTTTGCCCCGGTAAGCGCTAGCGACGCCGGGGAATACATTCACGAAATTTATCAATTGATGCGGCGCGATCGTCCGTTTCTTGATACTTACCCTGATAAGTATTATTTTCTTCTCAACGATGAGAGGAAAACCTGTGACCGAAGACGACCTGTTTGCCCGCCGCCCGTTGGGGATGAGAATGGCCATGGTGGTGCGCCAGTGGCGCGCCATTATTGACTCCGCTATCACCGATACCGGACTCACCCAGTCCAGCTGGACGGTGTTGATGCAACTGCATCAGCTGGGAGACAACGTCTCGGTCAGCGAACTGGCGGAGGTGCAGGGAATTGAACTGCCGCCGCTGATGCGCACCCTCTCGTTACTGGAAAAGCAGGGCTATCTGGTGCGTTCTACATCGCCATATGACAAACGCATTCGCCTGCTGACGCTGACCGCCGAGGGGCGGGCGATTCTGGAAAAACTGAGCTGCGTGATCGAGACCTATCAGGAACGCGTGACTCAGACCATCCCGGAGGCCGACCTCGCCACCTTCAGCGCCACATTAAATCAAATCGCCTGCCGTTTGCGGAATATCCGCGAAGAAGATAACAAGATCTAACGCACTATGATGACGCCTGAACAAAAATTTGCCCGCTGGGTACGGGTGAGTATTGCCGCTTTTCTGGGAATATTCGCCTGGTTTATCGTTGCCGATATCTGGATCCCGCTGACGCCGGACTCCACCGTCATGCGCGTGGTGACCCCGGTTTCGTCGCGGGTCTCCGGCTATGTCTCGCACGTTTACGTGCACAACAACAGCCAGGTGAAAAAGGGCGACCTGCTGTATGAGCTCGACCCAACGCCATTCATTAATAAAGTTGAAGCGGCGCAGATCGCCCTCGAGCAGGCGAAACTGAGCAACCAGCAACTGGATGCACAAATCGCCGCCGCCCGCGCCAACCTGCGCACCGCACAGTACACCGCCCGTAACGATAAGGTCACGCTCGATCGCTACCAGCGCCTGAGTACGATGCAGAACGTCTCGCAGTCCGACCTCGATAAGGTGCGGACCACCTGGCAGACCAGCGAGCAGTCGGTCTCGGCGCTGAACGCGCAGATCCAGAACCTGCTGATCCAGCGCGGCGAGCGCGACGATAAGCGCAACGTCACTCTGCAGAAATACCGTAATGCGCTGGAGGAGGCGCAGCTGAACCTGGCCTGGACCCAGGTGCGTGCCGAAACTGATGGTATGGTCAGCAACCTGCAGCTTAACCCGGGGATCTACGCCACCGCGGCGACGGCTGTGCTGGCGCTGGTCAACAACAACACTGACATCGTCGCCGACTTCCGTGAAAAGAGCCTGCGCCACACGGCGGTGAATACCGATGCAGCGGTGGTCTTTGATGCCCTGCCGGGGCAAGTCTTCCCGGCGCACGTCACCAGCAGCGATGCCGGGATTCTGGCGGGGCAGGAGGCGGTGAACGGCCAGCTGTCGCAGCCGGAGCAGTCCACCCGCTGGGTGCGCGACGCACAGCGCATGCGCATTCACGTCGCGCTGGATCAGCCGCTGGCGAAACCGCTGCCGACCGGCGCCCGCGCCACGGTGCAGCTGTACAATAGCGAGGGACCTTTCGCCCGCACCTTCGCCGGCCTGCAGATCCACCTGGTGAGCTGGTTGCACTATGTCTATTAATACCCTGGCGCACGTCTTTACGCCGCACGGCAATATCGTCTACACGGCGAATGATTTTCGCCAGACGGTGCGTATCGCCGTGGCCGGGACGATTGCGCTCAGTATCTCCACCTTCTACGACGTGCAGTACGGTGTGTTTTTCGTGGTTTATCCGCTGATGCTGATGTCGCTGGTGCCGGTGTTCAACCGCCATGTCGCCCGCCAGTTTGTGTTCAGCGCGGCGGTGAACTGCGTCGAAATGGTATTGATTGTCGGCTATCTGTCACAGTGGCCGGTGATCATGACCTTGGTAGTGTTTGCCCTGTACGTGATGCGTTTCCGCTTTATGAGCCAGGGGCCGCTGTTTCTGCTGGGGTCGATGGGGGTGGTGTGTCAGAGCACGATGCTCAACTTTATGAGCTATCCCACCAGCAACTGGCACACCCTGATGTTCTCCAATATGGAAGCCTGCGTGCTGGCGGTGGCGCTGAGCGCGCTGCTGCATTACCTGATCCCGGACGTCGAACCGCGCAAGCCGCCGCCGCGCATTGAAAAAGACGCCGCCCGCATTCGCCACGAGTCGCTGCTCTCCGGTACGGTCGCGACGATCATCTTTGTGGTGTTCCAGATCTGCGATCTCAGTGACTCGCTGTCGGCGCTGATGGCCGGGATCCTGATCCTGTTTCCGATGCACTATCGCGGGGCGGTGATCAGCTCGATCTGGCGCGTCGTCGGGGTGGTGCTGGCCTGTCTCTATATTCTGGTGGTGCAACTGATCATCTATGATTTCAGCAACCACATGATCCTGATGATGCCGCTGATTGGTCTCGGGCTGGCCTTCAGCGCCCGCCTGCACGTGATGGAGAAAGTGGGCGCCGGGGTGGGCTTCGCCAGCATCACCACCATCGGCATTATGTTCGGCCAGAATCTGCATCCCTATCAGGATCTGGTATTCAGCGACCTGTACCGCATCACCTCGGTGACGGTCTCGCTGGTGGTGACGCTGACTCTGGTCTTTCTCATGCACCGTCTTCTGAACTGCTTTGCGGCGACGCGCTTTGTGGTGAGCGAATAGGGTCACACCGTCATCGCCCGCTGCGCATCGCGAAAGGCGTTATGGAGTAAGCGCCACATATGGTGCGCGGCGGGGGGAAAGCGGCGGTTCGAGTTGCGTAATAAGTGGCATTGGGCGCTGCTGGCGATCGGATGGTCGATGGGGACCGCCTTTAGTATGCCGTGAGCGATTGCTTCCCGGGCGGCGAATTCGGTCATGAAAGAGATCCCCAGACCGGCCTGGCTCAGGCTCATGGCGGTGGAAAAGAGGTTGCAGCGATAGGCCGGATGAAACTGCCGCCCGGCGGTTTTAAACATGGCGTTCATATGGCGCTGTAGGCCAAAGCTTTCTGTCAGGGCGATCAGGCGATATTGCGTTAGCTCATCGATGGTCACCATTGACTGTCGCGCGATGGGATGCTGCGGAGAGACCACCGCGCAGATGGGCCCCCACTGGAAGCTGTGGCGTTTAAGCTCCGGATTGCCGATGGGGCCGAAGGCGACCGCCATATCCGCTTCACCGCTGGCGATATCGTTGAGCATCTCCTGCATATTGCCGACGCTAATATCAACGAATACGTTCGGCCACGACTGCGAAAACGTGCTCATCACCGACTCGATAAAGGTCGTCACCAACCCCCCGCCAATTCTCACAGAGATGGTGCCGCCACGCATATGGCGTAAATCCTTTAGATGACTCTCCAGCTTTTCCCGCCGCTGGCGGCTTTCGTGGTAATCCTCGGCCAGCAAACGTCCGGCTTCAGTGAGCGCCACATTGCGCCCCTGTCGCTCCAGCAGAGGGAGTTCCAGCGTTCGCTCCAGCTGCGCTATCTGGCGACTGATAACCGACGGATTAATCCCCAGAATATCAGCGGCCCGCCGAATGCCCCCCTGGATCCCCACTTCGTACAGATAGCTCATGGGACGTTCGTGTAACATCCTGTCTCCCTCCTTTGTTGACTTCAGGTCAACAATAACATCCTTTACCAGACATTTATCATCCCGGCTAGTTATAGATAATCGTGATTCAGGTACATAACAGACAAGGGGAGTCACGGAACGGATTAACTGCCATGGCAATAAACCAGTACCACCGGTGGTTGCCAATAATAAGATATCGATATGCCAGTAAAAAGATAAATAAGTGAGGTATATGCCTGTTGCCGGCTTTTCGGGAAAAGAGAGGCACCTTATTTATTGATGGGTGTTTTACGTCAAAATAATCAATGCCAAAACCAATACATTGAAAAGCGTCCAAATGGCAAAAGACCAATAAGATATTTCATAATGTGAGGACAGGGTATGAGTGAAAATAAAACGTTGGAACGTTCCTCCGACGACGCGACAAATGAGTGGCGGGTAGGACCTGGGGCATGGATCTCGCTGGTGGTGGTGTTATTAGTCTTCTCCGGGCTGCTGTTTAAAGTGGAAGGGATGGCCTGGCTGGGGGCTTTCGACTTTACCACCCTCGGCGGCGCATTTGGTACGATGAAGACCCCGGAAACTAACACTTTTATCGGCAGCGGCGGCATCAGCGCCAAGGCCGGTTTCTTGTTTGCGCTGTCGCTGGTCCCTACGGTGATGCTGGCGCTGGGGTTGCTGGAAATCTTTACCCATTATGGCGCGATACGTGCAGCGCATAAGCTGCTGACGCCGTTGTTACGCCCGTTACTGGGGATCCCGGGTTATACCGGTCTGGCGTTAATTACCGACCTCCAAAGCACCGATGCCGGGGCCGCGTTGACCAAAGAGCTGTATGACAGCAAAAAAATTAGTCGGAAAGATGTGGTGATTATGGGGGCATGGCAATATTCCGGCGCCGGTCTGATCAATAACTATTTCTCCATTGGCTCAGCGCTTTTCGCGTCGTTAACCATCCCTATTATTATTCCGCTGCTGTTAATGTTTGTGCTGAAATTCGTTGGCGCGGCAATCACCCGTCTGGTTTTGAATACGGCCTATAAAGGGGATTTTGATAATGAGTAATTCGGCAAAAGTGGCCAGTAATCCGTTTGATATTTTTGTTATCGGTGCACGTAAAGGATTTAATATCGCCATCAACAATCTGATGCCGAATGTATTAATGGCATATGTGATCGCCGAAATGCTTAATTTGCTCGGGGTGATGCAGTTGATAGGCCAGGTCTGCGCGCCGCTGATGGGCCTGTTTGGCTTACCGGGCGAAGCGATTACCGTGCTGCTCACCTCCTGGCTTTCCGCCTCGGCGGGGACGGGAGTGGCGGTGAGCCTGTTGAGTAAAGGCACCCTCAACGTGGCGGACGTCACCATCCTGATCCCGGCCATCTTCCTGATGGGTTCGCAACTACAGTATATGGGGCGGCTGCTTGGGGTGGCGGATGTACCGAAAAAATACTGGCCGCTGCTGATGGCGGTGAGCATTATCAACGCCGTCATCGCCATGCTGGTCATGCGCGTGATGGCATAATGAAAGGCAAGGAGTCAGTTGTGTCGCGAACGTTAGAGCATTTCAATTATCTGCACCAAATACCTGAGCTGGGCTTTGAGGAGTACAAAACCTCGGCTTACATCGGCGACGCCCTGGCGGCGGCAGGGTTCCGGGTTCACCGCAACGTTGGCGGGACTACCGGGATTGTCGCCGAAATCGATAGCGGGGAACCGGGGCCAGTGGTGGCGCTCCGGGCAGATATGGATGCGCTGGGCCATATTATCGATGGCCGCTTAGAGGCCCGTCATACCTGCGGTCATGATGGCCACTCTTCGGTGGTATTAACCGCCGCCGAAGAGATCCTCGCCGAGGGGCTGGTAAAGCGTGGGAAGTTAAAAGTGCTTTTTCAGCCTGCTGAAGAGCTGGGGACGGGCGCGATCGCTTTAACGGAGGCCGGGGTACTGGATGACGTAGAGATGCTGTTCGGCTTCCATCTCCGGCCGCTGGAAGAGTGTCCGATGGGCCAGGCGGTACCGGCAATGTACTATTCCGCTTCGGCGACGGTGATGGTGGATTTTCACGGCAAAGCCGCTCACGCCGCTCGTCCGCATCTGGGCATTAACGCGCTGGATGCCGCCTCGCATGCAGTACAGGCGGTGAACGGTATCCATCTGGCGCCGTCGCTCACCTGGAGCGCGAAAGCGACGCGCTTTCTTTGCGATGCGGGCGTCACCAATTCGGTGCCGGCGAAAGCGCACGTCTGTTGGGATCTGCGCTGCGAGGAAAATGACGGCATGGCGACACTAAAAGAACGCGTGGTCAGGGCTATCGAGAGTAGCTCAGCAGCATATGGCGCCAGCGTCGACATCCGGGTAGTCAAAGAGATGCCGGCGGCGATTATCGACGCAGAAGCCACGGCTATCATAAGCCAGGCAATATGCGAAACCTTTGGCGAGGCGGGCTTAACGGCCGCGAAGAGTACGCCGGGCAGCGAAGATTTTTTCCACTATTTGCGTCTGCGCCCGGCGGTGAAAGGTGGCTTCTGGGGACTGGGCTGCAACCTGCTGCCGGGCCTGCATCATCCGGAAATGCATTTCGATCGCACCGCGCTGGCGGATGGCGTGCGGGTATTCAAATCCTGCGTTCGCCAGCTGTTGGGCTGAGGCTAAGCTGCCAGCCCCCGGGTAGCGGCTTACGCCTTACCCGGGCTACGGTTGGGCATTTTGTCGGTAGCCCCGGTAAGCGTAAGCGCTACCGGGGAAGCGTCCCGGATGTCGGCTAACGCCTCATCCGGGCTACCGCGGTGCGCATAGGCAGCCGGGGAATAACGGCAAGATCGCATCGGATGGTAAACTCACGCCGGTCGCGGAAAGTTCGCCAACAGGTGATAGTCAGTTCCGGCGACGCGAAACAGGGCTGCCGTTTCGCCGGGTATAACCCATCGTTGCTCATCGCCAGGCATGCAGCTCAGGTAAATGCACAGCCCGCAGCCGCTGCGCAGCTGGCGCGGAATATCCTTCACCTCGAAGGTCATTCCCGCCGCCTGCAGGGCTTTGCGCATCCGCACCACCCCCACCGTGGAATGAAATAAAAACAGGAAGGTTGTCATCCGCGCCTCCGCTGGCGCTGGCCGATCAGCGCCGCGCCGATCGCCCCGGCAAACTGGGCGTCGGGATGGGTTGTCACCGCCATGCCGACATGGCTTTCCAGCATCCGGGCAAAGGTGGCGCAGTGGCTGACGCCGCCGGTAAACAGCAGTGGCCCCTGCGCCGATAAGCGGCCAATAAAGTTCGCGCTGCGCCGGGCCATGGCGTTAATCACCCCGGCCAGAATCGCCTCCGGCGCGACGCCGGCCGACCGCAGGCTAATGACCTCCGATTCGGCAAACACCGTGCACATGCTGGTAATCGCATGCGGCTCGACGTCTGCAGTGATGCTGTCGAGTTGTTCGACGCTGGCGCCAAGCGTCCGTGAAATGACGTCCAGAAAGCGGCCGGTGCCGGCGGCGCATTTATCATTCATCAGGAAGTCGCTGAGATTGCCCTCGGCGTCCAGCTGGATGACTTTGCTGTCCTGGCCGCCGATGTCAATCACCGTGCGGGTGTCCGGCGCCAGCAGGCGAGCGCCGAGGCCGTGACAAGAGATCTCCGTCACCTGCTTATCGGCAAAATCCACCAGCTGGCGACCATAGCCGGTGAGGGTTAAAAAAGGCGTCTCCGTGAGGCCAGCGCGTAGCGTTTCCCAGGCCTTATGGATGGCGTCGGCGGGGCGAAAGGGAGTGGGGCAGAGGAAGCGGCGTACAATGACGCCGTCCGCCAGCAGGATGCCTTTTGTGGCGGTGGAGCCGGAATCAATGCCAACCGTATAGTTCACGCGAGCTCCTTACAACATTTCGATAAAGGCGGCGACGCGGGTGCTGAGCTGGCCGAGGTCCGCCGTCGAATAGTCGGTTTCTATCGCCATATAAGGAAGGTCGTGCTGCTTGCGCAGATGGCGTTTAATCGCCAGCGATTCCACGGCATAGGTATGGCAGGCCTGCAAAATGACGTCGATCACCCCGTCGGCCTGATACTCCTCCACCATCTGGCTCAGCAGCTGCAGACGCTGGTCGTTGGGGGAGATACAGGAGCAGCCGATGGCGAGATATTTATCGGTTAAGGCGTCGTAGACGTCGCCCTCTTCCGCCACGCAGCGCTCGGTGGCTTTCGCGCCGGTGCAGTTTTCATAGCCGACCACCCAGCCGCCGTTTTCCTCGATGGCGCGGACCACTTTTTCCGCCGCGCCGCCGATCGGGCAGCCAGTGATCAGGATCCGCGGACGAGGTTCCAGCCGTTTACCCTGCCGCCACTCCTGATGGATGCGGTCCGCCATGGCATGTAATTCATCAATCAGGGCGGTTTTGTCGAAACGGAAGGTGGCGCCATACACCACTTTCAGGATGTCGCCGCCGCTGAGCGCCGGCGGATTGAGTTGCCCGAGACGATAAAAGTGGGCCAGCGCCCGGCGCTCGCGATTTTTCAACACGATGGCTTCGCGTAGCGCCGCCTCGCTAATCGGCGTGCCAAACCGGGTCTCAATCACCTGCTGCAGGCGCAGGATCTCCGTTTTCCACAGCGTGCGGGAAGCGGCGTCGCTGGCGCTGTTCGGCAACTGCATGACGTGGACCGCCTTGAACTCGGCCATGTACTCGTACATCTTCTTTTTACCGTCGCAGGTGGTTTCCCCAACCACCAGGTCAGAGAAATAGAAGTACGGGCATTTATCGGTTTTGCCGAAGCCATAGCTGCTTTTGATAAGCGGGCAGAGGTTGCGCGGCAGATCTTTTTCCGCTTCCTCGATGGTTTCATCGGAGGTGGAGCACAGTGAAACGACAATGGCGCCCGCCGCCATGGCGATCTCCTGAGGCATAAAGGTGCAGTAGGTGCCCACCAGCGGCACGTTCTGCTCTTTAAGATCCATGACGGTGAGAAAGCCCTTCTGGCGAGCTTCTGAGAACTGGTCAAAAATGGCGGGTAGATCGGTGATAAGCGACATGATTTTCCTTCCCCGTACACGGGAGATGCTGAAAGAGTCGCCATTATAGCCCTGTTGTTTGTGAGCTTTTATTGATCTCCTGCGTCTGCGCGCGGCGTTAATAGACCTTCTTCAAATCCATCTCTTCCTGGATCCGCTCGCTCCACGCCAGATGGGTGCGGATGGCCTCTTCGATACCGGCGTTGTAAAACAGCGGCCCCAGCTCTTTGGCGATAAAGTCGACAAAAAACTCGGCATCAAACTGCTCCAGCTCGAGGTTGAAGGTCTCTTCGCAGTACTTGCTGAGCTTATCGCGCAGCAGGTCGCGCTGTGCCGGGCTGAGTTCAATGTCGTTCATGATGGAGCTTTCTCCGTAAAAGGGCTCACGACTGCCGGGCTTCGATCACCGCTTGCCCACACTGGCGCTGATGGCGTAACAGTCCGGCCAGGCAGCAGGCGGCGACGATCCCGGCGGCCACCGCCAACAGGTGGAAGGGGAGTCTGCCGCCATGGAACCACAGCCAGCGCGCGCCTTCAATCGATAACGCGCTGACGCTGAGGATCACGATATTCAGCGAGGCGGAGACCGTGCCTTTCGGCAGGTCGTTGGAAAAGAGGGTAAAGCGAAACAGCGTCGGGAAAATCAGCCCGATGCCGAAGGCGTAGAAGCAGGTGCCGAGCACTGACCACAGCCAGACGTGCGGCCATATCAGATTCCCAACGATCAGGATGGCCAGGCCGAGCATCTGTATGGGGACCGCGCTGAGCACAAAGCGCGGGCGGGTGGGATCTTTTACCCAGCGCGCCACCGACAGATTAGCGATGATGACGGCGCTAAAGACTGGTACCTGGCTCCAGGCGAACTCGCTGGTGGTCAGCCCGCCGGCGTCCATTAAAATCACTGGCGATACCGCCACCCAGCTCATCAGCGGAATATAGCTCAGCGACAGCGTGGCGGCGCCGAGTAAAAAGATGCGGTTACGAAAGACGGCGCGGAAATCGCGCAGCACGCCGGGCAGGCTGAATGGCACATCGCCGCGGCGCACCGTCTCCGGCATGGTCAACAGCAGGCCGAGCCAGGCCACCAGCCCCATGGCGGCGATGATGCCGAACAGCGCTTTCCAGTGGATGAAATGCATCAGCGCCGCGCCGGAGAGCGGGCCGACGATCGGCGCCACCAGCACGACGGAGGTGATCACCGCCATCAGCCTGATCGATCTTTTTTCCTCAAAGGCCTCCTGTACGGTGACGTAGCCGACGGTGGCGATAAAGCAGATGCTGGTGCCCTGCACGAAGCGGGCAATCAGGAACTGGGTCATGGAGGTGGTGAACAGCGTCGCCAGGCACGCGAGGGTGAAAATCAACGCGCCGGTGAGCAGTACCGGACGCCGTCCGATCCGGTCAGAGAGCGGCCCCAACAGCCATTGCAGCGCCATGCCGCCGGCCATATACAGGCTCACCGAGGCAGGAGCCAGCGCCACATCGGCATTGAAATCCCGCACCACGTGGAGGATCCCCGGCTGGATCAGGTCGGTAGTAAGATAGGCTGAAAAATCATACAGAATGAGCGCCGCCGGGAAGAACAGCGCGGCGGCGTGGCGGGTCAGCCAGTGGGAAATCCGGTGCATCATTTCTCCCTCCCTGTGGAATATTTATCAGCGCTATTGTTCGGATAGTATCATTGCTAACCAATATGCAGATGCAGCAGCGAGGGGATCTGCGAGAACAGCCACAACATCAGGCCGATGGTCCCCCCCACCAGGGTGCCGTTGATGCGGATAAACTGCAGATCTTTACCGATATTGAGCTCGATCTGCCGCGACATATCGCGGGCGTCCCAGCTCTTCACCGTGTCGCTGATATGGCGGGTGAGGAAGGCGGCGAACTCCGGCGCCACCCGGTGCGCCGCCTGTTCCAGGTGTTCGTTAAGCGATTCGCGCAGGGCGTCGTCGCGGAGTAAGGTTTCACCGAACCACTGGCCAGCCTCGGCGATGCGCTGCTTAATACGTGAGTCATCGCTGCTGATATCGTTTTTTACCCAGCTGCGCAGGTCGCCCCACACTTCACCGAGATAGCGGTTAAAGGTCTCATCATTTTTCAGATATGCTTTGATGTTCTCGGCCTTCTGCGCCATGAGCGGGTCGGATTTCAGGTTGTCGATAAGCTTCTGCACCGCGTGGTCGAAGGCCTGGCGGATCTGGTGGGTACGGTCATGGCTCACCTCGTCCAGCAGGGTATTCACCGCATCGGTGACCATCTCGGCGCTGTGCTCGCCGAGCCACTCGGTGGGTAACAGTTTGGCCTTCAGCGGGTGCTCGGTCTCCAGCCAGCGCACGATGCCGCGGGCGATAAAGGCGCGGGAGTTGTCCCGCTGCAGCAGGGCGATAAGCTGGCTTATCAGCGAATCCAGCAGCTTCTGGTGGCGATTGTCGCGGGTCATTCCCTCCAGCATCATGGCGCTGGTCTGCGTCAGGTCGACTTTATCGATCGCCTTATGTACCGCGCGGCGCAGCAGGCGCTGAATGCGCGCGTCGTCGGTCAGTTCAAGAAAACCGCTCATCACCTGCAGCAGATGCTGGCCGACCCGCCGGGCATTCTCCGGCTGGCTGAACCAGTTGCCGAGCATCAGGGCTGGCTCATAGCGGCGGATCAACGCGACCAGCGACGGGGTATCGAGGAACTTCTCCTCGACAAAGCGGCCAAGATTATCGGCGATGCGGTCTTTGTTACGCGGGATAATCGCGGTATGTCGGGCGACAAAGGGCAGCGGAATACGACGAAACAACGCGACCACCGCAAACCAGTCGGCCAGCGCCCCGACCATCGCCGCTTCGGAAATGGCCTTTAGCGCGCTGACCCACGGCGTCGGCGGCAGCAGCAGGGTGGTGATAAATAGCGCGGCGGCGATCAGCAGCAGCGACAGCGCCAGCAGTTTGGCGCGTTTGAGTTCAGCGAGTTTTTCCATAAACTTAAGCATATAACCTGACGGCGAGGTCGTGCAAAAATCGCCAGATAATCCACAGACCGAAGATCATCAGGACCGCCCCTGCCGCCCGCTCGACTCGCCAGACGATGGCGCCCAGGCGGCGCTGTACCTGCGGCAGCGCAATCGCACTCACCAGCAGTAAATCCCAGAAGAACACCACGCTGACCATCCACAACCCGCTCACCGTTTGCTGCAGCAGGGTGACCGCCGGCCCGAGCAGGGAAGTCATCAGCGCCAGATAAAACAGAGCGTTTTTGGGGTTGAGCAGCGATGACCCCAGCCCGAGCAGCAGCTGCCTGCCGAACCCCGGACGCGATGCGCGAATGCTCTCCACCGCCAGCGTCGCGGGACGGCTGCGTATCAGCAGGCTGCCAACCCACAGTAAATAGCCCGCCCCCAACAGCTCAATGAGCAAAAACAGCAGCGGCGCCTGGCGCAGAAGCCCCCAGCCGACGATGGCGAGAACAATATACAGCGCATTGCCGGCGGCGATGCCGAGACACAATCCGATGCTGCCGCGGATCCGGTAGCGCACGGCGTAGCCGACCAGCAGAAAAAAATCAGGGCCCGGGCTGAGCAGAGCGACAAAGTGAGACAGGGCTAGCGCCGGGAAGGCGGCGGGAAAGAGCGTCGATAAGGTATGCATAGTGGCCTCGATAATGGTACTGAGGCCACCCTAAGCGAAGTGCCGTATTACTTATTGTCGGATATTGATCTGCTGTGCGCATATTGCCGCGGCGTGGCGGCGGTATAGCTGACAAAGGTTTTATGGAAATGGCTCTGATCGGCAAAGCCAGCCTGATAGCCGACATCGGCAATAGGGTCCCCGGCGCGTAAACGCGTTTTCGCATATTCGATGCGCGCCATGTTGATCAAACTGGCGGGTGTCAGGCCGGTATCCTGTTTCACGGCGCGGATAACGGTCTCTTTACGAAGCGCGCTGTCGTGGGCCAGCTTATCCAGCGACGGCGGCGCTGGCAGTTCTGTCGCCAGGCGCTGAAACAGCAGGGCGCTGGCGTGATGTGGCGCCTGCGGCGCGGCGGCGCACAGCGGCAGCGCGTGCAGGAGTTGCGCCAGCCGGGCGGGCAGTTGTTCAAGGCTCCCGCGGCTCATCAGGGCGACAACCTGCTGGAAACAGGCAAAGAGAGGGCTGTCGCGCAACAGTGGCTGCGGCGAGGCGATACTGGCGCCAGGGGGAATATCCGGGCGCTGCGCGTGGCACCATGCCGCCTCCAGGTACAGCATATGATAGCTGCGCGGCCTGTCATGCAGCGGATTACAGCTATGCGGCGCGTGCGGGGGGATCACGATCAGATCCCCGGGCTGCAGGAGATATTCCTCACCATTGCACAGGCAGCGCGTTTCCCCCTCGATAATCGCCCCCACCGAGAGCTGCGGGTGGCTGTGGCGTTTGTAGGCCTGGCGGCTGCGCCAGGTGCTGCGCAGCTCCAGCCACGGTAGACGATCGTCTCGCCAGAAGGTTTGGGGGATATCTCGGGTATGGTTCACCGCATCGACCTTTGCTGAGGAGGGAGAGGTCGTTTATAGCATGCTGCGCGGAGGCTGTCGCCCGCCTGGATTTGCGTACCGCCTCGAAAAAGGATGTCGCGCTTGCAGTCCGGAGAAATCTATTTTCGTGGCGGTGCGTAAAGGTTGTATTGCCCGGGTGTCAGAGACATTCCGAGCGCGTAGAGTCCCTGCAGGATAAGCAGGCAGGGATGAGCCGATGGCAAAGGGCACCACCTCGACGCCGCATGATGCGGTGTTTAAACAGTTTCTCACTCAGGCCGACACCGCGCGTGATTTCCTGGCGATCCACTTACCGCCTGCGCTGCGTCAGCGCTGCGACCTCGATACCTTACAGCTGGAATCGGCAAGCTTTATCGAGGAGAGCCTGCGGGCCTGGTACTCCGATGTGCTGTGGTCACTCAAAACCGCGTCTGGCGAGGGCTACATTTATGTGGTTATCGAACATCAGAGCTCGCCGGATGCGCAGATGGCCTTCCGCCTGATGCGCTACGCCATCGCCGCGATGCAGCGCCATCTTGATAGTGGTCATACCAGACTGCCGCTGGTGGTGCCGATGCTGTTCTACCACGGGGCGACCACGCCATACCCGTGGTCGCTCAACTGGCTGGACTGCTTTACCGATCCGCAACTGGCGAGGGAGCTTTATATCTCGCCCTTTCCGCTGGTGGATATCACGGTGATCCCCGACGATGAAATCGTTAGCCATCGGCGCGTGGCGCTACTTGAGCTGATACAGAAGCATATTCGCCAGCGCGATTTAATGAACATCGTTGGGCAACTGACGACGATTTTACTTAGCGGGGACGCTAATGACAGACAGCTAAAAACGCTGTTTAATTATCTGCTGCAGACTGGCAACGCGCGCCGCTTTGGCCGGTTTATCCACGAAGTGGCGCAACGGGTTCCTCAGCACAGGGAGAGATTGATGACCATCGCCGAAAGATTACAGGAAGTGGGCCGCAGAAAAGGCAAACGGGAAGGCCGGCAAGAAGGATGGCAACAAGGCAGACAAGAAGGACAGCATGCCGAGGCGCTGCGCATTGCACAGAGGATGCTGGACGACGGTATTGCCCGCGAGACGGTAGTGAAAATCACTGGCCTGGCCGCCGACGAGATCGCCACGCTGGAACATTGATAACGCCGGGGCGGCCTGAAGGTAGCCCCGGTTAGCCTCTTTATGGAATATTCCGGATATACCTAACTTTACCCGCATCGCCAGCCATCTCGACTACCCTTAATATCCTTGGCGGCATTTTTGACTGCCTTAATAGCGATAACAAGGAGACATGCGATATGGCCTATCAGACGGTGAATCCTGCGAATAATCAGCTTATTAAAACGTACCCGGCGCACAGCGACGCGGACGTGGAGGCGGCGCTGCAGCAGGCGGATGCGCTCTACCATTCAGCCTGGGCAAAAGGCGATATTGAACCGCGGCTGGCGGTACTGCATAAGCTGGCTGATCTGATCGACAGCCGGGCGGAGGAACTGGCAAAAATCGCCAGCCAGGAGATGGGGAAACTCATTAAGCAGAGCCGCGGCGAAGTGAAACTTTGCGCGCAGATCGCCCGCTATTATGCCGATAACGCCAAATCGTTGCTGGCGCCCGTGAAATATCCCTCCGAACTCGGCGACGCCTGGGTTGAGCATCATCCCATCGGCGTCTTAATGGCGGTGGAGCCGTGGAACTTCCCCTATTACCAGCTGATGCGCGTCCTGGCGCCAAACCTGGCGGCCGGCAACCCGGTTATCGCCAAACACGCCAGCATTGTGCCGCACTGCGCGGAGACCTTTGCCCATCTGGTGCGTGAGGCCGGCGCACCGGAGGGGGCGTGGACCAACCTGTTTATTTCCCAGGATCAGGTGGCGAAGATTATCGCCGACGATCGCGTGCAGGGCGCGGCGCTCACCGGGTCGGAGAAAGCCGGCAGCGTGGTGGCGGCGCAGGCGGCGAAGCATATTAAGAAATCGACGCTGGAACTGGGCGGTAACGATGTATTTGTGGTACTGGACGATGCCGACCTGGAACGCGCGGTGAAAATCGGCGTCCAGGCGCGGCTGAATAACGCCGGCCAGGTGTGTACCGCCGCCAAGCGCTTTATCCTGCACGAAAATATCGCTGAGTCGTTTCTGGCGAAATTTAGTGAGGCGTTTCGCCAGGTGAAAATCGGCGATCCGCTGGATGAAAGCACCACGCTGGGGCCGCTCTCTTCCAAAGATGCGCTGGACACCCTAAGCAAACAGGTGGACGAGGCGGTGAAAAATGGCGCTACGCTGCATCTGGGCGGCAAAGCGGTGGCACGAGAAGGCAATTTCTTTGAACCCACCATTTTGACCGGTATCACCCGTGACAACCCGGCGTACTTCGAAGAGTTCTTTGGCCCGGTGGCGCAGATCTACGTGGTGAAAAATGACGAGGAGGCAATCCAGCTGGCCAATGATTCCCACTATGGTCTGGGCGGCGCGGTCTTCAGTCAGGATATCGAACGCGCCAAACGGATGGCCTCCGCCATTGAAACCGGGATGGTTTATATCAACTGGCTTACCGATACCGCGCCGGAGCTGCCGTTTGGCGGCGTGAAGCGTTCCGGTTACGGACGGGAGCTCTCCGATCTCGGCATCAAAGAGTTTGTGAACCAGAAGCTGGTGGTGGTGCGCCGCTAAGCCCGGCCATAAAAAACCTGCCATTCGGCAGGTTTTTTTATAATAGATTCATTGCACTTCGACTTTATCCCAGCCGCTTTTGAACATACAGCTGTCGACTAAGGTCTCCCGCTGATATTCATTCGCGTCTTCTACCGTATAGCTTGTTTCAACATCCTGTTTCTTATGTTTTTTGTCCGTTTTTTCTGAACTGGACCCGGTCACCACGTTATCCGGAGGGAGATCGACCAGGGCCTGCGCTTCACATTCGGTGAGCTTTTTATGCATTTCGGCATCGCTTAAACCCGGCTTCACCCAGGTATACTGAGTGCAGCCGGTCAGCAGCAACGCCAGGCTCAGCGCAGAGAGCGCGGCGAGACGTGGTTTCATCAGAAGGTGACTCCGCCGCCCACGTAGGCGCCATCAATCAGGGTGTGGTTCGGGCGACCCTCTTTACCGTCAACGCTCACATGGCGGTAACCCACTTTCAACGTCACTGGACCAATCGGAGACCAGCTCACGCCGCCGTTCGCTTCGACATAGTTTTTTACGCTGTTGTTCAGGCCGTCCGGCGCGACATACCCTTCGCCAAACACGTGGATGCTGTCGGTCAGGGCCACGTTCACCCCGCCGCCGACCGGAAACGCGACGCCGTTATCGCCTTTTTTCGGCCCGAGGTAGATAGCTTTCGCGCCAGCGTTGAGCATAACCGGACCTACTTCCAGATTGTAACCCGCGCCAACGCCGCCGGTCTGGCTACCATCATCGGTATTCTTCAGCCAGTGGCTTTCGGCGTACAGGCCAGAAGAGGATTTACCCATTTCCATATTCAGATTGGTGAAGTTTTTACCTTGTTCAACGGTAAATCCCATCGCCATGGCGGAACCAGAGACCGCGGTCAGGGCAGCAACAATCAGGATGTTAAGCTTTTTCATGGTTTGCTCCTCGTCATTAAATTTGTCTGAGCGCACCTTAACAATCGATGTTTACCTCTGCAAATGTGACTTACGTCAATTTTTTATGCTGGGTTTGTCAGGGCGGTGTTTTGAAAATGTTGTAATGACGTTGGGTTACGGCGAGGTCAATCAGCAAATTTGGTCTGTTTAGCCGCGGTTTAATGGGTGGGCTAAACAGAAACTGAACAGGGCGGGCATTAATTATTAAGGATCCTATTCATTTAGTTTCTTATTATTTCCAAAAGTGTTTCTGCTGTTACTTATTAAAACGTTGCTTTACATTTTTCGACGCGCTGCCGACGTTTGGTCCCTGTTTTTGGCGAGGTGTCAGAGAGAGGATGGTGCCTGCGCCTTGGGGCGCAGGCGGGCAGGTTAGCGTCGTAACCCGGCAAATGCGGCGCGAATTTCCTCTTCCGGCAGCTGAATGCCGATAAATACCAGCGTGCTGTGCGGCGTTTCATCGCCCCACGGGCGATCCCAGTCGGCGCTGTAGAGGCGCTGCACGCCCTGAAACAGCAGGCGATTTGGCTCGCCGTCGATCCACAGCATGCCTTTATAGCGCATCAGTTGCTCGGCGAAGGAGAGCAACAGGTTTTCCATTACCCGTGAAACTTCACTGATATCCACCGGATAGTCGAGCTCGACCACAATCGACGAGACGTCGTTCTGCTTTTCTGCAACAAAATGAAAACGCGGTGTGGCGCTGACAACCTTTTCTTCCAGCATAAAGCCGCTGGTGTTAAACAGCTGGCTTAGATCGATATCGCCGTGAATGACGGTATAAACCGGCGCCCGCGCATTGATGCGCGCCAGCCGTTCGCGCAGCTTCTCGGTGTCGCCGGCAACATCGGTTTTGGTTAGCAAAATGCGGTCCGCATAGCCGACCTGCGACTGGGCGATGGTGAACTGATCCATCTGCTGGTCGGCATGGACGGCATCCACCAGGGCGATCACGCCGTCCAGCAGATAGCGCTCGCAGAGCACCTCATGGGAGAAAAAGGTCTGGATAATCGGCCCCGGGTCGGCCATGCCGGTGCACTCAATCACCAGCCGGTCAAACTCGATTTCGCCGCGATCGCGACTGTCGAGGAGATCGAGCAGGGCGTCTTCCAGTTCGTTGGAGCGCGTACAGCAGATACAGCCGTTGGTCAGGGTTTTGATCTGCGTGGCGCGGTCGCCGATCAGCTGATCGTCAACGGAGACTTCGCCAAATTCATTTTCAATCACGGCGATTTTGAAACCGTGCTGCTCATTCAGGATATGGCGCAGGAGGGTGGTTTTTCCTGCGCCGAGAAAACCGGTGAGTAGGGTGACTGCAATCGGTGCCATTATTGCCTCCATTAACAGCAGCGTACGCCGCCTTTGCCGTCTCCGCCGTAGCGGGCCTGCTGGCGTTCGCGGAAGAATTCTTCATAAGTCATGTACGGCTGATCCGGATGGTTGGTTTGCATATGCGTGACGTAGTTGTCGTAATCCGGAATGCCAATCAGCATTTTTGCCGCCTGACCGAGATATTTTTTTGCCTGACCTAAGTTACCAAACATTGTAAGTTCCAGATAACGAATAAAGCCGGATGGCGGCTAGCGCCTTATCCGGCCTACGTTGATGCACTTTTCTGTAGGCCGGATACGCGTAGCACTATCCGGCATCAGGGTTAATGATGTGACGAGGTCTTCACGCCGCCTTCCGGTACCGGCACGTACGGGGTCTCTTTGTCGGTACGCACCTTATTGTTGCGCACGTTGAGCCAGGTTTTGATGCCGTAGAAGATGATGCTGTACACCACCACCAGGAACAGGATACTCAGCCCGGCGTTGGTGTAGTTGTTGACCACGATATGATTCATGTTGGCAATCTGCTGCGCGGTCAGCTCGCCGCCGGCGGCAATCTTCTCTTTATACTGCTGAGCCATAAAGAAGAAGCCTTCCATCTGCGGATTGCTGCTGAACAGCTTCAGACCCAGCGCCCAGGTGGTGCACAGCAGCAGCCACGCTGCCGGGATAACGGTGACCCAGATATATTTGGTGCGCTGCATTTTGACCAGCACCACGGTGCCAAGCACCAGCGCCACGGCGGCCAGCATCTGGTTAGAGATACCGAACAGCGGCCACAGGCTCTTCACACCGCCCAGCGGGTCGACCACGCCCTGATACAGCAGGTAGCCCCACAGGCCGACGCAGCCCGCGGTACCGATAATCCCGGCGACCAGTGAGTCGGTTTTTTTCAGGAACGGCACGAAGTTACCCAGCAGATCCTGCAGCATAAAGCGGCCTGCGCGGGTACCGGCATCCAGCGCGGTGAGGATAAACAGCGCTTCAAACAGGATACCAAAGTGGTACCAGAAGCCCATATCCGCCATCGGGATGATTTTATGGAACACATGGGCGATACCGACGGCCAGCGTCGGCGCGCCGCCGGCGCGGTTCAGTACCGAAGGTTCGCCGATATCTTTCGCCGTCTGCAGGATCTGCTCAGGGGAGATCACGAAGCCCCAGGAGCTGACGGTCGCCGCCGCATGGACGGTCACTTCTTTCAGCTGCGCGGCGATCATCGCCGCGTTTTCACCGCCCATTTCATGCAGGTTCGGCATGACGATGCCAAGGCCCGCTGGCGGGGTGTTCATCGCGAAGTAGAGACCCGGTTCGATAATCGAGGCGGCGACCAGCGCCATGATGGCCACGAACGACTCCATCAGCATCGCACCGTAGCCGATAAAGCGGGCATCGGTTTCGTTGGCCAGCAGCTTCGGCGTGGTGCCGGAGGCGATCAGCGCGTGGAAGCCGGAGACCGCGCCGCAGGCGATGGTGATAAACAGGAACGGGAACAGCGCGCCTTTCCACAGCGGGCCGGTACCATCAATGTACTGGGTCACCGCCGGCATTTTCAGGTCCGGGTTGAGGATAACGATCCCCAGCGCCAGGCCGACGATCACGCCGATTTTCAGGAAGGTGGCCAGATAGTCACGCGGCGCCAGAATCAGCCATACCGGCAGCAGCGCGGAGATAAACGCGTAGCCAATCAGGGTAAAAGTGATGGTGGTGTCTTTAAAGGTCAGCGCCGGGCCCCAGTACGGGTCGTGGGCAATGATGCCGCCAAACCAGATGGACGCCACCAGCAGCACGATACCGATAACCGACACTTCACCGACGCGGCCTGGGCGCAGGAAGCGCATGTAGATCCCCATAAACAGGGCAATAGGTACCGTCGAGCAGACGGTAAAGACGCCCCACGGGCTTTCCGCCAGCGCTTTCACCACGATGAGCGCCAGCACCGCGAGGATGATGATCATAATCAGGAAGCAGCCGAACAGCGCGATAGAGCCCGGAACCGGCCCCATTTCCTGCTTGATCATCTCGCCCAGCGAGGCGCCGTTACGCCGTGAGGAGATAAACAGCACCATGAAGTCCTGTACCGCGCCCGCCAGCACCACGCCGGCCAGCAGCCACAGGGTGCCCGGCAGATAGCCCATCTGCGCGGCCAGTACCGGGCCAACCAGCGGGCCGGCGCCGGCAATGGCGGCGAAGTGGTGGCCAAACAGCACGTAGCGGTTGGTTGGCACGTAGTTCAGGCCATCGTTATTAATGACCGCCGGCGTCGAGCGCGTTGGGTCAAGCTTCATCACCTTCTGCGCGATGTACAGGCTGTAATAACGGTAGGCGACGAGGTACACAGAAACCGAGGCGACGACGATCCACAGGGCACTGACGTGCTCACCGCGGCGCAACGCGACGACTGAGAGGCAAAATGCCCCGATGATTCCGAGAATCACCCAGGGTATGTGCTTGAATAGTTTTTTGGTATCCATAGTAAAACCTGGCGTTAATTAGATGAATAATTGGCCGAAGCCGTCTGGTTTTAAGTAAGGGTTGATGGAGGTATTGATTAGCTAGGCTGCCTTCGATCTTGCCAGAACAGCGCGCGCGTAAAGTTGGGTAAATGGGTGAGTGGTTGTATAGGGGGTTAAGCGGTTACTGGAAGGGGTAAGCGGTTAGATATGAGTACGAGAGCGCGTAAATGTGTGATTAAGTTCACAATATTATTCTGCGCATCTCAAAGATATGCTTTCAAACTGAGGATAACGGTTTTTATCACCCGCAGATTACTATCTTTATTTCAAATAGAGGTATTTTGATATTATGCTGGCTTTGTCATGTCGTATGGATAGCGTTTAGCAAAGGGAATTCGTGTTATGAAATTTGTAAAGATAATGATCGTCGCCAGTGCTTTTTATTTAACATTTGCTCATGCAAGAGAGATACATCAGGCTGTTGATGAGCCGGCAGCCCCTTATAATTTGCGCTGGGGGATGAGTTACGATGAAGCCAGAAACACGCCTTTATATTCTCTTGAGGTATCAGATATCAATTATGCCGGAAAAGACCCGGATCTGATTATCTCAACGCTGACTCCCCAGGAAGTGGGGGCATTGAAATATCAGGAGATGAAGCTTTATTTCGATAAGAATAAAGGGCTGAAAAGTGTTTTTGTTAGTGCTGATGTTGATTCCAGTCAGCAGGCCTATAAAGTTGATGATGGCCGGGAAGCACTCGCCTTATATAATGAGGAAGTTAAGGTCCTTGATCGAGAATATGGGCCAGCGACAATCAAAGAAGAGTTCATTGCAGACAAAGGGAAATTCTATCAAAGTCTTTCCGCCTGCATTGCAAAACAGCAGGAGTGGTATAGTAAAAGATTAGATCTGAATAAAATAACAAATTGTTCTACCTGGCAACGTACTTATAAAAAAGGTCGGGTAACCGTTTTGCTATACATCGAACCGAGACAAGTTTCCAAACATTATATTTATAAATAAATTAAAGGACTTCACGGTGAGAATATATAAGATTTTTTTTAGAATTATTGCCATGGTCATTATGGTTATGCTCCTTTCTGATTGTCGTCAGTCGTATTATATTGCCAGAAATACGGGGCGCAATATAATGACCTTATCCGACCATCAGCGCGCTAAATCGGCGTTAAACGCTAACGATTTAAACGCAGCTCAGGGCTACCTGACGGGAGAAAAATACAATAATCGCTACAGGCCTGTTAGCGGTGAGGAATCCTGGGGAAGTTTACAATATCGGGCGGCGAAAATCGTCGCCAACGCCGCGGCGAACGGTCAAAAAGTGCGTGATGATGCGCTCTATCTCGCTTATATCTCTTTGTTTGAAGCAGAAGAGGGAGTGCCCGAACGTCCCGATATTATGTTGGGTTACATGCATAAAGCCATGGCGCTACTGTTAGCGAATTCGCAATTACTCGATAAAATCGATTCTAAAAATGTCAGTACTTTACCCAGCCAGTTTACCCTTGAGCGCTATGCTGTATGGCAATATTTATACGATGGCGGCGAGATTGACTGGACCAAAAAAGCGCCTGAAGGTGAAGGTTATACAATTGCTGGCGAAAGCTATCAGACCTGGAATATCAAGTTAAAAAAAGCTATCTGGAATCGGGGAGATGCCTTTTTAACAAATATAGGTAAACAACAATTTATTCATGACGCTATAGATTATTCTCAATTTCCGGTTATTGCCTGTACCGCCAGGCGAAAAGGCTGGCACTTAACATTACCTGCTGACTACCGGGAACAAAATTTCCGCGGCGGTGGACGTTTTGATTGGGCTTCATGTCGCGCTGTTGAATAAGGCTGGCGGGTGAGATGACGCATATTAAGCGCCAGGTTTACGCATCGGGCGATAAGTAAACCTGGGCGCGGATTTTAGACTGCCACTTCCATTTCCATCATCACCGGGTGGAAACGGCGTTTAAAGTAAATCAGGCCGTGCCCTTGCGGGCTCAGGGTAATATTGCGGATCTCCACCAGATACACCAGGTGGGTACCAATGGTTTGCACCTGGCTAATCTCGCCTTCGAGACTGGCCAGCGAACCCTTCAGTACCGGCTGCCCGAGCGCGCCCTGCTGCCAGCCGCTGAGGGCAAACCGCTCTTCCATCGTCACCCCGGTCATCCCGGCGAAATGACGGGCCATGATTTCCTGTTCGTGGTTCAGCACGTTGATGCACAACTTGCCGTTACCCTGAAACACCGGGTTCATCGCGCTGTTGGCGTTGATACAAACCATCACCGATGGCGGCGTATCCGTCACCGAGCACACCGCCGTGGCGGTAATGCCGCAGCGACCGGCTTCGCCTTCGGTGGTGACAACGTTAACCGCCGCCGACAGGCTGGCCATGGCATCGCGAAAACGCAGGCGTTGTTCATCTAATTGCATTATGACCTCCCGCTGTGAATTACTTCAGCAGCTTATCCAACATGTTGATATCAGCGTTATTGTGCAGATGCGGCACTGTCCAGCCGTTCTGGTCGTACTCGGACAGGCAGCGGTCGACCATCGCCATCATTTTGTCCATATTGCCGGAGCTCTGCGCCTGGCGCAGACACTGCAGGCGAATTTCATCCTGGCTACCGGAGTAGTTGATCTCATACAGTTCATGGCGGCCGCCGAATTCGCTGCCGATGGCGTCCCACATCAGTTTGAGGATCTTGATACGTTCAACGTGATCCATACCGTTGGAGCCGCGCACGTACTTCGCCAGATACTGGTCGATCTGCGGGTTGTTCAGATCGCGGGCGCTGGACGGCAGATAAATCAGGCCGCTGGTGACGTTACGCTCGATGATGTTCTTGATCTTGGCGTAGGCCATCGGCGCCATCACGCGATAGGTCTGCAGCGCGGCGTGATCCGGCAGCCATGCGCCGTTGACCCACGGCGTCGCTTCCGAGCACATGGAATCGCTTAACGCCCAGAACATGTTGCGCCACGCCACCACTTCGCCAAGGTCGGCCTGTACGCCGCGGAATTCGAGGGTGCCGGTACATTCCAGAGAGCGTTTCAGCAGGGCGGTGATAAAGTCCAGTTTTACCGCCAGGCGTACGCAGGCCTGCAGGGGATACATGCGGGCGAAACCGCCCTCCATGGTCCAGCGGCGGCAGCGGTCAAAGTCGCGGTAAATCAGCACGTTCTCCCAGGGGATCAGCACTTTATCCATTACCAGAATCGCGTCGTTCTCGTCGAAACGGCTGGAAAGCGGATAGTCGTACGGGGAGCCGGTCGCACCGGCGACCATCTCATAGGAGGCGCGGGAGATAAGCTTGACGCCTTCGGCATCCATCGGCGCGACGAACATCAGCGCGAAGTCCGGGTTCTCGCCCATCACCTGTGCGGAGCCGAAGCCGATCATGTTGTAGTGGGTCAGCGCTGAGTTGGTGGCGACCACTTTCGCGCCGCTGACGATGATCCCGGCATCGGTCTCTTTTTCCAGCTTGATGTAGACATCCTTCACTTCATCAGCCGGCTTGTGGCGGTCGATCGGCGGGTTGACGATCGCGTGGTTAAAGTACAGGCCGGTTTCCTGAATGCGGGTGTACCAGTTGCGGGCGTTCTGCTCGAACTGGCCGTAAAACGCCGGGTTGGCGCCCAGCGCGCAGCCGAAGGCGGCTTTGTAGTCCGGGGTGCGGCCCATCCAGCCGTAGCTTAAGCGCGACCACTCGGCGATGGCGTCGCGCTGCTGGCGCAGGTCGTCGGCGCTTTTCGCCACGCGGAAGAATTTATGGGTGTAGCCGCCGCTGCCGGTATCGGTGCCCCAGCACAGGGAATCCTGCATCTCCGGTTTGTGCAGCGCATCGTACAGCTGAGCGACAGAAGCCGCGGCGTTACGGAAGGCCGGGTGGGTGGTGACATCCTTCACGCGCTCGCCGTAGATATAAATTTCGCGGCCATCCTGCAGGCTTTTTAAATACTCTTCGCCAGTTAACGGGCGTTTCGCGTCGGCGCGGAAATCTTCAGGTTTCATAGGGGCCTCTTCAGTATTTATCGGAAAAATAATGTTAAATATATGTTTTGTTTTTGTTGTTTAATTGAAGCGGTTATTGCGCTTGCCGTGAAGGGACGTTTGCGACAACGGCGGGTACTTTTCAGGCGGGATTAAATTTTGTGATCTCGGCAGCTTTTGGCGGGTGGCGCGGCGCTGACCCGCCCTGTGGTCTGTAGCCCAGGCAAGCGCAGCGCCGCCGGGGTATTACGACACAGGTACTTTTTGCGCCCGGTAGCTGCTGGGCGAGCAGCCGACCTGGCGGCTAAAAAAGCGCGCAAAATAGGCAGGGTCTTTAAACCCCAGCTGCCAGGCAATCTCATTGACCGCGCTATCGGAAAACAGCAGCAGCCGCTTCGCCTCGCGCAGCTGGCGGTCGAATATCAGCCGCTTCGGCGAACGGTTGGCGAAGCGGCGGCAGATATCGGTCAGCCGCGATTCGGTCAGATGCAGCTCCCTGGCGTAATCCGGTACCGTCCAGTGCTGATGGTAGTGGCTGTCGATCATCTGGTTAAAGCGCTGGAATAGCTTCAGCTCGCCGCGCATCCCGCTGGCGGCATGATCGTCGAGCCTGGCGTTGCGCAGCAGCAGGGTAAATACCGCCTGCGCCAGCAGCGCCAGGGTGTGTTCCCGCCCGGGCAACTGGGCGGTAGATTCCCGACGAATCAGCTGCCAGTAGTGGGCCAGCGCCGCCAGCTCGTCGGGTTTATCTGCCAGCGACAGACAGATCCCCGGCAGGCCGAAGGTCTCCCGCGTGCCGGGATAAAGCACCTCCAGCAGCGGCCAGATGAGTTCTTCGTGCACCGTCAACACGTGACCATCGCTATCGGACTCGGTAATAAACGCGTGCGGCACCGAGGGCGGCGTTAACACAAACAGCGGCGCCTGCACCGAATAGCGATGGTCATCAAGCTGCAGCTCAATCTGCCCGGTATCAAGGTAGTGCATCTGGAAATAACGGTCGTGACGATGCGCCTGCATGTCGCGGCCAAAAAAGGCCGCCATGCGGGAAAACGACTGGTAGTGCACCTCTTCGGTGCCCAGGCTCTCGTCGTACTCTTTATTGATATCGATGTTGGCGATTGGGCTTTGGCACATAGCGGCTCCTTACGGTGTCGCGCGAGGGCGCGAGCCCTTCATCGGAATCGCCCAGATGATCACCGCGCCAATCACCAGCAGTGCGGCGACGAACCACAGCCCGCTGCTGAAGCTGCCGGTAATATCCTTCAGCCAGCCGATCATAAAGGGACTGAGCGCCGATCCGATATTGCCGGTGGCGTTGATCACCGCAATGCCGATTGCGCGGGCACGCAGACTGATGGACTGATCCGGCGTGGTCCAGAAGATGGCCATAGCGCTAAACGATCCGGTGGAGGCCATCACGATCCCGAGCAGCTGGATCAGGTTATGATCGGTGGCTGACGCCAGCAGCCAGCCCGCAGCGGCGAACAGGAACGGCAGGGCAGTGTGATGCTTCCGCTCCTGGTATTTATCGGAGTGGCGGCTCCAGTAGATCATCCCGAGAATGGTACAAATTTGCGGGATTGCCGCCAGCAGACCGATGGTGATATTGCTGCTGCTTTCGTTAAAGCTTTTGAGGATCTGCGGCGTCCAGATGCTGATCGCGCTGAGCGTATTGGTCAGGCAGAAGTAGGCGAGGGTATACATCAACACGATCGGGGTGAACACTTCCCGCCACAGGCTGCGCTGCTGCATGGCGTGATGGCTGATGGCCCCTTCCGGCTGCACCAGAGTCAGGCGATCGTTATCCATCATCTCCTGCAGACATTTTTTGTCCTCCGCCGTCAGCCACCTGGCCTTCGACGGCGAATCATCGAGCCAGAACCAGACCATAATGCCGAGCAGCACCGACGGGAAGCCTTCCAGCAGGAACAGCCACTGCCAGCCGTGCAGGTTCAGCAGACCGTCGAGGGACAAGATATAGCCGGAGACGATCGACCCCAGCGCGGTGGTCACCGGCATCGCAATCATAAACAACGCGTTAGCGCGGGCGCGGAAAAATGCCGGGAACCAGTAGGTCAGGTACAGCAGGATACCCGGCAGGAAACCGGCCTCGGTGATCCCCACCAGCATGCGCAGAACATAGAGACTTTTTGGTCCGGTGGCGAACATGGTGGCGGTAGAGGCGATGCCCCACAGCACCATGATGGTAGCGATCCAGCGTCGTGCGCCGACGATGCTGAGCATCACGTTGCTGGGAATGCCAAAAATGACGTAAGTGGCGTAAAACAGGGTGGTGGCCAGGCCAAACATGGTGGCGTTGAGGCCCAGATCCTGCCCCATGGTTAATCCAGCAAAGCCGATATTGATCCGGTCTAAAAACGAAAAGATAAACAGGACGAATAAAAACACGATCAGACGGCGGAAGAGCTTGTTGATAACCGACTGCTGCTGCGCCGTCAGCTGTTTGTGCTGATTCGCCGGATCGAACTTTTCCGGGATGGCAGGTGATGTATCGCTCATTATTATTTTCCTCTAATGGGAATTTTGTCGGGTACTGCGGGTTGCCCGGTAGTGCTGCGCTTACCGGACCTGCGATTCGCTGCTGCTCCGGGCCGGATGAGCGTAGCGCCACCCGGCGTTAGTAGACGCCTGACGAACCCAGGTCGGTTTTTTCCGCGCCAAACCGCGCCGCCAGCGCTTCTGCGCCGCGGGCCAGCAGGGTGGTATCGACGCCGACGGCGACGAACAGCGCGCCCAGTTCGAGATAGCGTTTCGCCAGCTGTTCATTGGCCATCAGGATCCCCGGCGCCTTTCCGGCCTGGCGGATTTGCTGGATGGCATCTTCAATGGCGGCCTGCACTTCCGGGTGTTGTGGGTTGCCGCCGTGGCCCATATCGGCGCTGAGATCCGCCGGGCCGATAAACACGCCGTCCACCCCGTCGACATCGAGGATCTGCGGCAAATTTTTCAGCGCTTCGCGGGTCTCAATCTGTACCAGTACGCACATGGCGTCATTGGCCCGGTGGATATAATCCGGAATGCGATTCCAGCGTGAGGCGCGGGCCAGCGCGCTGCCGACGCCGCGGATGCCGGCAGGCGGGTAGCGGGTGGCGCTTACCGCCAGCCGCGCTTCTTCGGCATTCTGCACCATCGGCACCAGCAGAGTTTGCGCGCCGACGTCCAGCAGCTGTTTGATCTGCACCGGATCGTTCCACGACGGACGCACTACCGGCTGGCTGGGGTAGGGCGCAATGGCCTGCAACTGGGTCAGCACCGTTTGTACGTTGTTGGGCGCGTGTTCGCCGTCGATCAGCAGCCAGTCGAAGCCCGCGCCGGCTAGCAGTTCGGCGCTGTAGCTGCTGCACAGCCCAAGCCACAGGCCGATTTGCGGACGGCCGGCCTTGAGCGCCTCTTTAAATGCGTTGTTCATGTTGCTCTCCTCAAACAAAGCGGCAGCTGATGGCGCCCATGTTGCCGTAGTCGACGTGGAAGGTATCGCCCTTGCACGCCGGGACCGGGCGGGTGAAGGAGCCGCCGAGGATAATTTGCCCGGCTTCGAGCTGGACATCGTACGGCGCCAGTTTGTTGGCCAGCCAGGCCACGCCGTTGGCCGGATGATTGAGTACGCCCGCGGCGACGCCGGTCTCTTCAATCACGCCGTTGCGATACAGCAGGGCGGAGATCCAGCGCAGGTCGAGCTCATCCGGTTTAATCGGCCGGCCGCCGAGGATCACCCCGGCGTTGGCGGCGTTATCGGAGATGGTGTCGAACACTTTGCGCGGACGCTGGGTTTCCGGGTCGATGTTGTGGCAACGCGCGTCGATAAGCTCCAGCGCCGGGATAACGTAGTCGGTGGCGTTGTAGACATCAAACAGCGTACAGTTCGGGCCGCGCAGCGGTTTGGCCAGCACGAAGGCCAGCTCGACTTCAATACGCGGAACGATAAAGCGGTCGGTGGGAATATCGCTGCCGTCGTGGAAGAACATATCGTCGAGCAGCGCGCCGTAGTCCGGCTCGCTGATCTGCGAGCTGGCCTGCATCGCTTTAGAGGTCAGGCCGATCTTGTGGCCTTTGAGCACGCGGCCTTCGGCGATCTTCATCTCGACCCACTCGCGCTGGACGGCGTAGGCGTCCTCAATGGTGATCGACGGATAATCCAGCGAGATCGCGCGGATCTGTTCACGCTGTTTTTCGGCCTGGTTCAGCCGCTGGGCAATCAGGGTGCGGGTCTGTTTATCGAGCATAGTGATTCCTGTGGCATTGTATTGCCGGATGGCGCTTCGCTTATCCGGCCTACAAATTCATGGCCGTTGTAGGCCCGGTAAGCGCAGCGCCACCGGGCAATTTGCACGTTATTTAAATAACGCGTGCACGTTGTTCTGTTTGTAGTTCAGCGTCGGGTCGAGTTCTTCCATGGCGAACGACAGCGCCAGATAGCGGCTCTCCATTAGCGCGGCAAAATGGGCTTTGATCAGTGCGAACAGCATATCTCCCACGTCCTGACGGCTCTCCAGACTGCGCCCGGCGCCGATCTTCAGGGTCATATGCACGAAGGCGTAATCCTGCTTGCCGTCGGCCATCTGCCAGGTATCCAGCCAGTGGGCGCGGCTGCGAATACCGCCGATCGGGAAGATACCGGTGGCGGCCAGCGCCTCGTTGACTTTGGCGAACAGCCCTGGCAGATCGGCCTGCTCGCGGATGTTGTCGGTACATTCGGCGATAAAATGCGGCATGGGGCCCCCTTACGCCTGCGCCGGCAGCGGGAACACGGCGTTAACCTGGCCGGTACCGGAGCTGGCGAATAGCTCGGTGATAAACTCCACCTTGCCGTCGTATTTATCCCAACCCAGCAGACCGAGCAGCATCACCGTGTCGTGCATGTTGCCTTCGCCGTAGCAGTAGTCGGCGTACTCCGGCAGCATGGTGCAGAACTCTTTGAATTTGCCCTCCCGCCACAGTTTCACCACGCGCTCATCCATCTGATGATCAAACTCGCGGGTGTAGCTGTTCATGCCCTCTTCGGCGCGCTGGTCATCGATAAAGCGGTGCGACAGCGAACCGCTGGCCAGCACCGCTACGGTGCCGTCATATTTCTCAATGGCTTTGAGGATCGCTTCGCCCAGCCTGCGGCTGTCGGCAAAATCGTGAACAGTACAGAAGGCGGAAATGGACACCACTTTGAAATGCTTATCGCTGTTCATGTAGCGCATCGGCACCAGGGTGCCGTACTCCAGCTTCAGGCTCGGAATATTGTGTGCTTTGGCGCGTACGCCAAGTTTGACGGCCTCGTCGGCAATCAGGTGACCCAGTTCCGGGTTGCCGTCGTAGTCGTAGGTCATGTCGCGAATAAAATGCGGCAGTTCGTTACTGGTGTAGACGCCCTGAAAATGGTCGGCACAGTTGATGTGGTAGGCGCTGTTGACCAGCCAGTGGGTATCAAACACGATAATGGTATCGACGCCCATTTCACGACAGCGCTTGCCAATTTCTTTATGCCCGTCGATAGCGCCCTGGCGGCAACCGTGGTTTTTCCCCGGTAGCTCAGACAGATACATCGACGGCACGTGAGTGATTTTTGCTGCTAACGCTAACTTACCCATATCAGACTCCCCATTTCGGGATCGGATGGTCGCCCATCGAGATGCAGACGTTTTTCATTTCGGCGAACACTTCAAAGCTGTACTCGCCGCCTTCGCGGCCGGTGCCGGAGGCCTTCACGCCGCCGAACGGCTGACGCAGGTCGCGCACGTTCTGGGTGTTGACGAACACCATCCCGGCTTCAATACCGCGCGCCAGACGCAGCACTTTGCTGACGTCCTGGGTCCAGATGTACGACGCCAGGCCGTATTCCACATCGTTGGCCAGGCGCAGCCCTTCCGCTTCGTCTTTGAACGGCAGCAGGCAGGCGACCGGGCCAAAAATCTCTTCCTGGGCGACGCGCATGCGGTTGTCGACATCCGCCAGTACCGTCGGGCGCAGGAAGTTGCCGGCTTTCAGATGCGCCGGCAGGTCGGACGGTTTATCCGCGCCGCCGGCCAGCAGGGTGGCGCCCTCTTCGATGCCGAGGCGAATGTAGCCGGACACTTTCTCCCAGTGCTGCTTGCTAATCAGCGCGCCGACCTGGGTATTCGGATCGGTCGGATCGCCCACGCGCAGGCGGTTGGCGCGCTCGGCGAAGCGCTTGACGAACTCCGGATAAATACTCTGCTGAATGAAAATGCGCGAACCGGCGGTGCAGCGTTCGCCGTTGATCGAGAAGATGGTGAACAGCGCGGCGTCGAGCGCGCGCTCAATATCGGCGTCTTCAAAAATCAGCACCGGCGATTTTCCGCCGAGCTCCATAGAGTACTTTTTCAGACCGGCGTTCTTCATGATGTTGCGGCCGGTGGCGGTGCCGCCGGTGAAGGAGACGGCGCGCACATCATGATGGCGCACCAGCGCGTCGCCGGCGGTGGCGCCATAGCCCTGCACCACGTTGAGCACGCCAGCCGGGATCCCGGCTTCCAGCGCCAGCTCGCCCAGACGATCGGCGGTCAGCGGCGACAGCTCGGACATTTTCAGCACCGCGGTATTCCCCAGCGCCAGGCACGGCGCCACCTTCCAGGTGGCGGTCATAAACGGTACGTTCCACGGCGACACCAGCGCGCACACACCAACCGGCTGCACGAGGGTATAGTTAAGCATCTTGTCGTCGACCGGATAGGTCTTGCCGTTCATCTGCTGGCACACTTCGGCGAAAAATTCGAAGTTATGCGACGCCCGCGGGATCAGCACGTTTTTGGTCTGGTGGATAGGCAGGCCGGTATCGGCGGTTTCCATCGCCGCGATCTCCGGGACGTTCTGATCGATCAGATCCCCCAGGCGGCGCATCAGGCGCGCGCGCTCTTTCATCGGCAGGTTAGCCCACTTCGGGAAGGCCTCTTTCGCCGCCGCTACCGCCTGGTTGATTTCGGCTTCGCCGCCGGAGGCGACTTCAGCCAGTACCTCGCCGGTGGCCGGGTTGGTGGTATGAAAATAGTCTGCGCCGGCAACGTTTTTACCGTTGATCCAATGGTTAATCTTTTTCATGACAGTGTCTCCTCATACGCTTGCTGGCTGATGATATGGTTGACCAGGCGGCCCACGCCCTCGACTTCAACGATCACCTCGTCGCCCGGCACCACATCGGATAGCCCTTTCGGCGTGCCGGTGGCGATCATGTCGCCCGGTTGCAGGGTCATAAATTCGCTTAAATAAGCGATGAGGAACGGGATGCTGAAGATCAGATCGGCGGTGGTGCCCTGCTGGCGCAGTTCGCCGTTGACCCAGGTGCGCAGGGCCAGATTATGCGGATCCGGGATCGCCTCTTTGGCGACGATCCACGGGCCAATCGGCGTCAGGGTATCGCGGCTTTTGACCCGCAGGTTCGGGCGGTAGTAGTTTTCCAGGTAGTCGCGGATCGCGTAGTCGTTGCACACGGTATAGCCAGCGACATAGTCCATGGCCTCGGCTTCGCTGACGCGGCGCGCGGTTTTCCCGATCACCACCACCAGTTCGGCTTCGTAGTGCATGTATTCGACGTTATCCGGGCGTACCGACTGCTGCTGGTGGCCAATAAAGGTGTTCGGCGCTTTGATGAACACCAAAGGCTCGGTTGGCGGCTTAAATTCCAGCTCGCTGGCGTGGTCGGCGTAGTTCAGCCCCAGCGCGAACAGCGTGCCGTCGGCGGGCGGCAACCAGCGGAATTCGCCTTCTTTCAATACCGTGCCATCGTTCAGGCGCACCTGGTCGCGTTCATCGACCAGCACGTCGCGTACCTGTCCCTGCCATTCAATGCGTGCCTGTTTCATGCCAGCTCTCCTTCTGCGACAACCGGGTTTTCCAGCGCCGGGAATCCGTCGGCGAGAATACGTACGCGGTCGCCGGGGCGCAGCGTGACGCGAGAGTGGGGCGTGCCGATAAGGATCGCGTCGCCGGGATTGAGGGTGGCGAACTCGCTTAAGGCGCTCAGCAGCTGCGCGGCGTTACGCTGCAGATCGCCGGTATGCCAGCTATCCGCCTCGCGGCCGTTGATTTCGGTGATGATGGTCAGGTTATCGACGTTACGCACCGCCGACAGCGCGCCGACGGGGCAGAAGCCATCGCGGCATTTCGCCTTGATCGCCGGGCGATAAAAACTCTCTTCCGGCAGACTCACATCGTTAGCCAGCGCGTAGCCGGCGATATAGTTCGCTGCCTCTGCCGCCGCCACTTTACGCGCGGTTTTGCCGACAATCAGCGCCACCGTCGCGCCGCTTTGTACGGTCTCGCCCTGCGGATAGGGGATCGCCTCGCCGTCGCCAATCACGGTATTGCGCGGCTTGATAAACCAGACCGCGGTTTTCGGCGGCGTCTTGTAGGGGGCCTGTTGAAACGCTTCGCGCCAGGCGTCGAGCTGGCTGCGATGATTGAGCGCAACGGCGAAGATGGTACCTTTCATTCACCACTCCTCTGGTACTGATTTCGGATTTAAATGCATTTCATTAATATGTTAATGATCATCTTTTATGCTTTGCGGCCAGGTTTAGCAACTGGAAGTGAATGTTTTGTGATCGGATTAACACAATATTTACACATCAATAACTTATTGGTTTTTAATCAATGAGTTGACTTTTTTTCAGGAAGAGGCTGGTACTTTTCAGGTGCAGAAACCGGTTGTACATGGCAGGATTAAAGCTAATTATTAAGTTGTTAATAAGTTTTGGATGAGGCTGTAGAGGGGATACTATGCATGATTCATTAACCATTGCCTTGTTGCAGGCGCGTGAGGCGGCGATGGCCTACTTTCGGCCGATCGTCAAACGGCACAATCTCACCGAACAGCAGTGGCGGATCGTGCGAATTCTCGCCGAACGTCCGTCGATGGATTTTCACGATCTGGCCTTTCGCGCCTGCATCCTGCGCCCCAGCCTGACCGGGATTTTGACGCGCATGGAGCGGGATGGGCTGGTGCTGCGCTTAAAGCCGGTTAACGATCAGCGCAAGCTGTACGTCTCGCTGACGCCTGCCGGAACCGCGCTGTATGAAAGCGCTCAGGCCGAGGTGGAAGAAACCTATCGTCTGCTGGAGGCCCAGTTCACCACGGAAAAGCTGCAGCAACTGACCTCGCTGCTGGAGGAGTTTATTGCGCTTGGCGTCCCTGCCGGGCGCGGTGATGAAGAAGAGTAGCGGTTACGGCTCGGCGCTCGGCCGGGCGAGGGCAATAAGCGTTTCCGCGCGGGCGGGGGCCAGCGGTTCTCTTGGCTGCGGCAGCGGCCAGCCGTACAACCAGCGGGCGCTGGCGGCGCAGGTACGCCCCTGACAGGCGCCCATTCCGCAGCGCTGGGTCAGTTTGGCCTGCAGCCAGCCTCCGGCGGCCGCCACATCGCCGCAGCGTACATCCTCGCAGCGGCACAGCAGGCTCTCCGGCGTTGCGGCGTCTTTCAAGGATTCCGTCAGCCGGAAGGTACGGTTGATTGCTTCGGCGAAACGCTGCCAGCGGGCGCGGCGGGTAAATAACGCCTGCGCTTGCTGGCTGGCCCCGGCGGCGGCATACCCGGCGATTTCGCCCTCCGCCAGCGCCAGCTCGCTACCGCCGAAACCGGTGCACTCGCCGGCGGCATAGATATCCGTGACGCTGGTCTGCTGCCAGCGGTTAACCTGGATCGCCTCCTGTGCCGTGGCGCAGCCAAACAGCAGCCCCGTCTCGATATTGGGTATCAGCCCGTAGCCGATAGCCAGCCGATCGCAGGCGATAGTTCGCTCGACGCCGCGCTGGCGAAGCGTAACGGCTTCCAGCCGCGTTGTGCCGTGAGCGCGGATCGCCTGCGCGCCGCTCAGATAGCCTTTCGGGGCCAGCGTCGCTAACTGGCGCAGCTTCTGCGGCCAGCGCCACAGCCCGCTGGCGAAGCGCAGTAGCGCCGGGAGCGGCGCTTGCTCAATGATATTCGTCACGTCGCCTCCGGCCTTGTTCACCGTATCCGCCACCGCCAGCAGTAGCGGACCGCTGCCGGCAATCACCACCTTTTCTCCTTTCAGCGACAGGCCCTGTTTGATTTGCGCCTGCAGGCCGCCCGCGCCGGTTACGCCGGGTAAGGTCCAGCCGGGAAAGGGCAGCGACAGCTCGCGCGCGCCGCAGCAGAGGATCAGTTTCTGCCAGCAAACCACGCCGCCGCCGTCGGCGGTTTCAAACAGCACGCTGTACGCGGAGGGGCGGGCAATCAGCCGCGCGCCGTTCACTAACCGGATGGCGGCAGACGCGGCGATGGCGTCGCGGTAGCGCCGGGCCAGGGCGGGTTGCGTCGCCTGCGGACCGGCCCGCCAGATTTGCCCGCCAGGGGCGGGATTATCGTCGAGAATAATCACCTGTTTATCGCAGGCGGCGGCGGAGAGCGCGGCCGCCATGCCGGCGGGGCCGGCGCCGAGGATTAAAATGTCACAGCGCAGCGTGTTCATCGCGGCTCCTTTCTATTTGCATATCGGACCGGCACAAGGTCTGGCAGGCCAGTACCCGTAGGCCATCGACGGTGACCCGGCACTCCTGGCAGACGCCCATGCCGCAAAACGGCGCGCGGAGATCGCCGTTAACCGCCTGGCGGGTGGTGGGGTCGCCGGTCAACGCCAGCGCCGCCGCCACGCTAATGCCTTCCGGCACCGTCAGCGCTTCGCCATCAATGGTGATAGTGAGCGTGGCCTTCATGCAATCGCCTCCTGTTGACACAAACGGGCCGGGAGCCAGGCGTCGGGCGCCACTGGGCAGCGTTCATCGAGGATCTGCGCCGCCAGCAGTTCAGCTGTGGCCGGAGCGGTGGTGACGCCCAGCCCTTCATGGCCCAGCGCCAGCCATAAACCACGGCGGGTGGGGTGCGGGCCGATCAGCGGGTTGCCATCCTGCGAGGCGGCGCGCAGGCCGCTCCAGCAGCGGATGATATTCAACGTCGCCAGCGCCGGCACGAAATGGCGGGCGCGATCGAGCATCTGCGCCAGCAAGGGCAGATCCAACTCGCGCTCACGGTTATCAAACTGACGCGAAGAGCCAATCAGCAGCTGGCCGGTTGGCCGCGGCTGAAGGTTAAACGCCACCGAGGTGCCGCCGCCATGGGCGCTGGCGCCGTAACCCAGCTCAACCAGCTGGTGCTGCACCCGCGTCCGGTAGCGATCGGTAATCGCCAGTTGGCCTTTTTTCGGTCGCAGCCAGTTTTCCGCTAACAGCGCGTTGGCTTCAAGTCCGCAGGCCACCACGATGGCCCGCGCCTGTAGCCGTTTGCCGCTGGCGAGCAGCACCTGCGGTTCGGTAATCGCCTGCGCGCTGTCGTGCAGGCAGGTGAGATGGTCTCCGGCATCGGCCATCAGCCAGCGGGCGACGTTTGGCGCGTAGACGATACCATCGCCTGGCACCCACAGGCCGCCCGCCAGCCCGCCGCGCAGCAGCGGCTCGCGCCCGGCGATCTGCTGCGGGGTCTGGCGTTCGCTGGGCACCTGATAGCTGGCCAGCCGCCGCTGTTTGTCGCCAGCCACGGCCATCTCTTCTTCGCTTTCCGCCAGCCACAGCGTGCCGCAGCCGCGCCAGGCGCAATGGTCGGGCATCCGTGGCGTGATAGCGCGCCAGCGTTCCAGCGACCATGCCGACAAGGCAAGCTCGGCGGGGTCGTCATCCATGCACACCAGATGGCCCATACCGGCCGCCGTCGCGCCGGGCTGACCGTCATCGATAAGCGTCACGCTCTGCCCCCGCTTCGCCAGCTGCCACGCGCAGGCGGCGCCGATGATCCCGGCGCCGATCACGATGACGTCGCACTGCTTCACGGCGCGATCCCCCAGCAGAAGGGATCGTCAGGGTTGAGGATCAACTGGTTGTCTCCACACACCCAGGCTTCGCCGCGGATCGTTGGGATGATGCCTTCCGCGGTGCGCTGGTAGCTGGCGGTAAACTGGCTGCCGATGATGCTGGCCTGACGCCAGATTTCCCCCGGCTGCAGCTTGCCATCCTGCGCCAGGCAGGCCAGCTTGGCGCTGGTGCCGGTACCGCACGGCGAGCGATCCCAGGCCTTTCCCGGACAGAGTACGAAGTTGCGGCTGTCGGCGGTATCGTCATCGGCGAAGAGTTCGATATGGTCGATAACGCCGCCGTCGTCGCCGCGGATCCCCGCGGCTTCCAGCCCCTCGCGCACTGCCCAGGCGTAGGCGGTGAGCTGTGGAATATGTTCGGGGGTAATGGCGAACGGGTGGTCGTTAATCAGGAAAAACCAGTTGCCGCCCCAGGCAATATCGCCGATGACGGGACCATGCGCGGTCTCAACGCGGATCTGTTTTTTCCAGCGGCGGGCCGGGACGTTTTGCACCGATACGCTGCCATCGTCGTGCAACGTAGCGCTTACGTCGCCGACCGGTGTTTCAATCAGATGTACGCCGGGCTGGATACGCCCAAGCCAGGCCAGCGAGGCGATAAGCCCGATTGTGCCGTGGCCGCACATATTCAGAAAACCGGCATTGTTGAAGAAAATCACGCCAGCGGTAGCCGCCGCCGAGACCGGTTTGCACAGCAGCGCGCCGACCAGTACGTCATTACCGCGCGGTTCGAGAATGGCCGCCTGACGCCAATGGTCAAAGTCGCGGGCGAAGCGGTCGCGGCGCTTCGCCATGCTGCCGCCGCCGAGATCGGGGAATCCGTCAACGATCAGGCGGGTCGGTTCGCCGCCGGTATGTGAATCAATAGCTCTCAACGTAACAGGGGGGCGTGGCGCGGTCATCAGGCTCTCCGGAAGTTAACAACATGTTTCATCATACTGGCGCAACCTTTCCCGACCTGCTTGAGCGCTTTCGTCAGAGAAAATGACGAAATCTGCACAGTCATGAGCGCGGTATATTTCTATTTCACATAGTTATTTCTTATTAATCATTTGCTTAATGCTGTGGTAAACCGAAAGTGACCATTGCGCCAGTGGCTAAATCAGGGGAAGGCGTAAAGCGGATCCAGGATCGCAAAACCGAGGGATGCTGCTTGAGGTGTTAACGGAAAGTGAATAAATATCCTTCAGTCACTTACCATGAGGAGGCCTTATGATCGGTGTTTCTGATGCGGCGCCGCCGCGCGCGGTTAACCAACCTGAGCTGGCCGTCGATGAGCTGAGCCAGATCTGCGAAGGGCTGGCGCGCCAGCGGCCGGAAAATATGCCAGCGCTGCTGAATGCGCTGGCGCTGATTGCGCCCCTGCTCAATGCCATTCCTAATGTGGTCTTTTTTATCAAAGATCGTCAGGCGCGCTATCTGCTGGCGAACCTGACGCTGGCCCGCCGCTGTGGTTTCAAAAGCGTCTCCTCGCTGCTGGGCAAAACCTCCGCCGATGTCTTTCCTTCCGCGCTGGGTCAGGGTTATACCGAACAGGATCTGCGGGTGTTGCGCGAAGGTGTGACCCTGCGCGATCAGCTGGAAATGCATCTCTACAATGGCCGCGAGCGCGGCTGGTGCCTGACGCAGAAACTGGCGCTGCGCGATGTCCGCGGGCAGGTGATCGGCATGGCCGGGATCTCGCACGATCTGCAGGAGGCTCATGCCCGCCATCCGGCGTGGCAGCGGCTGGCGATCGTCGACGATCATATCCGCCGCCATTATCACCGGCCGATCGCCATGGAAGAGTTAACCGCCTTAAGCGGGATGTCGATTGCGCAGATCGAACGCTACTGCAAACGGATCTTTCATCTCACTCCGCGGCAGATGATCCACAAAGTGCGGCTGGAAAAAGCGACCGAACTGCTGGCTGGCGATACGCCGATTACCGATATCGCCCTGCAGTGCGGGTATACCGATCACAGCGCCTTTAGCCGCCAGTTCAAGGCGATGACCGGCTCGACGCCGCGCGATTTTCGCCTCACGCTGCTCGGATAAACGCTGGCTCACACTTTTGCCGACTGTGCTAATTTCGTCATTGTATTGAGGGAAAACCGACAAGCCGCCGGTTCCGCGACACGTCAATCTGTCAGTGAATATTCACCATTCATTCACTTCGACTTAACAAAATGACGACAAGGAACCGAGCATGAGCAAAAAAGCGATACACTGGAGCGGCGTATTCCCGGCGGTCAGCACGCAGTTTCGTAGCGATTACTCCCTCGATTTAGATGCCACTCACGCGGTGATGAAAAACCTGGTGAAAGATGGCGTTTCCGGGCTGGTGGTATGCGGCAGCGTGGGTGAAAACACCTCGCTGAGCACCGATGAAAAACTACAGATTATCGAGGTGGCGAAGGATGCCGCCGGCGGCAAAATTCCGGTCATCGCCGGGGTGGCCGAGTTCACCACCGCCTTCGCCCAGAAAATGGCGAAAGAGGCGGAGCGCGTCGGCGTCGACGGGATCATGGTGATGCCGGCGCTGGTCTACTCCTCAAAACCGCATGAAACCGCGGCCCACTTCCGCAGCGTGGCGAGCGCTACCGACCTGCCGATTATGGTCTACAACAACCCGCCGATTTACAAAAACGACGTGACGCCGGACATTCTCGCCACCCTGACTGACTGCGACAACATCGTCTGCTTTAAAGACTCCTCCGGCGATACCCGCCGCTTTATCGACCTGCGTAACACCGTTGGCGACCGCTTCGTGCTGTTTGCCGGGCTGGATGACGTGGTGGTGGAAAGCATCGCCGTCGGCGCGGAAGGCTGGATCTCCGGAATGTCCAACGCCTTCCCGCGCGAAGGGGAAACGTTATTCCGTCTCGCCCGCCAGCAGCGTTACGAAGAGGCGATGGCGCTGTACCGCTGGTTCATGCCGCTGCTGCATCTCGATGCGCGTCCGGATCTGGTGCAGTGCATCAAGCTGTGTGAAGAGTTGCTGGGCCGCGGCAGCGCCATTACCCGTCCGCCGCGTCTGGCGCTGGAAGGCGAAACGCGCCAGCAGGTGGTGGCGATCGTTGAACAGGCGCTGGCCACTCGTCCGACGCTGCCGGATGTCGGCCTCTGAGCACAGGAGTCACTATGAATGCATCTCAGACCATGGCGGGACGGCAGTTTATCGCTGGACGCCGTATTGCCAGCGGTGAGGCGACGCTATTGAGCCTGCGGGCGGTGGACGGCGAAGCCACCGGCCACCGCTTTTATCCGGCTTCCTGTGAGGAAGCCGCTCAGGCCGCAGAAGCCGCGCAGGAGGCCTTTGCCGTCTATTCACAAACCACGCCGCAGCAGCGGGCGCGCTTTCTCAACGCCATTGCTGATGAACTCGATGCGCTGGGCGAGCCGTTTTTTGCTATCGCCGGGCAGGAGACCGCGCTGCCGCTGGCGCGGCTACAGGGAGAACGGGCGCGCACCAGCGGCCAGTTGCGGATGTTTGCTGGCGTGATCCTGCGCGGCGATACCTTCGCCGCCCGTATTGATACCGCCTTAGCCGACCGTCAGCCGCTGCCGCGCCCGGATCTGCGCCAGTATCAGCAGGCGTTAGGGCCGGTGGCGGTGTTTGGCGCCAGCAACTTTCCGTTGGCCTTTTCCACCGCCGGCGGCGATACCGCCTCGGCGCTGGCGGCTGGCTGTCCGGTGGTGGTGAAGGCCCATCCGGGCCATATGGCCACCGCCGAGCTGACCGCCGAGGCGATCGTCAGGGCGGTGGTACGGTGCGGTTTACCCGGCGGCGTATTCAATATGATTTTCGGGACCGATATCGGCGCCGAATTGGTCCGTCATCCGGCGATTCAGGCCGTTGGCTTTACCGGTTCGTTAGCCGGCGGTAAGGCGCTGTATCAGCTGGCGCAGCAGCGCCCGCAGCCAATTCCACTGTTTGCTGAAATGTCGGCGATTAACCCATTGATTATTCTGCCGCAGGCGCTGCAGACGCGGGCCGAAGCGCTGGCAAACGAGCTGGTGGCGTCATTCACCCTCGGCGGCGGCCAGTTCTGTACCCGTCCGGGGCTGATTCTGGCGCTGCGCGGCGCTGGGCTGGAACGCTTTAAGTCGGCGCTGTGCGCGGCGGTAGCGGGCTCCACGCCGCAGGTGTTGCTCAATGCGCCGACCCTTCAGCACTACCGTCAGGGCGTGGCGGCACTGGCGGCGCACCCGCGTATTGAGAGGCTGGCGAGCGGCCTCGTCGCCGGCGTCGGGCAGGCGCAGACCCAGTTGTGGCAGGCTCAGGTCGAGGATCTGCTGGCTCAGGATACGCTGCTGCAGAGCGAAGTTTTCGGCCCGCTGTCGCTGCTGGTGGAAGTGGACGATGAGGCCCAGCTGCAGGCGGTGGTGAAAGCGCTGCAGGGGCAGCTCACCGCGACGGTGCATGCTGAGGCGGATGATGGCCCGCTGGCGGCGAGCCTGCTACCGCTGCTGTGTGAGAAGGCCGGACGGGTGCTGTTTAACGGGTATCCCACCGGCGTGGAAGTGTGCGATGCGATGGTCCACGGCGGCCCGTGGCCGGCTACCACCGACGCACGCGGGACATCGGTCGGCAGCCGGGCGATTGAGCGTTTTCTGCGCCCGGTCTGTCTGCAGAACGCGCCGGCTGCCCTGTTACCGCCGGCGCTGCAGGATGCGAACCCTTTGAACCTGCTGCGCCTGGTCAACGGCCAGTGGACCCGGGAAGCGATTTCCTCCTCTCATTGACGCAAGGGCATCACCATGACCATTCACACTACGCATAACAGTCAAACCCGCGTTGCTGAGTCGGGTAAGTTTAAAAAACAGCTGACCCTGACCGATCTCACCTTTATCGGCCTGGGGGCGATATTCGGCTCCGGATGGTTATTCGCCGCCAGCCACGTGGCCTCCATCGCCGGTCCGGCCGGGATCGCCTCGTGGGTGATCGGCGGCTTTGCAGTATTGCTGCTGGGGATTGTCTACTGCGAGCTGGGGGCGGCGCTGCCGCGCGCCGGCGGCATTATTCGCTACCCGGTCTTTTCCCACGGTGAGCTGATGGGCTATCTGCTGGGGTTCATCACCCTGATCGCTTTCTCCAGCCTGATCTCGATTGAAATTGTCGCCGCCCGGCAATATGCCGCCGCCTGGTTTCCGGCGCTGACCCAGCCGGGTTCCAGTTCGCCGACGCTGCTGGGGTGGGTGGTGCAGTTCCTGCTGCTCTGTTTCTTCTTTGCGCTTAACTACTACAGCGTTAAGACCTTCGCCCGATCGAACAACTTCATCAGCGTGCTCAAGTTTTTGGTGCCGCTGCTGGTGGTGGTGACGCTGTTCGCCTTCTTTAAACCGGAGAACCTGCACGCGCAGGGGATTGCGCCATTCGGCATGTCCGGGGTGGAAGCGGCGATCAGCGCGGGCGGAATTATCTTCGCTTATCTGGGACTGACGCCGATTATCTCGGTGGCCAGCGAAGTACAAAAGCCGCAGCGGACTATCCCTATTGCGTTGATTTTATCAGTGGTGCTGTCGACGATTATCTACGTGCTGCTGCAACTGGCGTTCCTTGGCAGTATCCCCACCGAAATGCTGAACGGCGGTTGGGCCGAGGTGAGCAAACAGTTCTCGCTGCCGTATCGCGATATTGCCATTACCCTCGGCATGGGCTGGCTGGCCTTTATGGTGATAAGCGATGCGATCATCTCCCCGAGCGGCACCGGCAATATCTATATGAACGCGACGCCGCGGGTGATCTACGGCTGGGCGAAGGCGGGTACTTTCTTTAAAGCCTTTACCCATATCGATAAAGCGTCCGGGATTCCGCGTCCGGCGCTGTGGCTGACCTTCGGGCTTTCAATCTTCTGGACGCTGCCGTTCCCCTCCTGGGAACAGCTGATTAGCGTGGTGTCGGCGGCCCTGGTGCTGAGCTACGCCATCGCCCCGGTAACCGCCGCCGGGCTGCGCCGCAACGCGCCGGATCTGCCGCGGCCGTTCCGCGTGCGCGCCTTCGGCATCATCGGCCCGGTATCGTTTATGATCTCGGCGCTGATTGTCTACTGGTCCGGCTGGAATACGCTCTCGTGGCTGTTGGGGCTGCAAATCGTGATGTTTGTCGTCTACGTGATGTGCAAAGGTAAGGTGCCGGAACATACCGTGAGCCTGGCGCAGCAGGTGAAGTCTTCGCTGTGGCTGATCGTGTTTTATGCGTTGATTATCCTCTTTTCCTGGCTGGGCAGCTTCGGCGGGCTTAATGTTATCGGTCACCCCTGGGATACGGTGCTGGTGGCGGCGATGTCGTTGGGGATTTACTACTGGGGCGCGCGCAGCTGCCTGCCGCAGGCTAACTTTAGCGGAGACGAAGAAGAGTAAAGGAGAACAGTATGGAGTCGGTAACTCTATCGTTACCTGAAGCTTATGACCTGGCGCTGGAGGTACTCAGCGCCAATGGATTTAGCGCCGACCACGCGGCGGCGATTGCCCGCAATGTGACCGCCGGGGAACGCGATGGCTGCGCTTCCCACGGCCTGTGGCGGCTGTTGGGCATTGTCGATACCCTGCGCAAAGGTAAGGTATCGCCCGATGCCGAGCCGCAGATCCATGACCAGGCGCCGGCGATTGCGCGGGCGGACGCCGGGGGCGCTTTTTCACTGCTGGCCTACGAGCGCGCGCTGCCGCTGCTGCTGGAGAAGGCGCGGCAAAACGGCATTGCGGCGCTGGCGATTAACCGCTGCGTCCATTTTTCCGCGCTGTTTGCCGATATTGAGCCGTTGACCGAGGCAGGGCTGGTGGGGCTGGCCTGCACGCCAAGCCACGCCTGGGTCGCCCCGGCGGGCGGCACGCGTCCGCTGTTCGGCACCAACCCTATCGCCTTTGGCTGGCCGCGGCGGGACAAACCGCCGTTTATTGTTGATATGGCGACCAGCGCCGCGGCGCGCGGCGAGATCCAGCTGCATCAGCGTGCCGGCAAAGCGCTACCGGAAGGCTGGGGAATCGACAGTCAGGGACAGCCAACGACCGATGCCGCGGAGGTGCTGAACGGCGCGATGTTAACCTTTGGCGGCCATAAGGGCTCGGCGCTGGCGGCAATGGTTGAGCTGCTGGCCGGGCCGCTTATCGGCGATATGACCAGCGCCGAATCGCTGGCGTGGGATAACGGCGCGGGTGGGCTCCCCTACGGCGGCGAGCTTATCCTGGCGCTGGATCCGCAGCGCTTTCTCGGCGCGCAGGCACAAGAGCAGCTGGCGCGCGCCGAAACGCTGTTCAATGCGATGCAGGATCAGGGGGCGCGGCTGCCGGGCGAGCGGCGTTTCGCCTGCCGTCAGCAGAGTGAGCAGCAGGGGGTTACCATCAGCCGTTCATTGCATGATGAGATTTGCGCCTTGCGGCCATAGTAAAGCGCGGAGCGCGGCGGGCCGACCATCAGAGCGACAGGCGCATGGCGCAGCGCGACTCGGGCGGCAGGCCGTGCCGGGTCTCCTGTTCCCTTTTTGCCGCCAGTCCGGCAGGCAGGGTCAGCTCATCGAGCATGGTGAATCCCAGACGGGTATAAAACGGCGCATTCCACGGCACCTCGCGGAAGGTGGTGAGGGTTACCGCCGGATAGCCCATCTGCTGTGCGCCCTCAATAACCTGCTTCAGCAGCATCCGGCCGATGCCCTGATGCTGCCAGTTCTGATGGACGGCGACTTCGACGATAAATAATGCATCGTCGAGCGGTTCGGTCAGAATAAAGCCAATCGGCTGCCCGGCGGCTTCCGCCAGCAGGCTATGCTCGGTTTCCAGATAATCATGATGACGCGCAACGCTAATCACCTCGCTGTCCGCCAGCCAGGCGAGAGAGGGGATCTGGCGAAATGCCTGGGCGGCAGAACGTTCAATGGCGGGCAGAAGGGCGATATCGCTCTCCTGAGTCAGGCGTAATACGGCACCGGCAGTTATAGTGTTAGTTTTCATCACCTCAGCATAGCAGCCTTCGGGAGAAAAGTATGGAGCTGACCGCCGTTCCCGCCACGCAGTTCAGCAGCGTGCAGTTAACGGATATTCTCAACGCCTGTTTTGAAGCCTATCTGGTGCCTGTTACCCAGTCGGTGGCGGGATTTGTACAGCGTTTCAGCGCCGAGGGGATGAGCCTGATCGATTCCCGCGTCTGGCTGGCCGGAGATGAACCGGCGGCGATCGCGATTGTCGCCCGCCGGGGAAGTGCCGCTCGCCTGGCGGCCTTTGCCCTGCGCCCGGCCTGGCGCGGCAAAGGCCTGGGCCGGGAACTGATGCAAGATCTGCTAATGCTCCTGCAACAACAGGGGGTTGAGACGGTATCTCTGGAGGTGATCCGCGATAACCATGCGGCCGTCGCGCTATATCAGACGCTGGGCTTTACGCGACGCTATGGGCTCTGCGGCTACCTGAGCAATGAACCTCTGGCTCCGGTAGCGGGCGTATTACAGCTTTATCCCACCCTGGCCCTGCTACGGCGCGTCATTGACGAGAGTAACAGTCAGCTCCCCTGGCTGCTGGATCCGCTCACCTTCGCCACCCTGCCATGTCAGGTCGTGACGCTGGAACAGCGCGCCTTCGCGGTTCTAACAACGGCGGGCTCACGGCCTGTACTGCAATTTTTGTGGGTGGAGCCCGCCGCCCGCCGTCAGGGGCTGGCGCGTGAGCTGCTGGTGACGCTGGCGCAGCAGTTCCCGGGTGTGGGGACTTCGGTGACGGTCCCGGAAACGTTTACACCGCTGTTTGCCGCGGCGGGATATGCGCCGCTATCGCTGCAGCAGTATGAAATGAGCGCAACGATGAATGCCCTGCGGTCAGCAGGGCGTTAAGATTCAGTCGTTACGCGGGTCACTAATCGGCTGGCGAACCAGGAAAATGTAGGCCAGTGCGCCGAGAGCGGTCACACAGCCGCATATAACCAGTGCCAGCTGGAAGGAATGGGTGGTATCGACAATAAATCCGGTCACCACCGGTGCGAATGAAGCGCAGATAAAGCTGGCGAAATTCTGAATACTGCCGACGGAAGCCGTCATTCTTGATGCTACGGCGACGTGGATCAATCCCCAGCAGGACGTTCCGGCAAAATGAATACAGAACAACGCCATACCGATTAACAGCACCGCCGCGATTGAGGTGGTGGCATGCGGCACGATCAGCGTAAACGCCGCGGAGCAGAACATCCCGGCAATAATGCAGATCTTGCGGCTTTTGATCGGGGCCATGCCGCCTTTGACCAGCCAGTCGGTGACGTAGCCATTGATCAGCATACCGGCGGCACCAAACAGGAAAGGAATGGCGGCCATAAACCCGGTACTTTTCAGATCGAGGTTATACGCCGTTTGCAGGTAACCCGGCAGCCATGCCAGATATAGCCAGGCGGTATAGTTGATGCCGCTGAAGCCGAACATCATTCCCCACATGGTTTTGTTTTTAAACAGACTGCGCCATTCGGCAAAGCTCAGCGGGTCGCGGCGCACGTTGACGCTTCCGGCATTTAGGTAGGCCTGCTCCTCGGCGGTGAGGGGGATATCCTCCCGGTTGCGATAAAGCATATACCAGCCGATAGCGACAAAGATCCCCAGTACGCCGATGGTAATAAACATCCAGCGCCAGCCCATCATCAGCATCATCGCGGCAAGGATCGGCGGGCTGATCGCCACGCCAATCGTCGAGGCGGCGTTAAAGAAGCCCATTGGGCGGCCGCGCTCTTTAATATTAAACCAGTCGTTGATCACCTTGACGCCGCACGGGTTCATCGGCGCTTCGCCGATCCCCATGCCGATACGCACCAGGACAAACTGGGTAAAGCTGTGCACCATCCCGGAGACCGCCTGAAATAGCGACCAGAAAAACATGCCCAGCCCCAGCATGATGCGTGGACCTTTGCGATCCAGCAACGGCCCGCAGGGCAGTTGCGCAATGCCATAGGCCAGAGAGAAAACCGATAACAGCGCCCCGATTTCAGTGGCGGTAAGCCCTAACTCCTCGCGAATCGTTAAGTTCGCAACGGACAATGAACTTCGGTCGAGGTAGTTAATCACCGCCGCCAGAAATAACAGAATCATTGCCGTTGTTTGAATCTTTTTAATACGAGAACTACGTTGTAGTGTATTTTCTAAGGGAACTGAAAGGTTTTCCGCTTCCCCCTTTTTAAAGTCGGTCTGCGGGTCTATGGTTATATTTTCTGATTCCACGCCTGACTCCTGATTATTATTTTTGAATACCAAGTGACAACGAAGGGGGTAAACATCACCCACCTGTTTCACAGTAAAGTAAGTCGACTTGTTTTCAGCATAAATAACCTTTTTGAGGGCGCCGGATTACGTTTTTGGATTTGTGCTGTTGCTAATCATTTTCTGTTTTTAATCGGTACTTAATGTGCCAGCGATTCACTTTGCTTGAGAGAGTTAATCATGGATTGCTTCGCGGAGTTCAGGTGGTTACGTAGCGCCAGGTTGGCATCCAGATCGCTGCGACAGATGAGTGCGCTCAGGATCGTCATATGTTCATCAATGGCGATGATATTGCGCTGTTTAAGGTCACTTTCATCCCACTGATAGTGGAAGTGAAAGATCACGGAAATAATTTCAAGTGATTGATTAAAAAATATATTATCAGCAGCGGAAAGCAGCAGCGAATGAAAATCACGATCGAGCTGGGAGAACATACGAAAGCTGTTGCCGATGCTGTCCCGCAGGGTGCGGTGGCGCTCGAGCAGGGTTTTGGCCTGCAGCCAGCGGGCATCGCTGTCCGGCAGATTAAGAAAATGTTGAAGTGCGTGGGTTTCCAGCATTTCCCGCAATTCGAACAGTTGCTCGGCCCAGGATTGCTCAAATTTTTTCATGTTCCACTGGCCGCGCTTTTCGCTTTCAATCAGGTTGTAGCGGCTGAATTTCAGTAAAAATTCTCTGACCACGACCGGGCTGACGCCCGCGGCACGCGCCAGTTGCAGTTCGGAGAACCGCTCCCCGGCGCGTAGCTGACGCTGGTTAATCATGGTAAAAAACGCTTGTTCAAAGAGACGGTTTTGTTCGGTCAGCGAGGCGCTGGAACCATCGAAGCCGTCCTGTACTTCCGGCTGACGAAGGATCTGGTAGTCGTGATTGACCTGGCTCAAGACGCCGCGCTCGCATAAGTGGCAAAGGATATGGCGCACCGTGGTGCGGCTGATGTTATACATCTCCGCCAGTGCGCTTTGCGAGGGTAGCGGCGAGGGGATAAAGCCACGCGCCATATCGTTGATGACCTGGTTAATAACATTGTGACGTAGGTTTTGTGAGCGACTCATAACGTTTTCCTTTTTTATCCATTAAAGCCGGATTTAAAACAGTTTTGTGCGCGACATTTCACAGATTTTGCAATGAGTTTCACTCTGTTTCTATTTTTCATCGATATCTAAGCCAACAAATACGGAGGCAATTATTATGACATCGATGAATACTTTAGTGTGTCAGGAACCTAAAAAACTACACTGGGAAAAACGCCAGATTCCCATTCCCGGCGATGATGAAGTGCTCATTAAAATAAAGGCAGTGGGGATTTGTGGGACAGACATTCATGCATGGGGCGGCAATCAGCCTTTTTTTAGTTATCCGCGTGTTCTTGGACATGAAATATGCGGTGAGATAATTGGGCTGGGTAAAAATATTCTTAATTTGAAGAGCGGCCAACAGGTTGCTGTGATTCCCTATGTCGCCTGCCGCCAGTGTCCGGCCTGTCTGAACGGCCGGACAAACTGCTGCGAGAAGATTTCGGTGATCGGCGTGCATCGGGACGGCGGGTTTAGCGAGTATCTCTGCGTGCCGGTAAACAATCTGCTGGTGGTGGATGACGTTGAGCCGGAAGCCGCAGCGCTAATTGAACCCTTCGCCATCAGCGCCCACGCGGTGCGCCGCGCCGCTATCCGGGCAGGGGAGCAGGTGCTGGTGGTTGGCGCGGGCCCCATCGGCCTTGGGGCGGCGGCGATCGCTAAGGCTGACGGCGCGCAGGTGGTGGTGGCGGATACCAGCCCGGCGCGGCGCGATCATGTGGCACAGCACCTTGGTCTGACAACGCTCGACCCTTCCGACCCGCAGTTTATCGAACAGCTGTGCGCAGCCTTCGGCGGTTCTCTGGCGCAGAAAGTGATTGACGCGACGGGAAATCAGCAGGCGATGAATAACACCGTTAATTTAATCCGTCACGGCGGCAGCATCATTTTTGTTGGTCTGTTTAAGGGAGAACTGCAGTTCTCCGACCCGGAATTTCATAAGAAAGAGACGACGATGATGGGCAGCCGTAACGCGACGGAAGAGGATTTTGCCAAAGTTGGGCGGCTGATGGCCGAGGGGAAAATCACCGCCAGGATGATGCTGACCCACCGTTACGATTTCAGGTCGCTGGCGGACATTTACGAAAGCGAAGTGATTAACAATCGTCAGCTGATCAAAGGCGTTATTCATTTTTAGCAGGTAAGCTTATGAAATCGTTAAACCGACAAGATTTTCCCGGGCCGCAGTACCCGACGCGCGCGATTCAGTTTGGCGAGGGCAACTTCCTGCGGGCATTTATTGACTGGCAGCTGGATCTGCTGAATGAGCAAACCGATCTGGCGGCGGGCGTGACCATTATTCGCCCGATCAACACCGCGTTTCCGCCGTCGTTAAATACCCAGGACGGACTCTATACCACGATCATTCGTGGGTTGAATGAACGCGGCGAGGCGGTGAGCGAATCGCGGATTATTCGCTCCGTTAATAACGAGCTCAATCCCTGGCAGGATTTTGCCAGCTATCTGGCGCTGGCTCGTAATCCGGCGATCGCGTTCGTATTTTCAAATACTACCGAAGCGGGTATTAGCTATCATGCCGGAGACCGGCCTGACGATAAGCCGCCGGTTAGCTTCCCGGCGAAGCTGACCCAACTGCTGCTCGAACGTTTCCGCCATTTCAATGGCGCTGCGGATAAGGGGTGGACGATTATCCCCTGCGAGCTGATCGACTACAACGGCGAAGCGCTGAAGGCGCTGGTGCTACGCTACGCCAAAGAGTGGCAACTGCCTGCGGCTTTTCGCGACTGGGTTGAGACCGCCAATACATTTTGTTCGACGCTGGTTGACCGCATCGTCACCGGCTATCCGCGTGAGGATGCGGAAAAGCTGGAGGCGGAGCTGGGCTACCATGATGCTTTCCTTGATACCGCCGAATACTTTTGGTTATTCGTCATTCAGGGTCCGCAGGCGCTGGCGGAAACGCTGCGGCTGGATCGCTACCCGCTTAATATCCGCATCGTAGAGGATATCCGGCCCTATAAAGCGCGCAAGGTTGCCATTCTTAACGGTGCGCATACCGCGCTGGTGCCGGTAGCATGGCTGTGCGGGGTGGATACCGTTGGCGAAGCGATGCAGGACGAAGCCATTCGCCATTATGTACAGCAGACGATTGATGAAGAGATTATCCCGGCGCTCGATTTACCGGCCGAGGAGCTTCGTCAGTTTGCCGATGCGGTCACCGGGCGCTTTCTTAATCCCTATATTCGCCATCAATTGCTCGCCATCGCCCTGAACGGCATGACTAAGTTCCGCACCCGGATCCTGCCGCAGCTGCTGACGACAATCCGCCAGCACGGCGCGATCCCGCCGCGGCTAACGTTTGCCCTGGCGGCGCTTATCGCCTTCTATCGCGGCCAGCGCGACGGACAGGTGTATCCGCTGCAGGATGATGACGTCTGGTTAACCCGCTTCTCGCAAGGATGGAAGCAGGTGGCGAACGGGAGCCCGCTGCATGGACTGGTGCTGGAGGTTTTACAGGATAACGCGCACTGGGGCGAGGATCTGACGGCTATTCCCGGCCTTTCCGACCAGGTCACGCGCTATCTGGAAATGATTTTGCGCTCAGGAATGCGGGAGGCCCTGGCGCGGCTGTAACGGTTTTGTTATGCGGCGTCCGCGGATTTGGGCGCCGTTTTTTTTGTGCTCCGAACCGCAAAAAGTGAATTTAGCGCCAACGCCTGGTGGATTTCCCGCATCATAAGCCTCTGTAAGGTGAAGAGGGGGATGTCATGCGTAAAACGGAACTGTTGGCTTTTCTGCAAAATCAGACCGATTTTTTTGATCCGGATAACCTGAGCGAGGTCTTCACCGCTGGCAACCTGGCCCGGCGTTTTGCGATGCAAAGAAATACCGCCAGCCACTATCTGAATCAGTTGGTGGCCCAGGATGTGCTGGTGAAGATCAATACTCGACCAGTCTATTTCCTGCATAAAGCCGCCTTCTGCCAGCAGTTTTTCCCTCTTTCCCGCAGCGAGTACGCCAGCATGGCGGAACTGCTCGCAGAGAGCGACCGGCAGCCGGAGCAGGCGGATCATTTCTCATTGCTGACCGGCCATGACGGTAGCCTGCGCAAGCCTATCGAACAGATGAAAACCGCGCTGTTTTATCCTAACGGTGGGCTTCCGCTGCTGATCGTTGGCGACAGCGGAACTGGCAAGAGCTATATGGCGGAGCTGATGCATGAGTTTGCTATCGCCCAGGGGCTGCTGCCGCCCGATGCGCCTTTTGTCAGCTTTAACTGCGCCCAGTATGCCAGCAACCCGGAGCTGTTGGCCGCCAACCTGTTTGGTTACGTCAAAGGCGCGTTTACCGGCGCGCAGAGCGATAAAGCCGGGGCGTTTGAAGCGGCAAACGGCGGCGTGCTGTTTCTCGACGAAGTCCACCGCCTGGATGCGCAGGGGCAGGAGAAGCTGTTCACCTGGCTGGACCGTAAGGAGATCTATCGGGTGGGGGAAACGGCGCAGGGGATGCCGATTTCGCTGAGGCTGGTGTTTGCCACCACCGAAGATATTCACAGCACGTTTCTGACCACCTTTATTCGTCGTATCCCGATCCTCGTTAGCCTGCCTGATTTACAGACCCGCAGCCGCCACGAAAAAGACGCGCTCACGCTGCAGTTTTTCTGGCAGGAGGCGCGCACGTTGGCTACCCGGCTGCAGCTGACGCCCCGGCTGCTACAGGTGCTGACGCACTATGTTTATCGCGGTAACGTCGGTGAGCTGAAGAATGTGGTGAAATACGCCGTGGCGTCGGCCTGGGCCAGGTGTCCGGGCAGCGAGATGCTTACCGTGACGCTGCACGATCTGCCGGAAAATATCATGGCTGCGACGCCAGCGCTCAGTGAAGCGATGGGCCAGCAGGAGCCGCTGCTTATCGAGCCGCAGACCAGTCTGGTCTGGCTGCTTCGCGCGCGCGACCCGATTCAGGGGCTGATTTACGATACTCAGTGCTGCGTTCTCGCGCTGTATGAGGCGGTGCAGAGTAAAAAAACGCTCTGGGAAGAGGCGCAAAAAAGCATGGGCGAGGAGATTGAAACCCTCTTCGATCGGCTGATTTTCGATAATCACGATGCCAATAGTTCGCATATGCTGCTGCTGATAACGCATCAGGTGCGGGAGGAGTTTTATCGCCTTGAAAAGCGCTTCAATATCCAGTTTAACGGCAACTGTATCTACGCTTTAAGCCACTACCTGATACATCGTTCCCGGCAGGGGCCTTCCACGATGAGCAACGAGAAAAGCCGCCTGCTGGAGGATTTTCTGGCGCAGAAATATCCGCTGCTGTATCGCTTTTGCGAAGAGATCCTCGCTGCGCTGGCGCTGAAGCTGGACATTGAACCCCGGCGCATTGACCTGCTGCTGCTGGTGCTGTGGTTACATAAAAATGGCGCCATCAGCCAGCAGCAGGTGACCCGGGCAATTATCCTCGCCCACGGTTACGCCACCGCCAGCAGCATCGCCAACGTGGCGAACCGGTTGCTGAAAAGCCAGCTGTTTGAGTCATTCGATATGCCGCTCGACGTGACGCCGGAGGCTATTGCTAACCAGGTGATGGCCTATATTGAGAGCCACGCTCTGGCGTCAGGGTTGATCATTCTGGTCGATATGGGATCGCTGAACGCCATTCATCGCCATTTTAATCGTCGGCTGAGTACGCCGATGGCGATAATTAATAACGTCTCGACCGGGATGGCGATGTACGTTGGGGAGCGCATTTTGCAGGGCGTTATGCTGGAAGATATCGTCCGCGACATCGGCGATGACCTTGCGGTTGAGCACCAGCTCTATTACCCGCAAACCGATAAACCGCGGGCGATTCTTACGACCTGCGCGACCGGTCTGGGCGCGGCAGCGAATCTGTCGGCGCTGTTAAAAGCCAGCATTCCTGAAGCGCTGGGGATCGATATTGTGGCCTGTGATGTGGAAACGCTCGCCGATCCCGCGCGGCGGCAACCGATGCTCAGCCGCTATGAGGTGTTGGCGATCGTCGGTACCCTGGATCCGCAGCTTGCCGATCTGCCGTGGATCTCGCTGGATTCGCTGATTTCCGGCCAGGGCAGCCGCCCGCTGATGCGTATCTTCGGCGAGCTGACCTCCTCTGAACAAGTCAGCGAGATCAATAACCTGATCCTGAAAAATTTCTCGCTGCGCCGGGTGATCGAGTCGGTGACGATCCTCGATACCGCAAAGGTCATCAATCAGGTCGAGCAGTTTTTACTGCGCTATGAGCATCTGGCCGGCTGCGACGTGCCCAACGATCGCAAGGTGGCGCTGTATGTGCATATCAGCTGTCTGATAGAGCGCCTGATCCGCAACGCGTCGCCATCCCATTATTCCGGAAGGCAGTGTCCGCAGAGCGAGCTGGCGACGCTCCGCGAGGCTTTTAGTGTCATAGAGAGCGGGTATAGTGTCAAAATCCCCGTCGTCGAGCTCTGCTACATTCATGATATCCTGACGCGGGAAACGGAATTTATTCAGGAAGATCAAGAGTTTTAGTTCCCTCAGTCCGTTCGTCTTTGCGCTAACCAGCGCGCCACTGTTTCTGGCACGCCGGTTGCAATTAAGAAAGCAGTGGAATGCGCTTTCGAGGTAAGGATGAAACGACACTATATTTTTGCCAGCCATGGCACCTTTGCTAACGGTTTGCTGAACTCCGTGGAGCTAATCCTCGGTAAACAGCCGGATATTCATACCCTGTGCGCCTATGTAGAAGAGGAGTCCGATCTCACGCAGCAGGTGGAGGCGCTACTGGCGCGTTTCCCGGCGCAGGATGAGCTGATAGTGATTACGGATATTTTTGCCGGTAGTGTGAATAACGAGTTTGTGCGTTTTTTATCACGCCCACACTTCCATTTATTATCCGGTTTAAATCTGCCGTTAATTATTGACTTGCTGATTTCCGCAGCGGAAGAGAATACTGAAAAATTAATTACTGAAGCATTAACCAGCGCCAAAGAGAGCATTCAGTACTGCAATCAAACGATTGCCAGTGCGATGACTATGGATAAAGACTTCTGAAATGAGGAAGCATGATGATTACGTTATTAAGGGTAGACCATCGATTACTTCACGGCCAGGTGGCCTTTTCCTGGACCCAATATGTCGGCGCCGATTGCATTTTGATCGCCAACGACAGTGTCCCTGAAGATGAACTGCGGAAAACCACCATTAAGCTTGCCAAACCGCCCTCGGTAAAACTGGTGATTAAAAATATCAATGATGCTATTGAGGCGATAAAAAGTGGGGTGACCGATAAATATAATTTATTTATTGTCGTGGAATCGGTCAATGACGCCTGGCGTATTGCCTGCGCTATCGGGGAAATAAAAAGCATAAATCTCGGCGGAATTAAGGCTAAAGAGGGCAGTAAAAATATCTCTAAGGCGATTAATTTACTGCCGACAGAAATAGAGCAGCTACAACAACTGGTGGGGAAGGGCGTCGAGGTGGAGATTCGCCAGGTCCCGAACGATCGCAAACAGCTTTTTACGGAATGCGTGTAATTCCGGAGGACAGATTATGGTAGAGGCTCTCTTACTGGGTCTGGTGGCGTTTATCGCGCAATCGGAATATGCCTTAGGGACGTCGCTGATTTCCCGGCCTATCGTCACCGGGCTGCTGACCGGACTGGTGCTGGGGGATGTACAGACCGGCGTCATTATGGGCGCGACGCTGGAGCTGGCGTTTATCGGTTCTTTCTCCGTTGGTGCCTCGATCCCGCCCGACGTGGTGACGGGCGGTATTCTCGGCGTGGCGTTCGCCATCACCTCCGGTGCGGGCACGGAAACGGCGCTGTTGCTCGGCCTGCCTATCGCCACCCTGACCCTGATCCTGAAAAACGTTTATCTGGGGATGTTTATCCCGATGCTCAGCCAGAAGGCGGACGGGTATGCGGAACGGGCGGATACGCGGGGCATTGAGCGGATGCATCTGATTGCCGGCTTCGGGCTGTCGCTGATGCTGGCCACGGTGGTGACCGTTTCATTCCTGGTGGGCAGCAACGCGGTGAAATCCCTGCTCGATACCATCCCGGAATTTATCAAACACGGGCTCAGCGTCGCCACCGGCATGATCCCGGCGCTCGGCTTCGCGATGCTTGCCAGGTTGCTGATTAACAAGAAAGTTGCGCCGTACTTTTTCCTCGGCTTTGTGCTAATGGCTTATTTGAAAATCCCGGTGACCGGCATCGCCATTCTCGGCGCCATCGTGGCGGTGGTCATGGTTAACGTCACCGCGTTGAATTCACCTCGTACGACGACAGAACAAGGAGTCAGCGATGACGACGAAGACGATTTCTGAAGAGACCCTGCAACCGCAGGAGCAGGAAGAAACCCGGATTACGCCACGAGATTTACGCCGGGTGTTCTGGCGCTCCTTCCAGATGGAGTTCTCGTGGAACTATGAGCGGCAGATGAATCTCGCCTTTGTTTACGCGCTGATTCCGGTGCTGAAAAAGCTCTATCCGCGCAAAGAGGAGCTAGCCAGGGCGCTGAAACGTCATCTGGTGTTTTTCAATACCACGCCGCATATCGTCACCCTGCTGCTGGGGATCACCACGGCGATGGAGGAGAAAAACAGCCAGCAGAAAAACATGGATGCCATTGCGATTGATAACGTCAAAGCCTCGCTGATGGGGCCGCTGGCCGGGCTGGGGGACTCTTTCTTCTGGGGGACGCTGCGCCTGATCGCCACCGGGATCGGCACCAGCCTGGCGCTGAAGGGCAACATCCTCGGGCCGATCCTGTTTCTGCTGGTGTTTAACGTGCCGCACATTCTGGTGCGCTGGTGCTTTACCCGCTGGGGCTACGTGCTGGGAACCGGGGTCCTGCAGCGGATCCAGAAGAGCGGAATGATGGAGAGCCTGACCTACGGAGCGTCGATTATCGGCCTGATGGTGGTCGGGGCGATGACCGCCTCAATGATCGATATCACCATCCCTCTCTCCTTTGGTGCCGGAGAAGCCAAAACTCAGGTGCAGGACATTATCAATGACATTCTGCCCTGCATGCTGCCGCTGGTGAGTTTTGGCATCGTCTACTGGCTGCTGGGACGGAAAGTTAAACCGCTCTCAATTATTGGCGGCATGGCGCTGGTAGGCATTCTGGGTTCGTGGATCGGATTGTTTTAACGGGAGTGAGCTATGCGACCAACAATGATGACCTATATCAGTGAAGAGCCGGCCTGCCTGGCGCAGATCCTGCGTGGCTACCGGCAAAAGCTGGCGGCGATTGAGACCTTTGCCCGCCAGCACCCGGTACGCCGAATTTTGCTGCTGGCGACCGGATCGTCGCTGAATGCCGCGCTGTGCGCGCGCTATTTCTTTGAACAACGCTTCGGCGTGCTGGTTGACATTAAAGAGCCGTACAACTTTACCCATTACGAAGCGATCGACCCGCATACCGATCTGGTGGTGGCGATTTCACAGAGCGGGAAAAGCGCGTCAACGCTGGAGGCGATGCGTAAGGTACAGGCCTCAGGACTGCCGGTGTTTGCCCTGACCTCCGACCCGCAAAGCCCGATAGCCCGCGCTTGCGATGGCGTTCTGGATATCAATACCGGGATCGAGAGCGTAGGGTTTGTGACCCGCGGTTTTAGCGCGACGGTGCTGAATCTGTTGCTGATAGCGCTGATCATTGCTCGTCAGCAGGGGAAAGTCAGCGAGGTGGAGGAGCAGCACTATCTCGCTGAATTCCAGCGGCTGCTTGCGGCGATCCCGGATGTTATCGCCCGCACCTCGCGCTTTATCGACCGGTATAGCGAAACGCTGCGGAGCGGGGAGCGCTTTGTCGCCACCGGCTACGGTGCGCTGGTTGGCGTGGCGAAGGAATTTGAAACCAAATTTACTGAAACGGTGCGCGTGCCTTCCAGCGGCTTTGAGCTGGAAGCCTATATGCACGGTCCCTATCTGGAAGCCAACGCCCGCCATGTGATGCTGTTTATTGAAGATGCGCCGGATGCGCGAACCCGGGCGCTGCGGGACTATATGGCGCCGTCCATTGCCCGGGCTTTTACGCTAACGCTGAGCGATGACGAGGATGCGCAGACGCTGGCGCTAAACTGTCCGTGCGAGCATCACCTGGCGCCGCTGTTGCTGATTGTTCCCGTCCAGATGCTGGCCTGGCATACCGCCGGTCTGAAAGGCATCGATCTGGCTAAACGTATTTTTGACGATTTTGACCACGTATTAAAAAGTAAAATCTGAATATTCAGGAGAAAACTATGTTGGGTTTTAATCAGGACGAGTACCTGACCAGTGCTCGCGAGATCATCGCTGCGCGTAAACAGGCTGAAACCGTGGCCGATGATATTTATGACAGCGGCTGCAGCGCATTATTTTTTGCCTCGGTAGGCGGTTCTCTGGCACCGATGATGGCCATTAATGAGTTTGCCAAAGAATTAACCAGTGTGCCGGTATATCTTGAGCAGGCGGCCGAATTAATTCATCGCGGACATAAAAAATTAAATAAAGATGCAGTTGTCGTTACGTTATCTAAATCCGGTGATACCAAAGAGTCGGTGGCTATTGCCGAGTGGTGCAAGGCGCAGGGGATCCGCGTGGTGGCTATTACCCGTCATGCCGACTCGCCATTGGCCGCCGCCGCCAGCTGGCATATTCCGATGTGCCACAAGAACGGTGTGGAATATGAATATATGCTGCTGTACTGGTTATTCTTCCGCGTTATTTATCGTCACGGCGAGTTTGAAAATTATGCGCGATTTGCCAGCCAGCTCGAATTACTGCCGGAAAATCTCCTGCAGGCCAAGCGCCAGTTCGATCTCCAGGCGGATAGCATTGCCGCACAATACCACGACTGCGACTATATGATGTGGATTGGCGGCGCGGAAATGTGGGGCGAGGTTTACCTGTTCTCAATGTGTATTCTCGAAGAGATGCAGTGGAAGCGGACGAAATCCGTGAGCTCGGCTGAATTTTTCCACGGCACCCTGGAGCTGCTGGAAAAAGAGGTCCCGCTGTTTCTGGTGAAAGGAGAGGGGAAATGCCGGGCGCTGGACGAGCGCGTCGAACGCTTTGCCGAAAAGATAACTGACCATCTGGTGGTGATCGACCCGCGCGACTATCCGCTGAACGGCATTGATGACGCGTTCCGCTGGATTATGGCGCCGTGCGTGGTGTCCACCCTGCTGGTGGATCGGCTGGCGACCCACTTTGAACACCATACCGGCCACGACCTCAATATCCGCCGTTACTACCGTCAGTTTGATTACTAAGCTGTGTTGATGGCGGCCAGCCGGGCTGGCCGCCATGCTATTCTCCGAGGCGCTTCCCAGAAAATTATCGTCAAATCCATTCGGGTAAAAACCGGTGGTAGAGTCCGGCTTTCCTTCTCTTTCAGGCAAGCGGATGGCCATGAAAAAACGGATGACCTCGACGCCGCACGATGCGGTCTTTAAACGATTTCTTCGCCACCCGGAGACGGCGAAGACGCTGTATGGCTGTCCGTTTACGTTGATCGACGTTACGGTGATGCCAGATGATGACCTCGTGCAGCATCGGCGAGTCGCCTTGCTGGAGCTGATGCAAAAACATATTCGTCAGCGCGATCTCAGCAGCATAACGGAGTCGTTGGCGGCCGTTGTGATGCTGGGATACACTAACCGTCGGCAGTTGAGAATGCTGTTTCACTATATGCTGCAGTACGGTAATACGGCCGAGCCGGGCGTGTTTCTCCGCCGGCTGGCCCGCCGTCTGCCACAGTATGAGGAGACACTGATGTCTATCGCGCAAAAGCTTAAGCAGGAAGGTCGGCAAGAAGGTCGACTAGAAGGCCGGGAAGAAGGGCACCAGGAGGGCTTGCAGGAAGGAAGCCGGCGCGAGGCGCTGCGCATTGCCGGCAGTATGTTACAAAATGGCCTCGACAAAGAGATGGTACAGAAAATCACTGGACTGTCGGCTGATGAACTACAGCCGCTGTAGGGTTAACGCCCTGCCACGGCAACCGTTGCCCGGCGCGGAAACCCGCCGGGCAGGATGGTTTTAGCCTTCGCTTTTCACCACTTTGATCTCCACCATGCCGATCCCCAGCTGACGTGGGGAGTGACCAAGGATATTGCCCTCGTTGGTGGACTGCGGGTCCGGCGGAGTGATGGTCAGGGTGTTGCTGCGCGACGGGTTGTCGAAATGCAGCGTCGTAGTGGTCACATCATTGGCCAGCGTAAGCACTTGCTCACTTTCACCTACCCGCACCGGGATCGGCTTATTGGCGTTTGGGCCGTAAGCTTTGGCGGTGATCACCAGATCAAATTTTTCCGGTAGCGGCTCTTTATATTCAATCTTCACGTCGCTGCCCAGCTGGGCATTGGACCACCGACCCCAGGACTCGGGACGCGAAATGCCGCTGAACTGCTTGACCTCTTCCGGGGCGCCGGCGACGTTAAACACGAAGCTGTCGGCCTTGTAGCGAATATCGTTGTCGACGACTTTTAGCGTATCGACGTTCCCCTTATAGCGCTCCATATCGATAAGGGTATCCCTGAAAGCGGTTTTGCCTTGCCACTGCGGCTTATCGACGTGCTGAACCTTTTGCTCACCGCCCAGCTGCCCCTGCGAGACGCACCAGTCGGTAGAGAGCGCGAGTTCAGGCGCCCACAGCTGCCCCATTTTATAGCAGCGATCGACCCAGACGAAATTATCCCGCGGCGCGAAATCGGCCAGCTGGAAGCGCAGCGGCGCGGAGTATTCGCTCTCCGGCAGCGGTTCAACGCGCTGGTTTGATACCCTGAGCAGTAGCGGCAGACGGAAATGGCTGCCGGAGAAGGCGATCATGTTCTTCTGCGAATCGATGGTGAAGTTTTTCATCTCTTTCGGGAAGTTCCACAGGCGGATCACGTCCGGTTTCCAGGCCAGGACCTTCTCTTTCATATTCATGAAAATACCGGAGAGCGACTGGCCGGAGAGGCTGCTGCGCCCGAGGCCGATATAGTTATCGCCGCCGAGAATATCGAGCACCGTCGCGCCGTTATCCATGGTGTTGCGTTTCACCGCCAGGGTCTCCTGCTGCGGTTTATCGCCGCGCAGGACGAAGAACAGATTGCTGCGATCGTGCTTGTTGAGGTAATCCCAGGCGCTGTTTTTCATGGCCAGGTGATCGGAAGAGACCACGATGACCGTGTTTTTGAAATAGGGTGAGGCTTTAATCTTCTCTATCAGCGCGGCGATATGTTCCTGGCTGCAGCTAACGGCGCTGAAGGAGAGGTTTTTCTTACCGTCCACGTCATAGCGTTTACGCTCGCAGGTGCGCGAGATAAAGCCATCGGGGTGGTGGGTATCCACCGTCAGGGCGAACAGCGAGAAGCGTTTACCGGAGCGCGACAGCTCTTCGAATTTTTTCCACGTCTCATCGAGCACGGTGTCGTCATAGAAGCCCCAGTCGTTGCGATAGGCGGGATCCGCTACCGTAGTTTTGAGCTCTTCCGCCCCGTACAGGTGATCGAAGCCGTGGGATTTGAGAAACACGTCTTTGCCGGCAAAGCGCAGGTTGGCTCCCTGCACAAAATAGTTTTCATAGCCGGAGTTTTTCAGGATATCGCCAAGGCAGATATTCTGGGGAAAGAAGCTGGAGACCGAGGCCGAGGCGTTGCCTTCAAACGGCGCGAACAGCGGAATGCCGCACTGCGAGGCGACCATACCGGCGATGGTGTAATCCGTCCCCGGGAGCTGCATGGTATTGCTGAAATCGAGGCCCTGATCTTTTATTTTGCCGAGCTCAGGGGTGAGGTTAGGAAAGGCATCGTTATCAAAATAGGTACGCTCGAGGCTTTCGCCATAGATATAGACCAGGTTCAGCTGTGGATTGTCGATACGCTTCGACGGCTCTTTGTAGTATGCGGCAAAGTCCGGGTCACCTTCCCGTGACTGCGATTTCACCAGCTCGCTGATCTGATGGAAGGCCGGGCTGGCATCCACGGAGGCCAGCGCCAGCAGCAGCGCCGCCAGGCTGTAACCGACGTGATGAGGATGATGCCGACGGCGGCGCAGCACCCAGCCCAGCGCGCCAAAGACGGCAACCAGCGCGACGCCCACCCCGACGCCCGGCAGAATGTATTTGCCGATCCCGGCGCCAGTCAGGCTGTTGGTCAGGGTATAGAGCACCGCGTCGTTGATGCCGTCGCCGGTAAAGTAGTCGCTGGCGTAGAGGGTGATATTCAGCACCACGAACAGACCTAACACCGTGAGCGTGGCGGCAAACCACCAAGTGTTACGACCCGCTTTCCAGGCATACAGCACCACCGAAGCTAAAAATAAGGCGATGGATAACAACTCTGACACAGCTCATCCTCATTAGCGCCAGTTGTCGGCTGGCAGAATAGATTACTTTTCACGCCACACTGTAATTGCAGCGCCATCTTGCTGCAATTCTAGCGTCATGAAACTGTGCAGTTATTCAGAATTGGTTTAGATGTTGCCTTTTTTGATCGGTGTCGCATCGGGTGTGGCGGGGAAGCGGAGAGGGAAAAAGGGTAAAAAAAACGTTTCAGGCCGCGCTGCCGTCGCGAAGGCAACAAACGCGGCATGAGCAGTACGTATCAGGAGAGGAAGTTAACGCCCTGTTTTAAGACCAGATCGCAGGCTTTGGTTTTCACCTGTTTCGCCAGCGAGCTGTTGCCAAGCGTATTCAGGTCCAGCTGCTGGCCGTTATTACTGTTGAGCAAGCCCTGCAGGCCATCAAGATAGTTGGTGTCTTGTTTCTGTTTTTCCGGCGTGCTGAGTCCCAGTTTATCCAGCACCTGGTTTTTGACGTTATCGGCGCTGGTCACGGAGGCCAGTTTCTGTTGCGCGCAATATGACAGGATCCCGGCCGCATTATTCATGCTGCTGGCGGTCAGAGACTGGCTGCTGCCGCTGAGCAGGCTGGTTAGCGAGGAGACGGACATGCCGCCGCTGCCAGCCTGGGTGCTGCTGCCGCTAAGCTGGCTGGCGGCGCTGTTAAGAGAATCCTGCCAGGAGGCAGCGTGAGCGCCGGCGAGGGTAAATGCACTGGCGGCAAAAGCGGCAAGTAAGCCATTTTTAAACGATTTCATAGACGGACTCATAAGCGTGACTGAATAATCGCTTTAGTATAACGCCGTCATCGTCCGGAAATCTCTTAATACTCCTTGCCAGTGACGCGGTGCCGGTAACTTTCCCAGTTGAAGATAACCCACAGACTGTTCCCCAGCCGCATACGGTCCATTACCCGTTCGCCGAGCAGCTTGTTCATCTCTTCCATATTACTGTTGGTGAGCATCCCGGTAGGCCGTTTGGATGAAGAACGACGGTCAACTATCTGATTGATAATGACCTTCTCATAGCGAGACTCCGTCTGCATACCAATTTCATCAATCACTAACAGGTCGACTTTGCTGAGGTCGCTCAGTAACTGCTCTTCGCTCGTTTCCCGGTTGCCAAAGGTATCTTTCATCGCCGACATAATATCGGCCACGGTGATGATTAAGACCGACTTCCCGCGCAGCAGCAGCTCGTTGCAGATGGCTGCCGCCAGGTGATTTTTGCCGGTCCCCGGTTTACCGGAGAAGATAAAGCTGGCGATATTGCCATCGAACTCTTCCACATACTGACGTGCGCGGGCGAGGGCGTTCATCTGTCCTTCGCACTCGACGCGGTAGTTATCAAAGGAACAGTTCTGATGCAGCGGGCGGATCCCTGAGCGGTTGAAGGTGCGCTGCATTTTCATCGCGCGATTCTCCCGCTCCAGCGCTTCGGAACGCAGCCGGCCTTGCTCTTTTTGCCAGGCCAGCAGTTCTTCGCCGGTTTTAAACGCCGGTTCGATATGGGCCGGCATCATTTTCTGCAGACGCTTCATCAGGTCGCCCACGTTTTTCATGCTCATCCTCGGAAACCTCGCGGAATATGACTGTCGGGTTCGCTCACGCTGTTCACATCGCGCTTCGGCTGTCCGCCGTTGCTGGCGCGGCTGATTTGCACGCTACGCGCCAGCTTCTGCTGCCACTGCACGTGGTGAAACACTTTACCTTCCGCCTGCCAGTAAGCGACGAAGGCAGCCAGCTCTTCCGGCGTGACTGGCTGGCTCAGGGCAATGCCCCATAGCGCGGCCAGGCGCTGAAAATCGGCGTCAGGCTGCCAGTCGGCGTACATGGCAAATTTGCCCATTGGCACCGCAACTGGCGCCGCGGATGGCTCCTCGAAAAACTGCGGGTCAAGGGCGATGTCGCTGCCGGGGCGCGCCAGCCTGGCTTCCAGCTCCAGCAACTGCGCCAGCCGCGCTGGCGTCAGCGCATAGAATGCCGGCGCGTTATTGGCAAAAACGGCAACGGTGCCGTCAGTTGATTTCGCCAGCAGCGCCGCGTGCTGCTGGAGGAACTCTTCCAGGCCGCTAAAATGGGAGGTTAAAATTCGCGAAGACATAACTCTATCTCAACTCTGAACTGCAAAGAGTGGGGTGATCTGCACATAGTAGCACAGAGCCCGTCGCGGAAGGAGCGTCGCGGCTGTACCGCGACGCCGGGGGTCAGACGCGAGGGCGCTTACGATACAGCCACAGACCGGGTATCGACAGGCCAATAGAAAGGGCGCCCACAATAGACGATGCCTTTAAAAAATTGCTCAGCAGCAAAATCATCATCTCTTCAGAATAGCCAAAATGGCTGATCTTTACCGCGGAGATCATCGCGGTGTAGGCCGAGATGCCGGGAAACATCGGGATCACGGCGGCGACGGTAAAAATCTTCGGATGCGCCAGATACCAGCGTGACCACTGAATGCCGATGCTGCCCACCAGCAGCGCGGCGAGAAAGGTGGCCCATTCAATGTTAAAACCGGCGCTCATCATGACCATTCGCGAGCCGTGACCGATCGCCCCCAGCAGCGCGCACCAGCGCAAGGCGCGCTGGGGGACATTAAAGACCATGGCAAAACCAACGGCGGGGATTGCCGCCAGCAGCATGTCTTCCGCCAGTGCGAAAATAAACGAGATTATGCCCATCCGCGCAGCCCCCATACGGTCATCGCCATCACCACGCCAATGCAGGTGGCAAGGGTTAACAGGCTGGCGATCGCCCAGCGGGCGAGCCCCGTATTAATATGCCCTTTAAACATATCGGCGACGGCGTTGATCAAAGGAAAACCCGGAACCAGCAGCAGGACGCTGGCGGCCATGGCAATGGTCGGCGTACTGGCAAAGGCCGGGAGGCGCAGCAGCAGCCCGGAGATGGTGGTGGCGACAAAGGCGGTGATGCAGAAGTTGATCTGCGGATGCATGGACCGGTGGGTCAGCACCTGGCGAATGTACATGGCTACCGTACTGGCGCAGAAGCTGACCAGCGCGCCGTCCCAGCCGCCGTTATTCAGTTTGCAGAAACAGGCGCAGGAGAGCCCCACCATGATGACCAGCAGCCAGCGCGGATAACGCAAGGGAACGATCTGCGCAAAGCGCTTCTCGACATCGCGATAGTCGAGCAGCTTATGTTCGGCGAGGATCACAATGTGCTGCACTTCCGTTACCACATGCATATTGATGCCGCGGTCGACATTTTTACGCGTTGAGGTGAGACATTCGCCATCTTTAATGGTGGTCAGCACGATGGCATTAGACGAGATGGCGCTTTCGACGCTATCCATTCCCAGCGCCCGTCCGAGGCGGGTGGATAGCTCTTCCACCAGCGCACTTTCGGCGCCGTGCTGTAACAAAAAAAGACCACACTGGATGCACAATCGTGTGATTGCCCGCTGCTGTGACCGATCAACCTGCATAATTCCTCTGCTGTCCGCGACGTCTGGTTATCTGTCGATACTTTAACCTGAAGCGCCGTAGCGGCTGAGGGGGGCGGGATCAAATAATATGCAAAAATGTCCCGGCTGGCGGGACGGCAGAATTTGAAGCATCCCACAATTTTGCCAGTTTGGTGAAAAGTGCAATTTTTGCCGCCATTCATCCCTTCTTTTTCCCGTCTGACTTATCAAAAATGCAGGAAAGCACTTTTATTAAACAAAAAATATACAAATAATTAACCCTGCAAGAGTGAGACAACCCTATGAAAACACAGGTCGCGATTATTGGCGCAGGCCCCTCCGGGCTGCTGCTGGGGCAGTTGTTGCACAACGCCGGGATCCATACCGTGATCCTCGAGCGTCAAACGCCACAGTATGTGCTGGGGCGCATCCGCGCGGGAATTCTGGAAAGCGGCACCGTCGATCTGCTACGCGAAGCGGGCGTGGCGCAGCGGATGGATGCCGAAGGCCTGGTGCATCATGGGGTGGAGTTTCTGTTTGACGGCCAGCGGGTACCCGTCGCACTGAGCGAGCTGACTGACGGCAAGAGTGTGATGGTTTATGGCCAGACGGAAGTGACCCGCGACCTGATGGCGGCCCGGACCGCCAGCGGCGCGCCAATCGTCTATGGCGTGAGCGAGGTGGCTATTCATGACGCGAAAAGCGACCGACCGACGGTCACCTACCTCAGCGAAGGTGAAACCTGCCGCCTGGAGTGCGACTTTATCGCCGGTTGCGACGGTTTTCACGGGGTGTCACGGCAAAGCATTCCCGCTGACATTCTCAAAACCTACGAGAGCGTGTGGCCGTTTGGTTGGTTAGGCCTGCTGGCGGATACGCCGCCGGTCAATCCGGAGCTGATTTATGCACACCATCAGCGGGGGTTTGTATTGTGTAGTCAGCGCTCACTTACGCGCAGCCGCTATTATCTACAGGTTCCGCTGAGCGATAAGGTTGAAGCCTGGTCGGACGAACGTTTCTGGCAGGAGCTGAAAAGCCGCTTGCCGGAGGACCTGGCATCCAGGTTAGTGACTGGTCACTCACTTGAGAAGAGCATTGCCCCGCTGCGTAGTTTCGTGGTGGAGCCGATGCAGTATGGGCGGCTGTTTCTGGTGGGAGATGCGGCACATATCGTTCCGCCAACCGGCGCCAAAGGGTTAAACCTGGCGGCATCGGATGTTAACTACCTGTGGCGGATCCTGCGTGAATACTATCATCGTGGCCGCAGCGATCTGCTGGCGACCTACTCGCAACTGGCGCTGGATCGGGTGTGGAAAGGGGAACGCTTTAGCTGGTTTATGACTCGCCTGCTGCATGATTTCCCGGACCAGAATGCGTTTGACGCCAAAATGCAGGCCGCCGACCGCCGCTACTACCTTGGCTCCCGCGCCGGGCTGACCACCATCGCGGAAAACTACGTGGGCTTGCCCATGGAACGCGTTACCTGACTAAAGAGGAGTGATTATGCCGCCCATGCAAGTCGTCCCCGTATTTAAGCTGTATGGCGAAGAGCGCGGCTGGCCAACGCCGGACCTGCTGCACTGCGAGTCGATTTTGCAGCGTAGCAGTCTGTATGAGTGGCATATTCGCGTTCATCAGCATGCGGAAATGGTCCAGCTCCTCTACCTGCATCAGGGCCGGGCGGAGATCGAAATTGAAGGCGCCACCGCGGTGATGACAGCGTCCTGCATCCAGGTGGTTCCCGCCCTTTGTATTCATGGGTTTCATTTTTCACCCGGGACACAAGGGTATGTGCTCTCTCTGGCGCTGCCGCTGCTGAGCCGGTTTGAAAACCAGTTCGGCCGGCCGCTGGATGTGCTTAGCGTACCGCAGTGCGTGCCGGTAGGCCGTTCCCGGGGGCATATGCATACGCTATTTTCGGCGCTTCGCGAGGAATATTGCGAAGAGCATGATGCCCGGGAGATGATGTTGTACTCGTTGCTGGGGACGCTGCTGGTCTGGCTGAACCGGCAGTGCCGCCCCGCACCGCCCGCGGAAGATAAAGCGGAGCGGAAGCGCAGTATGATGCGCCACTTTTCCCGGCTTATTGAGAGCCACTACCGGCAGCATCTCCCGCTGGCGGAGTATGCGAAGCTAATTGGGTTGTCGGTCACGCACTTAAATTATTTATGCCGCGAGTTCTATGGCTGTAGCGCGCTGGGAGTATTGCATCAACGCCTGATGCTGGAAGCGCGACGCAATCTGCAGTACACCCGCATGACGGTAACACAACTCTCTGATTACTTAGGGTTTAGTGATGCTGCCTATTTTTCTCGCTTTTTCCGCCGCTATAGCGGGATGTCGCCTAAAGCATTTAGAGAAACAATCAAAGATAATGCTTTATAACTCACGTGCCTGAAATTACTTTTGCTAAATAATAGTTTTATCTTTTCTAATTTATTAGCGCAGGAGCGTCTGTGCTAATATTAATCGCAAGTATACACAGCAATAATATTTACACGGTATGACCACGGTTCGGTCGTTACGTATACCGTGTACGCAGGCCATGAATATACTTTTTATATTCATTCAGAGAATGATAAGGCGATGATGTTAAGCGCCGATTGTTTGCCGGCAGGCGAAGGAACTTCGACAGGAAGCGGAGGTGTTATGTTACCAGGACAAGGTAAGTTTGGTGTTGTTATTAGTAAAATTCCCGTCATGCAGTCAGGGTTAAAGGTTATCTTCAATGAAAATCTCCCTGATTACGAACTCAGTTTTTGTCGTTCTCATGATGAGCTCACCCTTTTGCAACTGCGGCGGGCAGTGCTGGTCGTCGCGGATATCTCCGGCGAGATTGCGCATCCCCGTGCCGTCTGCGAGCGGTATTACTCTCTGATGACGCAGTATCGTGATATTCACTGGGTTTTTATGGTCAGTGACAGCCTCTATCCATTGGCCGTTGAGCTTTTAATTCGCCCTGAAAGTTCGCTGATCTCGGAGAGTGAGCCGGTTAACCGGTTGATTGAGGTGATTTGCGCCGGCAGTCGTGCCGCTGAGCAAATTAGCCGGACGTTGTTCACCGGAGACGAGGATAGCGATTTCGCAAGCTACCACTCTGCGGCGATGCTGACCCTTTCGGAACGCAAGGTTTTGCGTCTTCTGGCAAAGGGATGGGGAATCAATCAGATCGCTGCGCTGTTGAAAAAGAGCAATAAAACCATCAGTGCGCAGAAAAATAGCGCAATGCGACGCTTATCACTGCGAAGCAATGCTGAAATGTATGCCTGGATCAACAGCGTGCAGGGAATGCAAGAGCTGAATATCAATTCAGCTTACGGGGAGCAAATGGAATGGAAAAAAATAGCACAACCCACCATGTCGCCATCGTAGAGAAATGTGTGATGACGGAAATGGCCTGGCGCTATATCTTTAGTCGTGAAGATAATAGCCGATATCATATTCATCTGTTTAAAAATGTCAGTATGCTCAGGGCGGCGGAAACATCGTTTTCCTGGTCGGCCATTATCTTTTCTCTTTCGGGAAGCCGTTCTTCACGAGCTGAGAGTCTGCTTTTTGTTCATGAAATGGCGCGGTGTCGGCCGGAAGTCCAGGCAATTATTCTGGCTAATAATGAAAGTGAAATGCATCTGATCGGCCATCTTATGCCGGCTTGTCTGCATGGCATACTGAATAAATCCGCGCCGCGACGCGGGTTACAGGAGCGTTTGTTACAGTTGCTGGATAATCATCACCTCAGCGGCAGCGAACAATTTTGCGACAGAGAGGCGTGCAACGATCCGCTAAGTCCAACGGAGCACGCCATCCTTCGGTATATGTCGTGGGGATATTCGCTTTCTGATATTGCGATACAGCTGAACCGGAACATTAAAACTATCCGCGCGCATAAATTTAACGCCATGACCAAGCTCGGGGTTCGCTCAGACATCGGTTTATTAAACGCGGCGGATATCTTGCTGCATTTACCGATGAGCGGCGCGAACAACGCCGTTAAACAGGTGGCGTAACGCGGCTATAAACACACGTCTACCCATGTCGCATCGGTGAGCTGCGCCAATCGTTCTGGTTCAATACGAACGGCGCTGTGAATGGCTCCCGCTGCGGGTAGCACCTCCTGATAGTGCCTGAGCGAGACGTCGCAATAGACGGCCAGCGGATTTTCCAGACCAAAAGGGCACACGCCGCCTACCGGATGACCGGTCCAGGTCACCACCTCATCGCTGCTTAACATTCTGGCTTTCGCACCAAAGGTCTCTTTCAGCTTTTTGTTATCCAGCCGCGCATCGCCCCTGGCGACGATCAGAACAATCTTATCCTTGATCTTGAGCGACAGCGTTTTGGCGATTTGTCCAGGCTCAACGTTGTGTGCGGCAGCGGCGAGCGCGACGGTGGCGGTACTCTGGTTTAACTCAATAATTTCGATATCGGGGGCGTGTTCGGCAAAAAACTGCCGTACAGACTGCAGACTCATTGGATTCTCCTGATTTAAGCCTGGTTAAATCTGTCACAAGCCTGGCGGAGTGTAAATAACAGCGCGGACAATCCAGATTCTTTCTATTTTGTCGATCTCCTTCACATTCACCGTAACCGGTTACTGTAACCGGTTGCGGTTGTGCGCGTAGAGATGAATACTGGAACAGTCACTTCTCACTTTATTTATAACATAAGAGCCGTGTATGAATCGTTGCGTCATGAGCAGTATAGCCGGTAATCCATCAGCGGCCTGCTGCATCAAAAAGCGGTCATCGTAACGGCAGGGTAATCGTTGTTGGGCCAGTATCAATAGCCTGTCAGGAGGGCTACTATGTCTGCTAACCATGCTGCGTTTAATTTGATATTTCGCTTTGTAGAAAATTACATAAGCCCCATAGCAGGGCGGATCTCATCGCAGCGTCACGTCATGGCTATCCGTGACGGTTTTATCTCAGCGATGCCATTTATGATCGTCGGATCGTTCCTGCTGGTGTTTGCTTATCCACCTTTCTCACCGGATACCACCTGGGGTTTTGCCCGCGCCTGGCTGGATCTGGCAAAAGAGTTTGAGGGGCGTATTCTGACCCCCTTTGATATGACGATGGGGATCATGTCGATCTACATCTGCGCGGCGATCTCCTATAACCTCGGTAAGCACTACGAGAAATCCAATCAGCTCGATCCCTTTATGTGCGCAATGCTGTCGATCATGGCCTTTTTGCTGATTGCCGCGCCGAAGACCAATGGCACGCTGCCGGTGGATAGCCTCGGGGGGACCGGGATCTTTACCGCGATTCTGGTGGCGATCTATTGCGTGGAAATGATGCGTTTTTTGAAAGCGCACAACATTGGGATCCGCTTGCCGGACCAGGTTCCGCCGATGATCAAAAACTCCTTTGATCTGTTGATCCCAGTGCTGGTGGTCGTGCTGACGCTGTATCCGCTGAGTCTGTTTATCCAGCACCATTTTGACATGCTGATCCCGCAGGCCATTATGGCCATCTTCAAACCGCTCGTTTCGGCAGCCGACTCTCTGCCGGCAATTCTGCTGGCGGTGCTTATTGGCCACCTGTTGTGGTTCGCCGGGATCCACGGTGCCGCGATTGTGTCCGGGATGCTGCAGATGTTCTGGCTGACCAACCTCGGTATGAACCAGCAGGCGCTGGCCCAGGGGGCGCCTCTGCCGCATATCTTCATGGAGGCGTTCTGGACATTCTTCATAGTGGTTGGTGGTTCCGGGGCGACCATGGGGCTGGTGTTCTGTTATCTGCGTAGCCGCTCAGCGCATTTGCGCTCCATTGGCCGTCTGAGCGTGGTGCCAAGCCTGTTTAACATTAACGAGCCGGTTATCTTTGGGACGCCTATCGTCATGAATCCGGTGTTCTTTATTCCGTTCCTGCTGGCGCCAATGGTGAACGCGGTGCTGGCCTGGGCAGCAATGAAGCTGGATCTGATTGGCCGCGTTATCTCGGTGGTACCGTGGACGGCGCCAGCACCGATTGGCGGCGCCTGGGCGCTGGGCTGGGATTTTCGGGCGGCGGTTCTGGTGATCGTTCTGGCCTGCGTGTCGGCGATTATCTACTTCCCGTTCTTTAAGGTGTATGAGAAACAGCTGCTTGCTCAGGAAGCGGAAGAGGCCGAGCGAGCGGAGCAGGAGAGTCAACAGACCGCATAAATAGCAACGGGCGGCAAGGGCCGCCCGTTAATTTTGAGGTAGGGGGCGTTATTTCAGCGTGCAGTCGCCGCACTGTTGGACATCCGGCAGGCGATAGCGCTGGCAGCAGGTGCGTCGGACTAACAGCCCTTCACGCAGCACCACCGTTCGCCACAGCGGGTTATCCTGACCATCGGCGAGCTGTTTTTCAAAGAAGCAGTGCTGACGCAGAGCGGCGACCTGCTCATCGCCCAGCAGCGTGCGCATTTCACCTAAATACCAGTTGATCAGATAGCCGGTATTACTCCAGATAAGTTTGCCATTGATCTCGCCCGTCGCTTCCAGCGCCTCAACAACCGGCTGCAGGGTACGAATCACCAGGGCATCTATCCGCGCCTGCGGTGAAAGCGCTGCTATCCTGGCATCGTTATGCACATCAATCCAGAAGCAGGCAGCCCGACCGCTCTCGTGAAATTCGACATGGAAATGTTCTGGCGCCAGGCTGAGTCCCTGCGGTTCATTAAGCAGCGCCAGCATCAGCGGCGGCACCAGCAGGCCGATATACCACTGGGCCCAGAGCGAGAGCAGGGGCTTCTGTTCACGCGGCTGCGTGGGCTGATGACGATAGATATGATCGGACCAGGTGGCCAGCAGGGAGCGTAACGCGATGGGTTGCGACCACTCGGCGAGCGTTAACGCATGCGGCGGGGCAGGCTCATCCAGACGCAGGAAATCCAGCAGATGAGGGCGCAGGGCAGTGATTTTTGCCCGAAGACTCTCCGCCAGCGCGCGTTCAGCCGTCGGGAAGGGAGCCCGCCAGATGAGTTCGTCGCTAAGAGAAAGGGAGCGCCAGGCCATTTGATTTCCAGATACAAATCTAAATGATAATGATTCCTGATATTAGTTGTTTGCAGGCGGCATGGCAAGGAGTTTGTCGGCGCCGCGATACCGCGGCGCGCGAAGGAAAAGCTAACTGGCAAGAATAATATTGCGTCCTTTATTTTTGGCCTCATACAGTGCGCCATCGGCTCGTGCCAGCGCTTGCTCAATGTTGTCATCAATGAGCGGCGTCAGGCCAATGCTGATGGTCACGTTGGTGGCGACACTTTCATTAAACATATGCGGGATCTTCAGATCATAGACCCGCTGGCGAATGCGTTCGGCAGCCTGCCAGGCGGTTTCCTCGCTGCTGTTGGTCAGCAGGACCATAAACTCTTCCCCACCAAAACGAGCGACAATATCGCGTGAGCGCACGGCGTTGCGGATCGCGGCAGAGACGCGAATCAGCGCCTGGTCGCCCATCATATGACCATAGTGGTCGTTATAGGCTTTAAAGTGATCGATATCGAGGAGCAGCACAAAGTGGTTGTCTCCGTCCAGCGCCAGCAAGGTGTCGAGGCGGTTCTGTAGCCCGCGGCGATTATACAAACCGGTCAGGGGATCCAGCATACTGAGATCGTTGAGCGTGTTGCGTTCCTGCATCAGTTTATCCATTAATCCTTGCGTGAAGGCATCGTTGCGCTTCTGGATAATATTTTGCAGGGTAATACCGGCAATAGGCAGCACAAAACAGTAGGTCATGCGCAACCATTGTTCCCCCTCTGACATTATCAGGCAGATAAGGAAAGTCGGTAAAGAGTGAAGGGTAAAGGCAGTGATATTATTGGAAAAAGCGATGGTGCCGATAAACAGAATGCTTAATAGGGCGATTACCAGATAGTTAAAATGCGGCGGTGTCAATAGCATCGCTTTTGCCACCACGTGCCATGCCCAGAGCATGCCAAATAACAACGAGATAGCCGGAATATTTATTTTCGCTTGCGGCCATTTCCAGTGCCAGAGCAGCAACAGCCCGCTGCAGGCCACGATCAGGGCGCAGGGCAGCGTAAAACGAACTACCGTAAATAGTGGGCTGACCAGCGACAGAGAGGAGGAAATGAAATTAAGCAGTAAAAAAAGCCGTAAGGAATATTGATATTTTTGTGCGTAGTGTGCTCGCCAGGTTTGTGCGGTCATATCGGAAGAATCATTATTAGTCGTTAAATTTCAAAATGATGAAAGCCAAAAATGAAGAGTCTGATAACAATGTGCAAAAAAAGGTTATTTGCAAAATAAGCAAAATATTTAATATATATCGATAATCCGCTTAATTTATCACCTTCATGAATGTATGTCATTACCGCGAACGTAAAGAAAAAGACGCAAAGCACATCGCAAATGACAAATGATAAATGTTATCATATGATATTGGTTATCATTATCGTTTTAAGAGGTGAAACCATGTTGCAGCGGGCATTAGGGAGTGGTTGGGGTGTGGTGGTTCCCGGCGTGCTGATTGCCGCTCTCGGGTATGCCGGAGTCTCGGCCGATGTGTGGCGGACGCTGGTCACGGTGGGCATGCTGATGTCCGCAGCGATGATATGGCATCGTCAACTGCGCCATTTTATCCTGCTGCCATCTTGCGTTGCATTGATTGGTGGAATAATGCTGATGATTCTGGATTTTAAACTGGGGGGATAATGCCGGAAGAGAAAAGAATATTGGTGCGAGGGGGGGGACTTGAACCCCCACGTCCGTAAGGACACTAACACCTGAAGCTAGCGCGTCTACCAATTCCGCCACCTTCGC